>CAJTXR010000019.1 GCA_910584005.1 uncultured Anaeroplasmataceae bacterium | reverse complement strand
GCTTTTTCTGTACTACCTTCTTTGCGTGCAAGCGTTTCTGCTATCTGTGCATTTGTCAGTCCTTGGGTGGAGAGCAGGAGAGCAGCTTGGGAGGATTCTAAGCCAGAGATGGCGTTTGCATAATTAAGGGCGGCTTCTTCGTTAAATACACCATTAGAAGCCGTTTTAATTGCGTTTATTTGATTGATGTAGGATTGGAGTTGAGGTGCATCTAAACCTTTAAATAATAATAATTGATTACCTGATAAGTTAGAAAAACTATATTTAACCTTATCAATTTCAATTAGTACATTTTTTAAATCATCAATTTGTTGCTTAAAACCTTTGATTTTCTTAATATGAGATTGAATATATTTTTGGTTTTTGTTATAATTGACATAGTAGACTGAGAAAGGAATACTATAAAATGTCAAATATAAATACTATTTTAGAAGGTAAAAATAAAGGTAAAAAAATTACTGGTGGAACAATGCTTTATGCAAATGGTTGGTTTTCTAAAAATACTATTTCTTCCTACACCGTCATAGATGAAACCAACAAAGACCAATATTCCTTCTGGAAAGGTGCTTTGGGAGTAGCAGTTCTAGGAGGATGGGGTGCTGTTGTTGGCATCGGCGGTAAAAATAAAAAAGAATACCTTATTGCTATCGAATGGAAAGACGGAGAGAAGTCTTTAATTCTAATTAATGATGAGTATTATAAAGTTTTTGTTAAGAGTATGTTTTAATCATATATCACAATCTTTCTTTTAAAAATATATTGTATGTAATTTTTTACACACAGAAAGTAGCTCTACATGAAAATATGTAAAGCTGCTTTATCTATGTAAAAGTGAATTTATGTGTATGTAATTAACTTCTTGATACCGCCAAGTACCTATGTTATCCAATGATTTGCTAAAATTCTTTGAGTTTAAGTCTTTATAAGAACTCCCACAATGTAAGTCTTCTTTAAAATTATTCCAAAGATTTGTAAAATAAGTTCTTCTCATTCGTTTATATGAGATTGAATATATTTTTATTATCTGTTATAATTTGCCATATAAATCTTTGAGAGGAGATTTTAATATATGGCAAAAATAAATATAGTATTAGAAGGAAGATTTAAAAATTCAAATATTTGTATTTATAAAAATTATATTGGAATGCCAGGAACAAAATTCATAAAAGACAATATTTCATCTTACCAAATAATTGACGAAAACAACAAAGACCAATATTCTTTCTGGAAAGGTGCCTTGGGAGTGGCACTATTAGGAAATTTTGGTGCTGTAGTTGGTATCGGTGGTAAAAGTAAGAAAGAATACCTTATTGCTATTGAATGGAAATATAATGGATTGTACAATGATAGTAAATCACTTATCCTACTTGATGATAGATATTATAAAGTTTTTGCTGCTAGTATGTTTTAAGAGATTTTATCACATCCTTTCTAAATAATTTTATATCTATATATAAAGACACAACTAATGATAGACATTACCATCTATCATTAGTTCTATCCTTATATAAAAAGATTTGTATGTCGTTACAGAACTTTTCGTAATCACTATAAACTTTGCCAACACCCTCATTTCATTTAAGGATATTATCATATTTTCCATTCACAATATCAATAGCAGAAGCTTCTTCGCCATATTTG
>CAJTXR010000018.1 GCA_910584005.1 uncultured Anaeroplasmataceae bacterium | reverse complement strand
GAGTCGGTTGATACGTAAGAATACCTTTAAAGATAAAGCTAGTAATTCCGTTCAATTTTACTTTCTCAAGATAATCTTTTGAAAATGTAATATTTTTATCTTTAATATTTAAAAGTTTTCTAGTGAAATATGAGTGAGACATCAAATCTTATCCTTTCAATATTGTTTTAGTCGATAACATTGTGACAGGATTGAGACTTGAGGTCTCTTTTTTTCATACTATAAAAGTGCTGCTTAATCAACAACACTAAATATTATAGACCCCTTTTAATTATGATTTATCAAATAGGATTCTGCATTTTTGACAATAAGCAGGTTGCTATGAAAAATAAAGATAGTCATTTCAGTTTATCTTCTCTAATTAATTCTATGGGAGTATAATGTCTTAGCTAATAAAATAGTAAAGGTATTGAGGGGAGTGCTCTTTTTTTATGTCGCAAGAAACATATTACTTACTCAGTAACCTCCAATATTATAGACTCTATAGATCTAGATAATCGAAAAGGGAAACTCCGTTTTAAGTTTAAAACCCTCGTAATGAGTTCTCAGGATATTATTGTAAGATATGGATATCCACAATTTTAATTCTACCGTATATTTTGTATTAATACTTCAAAGAGGACCTTAATTTGAATCAGAGCGATCAATAAAATGGTTGTTTCAAGTGATAATTTTAAATGTAAAGAAAATTTTTACTATTTATAGTTACCTAAAGGTTACCTCTATATCCGCGGTAAAAGTATACAATAAAAGATTCACCCGATTTAATAACTTAAGAATCTAACTTCTATTAAGATAAAATAATTTCTCCTCTCCAGCACAACTGTTATTATAACCCCAATTAAGATTGACCCTGATCATCTGCAAAAAAACTTCCCTTTATTTTAACGTTTTTGGGACGATTATTGATGGTCACTATATTCAAAGTTAACTTTAGTAATAAAATAGTCTTTCCAACAGTTTAGATATCGCCTATAGATAAAATTTTATGTTATTTTCATTTTTTTTGATGGAGTCTATTTAAAATTAAGGACTAATAATTGATTAGTTTGAAATAGTTTGTTTTTATAAATTTGGAATAATCAATGTTCAAAAGATTTTTGGGGCGTCATAGTCCCTACAGGAGTGCTAGCGACGAAGTAGTCATTTTTAAATTAAATATTAATGATGTATTTTCAAAGATATTTAATAGCAATCCTATAGAATTTAACGCTATATTGTAAACAAATGAAAATTTATATAAAATTAATAAATTATAGTCTATTATTTTAAATTAGAGAAAGTTTTTTTTACAAAATAATAAATGTTGCAAGCGATAGATATAAAAGGAGCATGAGATATTTCTTAGAGGATAGCACACTAATAAGTGAGTTAGTAAATGATAGGAAAAATTTATTCTTGTAGTAAACGTAAAACAAGAAATCCAGTTCTTGTATTTTGTAATAATTAATAGGATTCATTATTATAAAATATTTGACAATATTGTATTGGAGTGGTATTATAAATGAGTCGTCAAAAAGGCGATGGAAAAGAAAATAAAAAAAGTTAAAAAGTGTTTGACAGAAGTTGTTGAACATGATAAACTAGAAAAGTCGCCAAGAGAGGCAGACAAGAAATCTTATAAAAAAGATAAAAAAACATTTGACAGAAAAAGTCGAATATGGTAAGATAAATGAGTCGCCAAAAG
>CAJTXR010000017.1 GCA_910584005.1 uncultured Anaeroplasmataceae bacterium | reverse complement strand
CTGTCAATAATATAGGAAAATGTCTCAAAAAAATTTAAACATTAACGGGAAAATCAGGATAGTTTTCAATTAATAAAAATAGTTCAGATTGGATTCGTTTGTTATCCTCAATAACGAGATATAAGAGTTTAATAATTTGTTTAATAATTAAATAAGTATCATCGTTATTGATTTTAATTTCATTAATACTTTCAGACATTTAAATTCTCCTTTCTTGTTTAAGCGTATTGATGCTCACTATGAGCTCTTTTAATTTGGTATTTAAACTCACCAACATTCCAATGTAAATTCATTTTAGGATTAAATATTTCCTTCTTCTCAACGTTTTGTTTAATAATATCAAATTGTTTAGAATACTTTTCATTTCTAGAAAGTTTTTTAAGATTATATACTTTTTCATCAATAGTTACTAATAACTCTCCATCAAAAGCTTTAATAACCAAACATTCGGTTTTAGGTGTAAAGCATTTAATTTCATTATTAAGATAAGGTAGATAAAATTGACCCATATATTTAATAGAGTTACCATTATCAATCTTTCTTGGGGTTAAAACAGCTAAAGTATAATTAATTTTTTCTTCACTAGGAGAAGTTTCAAAAGCATTAGGAAATTTCTTATAATCCATTGCGAATCTTTGATTAAAATATGGAACAAAAGTTTCTAAAAGATATTTATTAGCCTCATCAATAGTAGAAATACCATGTAGTTTTAATTCGTTTACTAATCTACCCTGAAAAGTGCCATTAGTACGTTCTATTAAGCCTTTGGCTTGAGATACAGATGATGTTTGAAGATCGATACCCAATTGCTTACAAGCATAGCCATACTGAGTTAAAACATCCTTCTCACTGGTTCTTTTATCAGGATTTAAAGACATATAGTTAAACACAGTACGGTTGTCAGTAAAAAATTTATAAGGAATACCATAGTTGATTAATATTTGATATAAAACGTGATAATAACCATTTAGCGTTTCTTGTTTGTCAAACCAAGCCCCAACAATAGTAGAAGTAGCTTTATCAATAGCTAGATGTAAGCAAGTTTTAATACCACCAAACCACATGTGAATAGAACCATCTTGTTCAATTACTTCACCAAAATATTTAGGCTTTTCACCTCTAGGGTGGGAATCTTCCAAAGCAACTTCATGACTAACAATAGTTTTAATTTGTTCATCGCTCATAGTGAGATTAATTTTCTTTTCATGAAGTAATTTTTGTTTAATATATTCTCGTTTAGTTTTCTTTCTGGCTTTAGGAGATAAAATACCAGCTGTAGTTAAAGTCTTATAAATAAAGCCATAAGAAACATCAATATCTTCATTCATTTTTAGGAATTCTTTAAAGTGAAAAAAATTCCAGTCTTGATATTTATTCTTATATAATAGTATAATATCTTCGGAGATTGAATTATCTAAAGCATTTATTGGTTTTCGTGTTCTATTGCCGTGAACAAAACCAGCTTTACCTTTCTCCATATATTTGATAATAAGACGATCAATTTGTCTTCTAGATATACTGAGCTTTTTACTAGCTCTATTTTTATTACCATTATGATCAACTAATTCTTTGATAACTTCATATTTTTCTAATTCATTCATTCTTAATTCAACCTTTCTCATATTTTTGTCACCTCGGTGACATATTATATATCATCGAGACATTTTCGCAAGTTAACACTTAAGACATTATCACATATTAATCATATA
>CAJTXR010000016.1 GCA_910584005.1 uncultured Anaeroplasmataceae bacterium | reverse complement strand
CTCAAAATAATAAGTAATTATTGGGAGGAATATACATGAAATACTTTATTTCATATACTATGAGAGATGGAATAATAGAAATCATTTTTTTAAAAAGAATAAAAGCCTTTTATTCAATCAAGAATATTGATACTTATATAGATGTCTTAGATAATACTGCGACTAATAAGCAAAAATTTGTGATTGAAAATTTGTGTTCTTCAAATAAATTAATATTGATAGAAACAATAGGATCATATGATTCAAAATGGGTTTTAAAAGAATTAGAAATAGCTTCTAAAAGAAATATTCCAATAGAAATAATCAAATATGAAAAATTTATACATATTTTAAATTCTATAAAGAATTTATAAAATCAATTATATTTTGAATTAAATCAGTATTACTTAATTTTTTATCATTTAATTTATCAAATAAAGCTATTGTTGTATTATTTGCATCTGGATAATATAGTTCAAATTCATTTTTAACTATTTTCCACAAATGTTCTGCCATATATCCTGTAGCGCCAATTGGAATAACATATGCTTTCCCTTTAGAGTTATAGAATTCTTCAAGCATGCCTGTTGCTTGAATTTCTTTGCCACATTCATTAATTTTTTTACCATAAATGAAAATAGAATATTTTATTTCTTTGGTCATTAATTTTCTATTTTCACTTTTTATAGATTGTAAAAATTTCTTTAAATCTTCATTTTGAACTCTTGGAAATGGATATGATTCAAGGCAATCAGATATATTTATGTCCATTGTTTTAGCTATATCATAAGCCCCTGATACAACTGCTGGACCAACGCATAAGCCATATCCTGTTACCACTTTAAGACCATTTTTAATTAGGCTTTTTGTTAATTGATTTGAAAATGTTTCAACCTTAGAAGTGTTTTTATCACCATATACATAACTGCCACTAATTAAAACATTTCCTTTTGCTATATTAAAAAAATTTTTTTGTTGCATAATAAACTTAAATAAAGTTAATACATTTTTCATAGCTTCATCTTGATTTTCACTCCCCTTCTTTTTACTTCCTCTATCACTAATCCCTTTTATAAAAATCCAATCTTTAACTCCAATATTTAAACATGCAGCACCTAACCCTGTGCCCTCCATATCTAACCCTATTGCTTCTGGATAACATTTTAATAACTCTTTTTTAACTCTTGAAGAATTTAATAATTTTTCACCTGACAGAACCATTCCTTTGTAAACTTTAAAATTAAATTCTTCTTTCAAAACAAGGGATGAAATACTTCTATATAAA
This sequence comes from uncultured Anaeroplasmataceae bacterium, assembly GCA_910584005.1. GTDB lineage: Bacteria > Bacillota_I > Bacilli_A > Acholeplasmatales > Anaeroplasmataceae > Pelethenecus. Next base: position 462 of record CAJTXR010000016.1, on the reverse strand, counting down.
TTCCCTGGATTATAAATGTCTGCTCTTTGAATTCTTTGTATTTTTTTAAAAAAACGTGATTCTGTTATTTTTTGCTTTTCATATGCTATAACTTTATTTGCTAAAATCACATCTTTTAAATTAACTTTTGAAGAAATACCTGCACAAACTCCTAGCATGAACACATAGTCAATTTGCATATATTTGCAGTAATGATTGATTGTGATAATTGTATCGCATATACCCATATATGCATTTTTACCTAAAACGACATCATATGAACCTACATGTCCAAACGTATATGTGTAATTATCAATTATAAATGTTTCTTGATCATTAATTATTGACTTCACATTACAATATTCTTTATCAGTGACAGTAATAATAAGTATTTTAGTTTTTGCAACAAAATGATTAAACTTTACTTTATTCAGATTATCTTCCATTTGATTTTTCCTCCCAATAATTACTTATTATTTTGAG
>CAJTXR010000015.1 GCA_910584005.1 uncultured Anaeroplasmataceae bacterium | reverse complement strand
AAATGGTGTCTAATAGTATTTATAAGCCAACGCAGGATAACTACAAATTATAGGAGGGATATAATTGGCAAAAGCCTCATCACTTCAAAGTATGTATAAAATAAAGCTTTTCACATCTTCTAGTGATAAAGATTTTATCAAAGCTCTGAAAATATATAATGATACTATTCCTGCCGAAACAAAAACAAGTACAAATGAAATTACAACTTATGTAGATAAAAAAAGCGATGATAATAGAGATATGTATTTTTTTGGATTATATTTTAACGATGAAGTTATAGGATATATTGAAAGTGGATATCTTAAAATCACCAAAACTCTTATTATAGATTATCTTGTCTTAAAAGAACAATTCAACTACAATAGTGTTTTTTATCCTTTATTTTCGTTATTTCAAAAATTTTTTTCAGATAATCTCATAGATATTGAATATTTTGTGGCCGAAGTTAGTGTAAAAACTCTTGAACAAAACGTTGATAAAGAGAGTTATTATCTTCGTAAACTTTTGCAGGCTGAGGACTTTCGCCTTATTGACTTCCCTTATCCACAACCTAGACTTGGCGATAATAATTATGAAAGTAATTTTAACTTAAGGCTTATGATAAAATCAACGAGCTCCATATATGAAATACGCAATCAAACCTTTATGTCAATTATAGAGGATATCTATATTAATCATTATTTATCTTGGTATTCATCATTTTTAATCCCATCCAAAATAGAGGATTATCAAAAACATATTGATAATTTGATTACTAATATAAAAGCTGATTTAAATCCTGACGAAAAAATAAGGTTGAACGTTCTCCCTATAGGAACGTGTGAACATTATATGACAACACAATGTTTCTATAAATCAAATGAAATAAGTACTGCTGGTTTTGCAAAAAATAACACTACAAAATCCATTAATTTAACTTGGATAATCGGGATTCCATTGGTTATAATTTTTGCAATTGCATTTACTTTTTTACTGTTCGTATTGCTTGAAAAGTTCAAAATGAAAACAGATGACATTGCGCCTTTACTCACACCCATATCATCAATTTTTACGGGAATTCTTGCACTTGCATTTTCAAATAAGACATCAAAATGATTTATAGCATAATAATATTCTATTATGTGCTATTCTATACGCAAGCCATTTAGGTAAATATTTATCGTATTTTGAAGCGTAACCAGCTTTTATTTCATTGTTAATAAATCTATTCTTCAAAGAACTGAGTAAATGAAATAATTTTGAATCAATAATTTGTAATCCATTTTCTTTTAGAATTTGGTTTATATAATTATCTGAATATAACCATAAATTATGGTTATGCTGACCATTATAATCATAAACTTGCTTTACTATGTTTTTGCCATATCCAGACTTAAAAAACAATTCTCCAGTAAAACTTCGTTCATATTCAATAATTAAATAACTATCTTTGCTCATTACACGAGATATTTCAGAAATAGCTGTCACAGCATTGCAATAATTAATAACACTTCCAACACATATAACCGAATTAAAAAAGCCATCTGAAAATGGCATTTTTTCAATTGAAGAAATATATGCATTTGGAAGATGTTTTATTAGATTTGTTGCTAAATCAACATGATACATATTTCCTCGAATATTATAAACTGTACCACCAGATCCAGCATTCAAAACCTTGTCATTATTATTAAATAATCTATTATACTTATAGATAAATTTAAGAATTTGCGAATGTGTAAAATCATACCACGCATTGTCTTGAGGCCAAATACATTTCATTTGGTTATAGATTTCTTGCGTTTGTTTTTCATAATCTTTCAAAGATTAACCTCCTAGTATAATTTGTAGTTATCCTGCGTTGGCTTATAAATACTATTAGACACCATTT
>CAJTXR010000014.1 GCA_910584005.1 uncultured Anaeroplasmataceae bacterium | reverse complement strand
TTGGTGTATGAATTGAAAACGTTAAAACGTTTCACTTAATATAACAAGAGTTATATTATTTGTAAGCTATTGAGATGCAGTAGGGGAACCCTATCTAGGAAAGTTTAAGCCGAACACCTAGTACTCTACTATGGGTCTGAAATGGTGACATTAAGACTAAGCGTTAGATGAGGAGCAATAGAGCCGAAATGCGAAAGCGTGAAGTTATAGAGCAGCGAAATGATTATAAAAATGGAAAGGCATATGTTTTACCGAAAACAGCAAGCAGAATTTGATAAATCGTAAATGGCGAGATTTATTGAACTTTCCCGATGTCCAAGGACTTGGCGAGATTGATGATAAGCAAATCAATGGAACAATTGAGGTCTAATGTATCAAAACAATATGTATAAAGCATAAAAGCGGAAGTCATATTGGATATATTAGAAGTCGGATTTACTCATAGTAGTGAAGAAGTAGAGTAATGTCTATGGAGCGAAGGGGTAAATATACCTTGGTTCTATATAGAACTATTATTATGCAAACGTGGAGTTGATAAATGTGATAAAGGATTTATATAGAATAGAAACAATTGCTAAAATAAAAAGACAACGAAACGAAAAGATTAATAATCTAGCAAAATTCATAAATGTAAATACTCTAAAAATTAGTAATAATATGCAAGATAGAAACAAAGCAAAAGGTATTGATGAAATGAGTAAGGAGGAATACCAGATAGGTATAAATGATAGGCTAGAACGATTAATAACTAAAATGAAAAAGGGTTTATATCAACCACTCCCAGTAAAAAGAGTATATATACCAAAATCAAATGGAGGGCAAAGACCTTTAGGAATATTAACATATGAGGATAAGATAGTAAGTCAAGTAGTAACAGAAATATTAAATCAGGTGTATGATAGTAAATTTTGCGAATTTTCGTACGGCTTTAGACCAAACAAAAGTTGCCATAAAGCAATAAGAAAATTAATAGAAAATATACAATATAACAAAACAAATTATATATTTGAAACTGATATCAGAGGATGTTTTGATAATATAAATCATGAATGGCTTATTAAATTTTTAGAAAATGATATAGCAGATAAAAAGTTTATAGAAATAATAAAGAAATTTATTAAATCAGGAATAATGGATAAAAGGGAAATAATATATACAAAACAAGGGACTCCACAAGGGAATCAAATGTCACCAGTTCTAGCAAATGTATTTTTACATTATGTACTAGATAATTGGATAGAAAAGAGATTTAAGAAAACAACAAAAGGAGAAATGAACATAGTAAGATACGCAGATGACTTTGTATGTACGTTTCAATATGAAGAGGACGCTATAAAATTTTCAAAAGAACTAAAAGAAAGATTTGGTAAATTTGGATTAAAACTTGCAGAAGAGAAGACAAGGCTAATCCAATTTGGTAGATACGCAGAAGCAAATAGGAGAAACAAGGGAGAAGGAAAACCAGAAACTTTTGATTTTCTAGGATTTACGTTTTATTGTAGCAAAGACAGCAAGAAACAATTTTATAGAGTAAAAGTAAAAACAAGTAGGAAAAGAATACACAAGAAAGTAAAAGAAGTAAAATTGTGGTTAAAAGAAAACCGAACAAAGAAAATAGAAGAGATAATGTCACATATAAGATTAATTCTTATAGGACATTATAATTATTTTGGGGTAACAGATAATACACATAGCATATGTAACTTTTTCAATATGATAAAGAAGTTAATATTTAAGTGGCTAAATAGAAGAAGTGATAAAATAAGTTTCAAATATAATGAATTTTATGTAAAAGAGATAGTAAAACATAAATTACCAATACCCAAAATAAAGGTTAGCTTATTAACTTGGGTTTAACAAGGTATAAAGAGCCGTATGCGTGAGTAGCGCACGTACGGTTCTGTGAGGGGCAATAGACTTCCTCTCACTAAGAAGAAAGAGAGGTGTAGTCGAGTTGTCTACTCGACG
>CAJTXR010000013.1 GCA_910584005.1 uncultured Anaeroplasmataceae bacterium | reverse complement strand
ATTGTGAATTATAACACTTTATTGTATAATTTACTTAAAATAACGATGTATTATTTTGAATAAAGGGGGAGATAAGAATGGTTACTATGATTCCTAAAGATTTCGTGATTTTATTATCTGGGGTTTCTTGCGTAGGTAAGACGACAACTGCTTATAATATTCTTAAGCAGTGTCCAGAATTCAAAATGGTAACAGAATTAGATATTGTAAGACTAATTGTTAGGGAAGCAATTAATGATGTAAACAAGCTACTTGATTATTACAACAAAGAAAATGTAATGAAAAAGTATGATTATCTTTTCAGCTCATTAACTGATGGTGATTATGTAATTTTAGAAAAACAAGCAAAGATTATGCAGGAATATATTAAAATCTTAATTCAAAGACAACAAAAGAAAAAAATTCCTACAATTATTGAGGGGATGAGCATAATTCCTGAATTGTTTTTCTGTGATAATGGACCACAAGATGAATATGATAAAAATCTACTATTTATAAATTTATATATTTCAAATGAGAAGGAGCATATTAAACGTAGGGAAACGAGGTGCAATGAAAGAGAATATACCAAAGGTACATATTCTATCAAGTATAAAATTGAAAATATGAAAGAAAAAAATAACATTCTTCATAATAAGACTGTGAATTTAAGTAAAAAATTTAGCAATGTATTTAGTATAGATGTTTCTTATATGAATCAAGATGAGGTAACTTGCAAAATAATAGATATCCTTTATGATTATCTAAATAAAAATTAATTATATAATTTTAAAAGCAAGTCTTCTGTCAATGGTATAGTATTCTCGCTATTCCAAACATTTTCAAAAGACACTACCAAAGCATTACCTTTTGTTTCTAAAGCGGTTAGCACTTCGAAATTAGAATCTGTATAGGGCAATGGGTAACCTTTATCATCACAAATTATAGGATGATAAAGAACAGCATTATCAATTATTATAATTGAATCTTTTCTTGGTTCTGAATATAATTTAAATATTTTTTCAACTGGTAATCCAAATTTATTTTTAAGACTAAATGCTGTTTTTAATGATTGTTCCAATTCCATTTCAAAAAATTGTTCCCTATCTTTACTACTAGCTTTAATAGTGGCTTTACTTTTTGGCAAGGGAAACAAGCATCTAAAATCTATTCCATTTTTTAAGCCCTCATTTGCTAAATACAAAAAAAATGGTTCAAATTCTCTAGATAATAATTTTTTATTTTTTCTTCCAAATATCCATAAAGATTTAGATTGCTGCATAACAATAAAATCAGTTAATAATCTTGTTAGAATATGTGTAGTAAATCCTTTATGAAAACCTATTTTTCCTTTAGTTATTTCAGGACTTGTAATTGCAAAATCACTTTCATTTTCTAATAATCTAGTAATTAGAAATTCACATTCTGCTGGGATAATTTTTTCGCTAGTTAAAATTTCATTTATTTCTTTTACAAACTTGTCCCAATTTTCTTCAAAATTCATAACTTCAACTTGTAATTCTTTTGCTAATTTTTTCAAGAAAAATTCCAAATCTTTTTTTCCACTCTCAAACTCATGATTTATACTTTGCAATTGTATAGGAACATATCTATTTAATGGTTTATCAATCCAAGATGACCATTCGGGAATATTCTCAAATAAAATTGGTATAACAATTTCATCTTTATTTTTCAAATAATTTGCACCAAAGACAACTCCTGCTTCATATAGCAACCATGGATTTTTAAAATTTTCTGCTGTTATACATAAAAGGCATTTATCGCTTTCCAAAAGATTTTTATGTATTTCATTATCTGAACGCGTACCTTTATACATTTCAGGCGAAAAAAAGAAATCCACAGAATTATTCAAGGTTTGCTCTAAAAAAAATTTTGTAGCAGAAGCAAGTCGTTTGCTTTTCTTTTTTGACCAACTTATAAATATTTTCATTTTTGAGTCCATATACTTTCCTCCCAATAATACATCGTTATTTTGAGGTAATTAAATATAGAGAAGAGAGGATAGGTAGT
>CAJTXR010000012.1 GCA_910584005.1 uncultured Anaeroplasmataceae bacterium | reverse complement strand
AAGGATAATCAGGAGTTATCCGTTGGAAACCCAAAGAAACGCGGGATTATATTTAACTACAAATTTAGGAATAAGATCAGCGAACATTTATTGAGTATAGATATAAGTGTTCATTATTGTAACTCAATACATTTTTTAAAATTTTTAGGAGGGTAGAGGAGTATAATGGAATCAATTGTTTTAGGAATCAATATTGGTCATGATCGTGGTGCAGCCATATTAGAAAATGGGATATTACTTGGAGCGATTGCCCAGGAAAGGGTTGATCGAATCAAACATTCAACTTCTATGGAGATTCCTTTTAAGGCTATAGATAGTCTATTAAATTATTTTCATATATCTTTTAATCAAATTAAATATGTAGGTTTAAGTGGTACTGCCGTGAACATATACGAATTAGAATATTTTTACTATACACAATTGGAAGAATACTACAATTATAGTGATTTCAAAATAATACCTGTTACTCATCATCTTGCACATGCTGAATCTGTTTTCAATACCTCTGGTTTTGAAGAAGCTATTATTTTTGTAGCTGATGGTGGTGGAGAACTTATTGGTAATCTTGAAGAAGCGGAAACAATTTTTTGGGGAAAGGGAAAAAACATACATGCTTTAGAACAACGGTTGCAAAGTAATTATATGCATTCTTTTGGGCGACCACAAATGTATGTATATCCTTTTATGAACAAACAATTTTCAACAGAACAAATCAGTCTTGGAAAAAAGTATAGTCAAATTACAGCTCTCCTAGGTTTTGGATTACATGGTGCGGGAAAAACTATGGGATTGGCTCCTTATGGTAAAAACTTAATCGATTTCAAAATTTCTCCTTTAGATACCTTTAAGTTCTCGCTGACTTTTACTGATATTTTAGACCAAATTTATAATTTATTTCTTAAATCTGGTGAAAGCTATTTTTTATTTATAGAGAAAAATAAGGCAAACATTGCACAAACGATGCAATGTTATTTAGAAAAAAGAATACATGTTATAGTTGATTATATAATTTATAAATACCAACCTAAATGCATATGTTTAGCAGGAGGACTTTTTTTAAACTGTCCGGTTAACCATCAATTAATTAAAAACCATCCAAATATAAATTTTTTCATTTTTCCAGCTTGTGGTGATGACGGTCAGGCTATTGGTGCTGCCTTTCATGCTTATAAAATGTTTGGTTCTGATTTAAAATGCACTTCATTTACACCATATCTTGGTCTAGATTATAAAGATAACGAAATCAAAGCAGCTTTAATTGAAAAAAACTTAAAATACAAACAATATTCATTTGAAAGATTATCCACCATTTTAGCTAAAGAACTGAAAGAAAATAAAATTATAGGTCTTTTACATGGGAGAAGTGAAATTGGGCCAAGAGCATTATGCCATAGAAGTATTATCGCAAGCCCTACTTCGTCTAAAATGAAAGACTATTTAAACAAACGAGTAAAGCACAGAGAAACTTTCCGACCTTTTGGACCAGCAGTTATAGACAGTAGTCAATTTGAAATTTTTAATTTAAAGCAAGATTCTCCATTTATGTTATTGGCAGCACAAGTAAGCAGTAAATATAAGGGGAAGATTCCTGCTGTTACACATATAGATGGCAGTGCTAGAATACAATCAATTTCAAAACACCAAAATCCTTTTATTTATGATATTATTCTAAAATATGCATCATTAACTGGTATTCCAGTTATATTGAATACATCCTTTAATGATAACAATGAACCTATTGTAGAGTCTCCTTATGATGCGATAAATACATTTTTGAAAACCAATATTGATATCTTAGTAATAGAAGATTTCATTGTATACAAAGAATCGAGTCTATGAAGAGCTGGAAACAGAACTGGGATGCCATTGCCCCGATTTTCAAGTTTTCCGCCGGGGTACACAAGGTCATTTATACCACCAATGCCATTGAGAGCCTGAATGCCACTTATCGAAAGCTGAACCGCCAGAGGAGCGTATTTCCAAGTGATACTGCGCTGCTCAAAGTCCTGCATCTATCCACCTTTGAGGCCACCGAAAAGATAGTGTCAAGATTTTTTCGCAAATTTAATTTCTGCCGTTTGGAAGCCGGAATT
>CAJTXR010000011.1 GCA_910584005.1 uncultured Anaeroplasmataceae bacterium | reverse complement strand
AAATAATAACAAATTATTAGGAGGAAAAAATGATAACCACACTATACATTATTACCACAGATATTATATCAATTTGTATTGCTGTTATAAGTCTTTTATTAAGTGGTTTTGTATTTTACAAATCATCTAAAACTGATAAAGTGAATCAAGTTGTCATAGCTTGCAATTTAATCTATGAAGAAACATTTAAATTAAGAGGGAAAATATCTGAAAAACTAGGACAATCATTTTATTTCGACTTAGAAACAATGATAAGTAACGAAGCAATTAAAATTCAAATTTTAGATTATCTAACTTTAATGGAGAATAATTTATACAAAATTAAGCAAACTTGCAATGGAGAAGATATGTTTTGCAAATTAACATCTTTAAATCTATATTTAAGAATGCTGGCATTATATCCTTTCATATTATATGCAAGAAAAGAAAATAAAGATGAAACTAAATTTCACTGCTATGTTGATGTATTATATAAAATGAAAACATTAAAAAAAATTAAAAATTATTTAGAAAATAGAGATAAAATTTGTTGGATTGGAATTCGAAACTCTGACATTATGTTTTCTAAAAATGTCATATCAAGTTCTTTGACTTTTTTTGGAGGAGAGAATTCTTATTTTCAAGAAATCCGTGGAAATCAAAATCAAAATAATACGGGTGTTGCTCCCTATTTCAAAGATAAAACTAACGAAATAAGAAAAAAATATGAAAATATAAAATTTATGTTTTACAATAGTTATAATGCTTATAAGGGGGGATACAATTTGGATGAAATTATAGCAGTAAATGATAAAATCCTATTAGAACAATTAAATGATAAAATTCATATGAAATGGATTTTTAAAGAAATTATCCCTTTGGTGCCATGTGAAACGATTTTAGGAATTGATTTTGATTTTAATGTATTTTCTGAAAAATTTTCAACCCAAAAAATAATTTTACAATCGAATCATGGCGGTGGTGGAGAAGGAACCTTTTTGATTACACCTAGCAATATTGAAGAGATTAAGACTAAAATTCATAAAAACGATAAATATATAGTATCTCCTTATTTAGAACATTCTATCTCCGTTAATGTTCATATTATAATCGCCGAAAAACAAGTAGTAGTTTCTCCTGCTTCCATTCAAATTATTGAATTAGTAAAACATCAATTAGTTTATCGTGGTGCTGATTTTATTGCTTTTCGAGGTTTAGCAAAAGAAACACAAGAGCTAATTCGTAAATATTGTTTGAAAATATCAGATAAGTTAAGAACTTTGGGATACAAAGGAGTGGCTGGCATAGATTTAATGATTGATTCAAACAACCAGATTTATTTTAATGAAGTTAATCCACGCTTTCAGGCATCTAGTATTTTGATAGATCGCTTTTTAGCGGAAAAAAGCAAAAATGAAAAAAAACCTTTTGAAGCAACCTCTTTAATTGACATGCAAATTACTTCATTTAAACGTTATTTAGTATCCACACTTAACTTTTATGATGAAATAAATGCAAGTTGTTACTATTATTACTATGATGAGCCTTATAGCAAAGAATGGATTGAGTATAAGAAAAATGTTTTAAGGGATAGATTAGGAAAAGATTTTTTAAATGATGGCTTCTCCTCAACTTGTAAGCTAGAAAGTAACGGATATATGTTTAGAGCTATTTTCCCTCACAAAATTACTGAAATATCACCTGAACATAATTTGTGGATTTCAGATAATATTAAAATTGGTTCTACTGACATTCAAAATCAAATGAAGTTAAAAATTGCGTTAATGAATCAAGGTATAAGTAAATATGCATCAGATGTTTCAGAAGATTGGAAATCGGCAGTTTATAGTTCAATTGATATTCATCTGCTAAACCAAGACATCTACGTAAATTGTCCTATAAGTATTAATTTTGCTGAATACAGCCCTTTTCATATTAAATTGGAAGCTGATGAAAAATATAATCTTTATTATTATAATATTTTTGTTTCTAGTATAAATATTGAGAATGACACAATAAAAGATTTCCAATTAACTTCTGGAGAAAAGTTAAAAAATATAATTTATTATTCAACCGATAGAATGAGAATAAAATTAAATAATGGATGTGACTTCAAAAACAATGGCGTGGGATGTAGATTTTGTGATATGCCTATATGCTCAAAAAAATATTCTATAGATGAATTAAAAGAAGCATATGATCTTAGCGACAAAAGTAGATATACCCATATATTAATTGGAGGGGGAACCTCTCTATCTGAAAATTCTTGGGATACAATTGTTGAAGTCGCAAAATATATTAAATCCAAGGCTAAAATTAATATTTCTTTGATGAGTATTCCACCTCAAAAAGATATGTTGCCCATATTAAAAGAAGCTGGAATAGATGAAGTTTGTTTTAACATGGAAATATATGATGAGGCTTTGTCTATTGCTTTAATGCCGGGAAAGACAAAATTTAGGAGAAAAGAGTATCTAGACATTTTAACGGAATCAACAAAAATATGGACAGAAAAAAATGCTGTGAGAACAGCATTTGTCATTGGTTTTGAACATAAAGATTCTATAATAGCAGGTGTAAAAATGTTGTTAAATAAAGGAATTCAACCTGTATTTTCAGTTTTTAGGCCTTTACCAAAATCCGAGTTGAATAATCATTTAGCACCTACAAATGAATACTTATATGAAATATTTTTAACTTGTGAAAAAGAATGTGAAAAACATAATAATGAGTTAGGACCAAAGTGTAAATTATGTCGTAATAATACACTAGCTCTTTAGTCTTCCTCTAAGTCTTCAACTTTAAAAATATAGAGGTTTTGTGGCAATTCTTCATCAATTTCTCCAATAATTTTTTGGGTAATACTATCGATTAATTGATCTTTATTCTTTTTGTTTTTTTCAGATATTAATTTGATTTGAGCCGAGTATTTCTCAATTATATTTTTGATATTTTTTTTCTTATCCTCTCTGTTTTGAACAACTAATTTTTTCTTAAAATCTCGCTCTAATTTTAAATTGGTTTGAGAAATTGTTTTGTCGATAAGAGAGGATATGTTGACGGTTTTATGATTTCTTTTATATTTTAAATAAAGTTTAATTAAAGCAATAAATGCTTCAGAAATGGTTATTATTGCTGCAGAATTTTGAATAATAGAAACGAATAATTGAAAAGGGGAGTTATGTCTAATTTCAATATAATTTTTGTTATCACCTATAACATCTTTATTTAAAAACATATTAATTAATTCTAACAATTCAGATATAGTTTTATTATCAGTAGATGGTATATTTGTGCTAATTGTAAACTGAAGATTTAGTTTATTTTCACTAAAATTCATTAATTGATTTCTAATTTTGCTTGAGTATAGTAAAAGATTTTTTAATTGCATTTCAGACAAATCATTTTTTATAATATGATTATCTATATAATCCATAATCTGATATGCAAATTTTGAGTCAATCAAATCATATTTTAAACCTAATTTACAATAAAAGCTAATCATTCTATAATTGTTATTTTCTATCTCTTTTTGAATGCCTAATCGCAAATATTCTAAAGCCTCTTGTTCTTTATGAAGACAAATTAATATATTACATACAGGAAAATACTCTCCCTTGACCAAAAAGGTTTCTTTTAATTGGGGAAGAAGTTCGAGATAAGTTTCCAAATTTATTTCTTTTTTATCCGAAAATTTTACTTCTTTATTTTTAATTATATCTGTAATACCAAAAATATAAGGAAATTGAAGAATTGAAAAAGTTACATCTTTAAAATTACAAGTACTATAATCTGCAAACTCGATATTTGATTCACTAAAATTTACATTTACAAAAGAACAATTTTTAAATATTGTACTTTCTAAAGTTACGCTTTTAAAAACACAATTTTCAAAAGCATTTGATTCAAAAATGGAATCAATAATTGCACTTCCATATATTTTAATGTTTTTCCAATTACATTCCATAAACATTGAATTACTAAAATTATTTCCAGAATATGTAAGTAAATCTTTTGCATAAAAATCTATTTTATTTAAATTACAAGAAGTAAAACCACTATCACAAATGCTCGTATCTTCAAAAGAACAACTATTTAAAGTAGTTCCGGCCATACTGTTGCCTGTCCAAGTACAATGGATATAATTGTTATTATAAAATTTACTTCTTTTGAAAGAAATATATTTTATTTCTTCCTTGTTTTTTGTTTCATTAATAAAAACTTTATCACATTGAGATTTATAAGATTTTAAAAATTCTTCTAATTTTACCATTCTTTTTTTCCTCCTAATAATTTGTTATTATTT
>CAJTXR010000010.1 GCA_910584005.1 uncultured Anaeroplasmataceae bacterium | reverse complement strand
TTTTTCTGTCAAATGTTTTTTATCTTTTTTTGTAAGATTTCTTGTCTGCCTCTCTCGGTGACTTTTCTAGTTTATCATGTTCAACCGTTTCTGTCAAACACTTTTTAACTTTTTTTATTTTCTTTTCCATCGCCTTTTTTGACGACTCATTTATAATACCATTACGATTCTATGTTGTCAAATATTTTTTTATTTTATGCCAACATAAATAATGATTTCTAATAGCCTATTATTACCTTATTGATAATTATACTACCTCCCCCCCATTAAACTTTAAAATTTTAGATAAGTTTATATTATAATTATTAATAAAAATATAACTGACATTAAACCTTTACTTATTATACATATACATGCAATTATTTATATCTGGTGCTAGTATAGTTTTATGACACATCCTTTTATTAAGTCGTTACATTAGATTTAATAAAAGAATGCGACTTTATGAAAAAAATATAATTCTGAATTTAAATCAATGATTGTTGAACTTTATAAAACTGGTCGTACCGTCAAAAACCTTAGTCGTGAATAAGGCGTTTCAGAAGTAACAATTTACAAATGGATTAAACAATGTCTCCCATCGCTTCAGTGGATGATACTGAAATGACTCTCGAGAAATTTAAACGTATGAAGCAAGAAATTTTACGCTTACAAGAGGAAAATGAAATTTTAAAAAAGGCTATTAACAGTTTCCCTAGCAGTTGAAGAATAGATTGCCGTCGGCAATCGCCAGATGACCATTCCCCACCAAAGGAGTAGATAAATCGTGTGGGGGCCCCATTCACGAGAAAGTAACTCGATCTGAATTATGTCAATTTATTGATCAACATCAAGGGGAACATGATATTTAGCAAATTTGTGGGGTCTTAAAGTTTTCCAAGAAGCACTTATTATCAATCGAAACATCAAATCGAATCGGAAGCGTGAAAATCAAAACCTACTTTAACAAATTAAGCAGATTTATTTTGAATTTCGTCGTCGATATGGAGCGATTAAGATACACCGTCAATTGATTAAAGAGGGACACTCCATTAGCTTAAAACGCGTTCAGCGATTAATGAAATCGGTTGGATTAATCTCGATTATTCAAAAGAAATATACCCTTATAAAAAACCTAAAAAACTTGTTTTAGAGCATCATAATATTCTAGAACAGGACTTTTCGAAGACTTCAATTAATCAAAAACGTGTATCGGATATCACTTATATTCACGTTCAAAAAGAAGGTTGGTACTACTTGGCTTCAGTCACCGATTTACATTCAAAGAAAATTATTGGTTATCATTTTTCTAAGCAAATGACAACGGACGTTATTATCCAAGCTTAAAAAAATGCCTGTGCTTCGCAAAATCCAAAAGAAAAAGTTATACTTCATGCCGATTTAGGGACGCAGTATACTAGCCAAGATTTTCAAAACCTAACCTCAGAACTTAATCTCATTCAATCTTTTAGCCGTAAGGAATGTCCTTACGATAATGCTTGTATTGAATCATTTCATGCCACAAAGAATTCAGGGTTCTATTAATTATTTAACACCTGAAGAATGTGAGCAACTTGCACGACAAGTAGCTTAAAAAATTAACTTTTTGGTGTCCAAAATATTGACCTAGACCCAGCCTTTTAATCAGATAAAAATTTAAGAATATCAAAATAGGCTATATTTCCCCTCTATTTGTAACAATTAGGTATATGTCTTCTATCTTCTATGATATTTCTTTTAAAAAGGTTTTTATATTATTAGGATTTTTTTAACTTTGCTAACATAGTTTATTTAAATATTATTATATATATTTGGGTGTTTATATTGCTCTGTTAAGCCTACATACGAAATAGCTTTCCTTGATTTATCGAGTGAATTAAAACCATTAAATAATCTATTGTAAGTATTTAATTTCTCTTTCAATAAAACACTACTTAATTATTACAGATCACTATCTTACTATAATCTATCTTTTAAGTGCTTAAAATTTAAAAAGTCTATATTAGTCATACTATAAAAGGGGAGTTATTTGAATAAATAAATCAATAACAAAATTAAGAGTATTAAAGGTGTTAACCTGAAAGACTACAGATTCGATTATTTTACCCCCGCGTCATAATCTAATCGAATCTAAAAAAAATATCTTGGTTAATTAATTATATTAACTCATATAATGTAATAAATTTTTATTTTATCTCAATACTATTTAACCTAGTTAATAAGAGTACTGAAATTTTATTTATACCATAAACATTTCGTATATGACACCTTTACTTATGTTTACATTTTACGAACTTTATCTCAACCAATAAATGTGGATGAAGGATTGAAAGAATTATATAGTATTATTTGCATATTACCTTAATGTCTCCCTCAAAATATTAGACTAAAACAACGACAATTTGGAGTGTTTTTTATATGACTCGATATTGTTCAAAATTAAAGTTTTTTAATGAATATTTACAAGGTTTTTAGGGCATTGATTTCGTCCTAAAAATTATCAAATTTCGAGTCGGCCCCAAACTAAAACCTGATTTAGGCTAAATAACTAATCACAAAAAAAAACGATTGACAGTCTAAAAACAAGAATCTACTGGAGAATTTAAGTTAACTGTATACAACTAAACTAAGAAAACGGATGCTTCATATAACCAAACTGCTATTCATTTTGGAAGATCAGACATAGGAACTATTGGGAATTAGAATGCAACGATTGAAAAAGTGGCGTAGAAGCACTACTTAAATCGAAAAGAAGACCTCAGCCACCTACGATAAAATTAAAATCCTCTTTCTAACCAAAACATTAATACCTGAACAAGAATTAGAAGAAATTAAATTATTAATAATTGGATATGAATACTTAAAAGTGTGTCACAGCTATGGGATTGCGCCATGAATCCAAAGAATACAATTAAAAAATTAACAACTCATTTTAAATTAATTAGTATTTTAAAGATAAACAAATTTCCTAAATCAAGCTATCATTATTGGATTAAAAAGATGGGACATGAGGATCCGGATCAAGAGCCTCGAACGAAATCCTAGCTTAAATATTTTTAAAGAAACTGATGAAATTCACGGTTACCGTTGAATTATAGATAAACTTCATCATCAAGAGCAGCAGATTAACCATAAGAAACTTTATCGTCTAATGAAAAAGCTAGAAATTAGTTGTATTAGGTTCAGCCATAAAACACGCAAATATCATTCATATAAAGGAACCGTCGAGAGCTAGTTAAGAATCGAATTAACCGTTTATTTAGTATGCCACCCTCTTATCAGAAACTGAAAACAGATGGGACTAAGTTTAAAATACAGGAAGAAAAATATAATAATCCTCCATGCGGATCAAGAATGGTAGTATCAAAGTCAGCAACGATTTAAAGCATTAAAGAGATACAATATTTTCTAAAGCGTGTCACAAAGTTGAAATTCTCTGGATAACTCACCAATGAAAAACTTCTTCGTAATCCTTAAACAAGCTATACCCTAGCAAGACATTTAAAGCCAATAAGGAATCAAAAGAAGCAGCGAAAACAATATGTATATTACTATGATACCTCTAAATAAGTTAAAAGAAAATTGGCTATTATGTGTCTCAACAAATATCAGATTCATACTAGCCAATTAGCTACATAATATGAAGTTCAACTTTTAGGATCCCCCCACATTTGTTTTTGGTTCTATAATATTCAATGTTGCTAATCAAGCAGCACTTTTTTATAGTATCGAAAAAAAAGAGCTCAAGTCTCAATTCTTTTACAATATTATCGACCAAAGCAATATTCAAAGGATAAGATTTGATGTTTTACTCATATTTTACTAGAAAACATTACTAGAAAACATTTAAATATTAAAGATAAAAATATCTTGAGGAAGTGAAGTTAATTGATTTATCTCCTGAGTTAAAATCTATATCAAGAGTTACTTTTTGCTCTTCAGACGAAAAACTTAGAACGATTTAATCATTTGCTTGAAACGCAACATTCACTTATTTCTCCTGAACTTCAAATAGCTTTCTAAAACTTTAAAACTTATCAATCTTATATCAAAGATACTCTCTCAACCCCTTACACATACGGTCCTAGCGAAGGAGTTAATAATAAAATTAAGGTCATTAAGCGTATTGCCTTTGAATATCGTGATTTCATCACTGGGTCACCTGGCGGATGTAGCAAAGCTCGTACATTACCTCCATTGCTAGGGTAATTAAATCTCGTATTCTCATGGTTCAAAATCTAACAAAGCCTAAAACAAAAATCCTAGCAGCATAGCTACTAGGATTTCCATTGGTATTTTCGTTGTAACAGGTTAAAAATTAATTAACAACACTATTTGACAAAGAATCGAAAAAAAGTCGGAAATAATTAACAAAAAAAACATCCCGAAGGATGTTGATTGGCTATTTGGAGCGGGTGAAGAGAATC
>CAJTXR010000009.1 GCA_910584005.1 uncultured Anaeroplasmataceae bacterium | reverse complement strand
TAACTGAATAGCAAAGGGGAAACTAATGAAAAAAGATTTATTAAGTGTGATAATCCCAACATTTAATCGTGAAGTATCAATTATTAGACGTGCCGTTGAAAGTGTAAAAAAACAAACTTATCCATATATAGAAATACTAATAATTGATGATAATAAAAACCATTCACATCTTTCAGAAGAAATTAAAAGATACTCTAAAAAAGAAAATATAATTTATATTAAACAGTTTGGAAATTGCGGTGCATGTATTGCTAGAAATTTAGGTGTAATTAATTCTAACGGTGAATATATAGCATTTCTTGACGATGATGATGAATGGCTCCCTTCAAAAGCCTGTGAACAAATTGAAGTATTAAAAAAAGGATATGGGCTTGTATTTAGTAAAGGAGTAAATATTTATACTAATATGGCGGGAAGAATAACGCCTTATGGAAATAATGATAATTTTATACAAACTCCTCGTTTTGAAGATTTACTTGTTAAAAACTACATAGGAACCACCTCACAAATAATGATAAAGAGGGAATGTTTTTTCCGAATTCAAGGTTTCGATCCAAAGTTTCATGCTCGCCAAGATTATGACTTTTGCCTTCGAATAAGTCAATATTATAAATTATATGGTATAAATAAAATATTATTTAAACATTATAAACATTCCGAATTACAGATTTCAAAAAATGAAGATAGTACTTTACAAGGATATAAAATGTTATTTAAAAAGTACAAAATATATTATGTAAAACACAATTTAGCATATGTAAATATTTGTTGTAAAATATCGAAATCATATTTACACAAAAAAATGTATCTCCATTGGTTTATCTGGTGTTTTAAAAGTATTATCAAATCACCATCTCGGTTAAGTTATATTTTGAAAAAATCATGCGAATCAAAAATTATATGATGAGAGGAAAATGGAAATGAATTTATTAATGATTTCCTTGCATGCGGATCCTACTTCGCCGGCTGGAATTGGTGAAGGTGGAGGCACACATAGTTATATTCGTGAGCTACTTTCTTATTTTGCTAATATAGACATCAAAATAATGCTCATTACTAGAAAATGTCATCCTAGCTTACCTGAATACGAAGAAATTTCAGAAAATTGTATGATTCAAAGGATAATTGTCAATGGGATAAAAACTATAGATAAAAAAGAGCTTTATGCGCTTCATAGTATTAGCCTACAAAAAATAGAAATAGCATTAGAAAATAGAAAATTCAAGCCAGATTTAATTCATAGTATTTATTGGAATTCTGGACAAGTTGCTAGAGATTTAAGCTGTAAAAGGGGGATTCCTTATGTACATACAGTGATTTCAAATGGACTTCGACGATTTAAAACAGGAATGAATGAGCCATTAAAAAAACGGTTTGAAATTGAAAAACAAATTTTTCAATCAGCCACCTATATATTTTGTATAACTCCATCGGAACGGAATGATTTAGTTCAATTGTATCAAATTGATGAAAGAAAAATTATGATTCCTGGTAGGCCAATCTCGAATGATTTTCTATATCCATCACATGACGATTTTGGTGTGCCATACCGCTTTGTAGTTGACAAAAAAAATATAAATAATAAATCAAGTTTAAAAATAGAATGTACATTTAATCAATCTAATTTTAATGGAAAATGGTGGTTAAAGCAGGCATTTCTTTATTGTGGACGGTTGGCTCCAAACAAAGGAATACATATCGTTTTGAAAGCATGGTATAATTTAAAAGTAATTTATAAAGAGTTATGTCCAGCACTTTGGATTGTTGGCGGCAGTTTGGATGAAATAGAATCATTTAAACTAAATTTGGATGACAAATTCCTTTTTGAGCAGTATGAAAAATGTGGTGACTTAATTTGGTGGGGATATCTAGACCAAAGGGGTATAAGTACATTAATGCTAAAATCTCATGCATTGATTATGCATTCTTCTTATGAACCAGGCGGAAGAGTAATAATTGAGGCTTTAGCATCAGGAATTCCTGTTATTTCAACATGCTGTGGCTTTGGTGCGGATTATATTTATAATTGGTATAATGGATTTCGAGTTCCTTTTGGAGATATTGATTTCTTATACCATGTCATGTCCCTATTTATAAAACAACCATACTTATCAAATAATATGGGAATCAATGCCAAAAAGTACATGGAGAAAATTTTGAGAGAATGGAATTTTTATAAATCTCATCAATTTATATATGCTTTGGCTGTAACGAGTACAAATGTAAATTTACAGAATAGTGGCTTAGTCGAAATTACAAAACACTATAAGAATTATATAAATGTGTATCCTTTTTTTAATGAAGTTATCTCACTGAAAGATCTTAAAATACAATTAAAAGCAACGTTGAAGGAAAGCAATTTACAAATAATTCCCGTTTATTCTGACGAAGCTGCTACATGGAAAATAAAATTTCTTTCAAAAGAATATGAGGTATGGCAGCCATATGCGAAATTAATGGACAAAGCATATATCTGTTCGTTTATTGATACAAAGGTTGATAAGCGAAGCGATCAATATGAACGTGAAAAATATGTATCTGCATCTGATGTCAATCCTATTTTTAAATATATTGATAACTATTATATTTACATCAAAAAATATTATCCTATTTTGGATGGAAAACAACTAGAAAAAGAATCTATTCAAATTTCTGTCAAAAATTTGTTAAATGGTTTTGGGAAAAATTGTGTAGAGAATGTTGACACTATTTCTATATTCTTTAACAAAGACTGGAATAATAGTAGTGTAAATGACATCAGAAATATATATGACGAATATTATAAAAAATATCCATCTCATTTCTTTCACAGCTGCAATATTGACTATGGTTTATCACTTCGTCAGTTATATTTGATTTTTAAAGATCAAAGCAATATGATATCAAAAGAATTACAAACCTTGTATTCTAAATGTAAAGTTTTTCTAGAAAGTATTAATATCAGAAAAAACTTCCGATATGGTTTATGTTTGGAAAATTGTTCTTTAGAAAATATCATTATTATCGATGAAAAGCAATACACCTGTAAATTCAAAAATGCTTCTAGTCTTTATATAGGGGATATTACGAGAATGCCCGCTCATTTTCTTCATAGTTATCTGCTGTTTCTAATTATGTCTAATATAGAAATAGATTCATTAAATGAATATGTAGATGTATTTGTGATGGAACAGTATAAAACAGCATGTATTGGATGGCTCTTTATTATTGTATTTGAAAATTTGGTACTACACCAAAACACATTAGAATACGAAAAATACCACAATGAATTTAAAATACTAGATAAATTAGAAAAAACATATATTAGTATTGAAGGGACTTCTTAAATAATCAAGAAGTCCCTTCAAAAATTTTATCTTGTCAAAGTTATTACATCTTTATGGATAATACAAGTATTAAAAAAAACTTCATCGGGATATGTACCATTCATTAATTCTGCAACATGCTTTGGAAGGGCTTCTATGCTTATATTACTTATAAGCTTCTGAGTTTGTACCGTTTGTTTTAAATCATTCCCATATTTTATGAGAGCTAAAAGTGCTACATATTCACGATGTCTATGATATGCTTTTGTAATTCCAATTTGAGAAAAAAGAACTCCAAAAACTTTTATAATACGAGAACTAGCTACATTAAATTCTAAAATGGCATCATCAAATTTAACAAGTGATATCAAGAGACCAATATAATTTATTCTGGTAATAATTCCATTCATTTGATTATGTACTAATCCAAAATAAAATAATGAATTTTGAAAAGACTCCTTAGCTGTTAGCAAATCGCCATTTAACCAGTAGTATAATCCATCCAGATTATATAATCGCCCTTCTTCACTATATAATACATTCGTTTGTAGATACTCCAATACTTTCTGAAACTGTTTTTGAAAATCTTCCCAATTTTCTAAAAGAATATAACAATTCAATATATCAACATATGCATGTCCTATGCTCTTATTATATTTTTTAGATGTTCCAGAATAATTAACAATATTTTCATAAAAACTTATTGCCTTTGCGGGATTATAATTTAAATACTTTGCAGCTTCATGTGATTGGTAATGAATATCTAACTCAATAGAGTGTGGAAGAAGACATTTTTCTTTTTTTAAAAAGTCAACTGCGCTATCGAGGGAAATATACTTTTTTTCAATTAATGCAAAAACAAAGCATATACTAACATACAATTCCTCGGAAATTTCATTATAATACTGTTTGGCGTATGTTAACATATTTAAGCTAAAATTATATTGATTTTCCGGTCCAGCCTGTCTTGCAAGATATAGCTTTTCCAGTGCAAGTATATTTTTTTCGGGTTCTTTTTTTGTAAAATTCATTTCTAACTGTATTTGCTTCTGGAAATCTTGAAACAATTTTTTTGCAGAACCACCTCTACCCATTTTTTCATATGCTAACAGTTCTTTGTACATAATTTTTAATAAATAGATGCCTTCTTTGTTTTCCAGTTTATGGTAAATCTTACGGCACAATGATAAATACTTTATACATTTATTGTATTCCCCTATTATAAATGCATCTTCGCTTATTTGAATAGAAAGATTAATAAACTTTCTCCACTGCTTCATAATGACGAGTAAATCTGCGCTTTTACATCTTACAAATTCGTCATCCTTTATTACTCTAATAGCATCATATAACTTAGAGGCTGCACATAGCTGATAAAATGAAAGGCTTGTATTATTTAAAGCAGCAAATACAAGTTCATGGTTCGTGCTAATTCCGATTGATGTCTGCATAAATAATCCAGTATCAAGCAATGTCTGAATAATTCCTTTAATGGGCATGGGTTGATATATTTTTTCTATTATAGAATAACTGATTGACCCATCTAACAACACGATCATTTCAAAAATTTCTATAATAATGTCTTGAAATTTTGGTGTATTTGATTGATAATACCGAATTATATCCTCAATAATTCTTTGGTTTTGATCTGGTGTTATTCCTTCAAAAAATTCTTCTGGCTTTGCTACTGTACAATAGTCTTTTTGAGAATTGTATAAAACCACTTCATTTAATATAAGCCAATTAACAGCATAATGTAAAAAAACTGGTTTCATTCCTATATGAGTTAATATATAGTTATAGTAATTGTCGGTCAAACCGGGAAGGTTTTTCGACAAATAGTATAAAGCATCCTCCTTCTCGAAATCGTATAATTCAAATAAATGACCATTTTTTTTAAAATAACACAATGCATTACGGTCTGTTTCCCAATCATTCCTTGCATCTTCTTTTGCTTCTTTAGGAGCTAACTCTATAATCAGCCCAACGTTGTTTTGTATTAAGCACTGAATTAGCGATATCATAAAATCAAATGTAAATTGTTCCAAGTGATGCAAATTTTTTATGGCTAATATCGTTCGGTTATTTCTATGTTTTTTTTCTAAGATGATATTTAAATATCTTAGAAGATATGTTGTATAGAGGTCGCTTTTAAAAATATAAGAACTATTCTCTAACGTAAAAATTTCTCTAATTGTATCTTTTATATTTTTTTCTATCGGTGTATTTGCCACAAGGCATACTAAATCAACAAACTCTGCTATATTGTCATTTGTATATATTTTGAATGGATCTATCCCCCATAAGGATTTTAAAACCCATAAAAAAATACTCCTTACTGACAGGGCATCCTCAGTATCACAGTCTAATATATTAAAAATAAAATTTTTTTGTTGCATTTCATATCCTACATTTGAAATAACTGTAGATTTTCCCGTCCCAACTGCCCCTGATAGCAGAACTATTCTGTTAAGATTATCTATTCTTTCGAGAATACGAACTATTTTCGTTTTGATATTTTGAGCGTGTTTCCCATACAGTTCTTCGTTTTGAAGATAGGGAGCATCTATAAAAATAGCTGACGCAAATTCTGAGGTGTTTTTGCAATCATTTGCAGATTCATCCTGAAAAGTATTTTTATTATTTATTTTTATAGATTTTATTAACTCTGATATAAATATATTATTGTTTGGATGCACATTTTTTGAGTTTATCCAATCTAATAAATATATCCCATCTATTAATACAATTTTCAAATTAACTTTATTAGAAAATATAGAGGTTATTTTCCGAGTGCCTTCTGTAAAATTTACATTAGATACAACATATAGGATTTGTGCCGAAAAATTATATGCCGCTATTATGGATGCTGCGAAATCGTGAATTGTAATGTTAGTATCTGTCCTTAATTTTGCTTCTATTAAGCTTAATATTTCATGTACAAAGGGAGCTTCTTCCTTTGTTAAAGTCGAAGTAAGACTACCATCAAATCCTCCGTCATTTATAAATGATGTATGAATACACTGTGCCGACACATCTTTATATTGGTCATGTATATATTCTAATGATAACAATTCAAAATCTTTCCAATATTTTTGAGCAAATGTAGTAGTCGACATTATCTTTTCTCCTGATTCTTTGAGCG
>CAJTXR010000008.1 GCA_910584005.1 uncultured Anaeroplasmataceae bacterium | reverse complement strand
TTTGCAGTTAGCACCTGTTGGAAATGTTTCATCTTTCATATTTCTAGCACCTAAAAAGTTAATAGTTATATCTTCGCCATCTGTTGTTATAGAACTTACTAATAACTTAATCATGTTTCTTTTAGTATTTAAATCTAAACTATCAAAAGAAGTAAAATAAGTATCTAATATATTAAGTAATAAATCTGCTGTTTCTTTGTCGCTTATTTCATCATAATTAGTATTAGTTAATTCTTTTATTTGTTTTTCAAGTTCTATATTAGTTTCTTTTAATTTTTTAATCTCATTTGAAATATCATCTAATAAAGAAACATCTACATATTTAATTTTATCTAATAATGAGTTAATATCATTTTCATTCTTATAGATTAATGATTTCAAAGTTTTTACTTCTTCATTATTTTTATCTTCTTTATTAAAGGTATTTGTAGATAAACCTTTTAGGGCTTTATAAAATTTTGATGTAGGGGTAGCAAGTTCTTTTATTTTTTGCATTACCAAGTCATCTGCTTCAAGACCATTTATATTTTTACATTGGCATTTTTGTTTTCTACTTTTATCTTTAAGTTCACACATATAATCAAAAACTCTGCGACCATCAGGGCTTACCATTTTATTTTTTAGTTTTGCTCTCATAAATGAGCCACAATGTGAACATCTTAAAATTCCTGATAGTAAAGCATTACTTGTACTAGGTTTACGATATTTCATGTCACTATTTCTATCTAATAGTTCCTGAACTTCAACCCATTCTTTACCTGATATAATTCCTTTGTGTTTTCCAACAGCTACAATCCAATCGTTTACATTTTTTCTAACTACTTGATTTTTCTTTTTCTCTGTTTTGTTATATACCATTAATCCATGTATTCCATCAAATTCTTTTTCATCTGCATAAATTTCTACACCTAGATTTCTAAAATAATCTAGTGTGTCTTGGTCTGCAATAGCATACACAGGATTTATTAAAATATTTTTTAATCCCCATCTAGTATAAGCTTTATCATTTTTAGTTTTTATATCATGCTGAATTGTGTAAGTTTCAAGTTTAGTTTGTGATTTTAATTCTCTCATTTTATCAAAAAGGATTTTTACAATTCTTACTTCATTATCAATAGTAGATAGTTTATATAGTTTTCTTTTTTTACCATCAACAGTTATATTTTCTATTTGCTCTGATTTATAACCTGTTGGGGTCATACCACCAAGCCAGCGACCAGTTTTAGCAAGTTCAAGCATATTATCTCTAATACGTTCTGCGATTGTATCACGTTCTAATTGTGCAAAAACAGAAATCATAAACATCATAGCACGACCACTAGGGGTTACGTTTTCAATGCTTTCTGTTGCTGATAAAAAAGATACATCATAATTGTCTAATTCAATTACTAAACTACTAAAGTCTGATACATTACGACTAATTCTATCTAATTTATAAAAAGCTATAGCTTTTATTTTTTTATCTCTAATATCTTTTAGCATTTTTTGAAAAGCAGGGCGATTGGTATTATAACCTGTATAGCCCTCATCTTCATAAATTGAAATATCATGTTCTAAATCTACATTATCAAAAGTTAGTTCAATTTTTCTTTTACATGTTTCTATTTGATTATGGGTACTTTCGCCTTTACCTGTAAATTTTGATTTACGAGAATATATTGCTATTTTTCTATTATCTTGTTTTGTATTTTTCATATTCAATTTTTCCTTTCTTGATATGTGATGTTATAAATAATATATCACAGATAAATATAAAAATGCAATAGATATGAAAAAAAGACCATTAATTTGGTCTTAATCTTCATACCACTCAATTATATCTTCTAGTTTTTTTCTAGGTCTCATTTTAGGAAATTGATTTGCATAACCAAGAGCTAAAGCACAATTAAGTTCCATGTCTTCATATCCTAACATTTTTGCAACATCTTCTGCAACATACACAGTATCTCTAATCCATAAAGAGCCAATACCTAAATCAGTTGCCCTTAAACACATATTTTCTACACATGCACCTATAGATAAATTATCTCCTACAATCCAATTATCATTTTTTTTCTTAAACACTAAAACTAATATTGAAGCTTGTTTTATTACATTTGCTGTAGGATTAACACTACTTTTATGTCCTAAAAGTTTTCTCTCATTAGTTTCATCATTATTTATTGTATAATTAGTCATCATATCTGCAATCTTATCTTTTGTTTCTTTTTGTACTATAACAAAATACCAAGGTTGTCTATTTTTTGCAGATGGAGCAAGTCTTCCACAATTTAAAATATCTTCTACAATTTCTTTTTTTATTTCTTCTTTAGTAAATCCTCTTATACTTCTTCTTTCTTCTATAGCTTTTAACGTTTCCATATTTCCTCCTATTTCTTACAACTTTCTATAAAACACTTGAATATATTATTCATGTTTTTATCTATTTTATATAAACTTTCGGGGTGGAACCTAACACCAATATAAAATTTTTTGTTTTTTGCTTCTACAATATCTGCATAACCATCTTCACAAAATCCTACTTTATCTAATAGTGGGCAGTTCTCAATTGTTCTTTTATGTCTTGAATTAACTCTAATCTCATCTGTTTTAACAATATCATAAAACTTTGATGATTTATCAATATGTACATTATGAACAAAATCCTCGTTAGGTTGATTATGTTTTTCTGGATTTGGTATTTTATATGTAGTGCCTCCAAGTCCTCTAACAACACTATTTTGTCCTGCACATATACCCAAACAGGGAATATCATTATCATAACAATATTTAGCAATAAATGGCTCAAATGCTTCATTTGCATTTCCACCCTGTAAAATAATTCCATCACATAATTTTATTTGACTAATTATATCTTCTTTATCTATCAACTCATTATAGTCTAACCAATTATCTCCTGCACCTTGCATTTTCTCATTTGGCGAAATGATACCTATAGCAATTGCACCATTATCAAATACTGCTTGTTTTACTTCGTTTCTAATACGAGAATCTGCACGTTTTTCATTTTCAGCTCCATCTCTATATTTAGTTACTATACCTATTATTATTTTATTCATCTATTTTCAACTCCCTTAATGAATAGCTATAATAATCTTCATAACCATTTTTAATAAGCTTAAATCCATGATTATTATAGATTTGATTTAATTTATTATTGTTCTTTAAACAATCTAGTCTTAAATAACTCATATTATTATTTTTAGTTATATCTTTGCAAATTTCAAAAACTAATTCTCCAATATTTTTATAACCTACTTTGGTTACAAGTTTATAAATATAATAGGCTTGAGCCTTTTCATCATTCCAATATTTACTATCAGTAGACAATTCAAACCCTGCAATTATTTCGTTATTTTCTTTTAATATAAAATAATTTGAA
The DNA here is from genome assembly GCA_910584005.1 of uncultured Anaeroplasmataceae bacterium. Taxonomy (GTDB): domain Bacteria; phylum Bacillota_I; class Bacilli_A; order Acholeplasmatales; family Anaeroplasmataceae; genus Pelethenecus. The sequence goes on along the minus strand of CAJTXR010000008.1, from coordinate 5,432 downwards.
TTATTTATCACATCAATAAATTCATCTTTAGAGTGGTGTTCCAAATATTTGCTCCATTGTTTTATTTCTTTTTCTTTAAACCATTTCATTCTTTCTTGATATAGTTCTAATATGTTATCTAAATCATTTATACATGCTTTTTCAAAAGATAGTTCTTTATCTCTTAATATTTTATTTGTTTTTTCACTTAATTCAAAATTCATTTATATCACCTTTTATTATCTTATTTTTATATCAATTTTGATAAACAATTTTAGATCACAATGTAATTGTTCTAAAATTATTATTTAGGATACATTAATTTAATAATTTCTGCACCTGTCATTGCATTATATTTATAATAATTATCTTTGATATACTTTTTACTTAAAACCTTATCTAATTTTTCTAAATTTTTAATAGTAGGTTTATTTTGTACTTGTTTTAAAAATTTTTCATATTTTTGTTTGAATTCTTTTCTTACTTTAGGTTTATCACAAAAAATCTCTAAATATGCTAATACATTATTTTCACGTTTCTTCAATTTTTTTAAAGCTAAACGTTTAGCAGTAGCACAATCCTTATTTTCATAACCTTTTAATTTACTTTTTCTATTGCAGTATTTTGCATTTCTTTTTTTAGTAGCAAAATAATTTTCACAATGTGGACATTTTAAAAATCTATAATTATTAGCCATCAAATAATGTAATATACAATATAATATTCCACCTACAGAATAACAAGTATATGTATATATAAAATCATTATCAAATTTTATTTGTTCTTCTATACTAGCATCAAGATGTTCTACCATATTATCATAATCTATTTTTATGCTTTCTTTAGAGCTAGTATCAAATTTATTATAAAGGTCATCTAGTTCTTTTTTCTTTTCCTCTGATATTCCTTCATCAGAGTTTTTATATTCTTCCATAATATCTAAAGTTTCATCTTTTAAAACATCATAGATATTTTTTATTCTTTCTGCTTGTTCATCTGTTAAACCTTTAGTAAATTCGCCATTTAGCTTTTTAAATTGAAAAATTTCAGTTTCTTTATTTGATATTTCACAATTAGCCTTAATTTTATAAGCATCTTTTATTTTATCTAAATCTTTAATTTCAATTTTCTTTTTGTTTTGAATTACTTCAAATAATTCTTCTCTAAAATTCCAATATTGAGGGTCATTAGATACATATAAATCTATACCAAAAGATTTTTCATACTCATAATATTCAATACTAACTTTATCATCTTCCTCTTTTAAAACCTTATTTGAACTTATTAAATCACATAGTATAAGTTCAGGATTAAAAGTAGCTGATTTTAATTCATCATCTTGTCCTAGCACTTGTAATTTACCATTAACATTACCATTTTTACTATCAATAGTAATAATGTATGTATATTTATTCATAGCACCTCCTATAAAAAGTGGTCATTTTTAATTATTTTTTTATCAAAATTATGTCCAAGAAGTAATTAAGCCTAAAATTATAAAATGTATTTGTAATCAATCTGCTATTGATACATGCACTTAAATTCTACAGAAATTATAACATTAGAAATATTACAAGTCAATTAATGGACTAAAAAATGGTGGTCAGTTTTAAAAATTTTTATTGCTAAAAATTGTCCAAGAACGAAGATAGGCAAAAATTGTAAAATGTACTTGTAATTGATTTTTCTGTTGCGACTGCTTCAGCATTATTGATTACCTTATTAAACAGGAAGGAGGAAAAAGCTATGAATATTCCAGCAACTTTAGAAGAACGTATCAGCAAAAATGGAAATCCATATTTCTGCATTGTAGTTAAGATAACTGATGAAGTGGAAAAATTGGTATTCCTAGATAAAGCTGAAATTGAATTAATCCGTTTGACTTATGGCAATAAGCAAAAAATCAAACTAAATTCAAACGATTAAAAAATATGGTTATTGGGGAGGGCTGTGTCGCAGACACAAGCCCGACCTAAAAGCCATAGCTTTAGTATTACCTATGGCGATGTAGAATGTAGAAGGAGGTTTTAAAATGGTTGCAAATAGCCAATCTAGGAAATGGAATATAGAATTAAATTCAGTAGATAAATTTGGATTGACTGATGAAGTTATACTTGAAAAAGTAAAACAATTAGCATCTGTTCAGTATTTTTGTTTATCTAATTTAGAAAAAACTAAAGCAAACAATATTTTACATAAGCATTTATACTTATATAGCCCTAGTCCGATATACTTCAATAGACTTAAGACCTTATTTCCTACAGCACACATCGAAAAAGCCTATGGTAGTTCTCTAGAGAACAGGGCATATTGCGAAAAATCAGGAAAATGGGCTGATAATAAAGATAAACTAGAAACAATTCAAGATAATAGTTTTTATGAGGAGGGCAAAATTCCTGAAACAGAACAGCAAGAAAATAATCCACTTGAAAGACAAATTTTAGAGGATTTAAAAAATGGATTATCTGTTCAAGATGTTATAGAAAAAAATCCAAAATTATGGCATAAGAAGAAACAACTAGATGATATAGCTTATATGTATTTAGTAGATAAATATTCAAGTGAATGTAGAGATGACCTTGTAGTAACATTTATCACAGCTCCATCAAATACAGGTAAAACGACTTTTGTTTATAATTTAATGGGCGATGCTAAAAAAGTATTTAGAATGCACAATTATAGAGTTAAACATGCACTTTTTGATGGTTATGATAGCTTAAATAATTCTTGCATCTTAATAGATGAGTTTTTAGGAAGTAGTCAAATTGAGCTAACTGATTTAAACATATATCTTGATAAATTTCCCATCACTCAAGCCCCAGCCAGATTTCAAAATAAGCTCATTACGGCAAAATATATATTCATCTGTAGTAATTTAGATTTCTCAAAAATTTATGAATATGAGCGAATTTATGAGCCATCTGTATATGCAGGGTTTGAAAGAAGAGTGCATAATATTTGGAAATTCCAACGTGATAAAGATAGCAATATCTTAAAAATAATTAAGATTAAACATACAAAAGATATAGACATCATGCAAGACATGGAAAATATAGAATTTATTGAAAGTGAGGATTTAAAAAATGAATAATAAAATAAATGATAAAGAAATAGAAAAGGTTTTAAGGACAGCTGAACGTTATATGAAACAGGAGAATTATATAGGTGCAATGTTATATTATAGTGATGTATTTAGATTTAATCAAAAAGAATATTATCATAAGGCTTATTTTGGATTATATTTAGCTTGGTGGAATTCATGCAGGTACAATAATAAATGGGACACTTTTATAGATAAGTTTTTTAAAAATGCAATACTAAATGCACCTTTAGACATACAAGAAGAATACCATAAAATTTATAATGAAAATAATAAAATATTTCATAAGGAGGATTTATAAAATGAATAACAATAATCAAAAAATAAAACAAGAAACAATACAAAATAACAATAATAAAAGAAATACTTTAAAATTAACTAGAATAGGTATAGAAAAAATAATAAACAATAGATGGCTACTTATTATTCCAACTATTTATACCATTATAGCATCTATCTGTTGGAAATATAGAGATTACATATATAAAATTATACCATTTGATACTAACTTTAGATTTTTTTACATTGAAGATTTAATGATTAAATCAGTAATAGGAATTTTACTATTTCTAATATTATGGTTGATTATAGTTACGATTGGTACTATTGGAACAGGCAAATACGATGAAGATTTTGAGGAACAGGGATTTGTTAATAAAAAAGGATTACCACCTGATAGAATAAGCGAGAAAAATAATAGTAAGGAAATAGAACATAGTATAAAATGGGATTTTCTTGCTAGTAACATTCCAATAAACACATGGAAAGATAATATTTTAAAGGTTGAACAAGTACTTGATGCTTATATCAATTATTTAGAATATTCAAAACTTACTAAAAAGCACGTAATTATAAAAGGTGTTCCTACTAAATACTATAAACCTGCTATATTAACTACAAGAGATAACTTCCTTTGTGATAGCTTTAATGCTGTTTTTGTAGGACAAACAGGGTCAGGCAAGAGCTATGCTATTCTTTCATTTATGGGGAAAATAGCCCTACATAATCCATCTAATACTTGTACTTATCTGTGTGACCCAAAGGGCGATGAACAAAATTTTGTGCAATTTGAGGGTAGCCCTCATTATTATCTAGGCATTGAAAAATCTGTTGATGGAATAAATAAATTCTATGATGAATTTGTTTATAGACGTGATAGTAGAGATAAAGAACGTAAAAAACAACTTGCTTATCTTGTAGTAGATGAATATAGTATGCTTTTATCTAGTCTTGATGATGCTAGAGCTAAAGAAGTAAAACGAAAAATTGGCGAAATGTTACGAGCAGGAAGAAGTTTATCATGTAGGGTCATTATTGGACTTCAAAATGCTTATAGTGAGTTCTTTGATAAATCACGTGATAACCTAGTTACACGTATTGCACTATCAACCATAAGTAAAGAGGAACAAGGCATGATGTTCTCAAAATATAAGGAAAAAATGATTAAAGAATTTGGTCAGGGAGAGGGCTATATCTACAGAAGTGGTATAGGACTAGAAGAATTATTTGTTGCTAAAATTGAAAATATGGAAGAAGTAAATTCAGCAATAAAAAAATCTTTATCTAATGAATTTGGAAGTTATTAAAATAGTACAAGTTAATTAAACATTTTATTGGATTGTTTGAATAAACTTTAAGTAAGGAGGTTGTATGAAAGTTTTTGTAAATCTTCCAGAGCTAGAAGAAGATAAAGAAGAACTTGAAAATAGAGTTGCAAACTTTCATGCAACTTTATTGATAGAAAAAATAAAACAATTAAATATTAGTGATGCATCTAAAAAGAAAATCCTAGATTTAATTTTAAAAGATATTAAAGAAAAATGTACGAGCGACTAACTCATACATTTTTTTAATTTATTATAACTTGCTCTAGTCATCTGTGATTTGCCAGTTTCCCATTTTTTAATAACTGATATATCTTTATCAAGCATTTTAGCTAAATCAATTCGTTTAAGATTATTCTTTTTTCTAAAATCAAGTATAGTTTGAATTGGATTATCTAAAAGAAAAACTATATAATCATCATTCATAACAATTTTATCTTCAATATCTAATTCTTTAATAATATCTTTAATCAATTTAATATTAACAAGTTTTAATTCTCTATTTTCAAGATGGTCTAAAACACCTCTATCACAGCCAAGTTTTAAGCATAAATCAGTCTGCTTAATATTGGCTAATCTACGATAATATTTTATCTGTTCGCCTATGGTACTATTATCATTTATCTGTGGTATCTTCCATTTAGCATGAGTTTTTAAAGTAATTGAAACATCTAGCTTGTCCTTTAATTTATCAAATAGCTTACTAATCAATGCACAGCTTTCCAACACGTGAATGTTGCATTTTCAAT
>CAJTXR010000007.1 GCA_910584005.1 uncultured Anaeroplasmataceae bacterium | reverse complement strand
TAGAATTGTTTCTTGTTCGTTTCTTTCGTCATATATAGTTTTCAAAGACTAAATTTTGTGCACCATAAGCATAGTGCTTTTTTATTTTACTACAATCAAGAAGAGAAATCAAGAACTTTTTTTATTTTTTCCTACTTTTTTACACAAGTTTTATTTTATTTTACGGTAAGGAATGATTTTCATGTGTTTATAAATCAAAATTTTAATATTTCCACAATCCTTTGTCATATAAACTTGTGAATATTTTTTCAAACGCTTGACAATAATATCGTCAGGTAAATTATACTTATTTTTCTTTCCTACCGAAATAATTGAGATAGAGGGTCTTACATTTTGTAAAAAAGTTAAAGAACTTGAAGTATTAGATCCATGATGTCCAACTTTTAAAATATCCGATTTTAAATTTTCTTTATAAAATTCTATGAGATCATTTTCTTCTTCCATTGTCATATCTCCTGTAAATAAAAATTTATAACCTTGGATTTGAAACCAAAAAACAACTGAATTTGAATTGGCATTTGAATAGCATTTAGTTGGCCCCATAATATGTAAGGAAAGTGAATTTATTTTTATGTCATCGCCCTGTCCAATTGGAATTTTTTCAACTTGTAGATTTTTAATTTTGTTCTTATCTTCGAATTTGGAATAATATAGTTTTTTTACCCTAAATTTTTCTAGAATTTTATCTATTGAACCTATATGATCCGCATCAAAATGAGTTAATATTACTGCATCAATTGTCTGAATCCCCGATTTTTTTAAATAAGTATAATTATCTGAGAATGAATCAATTAAAATTGTTCCCTTCTCATAAGGGAATTCAATCAATGCAGAATCCCCTTGACCTACATCAATAAAAGTTATTCGATAAAATGGATTCCCATAACGATAAAAAATAAATATAAAAAATAAGAAAATAAATAAAATGTAGTATTTTGCTTTAAATTTTTTAGAAGCTAACATAATTAAAAGGAATATATAAATTAAATAATAAAGAATAATAAATATTAGGGGAATGGTAGAAATACGAACGATAGGGAGAAATTGATGAATAAATAATAAAATTGTTTCAAACCTCATCCACAATTGTTCGAAAACTGGAAATGGAAAAAGCAATGAAAAGAACAAAACTGGATAAAGAAATTTACTAAAGAACACACCAAAGATAAATCCAATCCCCATTCCAACAAATGAGATATCAGAATTCATTTGAATCAAAAAAGGAAATATAGAAAAGATACAAAGCAAAGAAGTAAATAATGAATTAAGAATTTTCGAATTCGTTCTAATAAATTCTTCTTTAAATATTAAAATAAAGTTTATGATAAAACTTAAGATGAAACTCATTTGATAAAAAGTAAAAGGTTGAACTAAGACAAAAAATAAAAAACTCAATGACCAAATATCTAATTTTGTATATCGAAGAGTTCCAAAACGGTTAAAAAAAGAAAAGAATAAAAATAAATAGGCTCTTACAGCAGAAATGGGAAAACCGATAAGCCAAATATAACCAAAAAGGACAAAGATAGCAATAATACTTCCTTCTTTTTTGAAGATCCGTTGTATAATAAAGCAAAGAAATTGATATAAAAACAAGATATGCATTCCACTAATCGCAAATAAATGAGAGATATACAAAGATGAATAAGTCTCTTCTACTTGTTCATCAAGATCAACAATTCCAAAAATACATGCCTGAAGATATGCATAAGATTTTTTATTTAAAACTTTTTGGTAATGTCCTAATATAGTGTGAAGAATGCTATAGGAAGAAATTTTATGATCCATAATTTCAACGGTCAATAGTTTTCCTTGATTATACACTCTTTTTGATGCGTAATATGTTTTTGCATCAAAATCAGTTGAATATCTCTTTTCTCTAAATAAGGTAACTTCAACTTTTGCATAAATAATATCTCCAGATTTCAAATTAAATGTATTATAAACTAGTATTTTTCTTTTGCCTTTAATGATCGCGTATTTATTTTTAATTTCTTCTACTTCATAAACCTCTTCATATATTCCCTCTTGTAAATGTAAATTTTTATTGCTTTGAACGAAAAAAGATAGGCAAATACACGCACAAAGAGCTATAATGGCAAATATATAGGTTGTTTTTTTATAAATAAATAAAAGATAAATACCAAAAATCAGAAAAAACAAAGGGACTTGAAAAGATATCAAAAGAAGGAAAGCTGCTACGGCAAAAAAGAAAAGATTATTACAAAAAGGCTTGTTGTCGAATATAGTCCCTAGCCTTTTCAGGTACATCCGTAATCCTCCAGAGTAAATCCCAACTGGTAATTTTACCATATTTTTCAATAAAATCTAAAATTTTCTGAGCTCTTTTTTCGCCAATTTGTTTCAGTTGAAGGAGTTCTTTCTTTGTAGCTGTGTTAATATTAATATTTAATTGTGAAACAGATTCTTCTATATATTCATTGTGTAAATCAAGCGTAGGAATTAAAATACAAATGCTTCCCTCTATGACTTTTAATGGATCAAAACTACTTAAATCACTATATGGATTTAAAATTGATTTGATTTGCAGAAAGACAAAGCCATAAGTTATTTGTTTTGCAAAAACAAGTGTACAATCTCTTGCCACTTCTCCCTCAACCTCTATCTCAATTAAAGAGGGCAAATTTAGATTGGGGTTGTCACTTGTTTCTTTATTTTGAGGTTGATGAAACTTTATAATACTAAATAGACTTATACCAAACAAAATAAATAAAATAAAATAGGTTATCCTTCTTTTCATTAGATTTCCTCCTTTTTAAACCTTTCATTAAATAGTTCCCAAAAAAGAAAAAAATTTTTAAAAAAGAAAAAAGAACTCTCAAATTGAAAGTTCTTGTTCTTGTAAAAGATTACCTTTGATATCATACAAATACAATTTATTTTTATCTAATATCATAAAACTTCTTTTGGTTTGATTTTTAGGAATTGTAATACTTCCAGGATTGGCAAATATAATTCCATTTTTTTCTTCAATACATGATATATGTGTATGTCCATATAATACTAGAGTCGTGGTTATCTCTTCTAACTTTAAATGATGCCCGTGTTCTAAATGACAGGAAATTCCATTCAGATTTAAATCTAAAGTTTTATGAAAAGGAAAATTCAAAACCATCTGATCCACTTCAGCATCACAATTCCCTTGTATGCAATAAATGAGGTTCTCAAAGGGGTTTATAAGATTGATAACTTCTTTTGGATTATATTCTGATGGTAAATCATTTCTTGGACCATGATATAATACATCCCCTAAACAAATCATTTTATCGCAATGATGTTTTTGAAATTGCTCTATTAGAATTTGAGTTGAATCCACTGCTCCATGTAAATCCGAAAAAATCAAATATTTCATGAATTATGCCTCAATTAATTCTAATTTACTATCCGTAACCTTAACCAATTTTTCTCCAGCTTCAATATTTAAATCTGCTTTTGCCTTTGCTAAAGCATCCTTAAAACTACCAACAACTGCTTGAACACCCCATACGATAGCTAAAGTACGAGCATCATCTCTAGAAGATACTGCAAAATAAATATCAGTTGCAGGACGATATTGTGATAAAGCAAGAGCTAAATCCACTGATCCTTCAGCGACAATAGCAGGAATTTCAAAGGTAGCAGCTAATGTTGCAGCAGCTAAACCTATCGCATCATCTTCATTCTTTTCTTCTTTGCCGTAAACTACATTTTCAATCATTGCTTGATGATCAATGTCATCTTCTGCTTTTTCATCAATCTTAGCCATGTAGGATACAGCCTCAAATGGATAATCTCCTTGTGCAGATTCCCCAGAAAGCATAGTGGCACCAGTTCCATCTAAAACTGCATTATGACAGTCAGAAACTTCAGCACGTGTAGGTCTTGGATTTTGTTGCATAGAATCTAACATTTGAGTTGCACAAACAACAATTTTACCTGTAGATTGTGCTAAATAAATCATTTCCTTTTGAATTGCTGGTAAATCCCAAGCATCAACATCAACGCCTAAGTCACCACGGGCAACCATTACACCATCAGAAAGTTTAACAATTTCTTCCATATTAGAAACACCCTCTTGATTTTCAATCTTAGAGATAATTTTAATATGAGTATTCTTCTTAGCTGCTAAAATTTCACGAATTTGACGAATATCATCAGCACGACGGACGAAAGATGCAGCAATAAAATCTAATCCTTGATCACATGCAAATTCCATATCAGCCTTATCTTTTGGAGAGATATAAGGCATATTTAAAATAACACCAGGTACGTTACAATTTCTTTTGTTTTTTAATTTACGATCATTTTGAGCTTCACAGACTAATTCCTTGCAAGATTCATCTTTTTCAATAACCTTTAAAGTTAGGTTACCATCCTCAATTAAAATTCTACCTCCTACAGAGATATCATCATATAATCCTGCATAAGAAATAGCTACTTTTTTTGCATTTCCTAGATAAGAATAATCCATTGTAATACGGATAATATCTCCCTTATGAAGCATTACAGGTTCATCGTTTTCTAAATATCCTGTTCTAATTTCTGGACCCTTGGTATCTAACATCATACCTGTGTTCCAGCCTTTTTCAGCATTTAATGCTTTAACATTCTTAATACGGAATCCTTGTTCCTCATAATCTCCATGAGAAAAATTCATACGCATTACATTCATACCAGCAGTTCCAATTAATTTTTCTAAGCAATCCTTTTGTTCACTTGCTGGACCAATAGTACATACAACTTTAGTTTTTTTCATTTTATCTTCTCCTCTTATTTTTAAAATGTATATTTTGCAATGATCTAAAATAAATCAAAACATAATCGGAATATTTATAGATTATCCTGTTTTTTTAAAAAAATACAACATTTAAAAAAACTATCTATTTTTACACATTCCAAATAAAATTATACCATAAAATTCGACATCTTCAATATTTTTGATACATACTTTTCAAAAAAATGTTAAGAAAATGTATTCAAAATTAAATATTATATAAAAAAACCATTTTAATTATTTTTAAAATATTCTATTTTTAAGAATTACAAAATTTGAACACGAAATTGTATTTCTTTTTTTATAAAAAAATGGTATAATTGGAATAGCAAATTTTTTAAAACAAGGAGAATATATTATGAAACTTTCACCACTTCAAATCGCAAGATATTCTTATGTTCCTAAATTACCAGGAATTTTAAGAAATGGGATCAACGACATTTGCGTAAAGGAAGGAAACAGCACCAAAAGTGTAGCTGATCAAGACAAGATTAAATCTTTATTTCCTAACACCTATGGAAAAAAAGAAATCACTTTTCAAAAAGGGAAAAATACATCAGCAAATAAAAAACAAGTTGTTGGTGTTATCTTATCTGGTGGTCAAGCCCCAGGCGGACATAACGTAGTATGCGGATTATATGACGCATTAAAGGCAACCAATAAAGAAAATGTATTATATGGCTTTAAAAATGGTCCTAGCGGACTATTAGAGAATGACTATGTGGTATTTGATGATGACTATATTAATCAATACCGGAACACAGGTGGGTTTGATATCATCGGTTCAGGTAGAACAAAGTTAGAAACAAAAGAACAATTTGCTATTGCAGCAGAGGTATGTAAAAAGCATGGAATTACGGCTATTGTGATTATCGGTGGAGATGATTCTAACACAAATGCAGCTGTACTTGCTGAATATTTTGCAGCCAATAACACCGGTGTTCAAGTCATTGGTTGTCCTAAAACAATTGATGGGGATTTAAAAAATGATGATATTGAATGTTCTTTCGGATTTGATACAGCAACTAAAACCTATAGTGAATTAATTGGAAACATTGAAAGAGATGCGAATTCTGCAAAAAAATATTGGCATTTTATTAAAGTGATGGGGCGTTCTGCTTCTCATGTTGCTTTAGAATGTGCTTTAGAAACTCAACCAAATATTTGCTTAATTTCAGAAGAGGTTGTTGCTAAAAAAATGTCTTTATCACAAATTGCAGACTATATCGCTGATTCAGTAGCTGCTAGAGCGGCAAAAGGTATGAATTTTGGTGTAGCTATTATTCCTGAAGGTGTTGTAGAATTTGTTCCAGAATTTTCTGTATTAATTCATGAAATCAATGAATTGTTAGCTGGCAGTAAGGCTGATGCATTCAATACCCTTACCAATTGGAAAGAAAAATATCTATTCATTGAAAAAGGATTATCAAAAGAATCTATGGCTGTATTTTCCATTCTTCCTGAAGGAATTCAACAACAATTATTCTTAGAAAGAGATCCACATGGAAACGTTCAAGTTTCTTTAATCGAATCTGAAAAGTTATTCTCTGCCTTAGTAAAAGCAAATCTAGAAGATAGAAAAAAAGCAGGCACTTATAAGGGCAAGTTTAATCCATTACACCACTTCTTTGGGTATGAAGGAAGATGTGCATTTCCTTCTAATTTTGATGCAGATTATTGTTATTCATTAGGCTACAATGCATTTATGTTAATTCAGTATGGGTATAATGGTTATTTATCTAAAGTTTCTAATTTATCTAAACCTGCTGAAGAATGGGTTGCAGGAGGTATGCCAATTACCAAAATAATGAACATTGAAAGAAGACATGGCGAAGATAAACCAGTTATCCGCAAGGCTTTAGTGGAATTGGATGGTAAACCATTTAAATATTTTGCGGCTCATAGAGCTGAATGGGCAGTTGAAACTTCATACACTTACCCAGGTGCAATTCAATACTACGGTCCAACTGAGGTATGTGATTTAACAACTAGAACATTGGCGTTAGAAAAAGGGGAATAAATTGTTGAAAAACAATAAATGATTCATATGAAAAGGGTAGGCGTAACCTACCCTTTTTTCTTGTTAAAAACACTGGATTATTCTGCACCTATTCAAATAATAGAGCACGAATGCCAATCTTTAAAAACTCCAAAAATTACAAAAAAAGTTTTATTTTTCTTTTTATAAAAAACTTTTTAAAGGAGCATTTGATTTATTACGTTATGTTTCAAAAAGAACATCACTATTAGGTAAAAAGTTTAATAAACCATTTTTAAAATCATCAAAATCATCTTGAACTAACACAAGGATTCCGCTAGGCAATATGTAGCTTCCTCTTTTAGATTTTTTTATGCTACTATTTTTTATTGTTGATATGTCCTTTGTTAAATCTAAAATATGAAAGCAACCCCTACATATCACAAATTGTTTTCCTCCTTCAATATCTTCTGCCATAACATAGTGAGATTCAAAAAAAGTTTCCCCACATTCGCATGCTCCACTATGAGAAATGTAGTTATAATATTTGAATTTACATATATGCTTATGGTGTCCACAAAGTGAACAATTTGAACCTATATATTGATGATTTTCATAAAAAGAGAACTCAAGACCACTAACGGTATTTATTCCTAGGTGTTGATATTCATTATTTTCATGATAAATATATTGTTGAGGTTTAAGATTTTTGACCGAACAAACATATCTACAATATTTACATTTATAGTAATCCTTGGAGTTATAGCTAGCTATTGGAATCAAATTATTACTATTGAATCCATGATTTCTATTACATGACTCATAAGTATAGTGAGCGTAAGTATGAAGATTTGGGATGTATTTCACTCCGTTGCATAATGAACAAATTAATTTACATTTACCAGTTGAAGACCCCTTTGAATCATAGAGCCACATATGTTGTTGATCATTGTGATATCCCCTCGTTATTGCAACACCTGCAATATCCTTATATGTAATTTCTGTTTGTCTTGTTTCTATTAAAAATCTTGAATAACCCATTAATATTTCTTCATGATGATACTTACTAGAATCACCCTCTATAGAATCAATATCTCTTAGCCCTAATATATGACCAATCTCGTGAGCTCCTGTTCTACTTAAAATTACTTCTTGTGCACTATGAGAACTATCTTTCCATAATGATATGTCGAAATACATTTCCCAAGTATCATAATGTCTATGCTCTACTCCATTATTATTACTTATAGAATCATAATTTCCAATCGGAGTTGTTAATGCATAGTATGTTTCATTATTGCATGGATAGATTAATAAATTATGATCGCTTTGTGTTCCTTCTAGCACATTTACTAGTTTATGCTTGGTAATAGTTCCATCTGAATTTGTTGAATAATAGAAAACATTATTCCACTTTTCCATACTTTTTTTAAATTCAATTTTTATTTTATTTGTTTCCTCTGTGGTAAGACCACTTCCCCAAGTGAATGAACTATTATTCTTTCCGGTTGGATTCATATAATATTTTATAGTGCTAATGTTATCACTTGAATGCGATAAATGATATTCTAAATTTTGTTTTTCTAATTGATACCATTTTTCATTATATCCATCACCTATATCATTATAATCTATAAAAGGAGATGGAATACAATCATCATAAGTAACATCTAACTGAGCACTATGTGCTTCTGTAACAAAATTCAATGATAAAATAAATATAACAAATAATAAACCACCTAAAAAAAATTTCTTATTTTTTTTCATAATATCTTTACCTTATTTGTAAAATTTCTTTTATTTTTAAATAATCAAAATAATATTGTGTATTTGGTTTTAATTCCTTTTCTTCTGATATAATTGCAGGAGTAAAAATTTCAAAAAGCTCTTTTCCATAATCATCTAAAGAAAATGAAATTGCATTTTCAGCCACAGTTAATTTTTCATTATATAAAGTTACTTCAATTGAAAAAATTTCAAAAAGTTCTTCATCCATATAATTGCTTATCTTGGATTCTGGTATTATAATTTTATTATTTAGAAATTTTGGATTGACATCATCAAGAACAAACTTATTATTTTTTATTTTTCCAGATAAGGAGCTTATGTGCTGTAAATTCTTTCCATTATTAAAATGAACTGAGGTAAGATTTAATACAAATATTAATGTTTTCTCCTCATATTCTTTAGGAATATTTGTTACTGACTCTGTGTCATATAAATAAATCGGATTATCTTCTAGAGAAATAATATTGTGGTATAATGCAGTTTGATACATTGTAAAAGTAGAATCTATCCCCTTAGTAAAAATAACATCCTCTGGTGCTAACATATTCATTTTTCCTATTTTAGCAATTGTTACATTATCTATGTATCCACAAATCATATTTGTTTTACTATCAATTGTACCTTCTAAAATAGTCAAGTCTAAATTCGTTTTTAGGTGGTAGAAATCTCTTAATGTGTATGATCCTACTCTATCTTCTGCATTTTTCTGATGTAAAATCAAATTAACTACTTCATCATTTTCAATCTTTACAAGAGTTTTTTTGTTTGAGCATCCTCCTAGCAAAAATACAAAACAAAGAAAAATCATTAAAATAAATAGTAAATATACTTTTTTTTTCATTACATAACCCCCATTTTATTTTATTCTATAATAATTCTTTTCTTAAAAAAAGAGTTTCGACAAAAAAAGACATGGTTGTCGAACATTTTTTTAAAGAACTATCATTTGTTATAAAAAAAACCTTGTCAATAAACAAGGTTTTTCTCTATATTATGAATTTAATCTAAATGATTTAATTGATCTAAATATTCAGATTCTAATACATTTTTCTTAACTGCTTCTCGCTTAGAAACCTCTACCATTGCTTTTGTTTTTGGTGCCAAGCTCAAAGTTCCTGCTCCACTAACACATCCATAAGGACAAGCCATACCTTCTAATAAATATCCATTATACTTTCCAGCCTTAGCATCCTTTAAAAGTTTTTTACAATTCTCAAGCCCTTGTGCAGAAGCAACTTTAATTTGTAAATTTGGGTTCATCTTTTTAATCGTATTTACAACCGCTTGAGCAACTCCACCCGCTACTGCAAATCCTCTACCATCAGCAGTTGTCACATTCTTAAGTGGTTTTTCCTTTAATGTATTAAAATCAACCTTTTTTGCACTAAACATTCCCATCAATTCTTCAAACGTTAAAACAAAATCTACATCACTACGAACACTTTTTCTAGAAGCCTCAAGTTTTTTAGCAGCACAGGGACCAACAAATACTACCTTAGCATTCGGATGTTCTTTTTTAACTAAACGGGCAGTTAAAACCATTGGGGTTAATGCCATAGAGATATTATCTTTAAACTCAGGAAATTCAGTTTTAGCCATAACTGACCATGAAGGACAACAAGAAGTACCCATAAAATTTAATTGAGAAGGAACCTTTTCTAAGAAATCTAATGCTTCTTCATATGTACATAAATCTGCACCTATTGAAACTTCATATACCCCTGTAAACCCTAGTTTTTCCATTGCATCATCTATCGTTTTTAAATTCACCTTAGGTCCAAATTGTCCGACAAAGGCTGGAGCCATAATTGCATAGATTTCTTCTTTAGCACGAATGGATTGAATAATCTGGAAAATCTGAGATTTATCTGCTATTGCTCCAAAAGGACAATTCACTAAACACATTCCACAGCTTACACATTTATCATAATTTATTTTAGCACGACCAAACTCATCTGATTCTATCGCATTCATTCCACAGGCTTTTTCACAAGGTCTTTGACGATGAACAATTGCCTTATATGGACATACATCTACACATCTACCACACTTAATGCATAAGTCTTGATTTATGGTTGACTTCCCATTCACAATCTTAATGGCATCCTTTGGACATACATTAGAGCAAGGATTTGCAAGACATCCCTCACAAGCATCCGTAACAAAATAAGAGTCTGTAGGACATGCATTGCATGCAAAATCAATCACATTGACAAGTGGTGGTTCATAATACCGATGCGTACAAATTGCTTCTTCAATTCCTTTCGCAATTGGAGCATGTTCATCTGCACTACGAACAGGTAACCCAATAGCCAATCGTAATCGTTCAGCAACAATTGCTCGCTCTAAAAATATTGATTCACGATATTTTGCTTGTCCCTTTAACATCTGGTAAGGAATTTCTTCTATTCGGCTATAGTCGCCTCCTTCATAAGCAAGTTTTGCAACTTCTTCAAAAACCTTTCTTCTTATCGTTAATATAGATGAATAACTTTCTATCATATAAGTACCCTCCATTTTTCATTTTAATTATACAAGTTAACGCATTGATTAGCAAGAAATTTCAAAAAACAAAACCATAAAGTTAAATCTTTAATGATTAAATTCATCAAACTTACAATATTCATCAGCAACTATGCTATCCGAAATATTTTTTAAGTGATCTCCCATACGTTCTATATTAGATAAAATTTCAACATAATGATCTGCATTTAAATAACTGCATGCTCCGCTATTGATTCGGTGAACATGACGATGGTGAAAAACAACCTCTAGCTTATCAATTTCTTCTTCATATTGATTTGCCTTTAAGGCAAGTTCTTTGTCCCAATGGTAAAATGACTCAATCGTCACATTTACCATATTTAATAAGACTTCATAAATTTGTTCTAAATCCTGCTTACCATCAATAGAAAGTTCCTTATTTGTTTCATAGCGTTCATCAAAAAATTCAAAAATATTTGTACAATGATCCCCAATTCTTTCTAAATCCTTAATCGTATCTAAATAAGCAGATAACAAATGAGAATTTGTAACACTTAAATCCATAAGCGTAAGTTTAATTAAATAATCATGGATTCTTTTGTCTAGACTATTGATTGTTTTTTCAAGTTCAGCAGGATCAGTTTCAAAGTTCCTTTTCTTTTCAAAACTATAGTTTTTCGCCATTTGGACATATTCTGTCACACATTTGCACATATAATCTACTGATTTTTTAGCAAAAGATAACGCCAAAGTCGGTGATTTTTCTATTAACGAATAATCTAATAATTCATCCAAAATTGTTTGTTTTTCATCTGGCTTATCCTTAATTAAGCGATTGGCAAGTTTAACCATAAGAGGTATAAAGAAAAACATTACAATTGTAGTAATAACATTAAATAGCATATGACAAATGGCGATAGTCATTCTCGGTCTAGTTCCCAAACCCGATAATAAACTTGCCTCAATGAGTTCCATTAATTTTGAAAAAGGCCATAATAGGATCATAAACAAAACAGCACCGACAACATTAAACATAACATGAACTGTCGCCGTTCGTTTTGCCTGAACACCACCGCCAACACAGGCAATACAAGCTGTAACTGTTGTACCTATATTACATCCAAGCATGATTGGAATAGCTCCAATGATGGCAATTGTCCCTTGCTGATATAAAGTTTGAAGAATACTAATAGTTGCAGAGGAGGATTGAACAATTGCAGTTACACCTGTTCCAATAAGCAAACCTAAAATTGGCACTTTGGATAGGAACGCAAATGCACTTGTTGTTTGTGCTTCATATGCTTTTAAGATAACATTTAAAGCATCCCCCATAGTTTGTAAACCAAAAAATAATAAACCAAATCCAAATATAATTTTTCCTACCTCTTTTATCTTATCACTTTTAATAAAAAAGATAATGAGTGCTCCTACTCCAACAAATAATAAAGAATATTTTTCTATGTTTAAACTGACAATAAAAGAGGTAACTGTGGCTCCTATATTTGCCCCTAAGATTACTCCAATCGCCTGAGGAAATGTCATTAACCCTGATCGAACCAAACTAACCATTAATGCAGTTGTCCCTGAGGAAGACTGAATTAATGCAGTCACCAAAATTCCCACCAAAATTCCTTTTAATGGCGTATTTGTCGTTTTTTCTATAAAAATCTTTAACCGATCGCCAGCTATGGTTTTTAAGGAATCTCCCATTTGATTAATTCCATATAGGAATAATCCTAATCCACCTAATACCATCATAAGCTGCATCAGCATGTTACCAGCCGATAAACCATCGCTACTTAAAATCATCTGGCACCTCCAATTTTCATGAAGAATATTTTAATACAAATTTATTATATCAAATTATATAATAATACTCAATGACAAAGTACATTGAACCTATATGCTTCTTTTTCAAAAATAAATTTAATTTCCTGAATCTTAATAAAAATAGGCTATCCGATGGATAACCTAAATTTCAATTAATTTTTTGGTAAATTTTCAATAAACTCTTGTAAAGAGCCATCATAAAAATCAACCTTACGAGCAAATAAGAAAGTTCTATCATTTATTTTAACATTTCTTCCTTCAATTGCATAACTAACACCTGCTAGAAAAGAAAGTATCTTATTTGCAACAGATGGCTCCAAATTATCAAAATTGATTACTAAAGGATTTCCATTCATCAATTCATCTGATAATTCTTGAACCTTTTTATCACTATCAATCATCTGAAAGAAAATAATTCGGTCGCTAGCTAACTGATTATTATTTAAATCATTAGAAGCCTCTTCATAGGCATTTTTCTTTTTTCCAAATAAACCCATTATTCCTCTTCCTCCTCTTTCTTTAGCATTGGTAAAACGGTAGCTCTTGTTCCTTGCCGAACCATAATTAATGTTGTTTTTGCAAACTCTTGCAAAATATCCATACGTTGTGGAGGGCAAGCAATAATTACCTGAAGTGGCATAGAATTAATGAAATTCATCATTGCATGCATACGGTTTGCATCCATTTTATCAAATACTTCATCAAATAATACTAGACCAATTGGATCCCCAGCTACTACAGAGTTCTTTGTATAGACACGGACAAAGGAAGCGATGATAGCCACATAGAATGGAACCTGAGTTTCACCACCAGATTTTTCCTTAAACACCTTAGAATAACTCATTGTATCCCCATTTTTATTGATAATACGAATATCGTAATCCATATATGTCCGATAATCTGTAAATTTATTAATCGCTCCATTACTATTTACCTCATCCATAGATAAAGTTTCAAATAGTTCGCGGATTTGTTGATCATATTTTTGCTGGAATTCCAAAGTTAATAAACCTTCACTATTATTCTCTAAATCAGAAGTAACCATTTCATAAAAGGAAGCATACTCACTACTTCTAGGGAAAATAAACTCATAACGGTCATTACCAAATGTAATATTAGATAATGTTTCATTAATCTTATAAATTTCTTGTTCAGCAGTCAAAATGTTATTTCTAAGTTTTGCAATAAAATCTTCTTTAAATACAATTTCTGCAGATTCTCTTGCACTTCTAACCTTTTGTTCATATTTGATTAATTCTGTTTTTTCAAGTTTATTTAGCTCTGCCATAAATTTATCAATCTCACTTAATCCAATTGAAAACGTTGAATTATAAGTATTGATATACGCATATTGTCTAGCAACAAGAGTATCAGAAAGTAAAGTAAAGCTAGCTTCTTCTGTCTTATATTTTTCTTGATATTCACTAAATGCCGCTTTAAAATTCTTTGTTTCTACTAAAGCTGTATATTCATCCTTAGCTCGTTGTTCGATAACAACAGAATCGCCAGATAACTCTTTAAGGTCAGCCTCTAAAGTAGCAAGTTCTCCAGTTTTATTATAAATAACACCATTTAATGCATCAATTGCATTATCAATTCCACCAATCTCTTTACTTAAAGATAGCTTCTTTGCATCATATGATTTTATTGTTTCTAAGATTTTCTCATAGTCTTCCTCAAGTTCAGATGGAGTAGCACTCTTTTGACGAATGGCTTGCTTAGATAAATCCTCTAAAGTATGTTTTTCTTTTTCTAAGGTTAATGCCTTATCTAAATCTTCTACTAAAGGACGAACATCAATACGATCTATCAAACTTAAAATCTGATTTAACTCTTCAATCTGATGATTCAATGCTAAATATTCGTTTTTAGCCGCATCAGCCTTTTCATGCCATAAAACAGCTTGTTTAGAAGCAGCATTTTTTCCTATAAATGGCTTTTCTACATTTGGATTTAAGCTTGTTACCGCATATCCACGATAGATTAATAAATCATTGGTAATCGATGTTTCGTAGTTTTCTAGTTCCATTGCATCATTACACATGATAACATTTCCTGCCACATAATTAATGTAACATCTTGCATCCTGATTCTCACTATCTATAATAGATGCTAATGAATTTGGCTTATAGGCTTTAAATTTAGAAATTTGTTTTGTATTCACTAAACCTATACCATATAAACGATACCGACTCTTAATCCTTGAGAAAATCTGTAATGCTTGATCAAAATATCTCGGTTCAACAATCATATTAAATCTACGATTACCTAAAAATATTTCTACAGTGTCTGCCCATACTTGATTGGTGATCTCACAAATTTCAGCAAAAATATGAACCTTTACATCATAATTATAAATCCGTTTTAAGCCTTCTTCTATCTCGGCACGAATTTGTAATAATTGAGTTGGAAAATTCACACGATTTTGATCTAATCCTTTAAGATTTGTTGATATTTCATTGATTTGAGCTACCAAAGCTCTCTTTTTCGCATCCAAAGAACCAAGTTCTTGATTCATTTTATTTTGAACAGCAGTTAACCGAGATTGAAAATCCTTTAATTTTAATTTAGAGGATTCAACATCCATGCTATTCATTTGTACTAATGAAACATTAGCCATCTCAGTAAATAATTTTTCATTTGATATTTTTCTTAAATCATTAACTGTATCTTTATAAATAGATGCTCGTTTCAAGAAGGATTGCTGATTAGCTTGTAAGGCAGTAATATTGGTTTGTGTCTTTAATATCTCACGATTAATATATTCTTCTGCCTTAAAGGTATCATTGTTACTTAATGCATTATATAAATCTCTAGAACGTTCATTTAATGCTAAGAGTTCTTGTTCAATTGAATGAATTTCTTCTTCTTTCATTACACGTAACGCTTCTTGTTTTTCAATTTGGCGTTTTGCATCTGAAATTTCTGAACGAATGGCTTCTGTATCAAATAAATGCATTAAATATTCAATATAATTTTTTCGTTCTTCTATACCTTTTAATTCTTGGTAAATACCATCAATCTCTTTTAAATCTGTAATTTTCTTATTGATTAATTTTAAAGTATTTTCTAATTCTTTATAGGAACGAATTGAATCCTTGATTGCAGATACATCTATTTCTTTTTCTTCAAGAATATTTTGATAAATAAAATCCTTTACATCCGTAATAGGTTTAAAAGCAAGTGCCTTAGGAATTAAACGATAAAAATCTTCATTTATTGAACCAAAAGCAGTTCTAAATCCACGTTTAGCTTCTTTCTTAGTCAAATAAAATTCAAAATTAGGATTATGTTTTCTAAATTCCACCGTACCATAGATTTGATGCTCATCAGAAACGAACATAGTATCATTGATGGGTTCAAATGTGCGGTAAAATAACGTTTTAACTGGTAATAGTTCTCCAAAAGCATCAATGACAGCCCCAACTGCAAATCTACTTTCTGTTTTCTCATCATAGAATTCTAACGCAACATGACCAGAAACATCACCATTTCTCAAATACTCCTTATCATCCATACCTAACTTACATTTCACATAGCCACGTAAGTCACGTTTTCCTTTTTCATTCGCAGCTAGGTTAAACATTGTATCTCCAGCCGTCAAAATATAAGTAATCGCATCCATAATGGTAGATTTACCAGATGCGTTTGGCCCTGATAATAAAGTATTTCCTTCTAATTCAATCGTTTCATTGGATAAATAATGCCAGTTAATTAAACGAATTTTTACTAGTTTTTTCATTATTTGTCACCTTCCTCAGAAGCAATACGCATAATTGTTTGATATACATCATTGATGTCCTCACTTTTAATTGCCATAAGCATTGTCGGTAAAATGACAATTCTACATGCAGAGCTTGTAACATCACCAGTAACCTCAATTAGATTATATCGTCTTAATAAACGAATTGCCGAAACCAAATCTGTTTTGTTCAACTTTCTTTTGATTTGCAAATAATCGTACTTTGTATGAATATCAGCTACTGTACAAACAATATTATCATTTAAAGAAGTATCCTTAGCCTTTTCATGATATAAAAGACGTAAAATTAATAGAATAACAGATTCATCCCTTTTTAATTTTAAAGTATTAGAGGCACTTGCACCATCTAACATTACAGATCCACTAGCTGTATCTATTAATATTTCATATCCTAAAATTTTAAAAAACTCATCAAATAAATCTTTATAACTCATTAAAAAATAATAATTTTCTTTATTATCCTTCTTATCTCTACATAAAAAAGTATTTGCTAAAAGTTTATTTGCTGTATCTCTAAATTGATTTTGTTGAGTTGTATTCATTGTTTCATATGTACTAAACATTTCTTACCCTCTCCTCTTAATTATAAAATCCTTTAATCGATAACGCTTATGCTCAATCATCTTATCAAAAATAGTTATATCATATTCTAAATTAGCAGCATACATAACCGAATAAACAGTCATTAATACAGTAGTATCATCCGCATTGTAAGGAATCATATGACTGGCAATTAAAGTATTTTCTACCATATTTGCTTCTAAGAAATTTTTAATTTCAATTTCATTATAAGCTGATTTAAATTGCTTCATAAATTCATCAGTAAGCTCAAATCCACCAAAATCTAAATCATCTAGCATTTGATTATAATTACGAGTATAACTACCTCTTGGTGTATATAATGAATTTTCTCCAGCAAAAATCTTTGTCCGATTCAATGTATATAAAGTATCTACCAACCGCATAGATTTATCAATTTTATTTACATGATTCGTATCCTTAATATATTTTAAAATCCGATTTAGTTTACCAATAACATTATCATCTTCACTTAATAAAAACTTAATCTTTCCTATTGTTGAATTGATGTAAGTTCGGTTTTTATTATCAATTTCTAAGACAAAGTGATCAATAGAATTAAAAACATCGATGATTTCATCAATCGCCTTATTGGCCTTTGCGGTAGCAAGCTCCATAGAAGAATACCTTCTTCTGTAATCATTGATAATCATACTCATAGCAAACTCATTTGCCTCTAATTCTTCTAATTTAGAAACGATAGCCAAGCGATATCGATTGATGTTATCCGATGTTTTCATTTTTACATAGCTACGATCGTATACCTCTGTTTTAAATGACATCAATCGCTCCATTAGTTCTTTAATTTCAGATGTTTCTACAACACTGCTAATATATTCTTTTAATCTACTATCTAATCGCCTTAATGCTCGGATTAACTGCTTCGTATTGCTATAAATCAAGTCAAAGGTCATTGCGTAATCGACATTTTCTGGATTCATTAATAAAGAATAAATTGTATATATATACCCTTGATACTCATTAGCGTGAATTTCATAAGAATCCTCTTCTCCATCCATGCTTTCAAAGGCATTTGGATAAGCATTGATTAAAGCCTCACAAATAATAATCGCTGTATCTGAGAAGTTAAGAATTTCTTCATAGTCATTGGTCACATCAATATAAATCCAACCACATTCTTCCATTCTTCTTAAAATGTAATTTGCAAGTTCTCTTTTTGATTGGGGATTTGATTCCTCATCTTCTTCATCCTCTACATCATATAAGAGGGAGCCATTGTCTAAAAAGTTAACCAAATCATCAACAACAATTTTTTTCTCTATTCCTAGAATAGAGCCTGTTTCATATGTCTTAAAGCTTTGCAGTATGGAAGCTAAGTAAATCCGCTTATTCTTAGAAGCTAATAATGAAAAAAAATTGTCTGGTATAATACCAAAAAAATCCATAGGTTTTCCCCACCTGTCTTTTCAACCATTTTAAAATATTTTATCAAATCTTATCAATAAATACAAGAAAAAGCCTTGAATTAATTGACTAAATTTTAGTAATTTTTGCAATCTTAAAAATTGTTTTGTTTCATTATAAATTATTTTTATTGAAAATAATAAAATTAAAATTTTCATTTATATTTGCTAGGTTCTGTCCGGTATAACATGCTTGATTATTTTTTATTTTTTTTGCTTTAAAAAATAGAGAATATTAAGAAAAAATTTGTTGAATTTGTTCTTTGCTAAGTTCTATGTATTCGCCTTCTTTTAAATCTTGCGGTAACTGTAATTTTCCAAAAGAAATTCTTTTTAGCGTTTGAACCTCCATATCTAAAGCGTTCATCATTCGCTTCACCTGATGATATTTTCCTTCTTGAATCGTTATAAGGCCTTGATTCTTTTCTATAAGTTTAAAAGAAGCAGGCTTACATCGATATCCATCTTCTAATAGAATTCCTTCAGTAAAGCGTTGAAAATATTCTTCTTTAAATTCACCTGTAAAGGTCAATTCATAAATTTTATCTACATGTTTATTCGGAACTAAAAGATTATGAGCTAATTTACCATCATTTGTGATCAGTAATAGTCCAGTTGTGTCTTTATCTAACCTTCCAACAGGAAATAAATCTTTATTTTCATGATGCGAAATCAAATCAATCACCGTGGGATCATAAGAGTCATAGGTAGCACTTACATATCCAGCAGGCTTATTTAACAAAAAATACCGATAGTGCTCATAATGAAGTTCTTTTCCTAAAAAAGTAACTTCATCTAAAGTTTCATCCACTTTAAAATCATCATCTACAACAATAGTACCATTGACCATTACACATCCTTTTCGGATGAACTCCTTGACCTCTTTTCGAGAACCATACCCCAAATGAGCAAGCATTTTATCTAGTCGCATAAATCAATATCCTCAATTTCATCTTTTATAAAATAGCACATCTCATCCTCATAGGAAGCATCACTAATTTGTTCATCGGGTAAAATGAGATATTTTATGATTCCTTCTGCCAAAATGTCATTTTGTTCATTTAAGATAAAACACTCTGCCACAAAATAACGTGAGGTATGCTTTAAGATTTTTCCTCTCCCCTTTAATTCAACTCCATAAGGGACTGGCTTTCTATATTTTGTTTCTAAATCAAAAGTTACAGCTAATTTTTTCGGTTCTAATATCCAAAATGCTCGACAGGCTAGTTCATCTAACATCGCACTAATCATTCCTCCATGAACTCTTCCCGGATAGCTTTGGTGTTCCTCTTTAAAAGTAAACTTACCACAAAGACTTTGATCTTCCATTTCATAAAATTGAGCTTGAACACCAAAAGAATTGTCCATGCCACAAATCATACACATTTTACTATTATTTTGTTTCTTTATAACTTTCATATTTTAATCCTCATAATCTTCATAATCATCAAAAAGATGAATATTTTTTTCTAATAAATTTCTTACATAGCCATAGCATTGTTCTGCATCAATGATATAAGTCAAACTATTCCCAATATGAGTTTTTTTAGCAATGCCATTGTTTAAAAAATGAGGCAATAATTTTGTATAATGCTCACTTAAATGTTCATTTTTAGTTGAATAATGTCTTGGCATATGATATATTTTTTCAGTTCCATACCCTTTAGAAATAAATTCATAAATTTTATTCGTAAAACGATCTTCCACATTCATTTCTTCTTCTATACTATGAATAAAAGTATTTTTAGATAATGGAGCTCCCATAAAAATGATTTTCGCATGAAAATCTTTTAACTTTCCAAAACACCCGTAAGGAGATACAGGAGTTGTAGCGTTTAAATCTAAGTCTAAATACTTCTCCTTATTTTTTCCATATGCACAAACCGAATGGGTAGGATGAAGACTTCTTTTAAAACCTTTTGTCTTTAAAGCAATATTAGTTAATGCCCCAACACAAGAAGGCTCCTTATCAACATTAAAAATCTGACCATCTTCTCGAATGGTTGCCCAAGTATGTGTCGGAAAAATAACAAGCCCATCCTTAAAAAATCGGGTGAAAGCATCAACAATATCTTCTCCTTTAATTTTACCAAAACTTTTCAAACTAGAATGGATCATTACATAATCTTCTTGAACGAAGCCATTTCTTTTTAAATCAAATAAAATATCTTCTTTTGTTGTATATTCCATCTCAATATAAGAGGTGAAATACTGCTCTATAAAAAATGTTTTTTCATAGATTGTTTGTTTGGAAAAAGGTTGATTTGCAACAACAAGTTTATCTTCTTCATTTTCACGATGAATTATGGCAATAACTCTTCCTTCAAAAGTTTGAACTGGTTCATAAACACCTAGAATGTATGCATCTAGTTCCTCATGATCTACAGGAGAAAAAATACCTTTTATATATCCATAATTCACTTCATATTTGATATCTAGATGTGTAGGGTGGATTGAATGAATCGGCCGATCCACAATTACTTTTACGGTTGTTCCTAACATGTTATTCCTCCAATAATGAAAAGGTCCCAAAGGACCTCTACTCATTTAATCTTTTCTAAAATTATAAATCAAATCTTCTATTTCTAAATCTCGATCCACAATTACATAATTGTGATTCACAATTTCTTCTTTCCAAATTCCTTTTTCAACATCTTTCCAATTTTTACTGCGACAAATTTTAAATTCTAAAGCTGTATTAGCAGGAACCTCCATAGAAGCAATAAAAGCCCCATCTGCACATTTTTTCATTGGGATTGCTTTTGCTTCATCCCAATTATAAAAACTAGAAATTATATATAAACCCTCAGCTTGATTTTGAGCTTCATACAAAAGTTTTGCAGTGAAGTTTACATGATACAATTTAACCTCTTCATCCTCTATATCATCCTCTTCTTCGTCCATAAAATCATCAACCAAATCTTCTTCATCTTCCGTTAATTCATCTACATTTTTAATGTATTTTTTAATTAAACCTTCTTGAATTAATTGCTCAAAACTTCTTGGATAGAAAACCTCATGATAATTAATAGATTCAGCCAAACATAGCGTTTCTGCCCCAGCAAGTTTTAATGCATCCTCTAGTAATTCTAAGGCGTATTTTAACCCACGATTGCTCTTTATACTCACAGCCATAGGATAAATCTGTCCCTGTTTTGTTAAAGAACGATCTTTAAAGTGATATTTTGTTCCCACATACTTTTGAGGATCTAATGCTAAATGCAAGGATAAATTTTTTACAGACATTTTGATTGCAGCAACTTTACTTCTGCCAAATGTTATTGTTTCCTTACCGAAACTCATTCTCGTATTTACTTTTTTATGTGTTGCACATAAATCCTTAATCGATTGATAATACTCAATTGCATTTTGAGATAAAATTAATTTTGCAGCAAGTGATTTTTTATATGTGATTTTCTCCATTTCCTAAACCTCTTTTCCAAATATAATTTGATTATATCATAAAAAAAATGATTTTGACATTTTTTTGCAAAAAAATTAAAAAACACCTAATACTATACATTAAAAAAAACATACTAATAGTAATAGGTGGTAAAAATGGCAATTCTTATTATAGGCTTTTTGATTCCATTAATCGGAACATCACTAGGATCCTTACTTGTTTTTTTAGTAAAAAAAAATATTAATTTAAATATAAAAAATTTATTACAGGGATTTGCGGCAGGAGTTATGCTTGCAGCTTCTATATGGAGTTTAATTATTCCAGCAATTGAACTGTCTGGAGATAACCCCCTTACCTGTTATATCCCTGCTGCAATTGGTTTTATACTTGGAATGCTTTCCTTGATGGTTTTTGATATTTATGTCGCCAAAAGGCAAAAAAATGTGAATATGCTTAATTTAGCAGTTGTCATCCATAATATCCCTGAAGGGTTGTCTGTAGGAGTAGCATTTGCTGCTGCTATGACAGGAGATGCCTTTATTGCAACAACCGCATTAGCCTTAAGTATTGGAATCGGCATTCAAAACATTCCTGAAGGAAGCATCATTTCTTTAAATTTAATTCCTGAAAAGCCAAAATTTAAAGCCTTCATTTATGGTGTATTATCAGGAATCGTAGAACCTATTGCAAGTGTCATCGCCTATCTTCTTATGTATTATATTAATCCGACAATGCCTTATTTACTTAGTTTTGCCGCTGGTGCTATGATTTTTGTTGTTGTGGATGAATTAATCCCATCTTCTAGTGGTAAACTATGTAATATCGGAATTTGTATCGGCTTTGTTATAATGATGATTTTAGATGTGATGCTCGGATAATTAAAAAAAGACCGATGTACAATTTTGTAATCCGTCTTTTTTTATTTTACATTTTAATGATTTATGGGTAAACAAAAACTGGAGGCCCCGAACAGATTCGAACTGATGGTCAGGCAGTTGCAGTGCCGTGCCTTACCACTTGGCTACAGGGCCGTTCACACAAATACTAAAATGCTTATTCATTATAGCAAAACATTAAAAAAAAGTCAAACAGTAAAATGTTTTTTTGCTTTTTTAGCACTCTTGTATTGACAGTGCTAATTTTTGATGTATAATAATATTGTGGTTGAAGTTTAAACCACAAAAAGAAAGGGGATATACATATGGAACAACAAAATTACAAAGAAGAAAATGTTTTGGAAAAATACGGAAGAAATGTTGTTGAATTAGCACGAAACGGGAAAATTGATCCTGTTATTGGTCGAGATGATGAGATTAGACGTATCATTAAAATATTATCCCGAAAAACGAAAAACAATCCTGTATTAATTGGAGAACCAGGAGTAGGAAAAACGGCAATCATAGAAGGCTTAGCCAGAAGAATTGTAGCAAATGATGTTCCTTCTTCTTTAAAAAACAAGGAAATATTCGAATTGGATATGGGTGCATTAGTTGCAGGAGCAAAATATCGTGGAGAATTTGAAGAGCGATTAAAAGCCGTTCTCAATAAAATAAAAGAATCCGAAGGCAATATCATTATGTTTATTGATGAAATACATCTAATCGTTGGAGCAGGCAAATCCGATGGGGCTCTTGATGCTTCTAATATGCTCAAGCCTATGCTTGCTAGAGGGGAACTCCATTGTATTGGTGCAACAACACTTAAGGAATATAGAGAATATATTGAAAAAGATTCTGCTTTAGAGCGAAGATTTCAAAAAGTTCTTGTAAGTGAACCAACTGTTTTGGATACAATCTCCATATTAAGAGGTATTAAAGAACGTTTCGAGCTTCATCATGGAGTTGCTATCTCAGATCATGCGATTGTCGCTGCCGCTACACTTTCTAATCGGTATATTACTGATCGTTTTTTACCCGATAAGGCAATTGATTTGATTGATGAGGCCTGTGCTTCTATTCGTATGGAATTAGACTCTAAGCCTACAATACTCGATGATACAGATCGTAAAATTGCTCAATTAAGAATTGAGGAAATGGCCTTAAAAAAAGAAACGGATGATTCTTCTTTCAAACGTCTTAACGCAATCAAACAGGAATTACAGGATTTAAGTCAAAAGGAAAAAGAATTAACTGAACAGTGGCAAAAAGAAAAAAAGGATTTACAGCATTTTAAAGATTTGAAAAAAAATTTAGATCAAAAACGATTTGAACTAGAAAAAGCTTTTAATGAAGGAAATTATAAAACAGCATCTGAATTACAATATTCCATCATCCCAGCCTTAGAAAAAGAAATCACAGAATACCAAAATAGAAATAAAGAAAATCACTTGCTTTCCGAATCTGTAGATGAGGAATCAATAGCCGAGGTCGTCGCCAAATGGACCAATATTCCTATATCCAAATTAATGCAAGGTGAAAAAGATAAAATTCTTCATTTGAATGAAACTTTAAAAAATAGGGTAATTGGTCAGGATGAAGCTGTTGATTTAATTAGTGATGCGATTATCAGACAACGTGCAGGAATAAAGGATGAAAATAGGCCAATCGGATCCTTTCTATTTTTAGGTCCAACTGGTGTTGGTAAAACCGAACTTGCTAAAGCACTAGCTGAAGCATTATTTGATAGTGAATCCCATATTATTAGAATTGATATGTCCGAATATATGGAAGCTCATAGTATCGCCAAACTAATTGGAGCTCCTCCAGGATATATTGGCTATGATGAAGGTGGACAATTAACAGAAAAGGTTCGTAGAAATCCTTATTCCATTATCCTATTTGATGAAGTCGAAAAAGCACATCATGATGTTTTCAATCTCCTTCTTCAAATTTTAGATGATGGTCGTTTATCTGATTCACAAGGGAGAACTGTTGACTTTAAAAACACCATTATAATTATGACATCTAATTTAGGTAGTGAATTCCTTTTACAAGATAATGTTCGAGAAGAAAAAATTCAAGCCTTATTAAAAGAATATTTTAGACCTGAATTTTTAAATCGAATTGATGAAATTATTACATTTCACCCACTAAACAAAGCAGTACAAATAAAAATTGTAACGAAAATGCTAAAAGACTTAGACATAAGGCTTCTCTCTCAAGGCATAAGCATTACTTTTACAGATGCTTTAAAATCCTATATTTTAGAGGAAAGTTTTAATATTGAATTTGGAGCTCGACCTGTTAAACGATATATTCAAAAACATATTGAAACCTATATTGCTACTAAAATTATTGAAGGAACTTTAAAACCTGAAATTGAATATGTATTAGATGCTTGTAATCAAGAAATTCGTCTTTTAACAAAATAAAAAAAGGACTACTAAGGTAGTCCTCATAAGCCTATTAACACTAAAGTTAATAGGCTTTTTCTTTTATCCAATAAAATTAGGTAAACCTAACCCAAAGAATATAGATAATAAAGAAATAATTGCTAGAACCCAAAATACAATTCTCCAGCCTTTTGTTTGGCGTTGTGCATAATCGTAAGCTGCAAATAATGCTACAATTAATAATAAAATGCTTGCAACAGCCGTAAAAACATTTTGTAAAGGTTGCCCCATAACTACAACGGAACTATTCGTTGCATCTAAAATAATTTTGATAATCCAAGCGATTGCATTTAATAGCATTGCTACAAACGCAAACATCCCTAAATATCCTGTTCTTCCTTTTCTTGCCATTCTTCGTTTTCCTCCTAAAATTTATTTATATTATACCATTATTTTTATATTTTTAAACCATAAATTTTTTTCAATTCTAGAAGGAACTTCTTTTGCTATATTTAAGCTAAATAAAAGATTTTATTATTTCAAAGAACTTTCACTTAAAAATAAATCCTAGTTAAATAAATCTATAACTAAATCCATGTCTAAGGTCTTTTTATCGTAAACATCCATGTTTTTAATTAAAACAAGTTTTTTATTTAAATATATTTCTAACTTTGCATAAGTTTTAAAAAGTTTAAATACCATTTCAATTTCTTCTTTTTCTTTTTTCTTGATAGGTAAAATGATATCCTCCTTCACATGCAAATAATAAGTGACATCTTGTTTCGTATTATAAATTCCTTTTTTAAAAATCGTAATGAAAGTATAATTTTCATTTTCATTTGCTAGAGAACGATGATGATTCCAATCATTTCCATCATTAATTGTAACTATAATCAAATTTTTATTTTCTTTTTGATAATTGGATACTAAAATTCGCTTTGATTTTTTCGTATACCCTGTTTTCCCAAAAACAAAGGAATCATCACTCGTCACAAGTTTATGTTTATTCACCCACGAATAAGAAGAATCTTTTGTTTTGCATATATAAGAATGAGCCGAAGCAATTTGAACAAACACATCATTTTTTGCAGCATAAGAGGAAAGCAATGCCATATCATAGGCCGTTGATAAATTATACTCCTTTTCATCTAATCCAGATGCATTTACAAAAACACTGTTTTTCATTCCAATCTTTTTGGCAGTTTCATTCATAAAATGAATAAATTCTTGTGAATTATTTGAGCTTAGTGCTGAGGCAGCATCATTTGCCGAGCGAAGCATTAAAGCATAAATCAAATCTCTTCTTGTAATTCGTTCATTTTCTTTCAAATAAACTTTTGACCCAACTTCTGAAGTATCTTTTTTTGTTATAATAACTTCTTCATTTAAACTATAATTTTCAATAGCTGTTATTGCCGTTAAAATTTTTGCGGTAGAGGCAACAAGAAATTGTTTATGCAAATTTGTACCTGTTAGAACACGATTGGTGGTAGTTTCCATGACAATATGACTCGATTCTGTATTTGTAATTGCTTGAACAGGCAAACAAGCTAAAAAAAAGAAAAGGGGAAAAAAATATAATTTTTTCAAAAAAATCACCTATTTAAAATTATGCAAGATCAGAATGAATCATACTTTCAATCAAACAAAAAATCCATTAATTCATCATTAATGGATTTTTTTCAAGATGGTAAAACTTCATTGACTAAATTTTCAAACTTTTCAATAAATTCATTTGAACTATACTCTACCCCATCATATCTTACAAAATCAGTCGCCATAAAGCCTGAGATTGTATTAAGGATTAGATGCCCACCAAATACAGATTGGATACCACCATATGGCAAATATTGCATAGTAATGGGGCCTTGATACTTATACATGTTTTTTAAGATGAGTTCTTTTCCTAAATAGGTTGTATGGATAGTACTTCCTTCTATTACTTCCATTGAAAAATCAAAGTTTTGCTGTATACAATACATTTTATATTTTATTCTCCTTCTTTTAACAAAGCATTTATTTTTTCATATTCATAGGGAGGAAACATTATTTTATAATCCTCTGCTTGATGAGTAAAATCTAGTTCATAATAAAAATCAACTGAATAAACAAATGCTTTAGTCTTAATATTATATTCCTCATATTTTTTATCTTTTATACCCTCTTCTTTATGCCAGCTTTTAAACCGATAAGGTTCTTCTATTTTTTGGATTCCTTTTATTACTTCAAGAGGAACAGATATAACGCTATGTAAGTCAGCTAAGCATAATAACGTTTTCGTTTTATAAACACTTAAAACTACATTCGTATATATATTATTTTTTTCTTTTAGCTGTCCCTTTTTGATGAGCTGTTGTTCACATAAAACTTCTATAGATAAAGAGGTATTTGGTACTCCTAAACTTTTTTGAGTGAAAGTTAAGATTTCATTAAATGTTTTTTTCGCTTGATCCTTAAATTCTATTTTTTTTGAACGTTTGGCTAAATGGAGGGTTACCACTCGGCATAAACAATACCCAATCAAACCTAGAATTGCAGTAATAAAATAAAATAAATCTGCTTTAAGAATTGTAATAAATTCCTTATGATTAATATCTTTAATCAAATCGACAATGAAAAATATAGCCGCGACAAAGAATAAAGACAACAAAACTCTACTTAGAGATGTCGCCCACTTGGATGGCCGAGATTTTACCGTATAGTCCTGATATTTTTTACTAAGATCAGAAAGTTTTTTCTGTTCTGCCTTTGTTAATTCTTTTGTTTTAAAAGAATCATATACTGGTTTTATTGTTTTCGCATCATAGTCGCTAACTATACAAAATAAATTTTTCATGTTTTATACCTCTTACTATTCTTTATTGTACCATAATTAAACAAGAAAGACTATGAATATTTTTATGAAGATAAAAGTTGTATCGCTTGATTATATTTTTTAATTCTTTGTTCATCTTTTTTGGTTACTTCTTCTAATCTAGTCACATCCATATTATGCTTTAAATCGGCTAGTTTCACTCTTGTTGCCAAAGGATTGTTATGAATGATATTTATATAATCAAAGTAATCCATCCCCTCTTTATATGTGATATCATCTATTGCACGAATTATTTTGGTTGAAAAGCCAAGTTTTTTTAAATCATCCAATGTACAGGGTGTATCTTCTATAATGTCATGCAGTAACGCAACAATACAAGAATCCTCATCTGTCATTTGTTCTGCCAAATGAAAAGGGTGAAAGACATAGGGACTATTTCCTTTATCCTTTTGATATTCATGGAGAGTAAAGCATAAATTTAAAGCTAGTTTTGTCATAGGAGTATATATCATGATTCTACCTCAATTCCTTCTTATTTTTTCTTAATATAGAGTTTTCATACATAAAAATGAACTGTCTTTTTTAAAAAACAGTTCATTTTTATATTTAGTATTGACTTATTAAAAACATTTGCTGGAAATGAAGAGTTGTTCCACAGCCATATACCTCATGACTCAAATGGTTTTCTAATTTATCTAAATCCACACTTGAAATTACAAATGGTGGAATTTCACCAGGAGTTTTCCAAGAGAAATTTTTTGTATTTAATTTAGCGGGAATACTTGAAATAAATATTGTATTTAAATCACTAGAGGATCCATTATATATCATAGAATTTGCTCCCCTTTGATACCTACAGTTTACAATAGAAAAACCACCATCCACATATGGAGATACATTCTTCGTATCATTATGCTTAATCAAAGTATCAATCCCTTTAAAAATTGTATTTTCCGCTTGAACACTTCCTCCATTCCCACATACGATTCCCTGACTCACTAAAGCACATTTCCACCCACTATTGATTTTAGTCACAACGCCTTTAGCATTCGCAGCAATCAATTTTGTTCGATAGGCATAATACATTGAACTATCTACCAAACAATTATAAAGATAAGCGTTCCCACCTCTAAGTTTTGGTAAGCGATCTTCTAAATTCAAAAAGGTGCAATTTGAAAAAGAAACCCTCAATTTCAAATTGAAATTATAATCATCTTTAGATTCATAGGACCCAGAAAATTTAGCATCATCCCCACACAAAAATCCTTTCTTTTGGGGAATTGCTAATCCATATAAGATATCTTCAAAACTTATATTCGCATCTCTTAAGGAATTATAGTATAAATAATTTTTCTCCCCATTTTGATAAGCCTTCTCAATTTGCATCATCATTTGATAAAGATATCCTGTTTTATCATCGCTACCTGCATGAAAATTACACCATGAGATATGAAGCCCATTTTCACCAGTAGCTCCATAAGGAGCACGAAAAGCCGTTCCCGCATTCGCATTATAAACAGGATTTGCATAGTCAATTTGTCCATCATATGATTTTCCAAAAGAACAATGATCAATCCAAATAAAGCCACAGAAAGAAATCTTAAAATAGGCCCAGCCAAACCAGTCATAATCCCCTATTTTTGCAGTACTATTTACAGGAGCATCTTCCCATTGCCATAATTCATCAAAAGCCAAATTTCTAAAAACCACATTCGTATCACTTGTTAGTTTAAAGCCACAATGAGTTAATTTAGCACCATTTTTCGAATAAATTAATAAATTCGATGTATTTTCAATTTTTATCTGTGAAATTCCATTTTCCCTTACCATATCAGATATACAAAGATTAGATTCCCATTTCTTCAAATTACTTGCAAAATCGGAAACTAGATTTGTAGCCTTTTCCTGTGTTCCCAACCTAAAGTATCCCAAATTCAAATCCTTTGTAATTTCAATAACATGTACCTTGCCCTCTTTATTTAGAATTTGAGTCAAACTTTGAGTTTCTTCATCCCAATGATTTTCATAATCATACTTCGCATCCACTAAAGCCGTTAAAAATTCAAGAGGCGTTGATACTTTCCTGTAAGCATCCGTATTTAAATATTGTGTAAAATCAGAAATTCCATCTTGTGCATATCCATCTACAGAAATATTATTCTTTACTTCTACAGATAAACCCTGAATGGATGAATACCCATCTAAATAAGAATTTGGATCAATCCAATCCCACTTTGCATATATCGTTGTATCCTTTAATATGGGTTCAGAACCATGAACCTCTTGTAAAAACTCTTGATCAAAAAACCAACCCGCAAAAGAATATCCTTCTTCTTTTGGATTAGGCAAATCATTAGGAATTTGCCAAACATTAGAAATTGGAGATATTTGAGTCCCATGATGATTCATATCAAAGGAAAGAGTAAACACCTCAATCCATTTTGCATATAAAACCATATTTCCTTTCATTTGTGCACCAGCAACAGCAAGCGTATTAAAGTCTGAATCTATATACCAACCCGCAAAAGAATATCCTTCCTCTGTTACTGTAGGTAATGGATCTGGTAAATTTTTTATTTCTTTTATATCCTCTAATGGCTGTCCGTGACCATTATTATCAAACTTTAATAAAAAATCTTTAGAAGAACATCCTACAACAACAATTAAGATAACCAAAAAGAAAAATGTTAACAACTTTTTCATTTAAAAAACCTACTTTCTATTTTTTATTATAGCAAATATATTTTTTTTTGCCAATAAGAAAAAAAAAACCATTTTATGAATAATGGTTTTTAAAAGATAAGAAAATTAATGTAAATCAATTTTAATAATAAACTGATACTTACACTTCACACAAATATATAACGTTTGATTGTTTTCAGGTTCCTGATTCATAAAATACTTCCCTTTACATTTTGGACATCCTGCATAAAGTGGGTTATGAATATCTGTATCTAAATAAGTTGGTATGGATTGGTTATTAGTTGCAAGATGAACTGCTGTGCATGAATCTTCCTTTGGGGAAACAGATTGAGCAACACTAGACCCAAGAACTAGCATAGATACAGATAAAATAAAGAAAGCAATAATTTTTTTCATTGTTTTTCCTCCTTGTTGTTGATTGCTTTATTAATTGGATTATATAATAAAAAATAATGTAGTTTTGTCGAACCTTCGGGAAAAAATGTATTTTCTTTACTTTTATTGCAGAATTCTTTTAAAAATAAATATTAATTAAGTTATCTTTTTTACATAAACTCTTGTCAACTCATTATCCATATCCAACATTTGAGTTTTATATTCACAACCATATTTTTCATAAAGTCCAATATGGTTAGTTGAAATAAATACTTCTGAAATATTCTTTTCTTTAGCAAGCCGCTCTATTTCTTTAAATAATAATCCTACATAGCGATGTCCACGATATTCCGGGAATGTATAAACAAATCCCATCCATGGTGTGAGTTCTGTGGGTTGGATATCATCTTTTTCAGCAAAAGTACAAAATGAAATTAGTTTATCTTCTTCTACTAATAGAAGTACGATAGAGGCTTTGCCAACAGCATCAAAAAAAGTTTGATTGCTTAGTAGTTCATAGAAAAATAATCCTGCCCCCCCCAATTACTTTTCTTAATCTCTTCTAACCAGTGACTTTGTATATTAGATTCAAAATAGTTTATTACCTTCAATTAATTATCCTCCATATATTTTTTATTAAATTGTTTTAGAAAATATCTTATCTACAACTTGATTCACATCATAATTTGAATCTAATTTAAGATCACATTCTAAATCATCATACATGCCGTGCTTAGCTTCTAACATTCTTTCAACAAGTAATGGCAAATTTCCTTTCATTCTTTCTTTAAACCTTTGTTTTATAACTTCCAATTCCGCTGTTAATACGATGGTAAAAGTCCCCTTAGGGAGTAAGGAAAGATGCTCTTTTTCAGTTATAATATAAATTATATTTTTGCCATTCACAGATTCATTTAAAATTGTTTTAAACTTTTCTAACGCAGAAGAAGGATCTTTTTCTAGTCTTAAATAATCATTTCCACAATAGATTATAGCGTTAAGTTTTTCGTTTATTTTATTGGCTAATGTAGATTTTCCCACACAATTTTCTCCTATAATTGCGATTAACATATTCTATTTCCTTTCTAGTTCAATAAACATATATTTTAAAAAATACTTTTTATTTAAATTGCTTATTCTACCAATTTTCTTTTAATAAAAAGTCTGTAATATTTATAATTTCTATACCATTATCATTGCCTTTAGCAAGAGGATCTTTAGCAACCACATACTTGTGATAATGGTCTTTTATTTCCATTAAATTGGCGATTTCTCGATCTGAATTTTCTGGTAAATCTCTACATACTTGAATATAGACCTTTTCTTCTCTTCTTACACCAATAAAGTCTATCTCTTTATTTGCATTCTTACCAATATAAACTACATAGTTTCTTCTCTTCATTTCAAGATAAACTATATTTTCTAACATTGAAGCAATCATTGATGAATTAAAACCAAATTTACTATATTTAAATGTTATATCAGATAAATAAAATTTTTCTTGTGTCTTTAAAACAGATTTTCCTTGAATATCATATCTATTACAAGGATAGATAATAAATGCCTCTACAAGCCACTTTAAATAATTATATATCGTTTCAACCGATAAAGTTCTTCGTTCATTTTTCAAAAATTTTACAATTGAATTTGCAGAAAATGTTTTACCTACATTCTCAATTATATATTTCACTACTCTATCAAATAAGTCTTTATTTCTAATTTTATGACGCTTAGAAATATCTCTTGTAATGACTGCAGAATAGATCCCCTCTACAACTTGATAAGCGGAGGTTGTATCAAAATTACTTATACCTATCAAAGGAAATCCACCATACTGAAGATACTCATCAAACATTTCTTTAATATTTATATTTTCTTTATTTTTAAATACCAAATACTCTTTAAACGATAAAGTATATACAGGAATAGAAACATATCTGCCAGATAAATATGTTGAAATTTCACTAGACATTAATTTTGAGTTTGAGCCAGTCACATAAATATCAACATTATACTTTTCTAAAATATCATTAACTACTTTTTCCCATCCCTTAATTTCTTGTAGTTCATCCAAAAATAAATAATATTTATCTTCGTTCATGATTTCTTTTACTAAATCATTATACATTTCTTTTGAAGTCATATCATCATATAATACTTCATTGTATTTTCTTGATATGATGTTCCCCAGCTGAACATTTCTATTTGAAATCAATTCATCTTTTATCATTTCTAATATGGTTGATTTGCCACATCTTCTAACTCCTGATAATATTTTAACTAAAGGCACATCTATAAATTTTTTTATTTCATTAATATAATCTGGTCTTAAAATCATAGTAAAAGCCTCCTCATATCTTAATTTTACCAAAAAAAATTAAAATATGCAAAAGTTTTTTCTTTTATATCGAAAAAAATTGTATATTTATAAGTGTTTTCCACATCAACTATTCCTTTTTAGTTCCATAATTTATTCTATAAAAAATATTTAAAATGCAAAACTCTTATATTAGCAAATATAAAAAAGGGAATTCAAATGATAGCTTTGTGGCTCATATTATAAGCAAAGTTTACCATAAGGATTCCCTCCTATAAAATAAAAGTTATACAAAAATTTATCTTTTATAATCTATATTTGCTAATTTTGCTTGTTTACACAAGTCTTTAGTTTGGATTTTATATTGTTTCCCATCTTTTACCGTATAAGTTCCACATTGTCTAAATTCAAAATTAACATTTTTTCTTATACATTGTTCTCTAATATCTAATACCCAGTTAAAATCAATTACCCTAGCATTTATATCTGATTCTCCTCCTACTACAACTAATTCAATACTATCAAGATATTTTTCTATATTTATTCTTTCTAATAATGGTTGAGCCGTTATACATTTGTGCTTAATTGGCAAGTCTTTAAATATTGACAATCTATAATCCGCATTCTTTTGATTTTCAATTGTGCAGCATACAACAACATTATCATATCCATTATTCCAATCATTTGGAACACATTGCATAAATCTATCTATTCTTTTGGTCAGAAACAAAAAAGTACAATCCTGTCGTTCTTTAATCATTTTCCAACATTCATTTCTCCATTTATCTGCTTCTTCAATAAGAAAATCTGAAGAAAAGCATAAATAAACAATTCCCGATTTAATTTTATAGTTGCCGTCTTTCAATTTTTCTATTGGCTTTTCAAATTCTTTTGTCTTTATAATTTCATTTGTATTAATATTTCTTTTTAAATCACCTTTATGAATATAGCAATGCAAGCATCCATCACTACATTTTTTACATCCTCTCCACGGATTCCACAACGCCATATTATATTACTCCTTAAATTTTCATTTCTTAAGATCTAGTAATGTGATTACCTCAATATGTGGAGAGGACAAAAAAAGAATATATTTTATGTTGATTGAGACGAAAAAAAGACTAGATTTTTTAAAGTTTGACTGATTTGAAATTGATATATTTCCTTAAACAACTAAAGTGAAAATATGTAGCTAAATTATTAAATCAAATCATTATAACCCTAAAATCTCATCTGTATAACCAGTCATTAGCAAAATGTCTTTTTTCATGCTTTTTGGAATTTTGACCTTAACACATAAAGATTTAAGCCATGTCGGATTTTTAATCTCATGCAGATGAATTTCATATTTTGGAAATTCAAAAGTTACACAGCTAATGTCATTATAATATTCATTTTCAACATAATACTTAGAGCCACAATAGAACAATGATCCTTTTTGCAATTTCATCCTATTGTTTACTTCTTCCTTAGCATAATCATAAACTACCATAAATCCATCATTTAAAAATGAAGAATACTCTGCACACACAAAACTCAGATTATCTTCTCTACTTCTCATATAATATAAACTTTTATATTTTTCATTTTCCATAAGAACTTTTGCTAAGTTTATATCACTAATAACATCCGTTTTCATCTGCGATATTAGATTGATTGTTAAAGAACTAATCCAATCATTTTGATGAGGAATATAACCTGCAATATATACCGCCCCATCTTCATTAGGATTTTGATTACAAGCAAAATATAAAGCCACTTTCAAATCGGATGTAAAATCAATAGCTCGTGTAGGTTTTCCATAGTGCTGTGCATAGGCTATTGCTTTTTCTTTTTCGACTTCTGGATGATCAACTAATACACTCTCTAATATTTGTGCTTCATTATGTTCCCCTCTATTTATTACTGGTTCTAATTTCCAACTGAAGTTCGATTGACCACGAAAAAACAAATAGCATTCTTCCATATTAAGAGTTTGATAATTTCCATTAAATATTCTATAGCCATCAAAATACTTTTTTATAATATGATTTAACTGTTTTAAATAGTTTACTTTTTTTAATTCCTCGTATTTTATTCCTGTTGCTGATTCCATTATTCTCTTCCTCATATAACATATTGACTAATTAATTATAGCACAAAAAATCCCTACACAAAACTGTGTAAGGAAGTTTTATAAAGAACTATTCTAATTTCAATGCTATCCTACATGGCAGAGTATATAACAGTTTCTTTACTTTTGTTTCAGAGACTGGATCATATTCAAAGGAATAGTGCTTATAGTCACAGTCGAATTTTCCTACTACCACATAATTATCAATTGAAGTATGTCCTGTTCCTACTAGGTTAAATACATAGGTGATGAGATAAGAATTAAATTGTCCTTCTTCATCTCCACCAACAATAACCTTATGAATAACTGCGTCAAATACATCGTCATCAAATTCATCAAACTTAGAGCCAGATTCTATCATTGAAGAAAATTCTTTCAGTTTATCTTTAATTGTTTTCTTCTTTTTATTTAATGCTTCAAGTTCACTCAATTCTTCATTCAACTGAAATAACGAATTGTTTATTTCTTGAATTTTGGTATTATAGAGATCCTTACTGATTGTTCCATCTATCATAGCATCTAAAGCTCTCGTTTTACGCAATTCTAGTGTTTTAATTTCACTTACAATTCGATTAGTGTTATTTCTTTCCTCATCTTGTATCTCTACTGATTCTAATGTTTTAATAAAGCTTTTAAGAACATTATCTTCACAAACAAGTAACATATTAAGAGCTTGGACAAATCCTTTTTTTAGAACCTCTTCATCAATTGATTTAGAATACTTGCAAAACTTTTGACCCTCTCTAATGGATTTGATGCACTTCCAAACATTTTTAAATTCGGTAGTTGTTTTCATATGACTTCGCCTAGTCAAATTTGTATTGCAATGACCACACTTTATTTTCCCAGACATAGCATATTTACCTACAAAGATATCGCCTTTGCAT
The DNA here is from genome assembly GCA_910584005.1 of uncultured Anaeroplasmataceae bacterium. Taxonomy (GTDB): domain Bacteria; phylum Bacillota_I; class Bacilli_A; order Acholeplasmatales; family Anaeroplasmataceae; genus Pelethenecus. Next base: position 31,519 of record CAJTXR010000007.1, on the reverse strand, counting down.
TGAGGCATTCTTTTTGCTTCCTCAGATTTGACTTTGAAAATTCTATTTGCTTTTTCCCAAAGTTCATCTGATATGATTGGTTCATGATGCTTTTCAAAATAATATTGATCGCCTTGTCCTAAGTTTTTTACTCTTCTCTTTTCAATAGGATCAATAGTAACAGTTTTTCCGAACAATAAATCACCTTTGTATTTTTCATTGGTAATAATACCCGCAACACTTCGTGATTCCCATCTAACATTGCCTCGTTTAGTTTTACAACCCATACTCCTTAAATCTTTGCAAATACGCTCTGTACCATAGCCTTCAACATATTTATTGAATATAAATCTTACGATGTCAGCTTCTTCTTCATTAATTGAGATTTTCTTAGTTACAGGGTCAAAGTTATATCCCAAACAATTTGGATTACCAATAATTTCTCCTCTTTGAAGTTTCATCTTTAACCCCTTTTTAACGTGTTCTGAAGTGTTTTGAACTTCTTGTTGAGCAACAGAGGAAAGAATGGTTAACAAGAGTTCTCCATCCATAGTTAATGTATTAATATTTTCTTCTTCAAAGAAAACTGCAACATTGTAATTTTTCAGTTTACGAACATAGTTTAATGTATCTACAGTATTTCTAGCAAAACGAGAGATTGATTTTGTTATAACCATATCAATTTTCCTATCCATACAATCAACTATCATTTTTTGAAAACCATCACGGGTAGTAGCCTTTGTTCCTGTTACTGCTTCATCAGAATAAATACCAACATATTCCCAATCTTTATTCTCATTAATTTTATCCTTATAATAGGCCACCTGAGACGCGAAACTATTGAGTTGTTCCTCGCCATCTGTAGATACTCTACAATATGCTGCTACTCTTATTTTTTGATTTTCACTCAGCACTTGTCCAATAGGCTTGTTCGCCTTTATTACTTTAACATTACTTTGTTGCATAATAATTCCTTCTTTCTTCAGTATTTCTTTTTGATTAAAAGCTTTACCTTTTTGTATTGCTCATCGGTAATATAGCCTTCCTTATGCAAAATATTAAGCCACATAAGTTCATAGGCAATATTTAATTTTGAAATTTTAACATTATTAGGTAAAGAGATGATTTTACGTTCATCAAACATTTTCCTCCTATTCTCATCAATTCAATAAGAGGCTTATAGTCTGTTCACCTCTTAATTTTCTTCTATAATTTTTTTGGATTTGATATATTCTTCAATTAGGTTTTGAATATCAGGATTTGGATATTTATGCATTATTCCAAACTCTGTTGCTAAAACCACTTGAGAAAAAGCACAAGCATCTATTTCAATTTCTTGAAGAGCATATTCCACTGGATTTTCTAATCCTATATAATTGGTTAGTTCGTTCTTCCATCTTTTCGCTTTTGGTGATGTAAAATTTAAAGCGTATATAATTTGATAATAATGTTCCAACTCATGAAGTGTAGCATCTAACAATCTAACATATTCATTTTGAATACTTGGATTTAGCCATATCACTAGATTTTTAAAATCAAGAAATGAAGCTGTTTCTCCCATATTCTCTCCAAATAAGATAGGGATTGGTTCAACTTTCATCCAAGTATCACATATATACTCTACTACATGTTCTAGTCTGCCTAAAATTTCAATTTGATTCCATTTCTCTTCATCGAACCATTTTATAAATTCTTTCTTAAATTCTTGTTCTGTCATTTCTTCAATCTTTTTCATTTTTTCTCCTTTTCGACTTATAATGCCGATTTCAACTATATTATACGACTTATTAAGTCGAATGTCAATGGTTTTTTAGAAATTATTCGACTTTTAATCTCGATTTTAATTGAAGAAGAGGAGTAAACTTGGTATAATAGTTTTGGTGATGTAAAATGAGCAGAACGAGAAATGATGAAAATCCAATACAGGTTCAAAACTTTTCTGAATTTATTACTAAATATATTGTTGAAAATAATTTAAGTAATACAGCTTTTGCAAAATTGATTGGCGTTGATGAAGCTACAGTGAGAAAATATCGTTCAGGTATTGTTTTACCTTCTCATAGTAAAATGCAAACGATTTTAACTGTTACACATACAAGGTATCACGAGGCTTTAGGATTCATAGATCCTAAAATTATTTTAGATGAAGGAAAAAATTAAATTTTTCTTTTATGACCACGCCTGATGAAGCGTCTTTATTAGAGATAAAGTAGGTTAGAAGGATTTATTCCTTCTTTTTTATTTGTTGTAGAAATAATTTCCGAAGAAATTGGTTGTAGGGTTTAGGTTTGCCTCTAGTAGAAAGCTAGATGGTTTGAGCCTTTTATAGTTTCCATTGATGAAGTGAGCTTGTGAACAAGATAGGAATAGATTTTCTTTGGCTCTTGTGATAGCGACATAGAAACACCTACGTTCTTCTTCTAGCTCTTCACCCTTTAAAGAATAGGTTGGAATGATTCCTTCATTACAGCCAATGATAAAGACCGTTTGAAATTCTAGTCCTTTTGATTTATGAATGGTAAGTAGGGATATTCCGTTGGTATGAGTCGGATTATTCTCTAGGAGAAAGTTATCCAATTCTTCTTGTAAGTGGGCTTGAGGAATATCTTTGATTAATTCTAAGAAAGCCATGATTCTTTTGTATTGTGGCTTTTGCTGATTGGATTCCTTAAGGTATTTTTTATAACCCAACAGTTCTAGAAGCTTAAAATAAAAGGTTTTAGTGGGGAGCCTTGGAAATAGAACTTGTAGTTCTTCTAGGCTTTGTCCTAATCTTTGGAAGAAAGAGAGAGGACTAGTTTTGGCGTAGGTGATGAGATCTTCTTTTTGATTATGGTAGTCTGTGATAAATTTTTGATAAAGATAATATTCACAGGGATTTGGATGATTATAGATTTTTAAGAAGGCAATTTCATTTCTGGGATTAAATAATAATCTGTAGGTATAGAGAATAGTTTCTATTTCTTTATATTCGAGTAAGGATTTGCCTCCTGTTTTGGTATAGGGGATTTTTTGAGAGCTTAGTTCATATTCGATTGAATAGGCTTGATTGTTATTTCGATAGAGGATTGCCACTTCATTGTGATTGAGGTTTAATTCCTTTATTGTTTGGATAATGGCTTCTGCTTCCTCTGTTTGAGTGGCATATTCTTTAAAGCTAATCTGAGTGGTGGATTCCTTAGAGGTAGTAAGCTCCTTTTTTAATCGGTTCGGATTATAGGCAATCAAATGATTGGCAGTATCTAGGATGGATTTGGTGGAACGATAGTTTTGGTTTAAGATGATGATGACATCGGCTTTCAGCTCAAAGTCTTTTAGTATTTCTATAGAGGAGTTCCTAAAGGAATAGATGAGTTGGTCTTCATCTCCTACCATAAAGATATTGCCATAGGGTTTTGATAGTCTTTGGATGATTTCATACTGTAGAGCATTGGTGTCCTGGCATTCATCCACTAGAATATATTTTGGAGTTATGGTTTCATAGATAGAACCCTCTTTGAGAAGCTCTATAAAAAGAATCAGCATGTCATCAAAGTCTATCATACTGGAGACTTTTAATCTTCTTTGGTATTCCTGATAGACTTGATTTAAAAGAACTTGATCTTTAGGTAGAATGTCTTTTAGCTTCACTTGATTTTTGATTTTAGAGATTGCCTTGACGAAGGGGATATTAGAATAGGTGTCGTTGTAGGTGGATAGGATATCTTCTATGATTTTATTTTTGGTTTCTTCTAAGAGGATTGTAGGTGGTTTGGTATAGCCAAATTTAGGGTAAAAGTATGGGCTTGAGATATAGCTATAACAAAAGCTATGGAAGGTTCGAATGGAGCAGTTGTGTTCTCTTTGGAGGGCTTTCGATAATCTTTGTTTCATTTGGAGGGCTGCCTTATTGGTAAAGGTAAATGCAAAGATATGAGATTCTTCTACACCTTGGTGAATTAAATATTCTATTCTTTCGGTTAGGACTTTGGTTTTACCTGAGCCAGCTCCTGCCATAACGAGTACTGTTTTTTCTTTTGTGGTTACAGCTTTTCTTTGATTTGGATTGAGTTCTTGTAGGTTCATGTGTTTTCTCCTTCAATTTGTTTGATGATAGATTGTAAGATGTTAGTTTCTGTGAGGTTTTGTAAGGATAGGGTAGTATTTAGATATAGGTTAGTTTTTGTAGGATTTTCTTTTAGATAGATATAGAGGAGTGTTGGAAGCTCAGGGAATATGAGGTTTTCATATTTTTTATGGAGGGTTATATATAGAATATGATTGTCTTTTTGAAACATTAGAAGGGGAGTTCCTTTTCTTCTAGGATTTTAGAAAATTCTAATTTGATAGTAGCAAGTTCTATATCATCTATGGGTTTTAAGTTGTATTGACTTAAGAATATATTTAAGCGTTGAAATCTTTTCTTAGAGAAGATTAACTCATTCTTCATATATTTATAGATTTCAATTTCAAATAGGTAAGGATCTTTTAATACCTGAAGATATCTGACTAAAAGCCAAATGGAGATATAGGGGCTTGCAGCCTTTAGGTAATCTGTGAAGGTTTTATCTTCAAGCTTGGGTTGTTTAGCGAGTTCTCCTTTTTGAACATGATGAAGGAAATCTAGCCATTTGGAATCTGTTGGAATTTTATGTTGTTGAGTTAAATCGTAGTGATTAGATTCCTTAATGTCAAGGATTCGATAGAGATGTTGAAAGGAAAAGGTTTGGAGGTCTTTTGTTTTGATGAGTTGGCAGATGATTTTTTCTGCCGTTTCATTTCTGAATCTCATTTCATAACGTACCCAATAGTCCTTATCACAAAATTTTTTTCTCTTTTTTCGTTCTTGCTTTTTGTCATAGATGACAAGCTCTGTTGAAGATTGATTGGATCCAAACTGTATGGTTAATCCTGTATCTAAGGTTCCTAAGGGATTAGCTGGGCTTTTAAAGATTGAGGTATAATGCTTATTCAATATTTTATTTAAAAGATAAGATAGAGTAATATCTTCTCCTTCATAATCATCAACAGCAATGTCGATTCGTTTAAATTTAGCATTATGTTCTATCATATAAAGAATTAAATTGATCCATGTTTTCTCTGGATTTCTTTTTTCAAAGTCTCTACAGCCTTCGCCTTTCATTTCTAATTGGCATGTCTTTTGGTAGCAGTCATTCATTGGTCCATCTAATCTTAGGGTAATATGTTCTCCTAATTGGTACTGGTAGTTAAAGTTATTTTGAGCATATTTGGTTTTGACGATTTCAAAGTTTTGAACATTTAAATAGGTTGATAGTTCTTCTACAGTTTCGTGAACTTTAAATTGGTTAGATTCATTGGCAGATAGATCTAAAGGAAATGTTACGCTAAAGTAGTCTATTTTGATTTCTAGTTTGTTCATAAGTTGTCTCCTTTCGTTTAGAAATATCTTGTCACTAAATGTGGTTTAGTCCGCATGCAGGGGGCTATTAGTCTAGCCCCCTTTCACGCGGTTGGCCTAAACCTGGATTTTAGTTTGAATAAGATATGGGGTTATGTATTAAAGATTTTTAGTTCTTTACTTATACGGGAAAACTGATGAGTTTTGTGAGATATAAAACTTAAAGAAAATTAATCTTTTTCACTCTACTGGACATTTTCTTATATAAACGCAAGTATAGAAAATGAAAAAAGTCATTAAATATAAGGGGATTAGCCTTATATCTAATGACTTCGTTAGTTAATATTAAGTTTAATTAAAAAATAAAAGATTATTCCAACCCTAAATACTTTTTAATATCCTTAACTTTATCAAGTTTTTCCCATGTCAAATATTTCTTTCCAAAATGACCATAATTAGTTGTTGCCGAATAAATTGGTTCTCTTAAATTCAAATAATTAATTATACCTCTAGGAGTTAAAGGGAACAAGTCTTGAATCATTTCTATTATTCTATCCTCTACTATATCAATCTTGAAATTCTTACCAAAGGTATTAATCATAATAGAAGTTGGTTGACTCATACCTATCGCATAACTTATTCCCACTTCGATTTTATCTATAATCCCACTTGCAACAATATTTTTAGCGATATACCTCATCATATATGCAGCACTACGATCTACTTTAGATGGGTCTTTCCCACTAAATGCTCCACCTCCATGATGAGCAACGCCTCCATATGTATCTACTATAATTTTTCGCCCAGTCAATCCAGTATCGCCTGATGGACCACCAATGCAAAATCTACCTGTTGGATTAATAAAAATAGATGTTTTTTTATCAATCAATTGATTTGGAATAACTTTTTTAATAACTTCCTTTAAAACAAATTCTCTTAGTTCCTTTATAGAAATAGTAGGACTATGCTGGATAGAAATAGTTATATTATCAATTCTATTCACTTTGCCATCAAAATATTCAATTGTAACTTGAGATTTTCCATCTGGTTTAAAAAAACAACATAATCCTTCTTTTCGTATTTCTGTTAATCTTTTTGTTAAAAGATGTGCATAATATATAGACGCAGGCATATATTCTTCTGTTTCATTAGTGGCATAACCAAACATCATTCCTTGATCGCCAGCACCATTATCTTCACCCACACCCATATTTATATCAGATGATTGCTTATTCATTTTAACCAATACTTTTACAGTACTTCCATTAAATCCTGATTCGTCACTATTGTAGCCTATCTCACAAATTGTTTCCCTAGCTATTTTTTCAAGATTAATATCTGATTTAGCATTTGTTTCTCCCATAATCAGAACAAGATCGTTAGTTGCCACAACTTCACAAGCAACATGCACACTTTTCTCTCTCTTTAAATATTCGTCTAGAATACAATCAGCTACTTTATCACATAACTTGTCAGGGTGTCCTTCAGTAACAGATTCTGAAGTTATAAACTCTTTTTTCATTCTTAATTTTTCTCCTTTTTAAATGATATCCAACTTTGCATTCCTCTTTTTGTTATACTAAATTTATTAAGTTCTTTATATTGTTTAATTTCAATCAAAGTACAATATTTTGATTTGGATTTTGCTTCCCAAAACTCTTTATCTACACATAAACTACTTGAAAATTGAGTTTTCAATTCTATGATGATTCTTTCATCCAATACTAAATTCTTAACCTCACCAGCAACAAAGTATCCTTCAACAAAGCCAGAACTTTTTTTTATAAAAATTACATCATCGTCCTGTACCGTTTCATAAGGAACAATTCTGTTAATACTAAATCGTGACTCAATAGTTTTTTTTCCAGATTTTATATACGTTATAAAAGGTTCTGTAAAAATAGCTAAATGAAATTTTTTTGTTTTGCTTAATTTTTCATATAAATCATATAATTTATTTTTAATTAATGAACTTAATAATTCATTTTCAATAATAGCTTTATTACAGAAGGTTGCAAAATCTTTAACACAATTGAAACCTTTATTTTTCCCAATTAAATATCCATTATATTTTTTAATAGAGCATTTATCTGCTTCCGAATCTCCAATATATGAGAAGTTTAATATATTTAATTTTTCTAAATTACTTATTGCATTTTCTTTACTACAATGATTTTCAGTAATTAATAAATAACCATTATCATAGAAACATTTATTTGGATACAATTCCTGTATATAGTAATTAACTAGTTCTGGATTATTAATTTTAACACATATTAATGATACATCTTCATTTAAATCACGAGTAATTTTTGAATCTGAATGAGCTGTGATTTTTCCTTCTTTTTTTTCTTCTTGAAAAAGTCTTTCTATATTTTTCTTAGTTTCTTCATTTATTATACTTCTATATATACAATTATTTTCCCCATCATATATAATTGATCCATTAGAGCAGATATAGTAATCCACTCTAATTTTATGCAAGTTAAAATAATCTCTAACATAATCAAAATTTCGTCCTGTACAAAGTATTAGACCTGTGTTTCTTATTGAACTAAATTCTTTTAATAAATCAAGATTTTTGATTTCACTTTCTTTTTCTTTAATTGTTCCATCAAAATCAGAAATAATAAAATTAATGTGCTTATTATATTTACTAATCCATATTCTATATTCCTCAATTTCTTGATAATGAATTTGCAAAGTTTCTTCTAAACAACATTTAATTTTATCAATACAATATTTAGGATATTCTTTTTGAATTATACTTAAAATATTGTCGTTTGAATACGAATTTGAAGCTAAACAAGATAATATTCTTTTAAATAATTCAATATCACCGCAGCTATAGACATGATTAGAGGATGTCCATACGTTTATGCTTTCAAGTTCTTTAAGAAAATCTCTTTTTGAAAAAGATGGCAAAAAATTATCTTTAAAAGGCGAACTAAGAAACACATCATCATTTTTTTCAATATTTCTAATTTTATAGCGTGTATTTGCTACCACTATTTCCTCCCATTCATTTAATAGTTTTGTAGCAGTAAATGAATACCTAGTTAGTTCCATTTCTTTTTCTATATAATATAAATCTGCATAACGCCAATCAATACTTTCTAAATTTATTCCATTTTTCTCTAAAACACATTCTTCAAAAAATGGTGTCGTATAAGTTACATAAGCAGGAAATACTTGCAATATTTTCAACCCCATCTTATCTATTTCTATTTTCAATTTAGATAATTCATCTTTTATACTTGGACGTGTTAAATTCTGTGGAAAAATATAAAACATTACCCCTTTAACTTTAAGCATATTATATCCAAAACGCATAAAGTTAAGAAAGGCATCATAGTACCATGGAGGGTCCATCAGAACTATATCAAAAGAATTATTTGGATCTTCATACATAGAAATATTACTTGGAATTTCTACAGATAATAATTCTTCTTTTTTGTCATCAAGCAGTAAACTATTATACTTCTCAGCATTTCTGTCAAATAGAACTCTTTTATTTCCTAAATTTTCTTTGTTAAATTCGTAAAATAATGATGGGCAACCTATGAAAGCTATTTTTTTCTCATTAAGATTATTTATTTTGCTTTTTAAAATGGACAAAATATTGTCTATTCCTTTTTGATTAAATTTCCAATCACTATCAAGCATATGTGAAACAATTGTTTTACTTCTTTCACGATATCCTTCGCTTTTCTTGAATAGATAAAGTTGATCAAATTTTTCTTTTGATATTGTTCCATTTTCTAAAAGAATTTTTAATCTTTTCTTAATATCCAATGGAGAAGCTCCTTGAGCGTTTTCTAGTATATAGTCAAAGGATGTTTTTTCCTTTAAACATTGATTTATTATATTATCTAAACTATCATTATAGTTCATAATAAACCTCCTTTTAATATATTTTTACACAACAAATTTTTTCTTTCAATTCTTCCTCATTAAATCTCTTATTTAATTCATTTTTCCAAGCTTTTAAAACGATTTCTTGATTAATCAATGCTCGTTTTTTCTCAATTGTTAATCGATGCTCCATTGCTTTAAAAACAAGAATCTTTAGAGGTACTACTCGTAACGGCAAATTCTTATGAATTGATTGTAAATAATCAATAAAATTTTTAATTTTTATATCAATATTATCAACATTATCAGTTGTCAAAGTTATATAACCATATAAATCAATTCCAAGTGAGTAATATTTTCTAAATAGTTCTTTTTGCATATAGAAGGCGTATTTCGGTAAAGAAGTATTAAAAGAAAATGAATCATAATCAAAGCCTTTAAAACAGCAAACTTTACCATAATTTTTATAATTAATCAAAAATTGAATATTTTCATCTGAAAGATATTTATAGAATGCATTAGTTGTCAAAGAATCATCACTCCATAAATATACCGACTTTGATATTCCTTTTTCTAATAAACTATGCATCATTTCAATCGTCCATTCTGGAACAAGTTCAGGATTACCACCAGACAAGTCTATTACTAAGGATTTTTCTTTTTCATCATTATATAGATTAATCAACTCATCTGCAGTAAACCAAGCAGAGTTTTTATTACTACCAGACCTTAACTCTTCAGGCACAAAGCAATACCAACAGTTTAGATTACATTTTGATATTTGAAATACTTGTGCATTAATCCTATCTTGATATGGAAGATTCAAAGCATAAAATGCGGGATATGCAGGCAAATTATCTTCAATCCAATTTAAATCAACTTGTTTTTTAAAATGATGTATTCTTCCAAATCCTAAGCAATTTGACGGAACAGATAAGTCTTCTTTCTGTTTACTATCTCCTATTTTAGACATTTTAAAATAAGTAACGCCGTTTTCTTTTTTAATTAGGTTTTTTCTTATATTCTTCAATGATGTGTCCATTTTAGTAAATTCTATGTAGTAATCAAAAACTTTTTTTTCTAATTGTTTTAAAGCATTTTCAAATAAAGCTCTATACTCAACTTTTCCTTCTTTAGCAGCTTGTTTAAATACTAACAAATTACTAAAGTTCTCTGAAAAAGCAATAGGATTATAATTTCCATTTTGCAGAAAATAATTAAAATTATCAAGAAATCTAAAAAGATGATGCTCTCTTTTTTTTATTGTATTTGGATACCTTACATAGAAAAGTTTTCTATAATATTCTAAAATATTACCATAATATTGTATTAGAATATCATTGACATTAAAATTGGAATATTTGTTAAATTCCTCTAAATAATTCTCGTTTTTATAAATTAAATTATCATTCAAAAGTAACACAGAATCTGAAAACACTCTCATATATAAGTTTGTACTTTCGTCCAATTTATGCATTTTAATGGCATTATCATAATCAATAATGAAGAAATCAATTCCTTCAACACAGCAGTACTGATAACTATTATCAGATCTAAGGACATTATTAATTTTAATCTTGCTTTTAGTTATTACAATGACATCAGCATCACTATTATTATCACTAGTTCCATAAGCTAAACTACCACAATAATGTACTACAATAATATTATTTTCTCCAAAATTATCAAAGCAAATTTTTTTTATAAGTTCTTTGTTACTATCTTTATTCATAACTATACTTCCTCCCTATTTTATTTGTTGTTATTTATATAAAATAATAATACTAAAAAATTATTTAGTACTTTATTATTTCGAACTTTTTGATTTAAATTCACCATAAATTCATATACTTGTTCGAAAGACTTCAATGGTATTAAATTATTATTTTTTAAAAAATCTTCATACTCATTTCTATAATATAAAAAGTTCCAACTAGAAGGATTTTCACAAAAAAATTCAGAATAAGAATTAAAAGCGAAATTCCCTTTAAATTTATCCATAAACTTTGTGATAAATACATCTTCTAATATTTTATCATCAAAAAATGAATCCAGATTTTCAATCATATTTGCTATATCATAAAGTGCACAATATAAACGATAGATTTCACCTTTAAATTCATTCGATGTAAAATAGAAAATACAAAGTAACTTGTCAATAAACATTAAATATTTATCGTAAACAAAGATGTTTTGTTCAAGTTCTTCAAATTGAGTCATAGCCACATTTTTATAATTCGATTCTTTTATATAATTTCCAATAAAAGTTTTTAATTTAAAAGGATTTCTTCTTCTTCCTAAAGGTGAATAAGCTAACGCCTCTATCCGAAAGGAATAAACTTTTTCATCTATTGATTTATAAGAGTAGTTTCCTGATGGATTTGCAGAATCGACTTTATCTTTTAAAACAACATTATTATCAACAGATGCGATAAGTTTTCTAATTTTTGCTTTTTTTATATCAGCTTCATCAATTAATTCCAAAGCAAAATCTAAATCGTTCGGTTGCCTGTTAAAATTAACATATAACTTAGATAAAACATAACTCCCCTTTATTGTAATATTTCTTTCTTCTTCATATAATCTTTTTATACAATAAGCATACCAATAGTCTCTTTCTACAATTAATTTATCAATTTCATAAAATTTTGCAGTTTTTTGAATGACATCCTTGAAAAATTCAGTTTGATGCAAATACATTTTTCTTTTCCTCCAAGTACATTAAAATAAAATATGTAAATCTATCAATTTCATTTTCATCTAATTCCTTTTCAACTTCAATATCATACCATTCATTTAAACATTTTCTACAACACAATCCTAATGCATGCTGTGCAACATAAATTATATTTCCAGTCTTAGGAGTTTGCATACCATCTCTATATATTTGAGATTTAGGTTTTACAATTGATCTTTTTAATATCTTTCGAATTATTATATTTTGTGATTCTTTATCTAAACTCAATATTTTAATATCCTTTTCTACTGGCAAATAATCCCAATATTTAAGTCTTGTGTATTCTTTTTGCAAACTATTTTTTAAAAAGGTATAGTCATTAAATCTTTTTTTGACAGAAAACACATCATTCCAATTAACTATATTCAAATTGCAAAATACACAATTCCCTTTTTTTATACCTTTCTTTATTGTTCTTGAATTTGATTTGAAAGAGTGCTTACACTCATTAAAATCTTCTCGCAAATATTTTAAACAGAATTTGATCATTTCCATTTTTTCTTTTGCAACCTTTAAAAATGTATCTTTTTTCATATCATTTCTTTTTACAAGTGGAAAAGTGCTTTGAAGAATACACATTAAAGTTCCAAATATAACTTCATTTTCACTATAAGCAATATGATTACATTCATTATAAGCATTTAACAATTTTAAAAACTTCTCAAAATCATAATTCGAAAATAAAATGAGAGAATTACCGATTTCATACATTAAATCTCCATAAATTGCATAATCAAAATCAATAAATTTAATTGTTTGATTTTGAATCATAGCATTCGTAGGACGTGCGTCACCATGGATTACTCCCAAATGTGTTGGATTGTAATCCTTTTTTATATTATTTATAGTTTGAATTTTCAACTTCGCGAGATCCAAACTAATCTTGTTAATGCTACTTTCATTTTGATTATTATCACTTTGAATACTTTCAATAATCTCTCTATTTTCTTTTACAATTTCTTCCTTACTTTTATATAATTTCTTAGATGATACTTTTTCAATGTAGTTTGATAGTGAATGATGCAATTTATATAATGCTCTAGAAAATAGCAAACCATCTTCTAAAGACGTCTCTTTATAAGGTAAAAACTCTTGTAAAGAAAAATACCAGCCTTCATAATTAGACAACAAACTTCCTTCAACATTTTCAATAACAGCGGGTGCTAAATCTAATTGATGCATATAATTTTGTATGTCCAAAGTTGTTAATAAGAGCTTAATATTTTTTAATTGAATAATACCATATACTTTCAGAACATATTTGTTTTTATTTGAATCTATAATCCAAACATTATTTAAGTTACTGTTGGTTTTAATTTCTAAAATATTATAAGGTTCAATATTATATTTATCAAATACTACTTTTGAGATTTCTTTTTTCCTCATATTTAACACCATTTTTTTTCAATTTATTTATTATTAATTGAGAGATATCATACCCGTATGTCAAAGCAAAATTTATGCAATATATAAAAACATCAGCAAGTTCTTCCTTAATATTTTCATTATCAATAATAGCTTTAATGTGCGATTGTCTTTTATCTAACCATTGAAAATTTTCTAAAAGTTCACTTGCTTCTATATTAATGCTTGTAGCAACATTCAAAGCATTTTGATATTTAGACCATCCTCTACTATCATTGAATTCTTTCACCTGATTCTTAATATTTTCAAATGTAAAAATGGAATCATTCTGATTCAAAAAGCTAATCACTTGATTATACACCATCTTTTCTTCTAAATAGGTACTCTCAATATTTAAATCTGCTATTTCTACTAATTTATTGAAATCTCCTTCAGCTAGTCTTTGCTCATTAAGTTTTGTTAATGAATCTCTATTTCTTTCTTGAATCCTTTCTCTTCGTTCATCTTCTGAAACGGTTAAAGTTATTAATACTATTCTTGTATAACTTATTTCTTTCTTTAGTTCGTTAAAAAAATCTTTGTGCCTTATACCATCAATGATTACATTATCCCTTGTTCCCATAAATTCAATAAAGTTTTTAACAAAATATTTATACCCCTTTTTAATCAGCTCTTCGCCAATAGTTTGTAAATTTTCTCTATCCAAACTGCATTTATTTTGTCGTTTTTCTAATTCGAACTTTAAATAGTCACTTACAGAATAACCACTGTAATTAAGATGTTGCTGTAAATCAGCTCTTAAAGTAGATTTTCCACTACCTATTTTTCCTGAAATACATATTATCATAAAAATCCCCCCCTTTAGTGTCCACCACTCTGATAATTTTTTAAACCTTTTTTCCAAATAATTAAAGATAAAAATAATAGTATTAAAGCTGCTGCTATTCCTCCAAATAATTCTAAATAATTTATATTGTTACTTAACAAAATTCTCATTTCAAAATAGGAAATAAATGCAAAAGGAATCAAATAAATAAATATTTTTTTTAAAACTACTCCATAAATATCGACTGGATATTTTGCAAATTCACTAGTATTATTAAAAGCAATTGCTACTGGATAACTTGAAAAAGTCCAAAACGATATTGACATAGTAATAAGTTTAATAGCAAAAACAACTAAAAAACCTACAACTACTAAAAGCATGGCATATATGATTTTTAATCCATACCAATATCTAAAAAAACGACTCACTGAGAAAATCAAAATAGTTCCTGTAAAAATATTAATCAATTGAGATAAATCTAAGTCTTCAAATAGAATTTGTAATAAAACATTAAACGGCTTTATAAGGTGAAAATCGAGACTTCCTTTTTTAATTTTTCTTTCTAATGTATATAAATTATTAGTAAAAAAATCAGCTATTCCTTTAATAAAAATAAAGAGACCATAAGTTAGTACTAATTCATTTAAAGTCCAATTAATTAAACTAGGAATATTATTAAAAATAGTATATAGGTAAAAATATGACACAACTTGATTTAAAATTATGTTAGCAAACTTAAACAAAGAATCTAGATAATTTGCTTTAAGCATTTTGAAATATATTGTTAAATATGCAAATACTCTTAGCATTGTTTTATCCCCCATAAATACTAATTTTTTTATAGAGCTTATTCCAGATTAGTTTATAGATAAAAAACAAGAAGAAAAACCAAATTATGCCTATAATCAATATTTTCAGATCATGCTGTAAACTTATTTTTCCCTGCATCGCAGCAATAGGATAATATCTCAAATAGCTAAAAGGGAGAAAATCAAGTATTTTTCTAAATACTTCTGGATAAAACTCTAAAGGAAAAAAAGCTCCTGATAATATTTTAAGAATCATTTTTTTCAATTCATTAACTCCGGAATAAAATACCGTTTTAAAAATGAACGCAGAAAAAATCATACTTAGAAAAAAATTGAAAGATATAGAGAAAATACACAAAATAAATGAAAACATTAAACCTGATAACGTTAATGGCATAGCAGAATGGATAATATTTACTATCAACGAAATACAAAAATATAAAGGAACAAACATAATAATTGAGCCTAAAATGCCACCCAAGGATCGAAATAATAACTCATATTCATAATTAATTGGTTTAGATAAGTTTAATGCGATATTTCCACTACGAAAATCATCGCTGACTTTAGATTCTACTGATACAAATGTCATTGATTCAATTATTTTTGAGAATATTACATAATTAAGCATATCAATCATTAAATAGCCATTTATACTTTCATCATTTGTACTTTTGTAAACAGCAATCCACAAAAAAATTTGAACAAGCAATGTAATGACATTAGAAAGAGACCAAAAAATAAATTTATATTTATAAGCAAAATACTCTTCTTTAATAACTGTCTTGGAAAAAAGAAAATAAGCAGAAATTTGATCAATCATAATTTTCTTCACTTTCACGCTGATATGAATAAATTTTTTCTATTATATTTTCCAAAGAATCAGATTCTATGCTAATATCATTAATATCTAAAGCATTGGACAACTCATAATATACTTTATTTAAGGCATCTTTATTTGCTGTATGAATCTTTATATTTAATCCATTTTCTTGTATTTGAGTTATACAGCTTAATTTACAAAGTTTGCTTTTCCATTCCTCTAATGCTTTATTACTATTAAAATAAATGCTAATAAACTTATTTCTTCCGTATTTTTTTATTATTTCGGAATATGTCCCAGAATATATAATCTTACCTTGATCTATGATTATAATTCTATTACAAAGTGTTTCAATATCTTCTAAATCATGTGTTGTAAGAATTATTGTTGTTTGATATCTTTCATTTATGCTTTTTATTGAATTTCTCATATTTCTTTTTGAAACAAAATCAAGCCCAATAGTAGGCTCATCCAAATATAGAACCTTGGGATTGTGTATAAGACTTGCTACTATTTCCGCTTTCATTTTTTCCCCCAATGAAAGAGTTCTTACTTTTTTATTGAGAAGTTCACTTATTTTAAATACATTATCAAAATAATTTAATCTTTCAATGTATTCTTCTTTATCAACTTTGTAGATCTTTCTTAAAATATTAAAACTATCCTTTAATGGTAAGTCCCACCATAGTTGAGTTTTTTGACCGAATACAACGCCAATGTTATATCCATTTATTTTCCTATTTCTATAAGGAACTACAGAATTGACAATTATATTACCTTCTGTTGGTGTAAGGATTCCACATAGCATTTTAATAGTTGTAGATTTACCAGCTCCATTTTTACCAATAAATCCCACAATTTCACCTTTATTAATATGGAAGTTCAAACTATTAACTACCCGTTTATTATTATTTTTTATTTTAAAATCTTTAGAAAGATTTTCGACATTAATCATATGAATTTCCTATTTAGAATTATGATTTGGCTTTATTGAAAATGTGTAAACACCACTATCATCAAAATCGCCTATTTTTACCAAATCAGAGCCTTCGCTACGTAATGTAACTCTATTAATTAGATTACCTCCCAACAAAAAAATCAATGCTATTAAAGAGCATAGCAATAAAAAATTTCTTTTCATAATAAATTACCTCCGACAATAGAATATCATATTTTACAATTTTTGGCAAGTTTTCAACATTGACATTTTATTAACTTTTTTTTTTTTTTTGGCATTTTTTTTAATAAAAAACAGCGTTTTACTGTTTCTAACTTTGAAACTGCCATATAAAAACAATCGTCAACATTTTTTTAAAAATTTACACTTCTTTTATTCATAAAAAAATGGTGCTATGAAAAATTCGTTTTTCACAGCACCATTGATATAAGCGGCATAGTAATTTTTTCAGAATTTATTTAAAAATGCTACTAATCATTCTTCAATAAAAAATTTCATTTTTTTAGAAATGTAGTATAAATATTCAGAACTTTTGAAAATATCATTATATTCTTTTGGAATCTCAACCTTTTCATATAATTTTTTATAGACGATGTTAGTTAATGGCTCAATATCGTTTGTAATTTCTTTCAATTTCTCCTTGGTATATCCTTCCTTAAAATAAGCAATTAAAATAATTATATTTGTAACTCTAACTCGTAAGTTTTGCTCTTCTAAATACATTTTATAAAAAAGAATTATTTGCTTATAATCATCAAGCATAAATAAAGCCATAAAATAATGCATAATAATATGTTTAGAAATACTATATTTTTCTCTATCATTAATCACATAATTTAAGATTGGCAAAATCACTTCAAGAGACAATTGTGGAAAATTCAAAATATTAAACATCGCTGCAATATTGTTTTTTGCAACTAAATACCTTTTAATATTACTATCTTCCAAATAAATCTTTTCAACCCTTTGATAAAAGACTATAGCTTTTGCATAATCTAGTTCTACAAATGCAATAGTCCCCATGATATGATAATACATCCATAAAAGATTTGAATATTTATTGTAGCAGACCTTATCATTAATTGCTTCTTTACTTTTATTTGCATATAATAAAATTAGTAAAAAAATAGCTTCTAATTCCTCATCAAAAAATTCTCTAGGAAAACTATAAAGATAATTTATATCGTCTAAAATTTCTTCCATTATTTCAGAGTATAACTTATTTTGATTCATTTTCAAAAGAACTCTAAACATAATAAAAATAGGTTTTAAATAATTATTTTCTCCTATAGCTTCTTCTAATTGCTTTATATCCTCTTTATCTTCATTCTTGTAGTAAATAGCCATAAAAAGTCTAGAAAGTAGCATCTCATAATGTATCTGTTTTTCCTTGAGTAAAAAATTAACTTTAAAATATTTTAAAAGTATATTATGATTATTGTTTTTAGCAATCTCATTTATTCGATTTAATCGATAAGTTGATGGTGGAATTTTGATGTCATTCAATATTTCTTTTTTTAATTTATTTTGATATTTAAATAAACCATCAAAAAAATAATAGTATTTATTAGTAAAATTAAAATATTTTTTTAATGAGAAATATAAGAGATTTTTCATTTTAATACCTCCTTTTATTTATTAATATTCTAACACATTTTCTTAAATTCGACAATATTTGCTTGTTCAAACATTATAACTCTTGGACTCCTTTCCTTATTTACTTAAAATTATTATAATCTATAACTCTTAAGTTGATAAATTCTTTTTTGTTTCTTATAGCACTTATTACTTTTTGAACTAATTAGAGAAAATACGTTTCTTAAATTTAAAAGTCCTCGATATATGGTAGAAGAAGATTTTTTATGATTTGAAGTACCATTCTTAATTGTACGGAATAAGCCTTGGATCTTCCTCTTGCAGTATTGATCCCGAACCTAGTACCTCTTATTTACTATTTAGTATGGTTACTAAAAAAGAAATAGTCCTCCCCCAAAAATGAAATTTTGCCTGTGGTTTTCCCAAGGAGAAAAAGGTTGGAACTAGCATTCCTACTGATTGGATAAATAAAAAAATACTCTTAACGAATTACTTATATTAATACATTAAGGGCAAAAACTATTTCTTAGTATTATATATTTGATATATTGGGTATTCCTTGAACTCCTTTTGCTCATCTGGTTTTAATTCTTTAAAATAAAGCTCAAATTCATCTAAATATTCAAGCAATAATAGTGAACCACATTTAATTACTAAATCATTATTTGTATTTTTCAGTTTTATTAACCATTGCTTATCATCCGTTGAAAGATTATCTAAATAATATTTTGCTTGTAAAAGATTTATTTTAAATGAAATACTTTCATTCTTACTGATAATATACTCTAAGATTTTTTTAGATTTAAAAAGAGAGTCTTTACTACCCAACTTCAGAAATTTATCTATAAATGCTAGAGCTAAATTATTTAACAAATGTAATCCCATAGAATTAGGATTATCAATAAAAACTGTCTTCATTAATAAGTCTTCATCTATATTATCAAAAGCTACCAAATAATTTAATTTGGGATATGTAAAGCCAATAATAAAATAGAAAGGATAAATAACATTTTCTATACATACAGTAAGTTCTTTTTTTATTAAAGTCAAGAAATTTTTTTCTTGTATCTGTGTTTTCAACTACAAAAACCAAATTAATATTACAAAATGACAAAGGAATGATGTGTGATTCTAATTTTGTTATTTTCGGTGTTTCACCCATAATAAAAATGTCATATAACTTTAATATTACATCATATCCATTCTCATCTAATTTAGATAAATCAATCTCTTTTTCAATAGAAAAGAAGTTTAAAAGTTTGCTTATTTTAATATGAAGTTCATACATTTCTTCTATATATTCTTTAGTTTGAGCATCAATACTAATCAGACCATTTGGCAACAATACATTTTTTTTATCATTTGAAAGAGTAAGTGTTTTATTATCTCATACGATTTATCTGAGCACCCTGACTTTAATCAAACTAAAAGAATGATTGATAAAGCTTTCCGGCAATTTGATAACCTTGAAGGATTAATATTTCATTCTGATCAAGGATGGCAATATCAAATGAAACAATATTCTAGTTTGTTAAAATCTAAAGGTATCAAGCAATCCTTATCTAAATTATAATATTAAATTAATTAGTCCAATTTATTGGGTACACAATATTCATTCCTCCTTTTTCTCATTTTGATTAATTTTTTCATAAAACCTAGAACTACATTTCTCTAGCTCTTCTATACTTGGAGTTAGACTTGTGAAGGTATCTAGGTCTTTGAAGGCTTTATTTTTCTTTTGTTCATAGGCATAGCTTAAGAAGGTAGAATCATAAAGGTTGTGATTATTGTAGGTTAAGTCTCTAATATTGATACAGAGCTTCTTTTGTATTCCTTTTTCTTCCCCTTCTTGAGATAGAAAGGTTGTTAGTTTAAAGTAATAAAAACTATCAAACCAATCACAGATTCTTTTGAATAGATGGCTCAAGTTTCTAAGGATTGCATAGATAAGTGTAATGTCATTTCTTTTATAGGTCCCAATAGATGTTCTATTGGAGTGTTTAGAGATTGGTTTCTTCTTTAGCTCATATCTTTTAATTAAATGCCTTAGTAACTTGTAGATGAGCTTAAATGGGAGGTAATATAGATAAAGCAGGATTGGATACTTCTTTTCTCTTTTTTTAATGGTGATAAAGTATTCTGCATTTCCTCTAATTCTAAGTGGCACTTGATCTTTTAATTGATAGTCAACAAAGATTTTAACGTGCCTTTTTAGATTGTGAGAGATAGTTGAAAAGAAGGTAGCTGCCCCATCTTCTCCGACTTCTTTTTTGTTGTCATGAGAGTTATATTCTTTATCAAACTCGGATATGGAAATGGTGATATATTCTTCTAAGGGATAGGTATCTGTAGGTTTATTCACTCTCATATAGTCAAAGTTAAAGATTTTAGAGAAGTCTTCAAATAGAGGAGAATAAATGGCGTAGTTAGAGATGTTGAGATTTTTTCTATTATTTAATAGTTCATAAAATCTTGTGTAGTCTTTATGTTCTGGAAAGTATTGTGGATTAGCTCTTACCTTGGCAAAATTTAAATATTTATAGTTTAGTTCATAGTCTAATAGATTCTTTTCTAGTTCTTCAATAAAGTTTTCTTCACTTGCTAGGGTTAAAGATACATTTAGAAGCGTCTTTCCTGTTCCTGGAGGTCCATTAATAAAGGTGGATTGGGTTAAGTCATCTTTAGCGAAGGCTTTTAATCTCTCATGATTTTTCTTTAGCTTATAATTGGCTTTAGAGATGGCTCTTAGGAAGATAAGGATTAAGATTAGAGGTATCCAAATATAGGTTGGAATATACTTTAGTTTTGGATAGATAATTAAGAATAGAAACTTTAAAATGGTAAAAATTGTTAGATAGGTTTCTAAATTTATTATATCTAGGATATAGGTGATAAGAAAGATGAGGGCTTCTGTTACGAATTGGTATAAATACCCATTCGCGAGTAAGATAATTAAAATAAATAAAGCGATTTTTCTTCTATGTTTTTGAAGCAGAGATAAAAGTCTTTTTAAGGCTTTTACCACTGCTTGTTTTATTTTAGAAATAAGTTTATTTATTTTAATATAAAGAGAGGCTAAAGGTGTTGTCCTTATATTCAGGTTGGTTCCATTGATGGTTTCATGGAAGGTAAGCCAAGTGATAAATAAGATATTGATTCCAAAGTTACAGAAATAGATTAGGAAGTTTAAAGTAAAGTCTAAGAGGTTTGATAGTAGAGTTAAGATAATCTCTGATATGGGTTTACTTGTTGTGGTTTGAACCTTATCTATGACTTCTGTGATAGTTCCTTCTATTTCCTTGATGGATTCATCATAGATGATAGTAGAGTTTGTATTATAGAGTTCAAAGTAGTTTTTAAGCGTAGAAAGGTCTTTAATTTGTAGGAGCCTTTCTGTTGTATCTATGAAGTTGGTTAGGTTAAAGAAGACTAGGAGTAGGAAGATTCCTGCTCCTAGTGTGATTAATATTATTTTTTTAGCCATTTGTGTATCTTATGTATGATTAAGTAAATGACATAAATAAGAGCTAAACCTAAGATTGTACCTAAGATAATGGACATCGTTTTAAAGGCTGTGTTGTTTTCAAAGTTGTCTTTAAAATCATTAAAGATATCATCAAGGGGTTTATCTTTTTTATCCTCTTCAACTTTATCTTTATAGATGATTTCAACATCGACCTGATTTTCTTTTGCCTCAATATCTAAAGCCATAATGGTATAGGTATATTCATAGTAGTTGGAATCTGCTAGCTTATAGATTCCTTCTAGCTTGGTATTTCCTTTTGTGGCTAAAGATACTGTAGAGGAATAATCAGCTTCAAAAGAGGTCTCAATATAAGGCATAACCTCATTCATAAAGGCTGTTACCATGACATCCTTTGGACTGGTTAGGATGATTCCTGTATGATAGGAACTACTTGCTGAAACAAAGGAATAGGGAGCATTTTTAATCACCTTATAGGTGGAGGTAATTCTTAGGACAGCTTTATCCTCTTTGATAAATTCAAAGCCTATGGAATTCGGATATAAGGTGATATTCGTTTTATAGGGCGTATCTACGGGATAGCCATTAAAATATAATATCTTATCAGCTACAAGTTTAGCTGCTCGTTCAACAGAAATATCGCTAGAGAAAATGAAATGAGTAAGTGCTGTAAATCCTTCCTTCTCTTTAGACTGGTCAACTGGTGTTGTTATAGAGGAATTGAGTAGGGTAAATAGTCCTGATACAACGATATCAATTTTTCCGTTTTTATAGGTGGAGCCTGTAAAGGTCTTAGTCAGATTTAAATCCATTTCTTCTACTAGTTTTAAATTGGATTCTATTACCTTTAGTTCCTTAGTGATGAAGTCTTCTAGGTTAGAAGATAGTATCTCTTTAGAAAACTTTTTTGAATAAGGTAAAATAACAATAATGGTGTTATCTTCACATAAGGCAAAGGCTACGTTGTAGGTATCTGCTAGAATAGATACAGGAACCGAATGTTCATACCAAATAGAATCTGGAAGACTTCCTGCCATGGTGATGGTATAATCCTTTCCATCGCCTTTATTAGATGAGGTTATCGTATGGATACACTCTTTTTCTGTATAAGGAGTTCCTTTATAGGTCAATATGGAACTATTAATACTAGAAGGTACACCACGGGCGTTTAAGGTATTGGGTAGATAAATTTTAGTAATGGTCTTAACGGCATATTCACTTTCAGGATCCTCTTTCTCATCATCTGGAGACATGACCTGTTGAAATGTAATTTCTGGATTAGATAAATCTTTAGCCTGAGCTAAGTCAAAGGATAGACATTCCATATTCACTCGATACTTATTTCCATTGGTATGAATTAAAGATGAAGAGATATCTACTGAGGAAGGGGAAGTTAGAGAGAAATCTTTAAAATCTGGGATAGCAACTTCTTTTGTGGTGGTTACTTGATGCAGGAGATACGCATAGATTTCTTGTGGAGTTTTGGTAGTTGTGGAAGTTGTATCATATAATAGTTCTCCAGAAAAGGCACCTACATTTTGTAGATAGATAAATTCGCCATATTCTTTAGTATTTAGCTTATGTAAATTTGAGCTTACAGAGGCTACAATCTTACCATTTACTTTAATGGTAGTATTTAGTGCATTTCCATTGACTAAGAAGATGACTTCTTTTTCTTCATCACATCTTTTTCCATCTTTTTGTAGGATATAGTTAGAGGCTATTTTAAGGATATCTTCTAGGGATTTAGATGAGGTGTAATAGATAGTGCCTAAGGCTTGATAGCCACTTATAAATTCACTTTCATCAACAAAGTCAGTTGGAGTAGAGGGAGTAGGTTCATCTGGTTCTTCTGTTTTATTTTGAAGAAAGGTTTGATACTGGGTATCTAGGGCTTCGGTGGTGGTGAAGGTAAAGTCCCCTTCAGACATCTCTGTAATATAGGATTCTAAGGTATCAATATCTTTTGTATCATCTTCTGCATAGTAAATGTTTCCATTGGTGGATTCAAAGGAAGTATGGTATTCTTCTAAATCTGACACATCATAATAGGTGATTCGACTTTGAAAAAATTCTGAGGAAAACTTATCATAGGCTTCTTTATACTCATTTGGAATATAGATATGCTCAATTTGAGCATTATTACTTTCATTATAGCCTGTTGAAGTAATGGTTGGAGGAGTTTCTAATGGGGCGAACCAAATGTTCTTCGCTTTAATGATTTGATTAAATGAAAAATCCTCTGTATGATTCCTAAATACTAATGTTTGGATTTTTGAATTTAATAGCGATGTGAAATTAAAGTTTGCATTATCTACAACTAAGGTATCTACATTAAATGTTCCATAGTTCGTGAAGTTGATATCTGAAGGTAAAATAAAGGTGTTTATCTTAGAGGAGATTTTATCAATTTTGTATTCTATATCTTCTGGAAAAATCTTAGTAAGTCTTCCCTGATAATAGGGATAAGCGATTGTTCCAAGAAATTTCTTTTGGGAGATAAAGTTATCATGAGGATAAAATAATGCTTCACTAAAGCCAATCGTTTCCTCAGGTAAAAAATCTACTTGGACTAGAACCCCATCAGCGTTTTCTATTTCTTCATTTGAAAAGCGATTGGCACTCGTCCATGGCTGATTCCAGTTTGCATAATGGACTTTCGTGATATGGGTTGAGGCTAGTTTATGAGAATCATTATAACTATCTATATCTGATGTGTCCGTATCATAGACCTCACAGATATATAATTCTTTGATATTTGGATATTCTTCTAGGCTATTAAAATATCCATTGATATATAAATCAAAAGAATTAGGAAGCTTCTTTAAATCTATGCCAAAACAATAGAAAGGATCATTGTTGAATATAACAACCTTCTTCACGTTGATAAGCTGACTAAAGTCTATATTATAATGACTTACAGGAATAAACGCTGTATCATTTCTTTGTAGGTTAAAATAGAGGTAGAGTGTTTCAACCGCTTCTGGTTCTATACAAGTAACAGAGACTCTAGCAGCCTCTCTCGTATAAACAAAATGGTTAAAGCTAAGAGTATTCCCAACTTGAGCAGTTTTAATCCAATCCTGTAAGGGAATATCTTCTTTAGTTACCATACTTTGAGTTGATGTTGTAGAAGAGAAAGAGAGTCTTTGAGGAGTATCCATGTTAGTCTCTTCTTTAGGGAGGAAGGATAGCCCCAAAATAGAAGCTATTCCTAAAATGGATAGAATAGAAAATAAAATTTTATGTTTCATGTTTGTCCTTTCTTTTATTCCTTTGATTTTTCTTTTTTAGGAAAGATAAAGCGAATAAAGTTCTTTATCTTTATTATGATGACTACAAGTATGATGAAGCCTATGACTCCTAGAATTGTCCGGATAATCCACATCTTATCTTGGATTTTTTCCTTGATATCTCTAAAGAAATCATCGATTCCTTTTTTAACTGTATAGTAAGGAGTTTGGGTATCTAAGATTAATTCTGGATCAAGAGCGAACAAGGTATCTCCTTCTACGGTATCCATTTTGATAGGAACATCGTAGGTTTTTCCATCGACAAGATAATTCATTCTCAAGATTTGAAATTCAGATACTCTTTTGTAGTCTGTTTCATAGAAGGCTTGTCCTTCAAAGAGGTTCCAGGCATCATCATCGTAGTTTAAGTGAAGCCTATATTTATAGTTAGTTCTTCCATCGATAGTGGATTGGTAAGAGCCTTCCTTAAAGCCTTGATAGGTAGAAAGTCCAAAGATACCCGCCTTTACTCTTTCGCAGGTTAAGGATTTTTTGATTTGATGTTCATCTGAAGGTAGAAAGAATTGATACCAGGATTTATTATCATTGGTAATTTTATAGGATACATCGACTCGGTAGATTTTATCTATGGGAATCGTTGTATTAAACATAGCGTAATGGATATAGCCACCAAAGTTTAAGTCAAAGTGAGATTGTACCTCACATTCCTTGATGATTTCATAGCCATGAGTTACCAGCTGCATACTATTCTTTCCATCTTGTTTAGGAGTAAGTCCTAAATCAAATTCCATTTTGTGGGTAGAGGTTAAATCAAATTGTTTTTCCTTATCGATTTCATAGCCATATTGGGCGTCATCTAATCCTGCCGTAAAGCCTTCAAAGGAATACTTCTGTTTTAAGGGTAAGCCAAAGTGTTCTTTACCTACATATCCAGCAATAGGGGTTAGATGTAGAGTTAAATTCCACATTCTAAAATTATAGAAGTCAGAATCATACCAATTCATATTGAGTTTTTCTTCATCCTGTTTGGTATCATAAAGCTTATATGTTTTCTTAGATTCTTTAATCTCTAGTAAATTCATAAACTCAGATGGGCTATACATAGAGGTCCAGATGAGATATAGATAACCATCCTTTGAATCTTCTACAAAGGAATCCCAGTATAGTCCTACGATTTGACCTTGTTCTAAATACTGGGGTTCAATATCTAAATTCTTAAAAAGATAATTCCATGTTTCATCTGTTTTAGAGCGATAGGAATGAATAAAACTTCTAATTTGATCTTCTGTTAGAGACTTAAAGCTATCGAAATTTTGATTGATTTTAACAAACTTCCAATAGACGGTTTGATATCCTTCTAAGTCATATAGGCTTTGATGAAAGGGTTGTAGGACACCCTTTTGGACATAGGCATCTACTTCATTTTTGATTTGAATCGATACCTTAGGTTCTTCCTCTTCAGCGGCGAAGGTTTGGAATGTGAAAAGGAAGAACGTAAATGTGAGGAGTATTAGAGTAAGTATTTTAAATTTCTTCATGAATCCTCCTTATTTTTTAAATGTTTCAATGTGAAGAATCCTAGGATTAGACCAGCTAAACCTAGGATAAATTTCCATACTTTAGATAGTAGGAATTTAAATGTTTTCCACCCTAAGACAAGAGCTTGTCCTAGAGTGGATAAAATTTTAGATAGGAAAGATAAGATTTCTTCCATAGGTCATATTAGTCTTCCTCTTCGGTTTCTTCTTCCTCCTCTAATTCTGGTTCTTCTTGATAGGTAAACTCATATTCCGGTTTGAAGCCTTTAGATAAAAGCTCTGTTTGCATATCAGATAAATAGAAGATTCTGTTATGTGGTGCATCCTTTGTTCCTAAATTGATTAGGACTGCATCATATTCTGAACCATCTGTTTTTCTTTTAGCATGAATGAACTCAGCAGGCATTGCCTCAATAACAAGTTTGATACTTCCTCTTGTGTCCATAACTGCTTGATCGAGTTCATCTAACTTCTTATAGTTAGCAGCAATCAACTGGAAGGTTTCATACTTTGCAAGCTCATGATATGGCTTTAAGAGTAAAGCTCCTGCAATACTGCCTTTCTTAGAAATAACACCTTTTTTCTTGAGTAAGGCTCTCATTGTGATTTTTGGATCACTTCCGTAATTTGTAATCGTAAAGATTACGTCAATTTTTCCTTGCATAATTTTTCTCCTTTTAATGTTTTTATAAGTATTGGGTAGGATGGATTCTAATATCTTCTATCTTTTAATTATTTCTTAACACTTCTTCTGTTCTGGTTAGATACTCTTTTGTATTAGAATCCTAGATATTAGATCATTTGGCACCACCTCCTTTAAGAGATGGAAAGAACTCTAAAAAGAAGGGATATTGAGAATAAAAATCACGGAGCTTTTTCATAGCTGTATGATAGTGTTGTTGAACTGCTTGGCGAGTGATTTTTTTGAGTTTTGCGATAGATTCTAGGGTTAAATTATCTTTTTCCTTTAATTGGAATATCTCTCTTTGTTGAGGAGTTAGATTGGATAAGGCTTCTGATAATAAAGCTAACCCCTTCCTAAAGCAATCTTCTCTTTCTTGTAGGATTCTTTTAAACAAAGGGTCTGATGTTTCATCAACTAGACTATCTCCATTTAAAGAATATTTAGCTATATGCCTTTGAATTATCTTTTCACTTCTCCAGACTTCTCTATTGTTTTCTTTGACTTGATGTTGAGATTGAATGTCTTGTTCTTCTATTTGAATTTTTAAAAAGTTCCCTTTGCCTCCAAACTCATACTTCATTGTTATTTTTGACATAGCTTGTCCTCCTTAGGGTTTTATATTTCTTCACCCTTCTGGACAACTTCCTATATAAACGCAAGTACAAAAGATAAAAAAATTTCAAAAAAATAAAAAAAACTTGGGTTTGAATGCCCAAGTAAGGTAAAATTATTTAATTTTTTATGTTTTACTCACTATTATTACTATCTCCGACATTATCCTATTTATTGTATAATAAAATGATAAATAATGGTGTTGGAAAATAAAAAAGCCGTTAATAGACTTGTGTTGTCTATAACGACTGATTTAAAATATGTCGGTTAAAATATAAAACCCAGATAAACATCGTTACTACCTGTTTTATATCAATAAAAAATGTATTATTTTAGATTTAAATTCGAACATTCTATTTGATTCTTTAATTTTGTTATTAAGTCTTTTTCATTTTCCCAAATGACAAATTGAGTTTGCTTGATATCAAAATGAATATTATCAAAATCATCCTTCTTACAAGTATGTATAACTGTTTTTCCTAATGCTCTAGCATAACCAGCCTCAAAATATACTCCTTCATTTTGATGAGTAAAATCTGCCACTAAAAATTTACATGCTTTAATTTCTTTTAACATTGTATTAAATATGTTTTCGTTATGTGCAGTTTTATCAATAAAATACGGAGTATTCCCTGTTGATTCTATTGCTTTTGATATCGATGCTCTTATGTCTTCCACATCATCATATTTATTGGGATTCATAACCATTGAGACAAAGACATTCCCACTACTCTTTTCTCTCTTATCAATTACTGGCAAAGGCTTATCTTTATCTATAAAATCCATAAGTATCTCTAGTTGTTCTTCAGACGCATTATTCAAAATAAATTCTTTAAGAATTTTTAAATTTTTTTCATGCATACTTTGATTAAATGCAGTCATTTCATAATCCAATCCAAAAATTGCTAAAGTATCTTCTATCATTCCTACACTAGAAGGTTTACCAAAAATATAATAATCTCTATTAGACTGGGCTTTTTTTACAAATTCATTAAATATAATCATTTTATTGTTTAAATCATCTTTTAACTCTTCTAATGCTGTTTCTAATTTCATAATTTATTTCCTTTCTGCCATATTCTCATAATTCTTTTTTAAAACTGGCACTTCTTTTTCTTGATATTCTTCAAATAAAGTCCTGCCCAAATTATTTATTTTATCATTTACTTTTCTCTTAGAATATTTTTCTACTAATTTATTTTCATTCCGAGAAAATATAGAAATAGTAGCATTTTCACATATAAATTTAATTATCTTTTCATAAAATTCCATATCTGCTTGCCATACTGGTTCTGATTTTACTCCAATTTGAGTAAATAACAAATATTTGGGCGAAATAGGAACGATTATATGTGCATTTGGTGAATCATAACCACCATTAAAATCATAATGATCTTTATTATAATAATTTAAAGTTATAACCGGATTATCTGATGTTATCCATTCCTTATTTAATGGAGCTTTTACTAGTGACCAAGAATGCTTTTCTAAGCTTATATAAAGTCTATCCATTAATCTAATTAATTGATTTAACCAGCAATTTCTACCACTTACAAAACTAACCTTCAAATCAATATTCCCTTCTCTTTTTGCTCCTAATTCTACATCAAGGGGTAGGGCGATCTTATTGGCATTCACAATAGGTTCTGTTGAAGATAATTCTCCTGCGAGAATTCCTTGTTCCAAGTTTTTTATAACATTTGGAATAATTTCTTCCATTTTGTCAGTAGATAATTGCTGAATTCTTAAATATCCATCAAGTGTTTTATAGCGTTGGACAGAGATAAACTTGAAGAGAGTAGTCCAGTCCTTATTCTCAAGATCTCTTCCGTCATCAATTTTTTTTAATATTCTTCCCAAACGATTCTCAAAAGTCTTGTTAAAAATTTCTTCAAAGTTATCAGAATATTGCTCACTATTATCTTTCGATTGTCCATCATAAACAATATAAAAATCATTTAAGTATCCTATTTGAGATACTTTCTTTTTTCTCCATAAAGCTTCATTTTCATTAACTACAATCTTCTTGTAAACTTGTATATTCCTGTCAGAATTTTCCCACATTTTCAAATAACATTTTGATACATAATGATTTCTCGTTTTCATTGGATAGCTTCCTTTAATTCAGTGAATTTTAATTCTAAAGTCTGATAGTCATTCTCTTGTATATATACCTTAAAATTATGATTTTTAGCATATTCTAAAATCATTTGTTTATTCTTTTCTTCAACCTCACTTCCGAGATAAATAGCCTTAATTTTTGGAGCAGGATGGTTTGTATTACAAGAATCAATCAAACGCCATTCCTTTTGAAACTCCCAATCTTTTCCTTTAGTAAGAATAATAGAAAGGAATTCTTTCAAAAATGAAGGATAATTCTTCTTTTGGACTTTTTCTTCAAGAAATGCATTCATTATAATTGCAGTCAAAAATCCTACAATATTAAAATCTCGTTTCTTCTTATATAAAACAGGATATAGCTTATAACAGCATCCTAAATAATTTGGATTATCTAATTCGCTTGAAAAGTCATATTCTATGCAATACCCCTTATAATGATTTGCATACATAGTCCACATCACTTGATTATCCTTTTTCTCTGCAAACGAGCAAATACCAGTATCTGTTTTTAAATTGTTTAAAAGGTTTAAAAGTCTACATATTACATTTTTAAATTCTTCATTTTCAAGTAATTCATTTGCTAATACATCTGATTTTGAGATTACTTCCTGAATTTCTTTAGAACTCTTTTTATTCTTTTTCATAAAGAAGGTTATGTATTTTTCTCGAGAAAAAACAGCATTTTCAACACAAGCATTTTCCACTTCTTTCATTAAGAAATGATTTTGTTTTGGCATTAAATCTACTATTTTCTTAATAATCGCATAGTCTAAAATTTTATGTAATTGCTCATTACTCAATCTCTTTAAAGAAAGATCTAATTCATTTACTTTGCACTCAAATTGATCATCTAACTCTTTAGGCTCAGCCAGATAGACATATTGGTTTTCAATCATATCAAAAGTATGTTCATCAAAATCTCTATACTTATATAAGAAATTGGGACAACGTGTTATTGTTTTAATTTCGTTAGTAGATAATTCCTTTAATTGCTTCTGTTGTAAGATTAATTCAACTTTATCATCAAAATATTTATCTACATCGATTTTATTAGACATATTGATACCTCCCATTCTTCTACATTATTTTCTATAAATTATACCATATTAAATTTTCTATTACTATAAAAAACATTCTAAAATCTCATTATTGAATATAAAGTCATATAAATAATCCTATATAAAAAATAAAAGCCTAAAGTAAAGTTCCTTAAGCTATTATTTATTCTTGATTTTATAATTAAGATGCTTTTAGAAATCTTTAATTGAAAGATAGCAGCAAATTTTCAATTGTGTTATATATGAAAATTCATACATTAAGATACTATTATTAACAACTAATGACCTCTAATGATTGTAACTTCTTATTTTTTACTGAAGCATCTTCAATGTGGAACATCAAACTGACATTCTCTCAGTATAGCTACAATGTCCTAGTCTTATATAAACTGGCACTTAAAGAATACTACCTATCCTCTCTTCTCTATATTTAATTACCTCAAAATAACGATGTATTATT
>CAJTXR010000006.1 GCA_910584005.1 uncultured Anaeroplasmataceae bacterium | reverse complement strand
AAATCTCAAATTGGGAACATTAGGGATTTTATTGATTGTTTTTTCACTCATTAGTCATCCTCTCCTCACAAACCTAATTCCTTAAGATAGCCTTCAATTTCTTTATCAAGTTCCGCCCTTTGAGCTTCTAATTCTTTAATTTCTGCCATTACAGCATGGATATCAATTTGCTCTTCCTCCTCAAATGTATCAACATAACGAGGAATATTTAAATTATAATCATTTTCCTTAATCTCTTCAATATTAGCTAAATGACTATACTTTTCAATTTCTTTTCTATTTTTGTATGTATCAATAATTTTATCAATATCACTATTTCTTAAACTATTTTGGTTTTTGCCTTGTTCATATTCTTTTGATGCATCAATAAATAGAATATCATGATTCAATCTTCCTTTCTTAAATACTAAGATACAAGCAGGGATACTTGTTCCATAAAATAGGTTTGCAGGAAGACCGATTACAGCATCAAGTAAATTTAGATCAATTAATTTTTTACGAATTTCACCTTCACTTGCTCCTCTAAACAAAACACCATGAGGCATTACTATTGCCATTTTACCACCATTGCTATCAAGACTATGAAGCATATGCAAAACAAAAGCGTAATCACCTTTACTCTTAGGTGGCACACCCCAATCAAATCTATGATAAATATCAAGTTCTTTAGACATTTTAAAGTCTTTATCAGAACTATCAGCAGCATAGCCATTTGCCCATTTATCAAGTGAAAACGGAGGATTTGCAACTATGCATTGAAATTGCATTAGTTTCCCATCTTCTACTGTTTGAGGATTTGAAATAGTATCACCTTGATAAATTTTAGCATCATCAATTCCATGCAAGAACATATTCATACGACACAAACCCCAAGTTTGAAAGTTTCTTTCTTGACCATAAATCTGAGCTTTCTTACTAGCAACCTGATTAAATGCTTTAATTAAAAGAGAGCCAGAACCACAAGTTGCATCATAGATTCTATCATTATCCTTAGGTGCAACGAGTCTTGCAAGAACTGTAGATACCTCTGCAGGCGTATAGAACTCTCCACCTTTCTTTCCATCTTCACCAGCAAACTTTGCAAGCATATACATATAAGCATCACCAATAATATCATTGTTTTCCAATTGGCTAGGTCTTAAGTCCAACTTGTTCATATCTTCAAGTAAATTAGATAATGTCGCAATTTTCTCTTTGCCATCGCCTATCGTTTGTGAATTGAAGTCAATATTACCAAAAATATTTCTAAGTTTGCCACCATTAGCATTTTCAATAGACTTCAATGCTACATTAATTAAAGAACCGATATTAGGAGCTTTCTTATTGACATAAAGAAAATCAAAAGACGCATCATCCGGCATATAAAATCTACCTCTTTGGAGAGCTCTTTGAATTCTTTCTTCATCGCCGTTATATCTTTTTGATAATTCTTCTTTTGTTTCCTTAATTGTGTCATTAAGATATTTAACAAACAGCATTGAAAGAATATAATCTTTATAAACTCCACTATTCATTTTGCCTCTAAATGTGTCACAGGCACTCCATAAAACTTGTTCAATATTTTCTCTTGTTGTCATTTTATATTCCTCCAATTTATTAATGTTTTGTGTCTTTAGGTGGGAATGGATCATTTCCGTATGAATCTTTATCACTAATCCTACCATTTTTATTGTGTATGACAAGTTCACTTTGTTGATTTTTAGCTATTGTACGAGCAATATTAACTGCTTCTTGTTTCGTTCTAGTAGTTACTGTTGCTCTACTATTG
This sequence comes from uncultured Anaeroplasmataceae bacterium, assembly GCA_910584005.1. GTDB lineage: Bacteria > Bacillota_I > Bacilli_A > Acholeplasmatales > Anaeroplasmataceae > Pelethenecus. The sequence continues at coordinate 102,235 of CAJTXR010000006.1, read as the reverse complement.
CTTTCGCCAAGAACTCGCCATGTTCCATTTTTATAAGTTACATGTTGATTTTTACCCATTTTATATACCTCCACTAATTTCGTTTATGAATATTTTATTTAATATGTTTTCTCTTTCTTTCCAATCAGGTATCATAGCATTTAGAAAAGAGTAAAACTTTGTGCTATGATTTCTATATTTCAAATGAGTCAATTCATGACAAATGACGTACTCAATTAAGAATTCATCAACTTTTATAAGCTGGGAATTAAGGGTAATTATCTTTTTCTCTGTGTTACAGCATCCCCATCTTGTTTTCATATTCTTATAAATTACTTCTGGCATTTCAATACCATACTTTTTAAATTTATCATAAGACTTTTTCACAAGCCCTGTAAATGTTGATAACATGAATTCTGAATACCATTTTTGAAACTTTTGTTTAATTCCAAAATTACTTGGTCGATAGATATAAAGATAATTATTATCGGACTCTACTTTAAATTCACTTGAATAAATATTTTGGATTCTAAGAATCTTTCCAAGCAATAAAAACGCCTCTCCGTCAACAAGTTTTAGATTGATTTGCTGAAAATCAATTAAGTTAACTTTATATTGTTCTATAGTTTTCAATATCCAATTAGCTTTCTTTATCATTAATAATTCTATAGTTTTTTCATCAATGCTATTGTTACAAGAAACCACTACTTCTCCATTTGGTTTTACCCTAATGTTGATGCTTTTTACATTCTTGCGAATTATTTCATATTGAATTATTTTGCCATTATAACTAAAATCATTTTTCATAAAATCAGTACCTTTTTAGTGCAATAGTAAGCACATTTTCAATAATTTTATCAACTTGATCAAATGGTAGGTCTATTAAAATACCTTTCTGTTGATAATCAAAATAAAGCATATCCTCAATATCCTGACTTATCTTTTTATGCACTTCTGGATTGCTTTTAAAATCTACTTTTACATTTTTTTCAACAACGTCAGCAATAGATACTGCAATTTGTCCTGCAAGTTCAATATCACTTAGCCCATTTTGATTAAGAATTGGAAGTAAAACTCCATAAAAGGCTTGTGCATGAACATTGTGCTTAATATTATTAGGATAACTAATACCACTATTGTTACTTCTAAAATCATCAAGTATTTTAGTCATAGCTTGTAAGTATTCAGCATCGCTAATAATCTTATTTTTGTATTGTTCTAAAGTGTCTTTTATTCTCTTTGAAAAACTTTCATAATATGCCGGATTAGTATCATATTTAACTTGAATATTTCTACTAATATTGTATCTAATCGCATCTGCCTTAGAAGCCTTACCATTTAAATCTTCTATTTCTTTTTCAAGTTCACCTTTATCCATTACATCTAGTGGTTTAGTCAATATTTTAAGACCAACAACAGACATGTGTTTATCAAGAAGATTTCTCATCTCTTTTTCGTATTCACTATTGTCTAATGTTTCGGCACATCTCTTTTTAATCATTACCCGTAGCTTAGAATAAAATTTAAATTTATCTTTGTAATTAGGGATTTCTGATGGGTTACTTGAACTAATTGCATCGTAGCATGTTTCACTTGATAAAACTAAAGATAGTTTCTTCCCAAATTCACATAAATTATTGTAGAAAAGTTCTCTTGTTTCAGGAGATTTTTCAAGAAATTGCTCATATTCTTCTTCATCATACTTATTTTTAATAGGAACAAATATTGTTTCAAGATTAGTATATGCTTGTCTAACATCCGCAACTGCTTTTATTACATCAGTTATAAGTCCTGTAAGATCAGTTTTGTCAAATTCATCAAGTCCGCTATTTCCTGAATATACATTCATAGCAGAATTTAATTCTGGCAAAAGACCCCTATAATCCACAATAAGACCATAATCTTTACCATCATATAATCTATTTGTTCTAGCAATTGCTTGCAATAACCCATGTTCTTTTAATTGCTTATCTATGTAAAGGACTTGACAAAGAGGTGCATCAAATCCTGTAAGTAATTTAGAGCATACAATCAAAATATCTATATCGCCATCTACAAATTTATTTTTTATTGTGTCTTCGTAATCATCAGCATTATTATTAAACTGTTCCATCATATCTTTCCAAAATTTTTGAACTTCTGGAACCTTACTTTCGTCTACCTCTTCAAGACCTTCTCTAGTATCTGGTGAAGAAATACACACGGCAATTTCTAAATCACTAAAAGATTTGAATGCATTATAATATTTTACTGCATCCAATTTAGAATTTGTTGCCAACATAGCCTTAAAACCAGTTGCTTTAATATTATTTATAAAATGCTCTTCAATATCCAATGCAATCCTATCAATTCTTGCATTTGTACTATTTAGTTTTTTGATTGAACTCCATTTTTTGCTTAATTCATCTTGTTGTGCTTCAGATAGTTTCGCACAAGTCTTTTTAAACCACAAATCAATGTTTTTTTCATCAACTTTTTGTTCAACAAATCTTCCTTCATAAATTAATGGAACAATGGACTTATCGTCAACGCCATCTTTTATCGTATATTTATGAATATAATTACCTCCAAATTTAAGTGCAGTCTTTTCGTTTTTCATTAAAGGTGTACCCGTAAAACCCAAATAACAAGCATGAGGAAATACCATCCTCATTTTTGTTGCAAGTTCACCATAATTACTTCTATGTGACTCATCAATTAAAACAAATATATCTTTACTTAGCAATTTAGTTTTTGCTTTATCAACAGTATTAAATTTATTAATAATAGTAGTAATAATATCAGCCTTATCATTTTCGATTAAATCTACTAAATTTTTACCAGATACTGCTCTCGAAGGCTTTATTTTTGTATTGCTGAAAGTTTTAGCAATTTGCTTATCAAGTTCCTTTCTATCCGTTACTATTATTACTCTGCTTTTACCTGGATTTATGTTGTTTAGAATGTAATTAGCAATCATAACCATAGTTAATGACTTACCTGATCCTTGCGTATGCCAAATTACGCCGCTTTGACGGTTTCCTTCTGAGTCATATTTATTTATAGTCTCAATTATATTTTTAACACCATAATATTGTTGATATCTACAAACTTTTTTTATATTAGCATCAAACAAAACAAAATAACGTGTTATATTCAGCAATCTTTGAGGTTCAAGCATTGCAGTAAAAATATAATCTTGATATGTCGCCAATCTTCCAAGATTAAATGATTCAACTTTTTTCTCAATATAATCTTTTTCATCATTTGCATAATTCCACTTTGAATAGAATTTTTTTGTTGTTCTTGTCGTGCCATAAAAAACTTCATTTTTATTGCAAGCAACTGTTAATGCAGTAAATTTGAACAATTGTGGAATATAAGAGTCGGTTTGATTTCTAATCATTTGTTCAATTGCTTGATTAACTGATACAACACCGGATTTACATTCTATAGCACAAAAAGGAATACCATTTACAAAAAGAACAATATCAATTCTCGCATTATGTTCTCCAGTATAACCATCAATCTCAAATTCATCAGTTACATGAAAGACATTGTTTTCTGGATGTTCCCAATCTATGTAATTTATATCAAACGAAAGTTTTCTATCTTCTATACTTTCCTCATAACTATGTCCTAGTATAAGCAAATTATGAACCTTTTCACTAGCTTGAATAAGACCTTCCTCTATTGGTATGTCTATATCAGAAATTGCTTTATCAATATTAAAACTAGAGAATTTATATGTTTTCCCGTTGTACTCAAAATAATTTATTTCTTTTAATTGTGCTTTTAAAACATCTTGAAGAAGACAATTTACTTTGCCAACCCTCTCTCTTTGAGTATTACACTCTTCTTGAGAAATATATATGTATCCAAGCTTTTTAAACAACTCAATTGCTGGTTTTTGAGAAATATTTTCTTCATTCATTATATTACTACTTAACATTACATCCAACTCCTTATTCTTCTATTTTTTTTAGCAACTGTTTTAGCAACCTTGATTCACATTCACTTATTTTTTCAGATATTTCAATTTTCCTAATTTGGAGTTTTAATATTTTACTATACCATTCTTGTGTTTTAATATCCATTGTAGGAATTAAAATTTCTTCAACAACAGCATTACTTATATTCATGATAGTTGAACCTTGTGTATTGCTCGAAAAATACTTTTTTACTGCATTGCAATTAAGAAAATATCCCAAAAACTCTTTGCTGTAACTCTGTACATTTCTCACAAGACAAAAATTTGAAGATACCACTATTCCTTCGTTTTTTTTCTCTATATATACTGCAGTATAAGGTGCTGTTAGTCTAACAACAATATCCCCTTCTCTAGTCAAATAATCATCTGATATTATTTCTTTGGCATTTAGAACATCTAAAGCTTCTTTTATGATATAGCCATCTTTTGAAACAGATGTCAAATTCAATTGAAAATATGATTTGATAATTTGAGATTCAGCTAATGCTTTTTTCCTTGCAATTACAAGTCCACTTTGAACATTTGCTATTTCTTTTAGTTTCAACTCAAACGCCTCCTTATTATCATTGTCACGAGTATTATATAACAATTCAACATGCTTGTCAACTAGTTTACAACAAAATTTTGTCACGAAATAAAAATAACACGGTAATACACTTTCAAATGATTCTTTAAAGCAATTATATTAAATATTAAACAGGATGAATATACTAAAGCACAAATTTTATTATGAACAATAGTAATCGTTAAATTGTGGTCATGTGTTGTAACGTTTGCTCATAAATTATCACTTAAAGATGTATTTAAAATAACAAAAATGTGCCGACGAAGTCAATTTTTAAGCTATTTAACTCGTTTTTAAAAAAAGACATTGACAGCACTTTTTTCAGTGTATCAATATTTATGTTCAAATATGGAAAAATAGGTCTAAACTACCTTTCGCTTTACCATAGGGGCTTTCGCCTGACAGTTGATTTTAAGTTTTGTATAGCTATTTTCATCATTTCAATGCCGTGTTTTCTCTCGCACCCTTGCCTTTTGCCGTGTTTCCTTCCGCACCCTTAGAAGTTACCGTGTTTTCTCTTGACCTAAAAAAACGCTATTTGGCACGTGTTAGCTTTAGTTTTTGACATCGAATACAAACTGGAAAGTAGAAAAAAAGTTCACAGACCGCCTAAAACGGGCAGAATATGTGTCGATTTACCGTGTTTCCTATCAAAAGTGCAGAAAAAAAAGGCTTAACACAACGATTTCTCATTGTATCAAACCTATATGTTTTTAATGGCGGAGCAGATGGGATTCGAACCCATGCACCAGTTACCCGGTCTACTTCCTTAGCAGGGAAGCCTCTTGAGCCTCTTGAGTACTACTCCAACTACCAAGCGCTTTTACATTATATCGTAAATCAAAACGCTTGTCAATTCTTTTTACTATTAATCTATGGCAATAACCTTATCCTCAATTTCTTTTAAAACCTCAGGATTGTTCTTTAAATATTCTTTCGTATTTTCTCTTCCCTGAGCAATCTTAGTTCCATTATAGGAAAACCATGCACCTGACTTATTAATGATATCGTATTTAACAGCCAAATCCACAACTTCGCCCAAACGTGAAATTCCCTCACCATAAATAATTTCAACTTCTGCCGTTTTAAAAGGTGGGGCAACTTTATTTTTAACAACTTTAACATTCGTACGATTTCCTAAAATCGTAGTCCCATCTTTTATTGCTTCTCCTTTACGAATATCTAATCGAACAGAAGCGTAAAATTTCAGTGCACGCCCCCCAGTCGTTGTTTCAGGATTTCCAAACATTACTCCAACTTTTTCTCGTATTTGGTTAATGAATATTGCTACACAATTTGTTTTATTAATAATTCCTGCTAACTTACGCATAGCTTGTGACATCAATCTTGCATGAAGTCCAACATGAGAATCTCCCATATCTCCATTTAATTCTGCTTCTGGAACTAATGCCGCAACACTATCTACTACTAAAATATCAACACTTCCAGATTTAATTAAAGCCTCTGCAATATCTAAAGCCTGCTCTCCATTATCGGGCTGAGATAATATTAAGTTCTCAATATCAACACCTAATGCCTTTGCATATACTGGATCTAAAGCATGCTCTGCATCAATAAAAGCAGCATACCCTCCATTTTTTTGAGCATTTGCTATCGCATGTAATGCAAATGTAGTTTTTCCTGATGATTCTGGTCCATAGACTTCAATAATTCTTCCCTTTGGATATCCGCCAACACCTAATGCCTTATCTAACGCAATAGATCCACTGGAAATCACTTCAATTTTTCGATCTGCCTGATCTCCAAGCCTCATAATGGATCCTTTACCAAATTCTTTTTCTATTTTTTTTAAGGCTTCTTCTAAAGCCATCTCACGACTATCTGCCATATTTTCCTCCTATATTGATTCAAAAATAATTTTTCTACTATTCCAAATATATTCTATACCAGAATATAGTGTTAAAAGTACTGAGATATAAACAAGTAGTAAACCAAAAATTGCCACAATATTATGCAATCCAGATAAAAACAAAATAATTATAGCAATCATCGTTTCAAAGGTTTTTACCTTTCCAGACCATCCAGCAGCAATTACTTCACCTTTCTGGGCAGCAACTAGCCGAACTCCTGAAACAGTTAGTTCACGAACCAATATAATTGCTACACTCCATAAAGGTAGTATTTCTAGTCCTACACTGCCAAAAAAAGCATGGTTGTTCTGTACTAATAAGATTAGAAAAGAAGTTAATACCAACATCTTATCTGCTAATGGATCGGCAAATTTTCCAAAGGTTGTGACTAAATTATATTTTCTAGCGATAAATCCATCTAAAAAATCAGTCAGTGATGCCAAAGTAAAAATTAAAACATTTATAAAATTAGCATAAGTTACATTCAAAAAAATAAAATTGTGATTTAAATATGGAATACATGCAATCACAATCATGGCTGGTATAGCCATAATTCTACCAATAGTAAGTTTATTTGGTAATGTCATATCAAACACCTCGCTTATTCATTATAACATAAATTTACAAACATTTTAAAAAAAATATAAAAAAGGATCAAAAAAAATTTTTAAAAGAAAAAAATGCTTCTTTCTAGCAAAAAAGCATTTTAAAAATCCGTATTTATTTCTTTTTTTATCAATTTCCCAAAATAGAATTAAATACGCTTCCCACACTAGAAACAACAATATCCACTACATAAAAACAACATTTATCTAATAATTTTGCAGTACGAATGATAACATTACGATTATTTTCAACATAATACGCACTGTCATATTCTTCCTTTCCAACTTCTTTTGTTTCTTCTGAAAAAAAACTTCCAATTATAATTACAAGCAAAATTCCAACTGCCACTCCTAAATAAATAATTTTTTTATTTTTATTCATTCTTCTCACCACAGTTATTATAAAGGATTAATGAATCAAAATTTGTAATTTTATATTTTTTTATTTAAACTATTCCAAAACTCTTGTTCTTTAACAGCCGCATGAACTTCATATAATATTTCTGCTTGAGCTAAGGCTAATTCCTTATAATAAATTTTACTATTTTTATAATATTTCTTTAAGATCTCTAATTGTTTCATACTAGAGTCCTCATCAGAATTAATATCTTGTAATGCCTTATAAATAATATCAAAAAAATCTTGCTCCTTAATTTCTGTCATTTCAAAATGGATACCTCTATTCCTTTCGTAAGGCAATATTTATACTTTCTGCTACAATTCCCGACAAAATATCCATAGCCAAATCAATATCTTTTGGTGTGACAAAAAATAAATCATCCATTTCCACAAAACAATCAATATCACTCACTGTTGGAATGCCAATTGCCAAAACATCTACTCCTAAAGATTCTTTAGAAATTTCTTTTCTAAAATTATAAATCCCAGATCCAGGATTAATCCCTGCAGTAGATAATTGAATACTATTACACATCCGTTTCGCATCATTACATGCTAAGGCATCTACAACAATGACCAAATTCGGATGAAAGTCATCACATATCGCTTTTACAATCTGACTACTTTCCATTCCAGTTTGTCCCATCACTCGAGGACAAATTGCACTTACAGAATATTTATCCACGTGTTCTAAATGCCGATTAACCTCTATTTTATTAATTACTAATGGCCCTAATGCATCTGGAGTTACAAAATCATTTCCAAGTCCTACTACTAAAATTTCACTTTTATTTTTCAATCCTAAATTCACTAAATAATCATAAATTGTTAAAGAAAGTAGCTTTATAATCTGTTTTGATTTATAACGATAATCAATGTGATCAATTGTATAATATATTCCTTCTTTTTTCTTTATTTTTTTGGCTAATGCTGAATCTACTGTTATTTTTTTAAAATTCATTCCCTGAATGATACGATCGACATCATACTTAAAGTTAGGATCCATATTCTCTACAGCCATATCTGTTCTTTTATTCAAGTTCATCACCTGTAAATATTATCCATTTTTTTTGCTATAACTATGCATTTTTTTATTTTTTTCTTGCAATAGATAAAATCAAATGGTATAATATTTTATGCATTTGATTACCGGAGGTGAAACTATGGCAAACATTAAACAACAAATCAAACGGATTAAAACTAATGAAAAAGCAAGACTAGCAAATATGGCTTTCAAATCCTCATTAAAAACAGCTATGAAATCTGTGTTAGCTGCTGTTGAAGCTAAAGATTTAGAAAAGGCTACTGCTGCATTATCTGTTGCATATAAAAAGTTAGATAAAGCACAATCTAAACACATTGTACATAAGAATTATGTTGCTAGACATAAGTCAGAATTAGCTGCTGCAGTAAATACATTAAAGTAATATAAATTTTTAATTTAATTTTCCAATATAAAAAGGCTATTGAAAGATCATTGATTCTCAATCAAGATTCTTCAATAGCCTTTTTATTTTATTCTAAATTCAAATGTTTTTTCATAATAAACACGATCAAAAAATAGCATACAATGCTTACAACAATACTGCTTCCTAATATTGTGCCAAATACTGCTTGTACTGCACCTTGTACGCTTACTACATTTGCGTTAGCATATAATTGATCTACAAGTGACATTAAAAGAGATGTCAAAAAATTGATTGCATAACTTAAAGCGATACAAAATAAAATAGAAAAGGCTGTACGATTTTTAGGAGGGATATGTCCAAGAGCAATACCCAAATAAAGAATAAACATCCATTGTACTGCTGAAAAGATAATAGAGATAACCATTAAAACAATAGTTCCCCCACCAAGCTCTATCGCAATATTTCCAAAAATAGCATTCAAAACAGATTTCACATCCTCTATTAAATTCCGATCTAAATAAGCAATAAGTAAGCATAGAAAAACTAAAGCTGTAGCTAGAACTGCCATTATGAAATCCGCTAATAATTGAGATAACAATAACTTGTTTTTACTCACTGGCAAGGTATGTGTCAAATATCCTTGTACCTTAAACAAAGACTGAACATACCGCATTACACATAAAATAATTACATATAAAATAGCTCCAAAACATCCAAAGATAAAGAAACTATTGATTGTAAGTGTAATCATATCTAATAAGTTTAAAGAAACAGTAATTCTTGCTAAAATCGCTAATATAAACATGACAAGAATCATAGGAAGAAATTTGAAAAATATAGCTTTAATATCATATTTAAATAATTTTAGAAACATCGGAACGCCTCCCGGAATGCATCATTGATACTGCCATTATATTCCATCCGCAGTTCATCTGCATTTTTATGAAGAATAATTCTTCCTTCATTAATAAATACAACATCATCTAAAATGGATTCTATATCTGATATTAAATGTGTACATATCATTAAACTTGCATTTGGATTTAAATTTTCCATAATTAAGTTTAGAATTAAATCTCTAGCAGCTGGATCTACTCCTGCTATCGGTTCATCTAAAATATACAAATCTGCTGTTCTACACATAACTAAAATTAGTTGCACCTTTTCTTTTGTACCTTTAGATAAATGCTTCAATTTACTTTCTTTTTCAATATGTAAACGATCTACTAAGTTTAACGCTTTTTCCTTATTAAAATCCTCATAAAAATCGGCAAACATTTGAACACATTCTAAAACCTTCATATCTGGATTTAGATAGGTTCTTTCAGGCAAAAAAGAAATTACTTTTTTTGTTTCCACTCCAATTTTATTTCCATTTACGAAAACCTCACCACTTGTTGGTACTAGTAAGCCGTTGACAATTTTAATTAATGTAGTTTTCCCGCTCCCATTTGGACCAAGAAGACCGATTATTTTACCTTTTTCAATTTCTAAATCGATTCCACGCAAAGCCTGCTTAGCTCCATAATTTTTGCATAAGCTATGGCATTCTAATAACATCATTTTCACTCTCCTTCAAGAAATCTATAATTTCCTTTTTTGTAAATCCGCAAATCTCCATCTGATTAATAAAATCATTGAAATATGCTTTAGCTGTAGTTTGTTTTAAATCTTTAATCATTTGCTGACTTGCACAAATGAAATATCCATTTGTACTTCTTGCTTCTATCCACCCCTCTGCTGATAAGAGATCATACACCTTTGCAATTGTATTTGGGTTAATATTTAATTCTAAAGCGTACTCTCTTACCGAAGGAATTTTATCATTTGAATGATATTTTCCTTTGATAAGACCTGCTTTAAACAAATCCATTACCTGCAAATAAATTGCTTTATCTCTCTTCCATTCCAAATCATTTCCTCCTTATCTGCTTGCTGTACTATCTAAATAATACAGCAAAGCATTTAAAATGTCAATACAATTTTAATAAACTAAAAAAGGACTATTTCCATAGTCCTATCTTAGAAAGTACATTTCCACACCTAAATCAGCATTTATTTTACCTGTTTTTATTTTAAAATCAAGTTCATTCAATTCCTTTAAATGTTTATCAATCCGTTCTAAAGAATACGCCTTCGCATTTTTAATCATATAATATGCTCTACCAGAAGAAATATTGAATAATTCAGAAATTGATGCTTGATTCCATCCAGACTTTAAAAGTAAAAAAACATTATACATTTCTTGAAATTTGTTTAGTAACAAAGATATTAATGTGCTTGCCTGCATACTTCTTAGCTTCATATCCTGATACCCTTTCAGCATCAGTTTCTTATCATTTGCCAATACCGCCTCTATTAAGGCATAAATATTATCATCTAATGGTCTTGTAACTATTTTTAAAATATCTTCAGAAGATACGCTCTTTTCATCATATTTAAAAGCAAAGAGTTGATCCATATAGCAACGTAAATGTGAAAGACTTTCTGTATAGCTAGTTAATAATTGAATCGCATCAGAATCAATTTGATATCCTTCTTTTTGAAACGTTTCTAAAATATACTTATCCCACTGCTGTGGATCTGATTTGATTTCAAAAAAGGAAGAAAACCGTCTTAATTTTTGGAAGGTTTCATCTTGCAAATGATACGTTCCTAAAAAAGTGATCACCAATACATTAGAGCTACTTTGTTGATTCATCACTTTATATAATTCTTTCATTGCGGCATCATCTTTTCCTAAAAGATATTCTCCACCTTTAGCAACTACAAATTTAGTATCTTCAAATAAAGATACAGTAGAAAGTTCATCAACTAAAGCGTAAACTCCTTCATCATTCAGATTATAAACTACAGTTTCAGAAGTTATTCCATACCCTTTTTTGATTTCTTCTATTTTATTTTCTAATGCCATAGCATCGTCTGATGCAACCATAAAATTAAAAGCCATACTCTATACCTCAAATGTATTATATCACATTCTGAATAGATTTAAAAACATATCCATCATTTTTTAATTGATTTATTATTTGCTCTAAGTCTACAGCATTATCCTTAGAAACCGTATGCATTAGAAGGATGGCCCCATTATGAATCCGTTTCATTACCTGATGATAGCTATATTGATTGCCATTGAATTTATCCTTATGCCAATCCACATATGCAAGGGACCAAAATACAGATTTATACCCATTGTCTTTCAAACATTTTAAGCTTCTCTCATCAAATTCTCCTCTAGGAGGGCGAACATATTTTGACATTTCAACGCCAATTTCTTCTTTAAACTGCCGTTCTAATTGTTGGATATCGGATAAAATATATTCATTAGTACAAGCAGGAAAATCTTTATGATGATAGGTGTGATTTCCAATTAAATGTCCATCCGCAACCATTTCTTTAACAAGCTCCTTAGCTGAAGTAAGGTAATGCCCCGTGATAAAAAATATTGCTTTTGTATCCGTCTTTTTTAAAGTATCCAATATCGCCTGTGTATGTCCATTTTCATACCCGCAATCAAAAGTCAAATAAAGCTCTTTTTTATCTTCACCGATATATACTCCATCATTTTGTTCAATAATCGACTTATACTTTCCAGCATCTGGCCGAACTCCTTCCTTATTAATGAGTCCAAACCCATATGCACTCCCTTGAATCCCTATGCATAAAAACAATCCTAGCATAAAAAACAAGATATACTTCCTCATTCTTTCACCTCCTCAATTATATTTTTCGACAATTTCTTCTTTTTTATGTTTAAATGATTTAAATTGATTCCAAGTAAAACGCCAATACAAACGATATAAATATAAAAAAATAAAATGATAAAAAAAGATAAGATTCCATAAACAATCTTAAAATTTGAAAATAATTTTAAATAAATACCAAAACCAATCGAAAACAAAATAAAATAGCCTGTCGTAAATAAAATCCCCAAATAGACATCTTTAATTTTGTATGTGTGTAGACTAATCACTTGAATAAAATAAGTCGTAAGAATAAAAATTAAAAGAATTAATAAAAAAGATAAAACAACAAAAAAGTAATTGAGTAATACGATAAGCTCTGTGGCAACTAAAGTAAAAATATTCAATCCAATTAAATATAAAATCGTTATCCCTATGGATATAATTCGCTTAGAAATACTAATGGGATAAGTGGATTCTGTTATATATTCTACAATGCCAATCAAATGATAATATAAAGATGATGCAGAATAAAGACTTGTAATGACAAGCAGTATTGAATAAGAAATATTATTCTGATAATCAAAAAAATACATGATTAAATCTTTTAATTTACCATCTTCAAAGGTTTTTAAAATAATTTCTTGAAAAGAATTTGAAAAAAGGCCCGATAAAATAATAAATAAAAACAAAAAAGAACCTCCATTCATAATAAAGTGAAATGCAATTGCACTTGCCAATGTAGGTATTTTTTTATCACTTATAAAATGATAAATCTTAGAAATCATAAAGACCACCGATAATAGTATGTCCCTAAAACAAAAAAAGAAATCCTATGTGCAATCACTAAAGATTTCTTTTCGTAAGAATATGCCAAATATCATTTCCCGTAAACCCACATTTTCTATACATCTCAAGAGGAGAATTGGAATCATTTTGTTTCCCCGATACAGTAGCAAAATCAGCAGTTCCTGCCATTTTAGAAAGCAAGGTGTTTACAATAAGCTGTCCAAAGCCATGATTTCGATATTGGGGAAGCACCTGTACCCATTCAATGCTTCCTTCTTTAATTTTATAATCTAAGCATGCTATACCACTACCGATAATAGTTCCTGATGCTTTATCTTTTAATAAAATCCATAAATCAGAACAAAACACAAAGAATTCTTTATATTTTTCTAAATCCCATTTTGTTACTCTAATGTCAATATAGCTTTCATTAATATTTTTCACAAAATCATTTATATCAGATACTCCATAAAGAATTTCAACCGAATCGTTTAAAGGTTTTCTAATATTTTTTAAAGAATGATACAAACGAAAATAGGGTTCATCCTGATAATTTTCATACATAGATTTTGTGTATTTTTTATCATGAAGGATGAGCATATTATTCGGAATAGAAGTTTTTTCTAATTTCCAATAGGGTAAGCTCGCCGTCCCACAAGGATCATTCAAATATTTTCTTAAAAAATCCATATATATTCTAATCTTCTCCTAATTCCGCCTGGATCTCTTTTAATAATTTTTCTTCTTCCTTCGTTAAACTTCTATCCTTTAATAAATCAAAACGTCTTAAGTATGTTCTTCGTAAGGATTCTTTAAGCCGAAATTCTCTAATTAGCTTATGATTTCCATTTACTAAAACCTCAGGAACCTTACTTCCCTTATATTCTACGGGTCTAGTATATTGTGGGTATTCTAAAAGTCCGTTAGAAAATGAATCATCCTCATAGCTTTCTTTTCTTATAGTGTGCTCTAATAAGCGGATAATACTATCACATAATACAGTAGCGGCAAGCTCTCCACCGGTTAATATAAAATCACCGATGGAGATCTCATCATCTACATAAGACCGAATTCGTTCATCAAATCCTTCATAGTGACCACAAACAAGTACTAATTCCTTTTTTAATGCCAGCTCTCTTGCAATCTGTTGGGAATAGGGTCTTCCCTGAGGTGTCATTAAGATTTTATATGAATCTTCCGTTGCTGAAGCTGTAATTGCTCGATCTACAACATCACATGCCAAAATCATCCCTGCTCCACCACCATATGGCGTATCATCTACATGATGATGTTTGTCTAAAGAAAAATTACGAATATCAATTAACTCTACACTGCAAACGCCTTTATCAATCGCTCGCTTTAAAATGGATTCTTTAAAAATTCCTTCTATCATTTGGGGAAATAAAGTCAATATTTTAATTTTCATAAAATAATCCTTCAACTTCCTTTAGAACGATTTTATCACTGACTTCTAAGATAAATTCATTTAAAAACGGAACATAGAAATTTTTCCCTTTATATGTGATATACAAATAATCACATTGCGGAAGCTCTTTAATTTCCTTGACTATTCCTCGTTCTATACCCTCTTGGTTAAATACAGGTAATCCAATTAAATCACTATAATAGTATTCATCTTCTTGGAGTTCGTCTATACGATCTTCTTCCGTTATATATAAATCATCCAAATGATACTTTTTTACCAAATTACAATCATTTATTCCCTCAAAATGAACAAGTAAATATTTCCCAAAATCAGTAGAATGGCTCACATTGACAGGGATGTATTCCTCTTGATGCTTAATATATATCCGGCTCCCTTTTTCAAATCGATTAAAATCGGAAAATACTTGAACCTTGACATCTCCTTTTATTCCATGCGTGGTTAAAATTTTTCCACAACGATAATATTCCATAAGAATCCCTCCTTATCTCTTGTTATAATGCTACTATATTTTTTTAAGTAAGACAATAGAAATGAAATCAAAATAACGCTTTTCTCCAAAACTCTATTAGTTTTTCTAATGAATACCCCGCATTTGCTGAACTTGTCGATGGCACCTTCACTGCGATATCCTTATAGTTAGGGTAATACTTTATAAATAAAGAATACGCCTTATCTCCATTTAATACAACCCGTTCTATTGGGTAAGACATCAACAATTTGTGAAGGTCCTGAACCTTAACGTCACAAATGCTTTGATCACTTGAATTTTCAATTCTACATGATTCAATCACATCATATAAAGCTAAATGATGTTTTAATATAAATCTCTTTTTTTCCTCTATATTCATTGTATAAGCATCTTCAGAATATAGGGAAGATAATATTTTCCAAAAACGGTTTTGAGGATGCATATAATAAAATCCTCGCTCTACGGATATCGTAGAAGGCAATGAGCCCAAAATTAAAATTTTAGAAGCAGAATCTATAACTACCTCAAAGCTATGTTTTTTCAGTTGCATATTAAAATACCTTTTTAACCTCTTGTTTTAAAATGGATAAAAGATAACAGGATACGGGCTTATTGCTTATAGAGGTTACATACCTTCTATATATCTCTAACTGATGAATATAGGCTTCATTTTCAACATTCGATAACTTATAATCAATAATATCAATATGATCATCATACTCACATAAAAGGTCTATAATTCCATGATATTCCTCATAATAAAATTCATGCTCATGATATGTTTTTGCAGAAGCAATTTTTAAGAAGGGTTCTGTTTTTAAAACTGCATGAAGGGTTTGTTTCATAAATTCATCTACAGGTAAATCTTCTATTGTATTCTTTTTAAAATCTAGCACTTCTAAGCATTCATGAAATTTCTCTCCTAGTTCTATTGCCCGTTTTAAATTTGAATCTGTTAATTCCACCAATTCTTTAGAAATATGAGTTTTATTTGCGATGATACTCTCATAATTTTCTTCTATGTACTCTCTTTCTTCTCCTCGTTCAATCGTTTCAAAATTTGATTTTTGATAATCTTTAGACATCAAAAGAGTTTCTAAATCTACATTTTTACGATAAGAATTCATAAAGTCTAAGGAAAGAATGATTTGATTGAAGGAAGATAGATTTCTATTATCTTTCTTATCCTCTTCTTTTGATATTAAAAAGATTTTTTCTCTTGCCCGCGTTAATGCCACATAAAATAAACGAATTTTTTCGGAAAAATCAAATTTTTTTATTTCTTCTTTTGCTAATGTTTTGATAATAGTATTACTGCTCGTTTCATCCGAATAAGGAAGGTATATTCCATATGTACTTGACAATCCAAACGATTCCTTCATTTCAGTTTTATTGAATAAAGAGGAAAGCATAGGGAAGAAACAGAAAGCAAATTCTAATCCCTTAGATTTATGAATTGTCATCATATGAACACTATTTTGAGCTGTACTAGTTGGCTTGTATTTTAAATTTATTCCATTTTCAAATACAGATTCTAAATATTGATATGTCTCTTCAATATTCATATTAACCTCTTGCATTGTTTTAAAAATAGAATAAATATACTCGAGCACCACCAGTGAATTGTTAACATCTCCAATTAAAGAGAGCTTATCATATAGATTAAATTCATTTATGATTTCATAGAATAAATCCGTCAAACTGATTTCATTCATTTTTTCATGTAAACGAATAATTTTAGAAATTAATTCATTTTCTTTATTGTTATGAATCATTTCATAGACTAAGGTTTCATCATAAGAACAAAGAAAACTTCTAGCAATACTTGCTAAGGCATGAAAATAAGAAATCTCCTTTTTTTCTTTTTTTACACCTAGTATTAAACATAATATATTCGCAAACAATTTCGGTAAAATAGAGCTTGTTAAATCCAAATCAGCATCAATGGATAAAGGAATTTTACAGTAGTCAAAGATTTTTTTAAAAGTTACAAAATGCTTTGTCTTGTCCATTAAAATTGCGATATCTTGATACTCTAAAGGAACATACGCATTATTCTTAAAAACTAATAAATTAGAAGACATTAATTTTTTTATTTTATTCGCACAAATAAATGCTTCTGTTTCCACATCAGAATACTTTAAGGATGAAGTGTAGCTTAATACTTCCATATCATAGGAATAAGGAGAAATCTGTTGTTCATATCCCTTTAGTCCATACTGCATCCGATGATCCTTTTGATAATCAGCATCTCCTTGTTCTAAAGTCATTAAGAAAGAAAAAATCATATTTATATTGTTCAGTACTTCCTTTCGACTTCTAAAATTTTCTTTTAAATCAATTTTTATGCCATCCATTCTTCTACTATACTCTTGATACTTCTTTTTAAATATATAAGGATTTGCATTTCTAAATCGATAAATGGATTGTTTAATATCTCCCACCATATAGCAGTTATAATTGGAAATCAAAGATATAAAAGCCTCTTGTATATCTGAGGTGTCTTGGTATTCATCGATTAAAATTTCTTCAAAAGAATTTTGAATTTCCAGTTGAATATTTGGAAAATCGCGGACTAAATGAATGGCCATTTTTGCAATATCCATATAATCAAACGCCATAATTTGATATTTGTATTCCATTAACTCTGATTTTAATTCTCGTACCAAAGAAAGAAGATATAAAACATCATCTTGGATGGAATAAAGTTCTTCTTTTGCTTCTTTTAATGTGATATATTTAGAAAAATACTCTAGTTTAATTTTCTTTACCAAATCAGAACAAATGGTTTTTTGATCCCCAACAGCAATAGATGCCTTTTCTTTTTTACGAGGAAATCGAATTTGATGGATAAATGAATATGCTTCTTCATATGAATGAACTTGAATTTGAAGAAGCTGGTTTACCCACTGGCATAAATCCTCACTTTCTGAATCTCTACTTGCCAGTTCAGCTAAAGAATTGAGTTCCCTTTGTAAATCATGAATAGAGGCTAACGATATAGCCTCATATTCTTTTACAACTTGATCATAAAATGACTCATTATGATAAGTATCTTCATATGTTTTAAAATAGTGCTCTTCATCCACTAAAAGTTCAATCTTAGAAAAGAGAGTTAAAATCATATTTTGAATCATTTTATCATTTTGTTTGGCATATTTTTCGAGTAACATAAAAAAACGAGGATTTTTTTCTTCATATAATTTTTTAAAAATCGAATCCACAATTTCTTGTTTTTTAACTTCTAAAAGGGCTTGATCAATGATTTGAATGTTTTTTTCAATATTGATTTGATAGTAATACTTTTTAACTAATGCTAAACTATAGGCATCAAAAGTAGTTATATAAGCACTATCCATGTATCCTGCCTGTTCAAACAAATGATTCTCCATAAGTTTTTTACGAATTCGTTCTTTCATTTCTTGAGCCGCAGCCTTTGTAAAAGTTAAAACCAAAACATTTCTGATATCATGTCCATTTAAGCAGAATTGTAAAATTCGCTCGGATAGTACCGCTGTTTTCCCAGAACCAGCACCCGCAGATACAATAATATTAGTCCCACGCTTATAGATGGCTTGTTTTTGTGACTCTGTCCAACCCATACCTATTCCTCCTCCTTTCCAAAAGGCTTATATTTCAACTCCACTTCATCAGAATATTCCATAAAACAAACATCTTTGTATTTACAAAAAGTACACGATTCATTTTTATCTTTAATTCGTTTGGGGGCAATCGCAAATTCGCCTTTAAGAATTTGATCTGCCGCAGTCGTAATAAGCGTATCCACCAACTGTATCATTTCTTCTTGTTTTTCCTCTGGAAACACCTTAGAATAACTACGAAAACCACTCTGAGTTGTTCCTAAGGATTTTATATAAGTACTATTTTCAAATGTAGGATCCAATTTAAGAATTTGTTTTGGATCAGCAACCGTATATCCTTCTAATCGAAAATTTTTGGCAATTTGAGCATCTACACTTGATTTATTATTAAAAATAACAATATTCACCTTTTGCAGATAAATTCCAATAATATGAATCTTAAAATTTTTAAATGGGGCATAATGATGTAATAAATACATATAAGAAGGCAATTGTAAATGAAAGCCATCTTCTATATTATCTAAAGATACAATATCCGCTCCTGTTTTATAATCAACAATAGCTGCATACACTTCATTGTTCTCTATTGTATACATGAGCTTATCAATATAGCCTTCAAATGAAAACAAATCTTTTTCTACTATGATATGTTCTTCTGTTTGGATTGTTTTTAAGTCGGATGTCTTCTCATGATTTTTATTGAAGTCAATCAAATTTCTAAGCACATTCGTCATTTGAGTAAAGAAAAAGTCATCTTTGGCATCACACCTATTTTCTAGATGGTGCTTTTTTATTGATTCTTCAAATTGGAAATCATCATGATAACTATCCTCTAACACCGCATGAGCAAATGTACCTAATCTTGCTGCCATTTGGGGTTTGAATTCATTTAAGCCAAGTATACGATCTGCGTAATATCCAAAAGGACAAGCAAAATAAAGTTTTACATTGGAGTAAGCCAATTTTAATTTTTTTTCAGCAAAACGATTTTGTAAAATATTTGGATGAATTCCTTTAAATCTATGATCATAAGTTTGATAAGAAATCCCGTTTAATTTATATTTTTCTAAAGCAGCATTTTTATTTTTATATTTTAAATATTCATCAAATAAACAGCATAATTTTAAATCATCTTCTTTTTTTGATAAACCAAATTCATATTCTTTTGATTCCTTTTTTAACTTTAACTCTTGAACAAGTAAAGAGGCAAAACAATCTTCATTTCCTTTGTGGAGTTTATAAGAAAGAAAAATATGTTTCGTTGTTTGAAGAAACTGAATCAATCGTTCTTTTTCTAATTTATTTTTAGTTGATGTATTAGATATCTTTAAAAGATTTAAAACCTCATCATTTAAAAAGCCATCTTCTTTTATTACTTTCGGAGAACTATCTAAGTTAAATCCTACATAAAATACATAATTAATATCAGATACATCAAAAAAAGAAGAAAAAATATGAACTCCATCAACATACTGCTTGACCGGATAAGATTCTTCCTTTAACACTTCTATTAAAAAGGGAAGAACCTCTTTGCTATTAGAATTACTAAGCTCATATAAATTTAAAATATCAATTATTTTTTGGTAAAAATAAGTATCCTTTGGTAAATGCTTTAAAGCATCAGAAATTAGAGTGCAGTGATTTGCTTCCTCTAAAAAGGCCTGGATCGTTGGATTGGATACTATATTTTTGGAAGCAGGGAAATTAAAACTTATTCCATAATTTTTAGCCATCCGATGAAAAAGAAAAGAATAATCATCATCTGCATTGAAAATATAAATTTGTTGAGCAGAAACGCCTTGTCTTAGTAGAAATTTGATTTGATTACAAACAAACTGTGCCTCTTCAGCAATGGTTTGAAATTCAAATACTTGAGGAAGCCTTTGTTCTTTACTCAATTGAATTTCATATACCTCCGTATACTGTTTTACAATAGTTTTTATTTTTTGGTATTCTAAAGAGGTAATTGGATCTAAAAAAGTCACAGGAAATTGTTTTAATCGAAATAAAAATAAATCATCATGAAGAATGCATTCTTGTTCCTCTAAAAAATGATACATAGAAACTAAACTGTCTAATTTAGGATGATTATAAAATTGATCCTTAATCCAATATAATGCACTACAATATTCTTTTGCTAAAGAATAGGAGCAATGATATTTTTTCATTAATTCAAATATAGCTCTTTTTTTAAGTTTGAATATCAATTTTTCTTTTAACTCTTCCAAACTCAAAAAAATATAGTTTTTAAAATCTTTCTCTTGCTTTAAGATGAGCTCTTTTACTTCCGAATTACATATAATAAATCCTTCTTTTAGTTCCACAAATCCTCACCCCTTCTTTTATAATATCGTTAAATGTAACATAATGAATGGATATATATTTTAAAAAGCTATATTGCTATAGCTTTTTAAGATACGTAGTTGAATCATCAAATTCAATTTTTTGTTCCTTATATAAAGCACCATAAGCCCTTTTAAATGCTTTTCTTGAGATGCGTAAAATCTTTTCAATTTCTTCGCTACTTGATTTTGCTGTTAAAGGCATAAACCCTTGATGATCTCTTAAATAGGATAATATAAGTTCTTTATCCGTATCCATTAGAATTTCTTTATGTTGATTGAGAGTCCCATATGCTTCCTTATCCAGCATTTTCGTTATCGTCACCAAAACTTGTTGCCCTAATCGATACTCTTTCCGCATTTGAGCAAGGGGGATAAAGATATATATTAAATCCTTACTAATACACCCTATTCCCTTTTCAGTTATCCGCAGAACATACGCCTCTACCTGCTCTTGCTCCTGATATTTTTTTAAAATATGTAACGAAAGAATATCAAATCGATTACAGGGTTTAGCAACCAAAGTATTTTTTTTCATCTTCATGCCACAAAAAATCTTATCTCCTACAATTGGCCATTGTGTTTTTTGATAAGGCAAATAATCTTTAGAAATCAATAAATCCTTTGGTGTGTTATTGAAAACAAACACGCCTGTTTCTTCCATTACCGCAACCACCTCAACAAAACCAAATTGTTCATAAGTAATGAACGGTTGATTCATCGTTGCTGTAGGACGATTTTCTTTATCGGTATAAACAAACACACGGACTTGATCTCCGATATTTAATTCTTGACTTGTTTCTTTAAAATGCATAAGTATTTCTTGTTTGCCATCTGTAAGCATATATCCTAAGTCAGACTTTCTTATGATAGATAACTGATTATATTTACCAATTTCAATCAATTTCGATCACCATCCTTATAATTCCGATCGGTTTGCTGTAAATACATTTCTTTTTTATCTTCAAACGATTGTTTTTTTCTTTGTTCTATTTTTTTAATTAATTGTTTTTCTTTAGTTGTAATTTCTTTCATATTTTAACTTCCGTTTTTCCTTTTTCTTTTAACATTTCAATAATTTTTAAAATGTTTTGTTCTGATGCATAAGTATCTGCTGTTTTCGTATTATAATACACTTCTAAAAAATGTTTATCTTTTGTATATAATGTTAAACAATTGGTAACTAAATTTAAGGTTCGATGATGAAAAGAAGTGATTTCTTGGATGGGAACACTTAAATCTTGTACGGGTTTCAATTTTTTTAAAAAAAGAGTAAGCTTTTGAAAATGTAAATTTTCTTTGCCAATGGAAAAAATAAAATCTGCTTGTCCTTCTAAATAAATTTTTCCTATATTTCTTTTCATATATACAATAGCGGGTCTATGTCCTTTAATAAGGCCCTTTGTACGATACTCTAAAATAATCTGTTTCCGATTCACTATAACCACCTCTTCTAATAAAAGATTATACCAAATTTTTCAGGATAAAACAATTCTTTAAAATAAATGAAAAAAACATTTGACAAGCGTTTTCATAAATGGTATTATAAGGTTGTGATATAAATAACTTTTCAAATAATCTCTCCCAAATAAAAAGAACTGTAAATAGATTTACAGTTCTTTTGCTTTTTTTTGTACTAAATTTATATAGGACTGGTAGGCCGTATCTATTGTCCCTGCTCCGATAAAACAAATCACAACATCATTTAATTTGCTTAATTCATTTTGAGTATGAAAATCATATTCTGGAAAACCCAATTTTTGATATAGCTGCTGTTCTAATACAATATTATGTGTTTCTCTTGCACTACTAAATAAAGAATATAAATAGCATTGATCAAAGAGATTTAAAGTATTTTTGAAATCTTCAATAAACCTTTGTAATCGTGTAATGGTATGTGGTTCAAATATACAAATAATTTTCTGATTCTCATACTCCTCTTTAACGGCATCATACACTGCTTTAATTTCATTTGGGTGATGCCCATAATCAGAAATTATAATTTGCGAGTTCATCTGTTTTTTTTCAAATCTACGCTTTGGCATAATAAAATGCTCTATTTTATTTTGAATTTTATAATCCTTAATGTTCATAAATTTTGCAGCAATATAGGCTCCTACAAAATCGTATGCAAATTTCTCTCCAATTACCGAAAGGTAAAATTTTTTATTTAAAAGCGTCACAACTCCTTTTTCGTATTCAAACACGATATCATTATTAAAATTCTTGCCAAAAGTAATTGTATTCTTCCCACGATATGAAAACTCATCTCCATTAAGGATGCAAAATTGACTTTGTTTGGCAAAGGCTATAAATGCTTGTTGATATTCTTCTTTTGTCTTAAAAAAGTCAATATGGTCATAATCTACATTTAAAATGATTGCTAAATCAGGTTGATAATTTAAAAATGTATTTTTATATTCACATGCCTCTAAAATGAAATTTTGTCTACCTGTATAGTGAAAGGATCCATCTCCAATTAAACTAATACTTTGAGGTAGGAACTCAGAAAGCATTTTAGTGGTAGTTGTTTTCCCATGAGTACCTGCCACACAAATCCAATATTGCTTTTTAAAATAATAGGTTAAGAATTTGGGATAAGACAAATTCTTATACCTCATATTTTTTATATAATTTGTAACGCTATGATTTTGATATGCATTTCCTATAATATAAAAATAACTTTTCTTTAATTTCATATGACTAAATGTTTCTATATGAATCCCATTATCATTTGTAAAAGTATAAAACTCATCTTCTACATCAACTCCTTTAACAATGTGTCCTTCTCGATGAAGAATCTTTGCTAAAGAACTCATGGCTGCTCCTTTTATTCCCACCAAATAAAAAACCATAGTAAATCACCGATAAATTCTATGCTTTTTTATTTGTATATATTCTTATTGACAATTGTTCTACTTTTAAAAAAGAAAAAGAAATACACAAAGAATCCCAATCAAAATTCCAATAATCCATGTCAGTATTTTAGCCGTTTTTAATTTCTTGTACCGTTTTTTAATCTCTTGATCGATAAAAAAATGATTCTCTTTTTCTATACTTTCTCCTTTATATAAAACTGCAGTTTCATCTTTTTTATAAGGATTTATTGTAAAACAAAGATCGGACTGCTCTTTTATAGATACTTTCGCTTGATAGCATATGGATTTACCTGATGTATCATATCTTGTATCAAATATTCCTAAAAAGCTAATAAGAAAAAACAGATAAGATAAAATAAACCAATACCGAGAGGATAGAGCTTGATAACTAGAAATACTAATATCAAGCAATTCTTCATCTAAAGTTATTTTTCCTATAAAATGATTTCTTTGCTTCCTCTTTTTAAGGGGAATTTCTTGATGATTTATCTGTAGCTTTAAAGTTAAGTGGGAGTGATTTATGATTTCAATTGTAAGATTATGCATGAGCCTTACCTCCAAATATAATTAGGACACCAATAAAAATAATGAACATAAGAACAGATAAAATAAGTTTCAACTTATTATTTTTTTGGTCAAAGTCAAAGCATAAAAGAAAAAAGGATAACACTAATATCGTACCAAAAACCCCTGCCACAACAGGCATATAGCCTTCAGCTTGTTTAAGAAATTCATTAAAATTTTCTCCAACTTGCCATAACTGTCTAAATTGTTCAGATAAAAGAGCTACACCTAATGTCAATAAAGCAGCCATTAATAAAATCATATAATATAAAATTAAAAAAATTTGTGAAAAAGTAATACCAAGAAGAATGAATATTCCTAAAAGAGCATAATTAAATAAAATTCCACCCAAATGAGCCAAATTTTTTTTCATTTCTATCTGCATCAAATCCCCTCCTATATCTATTATACCATACCCATTTAAATTTCAGATTAATTTTATAAAACAAAAAAATGCTTATGACTAATTTTAGTCTACAAGCATCTTTGTTTCATTTTCTCTTTCTTCTATACTCTCTTCTTTACCATTCAAAACTTCTTTCGCAATTTGGATATAATATAAAAGTTCTGTTGTATTTGAAAGAATATATTCCGCATATTTTTTTGCACGCTCATCCTCTCTAAGCCAATAGTATTTCATTAAAATATACGCATTAACCAAATTTAAAAATTGTTGCTTTGAATTTAAGGGATAGAGCGTTTCTATATTGGCTATTGGATCTTTTGTCCCTAAAATACGAATTGATCGTTCATAATTTTTAAATAAATTTACATTCTTGGGATACTGCTTTGAGTATCGCTCTATTGCCGCTTTTGCTTCTTCATATTTTTCAGTATTAATATCATAAACAATTTCTATTTGACAATAAGTCAATAAATAAGATGCGAAAGTAGGTTTTTCGATTCCTTCAAATAACTGGGCCGCTTTATCTTTATCCACAGTGAACATATAATTTGCATGTAAAGTCGAAAGATATGAAAGCATATCTGGATGAAGGGGTTCTTGATAAAAACTCTTGATTTTTATTTCAAACTCATTGTAATTTGCTGTTTGATTCATTTTTCTTAATGCATGGTTTACTGGATTAATAAGAATTAAGCATATAAAATATAAAATTAAAGCGATTCCTAAAAATAAACAAATTCTAAAAGCCGTATGAATCTTTAAAAATAAAAAAATTGCCCCAATACCAAAACTTAAAATTAAGGTAAGATATGAAAGCATTCTATGTCTTTTAGATGCATAAGAAAAGTTTAGTTTGCCTTTTACAGATGGTACCCTTTGAATCCAAGCAGATGTTTGACCTTTTTCTTGTTTTAAGTGTACCGAAGTTCTAGCAATCGTTACAATCATTATAAAAAAATAAACAAGAGAAAATGCACATAGGGAAATATTAATTTCAGATAATTTAACAGAATCTGCAGCTAAAAATAAACAAACTAGACCTGCAATTAAAAAATAAAAAAATCGCTTTATCCCTTTAACAATAACAAACTCTAATAAATAGAATAAAAACATAATTCCAAATAAGAAGAGTGGAATCCATTCTTTATCTTTAGGAAGTAAAATGCCAAGTTCCTCATCAATTTCATAAATAAAACAAAACGAAAGAATTCCAATACTGATTCCCCATTCGATGATGCGAAATAAATACAATCCTATTTTTTTCATCTTAATTTCCTCTTTTCAAATTAATTCTTATGAACTTCATTACAATATGGACAAAGAATATCTCCTTCGTATGTTAATTTCGTTATGTTCCGATAAAACATTTGTCCTTCTGCCTTACGATGAAAAAGCCAGCGATCATTTTTGGCATAGTCTTCTTCTTGCACTCTGCTTCTTGGAAGATTAAAAATTTTCGTATAGAAGAAATTTTTCTTTTCTTTTAAGCAAGAAGAGTCATGTATTTCTGTTCTACAAGATGGACATACATAAAAGGATAAGGCATTCTCTTCATTTTTAATTTCATTTAAACTATGATTACAAAATGGACAATCTTTTTTTTGTTCATCTGCATAAATCATAGCTCTAAATATAATTTGCTGAATCCTTCTAAAAGACTCAATATTAGAAACACTTAAATAACAATCATTTGGTTTAGAGGAGCTGTATGGATGACAAAAAATATACTCATTTGCAGCAATAGTTTCTTTAAAAAATTCAAAAGCTTCATTTTTAATTTTTCTGATTGTTGGAATAAATACAACTTTATAAATTTTATCCTTTTTCAATTCAATATCTATATAATCAATTTGTTCGATACTCGCCTTTTTCATTGTTAAATTCCAATCCTTAAATTAAAACTTTAAATTTATCTTTTTAAGTAAAAATTCCTTTTCCTCATCACATGTAAAATTAAAATGTCCTATAGAAAACAATATCAGTAATAAACAAAAATCAAAATAATTTTTTTGTAAACCATCTATCTCCTTATTCGTAATTTCCTTAGGAGGTTCTATTTTTTGGTTCTTAAAGTATTTTAATAAAGCATATATTTGATGGTAATCCTTATGCATTGATAAAATATTCGTTTTATTTAATTTAATATTTTTGTTATACCCTTGATTATACTTATATACTGGCCGTTTTAATCGTGGGACAATAGAATCAGAAATAGATTCTAATTTTTTTAAGCAACGAACTGATATAACATAATATTGATCAAAATTACGATTATATCCTGTATGAAGTTTTCCTAAAGCCAAAAAATAACTCAAATGATGTACACGTTCTAATAAATTGATTTCAATGGTTTGATTAGTATAAATTAGATTTTTTAATATTGCCATATGCGTTCTAACAAAAGATAATATATCATCAATTGCTTTACAAAAAACAATGTTTTCATATATCCCATAATTATCTTTATAGGTTCTAGTTAATAATTTTAAAGGCTTAATTCCATCCTTCGTTATATCACTCCACAACTCACTATGCCCTGCAATATGATGAATCGTATCACTCGTTATCCTTCTTACAGATTCAACAGGTAATACCTCATCCTGTTCCTTTAAATGTAAAATTGGCTTAGAGAAGATATTTTTTATTGCAGGTAAAACTTTAATAATATGATCTAATTTCTTTTCTAAAGACTCAAAATCATAATCCATTTCAATCGTAAAAAGAGTTAAATCATTCATTACTGCATAGTCAAACTGGACATAATTGATTTTTTTATATTTTTTTTCAAATGCTTCAATGCTTTGATAAGTTTCTAGCATATGAGTCAATCTATCCTGTTCTTCAATAGAAAATTCCATAAACTAATCCTCATTTAGCTTTCTAATAAACGCACTACATGCGGCTAACCCAAGAGCATCAAATTGAACTGCAAGTTTTTCTTTATTTTCTACAACCTTAAATTCTAATTTACTTACTACTTTGCTTAATAGAATCCTCTCTACCGCATCCTTTATTACTGCCTCTTGATCTCCAAAACATGCACAATAAATTTTCACAAAATCTTCCATTTGTTTCAAAATACGATTTCCAAAGGATATATTATAAGGAAGTAATAATTTTTCAACCTTTTGAATTATTTCATTAGATTCTGCATCAAATTTTCTTTTTTCCTTAGCCTCTAAAAGTAAATTGGAAAGCATTTCATATGGAATAAAACGTTGAGGAAGTTCCTCACTATAAGAATGAATTTTAGGTGCTCTTTTATTGAAATTCATCGTTAACGCACGATCATACACCTTATCACTAATTTCAAAAGTACTTTCATCCCGATTTGCAGTACCAACAAACCAAACATTATGAGGAATTTTTAAGGTATGGCCATCCTCTAAGCATAAATACGAATAAGATCCATTTTCTTCTATTCGTTCCAATTTCACATTTAAAAGTTTAATCTCTCTTTTATCTTCCTCATGTTCCATTAAAGATAAGAAGTCAGAAAAATAATACTCAATTCGACTTAAATTCATTTCATCTAAAACAATAAATGTAGGAATCTCTATATTTAATTTGGCTTTATATAAGCACTGAGTAAATTTCTTTGGTGTATAACATTTACTAAATTCATTATAAAAGCCCAATAACTCATTTTTATCCCGCCATGAAGATTCTACTTCTACGATTTCACAGTTACCCAAAATCGCTTCAGAAAAAATTTTAGGTAAACTTGTTTTTCCTGTACCACTCATTCCCTGCAATATAGAGAGTCTTGAAGCTCCTAACCCAGCAACAAAGGTAGCAATATCTTCTAATGTATAAGATAAATGTAACCGACTTTCTCTAGCGTAATCGACAATAAACCGAACTAAATTTGGTAAAGTTAAATTCGCAAACAATTGTTCCTTTCGAGCATTTAAATCCTGTTCAAATCCTAATTTTTTACCATCTAGCTCAGTAAATGCTGGACATGGATCAAAACAAACCAAATTGGATTGTTCTCTTTGTTCTAAAGAATTCGTAGATGGAAGTTTTTGATTTGGAGCTAAAGATAAATATTGATCTTCTTCAAAATGAAGATTTAACTGCCCTCTAGCAATCATAATAATAAATATTAAAGCACTAATGAAAAAAGCATAAATCGTTTGACTCTTAATCGAATATTCATATTCAATCGCAAATGAGATATTATAGGATTCTAATAAACTTAGTAAATTTTCCTCATTAATTTTTTGACTGATTTTAAAATATATGCCAGATAATCCTAATATTAACATAAAAATCAAATTCACAAAGGCGGTCACTTTAACCACTTTATAATAGTCTTTATATTTCCCAAAAAAGCTAACGATAGATAAAATCAATAATGTTAACGAAACAAATTCAAAAGCGAAAAGGATAAATGCCAATACTTGATATCCAGCACCTAATTCTCCGTAAGTTCTTAACAAGTTTATTCCGCTTAATTTAACATCATTTTTATATTTAAATGCTTCAAACTTAACCTCAACAATATTAAAAAATAATGCGAGAAAGGTTGTAAGGGATAATAAGATAATATAAACTAATGGTTCAATTTTAAATTTTTTATTCCTTCGATCTTTTTCTAATTCTTCTTCTGCATTTATCTTAACAAATTTACCTTGAACAAAAGAGTAAATAATTAAAAAAATAAGCATAATCAAGAAGGGAATAAAACTTATAGTTGATGCAGTTTTAGATTTCACATTGAAATAAAAAGTTAAAACAAATCCTGTTATAAAAAACAACAGTGTAATTACCAAATTAGTAAAAGCGACAGTTTTTGATTTTTTTAAAAATAGGGAACTTGAACTAAAATAAGAAGGGATAATTGTTAAAAAATAAATAAAATTTCCAAAGACTGCCAAAAACATAATCATAAAAATAATAGGCATTTCCAATTGATAGGAATTAGTCCCTAAAACCTTTATTAATATATAATTTGTATCTTTAAGTCCTGTGGTTATCGTATAAAGTGGAATAAAGAAAATAAGTGAAGATAATATTGTGCTTCCTATGGTTAAAACTAATATAATAATTTTAGACCAACTATGTGTTTTCTTCTCATTAGATTTTACACCCACTAAACCCTCATTTTTAACTCCAAATATGCGGTCTATAATGAGGATTCCTAAAGAAAGCAAAGTGAAAATCATGCTAAATACAAGACAGCAAATTGCTCCTGCTTTAAAGATTTTAAAAAAGATATGTAAAAATAAAAGAATAATATGAAATAAAATTTGAAAAATGGTAGGGATTGTAAGAGCCCATCGCTTTTTCTTTATATACGCTAGACACGTACCGCCAAATAAAACAAGTAAATTGATACAAAACAAAATCACACATGCTAAACAAGCTCCAGTGACTCCTTTATAAACATTCATTGTTGCCCATACGGATTTACCTCTAGTCGTTTTTAGTCCAAACATAATAATTAAAAATAAAACACTTAATATGGATGTAGAATGATAAGCAATTAAATAAACGAATTTATTTTGCGTTATCTTTTTTAAAAAATCTATCACTTTTTTCATAAACTGTCCCCTATTATAATTAATTATAATACACCTTCTAGTATATTAATTTCATTATAAACTTTTTCATTTTTTTTGTCAATTTAAGAAGGAAAAGAAGTCAGCAAAATCTACCCTTTTACTGACCTCTTTTTTCTATAGTTTCACTTTTAAAATATTCTTTTGTCCTTGCCTTTGATAAGATACATGTCTAGCCAACTTCCGAACAATATAAAGACCTAAACCACCAATTTGTCGTTCTTGTAAAGAAAGGCATACATCTGGTTCTTTCTTTAATAAGGGGTTATAAGCAATCCCGCTATCCATAAAAACAAGGGTAACCTCTTTTCTTATAGAAATATAAATTTGAAGAAAAAGATTTCCATTCTGTTCGGGATAAGCATATTTGGCTATATTGCTAAATATTTCATCAACAATAATATAAGCAGTTCCTTGCTTTTCCTTATCTATATTTGCATCTATTAAAATCTGCTGAAGGATGATTTGAGCATTTTCTATTTCATTCATATGAGCTGGAAAACAAAATGTTTTTTTCATGATTTTTTCACTTGCTTTTTTTTGAATTTTAAACACAGCATTGTAATATCATCAAACTGAGGAGCATTACCTACAAATAAATCAATAGAGGATTTTATTCGCTCTAAAATTTCACTAGGCTCTAAAACTGCTTTTAATACCTGTTCTACTCTTTCTAATCCAAATTGTTCTAGGTGTAAGTTGGTTGCTTCAGGTACACCATCTGTATATTCCAAAAGAATGTCCCCCTCTTCTAAAACCATATGCCCAACATGATAAATGGAATTTTCCATACCAGCCAAAACAAAATCGGGTTCTAAAAAGTAAGAAGTAAATTTTCCTTTATGAAATATAAACGGAGGCTCATGCCCTGCATTCACATAAGATAATTCCCCTGTTTTTAAATCTAAGATAGCCTCAAAAGCGGTAATAAATAGCCCTTCCTGATTTGATGCACATAGGAATTGGTTCACCTTAGAAAAAGTTTGGGCTAAATCCAAACTCTCTAAAGAGCATTGTTTTAAAATCGTTTTTCCCATCATCATAAATAATGCTGCAGGGATTCCTTTTCCAGACACATCAGCGATTATGATTGCAAGATGAGAATCATCAATAAAAAAGAAGTCATAAAAATCTCCTCCTATACTTTTTGCTGGTTGAATAAAAGAAGCTAAAGTAAATGTTTCCTCCTTAGAATACAAAGATTGAATTGGCAATATGGACTGCTGAATTTGAGCCGCAATTGAAAGTTCTGCATTCATTCTCTCCTTCTCTTTTGTTACTATTGTTAAATTGTCAATATAAGTAGTCAAATCTTTTTCCATTTTTAAAATACTATGAGCCAAATATCCTATTTCATTTTTCATATTTATTTTTACTAAAGGATTCGGGTTTCTTTTTTCGTTATTGAAAAAAGTTTTAATTTCTTGTGTAATTGATTTAAGGGGTTTAAAGACTTTAAAATAAAAATAAACCATGTAAATGATGATAATGAAAATAATAATTATCAAAGAAACACATACTGCATAAGTTAAATATTGATTTAAGGATTGCACAATATAAAGCATTGGGATTTCTACACCTAATATAAGGATGTCATCCTCAATTGGTATTGGCAAAAGAGCTGATGTATTATACCCATGAAATCGCCTTGATATGAAGTAATTATCAGAGCGATTCCCAGTTTCAATAATATAAAGGGCTTCTTGGATGAATTTAGGATTAATATCTCCTTTTGACCCCAAATTAAAATCATATTGATCAGAATCAAAACAATCGACAATATAAACAATTGGAAACCAATTCTCTGTCGTGCCAGAATAGGATAAAAGTTCTTGTTTATTTACGTAAACTAAAAATATATCATTTGCTTGCATATTGATTTTTAATTTTTGAAAGTTCGTACATAATGTATGATAATCCTCTGATTCTAAAGCAGTATTTAATTGTGAAGAGGAACCATCATTGGCTACAGATTTTGCTATATGATAATATTGGATAATATTTGTATATTCCAAGTATGATGCTGCAACAGATGCAATGTCATATGCCGTTTTATTATAGTTTTTTTCAATGGTTTTTCTAAATTGATTGTATCCAATATTAGAGCTTGTAAAACAGATAAGAAAACCTAATAAAATAAATCCAAAAATGAATTCAAAGGCTAGTCTTGAATGCTTATTCATTTTGTAAACTTTTAACCTCCGCTTTATTTAAAATTGGATTAGGTTTTAAATGCCCATGATTTTGAATCTTTTTGATTGATTCTTTATAAACAAACTTAGGGGGTAAAATAGAATTTGTTTGCCTCAATTTTTTATAATTTGGATTTATTTTTTGAAGATGAATATCAAAGTGCCAAGCTAATCGATCTATCCATAGTTCAGGAACCGTAAGAAATACAATATATCGAGCTGGAAATATCTGATCATCTATGCCGATGCCATAATCAAAAAATGGACTTTTTGCCTGGGTTATAGCAAAGTTCATAGCTTCTGCTATACTCCATTCATTTACTCGTTCTCCTGCTATATTTAATATTTTATTTATTCTTCCTAAAACGCGGACCTTGGGGCTCGTCCCTTCATATCCTACAAATAAAAGTTGGTCAAAAGTTCGATACCGATATAAGCCTGTAAAAGTTGTGATAAGCAACTCATATTTGTTTCCAATTTTTAAATCTTGAGGGGCACAAATCTTTTGGTTTGCATCTAAAAATTCATAAAATGCAGTATCAGGAAGCAAGGTGTAAATATCCTCATTCATTGTAGTTGAAATGCCACACATACATTCTGAAGATGCATAAGCAAAGAAATAAATGGGAATATCATCTAATAACGCTCTTAATTTTTGCACGCTAAAGGTAGGCTCCTGCCCAATACCTGATACATATTTTAAGTGGGGCCAAATTTGTTTAAAGGTAGGATTTCCTTCTGCATTTCTAAATAGGTTTTTTAAATAAGAAATACGATTATTCTTGCATGGCTTAGATAACAATTTACTTGACATTGAAAAGGGAATTTCTATAGAAATTCTTTGATTTTCAATGTCAGTTAACAAAAGCTCCCAATTTTTATATAAATAATCTGCAAATAGAATTATTTCATATAAATAGATGGATTCTATTGATGCTAAATTTTCTTCTTGAAGAGCTAGTCTTAATTTAACATATGGAGCACAGTAGGTTTCGTTTGTAAATAAGAGATCTCCTTCAATGTATTCCTCTTTATTTAAGAATTTATTTTCATATAAATAACTATAATAAGCAGAGGAAAGGAATGTTGGATTTTCTTGATAATGAAAGACTGAGGTATGCATGCTTTTACCAGCTGAATTATGAGTTAAAACTTTAGGCATATCATAGATATAACTTCCATACTGTTTTAATGCTTTTTCAGTCAAATTTATTCTTTTAGCAGTGCCTGTACTCCCCGAAGTTTGAAGAATATATTGTATTGGATACACCGATATATTTCCATTTATATAAGACTCATATGTACTTATAGGAACAGAGTTTTGATATTGATCAATAGATTTTATTTGATCAAATTCAAATTTTTTTCCCAAACTAGTTTCTTTATTTTCAGAAAGAATTTCATTTAAAATTTTCATTTGTATTTCAGAAAATCTTTGAAATTTATAAAATAAATACCTAATTTTTTTCCTTCGCCCATCCATTTACAACATCCTTAAATAACAAAGATAAATATATTTACCTTTAGCTCCTTCATTTAAGTCCTGAGGTATTTTATAATATCCCTCAGGGATAGCCGCATCCTTTGTATTAGATCGAATTACTTTAATATCTATAAGTGGATTTTTAGAACCTCGATGTTTACATAAATAAATATATTTACCACCAGCTCCTTTATTTAAATCAACATTTACTTTCTCATAGCCTACAGGACAAGAAAGATTACTTGTATTCCCACATAAAAACTTTATATCATCAATTCCATTTTCTTTTGTTGTATCTCGTTTGATACAAAAATAAATATAATCGCCACCAGCTCCTTCATTTAAATCAACATCAATGATTTCATAGCCTTCTGGAATAATGATTTTCTCTTTCGTTTTAGAATGTACAACCATAATGTCGGCAATATAAGTGATTTCCACTGTGGTTTTTAAATTTTTTGTTACCTCTGTTAAATTAAACATAATTTTCTCCTTATAATTGAAATAGTTTTTTAAATCCTGTAATTTCAAAAACTTCCATAACATCCTTATTTAAATGGATTAAGTTCATAGAACCACCATTTTTGTTTAAAGTTTTATATGTAGAAAGTAAAACCCTTAATCCTGCTGAAGAGATGTATTCTAAATCTTGAAAATCAAATTGATATATTTTAGAATTTGGTAGTTTTTTTATTTCTTCTTCTAACTGAGGTGAAGTTGTAGTATCCAATCTTCCCTTTAAAATAATTTTAATTTTTTCTTCTTGATCTATAATTTGTATATCCATATGATACCTCTTTATTTTTCCCATGCTGGTTTTCTTTCAAAACCAATGTGATAACTCGTTTTTTCCATATACAATTCATGTTCTCCTATTCTATACTTTCCAATTGTAGTATCCTTACCAATAATAACTCCTTTTGGATATTCATTTAGACACTGATTTAAAAGAGCCACCTGTTCATTTTGACTTTGTTCAGATAAAAGTTGATTTGGATTTACACTTCCTATTGTTACTATTTTGATATATCGAAAATTGGAAAGAAAACTATTTTTTGTCTGTTGCATATCCCTTTACCGAGTTGCAATCAAATCACTATATGTTGATTTAGCTAAGGTTAAATCTGTTTCCGCTTGATCATATTTCTTTTGAGAAGCTAAAGTATTTTTTTGTGCAACAAAAATAGCATTATAGTGAGCTTCCTTTTCTGTGTATTCTACAATATTTCCTGTTTCATCTACTGCTTTTAAAGCAAATAAAGAAGAAATTTTATCTTCATCTTTATTGCTATCAGCAAGCATTTTAATAATATCCTGAGTTTGATCTTTAAACCGATTCCAGCATATATTAATTTCATCTAAAGTTTTACTATAGGCCATACCTTTTTCATCTTTTTCAGGTAAATCATTAAGAAGTGCTAATAAAACACTTTGATAGGTATTGTTTTGTTGAGTCCCTAAATCCTTTAAGCGTTTCATATTGGCATCTAATGCTGTTTTACATGCACTTAATTTGCTTTCTAATTGACTAATCTCTTGGCGTTTTGCCTTAAGTTCATTTGCTCTTTGTTTGGCTGATTCAGATAAATCCTGTCCATTTTGATCTTTCAAGGTGGTTGAAACTAATGCTGGAGAAATGCTATATGCCATCATATCTAGTACTCTAGCTAATCCTTCTGGAGTCCCATGATTTGTAGCTCTCACATCTACATGATATTTCGCAGAATTATCTGAACTTCTTGTATTAGAACTATGAGCACTAACACTTCCTGTTACATTAACTTTAACTATACCCAAATTTAAACTTCCTGATAAACTCGCTCCCATATCTAAAGATTTTTCTGATTTCTCACTCTGCTTTACTTCCATATCAAATAAAATATTGACTTCATCAATTTGTAAATTAGGTATAGGTACGATAGCGAGCATTGGCACATCAACTTTCATTTCATCATAATTACTTGTCCCATCATCGTTAACACTTCTTTGGTGATAAGAAAATGGAACCGTACGTACACGACCATTTTGATCAAACCCAATGCGATTGATGAAATCTGCGGTGGAATTTGCAAGTAATGTACTTGCATCTGCTGCAGCAGATAATGGTCCACCAATTAATTCATCCATTTTTAATCCTGCAAATTGTTCTGCAATTGCCATTTTTTATCCTTCTTTCTTTTTTTGTTTTTTTTAATTTCTTTTATTCGTTGCCATAGCTTTTTTTTCGATGGTAATTTCGTATCTATTATTTCGATTTCTGTTACCCAAATAATAAATGGGGTTCTAGTTTCTTTTTTTAAAGATAATAATACGAGTTTATAATTGAGTTCTAAAAGTAAAAATTCTTTATGCTCATTTAATATAATTTTGAGTTCTTCTTCATTCATAATCATGTTCTAAACCAAATTTGATTTCAAGATTCATTATTTTTTCTTGATATTCCATAATACGATTTAAAATATTAGATTGAGCCATTAAATATTTGTCTTTATCAAATTCATAAGTATCATCTATAAAGTGCTCATCGCTTAATTGTCGTAATTTTTCTTGTTCTGCAATTAAATCACTAATTTTTTGATAAAGCTGTTTTAATCGACTAATTTTTGCTTTATATGTTTTGGATTCCCTCAACATTTCCTTTTGCTCTTCAGAACCAAAATCTCCCGTAATAGCGACTGGTCTTGTATTTAACTTTTTCGCAACCTGACTAGAACTTAATGAATCAATTAATCTTAGAATTCCTTCAGTAGCTGGCAATGAATTCACTTGTAACTTATATGTTACTTTAGGCAAAAAATCACTTTCTCGTTGGGTTGGTGAGCACATTCTTGCATAAATGTTTGTCTTTGAAAATTCTTTATCTTCCACTGCTTTTACTTCTGTTGAAAATGTGATTTCAGCTTTTTCTACATTCAGTTGTTGCATAGGAACAATAGACATTATAGGAACTTGTACTTGAAGATTATCTACACTATATCCATCAGCTTCCTGCTTGACCTGATCATAGGCTAGATTGATATGCTTTAAATGAATAATTTCCTCTTTATTTTGTTGTTCTGTATACCCCATAGTTTTTATGGATTCAACAATATGTGCTCTTAATTGTTGATTTGACTGTGCTAAAGCATATAGAGGTGCATAAA
This sequence comes from uncultured Anaeroplasmataceae bacterium, assembly GCA_910584005.1. Lineage (GTDB taxonomy): Bacteria > Bacillota_I > Bacilli_A > Acholeplasmatales > Anaeroplasmataceae > Pelethenecus. Next base: position 64,871 of record CAJTXR010000006.1, on the reverse strand, counting down.
CCAAATCCTCTATAGGAATAAATTCACTTTCTGCAACTTGATTTTTAGATTCTTCTTTTTTAGACATATAAATTACCTCTTTTCATTTTTTTAATCATTATAATTTTTTATCATTTAAAACCTCCTTTTTATTTTTTGCCTTTCAAAATATAAAACTGAAAAAAATATTTCTTTTACAACTGAAAATGATATTTATTTCTAATGATTTTTAACCGTTTGGATATACTTTGCTGACTCACTCCTAGTTTTTGGGCAACTTCCCTTTGAGATAGGATATAAGTTCCATCTATAAATAAAAGTAAAAAGGGGATATCCTGCTTTTCTATACCATATCGTTCTAAACGGATATTGCAAGCATAGGTTTTACTGGGAATGCCCTCTACTTGTTCTATCCCTTTATTTGTCATTAAATTTAATATTCGATTTTCATTTAAAAAGTAGTTTGTGTTGATACGATAAAATGTAGCCAATAAGGAATCAAAACGCTTGCCTAAAATATGATAAAATTGATTCCGAATATTAAATTTAAAAAATAAAATTTTAAATTCTTTTTTATATGGATTATGAAATGCTTTTTTAAAAAACTCTATTCCTACATCTTGAATAAAAGAAAGTAAATAAGGATTTGAAAATATGGTTTGAATATTTTTTAAAGTAAAGCCCTTAGAAGATAAATACTGTTCATTTTCAAAATTAAATTTTTCTTCTTCAAAAATACATTCATGAAACTTCATATTTATAATAACCAAATGGGTTCCCATAATTAGTTCTTGCAAAAAATCTTCTTTATACGTTTGAGGAATCTTTTTCAAATATTTCAAAAAAATTGGCTGTAATAAATCTATGATTTCTTTTAATATAGAATCTTGTTTAAATTTTTTATATTTCCTTATTAAATCAACAATTTCATACATATTTCACACCTTCAACTTAGAAGGAAAGAATGAAAGTTTTTTCTTCTCTCCCAATTTTCTACAAGGAAATACATTTTCCTCTATGAATTAAAACCGAAAAAAAATTTTTTTTAACAACCCAAATTGAAATATTACATAAAATAAAAAAACTCTTAATGATAAGAGTTTTTATTTTATTTTATTATTTAATTTTACCAATAAATAAGCTCTCCTCAAAATTAAAGTTTGAGGAGAGCCTATCTTTATTATAAAGGAAAAGGAAAAATGCTAATTATAAAAGTAAAATTCTACTTGCCCTGTTGTCCCCGTTGGAGTGGTATATACATGATTTGTACCACCTTCCCAAACGACATTACCAGCTGCATCTTTCTTTATAAATTTAAACTCAATTTTTTGTCCTGCTGGAACAGAAACATCAAAGAACCAGTTTGGATATGTTGCTATAGAACCCGTTGAATTAAAGAATGGTCCTACAGCTTTATTTGTGTCCCAATTTCCTAATTCAAGGCAATTTCCTACAATATATATATTTTGTCCATAATCAGTAGTAGCATTTTTGGCTATAAAGCGTACGGCTACTTGTTCAGCAGTTAATACTTTAAACTTTGCATAATTAGAAACAGATTGTCCTGTTTTAGTAGTAACTTTTATTGCATAATACCCTGCAGTCATTGTAGGAACCTTAACTTGAATACAACTATCAGACCAGGATATAACTTGAGCTGACTTTGTACCGAAACTTACAGTTCCTGCAGTTGTACCAAATCCGCAACCAGTAATTGTAACTGTATTTCCAGAAATACCCATTAATGGATCAATATTTCCGATTTCAGGAGCGGAATCTTCAGTTGCAGTATACTGCCATACAGCAGATTGTCCTGCTCCTAAATAGTAGCTATCAATTGCTCCATTTTTAACAGTAAGAGTTCCACCACCACATAAGTTTTGTAAAACATCACTATAACTTCCATTAGGTAATGCAGTTAACGCACCAGAAATATTGTATCCAGTTGAGGAACTTCTATTTACTGCTGTATAAACTACACTATTACCAAATGTACGTTCATATACCAACACATCATTATTTACCCAACGTTCTACAGTACTACCATAAGCAGCTGCTGGATTTGTTTTCCGCATTGGAGCTAATTTTGAAATGATTTTATATGCTTTAGAGTTCGTATTGAAGGATGGCATATCTCCTCTATTATCTGGATCAGATGCACCTGTAGCATATTGTTCAGAACCATAGTAAATTGTTGGAATTCCACTAGAGGTCATTTGCACAACATATGCCATATCTACGCTACTAGAATTTCGATTTGCTAATGTCATGAATCTAGACATATCATGGTTATCAATAAATGTCACTTGATCATTTATTTCTTTGTATTCAGTTTCTGTTGCAACTACAACATCATAGAATTCTTGCATAGACATTGACTTTGAACCAAGAGCATTTCTAACTGCATTGGCAAAACGGAAATCTAATAAACTCATTCCACTTTCATTAGCAAAGCAATCCATTTCAGAGTCACTGCCTGTTCCACCATTAAACCATTCTCCAAATACAAAGACAGGCTTATGAGCATAAATGCTACTTAACCAATTAGACTGCCAGCCCATTGGCATATGCTTAACAGCATCAACACGGATTCCATCTACACCATAATCTAACCATAGATTAATAGAATCTTTTAAATATGTATCTACTGTACCATTCATTTGATTTAAATCAGCTAGTCCATACATACTATGATAGATGCCATTTTCCCAAGTGGAAAAATCAGTCCACTCTTCATGATTGAAAATGCCAGCTGTATCATTTTTAAAACCACCAACAAGTTGGCCATTCTTATATAATCTACCATCCTCTGGGAATACCATACTACCATATTCAGCAGTTGATGTATGATTAGGTGCAAAATCAATTACAACCTTAATATCAGCATCATGAGCCGTATTTACCATTGTTTTAAAATCTTCTACAGATCCAAAATAAGAATTGGTTCTATAAAAGTCTTTAGCCCAATACCCATGATAAGCTGCACTATTATTTGAAGGATCTATCGTTGTGATGTTTTCAACAGGAGAGGAAATCCATATTGCAGATATCCCCATGTTTGTCAAATAGCCATCATTAATTTTTTGAGTAATCCCAGCCCAGTCGCCTCCATGATATTTTCTATTATTGGATTTATCAAAAATAGCTCCTGTTGGATTATTACTAGGATCGCCATCAAAGAAACGATCGGTTACAATTTGGTAAATCGTATCAGTTGAAAAGCTAGCTGAGTTTGTTACATCACTTGCTTCCATTTTTCCAACCGTGCTTACTGCAGAGGCAGATGGCATGCATAATGTTACTACAATTGTCACAATTCCCATCATTGTGGCAATAAGTAAAAGTTTAATTTTATTAAAAATTTTGTTTGTTATTTTCATTTTTTATTCCTCCCATATTTCAACTCAATTTTTTATAAATTTTAAACAATGCGAATTTGTCTTTCGCTTTCGATTACACTTACTTTACTTACATCAGGTGTCACATGAATTTTACCGCTATATTCTTTATCTGTTTTTACATATATAACTTCTGTTTTGCAACTACATTTCAAAAATTTTTCTCTGCCGTAATCTAATACGCCTAAAACTTTTGCTTCTAGTCCTTGATCAGAGATATTAAAATCATATACAGACCATTCATATCTAAATAAAGAATTATAAACTTTTCTTCCTGTTGTTACAGCAAACATTTTTTCATATACACTAGCAGGAGCTTCTAACTGAACTCCATCAATATGTAAGTAATAATGAATCTTCTTTTTCTTTTTTTGTTTATCCTTACTCATGACTACTTCAGGAACTCTTTCCATAACAAATGTGCCATTTACTCCATTAATCTCGGGCATTGGACTCGTTTCTGTTTCGCCAACTTTAAGGATTATTTTTTTGAAATCCAAACGAATTTCAACTTCTCCCTTTTCTCTTGGAAGATCAGACAGCATATAAATTCGATTTCCATTTAGTTCTAATGAAATCAAATTTTTACCATTAATATTTTCACAATCCACAACTTCAGCTTTCAGCTCTCCGCCAAATTGGATTGCATCTACAGGAAGGATAAGTTCCCCTTTTCCTGCTTCACATTGAATAGCAGATGGCAAATCTAAAGTTTGACCTAGAAAATTCAATGTTCTATTCTTGATTTCACAATCTAAAGTGTTAACTTTAGGAATTCTTGGCATAATGCTTTCTTCTGTATCTTTATCAAAAAGATGAATTCCCTGAATATCTAGCGCTGCCTCACAAATTGAATCTGGCTCATATTCTTTAAATCCTGCCGATTTAATAATTACTCTTGTAGAAGACTCTGAAAATCCATCTCCTTGCATATTTATGTCCCCATATACTAAGGTTTCAGTTCCGAGTTCTTCTGAGTGAGAAATACGAACCTTAATTTTTGTTTTACTACTCTTAGCCACTTCCTCTTCTAATGATATATTTTCTGCTCGAAAGCCAATATAAACGGTTTTCTCTCCATCCAAATATTCTGGCAATGTTTTCATTAACATAGAATATGGAACCGTAATCTCAGCATCCGAATACATAAATTGGATATGAACCTTATCCCCTTGTTTTTTTAATGTTCCCTCAAAGAAATTCATTTGTGGCGTACCTATAAATCCCGCAACAAATTTATTCTCAGGAAATTTATATAAATTTTTAGGTGTGTCAATTTGTTTTACAAAGCCATCCTTCATCACAACAATTCTTGTCCCCATAGTCATTGCTTCTACCTGATCATGAGTTACATATATAAATGTTGTTTGCAACTTCTTATGCAATTTGACAATTTCACTACGCATTTGTGTACGTAGTTTTGCATCTAAGTTAGATAAAGGTTCATCTAATAACATAACTTTTGGCTTACGAACAATAGCTCTACCTAAAGCAACTCTCTGTCTTTGACCTCCAGACATTTCCTTTGGTTTTCGCTTTAAATAATCAGAGATTTCCAATATTTCGGCTGCTTCTTGAACCTTTTGATTTAACTCCTCTTTGTTGTAACGACGCAGGATTGGAATTTCTTTTCCATTTTTATCCAAAATTGGATTTCCTGCCTTATCCTTTTTAATATCTGGAATCTTACGCATACGAAGGCCAAATGCCAAATTTTCAAAAATTGTCATATGCGGATATAGTGCATAATTCTGGAATACCATAGCAATATCTCGGTCTTTAGGTTCCATTCCATTGACTACCATATCTCCAATTTTTAATTCACCTGCTGTAATTTCTTCTAAGCCTGCAATCATTCGTAATGTTGTGGATTTCCCACATCCTGATGGTCCAACAAATACGATAAACTCCTTATCCTCAATCTGCATATTAAAATCATTAACTGCTTTTGCACCATTTGGATAAACTTTATAAATATGCTTTAAACTTAAATTTGCCATTTTATTTCCCTCCTTTATTCTTTAACTGCTCCAGCAGCCATTCCATTAATCATATATTTTACTAAACAGAAATAAAGTAAAATAATTGGGATTGCTATAAATATAGAGCCTGCTGCAAATCGTGCAAATTCAGTTTCTCCTAATGACATTAATCCTACAGCAACTGTATATAAATTTTTATCCACAAGTAACATTTTTGGTAAGATAAAATCTGACCAAGGCCATGTAAATGCAGTTAATGCTGTATATACAAGCATTGGCTTAGACATCGGCAAAATAAATTTAACAAATACTGTAAAATTAGAAGCCCCATCAATTCGAGCTGCCTCATCAATTGAATATGGAATCGTATCAAAAAAGCCTTTTTGAACCATATATCCCATAGGTGCTTGAGCAGAATAAATTAAAATTAATCCCCAATGCTGATTAATTAAATTAAATTGTGTCATCATAAGATATACTGCAATTGTCCCCATAAATGAAGGAAACATTCCTAAAACAAGGGTTGTTTTCATCATTTTTTTCCTTGATTTAAAACGGAATCTAGACATACAGTAGGCAGTTAAAATGGTTAAAAATGTTCCCAATATACAACTCATTACAGCGATAAATAATGTATTAAAAAACCATCTTGGATAATTGTACATTACTGTATCCGTAAACAAAGATTTGAAAGCATCCAACCCATATTCTTTTGGGAAAAAGCCATCAAACGAATAAATTGATCCTGATTTGGAAAAGGAAGCTAAAATTAACCATAAGCATGGAAACAAGAATATAAATGCAACGACAATTAAAATACAATAGGTAATAAGTACATTTAAAACCTTTTTAGTTTTCGCTTTTAAAACTTTTGTTTTTACTTGATTCATCGGAACGTTTCCTCCTGTTTATAGGATGGAGATAATACATATACTGTTAAGGAAATCACTGAGGTGATTATGAAAATAACTAAACTGATTGCTGCACCTATAGAATAGTAATTATTATCAATGGACATATTATAAAGCCAGTTAATCAATAAGTCTGTATCGCTAGCAAGGAAATACCCATCAACATATAACCCACCACGTAAAAAGTAAAATATACCAAAGTTATTAAAATTACCAATAAATTGTGTAATTAATACTGGCGTAGTAGCAAACAAAACATAAGGTAACGTAATTTTAATAAATTGCTTCCATGAACTTGCTCCATCAACTCTTGCTGCTTCATATAAGTCCGTATTAATATTGGATAATATTCCTGTTGCCAGCAACATCGTAGATGGAATGCTAATCCAAGCATTTACTGCCAATCCAATAAATCTTGCTGTCCACTTGGCATCTAATCCAAGAAATCCAACTGCATCTTTGCCTCCTTGGGTTATATAGTAATTGATTGGCCCTCCATAAGAAAACATAAATTTAAATCCTAATAATGTGATAAATCCAGGTATTGCATAAGCAAGAATTGGAAAAGCTCTCCAAATTACTTTACCTTTCACACATTTTTTATTTAATAATAGAGCAAGACCTAATCCAGCAAAATAATTTAATGCAGTGGCAAGAACAGCCCAAAGCATATTCCAACCAAAAATTTTAAAGAATGTTGGTGCAAACTGTCCTAAGGATAAAATTTTTTTAAAGTTTTCAAATCCAACCCAGTCAACCAACGCTGGTGGAACAATATCTCCACCATAATTTGTAAATGCGATAAGAATCATAAAGATAATAGGAAGAATGCTGAACACACAAACGCCTATAACTGGCAACGCCAGTGCTGTTTTATGAAAAGATTTATCAAGTAAGGATCCCATTTCCTGTTTAAAGCTAGCAGGCTTTTTTAGGGTATCCACTGCACATTGAGTTCGATAAACATCTTTTATATTTGCAATATAAATTGCAATATATAAAATTATAATTAAAATGGATAAAATACCCATAATCAGCATAACAACTGAATTATCTCCCTTTATACCATACCAAGCATTGCTTTCCTGTGTACCCAAAGTAAAGAATCCAAATAAATCAGTAGCTCCCATAAGAATCAAATACACAATAAAGGAAATTTGTATAAATAAGAACATTATTCCTTTTGCCCACTGCTTATATAGGAGTTGTCCTAATCCCATTACAATCATTGATGCTGAAACCTTACCATTTCCCTGAGTAAGAATTTCTTTGGCCCCTTTGCACTTTAATTTGATTTTACTAGGAATCTTTTTGAACTGGTTCGGAATATTTTTGAAGAAATTTTTTATTTTTTTCATTTTTTATATCTCCTCTTCTTAAGATCCACCTAACGTATGGATTGCATCATAAATCTGTTTATCCACATTTTCGGTTCCAGTTTTTAATGCTTCTTCTGTTACAAAAGCATTTTTTCCAGTCAATGCATCATCAGCTAGTTTTGCACAAAATGTTTGTAAAGGAGTCCAAACTTGAGCCAAAGCTCGAACACTTGGCATTACATAAATTGTACCAAGATTTAAATTGTTATTGATGGTTTCATTTAGGCCACCAAGTTCATCAGCCAAATCACTTCTAGCAGGAGATATTCCTAATAATTCACAGCGTTTTTGAATCATTTTATAGGATGTTGCGAAATTAACAAAAGCAAGGGCCGCATTAGGAGCTTTTGTATATGAACTTATCGCATATCCATTAATGCCACCCATAACTGTCATATCCATGAATCCTTGACTTTCATCCTCTAAATCTGCACTTTTAGGTAATCGTGGTACATCAACCATTTTAATATTCTCTTTTGCATACTCTTCAGAATAACCAGCATTCTTCATTTCTTTTAAAAACATTGTATAAACATCTGGAGTTGTCATAGTGGCAAAATAAGTTCCTTGAGCCATACGAGAGTATGAATTTCTAGTGATCGTATCTTCTGTACATTCTAAATTCATAATTGTAGCCAATTGACGAATAATTTTAGCCCCTAGATATCCTTTATTCTTAGAAAAGCCTACATCTTTAGTATCCTTACCATCTTCACCGCCAAAAACATATCCCCCATAGGAAAAGAAATATCCTGAAGCAAAATAACCATCATTTAATGATTTCATGTATCCATATCTTGATCCATTGCTTTCTTGTCTTATCTGTTTAGAATAACGATATAAATCCGTCCAGTTTTCAATAATATCGGGAATGCCATTTTGATCATCATCCCATTCTTCCTTCCAATTTTTTGGTAGTAAATCTGCACGATAATACAATAACGGTTGTTGAATATTTACAGGAACTCCAAATGTAAAGGTTTGTCCTTGAATTGTTGAATGATAAGCCTTCCATGCATTCTCACTCACATAAGAATAACAATCTAATTTTTGAATAGGAAGGGGCAAAATATGCTTCCCATCTACATATTTCATTACTGCATCATTGGCCTGATATAAAACATCTGGACCATATCCATATGGACCCCCTGTTTCTAAATCAGTGTATTGATCCATATTTGCATCTACTGCTGTAATTCCATAGGATGCATATTCTTTATTAAATGCATCTAATAATTCTTTTAGATATCCTTGCTCTTTCGCCGTATCGTTTTCTAGAATACGAATAATAACATTTTTTTCTAATTCACCAGTAAATTTTTCTTTTCCTTCTGTCGCCATGCCTGAGGCAATGATGCCAAGAATACCCATAACAATAATTAAAGTAAGTACCATTGCAATATGGGTAATTAAAGCTGGCAGTGTTTTTTTCATTTTATCCCTCCCTAAATTTTTTTAAACCCTTTGTCAATTTTCAGGATAAAACAAATGAACTACAAATCCATTTTTTTTCAATACATTTTTTTCAAATAGATTTGAAAAAAGCATTGTGTTGCACATATATGGTTTATCCTTGTCACTTTCATTGATTACGAGTCTAAAATTTTCTCGATCAACTATTAATAAATTATCTTTTGCATAGATTTTAATTGCTGAAGAAGAAAATTTATTCTCATGTTTTAAAATCGTTAATTTTTGAATTAATGATTTTACTGGGTTATTTATTTTTTCTAAAGTCCAATCAAAAGTTCTTCTACAATCTGGATCATATCCACCCTCCATCGCATTTTCAGTTCCATAATAAATGCATGGAGCTCCAGGATAAAAATAAGTTAAAGCAAGAGCACTCATTAATTGATTTTGATTTCCATTAACTCTTGTTAAAAACCGATGGGTATCATGTGTATCTAAAAGATTCAGCATCATATCATTAATTGGATCTGTGTTCCGCATTAAAATTTCATTTAGTTTTGAAGCCATATCTTGAGCAGTAAATTCATGAAAAGCATAAAAATCTAAACATGCTTTAGTAAAAGCGTAATTCATTATAGAATCAAATTGATCGCCTCGAAGATAAATATTTGCATCATGCCAATTTTCACCTATCAATACACAATCGGATTTCGTTTCTTTAACTGCTTTACGAAACTGACGCCAAAAGTCATGAGAAATTTCATCGGAAACATCTAATCTCCACCCATCAATGTCAAATTGTTTAATCCAATAAGTTGCAATATCAAGTAAATATTTACAAACTTTAGGATTCGATGTATTAAGCTTTGGCATATATGCACAAGCCCCAAACATTTCATATTCTAATGGGGAATCATTGGTTATTATAAACCAATCATAAAATTCGGATTGTTTACCCTTTTTTAAAACATCTTGAAATTGGATTAAATTATCACTACAATGATTAAAAACCGCATCCAATACCACTTTAATTCCCATGCGATGAGCTGTATCTATCAATTCTTTTAAATCACTCTTGTTCCCAAAGTGCTCATCAATTTCATAATAATCGCTGATATCATATTTATGATTTGAGATTGAACGAAAAACAGGAGTTAAATACAAAGCATTAATTCCTAATCCTTTTAAATAATATAATTTCTCTGTAATTCCTTTTATATCTCCCCCTGCAAAACTTTTTGGTGTGGGAAGTTCTCCCCAATCTAGTGTAATATAACTTTTATCCTTGTTAACATTTCCTATATTAAATCGATCGATAAAAATTTGATAGAACGTAGCTGTTTTCATCCATTCTACTGGTTGAATTAAATCACATTCGTTAATATAGGCATACTGAAAACAATTGTAATAGCTTAATTCAAAATCATATTTATTTGTTAATCCATCCTCCGAATAAAAATAAACTGTATTGGCATTTGTGATTTCAAAAACATAGACAAATCTTAAATCGGTTATTGTCAAAGTTACAGTATAGTAGGCATATAATCTATCTTCAAAACTTCTTTTCATTTTTACTGAATTACGTTCTAAAGCGAAAGTATATTTCCCACCATAAATCACTTTAATTTCATCCGGAAAATCTTCTTTTGATATTCTTAATCTTAAACAAATTGTATTTGCATTTAACGCAAAACAGTACTTTGATTCGGGAGAGTGTAATATTGCTTTTTCATCCATAACAATACCTCTTTGTTGTTGACATTTTTTTTAAAATTGATATAATAATTAATATGGAAAAAAGAGTAACTATTCACGATATTGCCAAAGAAGCTGGTGTTTCTGTAGCAACAGTATCCTATGTTATTAACAACAAACAAGGACAGACAATAAGTGAGGAAACCAAAAACAAAATATGGCATGTTATCAATATGCTCAATTATAAACCGAATGTATTTGCCAAAAACTTACGTTCTTCTACATCCAAACTCATTGCAGTATGCACTGAAACACAAGGATATATAGAAAAAGCTGAGTTTGTCAATATTCTTGAAGGACTTTCAATTTTTCTAAGAGAAAACTTTGGTATTGTTTTTACTATGCCTCCATTTGGTAAAATATCCAATGCAGATGCAATTATCGCTTATAATGTTTCTAAAGAAACTTTTTATAAAATTGGTAATCAAAATTATATTCCTTTGATTGCTGTAAATTGTCTTGTTGAAGATAAACTCTTTTTTCAAGTTACTATCGACTATAAAAAACTAAAAAAACAAGCCGACAAATATTTTAAAAATGAGTATTATTTTGTAAGTCTTCCTCCAGTAGATCTTACGCTTAAGGAACAAATATTAAATACCTTTAAAAATGTGATTTTTGTTCAAAACGGAACAGACCTACAAAATATCAATATTCAAAATGTATTAACGATACATGGACTCCTTGCAGAATTTTTTAAAGGACGTCCAGTAAATCTATTATACAAAGACCTTTATTCTCCCATATGTGAACAAATTGCCACTTGTATTCATAAGGCGTTAAGCCGCGAAACATGTGATGTTCACTCTTATAAAGTTTAATAAAATAAACGGACGTTCCAATAGGGAACGCCCGTTTTTATTTATTTCATACTACGGGCGTTTTAATTTAAGCATTTGGAAGTGCATAGAAATTTAAAACTTTAGTTTCAATTACATATACTACTTTATATTTACCAGCTGTAGAACATGTAAAGTTAGATCCAGCTTCAGGTACAAATAGTGCATTTGCATCTCCATCTGTTCCCATAGCGGATACACCTAAATATTCACCATAGCCTTGTTTTTCTCCTTTTGGATGCTTTTCACAACCAAATTCTACTTTTTTGCCCTCTTCGACAGTAAGAACATATTCATACTGAGTTTCATCAGATGAAATTGTAAATAAATAATCTGTAGACCACCCATGACTCCATGAATTGATATTTGAGCCTTTAATGTAAATATCTAATTTATCATTGCTTTCAATATGTTCAACCATAGTAATCATTTTAGCATAACTATCAAATGTAATATCATAATTACCAGCAGTTAAAACTTTAATATTGTTATTTCCATCCCCAACTGCTGAGAATGCTGTACCGCCATTATATAAGTAAGTATAATTATAGCTTCCAAGACCATTATACCCAGCTGTACCCCATTCACCGCGTTCGGTAGATCCTGCTTTAAAGGCTTGAATGATAATTTGTGAATTAGCTTTTAAGGCAACATTAGAGATTTCATAAACACCAGACCCTGCCTCTAATTCTACAAGTTTAAATTGAGAATTAAAACAATATCCACTCCAATCAGCGACACCTTCTGCAAAAGTTCCATCAATATAATAATCTGTTGGAACTGGAGTTTTCGTTGCATCAAATGTTACAGATAAAACTTTAGTTGCTTTTGTATAAGTGAAGGTATATGTTCCAGATGCCTTTGCTACCATATTATAGCTTGGCTTTTGATCTATAAATGCTTTACTAGCTTCATCTAAATCGCTAGCACGAAGATATTCTGTTCCTGTAGATACTTCAGATCCAATTGTATTTAAAGAAGAGAATAAGAATTCTTCATTTTCTTTTAAATAAACAGTCAAAGTATACACGCCATCTTTGTTAGTCATTTTTGTAGATGCATTATACATATCTTTCCAATTTGTGATGCCAGATCCTTTAATGTAGTAATCGGTAACTACATCTACTGGAGTAGCTGCATCTCCATTGCGAACCCAAGAAATTGTATCTAATGAATTGATATTGAAAGCTTCTTTATCTGCCTCTGTATAACTTGGATGAGTCGTTTCATAAGTATCATCATCTGGATGAGTTGTTAAGGTAAATGTATAATTTCCTGCAAATTCACATTTAATATTCATTCTATATGCTGAATTATCACCAATGGTTCCAGCTCCACTAAACGCTTCTGTACCATCAGCTAATTTCATAGCAGTTAAGTACCCTACACCTCTTTGGTTATGCCAAGATTCATTAATTGCAAACTGGAATAAATCTCCAACTTGTAAATCTGTTGTATATGTGTATTCATTCTTATCTGCTGCTTTAGTCATCTTCATTGTATTATCAATGACTTTTCCCCAATTACTATTCTTTAAAACTGGACTTGTACCACTACCCACAATATAATACTCTCTTGTATCTACACTTTGTGTTGCAGAGGTCCATTGAGCAAATGCTGACTTATTTTCAGTAATTACTTGATCAAAATCAAATAAATGAGCAAAATTTGGAGTAGCATACCAATCAACGAAAGTATAATCCTTTTTTGTAGGCTCCCATCTCGTTGCTTTTTCTCCTTCTTTTACTTTCTGAGTGTCTAATACTGTAGTCCCATCGTAAAAGGTAACAGTAAATTCTTTATCTTCGGGTGTTTTATCTTCTTTACATGCTGTTAGTAAAGTAAAAGATACCATACAAACCATAGCAATGACAAATAAACCTACCCATTTGATAGCTTTTTTCATCGTTTCATCTCCTATAATTTTTTTATTTTTTGAAATACTTAACCGATTAAGTATATTATAGCATAGTTTATTTTACATGACAATATGTTTTTTTATTTTATTTTAAAAATATTTTTTTAAATAAAAAATCTCATAGATATTAACTATGAGATCATTTTAATATTTTTGCATTTATAGATTAACTTTTTATAAATATTTTCCACAACCCATTTTTCATTTGGAACTTCCAATGCTTCTTGAAAGGACCACCACTTTACTGCTTGATTCTCTTCTTCGTTAATGATTAATTCTTCTTTTTCATCGGCCTCTGCTAAATAAGTTATATTCAGATGTAAATGACTTGGAACATATTCTCCTTTTTTTATATGACCATTTACTGTTAGGATTTCCAAACTAAATATCTCATCACTAACTAATGTGGCATGTTTGACTCCCGTTTCTTCTTCAAGTTCACGTAAAGCAACACACCGTAAATCTTCAATGCCATCTGCATGACCACCAATCCATGCCCAAGAGTTATAAATCTTATGGTAAGCCATAAGTGTTTTCGTTCTTTCTTTATTAACTGTCCAAATTGAAACAGTAAAATGACCAATTTTATTTTCTCGTCTTAAGTAGTTCTTCTGTTCTTCTATATATGACAACATAATCTTTTTATCATATTCCTCTTGAGGATTTATAGGCTGGTATTTTTTAATTTCTTCATACAAATTCATTTAAGATTCAACTCTTTTCTGTTCCATTTTCTTTAATTAATTTAAATTTGAAAAACAATTGTAATTTCTTTTGAGTCTTCTGTAATTCCAGTAAAACTATATGTTTTTGATCCATATTCAATTGCCATTATTGACATTGTTAAATTATGAATTATATATTCATTCCCTAAAAAAACAAAGGATAACATATAATATTCTTCAAATGTACTCACAATTGATAGAGAATAGGTGGAATTAAAATTCCATAAATTTTTATGACTAGAAACTTCATAATCAAAATCCATACTACTATCTAAGTCAACCTTTATGGCTTGTTCACACATATAATTGGTTCTAAAATCCGATTCAATCATTTCCATACTTTCTTGCAAAATACTATCAGAACTATAGTCATATTTATAATACATATTATGTTTATATATATACTCAATAGATTTCCCTGTCAGTGTAGTTTTCAAATCATAAGTATGCATACTCCCTAACTCAAGAGAGTCTACAGGATCATAATAATTGACTAAATTTAAATCTTCAGTGTCTGTAGAAAAACTGATAGCAGAAAATTTTGTATTATTTTCCAAAAATTCTACCAATTGTTTGAATTCCCTTTTTGCTGCAGCTTCTGTCATATTTTTATATTTTGAATTAGAACATGATGATAAAAAAAATATACCAAATAGAAAACAAAGAAAAAATACTTTTTTCATACATATTCTCCTTTCAAATACTTTTATTTCAATAAATCTAAATACTTCCATAATGGCAAATATATATCTAATTAAAAAAATATTAATTCCAAAATAATACTAATCAATAAAAATTGTAACGTATTCTTTTTCGCTTAAATTACTTATAAAAACTCAAGATTACATGAATACTAATTTACTATTAATTTTAATAATAACTATCCTTTGAGAATATGTTACACTTCAGTTCTTAAGGATAACTGACATATGCTCTCAACATGTGAAGTTTTACTAAATAAATCTATTGGAGTCACTTCTTTTACTTCGTAATTTTTGCTGATTAGATAATTAATATCTCTACATGCAGTTGCAATATTACAAGAGATATATATAATTTTGGGGATTTTCATTTCCGCCACCACAGATAAAAAACTTTCCTCACAGCCCTTGCGAGGAGGGTCAAAAAAGATACAATCAATTTGTCCTTGGTGACTCAATTTTTTTATTTCATCTTCACATGCACCACAGATAAAGGTTGCATTAGATATGCCATTTAATTCTTTGTTTAAATTTGCATTTGCAATAGCTTCTGGTACGATTTCTATTCCATATACATGTTGAACCTGTTTTGCAATATTTAATGTAATACTTCCCATTCCACAAAAGGCATCTATCACATTCATATGTTCATTTAACTCTGCCATGCGAAAGGCTTCTAAATACATTTTTTCACATGCATCATGATTCACTTGCATAAAAGAAGCTGCCGAAACATTAAATTTTAATCCTAAAATGGTTTCGGTTAAAGATTCTTTTCCATACAAATGAATATAAGTATCTGACAACATCACATTGGTTTGCTTATCGTTTATATTTAAATAGATGGATTGAACTAAAGGAAAATCGGACTCAATATACTCAATAAATCTAGAAAAGTCATAAGGTTGTGTTGTTATCAAAACTAACATCATTTCATTTTTATAATTATTTCTAACCATAACACCTCTAAATATACCTGTATAATCTTGTTCATTATAAATACGGATATGCATTACACTAACAAACCTACGTACAAACTCAATTAAATCATTTACATAATGATTTGAAATTTCACACTTATCTATAGAGATCAAATCATGAGATAACTTTTCGTAAAAGCCATAGACTACATTGTCATCACTATCATACCCAAAGGGCATAAGAACTTTATTTCTATAGCCTAAAATATGTTTATTTTTTATTATTGGATTTAATTTGAAATTTTCTAAATGACAAATTTTTTTAAAACTGGTTCTTACCTTATCTTCTTTAATTTTACATTCTACTTTATATTGTAAATGCAATAAATCACAGCCACCACAGCCTTCATAATAAGGACAAGGACTTATCATTCGATCCATACTACAATCTAAAACTTTTGTTGTGATAGCAAATGCATATTTTTTATGTAGATTTGTTATTTTAGCAAGAACAACTTCTCCTTGAAGTGCACGACTGACAAAAACAATGATGCCATCTTGTTTTGCAACACCGAGCCCATTGATGTCATATCCTTCAATATATAGTTTATATACCTTTCCCTCTTCCATTCATCTTATCCCCTTAATGAAATTTTTTTGCAAGTCCTCCCTCGCTAGTTTCCCGATAGCTTGGCTGTAAATCATGCCCTGTATCTAGCATTGTATCCACGACCATATCAAAAGAAATTTTTGATTCATTATTAAAAATATAACTTGCTAATTTTGCAGCATCCATTGCTCTTAAAGCAGCAACTGCATTTCGCTCAATACAAGGAATTTGAACATACCCATCTACAGGATCACAAGTCAGCCCTAAATGATGTTCTAAGGCAATTTCACTTGCCCGCTCTATACCTTTTATTCCTAGGCCATCTAGAAATGCTAAAAATGCGGCAGCCATTGCACAAGCGGTTCCTACTTCTGCCTGACATCCAGCCTCTGCTCCACTAATAGACCCATTTGTTTTAACAATATTTCCAATTAACCCTGCAACTTTCAAGCCATCTAGGATTGCTTGATGTGAATATTTTTTTAATTCTAGTGCATAACATAAACATGCTGGTAAAACACCAGATGCTCCACAAGTTGGGGCCGTAACGATTGTCCCTCCCGATGCATTTTCTTCGCTAGTTGCATAGGCATAGGCCATAACTCTTCTTCTAAGAGCCTCATTTTCTGATTCATTTCCTCTTTGTTGATAAATATAGGAAGCCTTTCTTTTTACTTGTAATTTTCCAGGTAAAGTTCCTGTTGTTTTTATTCCTTTTTCTACAGATTGAAGCATCGTATGATATATACCATCTAAGAACTCATCTAATTCTTCAATTTGATTGATATATTCCACAAGATTCATTTGATTATTTTCACAATATTCTGTAATTTCTTTAAATGTGTTTAGTGGGTAGATATGATTTTCTTTTAGTGGGGGTTCCCCCTCAATTTCAATTGCTCCACCACCTACAGAATAAAAAATCATATGCCCAACCAATTGATTTGCTTGATAACCATAAAACTCTAACGTATTGGGATGTTTCATCTTTTTATTTATATCAAAATCAATTTTACATGGAATAGGAAATACTGTTTTATATATAATATCATCTGTCAAATGTCCTCTGCCTGTCAAAGCCAAAGATCCATACAATACCACTTGAACAGCATCTATATGAGGATAGCGAATTAAAAATTCTTTTGTCGCTTCCTTAGGACCTATCGTATGAGAACTAGAAGGACCATTTCCTATTTTATATAATTTTTTTATAGAATGCATATTATCTTCCCGCCTTTAATTCTAAAATTGCATCACGAATTTGAGCTGCCATTTCAAAATTTAAATCCTTCGCATAGGCTTTCATTTCCTCTTCAAGCTCATTAATTAAAGAAATTTTTTCCTCTAAAGTAAGTTTCTTTTGATCTTTAGATTTCTTTGTATTCTTTTGTTTAATTGTAACTACAGAAGGAAGATCCTTAATTATCGTTTTAGGTACAATTCCATGCGTTTCATTATAAGTCATTTGAATTTCTCTTCTTCGATTTGTTTCTGCAATAGCTTCTTCCATTGCCTCACTTAAACTATCCGCATACATAATCACTTTCCCACTTGCATTTCTTGCGGCACGACCAATCGTTTGAATTAAACTCCTTGTACTTCTAAGGAACCCTTGTTTATCTGCATCTAAGATACACACTAAAGAAACCTCTGGTAAATCCAATCCTTCTCTTAAAAGGTTGATTCCGACCAAAACATCAAACTTTCCACTTCGTAAATCTCTTAGGATGTTTAAGCGTTCTAATGCTTTAATTTCCGAATGAAGATAAGCTACTTTTAACCCCAACTTTTTAAGATATGCTGTTAAATCTTCACTCATTTTGATGGTCAAAGTTGTAACTAAGACTCTCTCATTTAACGCCATTCGTTTTTGAATCTCACCATAAATATCATCAACTTGTCCCATAGTCTTTCTAACTTCAATTAACGGATCTAGTAATCCCGTAGGACGAATAATTTGTTCTACAATTGGATAATTCTTTTCATAATCTCCTGGAGTAGCAGAAACATATAACGCTTGATGAATTTTTTTGTCAAATTCTTCAAAACGTAAAGGCCGATTATCTAATGCTGATGGCAAACGAAATCCATAATTCACTAACGTTTCTTTCCTAGAACGATCTCCATTATACATGCCTCTTACCTGCGGAAGAGTAACATGGGATTCATCTACAATAAGTAAAAAATCATCCCCGAAAAAATCAATCAAAGTTGCAGGAGTTTCTCCTTCTCCACGCAAGGATAAATGCCTTGAATAATTTTCTACTCCACTACATGTTCCTGTTTGTTCTAACATTTCTAAATCATATTTTGTTCTTTGAATAATTCGTTCAGCTTCTAAGGGTTTCCCTTCTAAAATAAATTTCTTATGCGTAATCTGTAATTCAGCCCTTATTCTTCTTAATGCCTCTTCTAGCTTTGTCTTATTTGTCACAAAGTGAGTGGCAGCAAAAATATTAGCAAACGCAACATCAGCAATTTTCATTCCTGTTGTCACATCAAAAGTACGAATTCGTTCGACCTCTTCTTCAAAAAATTCAATACGAATTCCTTTCGCGTGCTCGGTAATAGGAATAATTTCAAGAACATCTCCTCGAACTCTAAAACTTCCTCTTTTAAAATCCATATCATTTCTTTCAAATTGCATCTCAATTAACCGAGTTAATAATTCTTTTTTATTATAGGATTCTCCTACACGAATTGTAAGCATTGAGTTCTTATAATCCTCAGGATCTCCAATACCATAAATACATGAAACAGAAGCCACAACAATTACATCTTTATAATCCATTAACGCTGCCGTAGCTGAATGCCTCATCTCATCGATTTCTTCGTTAATACTCGAATCTTTTTCTATATATGTATCACTACTCACTACATAGGCCTCAGGCTGATAGTAGTCATAATAGGATATAAAATATTCAACATGATTGTTTGGAAAAATGGATTTAATTTCATTATAGAGTTGTCCTGCAAGAGTCTTATTATGAGCTAGAACCAATGTTGGCTTATTCATCTTTGCAATAACATTACACATTGTAAAGGTTTTCCCTGTACCCGTGGCCCCTAATAAAACTTGACGATTCATTCCCTGTTTAAAGTTTTGAACAATTTGTTCAATGGCTTCAGGTTGGTCGCCCGTTGGAACATATTTAGATTGAATCTCAAACATATCCATCATCCCTTCGTTCATCTTTTATCATTATAACATATTTTATATGGTTTTATGCTTTAAATTGACAAAATAATCTAAAAATATTCCGTATAAAAAAATAGAATATTTAAATACTAAAAATAGAGATGATAAACATGAACCTAAGTACTCTTTACCCCGAACTAAATATCAATAAAGAAGTTTATGGAATAACGGCAAATTCTAAAGCTGTAAGAAAAAATTATATCTTTGTTGCAATCAAAGGCAAGAAAAATAATGGTATGAAATTTATAAAAGAAGCCTTAGCTTCAGGTGCTTGCTTCATCGTTACCGATCAAATGGTGCTAAAGAACTACCCTCACATAAGAGTGAAAAATGCCAAAAAGGAGTACATCCGTTTATTACAACTCTTCTATCATTATACTCATGATATTTATACTGTAGGAATTACAGGTACCGATGGAAAAACAACTACCGCTTCAATTTTAAATCATATTTTTGATATTGCAAAAAGTTCAGCATATATCGGTACAAACGGAATTCAGTATTTAGGAAAAAACATTAAAATAAAGCATACAACTCCAACACCTGATCTCCTCTATCAAGCCTATAATACTTTTAAAAAACATCACATTAATGATATGATTATGGAAGTTTCTAGTGAAGGAATTTTAGATGGTAGAGTTGAAAATTTAGAATTTGATGGAGCTATTTTTACGAATTTAAGCCATGAACATTTAAATACTCATAAAACAATGTATCAATACTTGAAAACAAAAGCAAGGCTGTTCTCTAATCTAAAGAACAACGGTTTAGCCATCATCAATGGTGATGATTTTTATTCTCATTATTTAACCAAATACACAAAAGCTAAAATTATTACTTATGGAATAGAACATGGCACATACCAGGCAAAGAATATCCAATTAGGATTTACTGCTTCCTTATTTGATGTATACTATAAAGGCCATTTTTTAGCTAAATTTCATCTCCCCCTTTTTGGTAAATACAATATCTATAATGCTTTAGGAGCAATTGCCTATGCTCATGAGTTAGGAATTGATTTACCCTACATTACAAAAGCCATTTCTACAGTTCCTAAAATTGAAGGTCGGTTTATGACATTTACCACACCAAACCAAATCACAGGAATTGTTGATTTTGCCCATACACCAAATGCGTTAGAGAACTTATTGTTAAATCTTAAGCATTTTAAAAAAGGAAATATTATTGCAGTATTAGGAGCTAGTGGAGAAAAGGATAAAACGAAACGAACAGAAATGGGAAAAGTTGCCACCACTTATGCTGATATATCTATTTTTACTTCCGAAGACCCTAAAAACGAAAATTTATTTGGAATTCTTTATGATCTCACATCTGAATTAAATCAAAAGGAATACTATTTAACCTTAAGTAGAAAGGAAGCCATTCAACTAGCAGCTAAACTCGCAAAACCGAATGATATCATATTAGTTACAGGTAAAGGAAACGAACAATATGAACAAATTCTTTCCTATCAATTTAAACATAATGATTTTACATTATTAAAAAAAGCTCTAGATTCCTAGAGCTTTTTTCGCTAATAAATCTGCTTGATCATTATAGTAATGATTGCTGTGGCTTTTAATTTTATAGAAATTTATTTTAAGATCTGATTTTACTTCCTTTATAAATGCAACATACGCTAAAGCAATTTCCGATTTTGCTTTCCACTCGCCTGTATACCACTTTTCTATTCCCTCATAGTCGTAACAAATATTTAATTCTTTTATTCCTAATCGATGAACATGACGAATGATAAATCCAGCCCCTTTGATTTCTCCTGCAACATTTCTTGCAGATGAGAAATGATCGGCATCAAATTTTTTAGAATATTCTTCTATTTTTCCATCGATTAAAAATACACAGCCAAAGGAATAGGCTTGGGATTGAACATCAAAAGATCCATCGATATAAGCTGTTGGAATCAAAGCATTCATTTGTATCTTTTGATTCGTAAGATATGCTTTTGCTTCTTCAAGCGATAAAAAGCTTTTATATAAAAAGCCTTTTTTCCCCGTTATATATAATTTACATTCATCCCATGATGTAAAAATTTTATTTTCTTTATCTGCTTTTACGGCATAGTATTTCATGATATCACCAATAAAATACTATCAAATTTATTAAATCTTTTCAATAGGTGCATTGTTTTTAAATAAAGTTTTGCATTTATCAATGCTCTTAGGAACTAAATCAATTAGCTTTTCTACAATATGGGTGGACTCATCAATAGATAGTAAAGATACTTCTCCATCTGTTATAACTAAAAATGCAATTGGAGTAATCCCAAAACCACCACCGGCTCCACCACCAAATAAAACTTCCTCTTTACTTGAATTAGGTCTAATATCACTTCCACCGCTGACAAAGCCTAAATGTAATCTAGATACCGGTATAATAATAGTTGTTCCTTCTATAATT
This sequence comes from uncultured Anaeroplasmataceae bacterium, assembly GCA_910584005.1. Classification (GTDB taxonomy): domain Bacteria; phylum Bacillota_I; class Bacilli_A; order Acholeplasmatales; family Anaeroplasmataceae; genus Pelethenecus. The sequence goes on along the minus strand of CAJTXR010000006.1, from coordinate 42,724 downwards.
GGTGTCCCAATAATTGTATTTGCATCAATCATTTCTTTAATTTTGTTCATTGAAACGTTTAATAATTCAGATATATTTCCCATAATCTCAGTTCCTTATAATTATTGCGGTAAGAATGCTAATAAGATCCGTTTTTACGCTTAAGAAGTAATCAATATTTTCATAGAGTTCATCATATACTAATCTTATATTGCTTGTATCCACCATTTTAAAATGATGCATAAAGTAAGAATTGATTTGATTGGATAATATTAAATAGGCTCCATTTATTATAGGATTTAGATAAAGCTCATCTGATGTAAATCTAGCCATATAAAACATAGATAAACTGGAATGCTTAAATAGTCTATTTAAATATTGCCTATTTTTAAATAGCTTTTTAATGTCTTCTTGTTTTTCATAATTTGTCTTTAACTTTTCTTTTTCTAAAGCCTTTTTTATCAATCTTTGATGAGGTATAACAAATCTTATTAGACCAATTTTTGCATCTATCTTTATTGTGTCATTGCTGCTTTTAATATTCAGTTCAATTGACATAGATAATATGAGGATACATATCAAAAAAATAAAGATGGCAATTAACATATTCTCACCATCTTTATTATGCAACAATTTTAACTTATCTATTCTAAATTATTTAAAATTAATAAACAAATACTTGCAGAACGTTTTGCCATTTCATTTTCAAATCGTGAATAATCTTCAATTTGGCCTTCCTTACCCACAATATCAGACACATATCGAATGACTGCAAAATTAATGCCCGATTTCACACAAACCTGAGCAATAGATGCCCCTTCCATTTCAGCAATACAAGGAATGTCCACATCCATATGCTTTAATAGATCTAACTGATCTACAAAAGAATCTCCTGAATAAATGGCAGCCTCTTTATAGGAAAGCTGATGTTTAGCCAATATGGATTTTATTTTTACAACATACTCCAATGTTGGAAAATATTGGACAGGCATGCCTGGAACCTGACCATAGGCATACCCAAAACTTACAGCATCTACATCATAATACGATAACGATTTCGCTAAAATTATATCCTTTGGTTCAACTCCTGTAATTCCACCAGCAATACCAGTGTTTAAAATAAATTTACACCCAAAATGGTCAATCATGAGTGTTGCAGCAATACTTGAATTTACTTTACCAACACCAGACTGGCTTATTACCACTTCTAAAGAATTTATTTTACCTAAATAAAAGGCTGTCCCACAAATGACTTCTTCCTCATCTACTTCTAGTGCTTCTTTTAATAAAAGCATTTCTTCTTTCATTGCAGCAATTATTCCAATCATACAATCAACTTCCTTTCCCATGCTCCTGTTTTAAATCGAATCATAAATAAGATTGCTCGAATACATTCATCCATTGCCATCGCAATCCATACTCCAATTAATCCTAAATTCAACCAAATATTTTTTCCACCAAGTAAAAAACTTCCTAATACTGCTACACTCCAGCAAAAGATAACTGACATAATTGTTGGAAAAGCGATATCCCCACTCGTTTGAAGGAACCGAACAAAAACAATATTAAATGCACGTCCAATCTCCAAGAAGATTTCAATAAATAAAACCATTTTCCCAATTTTTAATAGTTCAGGATCACTTATCTTAAATATACCATAAGCAATGTCACTTATAAAGAATAAAATTAAAGAAATTATAGTAGCAGAAATTACACTCGCCAATAAGGTTTGATATACCTTTTTCTTACTTTCTTGTACTGCCCCTCTGCCTAATAGTTCCCCAACAACCACCTGCATTGCTTGGGAGATTGCAGAAGTGAATAAATAAGATACCATCGCAAACATAGAAGCATATGACTTAATATTAACAATTCCTTTATTTCCTAAATTATTGACTACAGCCAAAATAATGATTTGACTTGCATTATAGGATAATGCTTCTCCACCAGATGGACCACCAATAGAAAGGATCTTTTTCAAAATAGGAGTTGAAAAATTTCTAAGTGGGTGAAGGAAAATATTAACTTTTACTCGTTTCACAAATACAATGGAAAGAATCACAACACCAATGGCTCGGGAAACCACACTTGAAATGGCTACTCCCATAATTCCTAAATAGGGAATTAAAATAAAATTACCAGCTATATTTAACACATTGACTAGTGCACTTATAATCGTAGATTCTTTCATATAAGAATTACTTTTCAAAAAAGCAGACAATGTTGATGTAATTGCTTGAAGAAAAATACATCCTCCCACAATACGAATATAAATTAATCCCTTTTCCATACAACTTTCATCTAACCGAATCCACTGGAAAAACCATTTTGAACAGGTAAGCAAAATAATACTGATACCAATACCAATTAAAGTAGAAAGTACGAATGCTACACTATAGACACTCTTTTCTCCTTCATAGTTCTTCGCTCCTTTGTAATGACTAATTAGAATGATAGCTCCCATAGAAAAAACTTGAAACGCAATGATAAAAACATTGACGATTGTATTCGTATTCGTGATTGCAGTTACCGCATCCTGATCCTTAGATATCATAATTTGATCCGAATATCCTACAATCATTTGTAATAGCAATTCTAAGAATATAGGTAAAGTTAGAACAATTAAATATTTAAAACTTGTCAGTTTTTCATAGCTTGTTATTTTTTGCATACTAAACCAAAAAGCCTAATTGAATCATAATACGATCGCTTTTTGTTTTGCCTCCAATCTCTTCTATATAGACTCTTCCTTTATGTCTTACACTGATTACATCTGAAACTGAAACTAATTTACTACCCGATTTACATTCAATATGATTTAACAAAACCAATCCAGCTTGGATCATTTCCTCAACTTCACTTCTTGATTTTTTATATGCAGAAGCCACAATACAATCTAGCCTCAAACTAGAAACAATATGGGTTTTAATTTCCATTTGTCTTTCTGCTTGAATTTGTTCTTTCACTTCTTCTAATTCAATTGGAATACCACGAATGGTTTTCCATTGTGAAAAAACAAAAGGTGCAATTTCCTTAGTAACAGCAAAATAGGCATTATCTTTTTTTAATACAATATCTCCAATACTTTCTCTTTTAATTCCTAGTCCCATTAAACATCCTAAAATCATTCGATGCGTCAAAACTAAATATTTTTTATTATAAAGTATTTTATAAACTGCAATTTTATAATTCACATTTACTCCATTTCCAGAAGTAAAAATAGCTCGTTTTCGTTCTGCATATTCAAAGCCACCATCTAAATAAATTTCTACTTCTTTGGATAAGTTTTGTTTAAGTAAATACTGTTGTTGTTCATCTAAAAATGCCGTTAATACAATACCACCTTGATATGCTCTTTGAGCATTTGACCTCATTTGCTTCAAAAAAAATTCTATTTCTCTTGCTTCCATAAAATCCGACCTAACCGAACAAATGTTGCACCCGCAGAAATGGCTTCTTGATAATCCTCACTCATTCCCATAGACAATTCCTTTAATGATAAATGAAATCGCTCATTTGTTCTTTTTAATAAATATGCTAGTGCTTTAAATTGCTGATGTTTTTCTTCTATAGAAGATTCTTTTTTTGTCATCATCATAAATCCAACAAGCTCAATTTTACTGTAACTTAAAAATTTTGAAATGAATTCATCTAAATTTTTAAAATCAATTCCATTTTTTGTTTCTTCATGATTGATATTGATTTCTAAAAAACATTTTAAGGGGCGTATCCGATTCTTCTGGATGATTTTTGCAAGTTCAATAGAATCTAAAGAATGTAAATACTCAATCTTATTTATAACCTCAATAGCCTTATTTCTTTGTAAATGACCAATAAAATGCCAGCAAACTGGTTCATTTTTAAGTTGTTCATATTTTTTTAAAAAGGAATCCACTCGATTTTCTCCAAAATGATAAATGCCATAAGAAAACAATTGCTTCATTTCTTCAGCATTTACATATTTTGTAGCTGCCACTATAGTAACATTTTTAGGGATTTGCTTTTTGATATCTTCAATATTTCCTACGTTCATATCGACCTCTATAAAAATAAATAAGGAGATGAATTTCATCTCCCCATAATTATAGCCTTATTTTTCAGTTTTGCAATACTTATTTTAAAATAATTAATATGTAACCCCTACCACTTCATTAAAACTATGAATTTGATGTATAAATTCATTAGATAAAAATTTATACAATTTCAATAATTCTATTTTTAATACATCTATACTACTTTCCTCACTAAAATCTTCACAAACAAAATACAACATAACATCTTCTCTTTTCAACATACAAATTTCATTTACGATATGATTATAGATTCGTTTTGGATCATTACAAAAATGATATAAACTATATATCTTACGAATATCGGTTAAAATTTGTGTGGTCTGACAAATCATCTCTGCTATATTCATTTCTTTCCTCCATCTAGTTTAATACTCTATCAAACGAAAGGCGAGGAATTTGTCAAAACAAATTTGATTTATATTTTATTCAATTATTCTTGCATAAAAATCAATTTGAGGTAAAAGTGCATCAAATTCATTTGGTGTTAAGTTCTTTGTGATAATGAATTCATTAAAATTTTTTTCTACATAATCTAAAGGAAAACATTGATTAGGTTTAACAAAATATTTCGCAGGACTAGATGCATGTCCAATAATGGATAGATTCTCTTGAGGCAAAAAGGATTGTTCTTGATTCGTCAATAACAAAATCAAATCAAAAAGAATCGCATTTGCTGTAACAGGTCCAGCTCCTTTGCCAGACATCGTTTGTAATGCACAAAAATCTCCTTCATACTCTATATAATTATTTTCATAATCTACATTAGAAAGTAAAGCATCTGCTTTTAACATGACAGGCTCTACTCCTATATTTATTTTTTTATCTTTGAGTGTCGAATAGGCAATGAACTTTAATCGATACCCAAGTAAATCAATAATTTCCACTATCTCTCGCGTAACATTCTTTATTCCGTAATGATAGATTTTGGTTAAATCAATTTTTGTATTAAAACAAATCATGGAAAGAATGGCAATCTTTCTTACCATATCTATGCCTTCTAAATCTGCCGTTGGATCTGCTTCAGCAAGACCAAGACTTTGTGCTTGCTGAATAGCAATTTTCAAATCCATGTGTTTCTTATGCATAGAGGTCAAAATATAGTTTGTAGTCCCATTGAGTATCCCTCTTATCTGATATATATGGTTTGTTTTAGAAGCATTCAGTAAAGTTGAAACAATAGGAATACCTCCTCCTACTGATGCTTCAAAAAAAAGTTTAACATTTTGTTTTAATGCAATCGTTTGTAATTCTTCATATGACTGGGCAATCACTTCCTTATTTGCAGTTATCACATGATGCCGGGCTTCTAAAGCCTGCTTGATATACTCATAACTAACTGATGCCCCTAGCATTTCAATAATCACATCAACCTCTTTATCCTTTACAATTTGATGATAATCCGTAGTTAATATACTAGAAGTAACATCCTGATGTTTTTGCTTATTTTTAACTAATATATATTTAATTTTAACTTGATTTTTTTTAAAAATTTGAATCGAGGAATCTTGTAAAATGTGATATACTGCCTTACCAACATTTCCTAATCCCAATAGTGCGATAACCATTATTCTACTGCAATTAGCATAACATCAATTACATGGTTTTGCTTGCGAAGAATTTCTAGAATCTCATCTACAATCGCATTCCCATCTAATAAAGCAATTGTTAAAGTAACAAAAGCGATATTATGAATTGGCATTTCCTGATGAATAGATAATATATTTGCATGATTGGCAGCAACCTGATTCAATATATTGGATAAAGCACCGGGTTCATCCATAAGTTTCATAGATAAAATAATTTTTCTTCCTATGGTTTTTGTAGGCAAAAAAACAACTTCCTTATACTTATAAAATGTTGATCTTGAAATACCAAGTTCTCTACAAGCATTGCTTACATTCTCTCCTTGATTGATTAAATTTTTAATTTCTAACACTTTCTCATAAAAATCAGGCAATGCTTTTTTATGAATGATTAAATAGTCCTCTTTCATTTTCTTCCTCTTTTCTAATTTCAATTTCTGAACCAATGGGTAGCTGATAAAGGATGTGGCCTTTCTTTAAAATAGAAGGATCCATATTTCCAATAACGAAAATAGATGATCCACTTCCGCTTAATGCTACTGCACAATCTTTTAAATTGTCTTTATAATACCTAAAATCAGGCACTAAATTTTCTCGATAAGGTTCATGTAATTTATCATCAAATAAAACTTTTAATAACTTCATATCCCCTGTTTTAAACGCAAGAGGAATATGAATCATTCTGGATAAATTATAAACTATATTATTATATTCAATCTTTCTAGGAAGTACGCTTCTTGCCGCTACTGTACTCACCTCATAAGGAGGAACAATAACATTAAACTTTAGCTGTGGAGAAACTTCATAAGTAATTCCGTGATATTTTTTTCCATCAAAATAACTTGCAACTAGCCCTCCATAAATCGCAGCAGCAACATTATCTGGATGTCCTTCTAACTCTACACAAATATTGAAAAGTTCTTCCTTATTAAAATGATGATTTAAATATTCATTTGCAGCAAACACACCTGCCACTAATAATGAGCTACTACTTCCAAGCCCTCTAGAAATCGGAATGTTTCCTGAAAATCCCATTTGAACTGGGACTGGTTTTTTGTTGGCTTTTTTAAAGGTTGCACAATATCCTAGATAAACTAAATTTTTTTCATTACAATATTGATCTTCAAAACCAATAAACGAAAACTCATTAGCTGGTTTAAAAGAAAATTCATTTTTTAAGTCAAGTGCCAACCCTAACACATCAAAGCCTACACTTAAATTGGCCGATGTAGCACATACCCTTATTTTAAGCATTCGATCACCTTCCGAATCGTAGGAAATACATCTTCTTTTTTTAAACAGATCTTTTCTTTTGGGTTAAACTGTAATTGTTTTGGAATCATAAGATGAAAGGTATCTTTAAGGCACTCCAATTCATTTTGTGCAGTCAGACCAAACGCCTCTACTATTGTCTTAGGAAACTTAAATGGTGAGGCTGTTGATACAATAATCTGTTTTACTTTTTCACTTTTTACTTGCTGATACGCTCCATAAGCAACAGCTGTATGGGGATCAATTAAATATCCATATTTCTCATACACCTGTTTAATATATAAATTAGTCTGTATAGAATCCGTTTTATAAGCCTCTATAAAGGGAAAAGGGTTTTTATATCGATATCTTTTCGTTTTATTAAGGGCCTTCATTAATTTAAATACTTGATTTGAATCTTTACCACAAGCATAATATAAAAATCTTTCAAGATTTGAGGAAATCAAAATATCCATCGAAGGAGAATTCGTTTTATGAAATTTACGATTGGCATTATATACACCTTTCGTAAAAAACTCCACTAACACATCATTCTCATTAGAAGCAATGATTAATTTACGTATAGGTACCCCCATAAATTTTGCAAATAATGCAGCTAAAACATTCCCAAAATTACCCGTAGGTACAATAAAATCTACCGCTTCATCTTCAACAATTTCTTTTTGTTTGACCAAAAGAATATAACAATAAAAATAATAAACAATTTGAGGAATTAAACGACCAATATTAATTGAATTTGCAGAGGATAAATCCAAATCTGAGTTTTTTAAAAAAAATTCCTTTACTAACGTTTGACAATCATCAAAATTCCCTTGTACAGCATAAACTTTACTATTTTGAGATTGATAGGAAAGCATTTGCTGCTCCTGAATGTTAGAAACACTTTGATTTGGATATAAAACAATTACATTCATTCCTTCTACATTAGCAAATCCATTTAATGCTGCCCCACCAGTATCTCCAGAAGTCGCTGTTAATATTGTTCTTCTTCTACTATCTCTTTTTTTTAATTTAGCCAGTTTCATTAAACGGGGTAAAATCATTAAAGCGATATCTTTAAATGCTAAAGTTGGACCATGAAAAAGCTCTAAAAAATAAACATCCTTTGTCTTTTTTAATTGAACAACCTCTTCAATATCAAAGGAAGAATAGGCCTCTTTTACCTCTTTTTCAATTTCTGAATATGAAAATTCATTAAAAAAAGAAGAAATAATTTTAGATGCTAAAGTAATATAAGAAGCCTCATAATAATCTTTATAATTTAAACAGGGAAATTGATCTAATACGTATAATCCCCCATCCAGAGCCAACCCATTTAGTAAAGCATCTACTCCTGATACTTCTTCCTTACTTCGTGTAGAATGATACATTTTACCACCTCTGCTCTTATTATAATGTGTCTTTGCATAAAATACAAGTGTTTTTCATAAAAAACAAAACTCTGTAAGATAATTTCCTTACAGAGTTCAAAATTCTAACGATTAATTTCTAATTTAGATACCCCATAGGTAACCTCGCCATCCTTTTGAAGAATTTGACACCCCTGAGGTATAATTGTAATTTTCCTTCCTTTTAAAAAGGTAACATTCTTCTTCCTTATTTTTGTATGCCATCCTAAAAAGACAAGAGGAAAAATAAAGAGTAGTGTTCTCAATTTAATATTATGAACTACACAAATATCCAAAACTTCATCTTCACGGACAGCCATGGGTGTAATTTTCATTCCCCCACCAAAATATCTACCGTTATTACATACAAAAAACCATACCTTTTCAAAATGATAGGATACTTGATCAACAACTAAGTCAATTGTATAAGGCTTAAAGGTTTTAAACACTCTTAAAGCGATTTTAAAATACGATTCTTTAATTCCTTTAGTTCCATTTTTATTTTGTTCATCACATACACAAGAATCTACTCCCATTCCTAAACCATTTATAAATACATAAGGATCTCTATCGTTCACGACCAATTTTGGTAAATCATTTACCAAATGGGTAATTTCAAATAATTTCTTTTTTTTATAATCTCTAGATAAATCGTTTCCTCTTCCTGAAGCGAATATAAAAACCTTATAAGGAATATATAAAGGGTAAATTCGATTTAAAAATTGATGAATTGTACCATCCCCACCAACCAAAATCAAAGAATCTTCTTTAGATAAAGTTTTACTAAATTCTTTTTCTTTTCCAACGATGTCAAGTAAGTTAATTCGTTTACATTTTTCATTTTTGCTTAATTTTTTCTCTAATCTTTCTGCCTTTTTAACTGCTTTTCCTCGATTACTTCTACTATTAAATAAAATGTAAACCATATAACCACCCACTTCACCTACAATTATACCTAATCTTATGGATAAAGACCAGTATTTTGACGATTTATTCGTAAAAACATTTCATATTTAGACATTTGGTTCTGTTTTATAAAGTCATCTTCTGAAATTTCTTTCCCAAAAAATTCTACTTCATCCCAAAGATGTACTTGATGATCTATGAGAATAAAACATTGATCCATACAGCATTTTCCAACACAAGAATAAAAATTTTTTCCAATCCGAACCTGTCCATGATAATACAAAGCTAGTCCATCTGCATATCCCACATTACATACCCCGATTTTTGTTTTAGTGGTTGCTTGATATTTTCCATCGTAGCCTACAGTTTCTTTGGGTTCAAGATCTTTAATATTGACAATTTGACCATAAAAATAAAGAGTATTTTCATAGAGTATTCTTCCAGCACGGAGAGTTCCTTTTGTTTTACCATAAGCCATGCTTCCCCCAATATGAAATGGTTTACTATATTTTCTAGAAATCTCTTCAATAAACTGAATTTTAGGTTTTATATTATCATCATATAAATGGGTATAAACCGCCTCTACTAACCGATCATTAATCACTGCTAAATATCCATTCTTCATTCCAAAACGATTCATTCCCGTATCAATAGCAAGATGAGAAGGAATTTTATGCTTTTTAATTAAAAGATAATCATCATAATCATTGATTGTTGGGAATAAATGAAAGGTCTTGATATTTTCTATATCTTCTTTTTTTATTTTCCCCAAGACTAAAATCATTGCTTCCTTATATAAACTTCTTACAAAAATACCTTCTGAAACAGATTTTACAGCAAACTTGCTTAGATGGAGTTGTTTTGCTAAATTTACCATATAGCAAATTCCAAATCCATAGGCATTATCCTTAACAACTAAAATTAAATCGTTGGTTTCTCTTATCTTTTTTATATTAGCAATTAGAACCTCTTCTTTTATGATACGCATACAATCACCCATCTAATTCTATGCAAATTTCTTTAAAAAAATAAGAACAAAAAGTTTCTAATTCTCATATAGTAATAGTGGTGATACCTGTGGAAGAAAAAATTATTTTGGGCCTAGTACTTTTTATCTTACTGTTCGCCATTTTAAAACTTCCCACAGTGAAAAACAAATAATTCATTCTTTTCTTTATTCTAATGATAAACCTTTTATCAAAAAAAATCCTCTAATGAGGATTTTTTTCATTTTACTTTAATTCTCTAAAAATATATGAAGCTAAAGAAGAATATTGAATTTCTCCATTGACAATAAATTTTCCTGTACGAGTACTATTTTTATTTGTTGTATCTACATCTACAGCTTTAGATTTAAATGTCATTACAGCAGGTGCCCCATCGGTTGGAACATCTTGCATACCTAAAGCCGTTCTAACTTCATTACGTAATGAGGTAGAGGTATATTTCGTGGAATCAACAAAATAAATGGTTTTATCTGTTGCTTCTAAGTATTCTGCTTGAGCTTGAAATGAAGTCACTACATTTACACTTTCTTTATTAGATGAAGATGCAAACAATAATGCAAAAACATCACCATTTTTCTTTTTTGTTTCTGCTTGTTCTAACGTAATAACTTCAAATATATGATCCTTATCTATATCAGCACCTGCTTTATGCCAATCCTTATAAAAACTATATCCTGAACAACTAGCCATCAAAATCATAAATAATACAAAAACAGAGAATAGACTAGTAATTTTTAAAATTTTTTTCATGTTCTTTCCTCCATAAAATGTCTAAAAGATATTATATCTTAAAATCTAAATTTTATCAAGAATTTTAACAAAACTATTTCAAAATTGTTCTTTTGAAGAAATTAAAATTTACTTCTTTTTATTCATACTCTTCTGGAAGTAAAAATTCTCCTCGATAATTAGAAAATGCATCATCACTATACTTGATATATTTTTGAGGTGTAGTCCAACTTTCAGCTTTATATATCCAAAGTTCCTTCAAATCAAAACAAATGATTTCATCTATTCCATCATCATCAATATCAAAAACTTCCACAGAAAGAGTAGGATGCTGATCCTTAGGAAAAGGAACAACAATATCTAAATCTTTATCCAGTAAACCACCTTCTTCTGATGCATTTAAAACAGCTAAAATATGCTTGCCATCATAAGATACTGGAGAAAGTAGGTGACCATTATCAAAAAATTCCTTTTTTAAAAGTTCATCTCCATTACAATCATAGACACAAATAATTCCATTACTTCCCCAAAATGAAGTTGCCATAATCTGTAGTCCATCTCGCTTTTCATCGTATTTTGCAATACTAATTCGTTGGGCATGACCAATTTCATTATGCTTAGTAATAGACCCATCTAGCGAAACGATGTTGACGCCCTCATTTCCCGATGCTAAAATCAATTGTTTTGGTTTATCCTTATGTAATCTAGCATAAATAATTTCATCCGTATGATCTGAATTCATCGGCAAACTGAATTGTATTGTTCCATCATGATCTACCATATCATATCCTACAAACATTTCATCTAAACCATCTTGATCAAAATCATAAATATAAGGAAAATGACCGGTATTCTTATGATGATATCGCCATAAGAAGTTCATGTTATGATCATATGCCCACACATTTTGATACCGATCCTTGATAATAAAATCTCCTTTATATCCTAAGCCTGTAAAATCTGCAACTCGGATAGCATCCACATTCAAACGATAATAAGGTTCATTTTTGACAAGAGGATCTTTATGAATAATCGGAGTTGGCATACGCTTTAAAACTTTACCTGTTAAAAGATCACAAATAACAACTTCAAAATCCATAGAATAAATTACTTCATATTTACCATCATGATTCATATCTGCAATTTGGAAAGGTAAATCACATGAAATTAATCCATTATCCCAACATGCATTGGGTTCTCCCTTTTGCCATAAAACATTTCCATTATAATCAAAGCAAGTTAAACAAGATAGATGGGCAAAGGAATCGCGAATCATTCTTTTTTGATGTTGAGCAATTAAAAAAATTGGCATGCCATCTACAATCCGAATTCTAAGCTGTCTACCGCTCCCAAAATTCTTCAATGAAATTTTATGAAGAAGTTGTAGTTTTGGATATTGGCTTTGTTTGTGTAAAAGTCGTTGTTCTTCTTCTTTTGTTTTGACACAATGAATTTTATAATTTTCTTCTGTCATTTGAACTAAAATAGAAGAATACCTACAAGCACTCTTCGCAATTAAGGCTATCTTTTTCCCTTCTATAAATGGAATTTTCAAATCAAAAAGAAAAGTATCATCAAGATAAACAATAATAGAATTTCCTACTTCTACCTTGAAATGGTATGTATGATCCATATCTAAGTTCATATTCCATTTTTGTAAGATAGAAAATTGTTCTTCCTCCCGTAAAAAGACAGCTAAATGATCTTCTTTAAGACCAATAAAAAAATATTTTCTTGAAGTGGAATAATGAAATCCCATACCACAATATTGGTTTTTTTCAAATATGCGTAAATTAAATTCTAATGTATAAGGAGCGTAAAATGTAGTTTTGTGTACCAAACAGCAATATACATTTTTAAATGCCCCTGTGGATTGATCGCCTCGATTTTGTTCCATATAATGATTCTTGCCATCTGAAGTAACTAACCAACTTCCATCTAGACTTCGCCACTGATGAAGACGAATAGGATCATAAAAATTCCCTGTATACCCACTTTCCTTTACATAATGATATTCTCCTAATGCGGTATGCCCACGATCATAGGGAAATTCATTTAAATCAAAATCTTTAAAATCCTCATAAATCACTTGTTTCATAATAACTTTACCAATGAAGATACGCTTTCAATAATCTTCACATTTCCTTTTTTTAAAACGTCTATAGACTGATGCCCACAGGATACAAGCATGCATGTAGCTCCAATAGCTTCGGCAACCTCTAAATCATGTAGGGTGTCTCCAATAAATAAAACTTGTGAGCCACCTATCTTCTCTTGTTCTAAATAGTTTAACGCAAGATGAACTTTACTTTCCGCATGAATGTTATCTATTCCTAAAATCGCATCAAAATAAGGAATTATTTTATAATTTTCACATTGCTCATATAAATTCTTTTTTTCACTCGCCGATAGAATAACCAAATGATATCCCTTTGCTTTTAAATATTGAAATGTTTCAATAAGACCATCATATAAACCACACTCCATTGACTTGGGTTGATATTCCTGGATAAACCATTTGGCTAAATCTTCATAAGAATCTAATGTAAAATCAACTCCCGCAAGTTCATAGTATTTTTTTATTGGAAATGTAAATATGCTTTTATACTGTTCAATTGAAACCATAGGCTTATGTTGTTTATTTAAAATTTGGTTAAGTAGGGTTACACATAGCTCAACATCATTAATAATAGTCCCATTAAAATCTAAAAAAATATATTTCATTTGATGGCCTCCTCGTATTTTTTCAACATCTCTTTTAATTCCTTTTCCATTTCTTCTTTCAGCCATAAGGGTTCAATTATTTTCGCTTTATGACCAAATCCTAAAACAAAGGATTTTATGATATCCTTATTTTGCATGCTGCATTCTAAAAGCGTTGTTCGTTCATCTAATCTTGTTATTTTTTGATTTTTTCCATATTTTCTTTCAGAAATTACTGTATACAAATCTTTTAATTCCACCTTGATATCTATATACTTTCCATTTTGCTTCATCCCATACCCATCAATATAATCTGTTGCGTTAAAAGTTCTTAAAGGTTGAAACCGATTCGATAGTAGTTCTATATCTTCTATTCGGTTTAATTTAAAATAACCAAAATCATTTACAGTTTCATTCCATGCTAAAACGACCCAGGATCCATTATATACGAATATCTTATAGGGATGAATCACATGCTGTAAACTCTTATTTTTTGTAGATAAATAACTTATTTTGCATTTGTAATGCAAATTCTCAGCTGAAGATAAACTTTCATAACGGCTTTTAATTTCCTCCTTTGGCATTAACAAAGGAAAGCGATCAATAATTGTAATGGGCTCTGCTTCTGCTTCTGTATGGGTAAACAATACTTTTGAAATTGCTTTTACATAAGAACTATAATCTAAAAAATCAGATTGATGTTCTAAAAAAGAACAGCTTGCCTTCAATACAGCAATCTCCTCTTTTTTTAACTGAACGGTAGGAAGTAAACTATCTTTATTCAAATGATACCCTCCATACACTCCTTTTACAGAAGTGATATCATACCCACAATCTTGTAATGTCTTTATATATTCTATAATATTTCGTGGATTGGTTTCTAGAATTTCTGCCAATTCATTTTTAGATTGTACATTTTTTGTAGTTAACAATTGAAGAAGCTCTATACATAGCATCGTTTTATTCATAAACTTCACCTAATACTATTTTAACAAAATATCCTACCATTCGCAATTTAACTTTGCAAAATTATGAATTTAATATATAATATTATAAAACTGGTATCTTTAAATCTAATTATTTTTAAGGAGATGAACGCACCAATGACGAATATAACAATTGAATTTAACCTGACTGAACCCCTATATTATCAAATCTATAAAGCAATTGTTTTCGCAATAAATCAAGGAAACATAAAACCATTAGAACATCTCCCGTCCAAAAGGAAACTAGCCAATCATTTAGGAGTGAGTGTCCACACGATAATGAATGCATATCATCTATTATTAGATGAGGGATATATTCAATCCATTGAAAAAAAGGGATATTTTGTAGCTAACCAAGAATTCGTTTCTATTATCCATCCAAAAACCATTCACAAAGAAGAAGAAATTTCCTATCAATACGATTTAACCACTCAAACCACAGAGGAAAAAAGTTTCTCTTATTCTAGTTTCACAAAGTGCGTTAAAGAAACATTAGCTGCTAAGGAATATATAAAAAAATCTTCTTTAGAAGGATTAAAATGTTTAAGGATGGCAATTGCAGAGCATTTAAGAGAAAATAGAGGAATCCAAACCTCTTATCAACAGATTATCATTGGAAATGGAATTGAAATGCTAGAAAAGATATTTGATCTTCTTCCTTGCCAGAGTTTTGGGACTGAAAATCCTGGATATCATAAATTATCTCAGTTGCTTTTATCTAAAAATATATCTATAGAGTATCTCCCTATAGATGAACAAGGTGTAACGATTCCCCAAAATAGTTCAATTCTCTATACAACTTCTTTTAATCAATTCCCCACAGGAATAAAAATGAGTATTTCTAGGAAAAAAGAACTGATCAATTGGGCTATAAAAACAAATGGCTATATCATTGAGGATGATTTTGATGCCGAGTACCGAATTGGAAGTGTTCCAAAAACAGCTTTATTCTCTTTAAATTCTGAGCGTATTATCTTTTTTTCAAGTTTCTCTTCTACCATATTTGCAGGCTTTAGAATTGCATATATGGTTTTACCCCGAGAATTATTATCTAAATATTTAAATACTTTTAAAAATCATTCTAACCCTGTATCTAGTTTGGATCAAGAAATCCTTTATCACTATATCACCAATGGCGATTACGCAAGACATATGAACCGACTAAAAACAAAATATATACAAAAAAGAAAAATCATTTTTGAAATACTAAAAAATAATAAATATATTCAAGTCGAGGAACAAAAAAATTTCTTATCTGTTTTAATTCACATTGATTCTTCAATTTCTATAGAAACTCTCATTCATCAGCTTACACTAAAAAAAGTACAAATTAAAACTATTGGCCATTATTTATATCCTGTTCAACCAAATCAAACTTTAATCTTAGGATATACCAATATCAATGAACTTGAATTAAAGCAAGTCCTAAAGATTCTAATTGAAACAATTAAAGAAATAAGACTAGCCTAAAAAAGCTAGTCTTATTTTTTATATCTTTGATTAATAATATTTTGCATATCCGAAGATAAATCTTCACGTGCAAGAGCGAAATCTACAGTTGCTTCTAAAAATCCTTTTTTAGAACCAATATCATATCTTTTCCCCGCAATTGCTAAAGAATAAACATGTTCTTTAGACATCAATCGTAAAATAGAATCCGTGAGTTGAATTTCTCCCCCAGTTCCTTTATTTTGTGTCTTTAAAAATTGAAAAATAGCTGGAGTTAAAATATATCTTCCCCCTATAGCTAAATTAGAAGGTGCAACCTCCTGTTTTGGCTTTTCAACAACACTTTCTAATAAAAGTAATGAGGAAGTAGAATTTTCTCCTGGTATACAAATTCCATATTTACTAACATCTTCATATGGAACCTCTAAAGTTCCTAATACCGTACATCCTGTCTTCTGATAAGCCTCTATTAATTGTTGGGTTGCTGGATATGGATCTCCTACATATACATCATCCCCCAATAGCAACGCAAATGGTTCATTTCCAACAAATTCTTCTGCACATAACACTGCATGCCCTAATCCCAATTGCTTCTGCTGATAACAATACTGGACTTTAATTTGGTTAGGAAGTTTCCTTATTAATTCTAAATCTTCTAATTTATTCTTTGATTGCAAAAATTTTTCTAAAACTGGATTATTTCCAAAATGAGTTTTAATACATTCTTTCTCTGTATTTAGGATGATGAGAACTTCTTCAATCCCACTTTCTATAGCCTCTTGTACAATATATTCAATCGTTGGAGTATCTACTAGAGGCAACATCTCCTTTGGAACTGCCTTTGTGAAAGGTAAAAAGCGTGTCCCAAATCCAGCTGCAGGAATTACAGCCTTTCTAACTTTTTTCATAAAACTTACTCCTTTTTATTCTTCTGATTTTGGCTTTACAGTAGATTTACGATTTGTTGTAGTTGATTTAGAAGTAGTTGTTTTCCTTGTTGTAGAAGTTGTTTTTTTAGCTGGTGTTTTTGCTGATGTTGATTTTGTTGTCGTAGTCTTTGCTTTAGCTGGACTCTTTTTAGGCTCAGCTTTCACTGGCTTAACTTCTTCTTTGACAGGTTCTTCAACCTTTTCTTCATTTTTATCTTCTAATTTAGTTTCTACTTCAGACTGTTTTTGCTCTTCTACCTTTAAAGGCTCTGTATTTAAAGCAGATTGTTCTGATTCAATTGTCTTTTCATTTTGAGTTTTAGGTTCAATTTTTTCTTCTTTGTTTTCCTCTACAAGAACTTCTTTATTTTCAATGACAGCATCCACTGCATTTTCTTCCTTTAGTTCACTTTGGATAACTTCATGAGCAGTGACTACCTCTAATGTTTCATCGGCAACTGTATCTGGTAATACTTCAGGCTCTTTTTCTTTTTCGCTGACAGGCTTTGGACCGCGATTTTGATTTATTTTTACCTTTTTACCGTTAATAATTATTTCATCTTTAGGTGTTTTATAATCCTTATAGCTACTTCTAGAGAATAAGGCTTTTAAACCTCTAAAATGGAATAATAAAATATATAAGAAAATAATAAATACAACATATAAAGCCTCCATACCAATTGTCTTCCAAACTAATGAGCTTGGTAATAGTTCATTATTTGTATAGTGAATTGTATAAGGCGTAGTATCTAAATATTCTGAATAAAAAGTATCAAACTCTTTTTGAATTGCTTTTTTCTCATCTTTATTGTCTGTATTTGAAAAACGCGTAGAACATTCCGCATACTTTTTAATTAATTCTTGGTTATTTTGATCTACAAAAAATGGCTGTGAAAAATCTAAAGCTAACGAATGATAAGAAGCAACATCTATTCCCTCACTATCTATGATTGTAAAAGACTGAATATCGCCATTAATCTTTTCTGAAATGAATCCTGCCATTGATTTGCTTAACGAAAAACTATAGTATCCCCAGTTATTAAATGTTGAACTACTTCTAGCTTTATTTAAAATTGCTTCTTCTTTTGTTGTTGGAGCTGCTTTATAATATTGAGTATTATAATTACTATCCACAATAAAATAATAAGTATAACTACTTTGCTCATTGCTAAAAGTAACACCCATATAATTTTTAGAATTCACATCACTATATGTGAATTTTGGATTGAAGATATAAAAATAATAGGCTTCCTCTAACAAAGATTCATTGATTTGATTATCCGCACTTGGTGTATAAGTAATATCCTGCTGTAATAATCCAGAATAGACCTTTAATTCCATTTTATCCGTTTGATCATCTGTTATTAGAGATTCTTCACTAAAACATAAAGCATCAGAGATTCTTGGTATTTCTTCATATCGTTCTTCCTTAATTGCTTTACTAACTAAATCTGAAATATGATTTACTTGGTTTGAAATATATCCAACCATAAAAATAATGATTCCAAATATAATTGCAATACCTATATATAAAACTTTTTTCCACATTTTATTTATTTTCCTTTCAAATGGTATTTTACCCTACATATGTGATTTTACCTTTTTTTATAAAAAAAATCAACCATAACTCTTTACAAATGCAATAAAATAAGTATAATAATAAATGCGTATTTAAAATGCATGATATGGCGTGCGTGGTGAAGTGGTTAACACAGTAGATTGTGGCTCTACCATGCGCAGGTTCGATTCCTGTCGCACGCCCCAAAACGAAAACAAAAGGTCTTCAGAATTTTAAAGACCTTTTTTATTTTTTATGGTAAAATTTTTAAACTGTAATTCAATTAACCTAAATAAGAAAGAAGTTTAAATGATGGTTAAGTAATGAACAACTAATCCCTTTGTTAAAGGGTAAATTTTTTTTATATATTTATGAAATTGAGTATAACAAATTATATCGATGCTTGATAATAGCCTTTTACTATTTTTAAATTCTCATCCTCCATTTCTATTAATGTTGGTTTATGAAATGCAATTCTAGTCTTCCCATCATCGAGTATAGCATAAGCAATAAGAAGATAATTTTGATATACTTCCATATTCATTGGATCATACCCAACTATATGGGATTTAAAAGGGACAAACTCCTTTTTATACTTTTCAATTTTAGTTTTTAATTCATTTAGATTTTTATTTAATAAGTTAATTAATGAATTATTGTTTGATATATGAAAAGGAGTAGCAGAAATTTCATCGAGAATTTTTTCACATGGCGTTAGTGAAGATATGGCAGGAATATAAATAGAATTTTTATATAATAAAAGCAGTAACAAACAGCCACTATAATAACTTCTTTTTCTTGGATTTAATTGTATATTATTACTTTTAAGCAAATGACAATAATGATTCATTCGTTTTGAATATTTCTTTTGATTTAGTTGTTTTAAAGCCATACAACTTGCAAATTCTGCGGCTCCTTCAATTGCTTCTCCTTTAAACTCTTCTATAACCTTAGTGTTTTGTTTTAACATTTCTTTCCGTATATAACAAATTTTAGATAAATTTTCTACTGTGGGGTTAAGATACCCATCCACCAGCAGCAAAGAATCCTGCAGCCTTAAATTACATAACCATTGATCACAAGATAAAGATAATAAATAAAAATCATTTGGAAACCTTTCTTCTTTTTGTTCTAATTGAAAACAATGATACATTTCATGAATTAAAAAGGAGGCTAATATGTCCATGTCTACCATTTTATCTGTTTCAATATTCCATATTGCACACCATTTATTTTCAAAAAAAATAGCAGTATTTCCATAAAATAGATTATGATTCAAATTTGTTTTATTATCCAAACAATATTCTTTTTCGGTATATAGAATAAAAGGATATGGCTTGAATTCTTTTTGAATGGCAGAGAATTGTATTTTATTTATTTTGTTTTGGATACTTTGATATATTTCTTGTAAATCCATTTTTACCACCTCAAATAAAATATATAATTATTCTTATATCAAAGCAATATGAAAACCTAGGAGTTTTTCCTAGGCTTTAAAAGTTCAATAATTTGTGAAAGAGTATCCAAACTACCTTCTACACAGATTCTAGATATTTTATTTGTTTTATAATAGAAAAAACGAACGTTTTTCCTTTCATTTACACAATTTAAAATTTCTGGTAATTTTTTTTCATATTCAATACTAGATAAATTCATCACAAAACATCCTATTTCATATCGATCATTTTGTTTTAAATAATCTAATACAATAGAATTGGCTTTAATTTCCAGTTCTTTTTGCACATAAGAATTTGAAAGAAAAAGGTCTATCTCTTGTGAAGTAAAACACCATTTTCCATGTTCTATATATCCTTTTAATAATCCTAGATGCATATAATTTCTAATTGTTCTTGTGGTTACTCCCATCATAGTAGACAAAGTCTTTATATCGTACGACATATTATTTCTTCCCTTCCCTTCAAACTCTAAACACAAAGATAAAAGTTTTATTTATAATTTACACTTTTTTATTAAAATATTATGCAGTTGAAAATTATAAACATGCCCAATTCACTATGACATTTCCATCATACCAATCTCTATTCCACTCATTAGGAATAGAGCCAGCTTCACAATTTATGATTAACTGATTACCATAAGGACTAAATACATATCTTCCCATATTTGTGACAGTTGCGGGTATAAAAATGCTTGTAAAATTACAAAAGCCAAAAGCTCCCTCTCCGATGCTTGTCACACTATTTGGAATCTCTATACTTGTTAGACTACTACAGGAATAAAAGCTATAATTCTCAATGCTTGTCACACTATCTGGAATATTTATACTTGTTAAATTTCTACAGTAATAAAAGCTATAATTCCCAATGCTTGTCACACCATTCGGTATTTCTATACTTGCTAGACTACTACATTCATAAAAGCTATGATTCCCAATGCTTGTTACATTATTTGAAATCTTTATACTTGTTAAACTGATACAAAAAGAGAAGGTACTATCCCCAATGCTTGTTACGCTATTTGGTATTTCTATACTTGTTAGATTTCTACAGTTAGAAAAAGCACTATCCCCAATGCTTGTTACACCATTTGGTATGATTATTGAGGTAACATTTTTAAAACCATAAAATTGATAATTTCCTATTTTTGTTATTCCTTGTGGAATCTTTATACTTGTGACTTCTTCCCATTCGTTACTTCTATTTCTTAAATAGAACTGATTAAAATTTGATGAATATCTAAAAATAGAACAATTGATTTTACACCAATCTTCTATTGTTCCTCCATAGTAGACATTAGATAGCTTGCTACAATTATAAAAGGCATCAGACCCTATGATTGTGACACTATCTGGAATCTCTACATTAGTTAGATTTCTACAGTTATAAAAGGCTCCATCTCCTATACTTGTCACATGATTTGGAATTGTAATTCTCGTTAAATTCATACAATTCTCAAAAACAGAATTTTGAATACTTTTTAAATTTTTAGGTAAAATTATAGTTTTTATATTACTATTACTAAATGCCCGTTGTCCAATATGTTCTACCTTATAACCATCAATTTCATTAGGAATGATACAGGTTTTAGATTTTCCCTTATATTTTCTTATATATAATTCATTATTATTAATAAAATAATCAAAATCTTCCTTTGGATTAATAATATAATAAAAGTTTGTTAAAACTTCTTTTTCTTTTTTATAAATAAGATAAGAGTAGTCAGCCACCAATTGAATTTTAAAATTTGTAAGACTATTGGGTTTATTTATAGTTATCGTTTGTATTGAATTGGATTTAAAAATTGGTAAAACTGTTTCTTTAATTAATGTATCATCCAATGCCACTATATTACATTTTAAAGATGATAGTAATTCATATTCAGCTTCTACACTATACTCAATAGTTATTGTCGTATCTAAAACATGAACATTAAAGATAGATGCGGTTGGATAAAAAGAATAATCTTCAGTTTGAAAGCTGACTTCAGTAATACCTTCCTCTACTTCACCTAATGCACCATACATGTATTTTGCATATAGCAAAATTTTATAGTTTGTATTAGGCATTAGTTTTGTAAAGATTTCACTTTGTTTTTTAGAAAGTGTGCCAATATTAATTTGTTTTTCTAATAATTTGGTTTCATTAGCGTCTAGTAGTATTAGATAACATTCTTTCAAAAGATTCAAATCATCTGTTACAGAATACTCAAATGTAACCATACTATCTTGTAATACTATATTAGTAATCGCTGCTGTTGGTTTTGTATCAAAAAATTCTGTTTCAAAACTTTGTTCTAACAAAACTTCATTTTTATATTCCTCTAATAATGTATGATAGTCTGCTTCTACACGCAAAAAATATTTTTGCTTAGGAAGTAAATCTTTAAATGTTACATTCTTATTCTTGCCAATAAACAAATCATATCCTAAGATCTGCTTAGATATTATGGTTTGTCCTCCATCTAAAAGAAATAGAGTTAGATGATCAATCATATTCAGTAAATCAATTAAATATAAATCGAATGAAACTTGATTTAAATTCACATTTAAATTCGCAATTTCAGCTGTCGGTTTATATAGATAACCCTCTGTTTTTATTTCTTTCTCATCTAAAATTAAATCATTATATAGTTTATCTCCCTCAGCAAAGGTAATGCACATAACAATAGTATAATTTCGATTAGGTGGCAATAAAGAAAAAGAACATAAATTTGCTCCCGTTTTTAAACCATTTATCTTCTTCTTAGTAAATAGAGTTTCCTGTCCATCTTTTACATATATTGCAAAATCTTTAGCCTTATTTTGAGGGTCAGTAAAATAGGCATTAAAGCTAAGTGTATCTGATGAGCATAATAAATTTAAAATGGATCCCGATATATCGTATTCATTATTCAAAGTGGTAAACTCATATTTATAAATTAGAACATCCTTATATTCTGTATTTTTACTTCTATAATTAAATATAAAATCGATACTATATTTTGTATTAGATGCAAGTGTTGAAAAAGTAATATCTTCCGTTGTTCCCACTCTGTTAATTCCATCTGCTGAAGAAAGTGTTTTTTGATTTTGAGCATCATCATATAGCTTAATATAAATTTCCTTGATAATTACTTCTTCTGGTTCAATGACTTTTATATCAAAATTAATAAATGAGAAATCTACTTCAGGACTAAATAAATATAATTTTGGCTTATATTCTTCACTTTTACAGGAAAACAAATAGCTTAAACTAAAACCCGTAAGTAGTAAAAGTATAAATAATTTCCATTTTTTCATCCACATCAAACCTCCTTATTTTTTAAAAAAATCCTATGCATATTTTAAAAATTTTAACATGATTTTGTCGAATTTTCAACCTTATCTTGCTTAATAGGCCTTTTTAAAAACATACTATAAAAAATTATCTTTTATAGTAAAGCATAAAAAAAGAGGAATTTTAAATCTTTATTCCTCTTACTTTTCTTTAAGTTCTTTTATGCCTTTCTAATCTTTCCATCTAAGCCATGAAGCATTACTGCTCCACCATCGTTCTTATTTTTACATAGATTTTTGGCATAAGCTAACGCTTCTGCTTGGGTGTCAAACAGCTTAATTACCCTAGTAGATCCTTGAATGAATACCTTCCACTCTCTTCCATTATTCTCTCTTTTCGACACATGATAAATTGTTTTTGCCATAATTTTTTTTACTCCTCTTCTTTTTTAATAAAACGATATTGAGATTGACAAATTAAATAATCGAATCCAATCTCTTTATAAATATGATTTGAAATAGGGTTATGATTATCTACATATAAATAAGGAATTTTGTTTAAAGATAGAATATCTTCTACAAGTTTAGATACGACCTTTCTTGCATATCCTTTTCCTCGATACTCAGGATTTGTGTATACATGAGAAATTGCACAAATCTCTTCTGTTTCTCTAGTTTTCGCTGCAATACTTGTTATCTTTCCATTTTCCTTGTAGGCGTAAAAATTGGTAGCCCTACCCTGAAGTAGCCCTTTTATTTCCTCTATATCTTTAGATTGTTTAAAAATTTCATTTTCAAAGGACTGATAAAAAAATGCCAAATCCTCTATATCTTGAGATGAACATTGATTTACATTTTCTACATTTATGGGTTGATACTTTTTTAAAACCATTATAGACATAAAATGAACTATTTCAATGGTCCCACTAATAATTGTTTGATATGCTTTTAAAAATGCGAGGACAAGCTCATTTTCTCCTAAAATATTATCAATTTGAAAGTTTTGTTCTTTCACCAATTCTGCCATAATTCCAACTAAAGATTTATCACCAAATAGTAAAGCATTATATGGAGCACAGCTTAATAAAACTAAGTTTTGTTTCCCTTGAAAAACCTTAATTGCATAATGCGTATGATCTAAAAAATGAAACTGTTTTGCGTTTAGCTCGAAAAAAGCTGTTTCAATTTTTGTGGATGAGTTTTGGTGAAATAAAGATGCATTTTCTAATAAAAATTCTTCTCCATTCGGATAAATTTTATAATTTTTTAATTCTCTCATTTAAAAATTGAATAATTCCCTTTCTTTTAATAATTCCAATATACATTCCCCGATCATCTATCATAGGAATAAAATTTTGATCATATAATAACCGAATTACATCCTTGATTGAACTTTGAATATCTAATGCCTTATAGGGACGGTATTTTTCAATGAAATCAACCGTTTGAGATTCTGCAACTTCCAAATCAAAATTGCAATTGTTTTTAATATACCTTAATATATCTCCTTCCGATAAGGTTGTCACATAATGACCCTCCTTATCAATTAAAGGGACAACTGTAAACTTATGATAGTCGTATTTTTCTAAAGCTTGTCTAATGGTTGCGTGAGAATCTAAATAAAAAGTTTGATCCTTTGGGGTTAATAATGTTATGATATTCATTTTATAAATCCTTTCTATAGCTTCTAATATAATTATATCATAAAAAAATTGTAAAGTTATCGTTTTTTTCTTACATAATTTCCCATTTTTTTAAAAAAGAAAAAGCCAACCTTGCGGTTGACCTTTTGATTATCGACGTTCCTTAATACGAGCAGCCTTAGCTGATAAGTTACGAATATAGAATAGTCTAGCACGACGTACTTTACCTTTTCTTGTAACTTCAATATGGTCGATATTAGGTGAATGAACAGGGAATGTACGTTCAACACCAATTCCGTATGACATTTTTCTTACAGTGAATGTTTCACCAATGCCAGTACCTTGACGCTTAATAACTAAACCTTCAAAAACCTGAATACGATGAGTATCGCCTTCAATGATTTTAACAAATACTTTTACAGAATCTCCAGCACGGAATTTAGGTCTGTCCTGTAAATACTGAGCAGTGATTTCTTTAATTAAGTCTTGTCCTTTTGCGTTTGCCATAGTTCTCAACTCCTTATCATCCAAAGCTCATAGCCAAATCATCCCATGTTGCTAGCGGAGCATTGTGCTTTGCTGTTCTATAAACAGCGGTATGATTTTATCATAAACCCTTAAAAAATGCAACTATTTTTTTGTTTTTATCGTATGTCTTTTATATAATTGATGATAAACTTTAAAACACTCTTCAATAATTTGCTCATCTTCTTCTAAAATTAATTCAGCAGTATCCTCTTCTTGCACAATACGAAAAACCAATACATCATCTGGTAATACATCTTCAGCAAGTGGATGAAGAATAGTAAATATCTCATCTGCTACATGAATCAAAGCTACTTGTTCAAATTGAAATACTTCGTTGTTTTGCCCATGAATAGTAAGAATATCGTGATTATTTTCATCTAAAATTTTCTGAATTATATCTTCCATTTTATTCCTCTACTTTTTGATTTAGATAAATTTCTTGTTGATTGTTTACTGTAAGATAAACACTATTTAAATAGATATCCTTGCAGAAAGAAAATTTTAAGCCAAAATCAGAAGAAATATGTACATTGTTAAAATGGATATCATGTATAGGCAATTCCTTTAATCCTTGAATTTTAATTGCCGTTTTTGCATGCTTACAATAAATATTTTCTAAGGTAACATCTTTAAATTCTGGAATATCTTCCTTTAAAGTGCTTTGCATCTCATCCGTTTCAGTGGTTTCTAAATTCTTTAAAACATATCCCATCGTAAAAATAATCGCTTCTTCAATGATATTATCCATCCAAATATTTCGAATCGTAATATCTTTTACAACGCCACCACGTCCCATAGCGGATTTGAAACGAATGCCGATATCTGTGCCGATAAAACTACAATCCTCAACAATCAAATTTTCAACCCCACGGCTCATTTCACTTCCTATTACAAATCCACCATGGGCATCAAAAACTTTGCAATCATGAATCCAAACATTCCTGCATGGTCCTATTATTTTTCTCGCTTCTTTATTTTTACCAGATTTAATACATATTCCATCATCTCCAACCTCAAAAACAGTACCTACTATTTCACAATTTTGGCAGGATTCTAAATCTAATCCATCTCCATTTTGAGCCGAAAATTTATTTCTTATTTTTGCATTTTTCATAGTAAAATTTGTACAAAACCAAGGATGAACATTCCATGCAGGAGAGTTCTGAAGAGTTACATCTTCAATTAATACTCGATTACATTTCCTTAAAGAAACTAAAACTGGACGATATAAATCATAATATTTGGAGGCAAGTTCTAATGCATTAGGATCATTATAATCTGGTTCTCCATTTAAAATACCTTCATATACGGTCTGTGTAGGACACCATATTCCCCCTTCATTTGTTTCGATAAAATAAGGGCTTTTTGCCATACATCGCTCAAATTCTTTAGAAGTTAATTTAAATTTCTTTATTCCTCGCCACAAGGCTCCATTACCATCAATAATGCCTTTCCCTGTAATCGCAATATTTACTTGACTATCCGCTGAAATTGGAGATACTGCTCTTATCCTTCTTTGACCCTCATAATCCGTCCATAATAGTGGATATTCCTCTTTAGATTTTGTGAATTGTAAAACTGCATTCTCACTTAAATGTAAGTTAACATTACTCTTCAATTGAATAGGTCCTGATAAAAAATATCCATTTGGAATGAACACCATTCCACCACCAGAAACACTGCAAGTATCAATCGCCTTTTGAATGGCCTCTCGGTTATTAAACTCTAGCGAACTTTGAGCTCCATAATCTAAAATATTAAAAATCTTTTCACGAAAAAAAGGAATCTCAATATTAAAATTCATTTTTACCACCTCATTTTTTTCATTATACAATAGAAAAAGAGGATGGTCAATAAAGACACATCCTCAATTGATTTATTCTTTAGGTTCTTCTATGGAAAGATCTACTGGCTGTTCCTGCTCTTTTCTTTTATTCTTTAAATATTTAGGCATATCAAGAATTAAGTTTACACAACAACCTAAAACAAATCCTAAAATTAAAAATGCAACAACGCCAAGTAAAGGATTAAGTCCTCCATTTGAGATAATGTGGGAACCATAGGAATAAACAACATAAGAATTCTTGTTATATATATCCTTAGAAAATGAATCAAAAGTATCTGTAAATTTCTTTAAATTATCATAATGCTTTTTTAAATCCGCATCAAAACTAGTAACCTTTGCATCATAATCTGCAACCTGAGAATGATCGGTATATTTATTATAAACATTCTCAATTGTGTATTTTATTTCTGCATTGCGTAGAGTTAATGTTGTAATTTCATCAAATAAAGACTTTAGTGCGGCATCTGTTACAATCCCACTTGAATTTTGCTCATAAAATGCTTTAATTTGTTTTTCTAAAGCAGTAATTTTTTCTTTATTTAAATTACTCTCTCGTTCAAGATCATCTTTTTTTCTTTCAATCTCATATAAATAACTACTATTTGGCTTAATATATCCATTCATTTCTACTTCAGTTTTCATTGAACTTAAAGTTTTGTTTTGAGAAAAATAAGTTTCAATCTCTAATTTTGCATTATTTATTGTGAGTTCTTGATTGTTTACTAATATAGAATATCCATTTGTATATTTTTCAATTAAATAATCATACTCTGTTAATAATAATTCTCTTTGAGCATTAAGACTTTCAATCTCAGATAAATAATCTCCTGCAGCAGAAGCCTGTTTAAGATTGTAATAATAATCAATTTTTCTTGAAGTTTCTAAGACATAATCTATAGGAAGGTTTGCAACAGCTTGTAAATAATCTGATGCCTGTTTTTCTGAAGAAAAATATTTTTTTAATACCTTTATCGTATACTTTCCAGTCCGAACGGTTTGGTTATTTTCAACAATTTCCTTTTCTGTAATTTGAATATGATTCTTTGCAACAATTTTATCTGTATCTATCTTTGAAAACTCTTCACTTTTTTGTTTTGCTTTAGTTAAATTTTCATAAGAAATAAATTCAGAATAAATGACCTCTTTTCCATCTGGGAATACTCTTTCCTCATAGTTAGGAAATCTAAGTTCAAACTCCATTTGGTAAACTTCTTTTCCTGGATTATAGAATGCGACCAATACGATAACGCCTAAAAGCATAACTGCAACGGATATTCCAAGTAATAGCCATTTTTTTATAAATACAACATGAAATATTTCACCTAGTGAAATTCCCTCTTCTTTTTCTTCCATAAGGGACCTCCTATAAATTAAGATATTTTTTATTATACTTTATTTAATATGATAAGTCAATATTTGTCACTTTGTAGTAGACCCAAACCCACCATTTCTTATAGTTTTTACATCATCATCAAATGTTATACCATATTCGACAAAAATTCCTTGCATAAAGCCTTCTCCCTTTTTTATTTTTAAAACTTTATCCTCATTTGAATCATTTGTAATTTTAGCAAAAATATGTCCTTCATTATCGGAGGAATAATAATCACTATCTATAATGCCAACTGTATTATTTAATTGTAAACGATATTTAAATCCTAGACCACTTCGAGGATATAATTTTAATACATAGTTCTCTTGCATAAATACGCGGATTCCTGTTGGAACTTTCATGGTTTGACCTGGCAAAAGTTCAATATCAAAAGGTGCAAAAAAATCGTATCCCGCAGACCCAGAAGTTGCTCTTCTTGGTAACACTATCTCTTGGTATATCTCTTCTGCATTTACTAATTCACAAGAGGCTAAATATGCTCCTTTGCTAACTTTTTCAAATCGTGCAACTCTTTTAAATTCATTCATAACGTTTCCTTCTTTTTTTTAATTGTACTATATAAAATTTTATCAAATCTTCAAAAAAATTGCAAATAAAAAGTGGATTTCTCCACCTTTTAAAATTATTTCTTTAATTTTGCTTCTAAAGATGATCTTAAATCCTCATATCCTGGCTTACCAAGAAGAGCAAACATATTTTTCTTATAAGCCTCAACCCCAGGTTGATTGAATGGATTTACTCCTAAAGTATAGGCAGAAACCCCACAAGCAAACTCGAAGAAATACACCATATATCCAAAACTATAAGCTGAAATATTAGGAATATTTAAACATAAATTTGGAACACCACCATCTACATGGGCAATCATAGTTCCTTTCATCGCCATTTTGTTTACATCATCCATTGTCTTACCAGATAAGAAATTTAGTCCATCTAAATTGTCTTTATCCTTTTCAATTGTAATATTCTTTAAGGGTTGTTCTACATTTAAAACTGTTTCAAATAATGTACGTTCCCCCTCTTGAATCATCTGTCCAAGAGAATGTAAATCCGTTGAGAATGAAGCCGAGGTAATCCAAATTCCTTTGCCATCTTTTCCCTCTGATTCCCCATAGAGTTGTTTCCACCATTCTGCAAAATAATGCAATCTAGGTTCATAGTTGACAAGCATTTCTAATTTTTTGCCTTTTCTATATAATAAATTACGAACTAATGCATAGAGTAAAGCATCGTTTTTTTCAACCTCTTCTTCTTTGTAGAAATGATAAGCATCCTTTGCTCCTGCAAGCATTTCATCAATATCAATTCCAGCAGCTGCGATAGGCAATAGACCAACAGGTGTTAAAACAGAGAATCTTCCTCCGACATCATCTGGAACAACAAAGGTTTCATACCCTTCAGCATTAGATAAGGTTTTTAATGCCCCTCTTACTTTATCCGTAGTTGCATAAATTCGATTCTTTGCTTCTGCCTTTCCATATCGTTTTTCCATATACTCTTTAAAAATACGGAATGCAATCGCAGGTTCTGTTGTAGTTCCTGATTTGGAAATAACATTAATTGAAAAATCCTTATCTTTCAAATAATCTAACAATTCAACTGCATAAGTTGAAGAAATTTGATTCCCAACAAAAATCACCTCAACTCCTGACTGATTGAAATATTTTTTTAACATTTCAATGGCTGCTCTTGCTCCTAAATAAGAGCCACCAATTCCAATAGCTAATAAAACTGTGGATTGCTTTTTAATTTGTTCCGCAGCCTTTTGAATTCGTTTTACTTCCTCTTTATCATATTCTACTGGTAAATCGAGCCATCCTAAATAATCATTTCCTGCTCCTTTTTTTGATCTTAAAACTTGATGAGCATGAACAATGTCTTCCTTAACATTCATAAATTCCTTTGTATCAAAAAAAGGTTTTGCTAAAGAAATATCTAAATTTAAATACTTTTTCATATGCTTCCTCCTCGTATCTCTTTATCCATATTATATCACTAGCCCTATTACTTTACAAGTAAAAGAAAAGAGGCAATATGCCTCTATTAAATCAAATTAACAAAAATAAAATAGCCTGAAATTCCTACTAAAAAACCAAATAATATTCCACCGAAAACCTCTAATCCTTTATGCCCTAACATTTCCTTTAATGCTCCCTTTTTACCAAAGCCAAGTTCTTCCTTTTCTTCTATTGGCAAATCGCTTGTCATATGATTGAGAATTTTCGCATGTTTTGAAGCCTCTAATCGTACCCCCATCGCATCATGTATAATAATTACCGAAAAGATGACAGATACTGCAAAGGACCAATCAATCTTACCATGTAAATCATGCATTTGAAATAAAAACAATGAGGTTACAAGTGTAATACAAAGAGCAGAATGAGAACTTGGAAAGCCTCCTGTTGTAAATAAATATTTATAATTGAGTTTTTTCTCTTTAATTGAAAAGAAAATAAACTTAAAAATTTGACACAATAATAGCGTAGAAAGACAGATGAATATAATTTGCAAAGCCCTAGAATTAACTAATTTCAGTAGTTCTTCTACCCCAAATTCTTTTTCTAAAATCATCATACCCATTCTTCCCCTAGTGCTAAATTGCGTACCTCAATAACCTCAGGTACATTTTCTACAAGTAGGGCTTCTATTCCATCTTTTAAAGTAGAATCTAATGCTCCACAATCCATACACGCACCTAGCATACGAATATAAACGATGCCTTCTTTGTAACCAACATATTCTAAATCGCCACCCTCTGAATTTAAATAGGGACGAATTTTTCCTAATATTTTTTTAATTTGTTCTTCTATAATTTTAGTTTCCATATTCTCTACTTCTTATTCTTCTTGTTATTTCGATGATTTTTAAAATTATTATTTCGATTTTGATTTGGAACAAAGCCTGGACTACTTGAAACATAACTTTGAGTAGCCTGAGGTTTTTCCACAACTTTATTATTTGTTTCTTTAGTATCTTGCTTGATAATTTCTAAAAGATCTTTAGATAATTCTCCTTTAGGTATATCATTAATTTTCGCTGGATCTATGCTTATATTTGGAGCTACTGCTGGAGTAGTTTCTAAAGTAATATTTTCCTTATCAAAAGATTCCTTAGATAAGGGGTGAATCACAAATCCTTCCGTTTTAACCGAACTTGGATGATCCATTTCCTTTTGATATTCGTTATCAGACTGAATCCGTTTTAAAATATAATAAGGACATCCTATAGCACAAGAGCCATCTAAATAATCTTCAATGAATCCAAAATAATTTTTACTTTTAGGGTTCGTATCAAATCCCTTTAATCTTAGTATACCCGAGCTAATATCTCCTACAATATAGATATATCGATCAAAGCATTCTTCTATATATTTTTCTTCAAATTCTTCCAATTTAAAAGCATCTCTATAATTACTTTCTAATTTATATCGACCTTTTCTACCTTCTATTAGCATAATACCACCTATTAGATATTATACCACAAGTTCTATATTTTACAAAAGATTTTATTTCGCAATATCTCCTAAAAAATATGGAATATCGTTATTCAGAATTTCTAAAGCAACAGGTATACTCGTTTTTGCTACAATCATGTCTGTTTGAAATGGAATTACACTTCGAATATTTAATGTCACATTCAAATTGATTTGTAAAATCGTTGTGTTCAATCCATAACTTTCTACTGTTTTTTCTATTTCAACCTCTTGATGTCCCATAACTTCTAAATGTATAGGAACCTTAATTCCGTTTGCCAAAAAATAGTTTCTACCAAAAAAATAACCAAGTGGCAATTCAATGCTTTTGAATCTTTCCCCTTGATTAATTGT
The DNA here is from genome assembly GCA_910584005.1 of uncultured Anaeroplasmataceae bacterium. Lineage (GTDB taxonomy): Bacteria > Bacillota_I > Bacilli_A > Acholeplasmatales > Anaeroplasmataceae > Pelethenecus. The sequence goes on along the minus strand of CAJTXR010000006.1, from coordinate 10,212 downwards.
ATCAATACATCCTGCAACATATCTTGAAATGTTATTTCGTAAATAATTAATGGTTTGAACATCTAAATAAGCATAAGAAACTTTTCCATTAGAATCATAGGATTCATTTAAAATATCTCTACCATTCAATAATTCAATAACACCTTCTCCTACTCCATGATCTACAACCTCATTAGCATAACTGATAATTAAAGACTCAGTATATGCCTTTACGGCTGAAGAAAAATAATTGACAGATATTTTAGATATAAAAAAGATAAGTAAAGCTAGAATAAAAGGTAAGCTAAACTTCCTTACGTATTTTTTCAAACGCTTCATAAACAGTCATTCCTGGAACAATTCCTTTTTTTAATGCATAAGAGCTTACGTCTTTGAGTTCGGCATGAAATAAATCATATATTGTCTTTACTCCAAGTGCTCGACCACAAATTACTTCTCTTTCCTTATATACACTACAATCTAATGCCCCACACATAAAGAATGCATCATAACCTTCTAATAATAACAAAGTAGTTCCCTTTAAATGAATTTCCAACGTATTTAAATTTAAATTTTCACTTAATAACTTATTCTGTATAATTTCCATAATATCACCACTATTTCTTATGCGATATTTGAAAAAGTTATACCTAGAACATAGGTAAAATTAAGAATTGATTATAATTCCTATTGTTTTTGATAAATATAAACAAGTTAAATTCGTTTTCTACAAAAAATAATGTCAAATCTTCTTTAAAAAATGTTTCAAATCTTCATATCGTTCTTCTTCAAGTAAAGAACAAATATAGAGTTTTTTGGCAATTGTATTTTGTTTAATTTTAGTTTCGTTTTTTGAAGTTATCGCTATGACAGCCTCATATACTTCATCATTTAATTTTAATTTTTTTAAATGTTCTAAAGGAGCAAATATAAAATGGTTTACATAGTTTTCTTCTTCAGTTTCAATGTAGTCATTAGATATAAAAGTATTTTGATATTCTGATAAATTTATTTTTTTATTTAAACGCAAACAAATCCCTTCAAATATAAGTATACCAAACATCAATAGTAAAGGAATACAAACACTATATGATGCAAAATCCGTATAAAGATAAAAAGGAAGAAAAGAAACTATTCCTAAAATAAAACTAAGTAAAACTGATATTAAAAGTCCAGCAGTTTTAAAATATTTTTTCTCTTTTTTTATAATTCCATTAGTTAAATTTTTTACTAAAAGTCTAGTGTTATTGGTCATCATTGTCGTAACAGATGGAATCCAAAGATCTTTAAAACCTTCTAAAATAATTCCACCCATAATACCAGTACTCCAAATAGATATATAAGATAAATCAATTCCACTTGTTTGCTTAAAGAATAAAGAGGGCACCATAAAAAGAAAAGCTAAAGAAAGTAATGTGATCCTTAAATATTTTTCTTTATGTTTTTTTTGAAATAAAAAATCCATTATAAATGTGAATACTATTCCCAAATAAAAAGATAAAAAAGTGGATAATCCCAACCACAAATCCATATAATTCGCAACAAAAAGATCATAAATCATCGCAATTAAAGTTCCCGTTTGTAAAAAGGCATATCTTCCTCCTCGCATATAAAACGAATATACATTAAAAAATCCACCAATAAAAGATAACACCAATGTAAAAATAAAAATTCTTCTTTTCAATTTGCCCACCGCCCTTTCCAACATTTTACAATAAAGAAAAACAAAAGGGAAGAGGATTTACCTCTTCGCCTCTAATTTACATTGTTTTTTATATGCTTTAAGAATTTTCTTTTTGGAAAATGCAGCACATTGCTTGGCACTTGCACAATCTCCACAAGGACTTTTTTTATATACAATGATTAAATGGAGGATGACTAAAGCTACTAAAAAGAGGATTCCTCCTACTACAATTGTATTAACGATGTTGACAGTGAACACAACTGGAGCATTCCTTTCCTTTGTTTTTAATTTTACGATTCATAATTTTAGGGAAAATAAATCGGAAAAAGATGACTGCACATACCAGAAAAATTACAATACATACTACAATTATATCTACAACCATATTTTTCCTCCTAGCAAAGTGCTCCCCATATTCCAATTGCTGAAGCCAATACCCAAGCTAATCCTGTTTCAAAGGCAATCGCCTTCCACATAGCCTTTGAGGATCCAAGTTCTCTTCGCATGGCACCAATTGCACCAAAGCAAGGAGCAGAAAATAAAGTGAACACCATATATCCCATAGCACTAAATCCATTAAAGAAAGCAAATGTCCCATTTCCTGCAAATACATTTTCTCCTTCTCCAACTGCGGTTATAACTTCCATGGAAGACACAACAGCCTCTTTTGCTACTAAGCCTTGAATAGCGGAAACGGAAGCTCCCCAAGAAAAGTTCAAACCAAGCATAGGAGCAAAAATCCAAGAAATCGATTTTCCTATAGATGCTAAAATACTATCTTCTATATCCTCAGTAAATTGGAATTTATAATTTAAATTTAATAATAACCATACGACTATAGAACAAAGAAAAATAATTGTTCCTGCACGCTTTATAAATGCCCAAGTCTTTTCCCAAACATCCTTAGCTACATAACTTGCAGAAGGCATATGATATTCTGGTAGTTCTGTAATGTAACTTGTAGATTTATTTTTCACAAAAAATTTATTGAGTAAGAAACCAGCTAAAATAATTACAGCAATCGCGAGAATATACATTAAGAATGTAATTAACCATGTGAGGCCTCCGCCCATCATTGGGGCAAAAATTCCACCAATAAAACAAGTTATAATTGGAAGTTTTGCACTACAAGGCATAAATGGAGTTAATGTAATCGTCATTTGATGTTCATTTCGATCTTCAAGTGCCCTAGCCCCCATAATTGCTGGAACACTACACCCTGTACCTACAATAAATGGTATTAAAGATTTTCCACTCATTCCTAACTTTTTAAATGCACGGTCAAAAAGGAATGTAACACGGGACATATATCCACATGTTTCTAACAAACTAATTAATAAGAATAAAATTGCAATTTGGGGAACAAAGTTTAGTACAGCTCCAACACCAGCAACAGCCCCATCTGCTACTAACGAAGCCGCCCAATCTGAGCCTCCTGCATCTGTAATTCCCTTTGCAAGCCAAGGACCAAGCCCCATTAGCCCTTCTCCCTCAGGAGCAAATTCAACTACAATTGGATCAATAAATGGTAATGGGAATTCAATCGCATTTCCACCATTAAATAACATATCTACAATTCCAACTGTTGCTCCACCTACTAGACCTACACTTAATAAATAAACTAAAATCATCACTATAAGAAAAATTGGAATTGATGCCCATTTATTTAAAAGTACTTTATCTGCCTTTTGCGTAAAAGATGTAACAATTTTCTTTTCCACACATGTATTTCTTATTTGTTCTATGTAATCATACCTAAAAGAAGCAATAAACTGTTCAGAATCCATATCAAATTTTTTTTCTAATCTTACAATAGAATCCTCATATTGTTCTTTATAATATTTTGAATAATACCTTTGATCTCTTTCAATAATTTTTACAGCTGCAAATCGTTTTTCTATCACATCTTGATCAAATCGAAATATGATATTCTCAATTAAAGATTCTATTTCCTTTGGATAAATTGGTTTTTCAAAATTTGTTGTAACTATCCTTTCACTTTCATCTATCGTCGAAATTAATTCTTTTATCCCTGTTTTCTTTAAAGCTGAAATTGAAACAACAGTCGTTCCTAATTTTTCACTAAGCTTTTGAACATCTATTTTATATCCTTTTTTCTCTAAAATATCCTCCATATTTAATACGACTAAAACCTTTTTATGAAGTTCTAAAAGTTGAGTTGTTAAATAGAGTGCTCTTTCAATAGAAGTTGCATCAATAATATTTATCAACAAATCGGGATTTTCTTCCACCACAAATCTTCGACTAATTTCCTCTTCTGAAGTATAAGGACTTAGAGAATAGATTCCAGGCAAATCCGTAAGTTCGACATCTGTTCCCTTGATAATTCCATCTTTACGTTCTACTGTTACTCCTGGCCAATTTCCAACTTTTTGATTCATTCCAGTTAATACATTAAACAGTAGGGTTTTGCCTGAATTTTGATTTCCAACTAATGCACAACGTTTTGCCATTATTTTTTCCCTCCTTTTTCCAGTTTCTTTTCAATAAATGGTTTTGCAACTTTAACGATTATCTGCTCCATATCCTCCTTACGCATACAAAGCTGATATCCTCTGAGCCCGATACTTACTGGATCTCCTAATGGACTTATCATAATAATATCAATATAAACATTCTTGGTTAATCCCATATCTAATAATCTTCTTCGCAAAGCCTTATTGTCATTGTTAAATGATATTAAAGTCCCAGCCTGGCCTACTTTTAAATCACTAAGTTTGCATTGTTCGCCAACTGAATAAATTTTCCCTTCCATATCTTCACCCTTTCATAAGTTAGTTATAACTAACTAACTATATTATACTCACATTTTGGTTAGTGTCAACTAATTTTTTTAAAAATAATAAAAAAACTAGTTAATTAAACCAGTTTTTTACTCACTAATACTTTATAAAATGCTTCTATTCCTAACATTATATCACTATAAGTTTTACCAAAATCTCCTGTATACCATGGATCTGAAATATCTCTAGGATGATCAGTAAAATCTAACAAGGAATAAACTTTATCCATTTTCCCTTTAAAAATTCTATTTATATTCCTTATATTATATGTATCCATTCCCAAAATATAATCAAAATCGTAATAATCATTTTCATTTAATTGTTCTGCTCGTTTTGAAGAGCAATCTATATGGAGCTTATCCAATATTTTTTTAGTTCCTAGATGTACTCTATTACCGATTTCCTCACTTGATGTGGCCTTAGATGCAATCAAGAATTGCGATTCTTTCCTCATATCTGTTACATATTGTTTAAATAAAAATTCTGCCATAGGACTTCTACAAATATTTCCATGACAAACAAATAAAACTTTAATCATATAACCTCCTAAAAATAAAAAAGTATAAACCTAGTCTATACTAAAGTTTATACTTTTTTTAATTAACTAAATGGATTAGTCACAGAAAATTAGATGCTTAAATAATAGGCACCATAGCATATCTAACCATCCAACGATTACTCCAGTAGGTAATGTAACTAAGATGGCTATAATATACTTAATTAAACTACCCTTTCTTAAAGCGTGGCTCCAACGTACAAGTACTTCTACGACCCAGTTTACAACTGGAATTAATAATAATAGAATTTGTACTAAACGAGATTGTTTTTCAAACCATTTTTCCATTTTTTTAATTCCTCCTTATTTGATAGATTTATTATAGCATAAAATAAAACTTTTTTAAATACATTTTATTTTATTTTAGTCAATCCACCAAACATTACCATTTACCAAGACAGTAATGATGTCAATAATCCAAATAAAGAAAGCACCAGGAATAATAGTTAAAATTCCTAATACAATTCCTAATACATTGCTTTTATCAGCAGATTTACATATTTTGTAAACACTCCAAACGATATCTAAGCAAGGTATACACAAAATCACTTTAACAATAAGTGGTAAATCATCAAATGCTTTAATAAGTTCTTTCATTTTTTTCCTCCTGTATTTATTAAATCATATGTTTTATATTCCTTAAATAACTCATTCTTTTTCAATTAAGCAAACACATTCTGCCGCTATAGCTTCTCCTCTACCAATAAAGCCCATAGACTCCCAAGTTGTTGCTTTTACACTTATTTGATTCAATTCGGCATCAAGCAAGCTGGCTATAGATTTTCTTATTGCATCTCTTTGAGGAGATATTTTAATATGTTCTGAATAAATAGTAATATCTAAATTATTGAGAACATACCCTTGTTGTAAGACTTTTTGATAGCATTCTTTCAAGATAATTCTACTATCCATATTTTTAGTTGCTACTGAATTATCTGGAAAAAACGTACCTAAATCTCCTAAAGCCAAACTTCCTAAAAATGACTCTGCAATAGCATGTAAAACAACATCAGCATCTGAATGTCCAAATAAACCTATATCGCTTTTAAATTCAACCCCTCCTAAAATTAGTTTTCTATTTTGCACTAAAGGATGCGTGTCCCACGCATGTCCTATTCTAATCATTTTTCACCAACTCCTTAGCAATGATATAATCCATTTGAGTAGTAATTTTAAAATTCAAATCACTGCCTTCTATAAGTTGAATAGGGGTATCACTATATTTTAATACTAAAGATATATCATCTGTACCAAAATACCTATCCTTTATTGCCTGTTCATGACACTTAAGAAGAACTGTCTTTCTCCCACCTTGAGGTGTTTGTGCTAAAACAAGTTCCTCTCTTTTTAAATTTCGCAATGGATTTTTTTGATATACGGTATCCTTGCTTGGTGCAACCACTAAACAACAATTCCCTTTTTTCATAGAATCTATGCAGTGAAGAATCATATCCTTTGAAACAAAAGGTCGAGCCGCATCATGAATCAAAACAAATTCTCCAGTTGCTTCTTTTACTCCTTTATATACACTTTCTTGACGTGTTGTTCCGCCTAAAACAATTTTTACTTGCGTGAAATAAGGCTTTAAATAATCGCGATCTTCCTTTCGTATAACGCAAATTACTTCTGCTCCAAGATCTAAAAATTTCTGTAATGCATATTCATAAACCATTTTTTCTTTCAAAGGCAAATATACTTTATTTTCTTTTCTTTTCATTCGAGTTGCCGATCCCGCCATCAGCAATACAACACTTACCATAAATATCATTCCTTAATTATAAAGTCTAATACAATATCGTGATGTTCCATTTCAACATCCAAATTTTGAAATACAGATGGACATATCCCAATTTTTACTCCCTGATAGCTTTCTAATGCTCGATCATAATATCCTTTTCCATATCCTAATCTTTGTTTTGTTTTGCTTGTTGCTAAACAAGGAATGAATATAAGGTCTATATCATTAATATCAACAGTTTCAGTCATTGGCTGCATAGTATGAAATGGTCCAGGAATAAAAGATGTTAGTGAATCAAAAATTTTAAACTCCATTTTATAATGGATAGCTGGAAAATAAAATTTTTTATGAGGGTAAATATTTAGTAAATCCAATAGATTTATTTCCCATTTTAATGGATAATATAATCCAATTTTTTCTTTATTCCATAAGATATTCTCTTCTACAATTTTTTTTATCACTTGTTTAGAAAGCAGTTGAAAATCAATACATTTTCTTTCAGTCAAAACATACTCACGAGCCTCTGCTTTAATCATCGAATATCCCTGTAATAAGCATAGCTAGAGTTAAATTGAGGATTCGTACAAAATCTTAATGCCTCTTTTGTTCGTTTTGTGACATCCTTTGCATCCTTTGCATCAGAAGAATAACAGATTCCCATATTTGCGTGAATTTGAACCTTCTTTGTACTATAATCAAGTGTTACATGTAAAATTCGTTCCTTATTATGTAAATCATTATGTAAATGCTGCATCTTACGGACATCAGTTATTACAGCAATAAAATCTAAACCAGAAATACGATAGAGAAGATTAGAATCTATATATCGCCTTTTAATCAGCTTTATATATTCAGATAATACCATATTCCCAATGCCCCTACCAAATTCTTTATTAATTTCTTCTAAATTCGCCATATGGATTTGAACAACCTGAAATTCTTTGCCTTCTTGATATAATCGATTTATCCCAGCAAGCATTTCTGCTTCTCCCAGAACCGAATCTAGATCCGATTGTGTTTTTTCATAATGATAGTTTTCAAGCATTCGAATCATACCACATAATTCTACAACTCGTCCATTGGTAATTCTTGTTCCTTCTTCCTTCACATAAACATATTTTGATCCAATATGAAACCGATAAGATACTGAATAATGAGGATTAATATTGTTTACCATACTCAATTTGGTTTTATACATGGCTAAATCATCTGGATGAATATAATCTAAAAATTCCTGTATAGAAAGTGTATCTTCATTCAAATACAAATTTTTTGTAAGAACATCATTTAACCAAATTGTCTTATTGGTAAGATCCGTAAAAAATATACCTTCTGTTGTTTTTTCTAGTATCGACATAAATCGCGACTTAATAATATCTAATTCCGCAGCCGAAACTGCTAAATTTTTTTCCATTCCAACAAGTTCTTCTGAAGTTTTCTTATCTCCTACAAACATCCTTCCCCGAATGGACCCTAAAAAAACAATCGGAGTTTCATTAAAATAATAGGCAATAACATCCCCTTGATCATCATGTAATTCTAAATTCATTTGTGAGGTTTTCGTTTCTGCATTACTGTAATAAATATTTAAATCTGATTTATCAGCATCAGTTCCATTTACCTTAAATATCCGATATTTCTTTTCTATTACATCAAATAAATTCTTTTTATATACTTCATGCTCAGTTAACCCTAAATCTTCTAAAAACAGAGTGGAGATTTCTTTAATTCTATTTTTTTTGTCTACTAAAACATAATATTTTGTTTGGTTTAAAGTTTGAAATAAATCACGATTAAATTGTTCTTTTGAAGAGGAAAGATCAGTAAATAAAAAAATAGATAAGCATAAGATAACATCTAAACTCAAAAATACCCATTGAATACTATTTTTGAGATTGGGCTTTTCTAAAAACTCATGAAAAAAAGCAAGTAATAAAGTGCAAACAAAGCAAAGAATAAATGAAAAAACCAATCTTACTAGTAAAAGTTTTTTACGAACAATGCATTGCCTCAATAAGAGAAAAACAAATATCATACTTAAAAGGAGTGGAACAATTGCAATTTGATATTGAAAAATTGTATCTTGAACTGTAAAAAGCATAGCCTATCCCTCCTTCTTAAGATTGAAATAACTCCATACGATAGAAAAATAATACTAATGCAATAACAATAAGTATGGAAATCAAGAAAATGATTAAAGGCTTAGCAAACGAAGAAAAATAATTTTTTCCACTACCAGAAAGTTTCAGTAAAATACTAAAAGGTGAAGTTAAAATTTCTATTATCAAATTTAAAATTTTCATTATTTTTTACCTCTACTTTCCTAAAAATAAGTTAACATATTCTAATAAAGCCGCCTTATTATCTATAGCAACCATGCATCCTGCAGTAGCAACATGAACTGCTCCTGTTTCCTCTGAAACAATAATTGTTAAAGAATCTGTAATTTCTGATATTCCTACTCCTGCTCTATGTCTTGAACCAATAGTTTTATCTAAACTATCATCTTGTGTCAATACATAATAAGCACCAGCACAAACTATTTTATTTCCTCGTATGATTACGCCACCATCATGTAAAGGAGAATCTTTAATAAAGATTTGTTCCAATAATTCTTTAGATATATCTGAATTTAACTGAATTGCTCTTTCTGCATATTGATCCAATGAATTATGCTGTTCAATTGTGATTAAAGCACCAACTTTTGTAGAGGACATATGAAAAACTGCTTCTACAATTGCCTCTCTCGTTGTTTCTGTAGAAGAAACAAACATATCCGCCCTTTGATCTACCTTTCGGTTTGAATCCATTAATTTTCTAATTTCTGGGGCTGCTAAAACAACCACAATTAAAAGATAAGCACCAAATATATAAGGGTATATTCTTTTTGCAACCTCTAAGCCACACTCTGTTGAAAACCAGCTTACAAAACCTATAAAAATACCAATGCATAGCATGATAAATATTTTTCTAATTTTCATTGCCAAAAAAACAAGTAATGAAATTATAATTAGAGATAAATAAATATCTAAGCATAATCTAGCTACCATATTTTCTTGAAAAAACTTAATTATAGTATTCATCTACATCACCACATTCTATTATACAATAAAAGTTAAATTATGAAAAGAAACAAAAGATATTTTTAAATATTTCTTTATGAAGAAAAATCGCCTAGACTTTTTCATGTAAAATCTAGGCATAAAATATAAGAAAGGTTTAAAAGTTTTAAATGGTGCCTCAGGGCAGAATCGAACTGCCGACACAAGGATTTTCAGTCCTTTGCTCTACCGACTGAGCTACCGAGGCATTAAAGATGGCGGTTCGGACGGGACTTGAACCCGCGATCTCCAGTGTGACAGACTAGCATGTTAACCACTACACCACCGAACCAATTGGTTGCGGGAGAAGGATTTGAACCAACGACCTTCGGGTTATGAGCCCGACGAGC
>CAJTXR010000005.1 GCA_910584005.1 uncultured Anaeroplasmataceae bacterium | reverse complement strand
TGATAATCTTTGTTAGATACTCTATGACTTTACTATAGTTTGTTAGATTACTATACTCTGTTTCTGTTACTTCAATCTTTTCGTTTACATCAGTCTTTACAGCAGCAAAAATGCCATAGGATTCATTTTGGAATGTAAACCCATTTTCAGTATCTTTTATGATAAGATCAATCTCTTTTGTTCCTTGAAGAATCGTAGATAAATCTAATTGAACTGTTATCTCATTTTCAGTAATGGTCAAAGACTTTAGAATTTGATCAAACGAAATTGAAGCAAGACATGACAAAATGTCATTGATTTGAATATTTGAATTATCTACAGAAGGAAGTGAAATATTGGATTGAATCATTTCCTTTATTTCTTCTACTGTCATTTTTACCTTTATATTATAGAAATCTAAATAAACGATATCATTTACATAGGTTAATGTAAAAGATTCGTCCATTGTATTAGATTTAACATTGCATTTGGCTTGAACTGCAAACTGGGTTTGCCAATCAATAATGGCATCGATTTTTATTTCCATCCCATTCCATAAGATAGAGCATTGAACTCCAACTCTTTTATTTAAAATGATTTGGAATAAATCATCTAAAATAAATTTAATATTTTTTGCATCATTGTATTCTCCTTCTACATCCATAAAAGATGCGGTTGGATTTGCCGTTAAAAGAAGATCCATATGGAGATCTTGATAGGCAATAGAAGTTGAAATAGAAATTAAACTCATTTTTTGGTCTTCTTCTAGAATAACAAATTGAAGAGGTACTTTAATTCCCACTAACTGTAGTGTAGTATCGATTGTAACTTTATTTTCCTCCTTAGTTATCTTTGATGAAGCAATATCACTCATGATTTGGTTGACATCAAATAAGGAAGATTCATCTTGAGTTTTATCCGTAGAGGTTAAATTCAACATTGGAGCTAATAGTTCCATAAATTCATTTTTATTTAATTTTACTTTATTTGAACCTAAATCAATATAGGCCGTATCGTTTTGGTACACAATCTGGAAATTCCCAAATCTAACCTTTAGACCAATTTGATTTAAATTTGATAAATCTAAAGCAATCTGCCCTTGAAGTTGATTTCCATTTAAGCTTATGCTTAAATTAAATTTTTGCTCTCCAGTAGAACCTAATAAAGCTCCTGTAATATAAGACAAAGGGGTTTCTGGTTCTTCAACAATTTCGCCTCCAGCAGGCTGTTTGTCTTTATACTGATCAAAAAATTGAATGGTTGTATCATCAATTTTATAAGTATCATAATTAAAAATTTCTTCAATATTAGTTACACAATCGACTGTGAGAGGAGCAACTTTTGGAGTTACCTTATATTTTTCTTTTGTATTCACCTTATGAACTCGCCAATTGGCATCAAATATATATTCTACTTCAATAGATGAGAAAGCAGGTTTGCTTAAAGAAGATGCATTTGTAGAAACCTCTCTTGCATACCAGAATGGAGCATAAAATTCACCAGGATTTAATGATAATTTAATTGAAAAAAGACCATCTTCTAAAACAGTTATATCTGAAATCTCTAAAATTGTTTCATTACATATAATGTATGCAGTAGACTGAGTTGGAAACCAACCATATCTTTTCTTATACGCTTCTTCTGTAATACATTCAGGTTCATCCGTTTTCCAAGTAAAAGTTTCCCCATTCTTACTAGCATAATCTCTAAGGAGAACTCGATTATTAATAAAATATTTTTGTTTTCCAAGCGTAATCAATCCACCTGAATATGTTTCAACGACTTGCATATCTTTATTTACAATCCGACGATTCAATATTTCTTGTGTTTGTCCAACTGAAACCGCAGTCCCTCGAGTCGTAGAAGAAAAATTTTCTGTATGTTCTAATGTCCATAAAACATAAGCAATATTCATATAAGAATCATAATCTGTTGGCATAGAACCATCGGTTGGTGCTGGTTCAGTATATGTTTTATACTTAGCTTCCTCTGCCCATGTAATAGGAGCTCGATGCGTTTGAGTGTAGAAATATATTCCTACACCTCCTGCTAAGAGGGTAAAGATAAATATAGATAAAAATATAATCTTTTTCTTCATATTTCTACACCTTCCTTCTTTTCCCAATACTCTACAGTATAGCATTATACTATTTTTTTGAGAAAATGTCAAATTCATTTAACACCGAAAGCGTATTACCCCAAAAATAAGAAAGATAACTTTATATAATATAATTATATAAAACAGAAAAAGAGTCTATATTCAGACTCTTTTTCTATTGGGAGAGTTATAGTTTGCTTATGAAAAAGCCTCTATCTTGTTAGGGGAAAGATAGATCGTCTTTTTTTAAGACATCTATAGTATACCCTATAATTATATAGAAAATACGGTAAAATAATGTGAAATTGTCTTAATTACTTAATATTTGCAATCCGAACCGTATCTCTTGCAATCATTACCTCTTCATTTGTTGGGATAATATATAATTTAATTTTAGAAGTCGGTGTAGAAATAATTCGTTCATCAGAGAATGTATCATTCAATTTTTCATCAATTTCTACGCCTAGTGGAGCTAATCTTTTTGCAACATTCAAACGTAAATGCTTTAAGTTTTCGCCCATACCTGCTGTAAAGCAGATTGCATCACATCCACCTAAATATAGCCAATAAGAAGCTACATAGTCTGCAATACGCTTAGCTTGTACATCAAAAGTAAGTTTGCATCTATGATCTCCTTCTTCCATTCCTTTAGTAACATCACGAGCATCATTGGAGCGTCCTGACATGCCAAGATAACCAGATTTCTTATTTAGAATATTGACAACCTCAGAAGCAGTTTTATTCTCCTTAGCACAAATATAAGAAACTACCGTAGGATCAATATTTCCTGTTCTTGTCCCCATAGGAATTCCCTCAAGTGGAGTAAGACCCATTGAAGTATCCTTACATAATCCACCTTCTACAGCAGATATAGATGCCCCATTTCCCAAATGACATACAATAATTTTTGTATCTTTTAGAGGCTTATTCATTAATTCTGCACAACGCTGTGAAACATATTTATGAGAAGTACCATGAGCACCATACTTACGAATTCCGTATTTTTCATACCATTCATAAGGTACAGCATACATGTATGCTTCCTCAGGCATTGTTTGATGGAATACGGTGTCAAAAACAACTACCTCTGGAACCTTTGGTAAAGCCTTTTGGAATGCCTTAATACCGATAATATGTGCAGGATTGTGAAGTGGAGCTAAATCAGCAAGCTCTGCAATCTTTTCAATCGCTACTTCATCAACTAAACAGGAATCCTTAAAATATTCTCCGCCTTGAACTACACGATGTCCAACTCCTGAAATTTCAGCTAAACTTTTTACAATTCCTTTTTCTACAAGTGTATTTAACAATAATTCAACACCTTCCGCATGAGTTGGTAATACAGGATGAGTTTCTTCTTTCTTTCCGTTATACTTAAGTGTAAAGATTCCTTCTGTTAATCCAATTCGCTCCATTACACCAGATGCAATTACTGTTTCTGCTGGCATTTCTAATAATTGAAATTTAATTGATGAACTACCAGCATTTACTGCCATTATTTTTGCCATTTTTTATTTCTCCTTATTTTTTTTATTTTTTTCAAACCACGCTTCTATATATTGCAAGGAAGTATTAAATTCCTTGACATCTGTAAAGCTTGGCAGTTTGACCATAAAGCAATTCTTCTTGTCCTCATATTTCTTTTTTTGGATGACAAGAATCGTTTTGGGTTTTGATACAAACATTGTATCAGGTAATTCCACTAATCCAATAATAGAACAAGTGGAAAGTAATTCTTTTTTAAAATTTTGATTTTTATCATAGTTAAAAAAATCATTTCCTACAATTCCAATCATTACGCCTTCTTCTTTTAAAAGATTTGCATAATGTAATATTGCTTGATAAGGAAAGTAGTCTTTCTTTTCTTCATAAAGAATATTCGGTAAATCAAAAACGATAAAATCAAGTTGTCCAATAGATAAATTCAAAGTGTCCTGCAAATAAACCTCAACCTCTATCGAAAGTAAATCACTGACCATTTTTGTAAGTTTTGTCATCCATAAATCATGATCACAAGCATAGAGTTTACAATCCTTATCTAAATGATTCACAATAGTATGTAATAAATTACCTGTGCCACACAAAGGATCTAATATTGTAATTTTTTGATCCGAAGTAAATTTTGTAATTAAATATGCAATAAAAATACCTAATGAATCTGGAGTAGTATTTCCATTTGGAATTTTCATTTCTTTTAAGCCCTTTAATATAATTGCCTGCATCGCCTTCCGTACATCTTCTACCGAAAAATCAATTCCAGCAATTCGGTCATAGATTTCATTTAGCTTTGCTGTTTGCTCCTCATCACAATCACAAATTACATCAGATGCTAATATATTTTGAACAGTCAGCTCAATCAATTCAAAATAGGATTTATGAAAAATTTCATAAAGAAGATTATTAGATTCATCTACACAATCATAAAACAATTCTAAATTGTCTGCCTTAACTTCCTGCATATTAATCACCATATAGTATTATATCAAATTAAACCCATTTATTCTACATTAATTTTAACCTTTGGCAGATTTAATTTAAAATAAAATGCGAAAAAACGAATTAGAACCACACTACAAATTGTAGAAATAACAGCTAAAGCATATAGATTACTTAAATAAGTGATGGCATAATATAATATCGCCCCTACAATTGCGGCAACGCAATAAATATGCTTTCTAAAAATCGCAGGAATATGAGCCGACATAATATCTCTAAGCATTCCACCGCCTACGGCAGTTAAAACAGCACAAAAGATAATTAAAAAATGATTTGTAACTCCTGCTGACATCGTTTCTGTAGTTCCAACAACTACAAATACACCTAATCCCAAACTATCAGTAAGATTATAACTAATCCGATATGCTTTAGATTCTATGACTTTCATATTTTTTAAACCACACATTACAACAAAAACTACAATCGTTGTGATTACAGCCACGATTACATAGCTTGGATTACTAAACATGGCAGGCATATCTTTACCAATGATAATATCTCTGAATAAGCCACCGCCTACGGCAGTTGTACTTCCTAAAAGGATAACCCCTAACAAATCCATTCGATTCTCAATTGCAATTAATGCACCTGATATTGCAAAAGCAATTGTTCCTATATATTCAATAATGTTTAACAATAAACGAATACTCTCATCCATACCCTCTACTCCAAATACTTTAAAATTTCTAGTGGAGAATCCACAACTTGATCTGTCAATTGAAGTAACACACTCCTGTTGCGAAATCCATAACTCACACATAGTCCATCAATTTGAGCATTTTTGGCCAATTCATAATCAACTTCACTATCTCCAATGTATAAAACTTCACTCTTTTGCACTTGATACTTTCTGATAAGACAATCTAAAAAGGTAGGGTCTGGCTTTCTTTTTCTTCCATCGATTTCCCCAAATATAAAATCAAATTGAGTAAAATGAGCAAGTACAAGCGGGCGAGCAATGTCTTCAACCTTATTCGTATATACGCCTAAAATTAATCTTTTCTTTTGACAATAGGTTAAAACTTCTTCTATATTAGGATAAGTTTTAGTAAAAACATTAAAATGCTTTGCATAATACGTTTTAAAGCATTTTAATATATCTTCTATTCTGTCATCGTTTTGAGATGCGAAAAGTAGCAACTGCCGAATTCCATGCCCTAGATATTGCTTCGTTTGTTCTACTGTAATGGAAGGTAGTCCATATTGGGTTAAAGCAAAATTACAGGCATGATGCAAATCTTCAATCGTATTTAAAATTGTGCCATCCAAATCAAATAAAATCATCTTATATTTCATGGTTCTTTACCTTTGTGTAAAATAATATATAGAATTCTTTAGCCAAACTATTTTCGGCGATTTGATGAAGAGCCTCCTCTAAAGAAAACCACTGAAAAGAATCCACCTCTTCATTTATAGTAACGTTTGTATCCTTTACCACCGCAATAAAATTCATCATTAAGTTGTTACTTTTCTCATGATATTTGGTTTGATTAAATACTAAGAAATCGACATCTAGTCCAACTTCTTCTTTAATTTCACGAATGGCGGTTTCCTCTGCACTTTCGCCTTTTTTCACATATCCTGCAACCAATATATTTCTATTCTGTTTATACTGCTTGATTAAAAGTACCTGTTTAAAATCTTTGGTAGTAACAATCATACTGCAAGCCATATAAAATACAGGAAATCGGTAAGTATTACAGTTTTTGCAAAACGGAATATTTCCTTCATTTTCTAAAAATTTTAATTCTAATTTTGTTCCACATTCTAAACAGTACTTCATAAGAAACTCCTCTTTTCTTTACTAATTCTATCACTAAATTCAGTTTCAATAAAGAAAAAAATAACTATTTTTCAATAATTATTTTTTCACCAGGTATTAATATTTTATTTTCATTTAATTTAAGTAGTTCCAAAGGAGAAATTTGATACTTTGCTAAAATATCTTCAATACACTCATTTACCTTTACTGTATGTGTTTTATTCACGCGATAAGGTATATTTTGATTTGGTACAACTTTTAAATTAGATAAATCCTGTAAGTTCAAATGATACTTATTGATTAATTCAGAAACACTATCATTCGTTTTGGTTACAATTGTGTTTTTCTTAGGTATAAATAGGATTTGATTTGGATAAATCATATTTGAAACCAAATGATTAGCAGATTTCAATTCCTCTACACTAATTCCATATTTTTTAGCAATCATATATAAGGAATCATTTTGTTTCACTACATATTGATCATAAGAATTCATATTTGGATTAAAGTAATTCAATTTTATTCACCCATAACCATAATATGATAATTATAGAATAAACCTTAGGCTTTCACCCACTGAATTGGTTCTAAATGGTTCTTTACTAAAAATTCATTTGTTTTAGAAAAAGGCTTTGAACCAAAAAAACCACGATAAGCAGATAAAGGAGATGGATGAGGAGATGTGATAATATAATGATTCGGATTATTTAAAATCGCTTTTTTAGAAATTGCATTACTTCCCCATAAGATAAATACAATTGGTTGATCAAGTGTATTTAAAAAACGAATCACATGATCTGTAAAAATTTCCCAACCAAAGCCTTGATGAGCCAAAGCCTTTCCATTTCGCACTGTTAAAATTGTATTTAATAACAATACGCCTTGTTTAGCCAAATAATCTAAGTTTCCATCCTGATGAACAGGAATTCCTAAATCAGATTCCATTTCTTTATATATATTTTGTAAAGATGGGGGGATTTGACTGCACAATACTGAAAACGCCAATCCATGTGCTTGATTGACCTCATGATAAGGATCTTGTCCTAAAATGACGACCTTAACCTTTTCTAAAGGAGTTGCTGAAAAAGCATGATATATTTTTTTATAATCTGGATGACAAAGATACCGATTATATTCTTCATTCACTCGTTCTTTTAATTGAACATAATACTCTTGTGTTCTTTCGCCATCAATAAAGTCTTTCCACTCCATAAATTTTACCTCTTCTTTTTCTTTTATTTTACCATAAAAGAAAAATTGTGGAAAGCCTAAATCTGCCTTCCACAATTTATTTTAAATTATAATTACTTTAATTCAGCAAAATACTTGATTGTTCTAACCATTTGGCTTGTATATGAATTTTCATTATCATACCAAGAAACAACCTGAACCTGATATAAATCATCAGCAAGTTTAGCTACCATTGTTTGAGTTGCATCAAATAATGAACCAAATTTCATACCAATTACATCAGATGAAACGATTGGATCTTCATTATATCCAAAAGATTCAGAAGCAGCAGCCTTCATAGCAGCGTTAATTCCATCTACAGTAACATCCTTACCCTTAACTACAGCAGTTAAGATTGTAGTTGAACCAGTTGTAACTGGAACACGTTGTGCGGAACCAATTAACTTACCATTTAATTCAGGAATAACCAAACCGATAGCCTTTGCAGCACCAGTAGAGTTTGGAACGATGTTTGCAGCACCAGCACGTGCTCTTCTTAAATCGCCCTTTCTATGTGGTCCATCAAGAATCATTTGATCTCCAGTATATGCATGAATTGTGCTCATGATACCAGATTGAATAGCAGCATATTTATTTAAAGCATTTGCCATAGGAGCTAAACAGTTTGTAGTACAAGAAGCTGCAGAAATAATTGTATCGTTCTTTGTTAATACATTTTCGTTAACCCCATAAACTACAGTTGGAAGATCATTTCCTGCTGGAGCAGAAATAACAACCTTCTTTGCACCTGCTTCGATATGAGCTTGTGCTTTTTCTTTCTTTGTGTAGAAACCAGTACATTCTAATACTACATCAACACCTAGTTTTCCCCAAGGTAAATTTACTGCTTCTTTTTCAGCATAAATTGTAATAGTCTTGCCATCTACAGTGATAGATCCTTCACCAGCGACAACTGTGTGTAGACCTTCACCATAATGACCACAATATCCACCTTGTGCAGTATCATACTTTAATAAATTTGCTAACATCTTTGGATCAGTCAAATCGTTAATTGCTACGATTTCATATCCTTTAGCACCAAACATTTGTCTGAAAGCTAAACGTCCAATACGTCCAAATCCGTTAATTGCTACTTTAATAGCCATAATTATAAATTCCTCCTAAAATTGTTTTTTTACATTATTATTTTACCACTTAAATTTTTTATTATCAATATTTTTAGTATCGACTTTTTATAACAAATTTATGTAAACGTTTTTGGTAAGATAAAGTGAAAAGAAAAGGAGATATAAAATGAACTATATACCATATGTTTTAGAAAAAGGAGCCGGTGGAGAACGCAGCTATGATATTTACTCAAGATTAATGCAAGACCGAATCATTTTACTTATAGGAGAAATTGATGACCATATGTCATCAATTCTAATCTCTCAGTTACTATATTTAGATTCTATAAGTCATGAAGAAATTGATATCTATATTTCCTCCCCAGGTGGATCGATCACTTCTGGACTAGCCATTTATGATACAATGCGGTATATTCATTCAAAAGTGAATACCATTGTAGTAGGAATGGCCGCTTCTATGGCCGCGTTCCTTCTAGCAAGTGGAACAGGGAAAAGAAAAGCCTTGCCTCATGCAGAAGTTATGATTCATCAGCCTTATGGTGGAATGCAGGGAGTTGTATCAGATATTGATATTCAGGCCAAACGCCTATTAAAAACAAAAGCTCTTATGAATGAGCTCCTTGCAGAGCTTTGTCATAAGAGTGTTGATGAAATTAGTCACGATACAGAACGAGATTATTACATGTCTGCCAAAGAAGCGTTAGCGTATCATATCATTGATGAAATTCTATCCTAGGATAGAATTTTTTTTATAAAAATGCTCGTTTGATTCTCTGAATGAAATTTGGCATAGTGTGATACCCAATTTTTACTTTTTGTAAAGCTAAAGAAATCGTAGCGGATTCAAAGTCATGAACAGGATAAGCTCGATTATCTAATGTAATGCATACCTCTTCTTGCCAAACCGTTTCGAGTTTGATTTCTCGATCACAGGAGATAATCATTGGAGATGAAATTGTCCGGTAAGCGTTAGAATTAATTCCGCCAATTTCAGTTAATTGCAATGCTTTTACCTTGGGATCTAAAATCGCTCCATGTAAGGATTTATTATAAGCTGTTGAGCCATAGGGTGTTGAAATGCATAGTCCCGTTCCCCGAAAAGTTTCCAACTGCTCATGATCAATAA
The DNA here is from genome assembly GCA_910584005.1 of uncultured Anaeroplasmataceae bacterium. GTDB lineage: Bacteria > Bacillota_I > Bacilli_A > Acholeplasmatales > Anaeroplasmataceae > Pelethenecus. The sequence continues at coordinate 111,510 of CAJTXR010000005.1, read as the reverse complement.
ATACATTTAGCGTTAGGGTTTTAGGGGACATAATGATGGTAAATTCATTAATTGCAAAATCTACAAATTGGCGATTCTTTGAATTTATTTTGCACTGCAATAAATCCAAAGAGTCCATTTTATATTTTTCTTCATTTAAATCTTCAATGAGCTGTTCTAATGTTTCTATAGTATAATTCGTATAAAATCCCAAATTTCCTGTATGAAGTCCAAAAATAATTGCATTTGGGTATTGATGTACAGCTCTTATAAAGGTGCCATCCCCACCAATAGCCACTATAACATCAGGACAAATTTCATCTAAACTATGATGAAGTTTGGATATAATTTGTTCTTTGATTTGATTAGAAAAAACATCATTCTTTGTAATAATCCAGTATTTCATAGCTTTCAACCCTGTCATTTTTTATTTATTCTACTATTATTTTATCACAACACTTGATTTTTTCAATTAAATATTAGATAATAATTATATGTATATTTAATATGTGAGGTATCAAATATGGATAAAAATAAAGAAATAGAATTTAAGACCTTTATTTCTAAGGAACAATATGGTAATTTATTGGAAGAATTCCACTTGACAAATAATATTTTTCCACAAACCAATTTCTATTTTGATACGGAGGACACTCTTCTGATGAAGGATCAAACCGTTCTTAGAATACGCAAAAAAGGAAACAATTATAAGTTAACAAAAAAGACAAGATCAACAATTGGAGCAGATGAAACTCATATATTAATCAGTAAGGAAAAGGCATTTGAGATGCTAGAAAATGGATTTGATGCATCAATTATAGGATTGCCCTATTTCGTGAAAAACATAGCTGAATTAACAACTTATCGAGCTTCTGGTCCATATAAAGATGGAACTATCTTCTTTGATCGAAGTGAGTATTATGGTCATATCGATTATGAAATTGAATATGAGGTCGATGAGGTTGACCAAGGATTAAAGGATTTTAGGGATTTCTTAGATACCCATCAAATTGAATATAAAGAATCTATTCGGAAAAGCAAACGGGCTTTTGATCATCGAAAATAAAAAAGGAGCTGTTCAGAAACAAAAAGTTTCTAGCAGCTTCTTTTTTATATATCGTATTTAGAACAAATTTCCGAAGGTGTCTTCCTCAATAACATGCAAATTGGTAATATACCTATAAGTAAATTTAAAAGGTAGATTACAAGCAATCCTGCAATAAACAACAAGTTATTCACTCGTAGCATATTTTCTCCTAATAAATCATTGATATACTTAGCACTTATGTTATAGGTAAATAAAATAATTAAATATCCAATTAAGGTTGTTAACGAAGTTAATATTACTAAATCCACTATAAATTTGCCAATAATTTTTTTTCGAGGAGCACCCAAACATCGATAAACACCGATATTATAAATTTCTGATATCATTTTGCTTCGCATAATCAGATAAATAAATAGTGCACTAATCAGCATTAAGATTAAAGATAACAACTCAAATAATTTCAAATTTGATACTTGGTTTTCTTTAACAAGGCGGGCTTTATAATCAAATAAAGAAATTACTTCATGATTCGCAGGTGTTTTAAAATCATTTTGAACATGGAACCCAATCATATCATATTTGTAGTTGCTCAATATCATACAATCTAAATCCACAATGCTTTTTGCAGAAAGAGCAGCTGAGGTTCCATTAAAGATCCCCACTACTTCTTTATCTGAGATTTTATCTCCGATCTGATATCCAGAGTAAACAGAAGCAATGCACTCTCTTAATCCTGAAGGGGCTTTCCCAGATAATAATAGATAATCCTCTTCTGATACGGCCAAATCATCTGTATATTTCCACTGTTTCGTTAATGGCGTATTGATAATAACTTCATCTATTGAAACATTAAACGTATCTGGTTTATACCGATAGGTTCCCACAATTTTATAAATTCTACCATTATACCCAATCGTTTCTTTCCGCTGATATGAAATATTATCCTCATGAACTAACGCCTGTAAATTTGTATATTTCCCTAATAGCCCAATTTTAGCAGGCTCTATACTTCCTGAAAGTATTTCGTAAAGAGGTTCTCCATTCGCATCAACTTCTGTTTCATAGAATCGATAATCTCCAAAGAGGCTTATCTCTCTATAGTTCAACCATTTTGTATATAGTTCATCTGTAGTATACACTGTTTTTTGAGCTGATTTACAAATACCCACAATCTTTGCTTCTAGTATTGCACCTTCTTTTGAGTGAAGTTCAATCAAATCCCCTAAGGCCTCTTTCAAAGGAGCTCCTACCCCATATTCATTACTGATTAGCCGAGCATTTTTCGCATCAATTACAACCTCGTTTTCGCTTTGAGGATAAGTCCCATAAAGAAGATTAATATCTTCATTGATACAACGTAAAACAAGTGTATTTAGTTTTAATTGAATTTGCTTATGATACGTTGTATTTAAACGAAAGATAAGATAGTCTTCTTCATTCATTACTGAAGGCTTAACTAAAGTATTTTCTTCAAAATTTTCTTTTATGTTTATAATTGGATCTTGAGTAAATGTATGATTTGGCGAAATCATTCTATATTCATTTTTCGCATAGAAAAACTCAGAAGTATCTGGAGTAGCAAAATTGATTGTACAAATGACACTCGCTCCCAATAAGATACCAATACAGAAGAAAGCAAAGTAGAGTACTTTACTTCTTTTGTTCATATTTTTAAAGGTAAAGAAAGATTTCTTTACTACCTTCCAAAAAGAAGAGAAAACATCTTTCATCGTTCGTTTTTTATTGCTAAACCAAGAAGAATCATAGGATATATCTTCAAATGTTTTTGAACTTAAATCTCGATAATGATCATCAATAATTTTTAAATTTGAAGATTCTACGAGTTTAATTGGTAAATTGGACTGTAAATAAATATTCCCATTTCTAACTATAATATCTAAATCTATTTTAAAATCCGCATCTTGATCCATATAAACTCTTGTCGTACCAATCGAAGTTTCTTCTTCATGCTGATAAAGATCTTTTAAATAAACATGATTAGAAGAATTAGTAGACAAAGAGATAGCTTCTTCTTGTTTATTAAAAGATAAAATTTTCCCATCTTTAATTTCAACAATATAATCTGCATAGAAATGAGCAATCTTTACATCATGGGTAACCAGCAAAACCAAAGTGTTTTTAGAAATCTTTTTTAATATATTCATTACTTCTATGGTATTTTCATTATCTAAGTTTCCTGTTGGTTCATCCGCAATGATAATTTTAGCATTTTTAACTAATGCCCGGGCAATCGCAACTCTTTGTTGTTGCCCGCCAGAAAGAGCGTAAGCCTGCTTCTTTCTAAATTTAAACATTCCAACTGCTTTTAAGGTATATTCAATTCTTTTTTCTACCTCTTCTTTATCTACAACGCCAACCATTTCTAAAGCAATTCTTAAATTTTCATAAACCGTTTCTTCGTGTAAAAGATTATAATTTTGAAAGATATATCCAATATGTTCTTTTCGGTAAGCATCAATTTTACGCATATTAGAATTATGAATTGCTTGATTCTCATATTGAATCGTTCCTGTTGCCTTATCTAGTCCACCAATGACATTTAGTAGGGTAGTTTTCCCAGATCCAGAAGGACCTAGTATTGAAATTAAACCCACATCAGGCAATTCTAAGCTTGTATTATCAATCACATGGAGCTCGTTACGTTTTCCTTTAAAATAATATTTATTTAAATTATTAATTTTAATCATTTCTTGCCACATCTCCTTTTAAGGAAGTTTGAACACTTAACTTGAATAATCTTCGGTTAAATCTTCTAGCAATTAAAACCGTAAACAAGAAAATTGTTACATAATATAATAAAGTAATTCCAAAGGTGTTATACGTAACGATATTTAAAAATGACCAATGCGTTGTAAAGTAAATGATATACATTGCAATAAATGCCACAATAGATGCCAATAAAGCTAAAATAACCATTTCTAATAAAACAATCCAGTTCATTTGCTTATTCATTATACCTAAAGATCTAAAAACCGTGTATTCTTTGTTTTTAGAAATATAGATTCTAGATAAGATAGCATAACAAATAAAGGATAAAACAAAAATTACGATGAGAGAAATAATAACATAAATATAAAGCAACAAAAGATTTACAGAAAAATCATCATACCCAATAGAAGGTCGAAGCACAGTCAATCCTAAAGATTCTAAAGATTTTGTACATTCCTTAGGTTTTTGAGCATAAACCGTAAGTTCATATACATCATCTGCCTCAATTAAATATTCATAAGGGAGTGAAAAATAACATTCAGTTTTCGCATAATCCACAAAAGAATAAGTAAAGGTTGGAAGTTTTGCTGAATATATATTTTTCATAATCATCTTTAGTTCAAAAGAATCCTCATAGCCCTGAAACTCTTTTGGTAAATATAAGGTTGGCGTAGAAACTCTTTGATTAATAAAATTTGCTTTAAAGTTTTTTTCTAATTCTGGAACCCGAACCTGCATAGAAACATCCTGCCGATAAACAAGTTTGCATATCTTTTCTGTAAACTCATCCCCCATTTTTGATACCAATACAGGCATATTCACATAAGCAGATGATCCAAAACCGACAAATTTGTTTTCAAAATAGGAATTCACTCTAAGAGTACCGCCAATGAAATCTGAATACTCTAAAGAATATTCATCTATTTTTTGTTTAGGGAAAATAATGTAAACTTCATCTTTTACAGGTTGTTCCCCTAAGATATGTTCATAAGAAATCTCATGTTGTGAATAAACTAAATTCACTGGCCGTCTTGAATTATTTCTTACGAATGTAGCTTCAAATTCACAATCTTCATAAAAGGCATTTTCATAATATTTATCTTTTATTTTAGCAATTTTTCCTTTTTCAATCGGCGTGTGATCATAATTGAACGCAATCAAACGATTATATGAATAAATTTGAAAATAGTCATCTGGATTATACGTGCTTGTTTCCGCACTTTGAATACAAGTTAAATATAAGAAAAATGCAATCATCGATAAACACAAAAAAACAAAAAAGGAAAAGAATGTCTTTTTAGGTGTACTTTTTATGTTTTTTAATGCAAGTAAAAACAAATAAGATTTTTTAAATTTGGATGGATGGGATTCTTCCTGCAAGGAAGAATCCTCCTCCACTGGATTCATTTGGTAATCCTCTACTACTTCTCCATCCGAAATCTTGATTCTTCTTGTGATGATATCTTTTACTTCATCATAATTATGAGTAACAATTAAAACCAGTTTATCCTTTGCAACCTCTTGAATTAATTGTATAATTTCGGCTCCTGTTTTACTATCTAAATTCCCTGTTGGCTCATCACAAGCAAGTATCTCACAATCCGTAGCTAGAGCTCTAGCAATCACACAACGCTGTTTTTCACCACCAGATAATTTGGTACCTTTATTGTGAATTCGTTCAAATAATCCTACTCTTTGAATTAAATTAATGGCACGCTCTTTAGCTTCTTTTTGGGGTACTCCATTGATGAGCATCGGTAGCATTACATTTTCTAAAACAGTATAAGAATCAATGATATTGTAATTCTGATAAATAAATCCAACATGCTGTTTCCGATACTCATCTAAATCATTTTGATTAAAATAAGAAGTTTCATTCCCATTAAACAGCATTTCCCCTTCATCATAGGTATCCACTCCACAAATTACATTTAAAAGTGTAGATTTTCCACTCCCTGAATCTCCTATGATCGCAACAATTTCATTCTTTTGAAATTTCAAATTTATATTTCTTAATCCTAATGTTACAACACTATCGTTATTGTAATATTTACTTAAATTCTTAATTTCAATCATCTATATCCCTCCTTAATGTTGAGGAAAAGTATAAATAAAATATTATTCTTTATTTATTCCAATTTATATTATACTTAAAGCATTTTTTCATCATATAGTCTTCATAAGTCTTTTGTAATTCGCCTAAAGATGTCCAGCCCTTAGACAACAGCATAGAATTAAATTCAATTTCATCATAGTAGCCACCTAATATTTCTTTAGCTTCTTGATGAAGATTATAGAAAAATAGTTTTCCATATCCATAAGCTGCATAGCTTACTGGAGTTTCAATTAATAGATTATATATATCTTCAGCTGCATCCTCATTATAGCCGTTTCGTTTAAGGAAGTTTCTGGTTTCAGCAATATCCCATCCTTCATAATGAATTCCTGCATCTAACCTGGTTTCTAATAAGAAGCCAGATAATTGATTATAATAAAGATAATTCAAAACATCTAATAAAGCAGCATCTGTAGTATTTTCCATTGCATATTCATATAATTTTAATTCTACATAGGTTGCCCAACCTTCTCCATGAGCAGTTGATGTCATAATTTTAGAGATATTATGAAGATCTAATTGCTTAGAGTAAATATACGCATATAAATGTCCAGGATATCCTTCATGGGACATCGTTCCTAATACATCATTTTTATCTCCTAATTTAACTGGGTTTAAAGTAATATATTCCTGTTTATCATTATCTAAAGCTGATTTCATATAATAGGCAACAGCATTAGAAACCTTTGCAGAAGCTAAATCCATTTCTTTAATTGTAATGTTTGGTGTATTTTCTAATGTTGGTACAATCGTAGTTGCAAATTTCTTTAAATAATCAATCATTTCCGTTGGCGTCCCATCAAAAATCGGATGAGAAGAAAGGAATAAACTTAAATCTGCATTTGTTTGAATTTTGTATTTTTTCAAAATGACTTGTAATGCCGCACTAGATAAATCACTATAGGTTGTAAAAGCAGTCTGCACTTCACGAATATAATCCGTCATACTAAAATCTTCTAGACCTAAAAGTCGTTCTAATTCCATTTGGAATAGTTCAGACCCTTTTTCATAAGTTGCCCAATATCCTTCTTTGTCCTTGGATAATTGATTTAAATAGGTTTGTAATCCATCGCGAAGGGCTTGAACACCAGGAATAAAATGTTCTGCAAAAGCAGTGATAATTTTATTCTCATACTCTGTTTTTTCATCTGAAGTTAAAAATTCAACCCCCTGAATTTTATCACAAAGAACTTCTTGAAGATAATAGTATTCCTCTTTGGCTGGATTATGACTAGAAAGAACCTCATCTAAATATTTTGTCATTTCGTTGATTGTGTAATTAGAAAGAGGATACCCTGCAGTTGTCTTAGCTTCAAGATATTTTAAATAGGATGGGAAAGCCACATGTGTAGATACAATATAATTCACAATATCCTCTACTTCTTGTTTACCACGGAGTGTATAGGCTTCCATATAGGTTCCAAAGTCAGCTACATATCCACCAAATTGATCAATATAATGATTTTGCATATAATCAATGTTATCAAAGGAATAATATTGATTTTGATAAGCCAAAAAGGAATGAATTTGCTGATAAGCTGTTTTTTGTCTTGTATTTAAATGATCTACTTCAAAAGCCTCTAATTCATCCAAAAGCTCTTTAAAATACGCTCTTGTTTCAATCATATCTTGTTCATAGTTTTCAGCTGGAGTATATGTATACCACTTTGCAGTATAATGTTCTAGACCAAAGTCTTGTGGCTTTTCACAGAAAATATTTACAGATAATTGATCTCCTTCTAAATATTCAATAAAGAAGTTATCTAAATATTGTTCAAATAGAGCATTATTTTCAGATTCAATATCTAAAATAGCTCGATGTTCTTCTACTACTTTATTTGTAGAATCCTTAATACTTGCTTTTGCAAAGTAAGTACCTACTTCTTTAGATTTATTATTTTCATAAGCGACAGTATACCCTTCTGGTAATGTCCCTGTAAGCGTAATTTCTTTATCTGTTCCATCATAGGTACTCGTTTTACTTTCAAAAGAAACTCCTGAAAATTGACTTTCTTTAACCTCTACTGCAATTTTAACTAAATTGCTTTCCTTGTAATAAGTCGTTTTTTCTGCCTTTAATTCTACTACATATTTACCAACTTTATATAAAGAATTCTCAGAAACCACTTGTTCACCTTGCTTAATGACCATTTGAACTGTTTGTTCATCATTGTTCAATTTATATAAAGGTCTTGGGTCATTATTACATGTATAAAAAACTTGATTTGCTTCTGCAGTGATAACGGAAGCTATCTTGTCTATCGTCATAACAGCATTTAAAGATAACTCCTTATTGTTGTATTTTACTTTTGCAAAAACTCTGTATTCCCCTGGTTTTGTTTTATTATTACCAGAAGGATAACTTACTTCTGCTCCTTCTGGAGCTCCTGTAACAAAAATGCTATGAGCATTCCCATCATATTCAAAGGTCGCATCTTCAAATTTTACTTTTTCCTCCCATGCAGTATCTTCCTGTTGAGTTTTTTCTTTGTCATTACAAGAAACAAGAGTTATTGTTCCAAAGGATACTGCAAAAAAAGCAAATAAAATATATAAAAACTTTTTCATAAATTTTTTCCTCAATTCTATTTTTTTTATGCAAAAAGGCATTCAACATCATTGAATGCCTTTTCTAAAATCTCATTATTTTAATAATGAAAATATAATAAGAAATATCATCCCAATTAGGAAAAACATTCCACCAATAATTAAATAATGTTTAAATGGCGAAGGATTTTCAACTTTTCGCTTTTTGTATTCATAAAAATCCTCCATTTTTGGATCCTTTTTAAAGACCGCAAAAATTCTTTTAATCGAATAAGAAAGCATTGAAAATCCACCATCATTACTGATGAACACTAATATTCCAAAACCAGCAAGTAAAAAGCCAGGTATACTAAATGCATCACATAAATCCTTCATGGTTTCTTTTGTAGAAACAAAGTGGAAACCACCAACTACCGCAAATACGATAATTGAAAATATGAGAGCAACAATAAAAGTGATAATTATTTTTAAATGCTTTACTAGGAATGCTTTCACTTTAATTCCTTCTTATAGTTTTCAAATTCTTCATCATTACAATAAATCCAATGTCCAGGTTTTATCTCTCTTAAAGAAGGTAAATCCACACTATAATTATGTGTAACAACTGGATCATACACAATTCTCTTCCTCTTCTTTTCGTAATCTGGATCTGGAAGTGGAATTGCAGAAAGCAAAGATTTTGTATATGGATGAAGTGGATGCTCAAATAATTCCTTAGAAGTCGTTAGTTCAACAATTTTACCAAAATACATTACCGCAATTCGATCGGAGAAATATTTTACTACAGACAAATTATGGGCAATAAATACAATAGTTAAATTCATTTTATTTCTTAAATCATTTAACAAATTCATTACTTGAGCCTGAATAGAAACATCTAAGGCTGAAATTGGTTCATCTGCAATAATCAATTCTGGTTCCATTATGATTGCACGAGCAATACCAATTCTTTGCCGCTGACCTCCAGAGAATTCATGAGGATATCTTGAAGCATGTTCAGGTAGAAGACCTACCATTTTTAATACCTCATTTACTTTTTCTGTAATATATTTTTTATCCCGAATTCCTCTTATAATTAATCCTTCTGCGATAATTTCATAAACCGTCATTCTTGGGTCTAAAGAAGCAATTGGATCCTGGAAAATCATTTGCATTTTTGTCATTAAACGATTCTTTTTTGCCAATCTAAGTTGTTTTGAATATTCTTTTTTTAATTCAGTTTCCTCATCCCATTTGGCATCTTTTAAAGCCGTTTTACATTCTGCTAAAAGAGAATCATATTTCTCGATAATTTGTTTTTTATTTTCAGCATAGTTTGCATCTTCTGGATTTAAGGTAGCCAATTCTTGAGTTTTAGCAGTCTTAGTATCATTTAGTTTCTGAGTAGCAATTTCAATTTTTTTCGTACGCTCTTGTACTTTCGCTGCTCTTTCACTTTCGCTAACTGCACTAAACTTAGCTAATTTAGGTTCAAATTCAGCATGGACCTTTTCAATCTGATCTTTAATGTATTGTTCTGTACCATGCTTTTGTTCCCATTTGGCATCAGTCAATTCTTTTCCGTATTGAATTAAAACATCTGCATATTTATCACAAATGGCTTTTTTCTTTTCTGCATAAGAAGAATCTTGCTTATCCAATGCGGCAATTTCTTGTGCACGAGCTTTTTTGGCATTTGAAATCTTTTTTTTAATATCTAATGTTCCAGCAGAAATGACTTGCCCTTTGAAACGTACATATCCACTAGATGGCTGATATAATTTAATAATCGAACGTCCTGTAGTCGTTTTCCCACAGCCAGATTCTCCAACAATACCAAATACTTCTCCCTTATAGACATCAAAAGAGATATCATCTACAGCTTTTAAAACGGTTCTAGGTCCTATTTTGAAGTATTGCTTCAAATGTTCAACTTCTAATAACTTTTCATTATTTTCCATTTGCTGAAGCCCCCTTCTTTTTTCTTGCATTTAACATTCTTTCTATTCTTTCAGTTACAATGCTTGGAGGAGTTACCTTAGGTGCATTTGGATGTAATAACCATGTTGCAGCATAGTGCGTATCAGTTACTTTAAACAAAGGAGGTTGCTCCTCAAAATCAATTTTCATTGCATATTTATTTCTTTCTGCAAAGGCATCTCCTTTTGGAGGATAAATCATATTTGGTGGAGTTCCAGGAATAGGAGATAATTTTTCCTTTGTTTCCAAATCAGGAATTGAAGATAACAAAGCCCATGTATATGGATGCTTAGGATCATAGAATAACTCATCTGTTGTTGCATATTCTACAATTTTTCCTGCATACATAACCGCAATACGATCTGCCATATTTGCTACAACACCTAAGTCATGAGTAATGAAAATTATGGATAAATTTCTTTCTCTTTTTAACTTATTAATTAATTCCAAAATTTGAGCTTGAATTGTAACATCTAATGCTGTTGTTGGCTCATCACAGATCAGTACATCTGGATCAGCAGATAATGCAATAGCAATAACAATACGTTGCCTCATTCCACCTGAAAATTGGAATGGATATTGTTTAAATCTCTTTTGAGGGTCTGGAATGCCTACCTCATCCATCAAACGAATGGCACGTTCCTTCGCACTTTTCTTAGAAACCTTTTTTACAATGTTAGCAGATAAATCCTTTAAATAATCAATAATAGAAACAGTATAAGATTTCACTTCAAACTTTTCAAAGTTTTTAATATCATTTTGATAATATGCGATTAATTTTTCTATTATTTTATGGATATTAACTTTAGATTGTTCAGCATCTAATTTCATTGCTTCTGCAACAGTATAAGAAGGCTTTTTCCCTTTTGCAATGATTCGATCAAATTTCTTTTTTTCTCTTTGATACTTTTTATCGTTCTTTGCATTGATTTTTGCTGCATTAAAATAAGTATGTAACTGCTTTTTCACTGAACCTTTAAAAGTGGTAGTATAAGTTTCATTCCCTATTTTAAGTGCATTTTCACATTGAGAAATATAAGGGAACAAAGTATTAAATCTTGTCTTAGTTTCCTGATATTCTAATGTAGTATGTTCATCTAAATATTTAAGTTCTTCTTGCAGTTTTTCAATAGCAAGTTTCTTTGCTTCATTCTTTTCTGTAAATGCATTGCTTACCCCTTGTTCTAGATCTTGAATATAGGCTAGCATGAACTCATCATCTAAAACCTTGTGAGTAAATTCATTTAATTCCTCTATAGACATTTCTGGAGCCTGTGGATTCTTTAAAAGATAGTAAGCTAAAGAAAAGAAATTAGGCATTAAAGCATTGTGCACTTCTTCTAAATGATTTTTAATGGCAATTACTTTATTTAAAACATCAGAGCAAGAAAACTCTTCTTGCTTACAAACCTCACATAATTCTGCAAGTTCAACTAAACAAGAATCATCCTTACTTAAGACATAATCGCTAATGGATTGAGTTGAATAATCTTTTGCATGGTTTATATTTTTAAGAACACGCTGTGTAATGTTTTTTTCTAGTAATACTATACTACTATCAAGTTCTTCAATTGCAAAACCCAACTTTTCCATCGCAATATTATATTTATTTTGCATTACAATATATTTATTAACAAATTGCTTAAATGTTTTTAAATTTGCATTATTCTTTTGTTTGATTTCAGGATGTTCTTTGGCATTAGAAGCAATATTGATATTCTCTTCAAGAATTTTAAAAGCCTTAGATAGCTTTCTTTTGTTTTCTCTTCTAGAAAGTTTATTCTTTAAAATCATTGCTTCTGTTAATTGTTTTCCAATCTTAACAATTGGATTTAAACTAGAAAGTGGATCTTGGAAAACCATAGAGATTTTATCTCCACGTAAAGAATGAAATTCTTCTTCAGATATCTGCATTAAATCCTTACCATCATAAAGGATTTCTCCACTTTCAACAATAGCGTTAGGAGCCAAAATACCCATAATCGCTCTAGATGTAACAGATTTACCAGATCCTGATTCACCAACAATAGCTAATGTTTCTCCTTCATATAATTCAAAAGAGATATCACGCACAGCTTGAACTCTACCATTATTAGTACGGAAGGATATTTTTAAATCATTTACTTCTAATTTTAAATTTTGTTCTTTGGCCATTATTCATCCACTCCTCTCAAAGATGGATTGAATGCATCTCTTAATCCATTACCAAATAAGTTAAAGCATAACATTAATAATGCAATAATGATGGCTGGCCATAAAATAACATGTGGGTAAGTGGATAAATATTGTTGACCATTCGATAACATTGTACCAACAGAAGATGCATTAGGACCATTTAAATCAATAATTCCTAAATAAGATAAAGATGTTTCACTGAAAATTACACCAGGAATAACCAAAACAGATGAAGTTATAATTGTTCCTAGTGAGTTAGGGAAGATGTGCTTAAACATCAATCGAACATCTCTAGCTCCTAATGTACGAGCAGCGAGTACATATTCCTGATGCTTAAATCTATAGAATTGAGTACGTACACTTCCTGCCGTACCAATCCATCCTGTCGCTATAAAAGCGATAATAAACGAAACTGCTGGTGAAACCTTATTTGTTTCAACCAAGAAGATATTAAATAGCGTAATAACAACCATTGTAGGTATTCCACCTAAAACATCTGTAATTCTCTCCATTGTCATATCTACTACGCCACCATAATAGCCTTCTATCGCACCATAGATAGAACCAATAATTAAATTGATTATAGATACACAAATCGCTAAAATCAAAGATAAACGAATACCATAAGCCAAACGAACAGCAATGTCATATCCAATACCATCAGATCCTAAAAAGAAAGATGGTTCTGAGCCATAATTATATATATGTCTAGTATATCGTAGCATCCGAACACTATAACTATCTGTTCCTAAATCCGTTTTATAAAGAACATTTCCATCAGAATCCTTTAAGAAATTAGGAATCAATTGTTCTAAATCATCAATGTTTTTTACCGCTTTACCTTTAGCATTTAATGGATATCCTTTATTGTCCACCTCATACCAAATATTTGGATTTGTCTTATGCATTGAATTTGTGTATTTGGAGGTATCTACAAGAGGGAATAAAACCTGATACCCTGTTTCTTCTTGCCACTCTAATATTGCTTCATATTCTGTTCGAGTGATTTGGGCATAAACAAAGCCTTTTTCAAGATATTGATCACATTGGTAATCAATATAATTGATTCCTTCTTCTTCATATTTTCTTTTGATTTTTTTAACTGGATTAAATTCCAAATCCTCTAAATCTGAAATTTTAAATGTTCGATTTGCATTTTCAGGACGGTAAAGATACCCTATCGCTTTTCCATAATCCTGAGCATAAGAAACTAAAGATCCCTTCTTCTTATACTGACCATTACAGAATCCCATCTTAGATAAGAATTCATTCTTAGGACGCATTAAACTGTATTCAACATCATTTTCAGATAATTTTTTTGTAGTTGTAAATGGATAAAATACTCCGTATAGAACTATTAATAAAATAATAATTGCAGCAACAACAGATGCTTTATTCTTTTTAAATCGATTCCAAGCATCTTTTAAATAGCCTACTGGCTTCGTTTCAAATCTAGTATCATAAATAGTGTCATCAAGTTGCACGAACTCAAAATCACTTGGAGTCAAATCTTTATATTCCTGCATTATTTTGACGCCCCCATTCTGATTCTAGGATCAATAAATCCATAGCTCAAATCTACAACGATTCCTGCTGCTAATCCAACAAAGATATAGAAAACATTGCAACCCATGAAAAGATCATAGTCCAATAAGTTAACAGACTCTATATATAGTCCACCAATGCCTGGTACAGCAAAAATACCTTCAATTATTAAAGAACCTGAAAGGATCGAAATGAAAGAAGAGATGATAGAAGGTAAAATAGGTACCATTGCATTTTTTAATGCGTGATGAACAACAGCTTGACGTTTGGTTAATCCTTTTGTTCTAGCCAAAAGCATATAATCACTCGTTAGTGTTTCTGTTAACTCTGCTCTTGTAAATCTCGTCAATCCAGCAATTGAACCAAAGGATAATGCCAAAATTGGCAAAATCATAGATACAAACATCTTCCAACTAAACCAACTTCCGCCGGCATCTACAAGCGAAGATGTGATGAGTGGTAAAAGTTTCCATTTATGTGCTAAGAAATATTGGAGCAAGAAAGCATAAACAAATGATGGTACAGAAACAAAAATCATAACAATAGTTGAAACACAATGATCTTGCCATTTGTTCTTCTTCAATGCGGCAAACACACCTAAAGCAATACCAATTGGAATAGAAAATATCAAAGAATAGAAATTTAGAATCATCGTTGGTGGCAATCTTCTAGCTATCATTGAGGAAACGTCAACCATTCTTTCTTTCTTCCATGAAACCCCTAAGTCTAAATGGAAAATTAAATTTTTCAAATAAATCCCGAGTTGCACAATGATTGGTTTGTTATATCCTAATGCTTCTCTTTTTGCCTTTTCTATTTCATTTTGAATTATATCCGTTCCATCCGTAATTGGAACTAATTTAATCAAAACAAAGCAAATAGAGATAATAATTAAAAATGTAACTAACATTAATGCAATTCTTTTTAATACATACTTTAACATTTTTAAAACCCCTTTTTTTAATGCAAACAATCGGGATACTTATGTGATTCGTATCCCGACAATTTGTTTTTTTAAAATTTCAGCCAAGAATTATTCGTAGCTTAAAGTTCCACCTTGTTTACTTACATACTTTTCCCAAGCTTGGTCAGAATATGTATACTTTAAGAATCTTAAACCACCAAATCCATACATAACATTGTATTCATCAGCAATATATTTTAAACGCTTAGAATCTAATGAAACTGATGCATCACAATATAAAGGAATCGTATAATATTGATTCAATACATTGTACTCTAATGCAGCCATAATTTCATTTCTCAATTCAAATGAAGCATTTGCAAATTCACCTTGATTTAATGCAACACCCCATTGATTATAAGTCATTGTTCTTTCTTCAGCAACACCATCACCGTTGAAGTCTAATGTTAAGGTTAAACTTGTTGTTACAGGGTTCCAACATGCACCTTCATGTACTTTTGTACTTTGGTTAGCATCATTTACATAACAAGAAATTGTACTATATGGCCAGTAGATTGCTCCACCCCAAGCAGCAAAGATCATTTCACAAGCTCCACCTAATAATTGATTATAGTAATCAGATAATGCTTTTGGATTTAATTCAATTCCACCTGCTTCAAAACCAGTTCCCTTAATTGCTTCTTTTAAGAATGCATCAAGAACAGTTGCATTCTTTCTAGCAGCTTCAGAAATTGAAGTTCTAGAAGTAACAACTAAATCTAAAGAAATCTTTTGACCATCTTTATAAGTACCATTAGCTTTACATTCTTCATATGCTTGTTGCATTAATGCTCTTGCTTGGTCTAAGTCATAACCAGAAACTGCTTTATAAGCCTCTTCTAATGTCTTATACTTTTCGCCCTCACCATATTTGATACCAAATAAGTCAGTAACTACTTTCATAGCAGGTTCAGTGTTTCTATATACGGAATTTGGATTATTTTCAACATCATACATATATAAACTATTGATTAAATAGAATGCAGGAGTACCAGCACCAACGGCTTCATTGATAAATTTTTGTCTATCAATAGCTACAGAGAATGCTTTTCTAAATGCAGTATTTGCTAAAACTTGCTTATTGTTTCCAGAAGAACCTTCAAGACTCTTTAAAACATCCAAATTTGTATTAAATACTAATCTCCATGTATATGTTGTATTTACACCCTTTAACCATTCACTATTTCCATATTTAGCCATATCATTAACATCTAGACCAATATCATCATATTTACCTTGTTCAAAACCAAGCAATGCAGTTGAATGTTGGCTTACAACATCAATTGTAATACCATCTGTCATATATTGATCTTTGTGGTTTCCATCTGTATATCCATACCAATTGTCATTTCTAACAAAACGCATTTGTTTGCCTTTTTCATAAGTATCTAATTTATAAGGACCATAGGACATATATGTATCAACGGAAGTACCATAGTTTGTAGTAACTAAATTACCAACTTTGGTTTTACCTTTTTCATATAAATCTTCATAAACTAACCATAAAGAACTCATTGACATTTTGAAATAGAATTCAGAGTAAGTAGATTGTAATACATAAACTAAAGTATAATCATCTAAAGCGTATAAACCTACTGTATCATCATACTCTAATTCTGGATTAGTTAATGGAGCAGTAAGAATATAAATTGCATCTTTTAATGCTTTTAAATCATCCTCAGTTAATTCAGTTGTCTTATTTACAACTGCCATTGCATCTGCAGCAGTAGGGAATTCCATTTTCATAACAGCATAGAATTGAGTCTTCTTAAAATCTTCCATAAACTTATTTAAAGTATCTAAAGATAGAGTCATTCTACAATCATTTGTATATAAATCTGGATATAAATCATATAAATATTTATCACCTACTAATAAATAAGAATCATATCCTGAACCTTTTACATCTTTTGGATCCAATTCAAATCCAGCTTGCATTAAAGGTGTAACATCCAATACAGCTGCTTTTCCATCTACTTTAAATGTTGGATATTCATCTAATGTTACATAACTATCTCTTCCACTCCAGAAATAATCATATGCTCCCATAATAGATGAAGAACCAGAAACATAATTGTTTGCACGATAATTAATCATTTCAGGATTTAATAATTGCTTCATGGAATAAACATAAGTATGTGCGTTAATTGGAGTTCCATTTGCCCATTTTGCATTTGGATTTAACTCAATTTTATACAAACGCTCTTTTTCATCAGGTTTAACACCCCATTTTTCTTTTTCAGCAGCAGTTGCTAATTGAGTATAATCAGAAATGCCAGTTGCCATTTCATAAGCCCAAGTATATGAACCATCATTCTTTGCAACATCATAGATAGGCTCTAAGAAACCAATTTCAGCATAACCGGATACTAAACTATCATCATTTGTTTCCCATGTGTGAGGGTTGAAAGTTTTAGGCTCAATTGCCATAGTCGTATGATAAGTGTAGGTTTCATTCTTATCTTTATCGCCATCACAACTAGCTAATGCTGCAACCCCTAGAGCAACACAGCCAAGCCCCATTATTTTCTTTAATAATTTCATAATGTAATCTCTCCTTTTCATGAAATTTATTGTATTATAATCTATATTTATTCCTAAATCAATCTTTAAATTATATTTTATTTCATTGTAAACGTTTTCCGAGTGAATAAAAGCAAAAAAAGTGAACAAATATTATAATTTTTGTTGTTTTATTGAAATGATTATTCTATTTTTTAATTTTTTTTAAAATATAATTTGTATTCCAACTACAAAAAGAAAAGAAAAAAATATTAGAGTTTTTTCTAATATTTCAATCTTTCAAATGAGAATTAATTCTTTTTTCTATAATATTTGAAACATCCAATAAAAGTGTATTGGCTTCCTCAAGTAAATCTAGATATTCCTCGACAAAAGGATAATTTAATATTTCATTATATAGAGCTTTATATTCAGCCTCATAAATGCTATATTGCTTCTGCTGATGAAATTCTTTGGCCTGAACCATTTGCTTCTGCTTCGTTTTTAATTGATTCAATAAATGATTTAATTTTGGATTAGAATCAATAAAATTTTCTAATTCTTTTATTCGTTTTATGGTCGGGAGTTCTAAAAGGGCTTGTTTTAAATCATTCACAAAGCTCACCGATCATAAACCAAGTTTTTGCTTCTGTTATTTTGACTTTTACCATTTTACCTACTAAAGACAAATCATTAGATTTAAAATGAGTCAATTTCAAATGCTTTGTGTATCCACACATCATACCTTCCCCATTTTTAGAAGGACCATCCACTAACACTTCAACAATTTGATTTAAAAATCGTTGATGTCCAGCTAAATATCCTTTATTGATATATTGATTTAAAAGCGTTAACCGTTCATGCTTTTCCTGTTCAGAAATTGAGTCTGGCATAGAAGCAGCGGGCGTTCCTTCTCTTTTAGAATAAATAAATGTATATGCACCTTCAAATTCAGCAGCCTCTACTAATTTTATCGTATTTTGAAATTGTTCTTCTGTTTCATTAGGAAATCCAACAATAATATCTGTAGTCAAGGCTAAATCAGGAACAAGTTCTTTTAATCGTCTTACCTTAGATAAGTACTCCTCACATGTGTATTTTCGATTCATTTTTTTTAGGATTTCATTATCCCCTGACTGAACGGGTAGATGTAAATGTGGCATTACGCTTTTACAATCATGCATCGCCTGCATCGTTTTCTCATCTAAATCTCTTGGATGGGAAGTCGTAAATCGGATTCTTTGAATTCCAGTTTGATCTAAGTCATATAATAGATCTCCAAATGTATACCCACTTCCTAGATCTTTTCCATAAGCATTTACATTTTGACCGAGCAAAGTAATCTCACTATACCCAGATTCCACAAGCGTTTCAACCTCTTGAATGATATCTTCCTTAGCCCGACTTCTTTCTTTCCCTCTCGTATAAGGAACGATACAATACGTACAAAATTCATCACAACCATACATAATATTTACCCAGGCTTTATGATGTAACTCCCTTATTTTAGGAGCTTCTTCTAAAATTTCTCCTTCGCTAGAGATTACCTCTACGACCTTTGATTTTGTCATATAGGCTTCATAGATTAGACGTGGTAAATTCTGCTTGTTGTGGGTTCCAAAAACAAGATCGATAAAATCATAAGATTCTAAAATTTTATTTGTAGCATTTTCCTCTTGAGGCATACATCCACAAATACCAACAATCATATCTGGATTTTCCCTCTTTTTGCCTTTCAACTGTCCAAGGACACCCCAAATTCTTTGTTCGGCGTTTTCACGTATGGCACATGTATTTAATATAACAATATCTGCATTCATTGCATCTAAAGATTTAACATACCCAATTTGTTCTAATATTCCTGCCATTACCTCACTATCTGCTTCATTTCCTTGACATCCATATGTAAAAATAGAGTAGGTTTTTCCTTTTCCTAGATATTGATACTTCTCATCTAGATGATAGCGAATGGTAGGAATCTTTTTATTTTTTCGCATTCTTGCATCCTTTAAAGATGGCATTGCAAGTTTAATATTTTTCATTTAAAATCACCATTGCGTATTATATAATAAAATTCTTTATAATGCAAATGAACAAAAAGGATAAAATAATTATTGAATTTTTAGAAATAAGGATTTATAATGAACATAGTACTAAAAGAAGTCCCTTTAAGTATAGCGAGTGATGAATGGTGAAAGCATCATAATACTTCTTATTAGGAATTGGTTCACAACTTAAAATAAAGAGCTAATGATTTTCATTAGAAATAAGGTGGCACCACGCAATTTATGCGTCCTTATGTTTTTTGCATAGGGGCGTTTTTTTAATTTTACAGTAAGAAAGGATGATTCAAATGAAAAGAATGCTAAGTGGCATCAAACCAACTGGACAATTAACTTTAGGCAATTATATAGGAGCAATCAAACAATTCATTGAATATCAGGATGAATACGAATTATATATATTTATAGCGGATTTACATGCATTAACGCTTCCTATTGATCCAAAAGAATTAAGAAAAAATACAAAAGATTTAATCTCTGTCTATTTAGCCTGTGGCTTAGACCCAGAAAAAGTTGTATTATTTAAACAAAGTGATGTTCATGAACATGCTGAATTAGGCTATATTATGGCATGTAATTCTTATATGGGCGAGCTCTCTAGAATGACACAATATAAGGATAAAACGGCAAAGATGACGACTAATGATTCCATACCAACAGGAATATTCATTTATCCTACCCTTATGGCTGCAGATATACTTCTTTATGATGCAGACTATATCCCCGTAGGAATCGATCAAAAACAACATGTAGAATTAACAAGAGATTTGGCCATACGTTTCAATAATCACTATTCAGAAACTTTTGTCGTTCCAGAACCAATAACTCCAAAAATGGGAGCTAAAATTAATTCCTTATCTAATCCAGAAAAGAAAATGAGCAAATCCGAATCTGAGAAAGGAACAATTTACCTTTTAGAAGATTTGAATATTACGAGAAAGAAAATTATGTCAGCTGTTACAGATTGTGATAATGAAGTGATTTATGATCCAGAAAAAAAGCCTGGAATCTCTAACCTACTTACTATTCTTTCAGTATTAACAAATACATCTATTGACTCATTAGTTTCTGAGTACCAGCATGCTGGCTATGGTACATTTAAAAAAGTAGTTGCAGATGTAGTATGTGAAAAACTAGGAAAACTTCAACAAAAGGTAAAAGATATCCAATCTGGATCTTTAATAGATCAAATCTTAGAAACAGGTGCTCAAAAAGCAACTTATACAGCTAGAAAAAAGTTATCGAAGGTATATCGAAAAGTAGGACTAAAATAAAAAATGAAGCGAGAATTTAATTTTCTCGCTTCATTTTTTATTCTATATATTGATTTAAAAGATTCTCAAATTGTTCCATATCTATCATTTTATAAGGATGATGCTTGTTTCCAACCATATAATAGCCATTAATTTTATACGTTTCATTCTTACAAACAATATAAAAAGAATGTACTGTAAATGTCTTATATGGAGAAAGTACTGGACGGATTTTCAATTGTTTTATTTCATTTACAACTGATGTATACTCATCAATTGGTATATCATAACGATGATCTTCTATATCCAAAATATATACTTCTTGAATATCTTTTGCCTTACAATGAACATAAAAACTCAATTTTCTTGGCATAAATAATCCTGATAATATGATAGATAATAACAATATAATTGATATTAAGGCTATTACAGGAATCATTATTTTTTTATTCTTAAAAAAACTTTTTTTTGACTCTTCCATTTTAGTTTTCCTTTCTTAGTAATATTTTTTTATTAATTATCTGACTCATTAATCAGAGAATAATCAATGGTTTCCCCTGTATGTAGATTTACATTACTCCTATATTTCAATTGATTCTAAAGTTAAATGTCTAATTTAAATTGGGGTTATTTGTATATTTATAAATTAATTCATCTAAAAGTTTCATATTTAACATATCATAGTTGTGTAATGTATCATTTACTTTAATATAAAAACCATCAATTTCATATTGATCTTGTTTTGTTTCAATATGTAACTTATAAGGGGTTCTTCCTTTTACAAAATTCAAATATCTTGGGCGAACTTTAATTTGGCTTAGTTCTTTAAAGATAGTGTCATATTCTTCTATATCATATCGTTTATCATCTTTTATTATATAAACAGTTTTTACTTCATTTATATTTGTATTTATATAACTACTTAATTTTCTAGGAACAAGTAATACAGATAATGTGATTGATAGTAACAATACGATTGTTATTATGGATATTACAGGAATCATTATTTTTTTATTTTTAAAAAAACTTTTTTTTGACTCTTCCATTTTAGTTTTCCTTTCTTTGTAATATTTTTTATTATTTATCTGATTCATTAATCAGAGAATAATCAATGGTTTCCCCTGTATGTAGATTTACGCATCTTGTTTTAAGATAAGCATTTATATCATTTATATATTCCATAGAGCTTATTTCTATTGGTGTCATTACTCCATTAAAATTATAATAAATTATATTTTTATTTATTACATTGTTTGAATTATAATAGTTATATTCTTCTATTTCATAGTTACCAAAGTTTTTATTTGTGTAAGCACTATTTATACTCAAAACAATTTTATAAGGTTTTCTTTGATCATTAATATTAATAATTTCATTATTTGCATAAGCAATATCAATATAACTATTTGTCATATAGCCATTTATTAATTCATAATATCTATAATTATCATCAGATGAATTAACTTTCAAAAAATCATTCTGTTCAATATCATTTAAAACATTAATGTAATCCGTTGGAATTGAATAGTTAAATGTATTTATTGAAAGTGTGGGGGTAATTACTTTTAAAGATGAATCTCCAAAAATAACATAATCTTTTGCATTATCCCATGGCCACAACAATCCATCCGCTCCATATTTTGCAGCTTCAGCCACGCTATTTCCAATAGCCAATTTTTCAAAAAAACGGTTTGTAAAAGTTTTTGAAGAATTTTCATTAATGGAATTCTTAAAACCAACAGAAGATTTTGCTCCTCTTTTTACAGCATATTCAGCAAAGGACATATTTAAATAATTATTAGAATCTGCTGAATGACATGCAGCCCACATTGCCACTTTAGTTCGATTTAAATTGAATTCCGTATAATTTCTGATATCTCCTTCTTTAAAAGAGATTCCAGATCCATCCTTATATCCATGCCCTGAAAAAAATACTATTTCACTATTTAATTTAGATATGCTTCTCTCATCTATATCTAATGCATGAGATGCTGATGTATTTTCATATTTTACACTATCAAATTTTGACTTAAAAGAGCTATAAGGCACCTCTAAATCTTTGATTGTATTAACCCCGTTATTCTCCTTATATCCAAACATAGAGAATCTTTGTTTACGTATTTGAAGTATTGTTGTCCCACTAGTACTATCAGAATAACATTTTAAATATATATTGATTTTTTGATTTGGTATAGCCTGAAATCCTATTCTAGCATCAAAACCAATGCCACCATCATCATTAATAATTGTTCCAGACACCGTATTTTCAATTTTCAATTTTGTATCAATATCTCCTATTGTTTCTATAACATAATACATATTGTCCTCTGGGGTAAAATGAAAATTTAATACTTCCCCCTTGCCAATATATACTGGGAGATTACGATTTAATTTTAATTCTGTTGAGGTGTCATCAGTTAAAAGGTTAAAATCAAAATCATCTATATTTGTGGATGCCTTATTAAAAATAGTATTTTCATTATTTTTAACTTTTACATTAGGGACACCAAAAGAGATAAACAACAACATAATAATAGACAAAATTTTTGTTTTCATATAATCTGCTCCTTTTATAATGTTATATATTTATTAACTAAATCATCTAAAAGATCCATGTTTAACATATCATAGTCATGGAATGTTTGATTTACTTTAATATAAAAACCATCAATTTCATATTGGTCTTGTTTTGTTTCAATATGTAGTTTGTAAGTAGTTCTTCCTTTATAGGCATCAAAATACATTGGACGTACACGAATTTTTTTAAGTTCTTCTAATACATTATCATAATCTTTTTCTTCAATAATAAATTTATCCTTTTCCCGAATTGTTATATACATTTCTTGAACATCTGCTGATTTACAATGTATATAAGTAGTCAGTTTTCTTGGTATATATAGTACAGATAAGATAATAGATATTACCAATACAATTGAGATTATAGATACTATAGGGATCATTATTTTTTTATTCTTAAAAATACTTTTTCTTTTGGTTTCTTCCATATTCTTGTCCCCTTTTCTTATATATTAAAAATATATCTAATTTATAAATTCTATTATGAACAAACTTGTTTTTTTATAAAATGTATCTTTCTATAATTATTTTATCATTTTTTAAAGAAAAATGGCATATAAATCGTAAGACAAAATATGACAAAATACGATTTATATGCCATTCTCATTTAGTTAAATTCTTTAGCAATTTTACTGACAACACCCATATCACATTGTCCATTAAAATTCATTTTAAAATGTTTCATTACATTTGGAATCTTCTTGTCTTCCAATTTAGCAATCTCTGCTCGAATTTCTTCTTCTGTCATTTGTTTAGGTAAAAACTTAGATAATACATTTTTTTGATATTGAATTTCTTCTACCTTTTCAGGTCGGTTTGCCTGCTGATATCCAAGTTGTTCTTCTTCTAATTCCTTCATAGTTTTTTGAATAATCCGTAAACAATCAGCATCATCTAAAGAATTGGCACCTACACCTTTAGCGATGCCTTCTAATTTGAATTTCCCATACACAACAGAAAGAATAGCTCTTGCTTGCTTATCATGATCTTTTAATGCTTGAATATTTGCGTTTGCAATTTCGTTAAATAACATATTTTTTCCTCTTTTCTTTTTTTAATTAAAATATGTAGCTATAACCTTCTACTTCCCTACACTATGATATTGCTACCAAAAGTTTTCGTACCTTTCTTTTAAAAAAAATATTTGCCAATTCTATCCATAAACAAAAAACTGACAAAGAATAAATCATTACCTTTATTCTATCGTTCATAAAACCTAAAACTTAAACGATTTCCTCCAATGAAATAAACAAAACGAAAAGCACAGGAAAAAAACTAAATATCTAAATAATGATTTAAATTTGCTCGATCAATCGCAACCTGTAATTTTGTTATTTCAGAGTAAAGATTATTTTGTGCTTGCTCAACTTCTTCAGGATCATACAAGCATTCTGTAAACTCTAAAACACCATTTGCGGTAATTCTTCTTTCAAGTTTATCCTTACTAGATAGTGTTTCTAATTGACGGTACTCATTATTTAGTTGTGCTAAATAAATCAAAGCCTCCCCAATGGTCATATGAAATTCTTGTACAACTACTGTAGAATTCGCTATTGCTAAAGCATGTTTCAATCTACGAATTTGAGTATCTAACTCTTTAATCTTAGTCCTAGTTTGGTTATAGTCATACTTAGATGGTTTTTTTGTTTCTCCTTCTTTATAAGAAACTGTACTTTTGGTATTTTCTGTATAAAGTAAGATTTCTTTTTTCTTTTCTAATTCTTTAATTTGTTTCATTGCTTCTGTATTACAAATTTTCATAATTCTTTCTCCTTGTTCTTTGCTTTCTATTGTAGCATACTTTCTAAAATTAAAAAACAATTTAAAGAAAAAAAGGAGCCGAAACTCCTTAAATTTGTTTTTTTCTTTTAGTCATTTTAAATAATTGATATGCTTGATAGGATACACCTAAAACTGAAAATACAATTGTTAAAATAATATCTAAAACAAATAACCGACTAAATTCTTCCTTTTGCATACAATAGTTAAATGCTTCTATTGCATTAAAGGATACACCCGCTTCATCTGCAGCAATACCTGCTGATACAATATACACAAGGAAAACGGAAAGAATCATAAAGACTAAAGTTGTCCCCATAACAATAAAAATCATTCCCTTATTCTTTTTACCGCCAAACTTAATGTAAAGGAAACTACCTAAAACGGCGGCTACTGCTGCAGAAATAGCAGATATCCAACCAATAAAATAAAGGATAAACGCAATCGCTGCACCAGCCACTCCACCAATGCAGGCTCCTAAAAAGCCACGCAAATAGTTGTTCGGAGATTGGTCAAAATCTTCATTTTCTGAAGCAATTACCGCATTGATTTGATTTGCACAAGTTTCATCAATAGTAATCGTATATCCATCAATTTTGCATTTCTTTGGAGTGTCTAAAGACTCCCCACAATAAGGGCAGTTTGCGGAAGCTAAAGCTCCATTTTCTGTTAAAATTTTAAAAATTGTATTTAAAACATCCTCTAATCTTACAAGTAATTTACCTAATGTAATGTCTGTAATACCAAAATACAAGCCATAAGGTGTAAAGTTGAAACTTATTTTTTTAATTGTTGCCGCATGGATGGCTTTCTCTATATTTCTTTTTTGATCATCTGTTGTATAACAAGAAATATGGAAAGACAAAGGAACTGCCGTATTATCAAAATAAATAGCAGTAAATTTTGCGTTTACTTCGTAGTCTTCAATGATACCATATGCGTAATTTCCATTAACCTCTAGATGATGTTCAGTTAAAAACTTTTCTACTTTTTTATTCATTTACCTATACCTCTCATTTTCTTTAATTTTATCATTCTTCAACATATTTTTCAATCTTTTTCAAATAAAAAAAAGGAGCTAGCTCCTTTGTTGAAAAATTATATTGCCTTGACGATGAGTTTAATTGCTGTTTTTTCTTCGCCTTCAATCAAAATATCTGAAAAAGCGGGAATAACAATTAAATCCTTTCCTGTTGGAGCAACATAGCCTCTTGCGATAGCAATTGATTTGATTGCTTGATTAATTGCACCTGCTCCAATTGCTTGCATTTGGACTAAATTTTTAGTTTTAAAAGCATTCGCTAGTGCTCCAGCAACGCTGCTTGGCTTTGATTTTGTAGATACCTTTAATATTTCCATAAAATTACTCCTTTCTAATTAAGCATATGAAAGGAGTCAAGAAATAATACATGGGAAGATATCCTAAATTGTGATTTTAAAATCCTCTATTTTATTTTCTTTCCCCAAATCTAAAATCACACCAGTTAATATAAATTTAGTATCTGTAGCCACATGGAGTGGTTCACCAATCCCCGTTTTGAAACGATTTAAAACACTAGATATGTCATCCCCTAAAATAGAGGTTTTCGGTCCACACATGCCTAAATCCGTAATATAACAAGTGTTTTGAATGACTTCTGCATCATCTGTTTTAACATGCGTATGGCTTCCCACAATGGCATCTACTTTTCCCGCAAATTCATAAAGAAATGCTTTCTTTTCACTGGTTGCCTCTCCATGAAAGTCAACGATGATTTTATCTGCATGGATAGAAGGAAGCATTTGATTCATTGTTTTAAAAGGACAATCCACAAGTGAATTTGTAAAAACTCGCCCCATAAAATTGAGTAACGCAATCGTTTCCGTATTATATTGAATATATAGAATATCTTTTCCATAGTCCGTTGACAGATTTGCAGGACGAGCTATCGTAGCATCCTTGATATACTCTTTGATTTCTGATTTAGAAAAGGTATGATTTCCCATAGTCATTCCACTAATTCCTAATGATTTTAACTCTTTATAATGTTTAAAAGATAGTCCTTTTCCTTTTGTCACATTTTCAGCATTACAAAAAACAAGCTGAATTTTATATTCTTTTTTAATTGCTTCTAAATGCTTTTTTAAAACCTCTATTGTAGCTTCTCCTACAATATCTCCCAAATAAAGAATTCTCATATTTTCCCACCTTCAAAAAAATAAGGATGATTAAAATCATCCCTATTTATTATTTTGCAACATCTACTGCTCTTGTTTCTCTAATAACTGTAACCTTAATTGTTCCAGGATAAGATAATTTATTTTCAATTTCTTCTTTAATCTGTCTTGCGATAGAAATTGTAGATAAATCATCAACCTCTTCTGGATTTACAATTACTCTAACCTCACGTCCAGCTTGAATTGCAAAGGAAGATGATACTCCCTTTACCCCATTAGAAATAGCCTCTAAACTTTCTAGACGTTTTGCATAGTTTTCAACAGAGTCACTTCTTGCCCCAGGTCTTGCAGATGAAAGAGCATCTGCTGCAGCAACTAAAACAGCAATAATTGATTTTGGTGCTACATCCTCATGATGGGATGCAATCGCATCAATTACTTCTTTAGGTTCATGATACTTTTTCGCAAGTTCTACACCAATATCCACATGAGAGCCCTCTATTTCATGATCAACAGCTTTTCCAATATCATGAAGTAGACCTGCTCTACGAGCAATGACCTCATTTTCCCCAATTTCACTAGCTAGTTTTCCTGCAATCATAGCAGTTTCAATAGAATGATTTAAAACGTTCTGTCCATAGCTGGTACGGAAATTTAAGCGTCCAATCAGACGAACTAAATCAGGATGAATCTTACCAATTCCTGTTTTAAATACCGCTTCCTCGCCCTTTTCTCTGATTGCCATTTCAACTTCACCACGACACCGTTCTACGACCTCTTCAATTCGAGCCGGATGAATTCTACCATCACTTACTAGAATCTCTAAAGAACGCTTTGCAATTTCTCTACGAACTGGATCAAATCCTGATAATACGACTGCTTCTGGTGTATCATCAATGATTAAATCTACACCTGTTAAAGATTCTAAGGTTCTTATATTCCGTCCTTCACGGCCAATAATACGTCCTTTCATTTCATCAACAGGTAAAGAAACTGTAGAAACTGTTGTTTCTCCGGCGGTTTCTCCAGCATATTTTTGGATTGCCAATGCTAACACGTTTTTCGCTTTAGATTTGACTTCCAAACGAGCTTTTTCTTCCTCTTCCTTGATGTAGGTTGCAACCTCAACACTCATTTCTTCACGAACACGATTCATGATAATTGTCTTTGCTTCTTCTTTTGTAAGACCCGCAATTTCAATTAGCTTTTGTTCTTGCTGCTTCAAAATGGCTTCTACCTTATTATTTTGTTGTTCTAATTCAATTTTCTTTTCATCAATCTTATTTTCTTTCGCATTTAACATTTCTTCACGGCGATCTAAATTAATAGATCGGCGATCTAAAGTATCCTCTCGTTGATTTAATTTGTTCTCTAATTCAACAACAACACTTTTTCTTTCTTTAATGTCTTTATCTGCTTCAATCTTTAATTCTGCAATTTCGGCTTTCACATCATGAAGAGTTTCTTTTTTCTTCTTTTCAGCCTCTTCTTCTGCCATTGCAATAATTTTTTCAGCCTCTTCCTTTGTTTTTGTAAATGATTTTTCATGCATTTTTACACGTACAAAGTATCCAGCAACAATACCGATGATTAATCCGAAGACTAAACACAAAACAATAAGAGAAATCCAAACTACATTACTCACGCTTCCGAGTATAGTCATAATACGATTTTCCCCCTTGTTGTAATTATTAAATTTCATTTGAAATCATAATTTTATTATACCCATTTTCCACCTTTTAGTCAATCAAAAATACCTTTTAATTGCGAAATATGGAAAATATAGTATTATTTTTTGAAAAAAATATCATAATTAATAGTGAAATCCAAATAAATATTTGATATAATAAAAGAAATGTATGAGGTGAAGTTGTATTATGCAAAAAAGAAAAAAAAATAAAAAACAAAATTTAAATAAAAATGCCATTCATTTGGATTCTTCAATAGAGAATGAACCTAAAGTATCAGAAGGAAAAGAAAAAAAAGGAAAAAAGAAATTTCATTTACCGCAAATTAAAATGAACCTTTTAACCTTACTCATTTTGATTTTTACCCCCATCCTCTTATTTTTTATTGTAGCCATTCCAACGTTATACATTAAAACCTACAATGAAAATAAGGTCACTCCTTTTGCTACGGATTTAAAAGACATAAAAAAATCAGATATTATTTATGGAAATAAAAATACAATTAAGGATTTCAATTTCTTATTTTATTGTACAAAATATAATGATGGTGGAACAGTAGAATTTAAATCCTTTGCCTATGAAAATGAAAATACAAGAAAAGTATTAGGAAATAAAAGTGAAATTTCTGTAAAAGTTGGCTTGTGTAGCAATTGGGTAAAAACCGATATTTATTCTTCTTCTCGATCAAGAAGAGTAGCTGCTAGTGCGAAAACAGCATTAGGTAGTTCTTCCTACTATGCAACCTATAGTATTTCAAATGTTCCAAACTTACCTTTAAAAGGAAAGCTACCATTTATTAATTTAAAAGAATTAACAGCGTATGTTTATCTAACCTATACGACAACCATTAATGGAACGAATACAACAAAACGATATGTTTTAGAATATGACTATGAGGACTATATGGTAGGTAAAATATCCATACCTGATACGAGAGATCAAAAGGTCCGCGTAAATAACGGATATATCCAGTGGCAATATGAAGGAGATTCCAATTCTAGTTCTTATTGGCGAAATATTAAAGCCATTACCGAATTAAGACCTGTTGATTTAAAATCTACAGAAACAGAAATATCATGGAAGTATAAAAATGAAAGTGATACTGAATGGAAAAAATTAATTGATGTTGCCGACTTAACTGGTGCTGCAACAGATAAATCCCCACAGGTTACCGTTGAAAGTGGAATTATCAAATGGAAAAATGATACCGATTCAACGACAGCATGGCGTTCAATTGCATATTTAAATTCCTTAGATATGGAAGTACGATATCAAAATGGGAAAGTTGAATGGAAACGAACTTCAAGTCAAACATGGAGAGAGTTAACTACATTAAATTCTGAATCTAAAGATTACATTGAAGGAGTCACTCCAGAAGTTAAAGTGAATCCTTTAAATGGCTCTATACAATACCGCTATGGAAATAACAGTTGGAGAGAAATCAAAAAGATTTCTGATTTCCTAACTGTAGATGTACAAATTTCTTCTAATAAATCACATGTCGAATGGAAATACAATGATGAATTTGAATGGAAAATGCTAGTAGCAACGAATACATTACCTGCGGAAAGTGATACAGCAATCATCCCACCTACAGAAGGCGGAATTAATAAAAACAAATAAAAAAACTCACAAAAGTGAGTTTTTTTTATACATTAAATTTGAATAACATGACATCCCCATCTTGAACGATATAGTCTTTTCCTTCTTGTCTTACAAGTCCAGCTTCTTTAGCCTTTAGCATAGAGCCACTTTTAATTAAATCCGTATATGCAACCGTTTCTGCTCGAATAAAACCTCTTTGAAAGTCAGAGTGAATAATTCCTGCACACTCAGGAGCAAGCATCCCCTTTTTAAATGTCCATGCTCTACATTCATCAGGCCCTGTTGTAAAATAAGTAGCATAGCCTAATAAATCATAAGTAGCTTTTACAAGACGGTTTAATCCAGGTTCTTCTATCCCTAAGTCAGCCAAAAACATTTGTTTATCTTCTTCATCTAAAACAGCAAGTTCAGATTCAATTTCAGCAGAAATCGCAATTAGTTTTGAATTTGTCTTTTCAGCATAAGCCTTTAGCTTTTGATAATTTACATCTTCCTCAAAAGTTTTAATATATGCTTCTGCCACATTCGCAACCAACATAAACGGTTTAGAGGTTAATAGTCCATAATTTTTTATATAGGGAAGTTCAGTATCTGTAAATTCTAAACTTCTAACTGGGAGTTCCTGTTCTAAAACTTTTTTTATTTTTTTTAATAATTCAAATTCAAATGGAGCATCATCTACTTTAGATTGTGCTTTTTTTTCTATTTTTACGATTCTTTTTTCAACAGATTCTAAATCAGATAAAATCAATTCTAAATTGATAATCTCTGCATCTCTCACAGGATCAATTGTACCTTCGACATGAGTTATATTCCCATCCTCAAAGCATCTTACTACCTCTAAGATTGCATCACAATTCCGGATATTGCCTAAGAACTGATTTCCTAAGCCTTCTCCCTTAGAAGCTCCCTTTACCAATCCTGCAATATCTGTAAATTCACAAACTGCATGGGTTGACTTTTTAGGGTTATACATTTGGGTTAATACTTCTAATCTTTCATCAGGTACTTCAACCATACCAACATTAGGCTCAATGGTTGCGAAAGGATAATTTGCAGCTAACGCACCTGCCTTAGTAATCGCATTAAATAAAGTGGATTTGCCAACATTGGGTAATCCAACAATTCCTGCAGTTAAAGCCATAATTCTTTCTCCTTACTACTTAATATACAAATTGTTATAGGCTTGGATTGCCTCCTCAACTGTTCTTTCTGCCTCTTCTCTTCCTGCAACTTCCATAACCACTGTTTCTTTATTTTCTAGGGTTTTATATACATTAAAGAAATGACAGATTTCATCAAAATAATGTTGAGGGAGCTCACTGATATCTTTATATCCATTCATAGAAGGATCATTTTGACATACCGCTATTATCTTCTCATCATTTTCTTTTTCATCAATCATTTTGACAACACCAATAGGAAAACATTTCACCAATACCAATGGATCAAAAGTTTCATTACATAATACCAAAACATCTAATGGGTCTTTATCCTGGGAATATGTTCTTGGAATAAAACCATAATTTGCAGGATAATGAGTTGAAGTATATAAAATACGATCTAATATAATTAAACCTGTTTCTTTATCTAATTCATATTTTTTCTTACTTCCCTTAGGAATTTCTATACAAGCAATGAAGTTGTCCTTTTTAATTCGATCATTGTCCATATCATGCCATATATTCATCGTTTTCACCTCGCCTTATAATCATACCACAAAACTTAACAAAAATAAAGGTTTCTCAAGGAATATCTTATCCCTTATTATTTGACAATTCGTTCTTGTAGTTTTTCATCCAAAATTGATTTTGTTTCTTCATTTGTCAAAACAATTTCTTCAATTAAAACAGGCCATGAAGGATCAAAAATCACCTTTTTTAAGGAAGCAGGTAAATATAATGTTTTACATTTGAGATTATTTATACATATTTCTTCTATTCCTTCATCAACATAAAATTGTTCAAATGTAGTCGAATGAAAAGCCCTATAAGCAATTCTAAAATTTTTTTTCATATGAAACTCAGCAATAAATCCCAGATGAAAATCCAATATAGTTTTAATGCCATCACGTTCTTCATAAAAATATTCTTCATTGTATTTATAAAAAGGATTATCATCATCTACAAATATACCTGAATAATTATTATACTTGCTTGTTTCCACAATATAGTGCAGTGTTTTAGGAAGAAAACAATATTCTGCGGTTTTCAATACAGAAAAATCCACTTGTACGACAGGTTCCCCTTTATAATATTCTGGAATACATAAATTTGTATTTCTTATTAACATAGAAGACAAATGCTCTTTTGGATTTTTCAATTTCATGTAGTACCCGCCATCTACCTTTTCAAAGCAATATCGTTCATGAACTAAAGTAGGTTTAAACGAACGACCATAGATTTGATCTGCACTTTTCAATTTCGTAAAATCATCAATTTTTTGAGTGAATAAAGGATCCCAATACCACTCATAAAAAATATAATCTTGGTTTTGAATAGCAAGATAAAACATAGGATCAGATAAAAAATATGCTAGTTCTATATCTTCTTTTATTCCATCATGATTTAGATATATATGGTCATATAATCCATATTTTTTATATTGAATAAAGTCATAACGGAAAGGATCTGTACTGCTTTGTTTCCAATATCCGCTTGAAGTAGGTTTTATATTATGTTGCTCATAAAGAGAAGGTGTAATTTCCTGAAAAAGAACATCATTTCTATATAATTGTATACTTTTTGGGAACATCTCTACTTGGATAACTCCTGCCTCATGATAATCACGAATCCAAAATTCATACATAGAAATATCAAATTTTAAATTCATTTGTTCTAACTTTTGTTTGTCAAATATGAATTCTTTTTTATCCTCCCATAATATTGAATATAAATAAACCTCATTTATGTCATCCACCTGAGATGTAATATAGACCCGAACCCTTTTATTTTTTTCTTTATAAATCGGGAAAATATCTTTACTTTCCATAATATGAAGATAATCATCACTCCAACCATAAAAAATATAATCTTCATTTTGATATATATCAGTCGGAGGAACTGCATTATCACCGGGTTTAACGATTTGAGTGCTTAATAGTTGATTATCCTTATCAAAGAAATTCACTACATAAACACCTTCAAAGTAAATAGAATATAAATCTAAATCCCTTGTAACATTTGCATAATTATCCGACCACCCACAAAAATTATAATCATCTAATGACAACATTACTGGAGGATGAGCAGATTTACCATGCTCTACATATTCTTCTTTTACTAAAACATCTTGATGAAAAAATCGAACGCGATATTTTGGATTTATAGATAAATTTGAATATATATGAACAATGCCTGTTTCATCTCCTGTAACTTTAATTAAATTTGAAGAATCTAAATACCAATTATAAAAACGATAATCCTCATCTACCATACTAGAAGCTGTAGGGCTATACACATATATTGAATCATTCGTATGGGCAATATAAACTGGATTGTTTTGTAAATAAGTTTCATCATATAAATAAAGAGTCAACTTTTTCTTTGCATTCGCAATATGAAAAGTCACAGTTGTTTCCCCTATCGTATCTTTTATTTTGTTTCTATCTTGTGAACTTAGCATCTCCTCTGTAGCCACAATTCTTTGAATAGTATCATCTTGATAATATAGATCAAACCAAATAGAATCCCATTGAAATTGATTTTTAACTCCTATTAGATTTTCTTTTGGGGACACAAGCTCAATATTTAAAATATCTTCGTTTTTTATATTATTTTTTGAGCAGCTAGAAAAGAACAAAGGTAAAATCAAACAAAAAAATAGAAAGAATAAGTATTTTTTCATATATTTTCCCCCTGATACTGATAAATTCGTTCATTTGATTCTTTATCATATAAATTTCCTAATCGGCTATAATACTTAGGATTCGCTGCATCTACTATAAAGTAAATCCGCCCCTTTGATATATCTGCTCCGATTCCACCAAATATAGATGTTATTTCTGCTCCTATGGCACAAATTCTTTCATATTGCAAATTATTTTCAAAAAGCCAAATTCCATTTACATTTGGATAAAGTTCATTATAATAGCCACCTAAAATAAAATTTCCCGTTATTTCCAAATATGCATATGTGATTTGTTCTGTCAAATGATGAAATGGCTCTGGTCTTGGGATGATTGCTCCAGTCAATATCTCACATTGTTTTATCCATCCCTCTCGCACAGAAACAGGTTTTGCAAATAGGTAAACAACCGATAGATATGAATTTGAGATTGGAAGAGGAAGAAAAAATGAATCTTGATCATAAGAGGCTGGCTGTGTACATTCTTTATCTAAAAAGTATTCATATAATACGAGTTTATTCTTTTGATAAATTAGCCACCATGGAATATCTAAAAATTCCTTATCTTTTTCATAAAGATATTGCAATTGATCATCTAACGTTGTAATGTATATTTTCTTTGATCGCTCTTCATCAACCAATCGAAACTTATTTTCTTCAAATTCTACCCATTTTGATTCATAATATGTATCTTGTAACAAGGTAGGGGCTGGTTCCCCTTTTAAAGTTTTACAATAATAGCGATCTTCAATATAGTAGTAATTATACATCTCTTCTTTCAACTCTAGTCGAACATATATTTCCAAATCGCCATAAACCGAACTAAAATCTTGAGAAAAATCTACGGCCTCCTTTGTTTCATCTGGACAAATAAACGTTGCTGGCTCACCAAAAAAAACTTTATCTACATATAATAGTTCCTTATCTAAAGAATAAAAAGAAACTGTATATACCTTTTTATAAATTGGCCGAAGTTCTACATTTTCTAAAAGTATATCTAAATCTTCCTGCCAGCCCATAAATATTTGACTATACGTATTCTCTAATTGAATATCTTCTATTGAAATTCCTTTTGGATAAACTTCGTAATGACTATAGTTATTGGTCGCATCATAAATGTATGCAATCACTTTATCTTTTGGTAAATACAAAGCATGTATATCTAAATTTTCTTTCAATAAGATTTCAACATTTGTATCCCAACCAGAGAATTCTTCATCATCAGGTGTATAATAAGGAATTTTATCACCATAATTGATATGGTAACTTCTTACCAAACAATCTCTTTCATAGAAATTCACTTTGAGTGGGAAATCCATAGATGGATTTTTCTTTAAAGGATAGATTCTCATAATTTTTTCTTTAGGTTCAGAAACAATTTCTGTTGTAAAATTAGAATCATAGAAATACCTTTGATCTCCATACTGGTCTAAATCAAAAAAGGATTTTCTTATTCTCATTACCCATGTACCATCTATATACCAATAAAATATATAATTTTCTTTAAGAAACTCATCATCATATAAAACAAAATCTAAGAATATTTTTTCTCCCATAAACTTTATGACTAATTCGGTTTTCCCTCGTTTTGAAGTATCAAATCCTTCTACCATATCCTCTGTTAAAACCATATATTGAACATTTCGATTTGCATAAGTTGCTTTTAAAACAATTTTATCTAATCTAAATTCATCTATATTTTGAATTTGATTTTCTATTTCACTTGCAACCTCTAATTTAATTTTTTGATTCGATTTACATGAAGTAAATAAAAATATAAAAAATAATAAACATAAAATTTTTTTCATCGCTACATCCCTCTTAACATGATTATAACAAATTTCTTTTAAAAAGAACACATAATCATACAAAACAAGCAAATGATGTAATAATCAAATGGTTTTATGTCATTATTTAAAGAGAAATTTGTTTAATTTTGATATATAATATGAATAGATACACTTTAAGGGGGAGCCTTTGACATGACTATATTAATTTTAGATGATAATGAAAAGACATTACATGAACTAGAAGCAAATATAAAAAATTATTATCCAAATGATACGATATTATGCTATAATACCTATGAAGAGTTAATATCCCAAATTCATAAATATAGAAATTGCATCATCTACCTAGATATTATGCTACAAGAAAATAACGGCATAAAGTATTCTCAGGAAATTGCTAAATTAAATCCCAATGCTGCAATTATTTTATATAGTGGATATTCTCGTGAATTATATGATGTATATGAAGGAAATCATGTTTATTTTTTTGAAAAACCATTTACGGAAGAAAAATTAAAAAAATCACTTCAAATTGCTTCATCCCATATCAATAACAATTTTTTTGAATACCGATTTGCAAAAATGATTCGTAAAATTCCTTATTCTTCTATTGTGTATTTTGAATCGGATCGCCGAATTGTCAAAATATATACGGATCGAGAAATTGAATTCTTTTATTCAAAATTGGATGATTTAGATCTCCCTACACACTTTATTCGGATTTCAAAGAGTTTCATTGTAAATTCAGAGTTTATCTCAAAGATTGTGAATGATAAGATTTTTCTAAAGAAAACAGATAATAAACAACTTACCACAGTACTTCATTTCTCTAAACAATATAAAAAGGTTGGATAAAGTATGCTTTATTTTTTTGTTATCTTAAGACTTATATTTTTATTTCTTTTATTTTTCATTCTATTTAAACCAAAAAAGGCACTATTATTTTATGTATTTAGTGTCTTTTTTCTCTTATTATCCATATCCATACTATTTATAAATTATACCCTTGATATTTATATTTTTGGTTATAAATTTAATTTACTCCCTGCATTATATATATGTTTATTTGCCGTTCTTTTATTTCCTGCCGTAAAACATAAAGAAATCCTTTTCTTTGTCCTTCTACCTTTAGGAATAGATTGGATTGTCAAATTATCTTTATCCCTTCTTTTAAATATTCCATTTTATGATTTAAATGCTTCTGGTTATTATTATTTTACATGGTACCAATTGCTGTTAGAATTCCTTTTATATGGTGGTGTTTTTCTTTTTTATCTCTTTATAAAATCAAGAAAGAAAACGGATTACCAACTTTTATTTCTTTTATCCATCCTGCTTCTACTAATAGAAATTGCTTGTTTCTTTGCTATCAATTACCAAATTGTTTATAATGTGATTCATAATCAAAAAAGTTACACTTCTTTAATCCTATTTAATATTATATTTTTTATATGCCTTCTCATTAGTTTAGCTTCATTTGTGATTCTATATGTTAGAACGAAAAAGAAAAACGAAGCAATTGCATCTTACCAAGAAGAGCTTCTACACAATCATTATCAAAATGTTTATTTAGCCCACCAAGAAGAACTCTTTAAATTAAAGCATGATATGGCAAATATCATTCAAGCTATTCCTGAAACCGATATAAAAAATGAATTAACTTTAAAATTAAATGAAGCTCCAAAGATCTTTTATACAAAACATAAACTCATCA
The DNA here is from genome assembly GCA_910584005.1 of uncultured Anaeroplasmataceae bacterium. Classification (GTDB taxonomy): domain Bacteria; phylum Bacillota_I; class Bacilli_A; order Acholeplasmatales; family Anaeroplasmataceae; genus Pelethenecus. Next base: position 73,473 of record CAJTXR010000005.1, on the reverse strand, counting down.
ATTCCATTTTAGTTTATAAAAGAAATATAGCTATTCAAAGGGGAATACTTCCTCAATTTGATATTGCTGTAAGTGAATACCCATCCATTCAAAAAACAGAAACAATTTCTTTACTATCTAATATTTTAGATAATGCGATTGAAGCATGCCAAAAAACAGAAGAAAAGAAATTAGTATTCACTTTAAGTACAACCTCAACTCTTTTTGAACTGACTTGTAAGAATTCTATGATCGACTATCAGGAAAAAACAAAAAAGCCAGATGCAATGCATCATGGCTTTGGTTCTAAAATCATAAAACAAATTGTTCATAAATATAAAGGAATATATCATATTGAAACTCACTCAAATGAATTTTCAATCTATATAAGAATTGAAATTAATAAATAGAAACACGTTCCTACATGTCAAAACAAAAAGTAGGAACGTGTTTTTTTATTTATGAAAAATCAAATGTATAACTACAACGCCAATTCGTATAATCCTTCCACCAAATTCCAAATGCTCCTGGACCGCCAGTAAAATGTTCATAAACAACCACAATTTCTATTTTTTTAATTTGTTCGATATTATCAATTGTAGTATCTACAAGTGAAACAATGGAGCCTTGTGTTTTACTTTCCATAAAATTTGTCTGACTGATTTCTTTTTGATTATTATTTTTATATGTAATTCTAATCCAATATGCACCACAGCCAACTTCTTTATTTATGCTTGTATTATACACCTTATTACAGGTATCCTTTTCAATATAGGAGGCTTCACCAGCCACAACAGGAAGAGAGGATGGTAATATTAGAAAAGCATACTTGATTGAAAAATCAGAAGGTTTCTTGATACTATAAGTATTATTTTTCCTACTGCAACCAGATAAAACAAGTTCTCCGATTTCAAAACCATTATGTCGATCAATCAAATCCTGTCTACCTTCTTTTTTGCTTGGATCATATCCATTATCTAAAGCACAATTTTCTCTACTCATTTTTATATGATATGTATTTAAAGTTTCTGGTTGATCTACGACTGGCTTGTCCTCAATTTTTTTAAGTTTAAACTGGCTACATAATTCCTCGTATTTATCTCCAGCTAATTTTATAAAGGCTTCTTCTAATTGTGCTTTTCTCTTTTGATTGGTATTGGGAAGTAAATCCCAAAGACCAATCAAAGAGTTTCCACCAACAATTCCAGATAAGGCAGAGTTTTCTAATTCTTCAAAAGAATCTACCCATTCTTTATAGCTTTTTGATAAAGAAGCTGGATCATGAGTATCGACTAGTTTCCCTCCAAATTGATTAATTAGAGTACTTTGAGTGATATTATGATTTTTTAATTCATTCTCATAGGAACCCGTTCCTTCTACATTAATGGAACTCTTTAAAAATTTAATATGAGCATTAACAGCACCTGCTACTGCTGTACTATCCTTTGCTGTTTCTGAACTATAAGTTGCGTTAATCTCCATACGACCACCCATTACAACTTCTCGTATTAAATGAGTTCCATATTGATCAAATAATTTAGAGGGTTCTAGTGTTTCTAAATCTTTTAAAAATGAATCCGAAAGCATTTCTTTTATTTCAGATAATTCATTAGTTAAGTAAAGATTAAAGGTTCTTACATCATAGATACTTTTATAGAAATGCCAATAGCTTTTAGAATTTGTACTTCCATTAAAATCCATTTTCAATCCACCTGAAAAGAATCTAGATACGTTTCCATAAATATTAAACCCAGCGGAATACTTCATACTAAATTCTTCCATTGTAGATGCCTCATATTCTGTAACTTTACTTCTATTTTCTTTCACTAATTTTAATTTGGCATCTTTAATTTTTTCCATATCCATTATAGGAGAAGACATTTGAATAGTATCTTTATCCATATATCCATCATTTATGACATCATATCCATAACCTAAATATGAATTTTCCAAATTAATATTTTTAAATTTCCAATATGAATCTGTTACTGTATTTCCTATTTTTGTATATTCTAATAAAGAATCTATTTTTTCTTCAGGTATTTTATTACATCCAGCAAGAATTAAAACCATTAAAATTAAACTTAATAAATATACTTTCTTTTTCATTTTTATTACTCCCTTTTTTCTTATTTTTTATTTACTCAATTCCATTTTGTTGGAACACCATCCACATAATGCCAGTAGTTACCAGTAGTTGTAGGTTCTGTTTCACTATAATAGTAGCGGGTTGCTGAAGTTAAATATGAACCTATATTTATATTTTTCCAATCTGTTGATGTTCCTTTATAATATACATCTTTTAGATTCCTACAATTTAGAAAGGCTGCAAATCCTATGCTTGTTACACTATTTCCTATTACCAAACTTGTTAGGTCGCTACAATCATTGAAGGCACTCTTTCCTATGCTTGTTACACTATCTGGAATAACGATACTTGTTAGTTTGCTACAACGAAAGAAGGCAGATTGATTTATTTCATAATCATTTCCCTCTATATTATCTGGTAATTCTAATTCTGTTTCTGTTCCTTTATAGGATACTAAATAATATTCATTATTCTCATCTTTATAAAATATATAATTATCTTTTTCTATTAATTTACTTTCTTCTCCTAATGAGGTATGGATTACTTTTGCATACTTTCCCACACATCCATTATTACTACTTCCAATTGTTATATTTAATTTAGATAAATTATATATTTCTACTAATCTATAACAATCAGAGAAGGCATCATCTTTTATACTTGTCACACCATTTGGAATTGTTATACTTGTTAGACTGCGACATCCAGAGAAGGCATAATCCCCTATGCTTGTCACACTATTTGGTATAGTGATACTTGTTAGACTGCTACAACCTTTAAAGGCAGATTCTCCTATGCTTGTTACACTATCTGGTATCTCTATACTTGTTAGGTCGCGACATCCAGTGAAGGCACTATATCCTATGCTTGCTCCTCCTGTTATGATTACTTCTTGTAAATTTGTTTTTGGAATTGCAGAAATTGCTGTAGTTGGTAGAGTTGCTTTTATTAATTTGTTACAATTATAGAAGGCATTATATCCTATGCTTGTTACACTATTTGGAATTGTTATACTTGTTAGGTTGCTACAACCAGAGAAGGCGTTTGAATGAATGAATCTAGTATTTTCATTGATTTTACATTCTATTATTGATGTATTCTTTGCCTCTATTAACCATAAATAAGGATTATCACTATTTCCTAAATATAAAGCATTATCATATTCATTATATTGCAGACTACTACAACCAGAGAAGGCACGTTCTCCTATGCTTGTTACACTATTTGGAATAACGATACTTGTTAGATTGCTACAACCAGAGAAGGCATATGCATGAATAAACCTTGTATTTTCATTGATTCCACAACTAGTTATAGATTTATTCTTTGCTTTTATTAATATAACATATGGATTTTTACTATTTCCTAAATACAATCCATTGGCATATTCATTATTTTGTAGTTTGTCACAATAAGAAAAGGCTTGTTCTCCTATGCTTGTTACACTATCTGGTATAGTGATACTTGTTAGACTGCTACAACCTTTAAAGGCAGATTCTCCTATGCTTGTTACACTATTGCCTATTGTAATAGATTTTACATTATTAAATCCATAGAATTGATATTGTCCTATTTCTGTTATTGTATTTGGTATCTCTATACTTGTTACTTCTTCCCATTCATTATTTTTATTTCTTAAATAGAAATGGCTTGCATAATACATTGGACTGGGAATGGAATAGACGGCACCGTGACTATTGTATCCAAAACCTATTTTACACCAATCTTCTATGGTTCCTTCATAGTAAACATTTGTTAGTCTGCTACAATCTTTGATGGCAGTTGACGCTATTCCTATCATACTATTTGGCATGGTGATACTTGTAATATTATCAAATCCATAGAATTGATTTTCCCCTATTTCTATTACTCCTTCTGGTATTTCTATGCTTGTAATACTTTTTGCTTCTATCCATTCTTTATTACTATCTCTTAAATAGAAGTATTGAGCAACTGATAATGGGTGAGTTCCCTGGGGTATTAATGCATTCTTAGGAAACTTAACTTTACACCAATCTTCTATAGTGCCCTCATAATAAACACTTGTTAGATTGCACTGATTAAACATACAAGTAATAGTTCTTATAGTATTAGGGATTGTAATACTTTCAATATGACTACAATTATAGAAGGCATTATGCTCTATTTCTCCACCTAAGATAATTACTTCTTTTAAACTTGTAGGTACATAATTTGAATTAACGTAATTGTCTGCTCCAAAAATATACCCAAAATAAGTATTTTCTTTACCATTTAAACTTGCTCCTACAAATGGAATCGTAATACTTTCGAGATTACTACAACCTGAAAAAGCATTATCTCCTATACTTGTGATACTATTAGAAAGAATAATTTTTGTTAAAGAGCTACATCCAGAAAATGCATTATTTCTTATTGATGTTCCTCCAGTTATGTATACCTCTCTTAAACTATCTGGGACAAATAATGAATTATTTTTATAATTAGCTGCACCAAACAAATAACCAAAATGAGATGTTCCTAAATAAGGAATAATTATTTTTACTAGATTATTACAGCCAAATAAAGCACCGAAAGATATAGCCTCTATACCGCTTGGTATAATGATACTTGTTATATTACTACAATCATTAAATGCCAATGATTCTATTGTATAACTACTTCCTTCTATATCATTTGGTAATACTAATTCTGTTTCTGTTCCTTTATAAGAAATTAAATGATATTTATTTTTTTCATCTTTTATAAATTGGAAATTATCTTTTTCTATTAAGTTACTTTCCATTGATGAGTGAACGACTTTAGCATATTTCCCAACAGAACCATTACCAGTGCCTCCAGCGATAATTGTTAGATTAGATTGATTAAATATTTCAACTAATCTATAGCAATTTTCAAATGCAGTTTCCTTTATATTTAATACGCTATCAGGTAATGTTATAGAAACAATATTGTTAAATCCAAAGAATTGATAATATCCTATTTCTTCTATTGAATTTGGTATTTCCAAATGAATTACTTCTTCCCACTCATTATTATTTTTTATATAAAAATGTTTAGGAAATGGAATTGCTTCCGTTAAAATTGAATCTTTCAATTCTATTTTACACCAGGCTTCTATTGAATCTTCATAGAATATACTTGTCAAACCAATACACATATCAAATGCTGAGATACCAACTCTAGTAACTTTATTAGGTATAGTTATACTTGTCAAATTTTGGCACCCTTTAAAAGCATATTGATTTATCTCATAATTACTTTCTATATCATTTGGTAAAACTAATTCTGTATCCACACCCCTATAAGAAACAAGATAATATTTATTATCATTATCTTTTATAAATATATAATTATCTTTTTCTATTAATCTGCTTTCTTCTTCTAATGTAGTATGTATTACTTTTGCATAATATCCTATAGAACCATTATCACTACTCCCAGTAGTTATATTTAAATTAGACAAATTATATACTTCTACTAATTTGCTACAGCCAGAAAAAGCATTATTTTCTATACTATTGACACTATTTGAAAGCGTCATAGAAACAATATTATTAAATTCATAAAACTTATTTGTTCCTATTTTTTCTATTGAAATTGGTATTTCCAAATGAATTACTTCTTCCCATTCATTACTTGTATTTCTGAAATAAAAATGATTAGAGTTAGTCGTTGAAAAGAACATTTCTCCCGTTAATGGATTATTAATCCAATCCTCTATACTTCCTTCATAGTAAACACTTGTTAGGCTGCTACAATCCTCGAAGGCATATTTCCCTATACTTGTCACACTATTTGGGATTGTGATGGATGTAACATTATTAAATCCACAGAATTGATATTCTCCTATCTCTGTTATTCCATTTGGTATTTCTATACTTGTTACTTCTTCCCATTCATTATTAACATTTCTTAGATAAAATTTCAAAGGATATGGATTATATAATGGCATAATTGAATCTTTGAAACTTATATTACACCAATCCTCTATCGTTCCTTCGTAAAATATATTTTTTAATTTTTCACAATCAAAAGCAGAATCCTCTATATTTTTAATGCTAGTTGGTAAAGTTATATTTGTGAGATTACTACACCCTTTAAAAGCTGCTTCTCCTATGATTGTTCCTCCTGTTATAATTACTTCTTTCAAATATAGCGGAATTTTTCCACCAAAAATAGAATCAAAACTATTATTTTCTTTTTCATTTAAACTTGTTCCTACAAATGGAATCGTAATACTCGTCAAAGCATAACATTCTTTAAATGTTCCTTCTTTTATATTTGTAACTGGTAATCCTTTATAACTAGCTGGAATAACTACATTATCTTTTATTTCATTTGTTTTTGCTGAAACTGTATAAGACTTTTTATCAGAATTCAAAGTGAAATTAACTCCTACTAATTTATTTTCATACTTACATATGGAACAAACATCATTAACAAAATCATGTTCGGCAACATCTTTTTTCTCATCTATATGTTTACATGTTGCTTTATGAAAATGAGTATTATCATCATAACTCCAGTCAGTTTCATATGTATGAGTATGTGGTGTAGAGTATGATAAAATAATGTCTTTTTTACAAATATAACAAAAATTTTCCTTGCGAATTTTATCCGTTTCGTCCCCAAACTCCGTATTTATTTTCCATTCACCATCAAACTGATGTGCTTCACGTTTTCTAATACCAGGATGACATAACGCCTCGTAATAATGATATTCACCATCATAAGAAACACATACTGTATCATAAATATGCTCATGTTCTATGGGCTCAACTGGATTAACTGGATCTTCATTATTATTTTTATTTCCACATGATACTAAGAATATAAAAGAAATAAAAATTATGAATACCAAATATAATTTATTTTTCATTTCTCTTTCCTCCATTTTGTCCATCTTAACACACTATGTGTTAAGATACAGTATCAATGTAATAAATGGATTTGTCTAAGTCATAAAAAAATTTTTAGAAAAAGAAAAAAAGAGGCATTTGCCTCGTTTTTATCTCATGGAATCATACATAATTTTTAATGCATTTTTTTCTAATCTTGATACTTGTGCTTGCGAAATATCTAATTCTAACGCAATCTCCATTTGAGTCTTATCTAAATAATATCGATCATAAATAATCGCTTGTTCCCTTTTAGATAATTTAGAGAATGCTTCTTTAATCATATTATTTCTAAGCCAATTTTCTGTTATATAATCAGAACCACCAATTTGGTCTTCTAATTCGATAACATCCCCTCCATTATCATAAATTGGAGTGGACATACTGATCGTATCCTGAATGGCTTCAAGTGCTAAAATGACATCTACACTATCCACATTCAAAAATTCTGCAATTTCATTAATAGAAGGTTCACGATGATGTTCTAACAGAAATTTATCTTTATAATTGATTGCTTTATATGCAATATCTTTATAACTTCTAGAAACACGGATAGAACCATTATCCCGTAGATGCCTTCTTACTTCACCGATAATCATAGGACACGCATAGGTCGAAAATCTGACGTTATGCGATAAATCAAAATTATCAATGGCCTTCATAAGACCTATACAGCCAACTTGAAACAAGTCATCTAGACTTTCCTTTCGATCATTAAACCTCTTGAGTACTGACAATACGAGCTTTAAATTCCCTTGAATCATTTTTTCTCTAGCTTTCATATCTCCCTCTTTTATTTGTAATAAAAGCTGTTGTTGTTCTTCATTAGAGAGAGTTTTTAGCTTAGAGGTATCTACTCCAGTAATCTCAACCTTGTGCATAAAATCTTCCTTTCATATTTAATATGGAAGACTTCTACGGGTTCTATTCATTATTTAGAAACTATTGTTAATTTTTTCTCCATTTCATTTTTTAATTTATCAATTATTTTTTTCTCTAACCTTGAAATATAACTTTGCGAAATACCTAGCTTATCCGCAACTTCCTTTTGGGTAAGTTCTTCTGTCTTATATAACCCGAATCGTAAAGTTATAATTTCTCTTTCTCGAGCAGATAATTTCTCTACTGCCTCATACATTAATCTTTGTTTCTCATTGGATATTGCCTCATCAATCGCTAAGGTTTGATTGGTTGGAATAACATCTGCAAGTAATAATTCATTCCCATCCCCATCAACATTCAATGCTTCATCTAAGGATACCTCATTTTTTTGTTTACTGACTTTTCTAAGAAACATTAAAATTTCATTTTCAATACATCTAGAAGCATAGGTTGCAAGTTTAATATTTTTATCCTGCTTAAAGGTTTCTACCCCTTTAATTAATCCCATTGAACCAATCGATATTAAATCCTCTAATAAAACTTTTGGGGATTCAAAACGTTTGGCGATAAAAACAACTAACCGCATATTATGCTCAATTAATACATTTCTAGCCTCAATATCATTGTTTAACATTCGTTCCACATAAAACCGTTCTTCTTCTTCGTTTAGCGGTTCTGGTAAGCACATCTGATTATATAAATAACAAACATCATCTTTCTTAAAAAGCTTTGATAAAAGCTTAAATAGTATCATTTCTATCCCCCTAATAAATTAGAACCAAACATTACATTAAATGCAATGTCCCCATAAGCCAAATAGACATCCTTTTCTACATATTTGTTTTTTATTTTAATCTTAAAGCTCTTTACTGCAAAAATAGGTATTTTTTTATTTGTACTTACACTATGGATGGTAATTGTTTTATAATACCTTCCAATTTGTAAATTTCGTTTTAAAAAGACAATGGGAATATTATCCTCCGTTGTTAAAAAATTCCCTGTATCACAAAACCCACTTAAATATAAGGTTCTATTTTCATCCTCAATACAAACCTCATATTCTAATACATCAGGTCTAAAATGAAATTTTTTATAAATGGCATAGCAAGTAAAAATAAGTAATATACCTCCTAGACAAATAAACACAACAACAAAATGATTCATAATCTTATGTAAAATCCCTGCACTCCCTCCTAAAGTAAAATTCAGCATTAAATAAATAAAACATAAAAATAATGCTTTGGTTGGTCTTTTAGTTATAAAAGCCGATAGCGATACAATTAAAATGCATAAATATCGATAGGGCTCTATTTGATAGGGAATATAAATATATAACAACATATAAATTCCATCTAAAAGACATGAAATACAAATGGCAATAGTTGAAGGCTTAACCCTCAAAATAAAATATGCTATTTTAACAAAGCATAAATGAATTAAAACATTGACTAAAACAATTAGCTCTATATATTTCATGGCATAAGTATATAGCATTCTCTTTTAAAAAATTGTAGAAAAAAAAGATAGCCAAAAATTTCTTTTTGACTATCCGTCTTTCATTCAATCTTTATATATTTCTTATATTAGAAATCCAATCTTCATCTATTCTTTTGGCCGAAAGTTCCACCCAAGCATCTACAAATCCAGCTTTTCTAGCCAATCGTTTAGAAGCAAGATTGCTCCAAGCACAACAATAAAAGGGAACCTTCCCTAATTTAAGAATTTCATTTTTTAACTCTTGGACTAAAATTGTTCCAATCCCTTTTTTTTGATATTTTTCATTTATTTCAACACCAATTTGCCACATGGTATCTGAATCATTTGTACAAGCAGCAACACCAACAATATCTCCGTCAATGATGCATGCTAGAGCAAGTTCATCTCTTCTCCTTCCTTTTGTAGTGCCACATAAAGCAAGAGGAAAATCACATTTAGAATAGAGTTCTTCAATTTCATTTTTACAAAATAGTTGTATCGTATATTCCTTGTAATCCACTTCTGTAAATTGAGTTGTAGGTAAAAAATATTGTGCCAAGTGAGCAATGGTATACCCATATTTTTCCAACTCATTATTTAAGGCCATACAATTAGGAGCATCAAAAACTCGGTAAAGTTCAGTCCCACATTTTTGGATATATAAGGTAACAAAATCTTTTATTTTCTGATTTGCACAAATAAATAAATTGTCCCCAAAATAAATAAAATTTAAAAATGGAGTACCCTTAAGATAATTCATTGAATTTAAAGGAAACTCTTTAGATTCTATGAATTTAATCTTTTCTTTTGGAAAAGTCTTCAATTGATAATCTATCATAAATTGCCTTTTCGCAACATCTAAAAAATCCATACATTCTCTCCTTAAAAAAATGGTCAAATTTTATTGACCATTTTAACAATTATTCCACCTTTTCAACAATAGCCATTACTTCTTTAGTTAATTCTTCTAATTTGGCATTTGCAGATTCATGATCGTTACCAACAACACCATAATATACTTTTAATTTAGGTTCAGTTCCAGAAGGTCTTAAAACGAACCACATATTATCATTTAAATAATATTTAATTACATTGCTAGAAGGAAGATAAATTGTAGAAGTTTCACCAGATACTAAATCTGTATGAACACCTAATTTCACATCATCCTTTGCCAATATCTTAAAGTTCTTTAATGCAATTTCAGTAGTTCTAAAATATTCCATAATCCGTTTAATTTTAGCAGCACCTTCTAAACCTTTTAATCCAATGTTTGTAATGCCTTCCTTATAGTATCCATACTCTTCATAGATTTCATTTAAAGCTTCCACTAAATCCATATTTTTTTCATAATAGTATGCAGCAGTTTCACAAAGCATTAGGATAGCTTGAATGGAATCTTTATCTCTTACACAATCTGATACTAAGCATCCATAAGATTCTTCAAAACCAAAGACATAGGTTCCTTTCCCGTTTTCCATTTCTCTTGCTTTTTCACCAATAAATTTAAATCCAGTTAATGTAATCTCAACTTTCATTCCATAACGTTGTGCAATCGCAACAGGTAAAGTTGAAGAAACATTCGTTGTAAACACATACCCATCCTTAGGAAGCGTATTAAGTTCTTTACGTGTTCTTAAAATATAATCTAAAACTAAGGATGCGGTTTGATTGCCAGTAAACAATACATACTCGCCATTATGCTCAACCGCAATACCCAAACGATCCGCATCAGGATCGGTTGCTAAAACAATTGGAGCCCCAATTTCTTTTGCATAAGCGATTGCTTCATCATAGGCTTCCTTGTTTTCTGGGTTTGATGTTTTTACTCCTGAAAAATCAGGATCATTTGTCATTTGACAAGCAAGAGGATATACATCATATCCTACACTCTTTAATACATCTGCCGCAAAAACTTGTCCTGTACCATGAAGTGGAGTATACACCAATTTAAAATTCTTTTTTAAATTAGGGCGTAAAATAATTTTCTTTACTTCTTTTATATATGCAGCATCCACCTTTGAACCGATGTATTTAATTTTATTATGATGCTTAGAATGATCAATAGAGAAATAATCCTCGATTTTATTGATTTCAGCAATGACTTGATCTGCATCCTTAGGAACCAATTGACAACCACTTTCATCATAAATCTTATACCCGTTATATTCCTTAGGATTATGAGAAGCTGTAATCATAATTCCTCCAACACATCCAAAATAACGAACAGCATAAGATAATTCTGGTGTTGGTCTTAAATCTTCAAATAAATAAACTTTAAACCCTAAAGTAGATAATACTTCTGCAGATATTCTTGCAAACTCCTTAGACTGGTGCCGATTATCATGAGAAATTGCAACACCTCTTTTAAAGGCTTTTTTAAATTGAGATAAATATCTACCAAATCCTAAGGTCGCTTTGGAAACAATGTAGATATTCATCCGATTTGTTCCAGCTCCTAAAATTCCTCGTAAGCCTCCTGTTCCAAATTCCAAATCCGTAGTGAACGCTTCTTGTAAAGCCTTATCATCCATTTCCTCTAATTCTTTTCTTAAGGATGGATCTAAATTTTTATTTTTTTTCCATACTTCTGCTTTTTCTAAATAATTCATACACATAGTTCTCCTTATATTATCTATTATACAAAAAAATGAAAGGGTTTTCTACTAGCTAGTTCAATTTTTTGAAATTTCTTCTATTCAATATAATTTTATCTATGGTATAATATTTTTTAGATACACGAAGAGTAGGTGTTAAAATTGAAAGAAGATATAAGAATAATCAAAACAAGAAAAAAATTAAAACAAGCACTCTTAGAACTTCTAGAATATGAAACCTTTGAAAAAATCAATGTCACTAAAATTTGTCAAAAGGCTTCAGTGAATCGTGTAACTTTTTATTCTCACTATCAAGATAAATATGAATTGTTTCAGGATTGTGTTGAAGAAATAAAACTTAAAATCATAGACAAAATTTCTATGCTTCCATTTTCTCATTTAAGTTCTAATGACGCTTTACTCTCTATATTTCAAATTATTGTTACATTAGTTGTAGATGAGATTTATGAAAATAAAACCTTAATTAAAAAATTTCAAAACCAAGAGAATTCTATTTTAACTTATATTATTGAAACTACTTCTTATAAATTTTTAGATGAGATTCAAGAACATTTTTCATTAGAATTTAAATATAATAAACAGCACATTCTATCCTTTTTAATTGGAGGAGCCAACAAAATGATTGTTGACTGGATTGAAAAGGACAAAATGAGTCATGTTGAAGAATTTAAAACAAATATAACTTCATTTTTAAATGAATTGTTTCATTCTTCGATTTTATTTAAAGAAAAAGAACTTTAAAACAAAGTTCTTTTTTTTATGCTCCTAAAGAGGTTCCTGTATACTCAAATTCCACATCATAAAACTCTACTAATGTTCCCCGTGTTGCAAACATCCCTAAATACATATAGTTTTGATCCATTGCCATTAAATCAAAATCAAAATAAGTTTTACTATATTCTTGGTTTTGGTAAAAGACAGTTACCGTGATGGATTGTCCAAGTCGGATAACCTCAAGTCTGCATTCTTCATTTTCTTGATAAAATTCATCTACTATGTAAGGAGTTTCAATTTCCGTGCCTTCTTTTTTGAGTAGAATTCCCATGGCTGAATCCTTACATAAGAACCCAGCAGATAAAGAATTACTCGCTATAAGTTCAGATGGTGTTTTTTGTTTTATGTAACAATCATCTCGTAGCATAAGTCCAAACCCTGCTTGTTTTGTATGAGCCGTTTTTAAAATTGTCGCTTTAACAGAGGCTTTAAAATTATAGTGAATACCAATTTGCTTAAATATAAATGCTAAACCATCTGAGGAAAAGCTGATTTTTCCTTTCAAAGTGGAACCATATTGTCCAACATGGTAAATTCCTTTTTTTACTTCTTTTGCTATAAATCCATTTTCATTTATAGAAGGAATTCCACCGCAATCTCCAAAGGCAGTTCCATACCATTCTTTATCCATAGTCGTAAAATTAGAGGAAGGTTGATATGTATCTAACACTGGAACCTTATATTCATTCATTTGATATTCAGGGTTAGGAAGTAAGCAGTCTTCTTTCATAGGTTCTTTAATCTCTTTGAGTAAATACTCTTTTAAAGGACAATCCGTGTCCTTTAAAAGAGTCGCAACTAAATATGCAACATAACAAGCTCCATACACATTCAAATGAGTCAAATCAACGGTAAGAAAATTAGGAATAAATTTCTTTTGTTCATCTTTTTTCCCAGCAATAACAGCATGAAAGTACTTAGCCTGTTCAAATCCAATATGTTCATATTTCAATTTGGTTAAAGCTCTCAAATCTAAAACAGTAACCTTCTTTTCTTTCCCTAAGGCTAAGATTGCTTCTGCATAATCTCCTGTTGGAGTAATATGAGCACTATTTTTGGTATAGCAATTCTTTAAATCCGCTCGCACAATCGGTGTACAAAGTATGGGTGTTCCTCCCTTCTCAATAGCAAGTTTTATATAATATTCATAAAGATAGAATTGAAAGGAATTTGGATCTTGAAAAGATGTTCTTGCGTCAGTAAATCGATTCTTATCATCGCTTTTTTGATCATTATGACCAAATCCAATTAAAAGATAATCTCCTTTTTGAAAAGTTTCTTTTAATCTTTGATAGTTTTCTTCTTGTATATAGCTTTTAGAGCTTCTTCCTGATAATGCTAAATTTTGAATTTTTATTTTATCATTAAAAAATTTAACAAGTTGAGTCCCATAGCCAAATCGTGGGTAAAAATAAGGATCATTAAAGCTAGCTAATGTAGAATCTCCAACAACATATAAAGTTGGAGTTGATTCTTGTTTTTTCATAATTCCTACTCCTTTTTATCATGATATTTCTTTTTTAATTATATCATAACCTTCATAAGATAACAAAACAAATCCATTTTCTATTAAAAGAAAAAAATAGGATTATGCAAGAAGCATAACCCTACAATTTTAAATTACTTAGGTTGTTTTCCAATATAAGCTAAAATACCACCATCAACATATAAAATATGACCATTGACAGCATTAGAAGCATCGGATGCTAAGAATACAGCAGGACCTGCTAATTCTTCTGCCTCTAACCAACGTCCTGCTGGAGTTTTTGCAATAATGAATTGATCAAAAGGATGGCGAGAACCATCAGGTTGAATTTCACGTAAAGGGGCGGTTTGAGGTGTTGCGATATACCCAGGTCCAATACCATTACATTGAATATTGTACTCCCCATATTCAGAACAAATGTTACGAGTTAACATTTTCAATCCACCTTTAGCAGCTGCATAAGCAGATACTGTTTCACGACCTAATTCAGACATCATAGAACAAATGTTAATGATCTTACCATGTCCCTTTTTAATCATTGAAGGAATAACTGCTTTTGCCATAATAAATGGCCCATTTAAATCAATATCAATAACTTGACGGAACTGTGCAGCTGTCATTTCAATCATAGGAATACGCTTAATAATTCCTGCATTATTTACAAGTATATCAATTACGCCTACTTCCTTTTCAATGGTAGCTACCATTTCATTGACTTGATCCTCATTTGTAACATCACAAACATAACCATGAGCAGTAATTCCTGCTTCCTTATAAGCAGCTAACCCTTTATTAACTAAATCTTGATTAATGTCATTAAATACAATTTTAGCTCCTGCTTCAGCAAGTCCTGATGCAATCGCAAATCCTATTCCATAAGATGCTCCTGTTACTAAAGCAATCTTACCATCTAATCTAAAATCATTCATTTTCATATTTATTTCTCCTTTATCTATTATTTTAAATCAGTTGTCTTAATATTATCCATATCATCAAATTCTTGGTTTTCTCCACACATTGCCCAAATAAAAGCATAGTTGGAGGTTCCAATTCCAGAATGAATACTCCAGCTTGGTGAAATAACCAATTGCTCATTTTGCATTACAATATGTCGTGTTTCTTGAGGTTGTCCCATCATATGAAAAACAACATTATCTGCAGGTATATTGAAATAGAAATAGACCTCCATTCTTCTTTCATGGGTATGAGATGGCATCGTATTCCAACCAGAACCTTCAGCTAGCTCAGTCATTCCCATTGCTAATTGACAGCTCTTACATACATCAGGATGAATGTACTGGTTGATTACTCTTTTATTCAAAGTTTTTGCATCTCCGCATGGACGATGATTGGCTTTTTCAAAATCAATATAATATGTTGGATATGTGGTATGAGCTGGGCAAGAAGAAATATAAAATTTGGCTGGATTTTTAGAATCTACAGATTCAAAAACAACCTCTTTTGTTCCCATACCTACATACATACCATCCTTAGATTTAACATTATATACTTTGCCATCTAAGGTAACCTTACCAGCACCACCGATATTGATGATACCTAACTCACGTCTTTCTAAAAAATATGCTGCCCGTAGCTCATCAGAGGTTTCAAGTGGTAATGCCTTTGTAACTGGCATAACTCCTCCAGATACAATACGATCTTGATGAGAATAAACCAAAAGAATTTCATCCTCTTCAAATACTTTTTCCATTAAATAATGACGTCTTAATTCTTCTGTTGTATAAAACATAGAATCTTCGGGATGATTTGCATATCTTACTTGTAATTTCATATTATGCTCCTTCATTTACTAATTTTTTAACATAATCAAAACTTTCCTGCATATCTGCTGGTTTAGAACCTTCAAAAATCAAATATGCATTCGGATTTGTTTCTTTAATTCTTTTTATCAGCCATGGGTAATCGATTATTCCTTTACCGATTGCACATTGCTTTATTGTTTCATTTTCAATAATAAAATCTTTTAAGTGGAAGATTACAATCTTTCCTTCAAAAAGCGTAAGGCATTCTTCAAATATTTCCTTATAGGATGAAGAATTACAAAATGCTAAATAATTATAAATGTCAACCGTATAATATACATGACCATTATCAATTTCATCCACCAATCGCTTTAACGCCTTAGGTTCAAACATACAATGCCCATAAGCACCCTCTAATGCAATATTTGCATTAACATCTTTCGCATAAGCTGCTAACTCACCAAAAATACGTTTAACCTCTTGAAAGGCTTCCTCTGTACGATTTAGTGGATGATATGTCCATTTATCATCATTGAAGGAACCTGTTTCAGAACCAACATAATGACCATGAAAATCATTCAAATATTTTAAATGTTCTTTAAATTTAGCAATATTTGTTTTTACTAGTTCTTTATTGGAATGAACAGGATTAAAATAAGCCCCCATCATAAAGATTTCTATTCCTTCTTCATGAAAGGCATTATAAATCGAAATTGCTTTATCCTTTGTTATCGTTCCTGGTAGTCCTGTTTCTCCTTCGATTGCCTTATTTAAAACCAACTGTACACCATCAAAGCCAATTTTTTTTGCTGATTTTGCTAAAGTTTTTGGATCACTTTTTCCAAAGTCATGAACTCTTACACCGATTTTCATTCTATCCTCCTAATGACATAAGGGTGCTACGATTTTGTAGCACCTTTATGAAAAATCCAATTAGCGTTGTACACGTCCGTTTGCATTTCCGCCTGCTAAAGATTCAACTTCAGAAGCAGATACTAAATTGAAGTCACCATTAATTGTGTGCTTTAATGCAGAGGCAGCAACAGCAAATTCTAGTGCTTCTCCTTGCGTTTCCTTAGTTAATAAACCGTGAATGATACCACCAGAGAAAGAATCTCCACCACCAATACGATCAATAATTGGGTTAATATCATAACGTTTTGACTCATAGAATTCTTTTCCATTATAAATTAATGCTTTCCATCCATTATGGGTTGCAGAGAAAGATTCACGTAATGTAGAGATTACATACTTAAATCCAAATTCTTTTGCCATTTGTTCAAAAATCTTATGATATCCTTCAGCACCAGTTTCACCAGCTTCTACATTTGCATCAGGTTTAAATCCTAAACAAAGTTCAGCATCCTCTTCATTTCCAATACAAACATCAACATATTGCATTAAAGGCTTCATAACAGAAATTGCCTTTTTAGATGTCCATAATTTTTTACGGAAATTTAAATCTACAGAAACAGTTACACCATGACGTTTAGCAGCTTCACAAGCAAGACGAGTTAATTCTGCTGCCTTATTTGAAATTGCTGGCGTAATTCCAGACCAGTGGAACCAGTCAGCTCCTTCCATAATTGCATCAAAATCAAAATCCTCAGGTTTTGCCTCAGCGATAGCTGAATTTGCACGGTCATAAATAACCTTAGAAGGACGCATTGAAGCACCTGTTTCAGCATAATAAATACCTACACGATCACCACCACGAGCAATGAACTTCGTATTTACTCCATATCTTCTCAATGCATTTACTGCAGATTGCCCTATTTCATGTTCAGGAAGCTTCGTTACGAAATAAGCATCATGTCCATAATTAGCACAAGACACAGCAACGTTTGCTTCTCCTCCTCCATAAATTACATCAAATGAATCTGCTTGAACGAAACGAGTATTTCCTGCTGGAGATAATCTCAACATGATTTCGCCCATTGTTACAACTTTTGCCATAAATTCCTTTTTCTCCTTTTATTCTTCTACTTTAATTTTTATTACTGCTTTTTCAACAAGTTCATCATCTACTTTTCCCTTTGCTAAATGAATGTCTTCTTTAAACACTAACGCAAAGCCTTCGGATAAAGTGAAATAAACTGTATCTTTTGCAGCACTATATTTTGTAACATCCTTATCTGGATTATAAGGTGTTGTTACCTGAAGAGATGGATTGGTAATATCCGTAAAACCGAATAATTCCTTTCCTTTGAGCACAATTTGTAAATCCAAATAGTGCTCATGATTTTCAAAAAAGCATTCTTCTAAAGGTCTTGCTACATAAGTATCCCGATTAACATATACATTTTTGCCATCAATTTCTGTTTTTCCCTTAGGAAGTGCCATTAAATCATGATTTAATACATAATCAATTGCGGTATCAATATTTTTACTGATTCCCTTATATCTTTTAAGATCTCTTAATTTTCCAACAATCATAATAAACCTACCTTACAACCTCTGCACTTCCGTTCGCTGCCATAAATGTTTCAATATCTTCACAAGGTAAAACTAAAGCATCTCCATAAATTGTATGCTTTAAAACTGAAGCATTTAATCCATACCGAACTGCATATGCAGGATCATCAAAATTTTTTAATAAACCATGAATTACTCCCGATGCAAAAGCATCTCCTCCACCTATACGATCATAAATATTAAATCGAATGGGTTCAGTTAATTCCCAGCTTAATTTATCTTCATTTAATTTAAAATAATATCCAGCCAAAGAATTTTCAGTTGCTGAATAAACAACTCGATCTGTTCCAAAAATATATTTTAATTTGTATTTCTTTATCATTTTTGGAAAAACATTTCTTCTTTTCTCAGATAAAGTTGTCCCTGTAAAATCCTCATCTAAAGGAATCTCTAATATTGTATTTGCATCATAAAAACTAGCAAATACGATATCGACATAATTCATAAATTGTTTGTATACAGGTCGAGCCTCTTCTACAGTCCATAATTTAGAACGATAATTAAAATCAAAACTTACATGGACACCGTATTTTTTAGCTTCTTTACATGCACGTAAAGCAACCTTTCTAACTCTTTCTCCTAAAGCAAGGGTGATTCCACTTAAATGAAACCAAGTTGCATCCGAAAAAATTTCTTCCCAGTTAAATTCATCCTCTTGAATACGAGTAATTGCGGAATGCTTCCGGTTATATATAACTTTAGAAGGACGTCCGCCAAACCCCGTTTCTAAAAAGTAAATACCAATCGTTGAAGACCCACGCACTACATATTTTGTATTCACTCCATGAGATAATAAATGAGTAATTGCTCCATCTCCTAATTGGTTGGGTGGAAGTTTAGAGATAAAATACGTTTGATGTCCCATATGGGATAATGCAACCGCCACATTTGCCTCTCCACCACCATAATTTACCATAAAGGAATGCGTTTGATTGATTGTCGAATAATCCGGTGTAGAAAGCCTAAGCATAATTTCACCGAATGTTAGTATCTTTTCCATACTCGGATCTCCTAATAAATTATTTCTTTAATGCTGCTCTAGCATTCTTAACTTCTTCAACAAAACGAGCAGCCATTGCTGTAACAGCCGCAAAATCTCCCTTCTTAGCACCTGCGGTCATAGAAGAACCAGCAGATACGGCAACAACACCAGCTTTAATCCAATCCGCAATGTTATCTACATCTACTCCACCAGAAGGCATTAAATTTGCATAAGGAAGTGGTCCTTTTACATCTTTAACAAAGCGAGGTCCTAAAATATCGCCAGGGAATAATTTTATAACATCACAGCCTGCATCTAAAGCCATCTTCACTTCTCTTACTGTTTGCGTTCCTGGTACATATGGAACTTGATATCTGTTACATAATTTTGCAACTTCTTCATCAAAGCAAGGAGAAACAATAAACTTAGCACCATTCAAAATTGCGGCTCTTGCAGTTTCGCTGTCTAATACGGTCCCAGCACCAATAAGAACATTTGGATCTTTTGCATATGCATTTGATAAATTAGAAATAATATCTCCTGCACCAGGTACTGTATAAGTAACTTCAATAGCGTTTACTCCTCCCTTAATACATGCTTCAGAAATTTTTAATCCTTGTTCTGTGCTTTCTGCACGTACTACAGCAACAACTCCAACTTCTGAAATTTTACTTAAAACATCAAATTTTTTCATAATTTAAAATACCTCTTTCTTTTCATTTCATTAAAATGAAATTACCATATTTCTATTATAAAATTATTTCCATAATTTGTCAATGAAAGCCTTATCATAAAACAATTTTATTATCTGCAATTTTCTACAAATCATGCAATTTAGATGTCATTTTAATATCAAATAATTCTTTCATTTATTTTAAAAAAAGGAAAGAAAAAATATGTAAATTTAAACATTTTAAAGATAATATCACCTACTATATTTTAAATTTGTTCCGATAAAGGGAAGTTCAGCAAATGCTTTTAAATGCTTACGAATCATATAATCAATATAATTACCAATCATTAAAGCATAACAATAATATCCCATTGGATTAGGATGAAAGCCTAATCCAAAAGCAGATCGCATGTTCTCGTCATATACTGGCCCATACTGCGTCATGTTTAATAAGTAGGTATTAGAAAACATTTTACAAATCGCTTCTAAGCCTTTAGCAATTTGATGAATGATTGAATCACATGGTTCCCCTCTTAACTGAGGAGATACAAGAAAAAGAATGGCATCCTTTTCGATAGATTTGATTTTAGATATTATCCTTCCCATATTGCCAAAAAAAGTATCGGCATTGTCATTAGGAGTATGAGGATGAATATCTGAAATACTCCCTAACGGATGATGACAAACAAATGTATCATTATTCCCAAGTGCAATGATATAAGCTTGATTCCATTGCCAAAATTGATTTTGATCTGCCCAACTATCAATATATTCCTTTGCTGTCATTCCTCCCCGAGAATAATTATTATATTTTGTTCCTGTAATTCTTTCTAAAATTGCTGGCCATGAATATTCATAATAGTCATGATACGCAATTTCATCGTTCTCATTTCGTGATTCAAATTCTCCTGCAGATAATGAATCACCAATAACACCAATTTGTTTAAAAATTCCTGCAAAACCACAAGTATCCTTTAAAGTATCTAAAGGTTGTTCTCCTTCTTGAATATAAAATTTATGTAAATCCATAAGTTTCTCCTTTGTTTTTTAAGAAAAAAAGAATTGAATTAAAAAATTCAGTTCTTTTCATCTCATTATTTCAAGCCATGACAATATTTATATTTTTTACCACTGCCACAAGGACATGGATCATTTGGACCAATATGTTCTTTCTTCTCTACAGGTTTTTTCTTCACTGGCTCATTTTTTACATCATTGGTTGTTAATCCCTTCATTGGATCAACTTCTTCCTTAGGAATATTAAACTGTAAACGAGTATGCGTAACATACTTTAAAATTTCACGATTAATATTTTGATTCAAGCGTTCAAATCTTGCATATCCTTCTTGTTGATAAATTTCTAGAGGATTGGTTTGAGCATAGGATTGTAATACCACGCCCTGTCGCAATCCTTGCATATCATCAATATGCTTCATCCAGTATTGATCTAAAACTCTCAATAGGATATCCTTTAAATAAATATCAAACAAATTATCAGGTAAATCTAAACTATATTTTTCTTTCGCTTCTGCTGCCGCTTTTTTATTATTTTCAATGAATTCATAAGATTTATTGGCAATATATTCTACAATTCCTTCATCATCTAATGTTTTTAAAACAGAAACATCAATTGAATTTGGAGGAAGAATTGGACCATTAAAACTTTGGGCAATTGCATCATCATCAATCTCAAACTTTTTAGAAGTAATTTGACGCATATGACTATAACAAGCATCTTCAACAGCTCTATGCATCATTCCACGAACAAGCTCTTCAAGTTTTTCTACTTTAACCACTTGCATTCTTTGTTCATAAAAAATCTCTCTTTGACGACGAATAACATCATCATATTTTAAAACATTTTTACGAGAATCAAAGTTGTTTCCTTCAACACGAGTTTGAGCACTAGTAACTGCTCTTGAAATCATTCGAGAAGTCATAGGAGCATCCATATTTCCTGTATCTTTATTCATTAAATTAATAATCATAGCTAACCGATTTTTAAATGTATCTCCACCAAAGCGTTGAATTAAATCATCTTCTGTAGATATGTAAAATTGAGAGAATCCAGGATCCCCTTGCCGTCCAGAACGACCTCGAAGCTGATTATCAATACGACGAGATTCATGACGTTCAGTTCCTAAAACAACTAAACCACCAAGCTCAACAACACCTTCTCCTAGTTTAATATCGGTACCACGTCCAGCCATATTTGTCGAAATGGTGACACTTTTTAATTGACCTGCCTTAGCAACAATTTCAGCTTCACGTTCATTATTTTTAGCATTTAATACTTCATGTGGAACCCCTGCACGAGTTAACATATGAGAAACTAGTTCTGAAGTTTCCACATTTGCTGTACCTACAAGAACAGGTTGTCCAATGGAATATCTATGCTTAACCTCTTCAACTAAAGCTGCAAATTTGGCTTTTTGCGTAACAAATATTAAATCTGGTAAATCTTGACGAACTACAGGACGATTCGTAGGTACCTCAACAACATACATGTTATAAATATTTCTAAATTCTTCTTCCTCTGTTTTTGCGGTACCTGTCATACCAGATAATTTATTATACATTCTAAAGAAATTCTGGTAAGTAATGGTTGCTACTGTTTGAGTTTCTTTTTTGATCTCCACATTTTCTTTTGCCTCAATTGCTTGATGCAATCCCTCAGAGTACTGACGACCCTTTAATATACGACCTGTAAAGCTATCTACGATTAAAACTTCTCCATCCTGAACTACATATTCTTTTCCGTTTGCAAAAATAAAGTTCGCCTTTAATGCATTATTAATTGCATGAACTAATTCAACATATTGTAAGTCATAAATATTTGGTACATTAAATACTTGCTCTGCCTTTGCCATACCAGATGGAGTTAATTGAACATGTCGTGTTTCAATTTCAATTTCATAATCCTCTTCTGCTAACCGTTTTGCAAAAGTATCAGCTCTTAAATATAAAGAAGAATTATTTTTAGGTGCCCCTGAAATAATTAATGGAGTTCTTGCCTCATCAATTAAAATAGAGTCAACCTCATCAATAATTGCATAATTTAATCCTTTACATTGAGTGATTTGAGATTCATTATGAACCATATTATCTCTTAAATAATCAAATCCAAGTTCACTATTCGTTGAATATAAAATATCGCAAGAATATGCTTCTCTTTTTTCAGCAGAGGAAAGTTCCCGTACATTTAGTCCTACAGTTAAGCCTAAAAAACGGTAGATCTCTCCAATTTCTCCTTCTACTTCACGACGAGCTAGGTATTCATTGACTGTGACAATATGAACGCCTTCTCCTCCTAAAGCATTTAAATAAGCAGGCATTACAGCGGTTAAGGTTTTACCTTCACCTGTTTTCATTTCAGCAATATTTCCTCCATGAATCGCACAAGCTCCAATCAATTGGACATGGAAAGGTTTCATTCCTGTAACCCGGAATGCTGCTTCTCTTGCAACAGCATATGCTTCAATTAAAATATCATCTAAGGTTTTCCCCTCTTTTAGTAGTTGTCTGAATTCATTTGTTTTATTTTTCAATTCTTCATCGGTTAATTTTTCTATTTCTGGTTCTAATGCTTCAATCTTATATGCTAATTTTTCACATCGTTTCATTTCTTTATAACCAGAATCAAATAATTTCTTTAATCCCATATATAATCCCTAAAGAGAAAATCTCTTTCCTTCCTATAATATTACGCTATCTTTTATAATACTATAAAACTTTAGTTTTTTCAAGTTTTAACCCAAAACTAAAAAAGAAAATGGGGAAAAACCCCATTTCAGAAAAACTTTATTTTGTTGTTGTTTCAATAACAGCATAATCTCCATCATTTCTAACATAGATAACATTTGTTTTTCTCGTTTCTTTATCTAGGTAAATAAAGAAATCATGCCCAAGCAATTCCATTTGATCGATTGCTTCATCTCTTGTCATAGGTTCAAGATCTACATTCTTATCACGAACGATTCTTTCATCCTTAGGGGGAACCCCCATTTCAACAGAACGAATCCCTTTTTTCCCTAATTTATCCTTCGTACGATCATTATAGCGTCTTACCTGTTTCATCAACTTATCAATCGCTCCATCAATTGCAGCATAGATATCTGTTTCTTCAACTTCAGCACGAAGTATGATATTTTTGGTTGGAATTGTTACTTCAACCTTATGAAATGCCTTATAAACCTTACATACAACTCGAGCAGAAACATTTTCATAATCTGCAATCAGTCCTTCTAGTTTTGTTAGTTTTTTTACGGCATACTCCTTGTTTGCATCAGATGGTGTAAAACCATTCTTTCCAACAACTTCTACCTTCATAATATCACTCCTTTTCTTTACCTATATTATAGCATAAGTTAAAAGCGTTTTCAATAAACCGTTACAACTTATACACATTTTGTGCTTGCAGACCTTTTTCCCCAACTACGAGGTCAAATTCAACAAGCTGTCCTTCATTCAAAGTCTTAAATCCATCATCTAGGATACTACTATAATGAACAAAAATGTCATCATAATTTTCTTTGATAATGAATCCGTAGCCCTTCTCATTGTTGAACCATTTTACTTTACCTACTAACATACTCAATACCTCCCTTGCAGCAATATAATCATACCGCGTTTTCTTTATCATTTGCAATAAAATTAGTACCCAAAATATCGACTAATTTCTCATTTGCAAACAAATAATCAATAAAGATTTTTGTTCTGCCTCAGCAATAAAATTTAATTGTTCAAGCCATAAATCAGAAAAGAAAGCGAAATCCAAAAATAAAAGAAAATGAAGAGGATGATGCGTTACAAAATACGAAACAATTTTTTCAATTTCTAGAATATATGCATTAAAATTTAACCTATATTTGCTAGAAAATAACGAAATAACCTCTGCTTCGTATATCTCTAAAGGAATATGCTCTATTCTCATCTTTAGGGGATATTCCTTTCGGCAAGAATCACATATATAATATTTTTTTACTGAAAATAAAGTTAAAAATGTTCTTTGAACATAAAATTGTTTATTACAATTTACGCATACCATTTTATCACCTCATAAAAATAGTACCCCAATCTTTTTAAAAATTAAAACGCTTATAAACAAGAAAGTTTATAAGCGAATATCTTTATAAATTTTTAATAGCATCCAACACAGTTTGAATCGCTATATCAGAAGTAATTTCCTTTTTTTCTAAGGTGGATCGTACTTTAAATTCCACAATATTTTCAGCACTTCTTTTTCCACAAACAATCATAAAAGGAATTCCGATTAGCTCCCAATCCTTAAATTTGAATCCTGGCTTTGCATCGCGATCATCTAAAATTACTTCTACAGATTGAGCATTTAATGTTTCATAAATTTGATCTGCAAGATTTCTTTGATCTTCATCTGCATAATGAATAGGTACAATAACTACATGGTATGGAGCAACAAGAATTGGCCAACAAATTCCTGCATCATCATGATATTGTTCTACTATGGATTGAATCGTTCTAGAAACACCAATTCCATAACATCCCATAACCATAGGAACATTTTTTCCTTCCTCATTCGTATATACACAATTCATTGCTGAACTATATTTCGTTTGAAGTTTAAAAATCTGTCCAACTTCAATTCCTCGTTCCTGCTTTAAAGGACGTCCACAAACAGGACATAAATCCCCAGCTTGAACTTTTTTCAAATCAGTTACTATGCCTGTAAAATCTCTACCATAATTCACATTTTTCAAATGATAGTTAAGTTCATTCGCTCCTACAATAAAATTTGACATTTGAGCAACTTCTACATCGACATACACATCTACTTTGCTGCCAACTGGACCAACAAAGCCATGATAAGATCCAATACTTCTAATTTCTTCATCTGTAGCAAGTTCTAAATAGTTTTCATTTGAATTTAAGGCATTCACCAATTTAATTTCATTGACTTCACGATCTCCTCGTACCATAACCGCAACAAGTTTTTGATTCATATAATCATGATAGATTAACGTTTTGGCTGTTTTCTTAGAATCTACTCCTAAAAATTGTGTAATTTCTTCAATCGTTCTTTTATGAGGAGTTTCTACTTTTTCCAATGGTAATTCTTTTTCTTTAGGTGTTGCGATGAGTTGATCGGTCGCCTTTTCAACATCTGCAGCATATTTACAATCATCACAATATACAATTTCTGATTCACCAATATCTGAAAGTGCCATAAACTGATGAGAACCATTTCCACCGATATTTCCTGTATCTGCTAAAACAGTTTGAAAATGAAGACCTAATCTAGTAAATATTTTTGTATAAGTATCATACATCAATTGATAAGATTGATCTAAGCCTGCTTCATCCTTATCAAAGGAATAAGCATCTTTCATTATAAATTCTCTACTTCTCATTAAACCAAAGCGAGGGCGAAGTTCATCGCGATATTTTGTTTGTATCTGATATAAATTTAAAGGTAGACTTTTACTTGATTTAACTAAATTTCTTACCAAATCCGTAAAAATTTCTTCATGTGTAGGTCCTAAACAAAATTCCCGTTCATGACGATCTTTAAATCGCATGAGTTCTGGACCATATTTATTCCATCTACCAGATTCCGTCCACAATTCCTTAGGCTGTAAAGCTGAACATAAAATTTCTAATGAACCAGCTCTATCCATTTCCTCTTTAATTATATTCTCTACTTTTTGAAGTACTCTTACACCTAATGGTAAAAATTGATAAACTCCCGCAACTTGATTTTTCACAAGTCCTGCACGCAATAATAAGATATGGGAATCAATTTTTGCCTCTTGTGGAGCTTCTTTTAAAGTTGAAATTAACATTTTACTTGCTTTCATAATCCCGTTTACACATCCTTTTTCATAAAACACTACAAATTATAACATACTATATATATAAAATCTATTCCAATAAAAGCATTTTCTTAAAACTTTTTCGCACTTTTTCTTTAATTTTTTTTAAATATATAGTAAAATAAGAAATAGAGATTTATAACGATGGAGGAAAACTATGAACAAGGTGTTTACCAAAAATGAGTTGGGTATTTTCGCCTTAGGCGGACTGGGCGAAGTAGGAAAAAATATGTATTGTATTGAATATTTAGGTCAGATCTTTATCATCGACTCAGGTATTCTTTTTCCTGATGAGCATTTACTCGGAGTTGATTATGTCATTCCCGATTATACCTACTTAGAACAAAATCAACAAAAAATTGTAGGGCTTTTTATAACCCATGGTCATGAAGATCATATTGGAGGCATTCCATTCCTATTAAAAAAAGTAGCCATCCCTAAAATATATGCGGCTGGGGTCGCTGTTGATTTAATTGAAAATAAATTAGAAGAATATCCTGACCTTTTATCAAAGACACAAATTGTAGAGTTTAAATCCCATTTCAAATATACATTTAAAGGTGTAGAGGTTTCTTTTATTCGACTCAACCATTCAATTCCAGATGCATATGCGATTGTATTTACAACCAATCTAGGTGTCATTATGCATACAGGAGATTTTAAAATAGACTTTACTCCTGTTGGACCTCAAGCAGAATATGAAAAGCTGGCTTCTCTTGGTCAAAAAGGTGTCCTTTGTTTACTTGCTGATTCTACCAACTCTTTAAGAGAAGGATTCACAGAATCCGAAAAGAAAATAGGGGCTTCTATTAAAGAATTGTTTTCTAAAATTGAGGAACGAATTATTGTAGCAACCTTCGCATCAAATATATTTAGAATTGAACAAATTGTTGAAGCATGTGTGGAAGCAAATCGACATATTGCCATATTTGGACGCTCTATGGAAAAAGCAATTGAAGTGGGTCAACAAATTGGATATATTAAGCCACCGAAAGGTACAATTATTGAAGCAGGCGAGATCAATAAATATAAACCAAACGAACTATGCTTCTTATGTACAGGTTCCCAAGGAGAACCTTTAGCCGCTCTATCAAGGGTTGCGAACGGATCCCATAAAACAATCAAATTAATTCCTGGCGATACGATTATCTTCTCTTCTAGTCCAATTCCTGGTAACCAAGAAGGTGTAAATCGTACGATTAATCAGTTATTTAAAAAAGGAGCAAATGTCATCACTCATTCTCCTATTACAGATACCCATACCTCAGGCCACGCCTCCTCTGGAGAACAAAAACTCCTTCTTACGCTTATAAAACCAAAATATTTTCTACCAATTCACGGAGAATACCGGATGCAAAGGGTTCATGGAAACACTGCAATAGAATGTGGAGTTAAACCTGAAAATGTATTTATATTAGAAAATGGGGATGTATTAGCCTTTAATGAAACAGGGGCTCGTTTGGCAGGACATGTTCCTTCTGGAGAAGTATATATTGATGGTTCTGGCATTGGAGATATTTCATCAAATATTATACGGGAAAGAAAATATTTATCCGAAGATGGAATGTTCTCATTGGTAATCACTTTAGATACCAAAACAAAAACGATTCCTTTTGAACCTCAAGTTGTATCAAGAGGATTCATTTATATGAAGGATAGTGAGGAATTAACCAAATCCATTGTCAATTCTGCAATGCAGTTTTTAAATACAGAGCTGAAGAAAATAAAGGCACTCAATATCAATTATTTAAAATCTGCATTAACCGATCATTTATCTCAAATTATCATCACAAAAACAGATCGTAAACCGATTATTATTCCTGTTTTTATGTTGGTAGATTCTTCTACTTGCTAGGATTACTCCTAGCTTTTTTTATTTCTTCTTTTAAAAAATCAATTTGATTTATGGTCGGAATCGGAAATAAAGATGGGTCTATAGATAAAAAATGGGTACAAGCCAATAGAAGCATTTTTTTGTTATGGGAATCTATTTTTGGGATTTGTTTTTGAATATCTTCATTTTGTTCTATTGCTTGAATTAAATCTGTTCCATCAATACAGTCTATAGTATAATTCTCTTTTACATATTGGATGGTATGCTTAGAACCTATTATAATGTTTTCTTCTTTTAAGTAAGGAATAAAGAAATCAAAGACACCTAAAATTGGAATAGAAAAGCAATGCCTTAAAAAAGGTAAAGCCACAATAGATAGGGTATTACAAGCAAGAATGATAATGTCCACATGTTGATGAAGTAGAATGTCAACAAGATAATATGCTCTTTTTAATAAAAATTCTTTGGTTTTTTCTCCATATGGAAAAAAAGCACGATCTAAT
Organism: uncultured Anaeroplasmataceae bacterium; assembly: GCA_910584005.1. GTDB lineage: Bacteria > Bacillota_I > Bacilli_A > Acholeplasmatales > Anaeroplasmataceae > Pelethenecus. The sequence continues at coordinate 44,214 of CAJTXR010000005.1, read as the reverse complement.
AACAATATGTACTGATCTAAAGGAGTTTCAATTTGCTTTGATACTGCTAATCCTCCCCTACCACTATCAATTATTCCAATTCGCATTTTATCACCATTACATCATAAGATCACTCAAACATAAATAGTACAAAACCATTCATTTATTTTTTAAACAATAAAAAAAGGCTTAGCTATTCCTAAACCTTTTTTATCATTTTATGCTGAATTCTTTATGAATTTCCTCATAAAAATGTGTTTCATGATTAACTTCTCTAACAAATGCCTCAAATACCATTTTAGTTACAAAGGCATCATTTAATGCATCATGAATTTGTAAATCTTGATTTTTATAATAAATTTGATACATCTTAAATAAACCTGGATCATTTCTCAAATCATAATATGTTTTGATTAATTGACATAAATTAATAAACCGCATTTGATTTTTTAGGGATGGTACATGTTGAATCTGATAGGAATTTTCTAATGCGATTCGATCATATTTCCCATAAACAATTACAGCAGGACGATATTGCTCGATATCCTCTTTAAATTCATCATAAAATTCAATATATGGAATCGCCTGTTTCGTAAAGGTTTCACTATCTAAACTTAAAAAATCTAAAACTCGTTGAGATAAGATAGGATTTCTTTTGGGAGATATGTATTTTGAATACCTTAGGATTTCTTCTCCTCTACCATTTGCTAGAAGATATCCTACTTGAATCACTTCAGCAATATAATGACTTTTATGATTATTCACCGAAGGCATAGTCATTTCTAAATCTAAAAACATTAAATTCCCTAAATGATTTAGGAAAGTAGCCAAGCTACTATTCAACTGCATTTTATCATAATAATACTGATGATCATATGTTGAGGTTCGATAAATGCGATTTACATAATCAACTAAATACATCTGTATTCCTTGCCGGTTATAAAGCTGTTCCTCATCATATACCATATCAATATATGTACCCACATAGAAATAACGTTTAAACAAAGAAAACTGGCTATGTAAAAAATAAAAATATAATACCCGATTATAATTTTTAATTTGAATGGTTCTTTTTGAAAGATTTAAGCTTTGGATTCGTCCAACAATACGCATATTATCCCTTCCTTACGGATACAGCCATTCCATCACCGATATTGAAAATAGATGTATCAAATTTTGAATTTTGCAATAAATTTTCTTTAAAATGATTTAATTTACGGATTAGCCCTCGAACAGAGCGAGATTGTTTAGAATAACATTCTGGATCCAAAACCAAACCATGAAAGGACATGTTATCACATACAACAACACCATGTTCAGTTAATAAAGGCGTAAATAATTCAAAAAAATTTAAATACTGGGCCTTTGCAGCATCAATAAAAATCAAATCAAATTTCTGATTTTTCAAATCATCAAAGCACTCTAATGCATCTTTAAAAATAAGCTTTATACGATTGTCCAATTTCGCCAAATGAATATTTTTTAAAGCCTGTTCTACCATTTCCTCATTCCGTTCGATTGTTACAATGGAAGCAGGAATCGTATGAGCCATCCGAATTGCTGAATAGCCAATTGCCGTACCTATTTCCAAAATAGTATGAGGCTGATATAACCGTAGAATCATTTCTAAGAAGGCTAAACCTGCATCTTGAATAATCGGAACTTTATACTCTTGGGCATAGGCACGCATTTGAAGTTCAATCTCATCAAAAGACAAATTCAAATCTTTATTCAGTGCAAGATCCATCACAATCACATTCTTCTTTTGAGCATCCACTGCAATCTCCACAAGAGCCTTGACATCCACCTTCGGCCTGTTGCTGATTAAAATAGTCATCTAACAAATCTTCTAGCATATCCCACTCCTCCTCAGCTTCAATCTTCTCTAAGGTACCTGCTCCATCTCCTGTTTCAATATAGCTTGCGGCAGAAGCCTCATTTGATCCTTTAGGAACAAAGACAACATAATCTTTATTATATTCATCTGAATGATAGGTGAAAAGAATATCGCAAATAATTTCTTCTCCAGTTTCTGTTGTTAATGTTATCGTTCTATCTTCCATAAATATTCTCCTTAAAATTTCATTTTATCTAAAAAACTTTGTAAAATGACAACAGCAGCCATTTCATCTTTTTTTTGTTTCCGTTCTTTTCTTCTCACATTTCCATAAATCATTGTTTTATCTACGATTTTCGTTGTGAGTCGTTCATCTTCTAAGTAAACCTTAATATTCGTTTTTGTTTCAATTTCTTTTTTAAAATCATAGGAAATTTGAGCACGAATTCCTTGATCGCCATTCATATGCTTAGGAAGTCCCAAAACTATGGCTGTAATTTTTTCTTTTTCACAAAATTTGATGGTATATGCAATTGCACTAGCATAATCATTTTCTTCAAAGCGGTAGGTTTCTACTGCACGAGCTAAAAATCCAAGCTCATCAGAGATAGCAATTCCTAATGTTTTACTTCCTAAATCTAATCCAAGATATTTCATCGACAAAGTTCCTTTGCTAAAGCAAGTGCTTCATCTACCTTAGAGATATCTCTTCCACCAGCTTGAGCCAAATCCTTCTTACCTCCGCCACCGCCTTGGCAAAGTTTAGATGCTTCCTTGACAAGCATTCCTGCATCCACTGTTTTAGAAGCACAAACAAAGGTCACTTTCTCTTGATTTACACTTGCCAAGAAAACAACATCTAACCCTTTATTATTCCGTAAGGCTACCGCAAGATCTTTTAATAAATTCGTATCAACGATATTGACAATAGTAAATAGCTGATTGTTTTCAATAAGATCATCAAAGCGATTTAAATTGGATAATGCTCCTTGACTTTTTTTACTTGTAAGATTTTTTTCTAAATTCTTTAAAGCCGTTTGAGCTTTCATTTGTTCTTTTCTTAATTCCATAATATAAGAATATCCAAATGCTTGAGGCTCTATAAATGTATATTCATAGGCAATTTGAATGCCTTCCTTTTGAGCAGATGTGACAAGCTCCATTGCTTTATGAATCGTTGAATCAATTGAATTTTTTAAATTACTTGTAGATTCTTTAACCAATTGCATTGCATTATTAGAGGTCACCGCAAGAATACGGAAAATACCACTACCAATGGATTCTAAGGATGTAATCGCAAAGTTTTCTACTTCACACGTATTATCCACATGAGTTCCCGCACAAAATTCTTTAGATATGCCCATATCTACCACGCGAACCACTGAACCATATTTTTCTCCAAATAATGCCATTGCTCCTAATTTTTTTGCTTCCTCAATAGGTAATTGAAGCGTTTGAACTTGATGAGCTTCTTTTATATAAGTATTTACTATTTTTTCTACTTCTAAAATTTGATCATCCGTTAAATTAGAATAATTATTGAAATCAAATCGACAATAATTTTGACAAACTAAAGAGCCTTGCTGATGGACATGGTTCCCCAATACTTTTTGTAATGCTGCTTGCAATAAGTGAGCAGCTGAATGATTTTTACGAGTTAAATTCCGGTTTTCTTTATCTACAACAGCAAAAACTAAATCGCCAACATGGAATGGATTTTCCTTTAATAGATGTAAATGCTGGCCATTTGGCATTTTGATTACATCTACAACTTCAATTTGATCTAGTGTACCTTTATCGCAAAGTTGACCACCTGAAAATGCATAAAAAGGAGTTTCATCTAATACAACCCCATTACCAAAAACGGCAATTACCTTTGATTTTTGGTTGGTACAATGATAACCAGAAAATTTAGATTCCAATTTAAAGGAAAGGAATTCCTCATTTTGACCTGACATGGATTCTTCTTCTTTTCTCGCATTTCTAGCTCGCTCTTTCTGCTCTTTTAGATATGCTTTAAATCCTTCCTCATCCACTTTTAAATTCGCTTCATTTGCATATTCAATCGTTAGTTCTAATGGGAATCCAAAAGTATCGTATAATGTGAATGCATCTTCAGCAGAAATCATTTCCTTTGAATTTTTGGCTATGCTTGCAAATCTTTTTTCACCAGATGCTAAAGTAAGTAAAAACTTTTCTTCTTCAGCTGTGATGATTTTTTTAATAATGTCTGCTTTTTCCTTTAAATAAGGGTAATAAGGATCCATTATTGAAATAACTACATCAACTAATTCTGCCATAAATGGCTTTTCAATTCCTAAAGTTTTTGCATATTTTGAAGCTCTTCTAAGAAGTCGTCTTAGCACATATCCTCTACCTTCATTTGAAAGCGTAGCCCCATCTGCTACAGCAAACGTAATGGTTCGTACATGATCTGCAATTACTCGAAAAGCACATTCATTTGTATATGTTTTTCCACAAATGGTTTCAGTTTTATGTATAATAGGCAAAAACAAATCCGTTTCATAATTTGTATCTGCTTCTTGCATTACTAAACATAAACGCTCTAATCCCCATCCTGTATCTATATTCTTAGATGGAAGTTCTTTATAGTCCTTGCGATCGACACCCTCTTTTGAGCTAAACTGAGAAAATACAATATTTCCAATTTCAATAAACCGATCATTATCCATATCTTCAGCAATCAATTCTTTGCCCATTGGATTATATTTTTCTCCTCGATCAAAAAACATTTCTGTATCTGGCCCACAAGGTCCTTCTCCAATTTCCCAGAAGTTGCCAGCTAAAGGAATTAAATGTTCCTCTTTAATTCCCTGTTTTAACCATTCTTCTTTTGCTTCAATATCTTCTGGATAATATGTAATGTAAATTTTATTTGGGTCAAAATCAAACCATTCTTTACTAAATAATAGTTCATATGCATAAGCAATTGCTTCTTTTTTAAAGTAATCGCCAATAGAAAAATTACCTAACATTTCAAAAAAAGTATGATGATAAGAATCTCCTACATTTTCAATATCATTCGTACGAATACATTTTTGAGCATTTGTGATTCTAGGATTTTCTGGAACCATACTGCCATCAAAATATTTTTTAAGAGGTGTTACCCCTGCGTTTGTCCATAATAGTGTTGGATCATTATGTGGAACTAATGAGGCGGAAGGTTCTACCTTATGCCCTTTAGAACGATAAAAATCTAACCACATTTGTCTAATTTGGCTTGAAGTCATTTTTTTCATAAAATTCAACCTCCTCTTTTTCTTTTAAAAAAATCATAGCAAATAATATTTTACCAAAAAATAGCATTGTTATCAAGAAATTAAAAGAAAAAGAAGACTTTTTTTCGTTAAATGTGCTATAATTTGAAATAGGTGAAAAAAATGAATCAATATGACTTTATTGAATTAGTAAAAAAGAAAAGAGAACATCAATTTTTATCTCAAAAGGATTTTGCAAAACAAATTCCATTATCTAAATCAACTTATTGCAAAATAGAGAATCATCAACAAAATTTAAATTTTTTTATAATTAAAAGAATTGCTGAACTATTAGAAATTGATTTAAACTTAATAAAAGACTTAAAAAAAGAAACCATCTTCTTTGATTAAAATAAGAAGATGGTTTCTTTACTTATCTTTTCGATAATATTCTAGATCCCACACAAAATTTTCACTTTTTTGCCAATCATGATATGAAAATTGTTCACTTGCCCGATCAAATTCATAAATAATATGTAATAAATCATCATCACTTATCCAACCAGCTTCATATGCATTTTCTATATAATCCAATTTTTTTGTAGAACGATTATATACCATAATGACAGTTTGCAAACATGGTTTCCTTACTATATAAGGTTTAATATAAAAACCATACAGAACATCAAGTTGACTAGAATTTCCATGTCTAGCATGAAAACAAGCTACATCACATTTCTTATATTGCCCTAATGGAATGATATCTGCATCCCTTAAAATTATTCTTTCAAAATCTTTTGTTTGATATATTTCAAACATTTCATTTGCGTAGTCATTTTTACATGATGTCATAAGCGTTAGTAATAACAAAGTCCCTATAACTATGAATCTATATAGTTTTCTTTTCATTTTATACCCCCACTTTTTTTATTTGATAAATTATTTAATTTTTATCTTTTCGATAATATTCTAAATCCCACACAAAATTTTCACTCTTATGCCAATCATGATCTGATAATTGTTCACTTGCCTGATCAAATTTATAGATGATATGTAATAAATCATCATCACTTATCCAACCAGCTTCATATGCATTTTCTATATAATCCAATTTTTTTGTAGAACGATTATATACCATAATGACAGTTTGCAAACATGGTTTCCTTACTATATAAGGTTTAATATAAAAACCATACAGAACATCAAGTTGACTAGAATTTCCATGTCTAGCATGAAAACAAGCTACATCACATTTCTTATATTGCCCTAATGGAATGATATCTGCATCCCTTAAAATTATTCTTTCAAAATCTTTTGTTTGATATATTTCAAACATTTCATTTGCGTAGTCATTTTTACATGATGTCATAAGCGTTAGTAATAACAAAGTCCCTATAACTATGAATCTATATAGTTTTCTTTTCATTTTATACCCCCACTTTTTTTATTTGATAAATAATTTAATTTTTATCTTTTCGATAATATTCTAAATCCCACACAAAATTTTCACTTTTTTGCCAATTCTCATTCGTCAATTGTTCACTTGCCTGATCAAATTCATAAATGATATGTAAGAGGTCATCATTACTTATCCAGCCTAAGTCATAAGCATCAGATATATGTACTAACTCTTTCGTTTTACGATTATAAGCTACTATCCAAGTCGCTATACATGGAATGCCAAAACAATATTCCCCAACATAACACACATATGAGATTCCTAGTTTATTATATCCTTCGTGTTTTTCATGAAAACAAGCTACATCACATTTTTTATATTGCCCTAATGGAATGACATCTGCATTAGTTGAAATCATTTTATCTGAACTTTGTTGATATATTTCAAACATTTCATTTGCGTAATCATTTTTACATGATGTCATAAGCGTTAGTAAAAATAAAGTCCCTATAACTATAAATCCATAAAGTTTTCTTTTCATTTCTTATCCCCCTATTTTTAATATATTATATTTTCATCATAAAAGATAAGCGTACCATCTAAATACGATGCTAAATCTTCTTCAACTAATACTACGACTCCAGATGGTAATATATAACTTCCATTAGTTGTTACTTTTTTAGAATTTCTTATACTGAAGATAACACTTGCGAAATCCTTCCTAAAATCCAATTTTGTATGGCATCCTAAACATGTTGCATAAATTGGATTTTTTTCATAAACTGTTCTTAATACATAGTGACCTTCAGGATTACCTGAGGATAAGCCACATGAACATAAATTTTGATGCTGCCTTTCATTAATATATCTAGATTTAAAATAATGTTTATGTGCTGTATTTCCTAATGCCTTAGCTGCATTAAGTCTACCACCTGATACACAAGAATTTTTTAATTTATCCATTTTATCTACACTATTCATTATGATTTGTTTTAAGTTTTCTGGAGTATAAGAGTAATCACTAGAAAGTAACAAAGCCGCCACAGCTGTAACATAGGGGGTAGCCATAGAAGTGCCAGAATCGGTATGAAAACCTTCTTCCACATGATCATCATTGTGAAACTCATCTAAAAATGGTGTTCTATATGTGCCATTACATATCATAATAGGATAGGTGCTTATTATTTCAGCCCCTGGAGCGAACAAATCTACATTCTTAGCTCCATAGTTACTACCTCCAGAGAATTTTTTACTTTTCCATAGATCATCATTTTCATCAGTAGCCCCAACAGATATTAAATTTGGTAATTTAAGATTTGAAGGATAATGTCCTTTTTGATCATTATTTTGAGCATTATTTCCTGCTGAACAAACAAATAAACCCGAATAATTTTTTATAGCCTCATCTATTTCTTTATGATATTGACCCCCAGCACTGTAGTTCAAAATATCAATTCCCACTTCTTCTGCATAATTAATTGCTTCTTTTACATCATCCGGATCAAAGCGATCATTAATATTTGCCACTCTTAACGATACTAAAGTTATATTTGGTGCTACACCAACCATGCCATAACTATTATTTGAATCAGCGGCTATTATTCCTGCAACATGTGTCCCATGACCACTTATATCATATAGAGGATCATCATATCGTGGAACTGGATCTCCATTTCCATCTTTTCCTTCAAAATATTCATCTTCATCTAAAAAAGATTTACTGAGTTCTCTATCAACACAATTGTTCAAATCACCATGAGTTACATCAATTCCAGAATCTATTACACCAACTTTTATTTCTTTTTTCCCAACTGTGATTTCCCATGCTCTTTCAATTTGAATTTTTTCAAGTCCCCATTGTCTTCCAAGCAAATAAAAAGGCTCAGTATTGCTGCCGGGATGAAAAACTTCTTGAAAATTTGCATAGGAAGTAATCATTCCTCCATTAAAAAGTATAATTATCATAAGACTTATACAAAAGAATTTCTTTTTCATCCTAAATCCCCCACTTTACTACTGGTGCTTTTATTTATTTCATTATATACTATAAAAAATTTTTATGCAACTTTTTTTCAAAAAAACAAATATAATTTCCAAAAAAGAAAAAATATTTGTAAATATGTCAAGATATCTACAAATATTTTTATTTTATTCTATATTGATTTTTTTTAAAACTTGCTTCATTGGTTTTTTTAAACATTGACTATCTGATACCATCATACCAATCATGATTCCAATGCCTAACATCATTAATTTTTTCAATTCATTTCACCCAGTATTAGTTTGAGTTTTAGATGGTTTTTTATAATGGTAATTTATTCCATAAAAAAATAGGGTGTAATTCCTTCCATGTCGTATTCCCCAAAGGTTTCAAAAGGAATCATAGGATCTGAAATTTTTTCTGTACTATTTTCTGAGTGATTAAAACGAAATAAAAGACCCGTTTGTCTTGGAAGATCGAGTGTTTGAATGGCTTGGTTTAACGCATCTAGACTTCCAATGATGATTAGTTTTTTCTTTGCACGAGTAATACCAGTATAGATAATTTTCTTTTTTAACATAATATGATAACTCGGAAGGATTGGTAGAATTACATTTTCATATTCACTACCTTGAGATTTATGGATAGATATTGCATAAGCTAATCTTAAATTCTCAATTTCCTTTACAGGATAACGAATGATTTTACCTTCAAAATCAATATCTAAGATTTCTTTATTTTCTTCTTTTGTAATGCCTTTAACAATTCCAATATCTCCATTCATCACTTGAAGAATTGGATCATTTTTTAACTGCAATACCTTATCTAGTTTTTTGATTATTAAATTTTCACGAACTATTTTTTCATTTTCCAAATTGTATCGGTTAGAAATGGCTTGGTTTACTGCATCTATTCCTGCTACACCTGCATACATTGGAATCAAAATCTGCATTGCTTCTTTTATATCATTTCCTGAAGCTATGTACGAATCTAAAATCCGAAATAAAAGTTCTTGTAAATTTTTAGCCTCACAAGGATAAAAATATACCTCTTTCTTGGTACTAAAAATTCTATAATCTAGTTCTCCTGCTAAAACCATATTAGAAAGCTGAATAATTTTTGAATCGGCAGCCTGACGCATAACTTGAAATAGACGAACGGTTTCAAATAGATTAGAAGCAATACAATCATGAAACACATTTCCAGGTCCTACAGAAGGAAGTTGGTTCTCATCTCCTACCAATATCACTTGACAATTTAAAGGAAGTGCCTTAAATAAACTTGCTGCTAAATTAATATCAATCATTGAGGCTTCATCAATAATTGCCAAAGAACAGGATAGAGGACTATCTTCTGTTGCTCCAAAGCCTCCCTCATAATTATAATGTAATGCTTTGTGGATTGTAGTAGCTTTAAAATTTGTTACCTCCATCATTCGCTTTGCTGCTCGTCCTGTAGGAGCCATCATATAAATTTTTAAATCAAGATCATCACAAGGGAATACAAGATCATGTAAGAGAGCATAACTCCGAATAATTCCTTGAAGAATTGTTGATTTTCCAGTTCCTGGTCCTCCTGTAATAATGGTTAATTTATTGGCTAGGGCTTTTTCAATGGCTTCTTTTTGATTCTCTGTATATTTTATATGTATGTCTTTTTCAACTTGCTTTATTGCTTCAACAATTTTTTGCTTTGAAAATTGAGGAATTTTTCGTTCCTTTAATTTTAATATTCGTTCTGCACACTGTACTTCACTTTTATATAAAGCAACATCAAAATAACGATCCTCTTCCTGAATAATGAAAGAGGACTGGACTAAGATTTCCAAAGCCTCTTCCAGTTCTGATCTTTTAATTTCTGGGCTTGAATTTAAAAGAATATAACTAGAATTCAATAATTGGTTTTGATTTAAAAACGTATAGCCCTGCTGATAACAAACCGTACTTAAAGTATAGCGAATTGCCTCCTTTAACCGTAGGCTATCATTAAGTTTAATTCCTAAAGATAGAGCTAATGCATCGCATTTTTTAAATCCAAATCCTTCTATATCATATAATAGTGTATATGGGTTTTCCTCCACACGAACCGCAGCTTCTGCACCATAGTATTCAAATAAACGATATACCATTTTACTTGTTAATCCAAAAGAAAATAATTGAATTATAACCTGTTCAGAAGCATAATTTGATTTTAATGTTTCTACTACGATTGTTTTCTTTGCTTCAGATAATTGCTTTACTTGATCTAGAACTGAAGCATCATTCAAAATTAATTGAATACAATCTGTCCCTAAAGTTTCAACTATATGAGTCGCAAGTTTTTTACCAATCCCAATAAAAGTATCACTAGAAAAATAGGAAATTAAGCCATCCTTTGAAAAAGAATTCGTCTTTGTATAAGATTCAATTTTGAATTGTCTACCAAATTTAGCATGTTCTATAAATTCTCCAACAAATTCATATTCCAACCCCTCTTCTAATTCTATAAAAGACCCAACAATAATCAACTCTTTACCTTCAGTTGTTTTAATTCTTGCCACTTTATATAAAGAATCTTCACTTTTATATATATAAGCGGATATCGTCCCTGTAATGATTTCCTTCATTTAGTATTTTCTTCTTTCCTCATTATAGTAAACTTCATCAATGATTGCTCCTCCTAGACAAACCTCGCCATCATAAAGAACAACTGCTTGTCCAGGGGTTACTGCACGACAAAGTCCTTCATATAGAACTTTTATTTTGTTATTATCTAAGAAAGTAATTTCTACAGGAATATCTTTTTGGCGATATCTAAATTTTGCTGTATACATTTTATGTTCAAGAGGGACATCTGTAATCCAATTTACATCAGAGGCAATACACCAATTTGATTCTAAATAAATAGAATCATGCCCCTGCCCCACAATCAATTCGTTTTTCTCTAAATCTTTACCACAAACAAACCATGCTTCATTTGCAAATTCCTTTGAACCTCCAATGCCTAATCCCTTTCTTTGACCAATAGTATAATACATCAAACCATCATGGGTGCCAATAATTTTACCATCTACTGTTACCATGTTTCCAGGTTGAGCAGGTAAATAATTTTTTAAAAACTGTTTGAAATTGCGTTCTCCTATAAAACAAATTCCTGTAGAATCTTTTTTTAATGCGGTAGATAAATTGGCTTCTTTCGCGATTTTTCTAACCTCTGGCTTCGTTAAATTTCCAATTGGAAATAGTGCTTTTCGTAATTGGTCTTGTTTTAACATACACAAAAAATAAGTTTGATCTTTATTATCATCAATACCTCTTAACAAATAGCTTTTATCTTCTAAATGCTTCACTTGAGCGTAATGTCCCATCGCAATATACTCAGCCCCAAGTTCTTCTGCCTTTTTCAAGAATGCATTGAATTTAATATATTTATTGCACATGATATCTGGATTAGGAGTTCTACCCTTTTTGTATTCATTTAAAAAATATGAAAAAACAGTTTCCCAATACTCTTCAATAAAATCAACACGGTGAAGAGGTATATCTAATTCTGTTGCTACTTTTAAAGCATCTTGATAATCCAATTCCTGTGGACAAACTTCATTATGAATATCTGGGTTTCCTAAAATATCATAATTGGTTAGAGAGTCCCAATTCCTCATGAACATCGCTTCTACCTGATATCCCTCATCTTTCAACACTTTTAAAGCCACACTACTATCCACACCACCAGATAATCCTAAAATCACCTTTTTCATATTTTCACCGCCTAACTATAGAAATTTTACCACAACTATCCAAAATAATCTAGAAAAGATCATGTTTTTTTTGTATAATAAACAATAGGTGATTGAAATGCAAAATGAAAATGAGCATACATATGATAATGGTTTCCATCCAAAAGAGGTTGTTTTAAAACCAAATTATAAATTTTATAATCGAAATCCATTTTTTCTATTTTTCGCTTGGATTATTTTATGGTTAACTAGACTATGGCTTATTGTTCCTAGATTCTTAATGGGCGTACGTACCACAGGTCGAAAAAATAAACGAAAAGTAAAAGGAGCCATTATGATTTCTAATCATATTCACCCTTTAGATGCCTTTTTTTTAGTTTCTACTTTTTATTTTCAAAAAGTGTATGTAACCATGCTACAAAGTAATCTAGGATTTGGTATTGTATCAAAATACTGGCGGCTTGCTGCAGCAGTTCCGATTCCTACAGATCGACATTTGTTAAGAAAATTTAATCAAGAAACTGAACAAGTTTTAAATAAAAAGAAAAATATTTTAATTTATGCAGAGGCAGCTTTAATGCCATATTGTGATCATATCAGGAATTTTTTGCCTGGTGCATTTCATTATGCAGTAGCCTATGATCGCCCAATTCTTCCTTGTTGCTTTACCTTTCATAAACCCAAAGGAATTTATAAGTTAATTCGGAGAAAAAAACCCAGAATACATTGCAATATATTAGAACCTTACTACATTACTCATACAGACAATCGTAAAAATGATATTGAAAAAGCAAGAGAGGACGTCCATAAGATTATAGAATCTTATTTTATTGCTCACAGTGATTATTTTTATAAAGATGGGGAAAAAATTAAGCAAGAGAAAATCTAATCTCCTGCTTTTTTTTATTTCTTAAAATATAAGGCATAGATATCTAAATATGCAAAAGGAAATTGTCTACTTCCCTCCATCTGAAATCCAAACTTTTGGTATAAATGTACTGCTCTTTTATTACAAGAATCCACCAATATTCCTAATCCAGCATATCCCTTTTGTTTTGTTTCTTCAATCATAGATGAAATAAAATATGAGCCATAGCTTTTTCCAATATATTCTGATTTTACCATGATTCGTGAAAAACTCATTAAATGCGATCTTTGAAACGTATCTTCAGGATACTCTTCTTTAGCTTCATGAAAACATGCATATCCTACTAGCTGCCCATGATCTAAGATAACCCGACCAGATCCATTCTTTATATCCTCTTCAATGTATTCATCCTGTGGATATCCATCCAACCATATTGGCAAGTTTTCTTCCTCTATCCTTTTTTTTACTTCATTTTTCATATGAATAATTTCTTTTAATTCTTCTTGTTTTGCTTTTCGATATTCCATTGTTTTACCTCTATTTAATTATATACCATTATTTTTGTTTTAAGCAATAAAATATTTCGCATATCCATCTTAAGATTACCATAAAATAATAATAAATTATATATATTTATTTAAAAATTTTAAAAAATATGCTATTATTTTACTTGTGAGGGTGTGAAGTTATGGAAGAAACAAAAGATATCGATCTTAAATATAAAAATAAAAAAGAAACATTCATGGGTTCTATATTAGGCTTTTTTATTGGACTTGCTGTCATTGTTCCAGGAATTAGTGGTTCAACAATGGCAATTATTTTTAAATTATATGATAAATTGCTTTATGCAATTGGTAATTTGATTAATAAATTTAAATATAGTTTTATTTTCTTACTTCCTATAGGAATTGGAGCTGTTCTAGGGTTTAGTCTTGGATTCTTTGGAATACAATTTTTATTAGATTTATTGCCTTTTGCGATTATGGCTTTTTTTGCAGGGTTGATGATTGGTGCTTTCCCAGCTGTAACCGATGAAATACGAAAAGAAAAACTAACCTTAAAACGAATCCTTTTGTTCTTATTGGGATTAGGGATTCCTATTGTCATTAGCGTTACATCTACCTTTGTTCAAGGAGGGAATCAAAGCCTCGAAAATTTGAAATTTTACCACTATATTCTATTTGTATTTTTAGGATATATCGTTGCAATCACACAAGTTGTTCCCGGATTATCTGCCACAGCGTTATTGATGGCTTTTGGGTATTTTGTACCAATTATGAAATCTGTAAAGTTCAGTTATATTCAAAATAATCCAATGGTTCTTCTTGTATATGTGTGCTTAGTCATTGGGTTTATTATTGGCTTAATCTCTTTTTCAAAAATTTTAACTTGGATTTTCAATAAAAGTCGAAAAACAGCTTTCTTTATGATTGTTGGGCTTTCCTTAGGATCAATTATTTCAATGTTTTTCAATCCAGATATTTATAAGACTTATCAATCTTGGGCAAATGGGGAAGCTCTCTTTGGATTAGATTTAGGGCTTGGAATTGGTTTACTTTTGATTGGTGCAGGCATTGCTTACCTTTTTGTACGATATGAACGAAAACATTCTCAAATGGAATTAGAGATATAAAAAAAATGCAGAGTTCTGCATTTTTTTTATATCTCGGCTACATATGAAGTTACATTATGAACCACTTCACCATCAATTTGAAGTGCCATTGGCTTATCAAATTGAACCTCTATTCTTCTTCCTTCTATTACATCACAAATTTTTTTATGCTTAACATGCCCACCTTTAAATATGGAAGAAAATATCATAAGTGTCTTTAATTTACCTGATTTATGCATTGTGACAAAGGTGAGCTTACCACTGTTACGATCTTGAGTCGGAGCAACCATCATCCCTCCACCATAATACTTTCCAAACATTGCTGAAGCAAACCATACCTTTTTATATTTATGTTCTACTCCATCTACAAAAACAGTTGCATTCGGACGCTTATATTTTCCTAATAATAATTTAATTGATATTGAAGTGTAATTAATTTTCTTAATTCCTTTTGACTTCATTTCATCTGCTATTTCACAAACCATTCCATCAATTCCATAGCCAATTCCATTGATGTAGTAAGTTGTCTTACCATTAATCGTTACCTTGGGTAATTTCTTTAGATATTCATTTAAAAGTATTAAGTCCTCTTTAGCATCAATATCTCTTAAAAAATCATTTCCTATACCAGCTTTATATAAATAAAACTCATTTTTTAAATTTTTTCCATAAATTTCATTTATAAAATGATTTAATGTTCCATCCCCTCCGACTAAAATAATTTGATCTTCCGGGTGCAATTCTTCAATAAATTTTTCTGTATTCAATTCTAATACATTCGTTGATTTCAAATCAGAAAAAGAGTCTTTCAATTTATCCTTTGCTTCTTCATGTATCTGTTCTCCCATTCCATTATTAGACAATGGGTTAAATAATAAGTAATTCATGCCTCTTTCTCCTTTATATTATTTAGTATTTTTTCATAAGCAATTTCAGCAATTTCTATTGTTTTTTTATCCTCATAGTCTGAATGCTTTAAAATATGAACCACATTCATGAAAATATGAGTTCTACGAAATGGAAAATTCTTTTTTACTTGATTGGCTCCTTGAATTGAGATTACCACTATATCTGCCTCCGTTTTAGTTGCAATTTTAAAAGAGCCCGCATGAAAGGGGAGTAACTCTCCTGTTTTACTTCGGGTTCCCTCTGGGCAAATATAAATTGATGCAGTTTCTTGTTTAATATATTCAGAAGCCTTTTGAATTGAACGAACTGCTTGAAAAGCATTATTTCGATTTAAGGGAATAAAGCCAGCACGATGAATAAATGCCCCACAAATTGGAATCTTTTCATTTTCTTCTTTTGTTACACATAAAACGGGTTGCTTTAAAACCGCTAACATAGCAATTGCATCAAACATTGATGTGTGATTAGAAACGAGTAAGCAAGGCTTTTTAGGGATGCTTTCAAATCCCTTTAAATGAATTTTTGTATTAGAAAAAAATATCAATTTTTTACATGTTTCTTTTATAATAAAATTGGCAATCCAACTAGGCTTTTGAATTGGTTTCTTTTTTGACAAGAAGAGTGACCAAACAAATAAAAAAAGAATATAAAATAAGAAAATGAATCCATAAAATATAGGAATCAAGATTATAAATAAGAAAAAATAATACCACTCCGTATAAAGCTGAAGTCCTAAATATATTCCAAGACTTCCACCTATACTGAAGATTAAAAACAAAATTGTCAAAAACATAATTTTTACCTCTTGGTCTATTTATTTACAAAATTCGACCTTTTATATATAAAAAAATAGATTTAATCTATTATATTTCAATCATTTCTATATAAATTATATAAAAATTATTTATTTTTGTAAAGTCCTTTTGACAAAAGAAAAACACCATTTTAATTAATGATGTTCTTTAGTTCATTTCAATTTTAAGCCCTCTTTAAAGGCCGATGCAATACTATCTTTAACTAAAACATAAGTATGATCAATTGGATTATAACTGATTGCATTAAGTTTAGTAAAATCCACTTTTCCATCTATAATAGCCTTTTCCTCAACAGCAACATTGATGATTTCTCCAATCACACATTCTGTTTTTTCATCTATGTAATCTAGTCTACATTCCAAAACCAAAGGAAGTTCTTCTATAATAGGGGCATCAACATAAGAACTTTTGCTAGCATGAAAGCCTGATTTTATAAATTTATGAGGTTCATCATTTGCAGATACTATCCCTACATAATCACATGCAGTAACATGGCTTGCATCAGCTAAGCTTACCGTAAATGCTTTTCTTCTTTTAATGTTCTGGACTGTTTTGTGATCCATACTTAAAAATAATGCAATTTTGTTTGTTTCACATAAAGTTCCCCAAGCCGCATTCATTGCATCTTCTGTACCATCCTCATTGTAAGTAGCAATAATAAGGACAGGTAAAGGAAGCACATAAGATTTAACACCTAAATTTTTTTTCATATTTCTTTCTCCTTTTTATAATTTTATATTTATATCAAAATATTTTTTAAAATAATCACAAATGGCATGTTTTGGATTCTCGCTCAAATTTTGTGGAAGATTATTAGAGCTAAACCACTGAACCTGCTGAACCTCGCCATCATTATATTTAATTTCACCTTTAAAATTATGACAGACATAAACGATATCAATACAAGAAACTTCGTCTTTATTTGGATAAACATGATGATAAGACGCACCAGAATAAACGCCTAATAGTTCTAGTTCATTTACATCTATATTTAATTCTTCTTTAACTTCTCTTTTTGCTGCTTCTAAAGTAGATTCATCCACCTCAATTGCACCACCATGATGTCCCCATTTCCCATCATCATTTCGTTGTTGCAATAAAATATTACCTTTCCCATCGCCAATAATGACACAAGCACATGGCATAATGAGCGTAGAATGTCCGACTTTTTTTCTTAAATCCTTAATATATCCCATTATTTACTTCCTCCAATTGATTTATTTATGGAATAATTTTTCTAAACCCTCTTGGAGTTATTATAACATAAAATTATATTAGAATAAATAAATCTTCCATTAAGTTTATTTCAATTTTCCAAAATGAATTATGAATAAATAAAACTAAATACATATATTGATTTTTTAAATTTTCGCATATAATAAAAATGTCAATAGACAGTAAACGAAACAGATATAAAAGAAAAGGACTAGTTGGTAGCTAGTCCTTTTCCTTATTTTAAGGAATAATAAACGAATAACATATAGTTTTATTTCTTTACAATCTCACTTGATGAAATGCCTTCCTCTATATGTTCTCTTGCCAATTGTTATTTTCATTTGTTATCTTCATAAAAAAAATACCTCCACTTATTGTAACATATTTTGTCCAATAAATGGGGGTAAGTTCATCAAATCTGGTGCGGGTAACAGGAATCGAACCTGCACTCCTTGGGAACTAGATTCTAAGTCTAGCGCGTCTGCCAGTTCCGCCATACCCGCATTTTTTCTTGACGCATTAATTATTATATATAAGATAAAATTCATTGTCAAGAAAAAAGTTATTTCCAGCAAAAATAATTATTGAATGGTAGCTTCTATCATTGTTTTATCCTCTTCTATTTCAAAGCCAAAAGATTCTTACCATTCTACTTTTTCTTCATAATAAGAAAGAATGACTTCAATTAAACAATCCTTATATTATTTTGAAATGGATTGATTAAATGATATTTTTACAATCATATTTAAGTGAAATATTAAAGAGAGCAATGTAAATATGTTCCTTTTCAAAAAAAGAAAATTTCACATAACCAATAGTCTTTTTTAATCTAGTATGACAAATGTTAAATCAAGCCCCATTTCATCTGAAGTTTTCATTTTCTAATTATATCATCTTTTCCTTATCACACGCATTTTTGCACTATGAGCCCGATTGTTTGCCTCCAATTCTTCTTCGCTTGGAAGTAAAGGTTTCTTTGTAATCAATTCAAAAGGAGCAGTTTCTTCTATAATCATTGGTACTCCTTTTGGAATCTCTATTGTACTTCTTTCTTTAAAAATTGATTTACAGATTCGATCTTCTAAAGAATGAAAAGTAATTACCACTGCTCTGCCGTTTGGATTTAACATATCTAATGCATCATTTAGGCTATCTTCAAAAACTCGCAATTCATCATTTACAGCAATGCGTAAAGCCTGAAAGGTTTGTTTGGCCGGATGACCCTTTTGTTTTAAAACTTTTGCTGGCAAACAAGATTTAATCACTTCTACAAGTTCTAAAGTAGTTTCAATTGGTTTTTGGCATCTATATTTTTCAATTGCTCTTGCAATTTGCTTTGCAAAAGGTTCTTCCCCATATCGATATAATATGCGAACAATATCTTCATATGAATACTGATTTACAATATGGTAAGCTGATAAATCTTGTTCTTGATTCATTCGCATATCTAATGGAGCATCTAAACGATATGAAAATCCTCTTTCCTGTAAATCTAATTGAAAAGAAGATACGCCTAAATCATAAAGAATACCATCAATATTTGAAATTCCTCGTTTTTGTAATTCTTTTTTTAAATTTACAAAATTTGAATGAATAAAGGTATAATTTGTTCCAACCTGATCTAACTTTTCCTTTGCCCGAGAAAAAGCATAGTCATCCTGATCAAAACAAAATAAATGTCCTTTAGTAAGAGAAGCAAGAATTAATGAACTATGGCCTCCGCCCCCAGTTGTTGCATCCACATAGATTCCATCGGGCTTTATATCCAAAAGTTGTACCGCTTCTTCTAATAGAACTGAAGTATGTGTAACCATAGTTTTCCCTCCTTTTACTTCTCTTCTTTTTTTAATTTCTTGACATCCTCTAAATAATAAATATATCCTGAGGATGCAGCGAATAAAATTAAATATAGAATATATCCATAGTAATATGGATAAATCGTGGCCTCATTAAAATTGATTCCAACCATTAAATAGCAAATTAAAAAACCTATCCAGATTAATATATTCCCGATTAATTTTACTTTGCGTTTTGTAAAAATACCCCATAACATGCTACCCCCGCTGATGATTACAAAACTAATTAGCCAAGGGGAATTGCTTGTTAACTTTAATGCGGAAAAGGTTTGAATTGTTTCTTCTGCATTTTCTATAACAACTTGTTCTAAGAAAGGATATGCCACATAGAATATGATTCCTAATGCTCCTAGAACTATAGATAAGCAACTTTCTAAAGTTAATAAAGATTTTTTGGATAAATGAGAAGTATCTAGTTGTAATAAATCCACCATAGTTTCATTCTTAGATAAGGCTAGCATCATAGGTATTCCCACACAATATAATACTACTGCTTCTCCTAATGCAATTGTCAATACATTAAACCAGAAGGCTGTTGGGGTAAACATATCAAAAGCAAACCCTAATTCTATAGATACAATAAATGCATTGCTAATTACTGGAAATAAAGAAGCAATTTCTAATCGCTTAACTTTAAGCATTGGTAAAAGTGCTACTCCCGTTGCAAGTGTCCCAAAAACCATATCATACCAACCAATAGGAGAGGTTGTGTTTGCGACAAAGCACCCAATAATAAATGCATAAGCATATTTCGGATTTAAGGCTACAAATAAGATAAGAGCCTCCGAAATACGAAATTGAACTGCACCATATGAAATTGGTGCAAGTAGCCATGTAAGTGCTACATAAAGTGCAGCAAGAATTGCTGATTCCGCAATAAAGCGAATATTCATTTTTTTCATTTGATTTCTCCTTGTTTTTTATTTTAGAAGATGGTTAGGCAAGGAACATCTTCTACAATAAGGAATTATATCGCAAAATGAAGCAATTGTAAAATAAAAAAGCAGAATAAATAGAAAATAGACACCTTCAGTGTCTATTTCTATTTCGTAATATAAACTTTGATATTACTCTTCTGTTTTTTCAGCCTTAGGAGCTACAACTTGTCTTCCTTTATAAAAACCACAGTTTACACATACTCTATGAGATAGTGTTAATTCACCACAGTTTGGACAAGTAATCATTCCAGGAACAGTTAAAGCTTGATGAGAACGACGAATTGCCTTCTTCATCTTTGAAGTTCTACGAAAAGGTACTGCCATACATCACACCTCCTATAATAAATCCTTCAGTTTTGCAAATGCAGGATGAATTCCAGTTTCATCTTTTGATTCATCTTGAGGTTCATCACTTTCAAATGATACGCCTTCTGCTACCACCTTCATAGGCTTTGCAATAAGAATGTTCATAAGAACAGCCTCCTTTGTATCTAAGGTTTCTTGTTCAATATAATTAACATCCTCAATCGTTTCATCTGTTGTAAATATTTCTTCTGCACTTGTCTGAATTTGATAGATAACTTCTTGTAATGTGATACAACACTCCATCACAAGATCTATCGTAATACTAAAACAAACTAAATATGTATCATCGCCTCTATTTTTAATCACGTAATCTACATGAGCTTTTGAAGCTCTAATGATATCTTCAAATCCATTTAGATTAGATGAAACATCTAAATCCTCAGAACAAGAATATGGCATATTCAGCTTTCTTAGCTGAGCCAAAGAGAGTTTCATATCAATCACCTCAGCTTTATCTATTATATTAATTTTCATCCATAAAGTCAAGAAAAATAAAACACGTTCATAACAAAAGTTTTCGATAAATAAAATCCAATTTAGTTTTAGTCTAATATTTCTATATGTTCTACAATTCGTTTTAAATATTCTTTAAAATTATTTATTTCTACTGCAGTCATTATTTTTTCTAAAGGATTATTTAAATATCCTGCAGCGTTTTTAATATCATTTGCCAGTTTGAATCCACTTTCAGTTAGCCCTACTATTTTTCCCCGCTTATCCTCTACATCTACATTTACATAAACCAGCTTCTTCTCTTCTAATCTTTGAATCATTCTTACCATTGCAGAGTGACTAATTTTTAATAAACTTTGTAATTCTTTTTGTTTCAAAGCTCCATTCATAGTCAATAATAATAAAATGCACATGCTTTGAGATAATGTAATATTTGCTTCATGCAGCAAATGATCGATTTTCATTTTGACCTTATCGTTAATTATTTTTAAATAAGGGATGATTTCAATGACTTGATTCTCCTGCATTACTTTTTCTCCTCATCTTCAAATTTTAATTCTATATCTACCAATCCCTCATAAAAATCCGTTTCATGTGTAACTAATATCACACTGCCTGGAAATGCATTAATGCTTTCCCATAGTTCTGCTTTGGAAAATATATCTAAATGGTTGGTTGGCTCATCAAAAATCAAAACATTACTTTTTTTCATAGTCATTAAAGCCAATCGAACCTTCGTTTGTTGGCCACCAGATAAAGAACAAATCGGTTTGATTGCCAGTTCCCCTTTAATTCCGGTAGAAGCTAAAACACTCCTCAATTCACCATCTGTTTTCATCGGATAAAATCTTCGAAGGTAGGATATCGGTGTAGTAACTGTATCATAAACCTCTTCTTGAGAAAAATAATTGATATCTGCAGAAGGATTCCATACATATTGTCCTTGAATCAAAGGTAAATCCCCAACGATTGTCTTTAATATAGTCGATTTTCCAATCCCGTTATGTCCCAAAATAACAACTTTTTGATTTTGTTTTAATAAGAAATTTAAATCTATCAATACAGGTTTACCTTGATAACCCACAGTTAAATGATCTAGTTTTAAAACTTCTTGTCCTAATCCCTTAGAAAAAGGAAAATGGATATGCATAGCTTCATGGGAGGAAGGTTTTTCTAATACTTTTATTTTTTCAAGCATCTTTCTTCTAGATTTTGCTTGTTTGGAAGTGGTGGCTCTAACAATGTTTTTTTGAATAAAATCTTGAGTTTTTTTAATAAATTTTTTTTGACTGTTGTATTCATTTTTATACTGCTCATCTCGAAGTTTCTTTTCTTTCAAATAAAGATCATAATTCATTTTGTATCGAACCATTTCCTTATTTGAAAGACAATACACAACATCGCCAATTTCTCTTAAAAAATCTTCATCATGGCTGATGACAACAAAAGCTTTTTCAAAACTTTTTAAATATTTTGCTAACCACTCAATATGAGCAACATCCAAAAAATTCGTTGGCTCATCCATCAATAAAACATCTGGGGCTTCTAATAACAATTTTGCTAAATAAACTTTCGCTCTTTGTCCACCACTTAAATTTTTTAGATGAGTATCCATTCCATATCCTGATATACCTAGACCATTAATCATATTTCCTAAAGTAGAATTCATTTGATAGAAATTCTTCTTTTCTAATTCCTCTTGAATACTTTGAGCTCTAGACAAATATAAATCATATTCATTTTCTGAACAAGTCATTAGCTTTTCATAATAGGAATTCATTTCCTTTTCCTTTAATAAAAGTGGGGCAAAAACCTCAGTTAAGTATTCCTCAATTGTCACATCTGTCTTTACTTTCAATTGTTGATCTAAATATCCAAAACGGATATGATTCAGCCATGTGATTTTTCCCGCATCTGGAATTAGATTCCCTGCAATTAAATTCATAAAAGTCGACTTTCCGCACCCATTATCCCCAACTAAAATAATATGCTCCTTAGGTAATATGCGAAAAGAAATATCATTATATAAATTAACATCTGCATATTTGAACCGCAATCCCTCAACCTCTAAAAGTCCCATTGCTTCACCACCTTTATTATAGAGATAGAAGGTCTATGAATTTTCATAGACCATTTTTTTAGTTTTTATTTTCTATGTGTTGTTCTATTTTTTGAATAAATTCATCAATAGAAACTGTTATCTGTTCCTGAGTACCATGCTTACGATAAGTAACTAACTTTCCCTCTACTTCCTTATCCCCAATAACTAAAGTATAAGGAATCTTTTGAGTTTGAGCCTCTCTAATTTTATATCCTAGTTTTTCTTCACGATAATCATTTTCAAAACGAATATCATGCTTCATAAATACCTCATTAAGAAAAGAACAATATTCTTGATGTTTTTCTAACGAAACAGGAATTATTTTCACCTGAACTGGAGCCAACCATGTTGGGAATGCTCCTGCATAATTTTCCGTAATGATTCCAATAAACCGCTCTAATGAGCCAAAACAAGCCCTATGAATCATAACGGGTGTTCTTTTAGTTCCATCCTCAGCAATATAAGTACAATTAAATCTTCCCGGTAATTGCATATCTAACTGAACTGTACCACACTGCCATATCCGGTTCATAGAATCTCTTAATTTAAAATCTAGTTTAGGGCCGTAAAAAGCACCATCTCCTGGATTAATTTTAAAATCATGTCCTGTTGCTAAACAAGCCTTTTTCAAAGCCTCTTCTGCTTCATCCCAGACCTCAATAGATCCGATATAGTTCTCCTCAGGTCGAGTAGAAAGTTCGATAGAATAGTCAAGACCAAAGATAGAATAGACATAATCATACAAAGATAAAATTCTGCCAACCTCTTCTCCAACTTGATCTTCCCTTAATAAAATATGAGCATCATCTTGTGTAAATCCACGAACTCTAAATAGCCCATTTAAAGCTCCACTAGCTTCATATCGATGAACATTTCCCAACTCAGAATATCGTAATGGAAGTTCTTTATAAGAATGTAAATCATTTTTGTATACCAATATTGCACCAGGACAATTCATTGGTTTAATTGCATAAGTTCCATCTTCTACTTCAATTGTGAACATATCCTCTTTATAATGATCCCAATGACCAGAGGTTTCCCACAATTCACGATTGAGCATAATAGGTGTATTGATGGTTAAATACCCTCTTTTTTTATGTAAGTCTAACCAAAAATCCTCTAAACTTCTTCTAAGCTGATATCCTTTAGGTAGCCAAAATGGTAATCCTGGCCCATATTCAGAAATCATAAATAAACCAAGTTCTTTACCAAGTTTTCTATGATCTCTTTTCTTACGTTCTTCTAAAATGTGCAAATGCTGTTCTAATTCTTCACTTGTAGCAAAACAAGTACCATAGATTCGGGTTAGCATTTCATTTTTAAAATCTCCACGCCAATAAGCACCAGATACATTTAACAATTTAAAATTCTTCAATATACCTGTAGAAATAACATGGGGTCCTCTACAAACATCTGCATAATCTTCTTGTTCATATATTCCCACAGTTTCATCTTCTACTGCATCTATGAGTTCACATTTAAATTTATCATTTTTAAATTTTTCTTTAGCTTCTACTTTCGATAATTTATAATGTGCAATGGAAATGTTTTCTTTGACGATTTTTTTCATTTCCTCTTCAATTTTAGGTAAATCCTCTAGCATTACTGGACAATTCACTTTAAAATCATAATAAAACCCTTCTTCAATAGCAGGTCCAACACCAAAGCAGGTATCTGGATACAACCGTTTCATAGCATGAGCAAGCAAATGAGCACATGAATGATTAAGAACAGCTAAAGCCTCTTTATCATCTAATAAAACAAGTTCTAATTTACAATCCTTTACAATCGGTGTTTTTAAATCTACTAAAACATCATCTAGCTTTGCCACGCAGCATTTTTTGGCAAGGCTTGGCGATAATTCCTTCGCCACCTCAATCACTAATTTTCCTGATTCAATTTCCTTCTTACTTCCATCTTTTAAAGTAATATTTATCATATCTATCTCTCCTTTCAAAATAAAAAAAGCCCTAAATGAATTAGGGCGAATTTACTATCCGTGGTACCACCTAAGTTTTGAAAAATTTTTTTCAACGCTTATCTTTCATTTAACGCATGAGCTACGAAGTGGCATTTCCTCCACTCATCTTTAAAGGTAGTAATAAAGTACAATTTATAGATGCTTACACCTACCGCATCCTCTCTATAATAAATTCAGTACTCATCATGTCCTTCATCATTGATTTATACTTATTATACAACTTAACGAAAATAAAAACAACCTTTTTGTTATCTTTTATATTTTGGATTGTCTAATTCTACTGGTTTAACTAATCCTTCTAAACGGGATTTGATTCGAGTTCCTTTTAATTTGTCATTTGTAGTTTTTGTAATACTTAAATAAGATAAAAATTCTTCTGTTGTTGGATCTAAATTAGAAGAAATAAAAATTGGCTTTTCTTCCATCAAACGATAGTTTAAGATTGGTCCTAAAACCTCATCTCTAAGCCAGTTTGTTAAATTTTCGCTTCCTAAATCATCTAACAATAAGACATCCACACTTTTTAAATAATTCATTAATTCCTCAAATCGAGGAGTTGCAATTGCAGTTTTCAATTCTACTACTAAATCTGGAAAATAAATAATAAGACTTTCAATTTGATTTCTTGCAAGTTCATTTGCGATGCATCCTAATATATAAGTTTTTCCAGTTGAAAAATCCCCATAAATAAATAATCCTTTCATAAAGGAATTTGATTGGATTGTTGGAATGAACTTAAGAATATGCTCATAGATTTTTTTTCGATTTGGAGTAGTCACATCCATAAATTCTAATTGGGCATTTAAAATCCGCTTGGATACAAATAAAGTATGAATATGAGTACTTTCTTTTTCCTTTTGAAGATATTCTTTTTTATACTTACAGCTACTTAAAATGAAAGAATCTCCATCTAGTTCTGTTTTGTATCCTTCTGTATCATTTTTGCAATCTTTCAATCCTTTACAATGCTTACAATTTTCGTATTCTTTTAAATATAATGCATAGTCATTGGCATTAAATAAGGTAATATCTTTTCCCTCTAACAAAGGGTTATTCTTCAGTTCTTCTATAAAATCTAAAGTTGCTGATTCATTTGAATCCAATTTTACTTTCATCATAAACTTTCAAACCCTCCTGTTGTATATTTTGGTTGTTTTTCGATTTTGGATTTTGCCCCATCAAAGCCTGTTGCAAATTTAATCGCATCACTGGTTGTAAAAATATTATTTTCTATCCACGTTTCACTCATCTTTTTGAAATAGGCAAACGTTGGTAATTCTCCACTTTTTTCTTTAAATACCTTTACAATCATACAATTTAAGACACCTCTAGGTAGATCTATATTAGAGTAAATATCCTGAACAGTATTCAAATATTTTGCAGGAAATCCAGGCATCATATTTTCTAAGAGCTGGTGAGCAGGAACTGTATCTAAATACTCAATCAAATCGACACTTTCGATATTTTCTTCTTCCTTCGTTAAAAGCCTAGGAGCATCCATATGATGTAAATAACTATATAAAACATTAGCTTTTCTCTTTAATAGTCGGTAATCAAATAGCCCTGATTTATTAATAGACTCGTTATAAAGGGTTGCCATTTGCTGTTCATCAAACGCATAAACAAATGCTAAATTGTTGATTTGATCAGTAAATTGCTTTGTAATTCCAGTTTCTAAAAAATCTAAGTTAATCAACTTATTAAATTTTTCAAAATCAAAACGATTATTATTTATTTTAATATTACTAATATGTTTCTTTCCTAATAAATATTGGAAACGGGCAAACCCTGCATCTTCATTGACTTGTGAAGTAAAAATATCTTCAAAATTCTTTGTAATATTTGTATAAGATGCTTTATCTATTTTCTCGATTTTAAAATGCGTATAAATTCGGTCAAATAAATCTTTACCAATTTTAGAATATAAATAGAGTCCTAATGTGGCATCTTTAATAAAATTTTTTGGTGTCAACGGAGGACATAAAACATAAATCAACTTTTCTTCATTTGTATACGTATTTAATAGTCCAATTCCTTCTAATTGATATCGAGCCTTTAAAAAACTTTTCTCATTCAAATCAAATAAATCAAAGAAATCCTGATGGATATATTCCTCACTTTTAAGATTGCTGCGAACAAGTAAAGCCTCTATCGCTAAATATAATCCTGTGGCTACTGTTCCAATTAATGGCGTATACAATAGTGATAGAGTAGAAACATCATCACTGGATAAATTAAAGCTGGAATATATTTGTAATTTTTTCTGTGCTAATGCTTCCATACGCTACTCCTTTACTTATGTAATCCTAATCCTTTTATTTCAAATGCTTTTTCCAAATTGGCATATACCATCGTTAAAAATGAATTAACTTTTTTTCGATTGCCAAATAAATATTCAGCAGAAATATAAAAATCGATAGATGTTTCCTTTGGATTTTGTTCAATGATTTTAGCTTGAACAGATAAATGAGGTTGTTCAGCAAAAATCTCAGAATAAGAATCGTCGATAGATACAATTCTAAAATTATTTTCTGTTAAAATTTTTAAATAGGCTTCCTTTAACTTTTCATAGGAAGTTTTATAATAATGACTTGCATATAAATTGGTATTATTTTTTTCACTTGTTTCTACTACTACCATGGTTTTAACTCCTTTATTTGTTTTACTAATTCTATAACATTCTGTTCTGTTTGATGAAAACTCCCTTTTGTATCAATCACAAAATCCGCCATTTCTTTTTTCTTTTCAAGGGACAATTGAGAATTAATTTTTGCAATTGCATAAGAGTTTGAAATTTGTTCTCGTTCCATTAATCGCTTTATTTGAGTTTCTTTATTTAAATAAACACAAACAATTTTATCACACAAAGATTCTAAATGGGCCTCATATAGTAAAGGGATATCTAAAAATAGAATCTCCTGCGAAGATATTTTGATTCTTCTTTTTATTTCATTAATAATATAAGGATGACTAATAGAATTTAATACTTCCCTTTGCTCTGGATTATGGAATATAAATTCAGCTAACTTCTTTCGATTGAGTTCTTCAGATTCATCAATAAATTCTTTTCCAAAAACTTGGATAATATTATTATATATGGGTTGGGCTTTTTGTGTCAATTGTTTTGATATTAAATCTGCATCTATTACTTCATAGCCTAAAGAGGATAGAATATGAGCCACATGACTTTTCCCACTGGCAATTCCTCCCGTAATTCCGATACATAGTTTTTTCATATCTACCTCTGACATTTTGGACAGTAATAACTCGTTCTACCGCCAATTTTAATTTTACTGAGAGATGAAGTACACGCTATGCAAGTGGTTTTGGTATGGACCTTTAAAAAGTTTTGAAACTCGCCTGTAACTCCTAAAGATGAAGTATAGCTTCGAATTGTTGTTCCCTTTAATTCAATGGCTTGATTTAAGATCTGAAATGAATTTTGCATTATATGTAAAACCTCATCCTTACGGATATCTTCTCCTTTACGTAATGGAGAAATCCTGCTTGCATATAGTACCTCATCGACATATATATTTCCTAACCCCGAGATAGTGGTTTGATCTAGTAATATCTCTTTAATGGGTATTTTTTTCTTATGAATTTTTTGATACAGTTTATCTAAATCATAATGGCTTGCATTCGCCTCAACTCCAATTTTCATTAAGGGTAATGTCGTATATAAATCGTTATAAGGCTTATAAATCATTCGGCCAAACTTTCTTGTATCTTGATAACGCAATTGATATCCATTATCCAAATGGAAAATAACGTGCACATGAGGCATGGGTTCTTGTTCAGATGGAACATAAAAATATTTCCCCTCCATACGCAAATGTGAAATCATAGTTCCTGTTTCAAAAATAAATATTAAATATTTAGCATATCGTTTAATTTCAATTATTCTTTGGTTTTCTAGATGTGATTTAAATTCTATAAAATCATTTTCAATCATTGGCAAATAAAAACATTCCACTTGCACAACTCGTTTTCCGACTAGCTGTTCCTGTAAAACTTGACGAACAACTTCTACTTCAGGTAACTCTGGCATCATGAATACCTATTATGATGTAGATAAGACAAATCTAGTTTATTTTTATCATAAAATACATCATCCTTTACTGGATATCCTAACGCAATTAACGCAAACGTATGCATTCCTGGCTTGACATGTAAAATCTGATCACAACCAATAATTCTTTCCTCTAAAGGATGAACTCCAATATAGCAACTCCCAATTCCTAAAGAGGTTGCCGCAATTAAAATGTTTTCTACAGCACAAGATAAGTCCTGTACCTGCATATGAGGCGTTGATAATTCTTTAGGATCTCTTGCGATTACAGCTATACAAGTATTACAGTTGGTAAGAATCATAGACCCTTTAGATATAGAAGATAGTTCTTTAATTATAGTTTCATCATCTATAATAATGTATTCTCTACTTTTTTGGTTCCGTGCTGAAGGTGCAGCCTCTCCATATTTACAAAGTTCAGTTAATATTTCAAAACTTATTTTTTTAGATAAATCGAATTCTCTTACACTTCTTCTGTTTTTTATTGCATCCATCTATTTCACCTCATACCAGTTTTTTCCAAATGAATCACCAACTACCAAAGGTACATCTAATTGTACAGCATTTTGCATATTTCTTCTAACAAGCTCAAGCATAATATCTTCTTCTCCATAGGCTACATCAAAGACAAGTTCATCATGAACCTGGATCAGCATTTTGCTTTTTAGTTTTCTTGTTTCTATTTCATGATCCACTAGAATCATAGCAATTTTAATAATATCTGCTGCCGTACCTTGAATTGGTGCATTCATCGCCATGCGTTTACCAAATTCTCTTTGCATATAAATATTTGAATTAATTTCTGGAATATACCGTGTTCTATTTTTCATTGTTTTTACAAAACCATTAGTTTTACAAAACTCAATTGTTTCATCCATGAATTGTTTTATTTCTGGATAAACTTCATAATACTTTTTAATGAAATTTGCTGCCTCAATATTGGTTATTCCCAAATCCGTAGCTAACCCATATGCCGAAATTCCATAGACAATACCAAAATTTACAGCCTTGGCTCTATGTCGATCCTCTTTCGTAATTTCTTCTTTTCCAAAAACTTCTTGTGCAGTTTTGGCATGAATATCTTCTCCGTGAATAAAAGCATCCTTTAGTTTAGCCACATGAGCCATATGAGCAAGTACACGAAGCTCAATTTGAGAATAATCAGCTGAATATAGAATATTACTTTTCGTTTCTGGAACAAACATTTTGCGAATTAAATGCCCTTCTTCCGTACGAATAGGTATGTTTTGGAGATTCGGTTCAACACTAGATAATCTTCCTGTTGTCGTAAGGGCCTGTTGAAAAATAGTATGGACCTTTTGATCGGGGTGAATTTGTTCTTTTAGGCCAACAATATATGTAGAATATAATTTTGTCTTGGCTCGATACTCAATTATCAAATCAATGATGGGATGATATTCCTTTACAGATTGTAAAATTTCTATATCTGTTGAATAGCTTGTCGCTTTCTTTTTTGGATAAGGAATACCTAATTTTTCAAATAAAATACTTCCTAATTGTTTAGGAGATGCAATATTAAATACTTCCCCACTTAGTGCGTAAATTTTGTTTGTAAGAAGATCAATGTCTTCCTCTAATAAATGTTTTTGTCGTTCTAATTCTTGCAAGTCAACCGTTATCCCGGTAAATTCCATTTTACCTAATACTCTAGATAATGGAATTTCTATTTCAGTTAAAAGATTAAGCTGATCCGTTTCTTTTAATTTTGTCAAACAATTATTTTTTAAAAAATAGACACAATTTACTTTTTTGGCTATGTGCTGAAATAAAAGCTCCTTAGCTGGCATCATTTTTTTTGCACCCTTACCATAGACCTGTTCATCATAGAAGACATCACTATATTCAAAATGCTCACTTACGACTTTAAACTCTTCTTTTCCTAAGGATGGATTTAGAATATAACTCGCAAGCAATAGATCGAAATCAACCCCTTCAAGAGTAAATCCTAATCTACGCATCAATACAAATGCACGTTTATAATCATAAATCGATTTATGGTTATTTTCCTCTAAATATAGTTGCAAATCTATACTACTAAACAACATTTCTGGTTCAATAATAAAGGTCCCGAGTTTATTTTTTAACCCAATTGCCAATAAAGGACTCTTATGATAATTATAATCAAAAGTTTCAAAAATTAATGCTGAATAAGGAAGTAATATTTCTTTGAATCTTAGAACATCTTTAACAACCTCATACTCCGTTTTTGTTGTATTTTCACTGATTTCACCACTGGTATAATTAACTTCCTTTAGTAAGGATTTAAATTCTAATTCTTGATAAAAATTAATTAATTTATCTCGATCAAATTCTTTTTTTAAAGTATCCTGTACGGATAATTGAATATCAAAATCTCTTAAAATCGTTGCCATTTTTTTACATAAAAGGGCTTGTTCATAATGCGTACAAACCTTAAGTCCATCTGCTCCCTTTATTTCTTCTTTATGGGCAATAATTTCATCTAAAGTGCCATAAGTTTGTAAAAACTTAACTGCTTTTTTTTCGCCAATTCCTGGAATGCCAGGAAGATTATCACTTTTATCTCCCATCATCGCTTTTAAATCAACAAACTGAGTATATTTGATTTGATACTTTTCAAAAAAATACTCTGGAGTATAATCTTCTAAATCCGTCATTCCCTTTTTAGTTAAATGCACGGTTGTGTTTGGAGTGATTAATTGAAGTAAATCTTTATCTGAAGAATAAATATCTACATGAAATCCGGCCTCTTCTCCTTTTTTCGCCATCGTTCCTATAATATCATCTGCTTCATAAAGGCTTTGTTCATATTGCTTGATTCGCATAATTTCAAGGAATTGCTTTATATATGCAATTTGCATCCTAAATTCATCAGGCATTGGAGCTCTTCCTGCCTTATAGTCGGTCATCCATTCATGACGTATGGTTTTCTTTCCTGCATCAAAAGCCACTAATATTGCATCATATTTGCTGTTGATTAAATGGTTCATCATTCGTACAAATGCGTAAATTGCGTTTGTGTATAGTCCCTTTGAGTTTTGAGTCAAATTTCCTACTGCCGCCATTCCATAATAGGCACGGTACATCAAAGAATTTCCATCTACTAAAATCATTCGTTTCAAAATCATCACATCCTAATCTATATTATTATAACAAAATATTACATAAAATAAAACATAAATAAAGAAAAAGGATTGCAAAAATGCAATCTCTTTTTCACTTACCAATATAAAATTGAATCTATATTTGCTTTTCCCTTACATTTGATTTTCACTGTATGCTTTCCTTCTTTTAGAACATCTGAAATAAAGGATGCATAAGTACCACTTTCTACTTCTTTTAAATCAATAGAGGAAACCTTTTTGCCATCAATATAAACCTCAAAATCATCTTTAAAAGATTTTGAAGATAAAATGCCAAATCGAGTACCTTCAAATTCAAATTCTAAAGTTGAATTCTTCTTTCCTAAATATACATGACCAAAAGAAGATAATACAGATTCTGAATTCCAACTTCCCTTTAGTGTAACTCTTGCATCATCAAGAGAAATATGAGTCGCATTTGGTAATTCAAAAATATTAGAGAAATCTATTTTACTTATAATCAAATATCTTCCTGTTGATTTTGTAATTGTAAGTCTGTAATATCTGAATTCAACAGAATCAAAATCAACTGTAACTCTTGCATTAGACAATTTCGTGTCTTTAAATGTGCCAATATCAAAGAAGTTCTCTCCATCTAGGCTTCCCTGAAGCGTAAAATCTTTTGGACAATGAGGGTCTACACGACTTTGCGTATAAAGAACCATACGGTTGGCTTTAATTGTTTTGCCCATATCAAGATTTAGAATCAATGGTTTTGTTTCTGAAGCAGTATAATTCGTATGAATATATGTATTTGTTTTTCCATCCACTAAATTTTCTAATTTATGATCATTTGCATTCCAAGGCGTATAACCATAGGATGAAACGAGCGTTTGTTGATCTTGATAATATATATTATTATTGTAAGAATATGAATATGTTCGCTTGTAAAAATAATCGGATTCAAATTTGGCATTTGAAAACTCATAAGACTCTCGATATGCAGAAGCATAAGAAACCTTTACACTTTCTGGAATCAAACCAATTTCATTGCCATCATCATCTAAAATAGGAGCCGCAGGTGTGAATTTCCCCCAACCCACGCCTATAAAAGCTGCATTTTTTGTACTATCAGGTTTTACGATTAAAACGGCTTTAAAATATAACCACGAATCTGCTTCTAATTCATAATCCTTATAGGTTCCTTCCGTATTTGGGAAATTCGCACTTGAAGATTTATCTTGAACATAAGTAGCAGCAAGCTCATAAGTTTTTCCGTTATCTAATGAAGCATATAACGCACAATTATAACGGCCTCTTAAAGCAAGTCGATATTTACCTACTTCATCTACATGCATTTTCCCCTTAACTTCTATAACTTGATTGGTTGTAGGCTTTTCTGTAAACCAAACCTCAGCATTTCCATTTTGAACTACCTTGCCATTTAATATTGGATTTTGGTTATCTCCTGCAACTTTATCGGTGTAGTTTGCATAGTTGGCTTCAAATGCTTCTGTTGCAGTTGAATACATCTTATCATCACTATAAGTGTAGGTTGTTCTTTCTAACATAGTTTTATTCATTTCATGAGATTGTTCAAACTCCATTACAAGTTCAACATCATCCACAGTAAATGCTTTATCATCTTTTGTTATTTCTAAAGTAACATAAATCTTTCCTGAATACATAGATGCGTTAGGTGTAAATTTATAGGTATTATTTCCTAAATCTTCAATCTTACCATTTTCAGGTTGACTCACACTTTTAATTTTGTACGTAAATCCATTCGGTACTACAATGCTACCCTCTTGATAAATATTATTTTCAAATTTTAATGGATTTAAATCTATTGTATATTCTTTACCATATGGAATCACATAAGGTTTCATTGTCTGGGTATATCTTTTTTCATCCCCATAGGTAAAACTTCTACCTGTCTGATAAATAGAGGCTACAGGAACAAACATTGGATACTGATTGGCTTTCGCTGTATTCAATACAGAATCAGATACTTGATAGCCGATTAAATCTCTATAAAAATAGGTCATATCATGCTTAGAAGCATTCATGGTTGCAGTAAACCATTTATCTATAGATTGTCCACCTGAATTTTTAGCGGAATTAATAAATATTTCTTGACCAAAATTATGGAGCATATTTGCATAAATAGCTAATCCTTGTTTTCCATTACTATATCTATTTTCCGTAATTTCTCTCAATGCCCAAGAAGCATTCGTATAACTATTCCAGCCTCCTAAGCCTTCATTAATTGTACCAATTTGACGACTAGATGATATTCGAGTAAATAAACTATACGAAACTAAATTTAAAGAGTTATTGGTTACTTCGCCACCATTGCCAAGTCCAAAGCCTTGGAAATTATGATTATACTCATGCATATTTCCCCATGCACCACTATTTACAAAGGATTTATAATTTAATGATCCTGACATCCAACCTGATGGACAGTTCACAGAGCCCTGTCCTGGGAAAGCAACCGCTGCACCAGCAGCAACAAATGGATCATAAAGGAAAACAATTCCTTGCTTGTTAAGTTGTGTAGATACAAGAGCTATCTTATCCCATAAAATAGCTGCATCATATATATCACTATAACTAAATGGCTTTGCATATTGTTTAGGGCCAGAATGTAATACACCATACTCCCATACTTCTAAATCAAAATAAGGGGCACTAGATTTTGAATTTTCTTCAAATTCTTCTTTTGTTGTATAACCTAAAATAAAGTGAGAATAATTTACTGCTCCTGAAATTGTAACACTAAATGTGACTCTTTCATTTCTTATATAAACTGGACCTCCAACAAAAGAACCTAAATATGCGGTATACATATCTTTTTCCTCATCGTATTCAGCAAGATCTTTTGTAATATTTAATGTATTTAATATTACTGGGAACCGGTTCATCTGATTTTTGGCAGCCCAAATGTTGTTGGCTTTACCATTAAATAATGCTTGACCAATATGGACAACGATTCCTCCTGTTGCTTCCATATCATCTCCTGAAATTTCAAGTTTTACAATTTCTCCTGCAGGAGCATATAATCCTGTTATACCATATCCTCTATCATATCCTCTTGGGGACATCGTAATCTGTTTTACTACACCTGGTTCATCATCAGATACATCTCCTAAATATAATCCAACAGATGCGGTATGCTTATATAATTTTCTTTGATTTCCTTCACTATCTAAAACAGGATCCTGATTCAAATAAAGATTTCCCTCTGAATCAAAGCGATTATATTTACCGCCACCACCATTCCATGTATTTACTGTAGTTAAATAGCTAGATTCAGCAATGATTTTGTTTCTAAGTGCTACTTTTTCATCATCACTACCAATACATTCTTTTAATGTATATCCATATTTAGGATAGCCGACAGGTGACATACCTTCATTTTTTTCTTCAGTTGGAATTTTTCGTTTTACAGTTCCAATTTGTTCTGCTTGATATCCAACCTTAGTAGAAGTTTTATATTCATTAGAATATTCATCTTTGGAGGATGAGCAAGATTTCACAGAAAAAATGATAATCAAAATAATAATTAATAAAACTAAGAAACAAGCACCAGATAAAATGGCAATCCATTTTGTTTTATTGCTGCTTGGTTGAGCTTTTGGACTAGTTTTTTTAACTGGTTTTTCCTCTACTAGTGCTTCTTTTGTTGCTGGCTTATTTCCCTTAGTTGTACTTGTTTTAGGCTTCTCAGTAGAACTAGAGCTTCCTGCCTTTTTTACAGGAGTTGACTTTGTTACAGGCTCCACAATTGGAGTACTAGGGGCACTCGTTTTCGCAGTTGTTTTTTTAGCCACTGGTTTAGTTTTAGCCTGTTCTACAGGTTTAGGGGTACTCGCTGTTTTAGTGGTTGAAGATTTTGTTCCTCCACTTGTTGTCTTTTGAACAGATACTTTAGGACTTGAATCCTTAGATGCGGTTGTTTTACTCGTTGTAGTTTTTGCAGGACTACTTTTTTTAGCAGTCGTACTTGTTTTTGGTGTTGAAGTTTTCCTTGTCGAAACAGATTTAGTTTCTGGCATATTTCTCTCTCCTTTATAAAAAATATTTTAATAAAAAAACTTACTTAAGTATTATAACATATTTTTTTTATAATGCTACTTTATTTGACAAGTTTCTTAAAATTTTAAAAGGCAAGAATCATATAAAATATATTCTTACCTTCTTTTGTTTTTATTGTTTTTTTATTGGTAGCCGTATGGGTTCTTTAACCATTTCTGAATGCTGGTATAAGACAAGTGTATGTCCTATATGTTGCACAAGTTCGATATTTACCTCTTCTAAAAAAGGTTCAATCTCTTCAAGCGTTACACTAGAATTATTTAAGATGCTTACTTTCATTAATTCATGTTTTTTTAAATAATTCAATAAATCCATTCTCAAGTTTTCACTTAAGCCTTCTTTTCCAATTTGGAAACAAGGTTTTAAAGGATGAGCCAATGCTTTTAAATATGCTTTTTGTTTAGGAGTTAACACTTTTTTTTACTCCGTTTTTTCAAAAAATTCTTCTGTATAATATGCATCCTTTAAAATCTTTTGCATGTCTTCTACCATTGGAACTCTAGGGTTTGCAGGAGAACATTGATCTTCATATGCCAAATAAGATAGTTTTTCTATTTGACTTAAATAGGTTTGTTCATCAATATTCTGACTCTTGAAATTCATTTGAATGCCACACTTCATTCCAAGTTCACCACATGCTTTTGCATAAGATTCAACACCCTCTTCAGTAGTAGAAGCGGGAAGACCTAAAATTCTTGCAAGCTCAGCATATTTCTCATCTGCCTTATAGTAATTATACTTAGGCCAAGTTGATAATTTTTGAGGTTTAGTACCATTATAACGAATCGTAAAAGGTAGTAGGATTGCATTTGCACGACCATGAGGAACATGGAATTCTCCACCGATTTTATGAGCCATAGAGTGATTCATTCCTAAGAATGCATTTGCAAATGCCATACCAGCAAGTGCAGATGCATTGTGCATTTTTTCACGTGCTTCTGGATCATTTGCTCCATTTTTGTATGCTCTTTCTAAATAAGCAAACACCATTTTAATTGCTTGAATTGCTAACCCATCTGTATAATCAGATGCTAACGTTGAAACAAATGCTTCTGTGGCATGAGTTAACACATCCATACCCGTATCAGCAGTAATGGATTTTGGTAAACTCATAGTCAAAGCAGGATCAATTATTGCTACTGTTGGTGTTAAGGAATAATCTGTTAATGGATATTTCTTATGCTCAATTTTGTCTGTAATTACAGCAAATGGTGTTACTTCAGAACCTGTTCCTGAAGTGGTTGGTATACAAATTAATTTTGATTTTCTACCTAATTCTGGATATTGGAAAGCACGTTTACGGATATCCATAAACTTTTGTTTTAAATCATTAAAGTTTACTTCTGGATGTTCATAGAATAACCACATTCCCTTTGCAGCATCCATAGAAGATCCTCCACCTAACGCAATAATTGTATCTGGTTCAAAGGAACGCATAAGTTGAACTCCCTTTAATACAGTTTGAATAGATGGATCTGGTTCTACATCACAGAACAATTGATGTTGTACTTCAGGACTTCTTAATTTTAATTGATCTGTAACCCGATTCACATAACCCAAGTCAACCATAGAACGATCTGTAACGATGATGACTTTATTCATTTCCTTCATCTGATGAAGATATTCAATAGAGTTTCTTTCAAAATAAATTTTAGCAGGAACCTTAAACCATTGCATATTATTTCTTCTTTGACCTACTTTCTTTACATTTAACAAATTAATTGCAGACACATTACCAGCTACTGAGTTATGACCATATGAACCACAACCTAAAGTTAAGGATGGAATAAAGGAATTATAAACATTACCAATACCACCAAAAGTAGATGGGGAATTTGCAATAATACGAATTGCAGGAATGATATCTCCAAATCGTTTTGTCAATGCTTCATCAGCTGTATGAATTGCAGCAGAGTGTCCTAATCCATTAAATTCAACCATTTGTTTAGCAAGATTTATTCCTTCATCTGTAGAATTTGATTTTAATACAGCTAAAACTGGCGAAAGTTTTTCACGAGTTAATGGTTCTTCCACTCCAACTTTCTTACAACTTACACATAATATAACCGTATTTTCTGGAACAGAAAAGCCAGCTTCATTTGCAATAAAACTTGCACTCTTACCAACAATTACAGGATTTAATTTTGCTAGTGGCTTATCTTCTTCCTTTTCAACACCAAACATGTATTTTTCAAGTTTCTTCTTTTCACTAGGAGAAACAAAATATACACCAAAAGATTTAAATTCTGCAACAGCTTCATCATAAATTTCTTTATCAATAATTACTGCTTGTTCAGAAGCACAGATCATTCCATTATCAAATGATTTAGACATTACAATATCATTAACTGCTTGACGAATATTACATGTCTTTTCCATGTATGCAGGCACATTTCCAGCACCAACACCTAAAGCTGGCTTTCCACAGGAATAAGCTGCCTTAACCATTGCATTTCCACCTGTAGCTAAGATTGTAGCCACTGTTGGATGGTTCATTAATGCACTAGTTGCATCCATGCTTGGATGTTCAATCCACTGAATACAATCTTCAGGAGCTCCTGCCTCAACTGCAGCATCGTAAACTACTTTAGCAGCAGCCACTGAACATTGCTGTGCACTTGGATGAAATGCAAATATAATTGGATTTCTTGTTTTTAAACAAATTAATGCTTTAAATATAGCTGTAGAAGTTGGATTAGTAACAGGTGTAATTCCTGCAACAACACCTACAGGTTCAGCAAGTTCTGTAACACCTGTCACAGGATCCTCACTAATTACTCCAACCGTCTTTGTTCGTTTCATATTATGAGTTACATATTCACAAGCGAATAAATTTTTTGTTGCCTTATCTTCAAAGACACCTCTTTTTGTTTCTTCGATTGCTAATTTTGCTAACTCACCATGCTTATCTAATGCTGCAACTGAACATTTTGCAACAATATAATCGATTTGCTCTTGCGTATATGATGCATAAGCATCTAAAGCCTTTTGAGCTTTTTCACATAGTTGGTTTACCTCTTCTTGAGGAGTTAATACTTTTTCTTCCATGATAACCTCCGTATAAACTTTTTTAAATAACCAATCTTTCACCTATATTATATCTATTTTTTTACAAATTTAAACAAGTAAACGTTTCCTATAATTTACAAATAAAAAAAGATCCTATCCTAAAAGATAGAATCTTTACAAAAGCTAATCTTTTGATTTTTTTGTTTTTACTTTCTTTTGCTTTGTAGATGCAGGCTTTGCTAAGAAACCATCCACAATCAAAATTAAACTAACGAGTAAAATAAGAACAACAAAAATCCATAAAATTACAATATCATCAAATAGAGGTTTAACAAATAAATAAACACCGAAACTTACTAAGAATATTGCAATAACAAGCCACCAAACAGGATAACGATCGTTGTTTCCTCTTTGATGATAATATGCTCTAAAAATTTCAACAACTCCGCGACACCATAATGCAAGCCCTAATATAGCACAAGCTCCACCAATATTAATTACTTTAAACTGCTGTAAAATACAACCTAAAGCGATTAAAGCTAATAAAGAAAATTCTATTATAGTCAAAACTTTGATAACCCCGTTAGACCTTCTCATAATCTTCTTTAATAGGAAACAGCAGAG
Source organism: uncultured Anaeroplasmataceae bacterium (assembly GCA_910584005.1). Classification (GTDB taxonomy): domain Bacteria; phylum Bacillota_I; class Bacilli_A; order Acholeplasmatales; family Anaeroplasmataceae; genus Pelethenecus. The sequence goes on along the minus strand of CAJTXR010000005.1, from coordinate 4,082 downwards.
ATATAAAACAATACAAACACATATAATTAGGTTGACAATTTTCATTCCCCAAGATTTCCAAAATACCCAATCTGGACACTTATTCCAAATTGGCATTAGCATAATTCCTAAAATAATACCTAAAAACCCACCAACAATGTAAAGCCAAAACCATTTTGTTTTTGTTGGATGCGTTAATTTATCAAAAAAATTTTTCATTTCTTCTCCTCCTAAAACACATCATATATTATATATTATTTTTATTAAATAATAAATATATCTTTTATATATTTTTTTCAATTCTTTTTTGGTCTTGAATGTATATCCTTTTGTAAATAAAGAAAAAATATATTAAAACAGAAATAGCAGTTAACCCCCATGATACTGGGTACAGTAAATATAGAGCCGTTATGGTTTTAAAATGTTGAAAAACAGTGTATACCCAAACGATTCTAAAAATACAAGAACCAAAAATTAATAGAAGCATTGGAATAATCGTTTTACCTAGTCCTCTTAAAGCTGCAATCGTACAATCCATAAATGCCGATATGAAAAAGGAGCAACCCATAACAACAAGTCTACTCATTCCAGCAGCAATTACTTCCTTATCCTTTGTAAATAAAGATAAAAAGTTTCTTCCCAAAATCACAAAACCCAAACCAAGTATCAAACCAATAAGACTTGAATAGAGTAACCCTATAAAATAACATTTTAAAATATTTTTTCTTTTCCCGGCACCATAATTTTGAGCGATAAAGCTAGCCGCTGCCATGTAAAATGCAGCCATTACATCATAGACAAGCGTATCTGCGTTCGCAGCTGCAGCGTTCCCTTCAACTACAATTGCATCAAAACTATTCACTCCAGACTGAATAAATAAATTTGCCATTGAAAAGATTGCATTTTGTAATCCTGCAGGAAGACCTAACGAAAGTATCGCTTTTACCTCAACTTTATGTATTTTTAATTGGCTTAAATATAATCGATATGGACGCTTCGTATGAAATAAAGAAATCAAAATTAAAATGGCCGAAATATATTGAGAGATGATACTTGCAAGTGCAACTCCTATAACAGATAGTTGACAAACGATAACGAATAATAAATTTAAAGCAATATTAATAATACCTGCAAAAGCTAAAAATAACAAAGGCCTTTTGGTATCTCCATCCGCACTCAAAATTCCATTACCATAATTATAAATGGCTAAAGCGGGAAGACCTAAAAAAACGATATAAACATAAATCACTGCATCTTCTAATAGTTCTGGCTTCGTATTAAGTAAAACAAGCATAGGTCGTACAATTGATATCCCTATTCCAAGTAGCAAACATCCTAAAAGCAAGCTTACCCATAATCCCGTATGAGCAATCCGAGCTACACGGATATGATCTTTAGCTCCTAAATATCTTGCGGTAAGTGCATTAATTCCACTTCCTATACCAATTAAAAACCCTGTAAATAAAATAACATAGGTTGTCGTTGAGCCTACAGAACCTAATGCTTCTTTAGAACCAAATCTACCTACTACTGCCACATCAGACATATTAAATAAAACTTGTAAAAGATTTGAAAACATTAAAGGTAAGCTAAACAATAAAATTTTTTTAAAAGGAGATCCTACAGTCAAGTCCTCTTGTTCCTTTATCATAGTAAACCACCTCAATACCACGTGATAAATTTTATCACTCTAGCAAGAATAGGTCAATTCAAAATTTTACTGAATGCACATAAAAAAAATCAAATGATTATAAAAAAAAATATACATATTACAAATCTTATTTTTTAATGAAACTTTTTTACATACATTAGACCATACTCTCCACCCAGTAAAATAATAAAAAAAGGATAAACTCATTGCTGGAAGTCTACCCAGCGTTTCCCTCTATGCAAACCATAGCGTAAGGCGTAGTCGACTATAGGCTCTAAGACCAATTCACTACCTAATGAATTATCCTTTTTATAATTATATATTACCATAAATAAAAAAAATTATCAACTTCAAACGAAATAATAGATATGTCAATTGTGAACATTGTTATAATTGTTTTTAATATAGCAAAATTATGAGAGTACTAAAACTAGTAGTCCTACATCTACTCTTGGATCCTTGTTTCAGTATAGCAAAAATTATGAGGGTACTAAAACTTCATCCGTAAAAAAAACATAGCGGGTGGCGTTTCAGTATAGCAAAAATTATGAGGGTACTAAAACAGCGTCAAGACCAATTTATTGCAGATTTCTGTTTCAGTATAGCAAAAATTATGAGGGTACTAAAACCTCAAATATATTTTAGCATATTCGAGAAAAAGTTGTTTTAGAATCAAATGGATCTACCGAAAAGTATGCAAACTTCATTCTTGAATAAGATAAAGTCATACAAAAGAAATAAATTCTAACATTTCTTTTATAGGCTGTTTGCATCACATATTGGCCAAAATCAACTTGTGCTTCATATCCTGGTTCAGTCTGTTCTCTTAATATAAATTTCCTTGGTGGTTTAATTAAACCTGTTTGTTCCCTTACTTTTTTAACATACCTAAAAAAAGTTGAAGTGGGTATTTCAAAATCTGGAAAGTCTTCTTTTATTCTATTTAATAAAACCGTATTGTTTATTTGAGGACAAATCTTTAATATTTCAATAATATATTGCCTGTAATTATCTAAAATGAATTCATGTTCTTTTTGAAATGATTCAAAGAACTTTTCATCCTTATCCCATCAATTACAAACTGTTTTATATGATAGATTCAATTTTTCTGATACTTTTAATTTTGAAAGACCTAGTTCTTTTAATTCTTGTAGTTTTTTAAATTGTTCAATTCCTAACATTTATTTTTACACCTCCTATTTGTTATTAGAATTGATTCTTCACACATTCATTAAGCATCACCTCCGTAAATAAAACTATTTTCTTCAATTAAAACAAAAATAAAACTTCCATATGATATAAATTAATACTATTAACATTAAAAATCGTTACTGAGTATAGATTTTATATTATTGCACATAAATTATATCAAAATATGGAAGTTTTATCTATTTACACACTATCTTAAAGAACGATTCATTTGATTAATACATTTTTTCTTTTGTTCAAGATTTGGATGAACATACAAATTTAAAGTTGTGCTTATATTAGAATGTCCTAATATAACACTTACAGTTTTATAATCACACTTTCCTTCAATACACCTAGTTGCAAAACTATGACGTAGTCCATGAAACTTTAAATCTGGTATTTCCAATTTTTTCATTAATCTCTTATAATAATTACGATATGTTCTTGGCTCTGTAGGTTTTTCATCATTAGTTAAAACAAAATATTCTTTGTTTACAACTTTCTTTAATGGTTTTAATATCCTTAATAAGTCTGTTGTCATAGGAATATCACGAATTGAATTTTTAGTTTTTGGCGTATCAATTATTAATTCAGTTCTTTTAACTCCTTCATCAACTATGTAAATTCTTTGAATGGTTCTTCTGACATAAATAACTCCATTATCTACATCGATATCATCCCAAGTTAAAGCACACAATTCTCCAATTCTCAAACCAGTGCATAGGCACACATAAATACCTAAATTTTTAAATGTGAAATTTTTTTCAATGTAATCCATAATTTTTCTCTGGCTTGAACGGTTCAGCACGTCTAGCTCTTCGTTATCTCTTTGAGTTGGAAACTTTATATCAATCTCACAATAATCCAAATACTTATGTTTTACACCAAACCTAAGTATCATTTTCAAAACAATTAATATATCCTTAATTGTTTTCTGGCTAAGTCCTTGTTCTAATTTTTTAAAAACAAAATCCTGAACATCAGCCTCCTTCACTTCTTCCTTATTACCAAAATATGGTAATAGATGATTTTCGACTAAAAGCACGTATGCAGAATATGTAGATTTTTTTACATATTGCTTTTTGTCTTTTTTCCATAAGTCAATAATTTGACTCAAAAATTTTTTGACCATGTTTATTTACCTCCTTTACATTAGTCATTTCTTATATACATAAATTTGCATATAAATCAATTAGTTAAGCTATTATTTTTTGAATAATTTGAGTGATAGAATATCCTCAATGTTCCCAATTTGAGATTT
>CAJTXR010000004.1 GCA_910584005.1 uncultured Anaeroplasmataceae bacterium | reverse complement strand
TTAGAATTGTTTCTTGTTCGTTTCTTTCGTCATATATAGTTTTCAAAGACTAAATGTATGTCAAAATTTTGACATCTTGCTTATTATATAATCAATCTCATTTAATGTCAATATAAATAAAGAGATTAATTAAAATGGTGGTTGGGGACGGTTTCGAACCGCCGAACCCTAAGGAGCAGATTTACAGTCTGCCGCGTTTAGCCTCTTCGCTACCCAACCATGTATTAGATTAAGCACCATAAGCATAGTGCTTTTTTATTTTACTACAATCAAGAAGAGAAATCAAGAACTTTTTTTATTTTTTCCTACTTTTTTATTTTTAAAAATTAGATACTCAAAAATTAAATGTTCTATTTTTATACAACTTAAATTATAAACAATGAAGACCCTAACATTCTTAGAGTCTTCATTGTTTTTTTATTCGTTTGTCTAGCTCATAAGAAGCAATCATTATGACTCTTTTACATGTACAACATTCTAATTTTAAATCTGCTCCCATTCGAATGATTTTCCATTCATTTCCACCGCAAACGTGTGTTTTTTTAGTTTTTATGATTTGATTTAGTTGATAACTCATAGTGGCTTCTCCTTAATTTTTCCATAAGCTCTAGGATATAAACTTGGCGTCGCTTTAATTTTTCGGATAACAAGAATCTGTCTTTTTTCTTGTTCATCTGGCAGAGAAAATTCTATTATTTTTTCTATTCTGCCACCTAAAACTTGAACAGCATGTTTCGCCTCTAAAGCCTCTTCCTTTCCACTCGATCCTTTCATAGCCACAAAAATCCCATTCAATTTCACTAGTGGTAAACAAAGTTCGGCTAAAATATTTAGCTTTGCAACTGCTCTTGCTGTAACAATATCAAATGAAGCCCCAACTTCTTTTGCATAGTCTTCTGCCCTTTTATGCATTGCAATAACATTAGTTAAAGCTAAATCATGAATTAAATCATCTAAAAATTGAATTCTTTTATTTAGGGCATCTATTATTGTAACTTTTGCATTTATATCTGCAATCGCAACAGGAATACCAGGAAACCCTGCCCCACTCCCCACATCACATAAGCTATAGGGTTGACTGGGTAAAATCCGAAACAATTCCAATGAATCTAAAAAATGCTTACGATAAATCGCTTCTTTTTCTGTTATTGCAGTTAAATTCATATACGAATTTACACGGATTAAGCTTTCATAATATAAAGAAAATTGTTTGATTTGATTTGGCGTGAGATTTAGGTTTAATTTTTTTGTTTCTGCTAAAAAATCCATTTTTATTTCCTCATAAGTTTTTCTAAATATAAAATCAAAACGGATATGTCCGCTGGGTTCACTCCACTTATTCTAGAGGCTTGCCCTACAGTAAGAGGTTTTATTTTTTTGAGTTTTTCTCTTGCCTCTAATGCAATGTTATCAATGTCATCATAATTTAAATCAAAAGGAATTTTCTTTTCATCATAATTTTTCATTTTAGTTGCTTGCTGAATTGCTTTAGCTATATATCCTTCATACTTAATTTCAATTTCAACCTGCTCTAATACCTCTTCTAATATATGAGCCTCGCATTCTAATGCTATATTAGAATACTTTGCCAATTGAAGTATACACGTAAAATGAATTTCAGGTCTTTTTAATAAGGAATAAAAGGAAGTACCTTCTAAAATTTTAGAAGATAAATTTTGTTCAAGTATTTCATTAACAATAGTAGAAGGTTTAACTTTTATTTCTTTAAATGCTTTAATGAGTCGATTTACACTTTCTCTTTTTTGATTTAAAGTTTTATATTGTTCCTCAGATATTAGTCCAAATTTATATCCATATTCTCTTAATCTTAAATCGGCATTGTCATGTCGCAATAATAACCGATATTCTGCCCTAGATGTCAATAATCGATATGGCTCCTTCGTTCCTTTTGTTACCAAATCATCAATCATAACTCCAATATAGGCCTCATCTCTTGATAAAATAAATGGAGGTTCATTTTTCAATTTCAAGCCTGCATTAATTCCTGCAATAAGTCCCTGTCCCGCAGCTTCTTCATAGCCAGACGTACCATTAATTTGGCCAGCAGTAAATAATCCGTTAATTCGTTTTGTTTCTAAAGTTGGTTTTATATCTAAGGGGTTAATCGCATCATACTCTATCGCATATGCATAACGAATAACTTCACAATTTTTCAATCCTGGAAGTAACCGTATCATTTGATCTTGAACATCAACCGGCATCGATGTAGAAAATCCTTGAATATATTCTTGATCCAATTGTAAAGATTCTGGTTCAAAAAAAATTTGATGACGCTCTTTATCACTAAATTTCACGACCTTATCTTCAATAGAAGGGCAATATCGAGGTCCAACTCCTTCAACAACTCCACCATACATTGCCGACTCCCGTAAATGGGTATGAATGAGTTGATGGATTTCTTGATTTGTATAGGTTAGATAACAAGGAACTTTAGTATTCAATAAAGAATCGTAGCCTTTATCAAAGCTAAAATGCCAAGTAATTTCATCACCCGGTTCTAATTTAACTAAAGAAAAATCAATTGTTGAAGCCTTAATTCTTGGAGGGGTTCCCGTTTTCAATCTTTGAATTTCAAACCCAAATCGTTTCAATGCTTTCGATATTCCAAAAGAAGTTTCTTGTCCATCAGGTCCTTCCTTAGAGGTCCAATGTCCTCTCAATATTCGACTATCTAGATAAGTGCCTGTTGTTAATATCAAAATCTTTGTATAAAGTATTGTTCCATCTTGTAAGACTATTCCTTTAATGGTATTCTCCTCTACTAAAATATCTTCAACAATATTTTCCATTAATTCTAGATTTGGAGTTTGTTCTAAATGCTTTCGCATCATTTCCATATAAAAAATCTTATCTTCTTGAAATCTCAGGGCTTGTACAGCAGGCCCTTTTGAACGATTGAGCATTTTCGTTTGAATTTGGCATAAATCTGCATTTTTGCCCATATATCCACCAAGAGCGTCTATCTCTCGAACAACAACGCCTTTGGCAGGTCCTCCAATTGATGGGTTACAAGGCATAGAGCCAAGCATATTTAAATTCCCCGTAACAAGCAATGTTTTGAATCCCATTTTACTTGTTGCTAGACATGCTTCACAGCCTGCATGACCGCCGCCTACGACAATTACATCGTACATCATTCCCATCTCCTTTTCGCCTTAATACTATATCATTTTTTCACAAAAGATACAAGGAAAAATCTCTTAATTTGAGTTATTTTGCATTTATTTTATAAATATCCTCCATCCAAAATTTCTTTTTTGGTAATAAAGTAATTTGCTTATTAATATAATCAATTTTTTTGATAACACCACAATATTTTCGATATATTCCATTTTCAAAATAAGAAATCACAATAGCCTGATTTTTACTATAGCATTCCAACAAAATAAGATTCATATCCCATTTTTCATCTTCACTAAGTACAGGTCGTTCCATTTTTTTTATTTTTTGATCTTCTTGTTCAATGGCCTCTTTAAACCCTTTTAATGAATCAAATGGCAAATACTTTGCTGCTCTTCTTTCTTTTTCAGTCACTGTTATGTCCTCCTATCGTTTTATTTCGTTCATATAACGTTGATTCTTGTTTTAATGCGGTTCCTAATACCAATTGATTTTTTCCATGCTTTTCCCAAATTTTTGTTATGGAGTGGTATAAACTTATATACTTATCATTTTGATGATCAAATAAAGAATTCATTTCCTCAATAGGAGCCAAATGGAAAAACGATATTCCAATTTGCCGTATCGCTCCCATAGGTACTTCTTGATAGCTTTCCTTCATCCTCTTTTTTATAAAAAAATAATCTGCTGTAAAGCAATAGAGTTGAATCACTTTATGATATCCTTTTTTGTGATTAGAATAACCAATATAGTAAGAGATGCCATTTGTTACCAAATGATTTTTATATAAATCCATACATAATAAAAACAGCATTTCTAAAAGAGGAATCCATGCTTCATCCTTTTGGTAATCTCGAAATAAGATTTGATTTCTTGAAAAACTTTTAGATTTTGGATGGTAGGCTTTTATTTCTTTAATGGTTGTCGAATCTCTTCCCCAAGCATATTCATATAGATCTTCCCCAATTACACCAAACTCTTTTATTAATACATCCTTATCACTTAATGCTATGTCCTTTAACGAATATAACCCAAGCCGATTCAGGCGTTTAGAAATCCCCCTACCTATTTGCCAAATATCCCTCAAATTTGAATGATTCCAAATCGAATTATAAAACTCATCTAAAGATAGGTAATAAAAATTATTTTTCTCAGATTTTGCTTTTAAATCCAAACAAACTTTTGCTAAAAATAAATTATCTCCAGCCCCACATGCAGCTACAATTCCCAATTCTTCTTTTATATCCTTTAAAATCTGCAAGGCTAGAACATAAGGACTTTTATAAAGTTTCATATAGTTTGTTATTTCTAAAAATGCTTCATCAATACTATAAGTATGAATATCTTCTGAACTGACATATTTCAAAAAAATTCGATGAATAGCCACAGCAATTTGAATGTATTTTCTCATTCTTGGTTTTGCAATAATATAAGGAATTCCTTTAGGAATTTCATATAATCTACATCGATTTTTAACTCCAATCCTTTTTAAATAAGGACTAATTGCTAGACATAAGGTCCCTTTTCCTTTACTTTCATCTGCAACAACAAGTGGGGTGGTTAAAGGATTTAATCCTCTTGCTGCACATTCAACTGATGCAAAATAACATTTCATATCAATACAAAAATACATACTTCATCACCTTCATTCAAATTATAAATTGAAATATAACATTATTTATGTTTATTTATATTTTTTCCTTACCCTAAAAATTCATACTTTTTTATAAAATGAACAAAGAAAAAACTGTTAACAAATTGAATTTGTCAACAGTTTAAAACTTAACTGGATTATTTTTTATAATTAACGCTTATATGAATTTAAAAATTCATTATATATAACATCTACTGTGAAGCCATACTCCTCAGCAATATATTTTAAAGGCATAGATTTACCGAATTCATCAATTCCATGAACTACAGATGCATATTTATACCATGGCATGCTCGCTCCCATTTCCACAGCCATCCGCTTTGTAATGCGTTTAGGAAGAATTTTGTTTTTATATTCTTCACTTTGGCTTTCAAACAAATCCATAGATGGCATAGATACAACTCGAGCAAAGATATTTTCTTTTTCTAATTTCTTTGCTACTAAAATACATAATTCTAATTCACTACCACAAGTAACAAATAATGAATCTGGAGTCCCTTTTGGCTCAAACGCTATATATGCTCCTTTAGAAACACCTTCTAAATTCGTACAATCTAAAACCGTAAGGTTCTGTCTTGTTGAAACAATAATTGTTGGTAATTCTTTATTTTCTAATGTTAAAATCATTGCAGAAGCCATTTCTTTCGCATCAGCAGGACGGAAAACACGAATATTCGGCATACTTCTAAACATAGCTAACTGTTCTACTGGTTGATGAGTTGGTCCATCCTCACCAACACATACTGAATCATGAGAAAATAAAAACATTGTTGGTAGTTTCATAATTGCAGCTAATCGAATAGCCGGTTTCATATAATCACTAAAAACAAAGAATCCTGAACAAAATCCTCTAAGCCCACCATGTAATGTTATACCATTAGCAATCGCACCCATCGCATGTTCTCTTACCCCAAATTTGATGTTTCGGCCCATTAAATTTACACCACCGTAAATTCCACCTGCACCTTTAATCATAGTAGAGGAAGATAGATCTGCTGATCCACCAATTAGATTAGGAAGTTTAGCAGAAGCCCAGTCCATAACTTTTCCCATAACATTACGGGTTGAAACACTGCTTCCAACCTCAAATTTTGGTAAATCATCATAATCCTCAATTTTAAAATCATCAAACATGTACTGATTTAAGAATTCATAGTCTTCTTTATACTTTTTAGCAAATTGAGCCATAATAAAATTCCAATTTGAGTTGGCTTGACTTCCTCGCTCTTTAATATTATTTTTATAAAATTCTTTTACTTCTTGAGGCACAGTAAAAGACATCTGGTGATATCCTAAATTATTTTTTAATATCTGAAGTTCATCCTCAGATAATGGTTTACCATGTACACTACTTTCCCCACTTGTTGGAGCTCCATATCCAATAATGGTTTTAACTTCAATTAGAGTTGGCTGATTTCTAGAATTCTTGGCCTTTTTAATTGCTTCATCTATCTCTTCTACATCATTACCATCTTCTACTCGAATATAGTTCCAATTCATCGCTTTGAATTTGTTTTCAATGCTTTCTGTATTTGCTAAAGAAACAACACCATCTAACTGAATATCATTAGAATCATATAAAACAATTAACTTATTTAAATGTAGATGTCCTGCTAAAGAGGCTGCTTCCATTGCAACACCTTCCTGCAAATCGCCATCTCCACACAAAACATATGTATTATGATCCACAATATCTAAATTAGGCTTATTAAACTTAGCAGCCAAATGAGATTCAGCAATAGCCATTCCTACTGCAGTAGCAAATCCTTGTCCTAAAGGACCCGTTGTCATTTCTACTCCTGCAGTATGCCCATATTCAGGATGTCCAGGAGTTAAACTTCCTTTTTGTCTAAATTCAGTTAAATCTTTAATTGTAAGTTCAAAGCCTGAAAAATGAAGCATCATATAAAGCAATACAGACCCATGACCCGCAGATAAAATAAATCGATCTCGGTTAAACCATTTTTCATCATTTGAATCAATATTTAAATGTCTTGAAAATAAAGTATGAGCAATTGGAGCTGCACCTAATACAATTCCTGGATGCCCACTTTTGGCTTTCGTAATAATTTCCGCACCCAATACACGTAACGCTTTGATACATAAATCATCTATATAGTTATTCATTCTGATCAACCTTTTCTTCTTTTACTTCTTCTATTTCTGCTTCAATGATTGGAGCTTCTAAAACTTCAGCAGTTTGGGTTTCTTCTACAGGAGTTTCTGTTTCTGCTGTTTCTGCTGCTTCTTCATCTTCATATAACGCGTCATAGTATTCATCCATATATGATTTTTGTCGATCTAGTAATCGATCAAAATTATTTGAGCCCCCTACAGCTTTCTTAATTTCTTCTACACTATTTTGATTTGCTTCATAAATTTTTTTCTTCGTCAAACGATTAAAAAACATCATTAGACCAAATGCAACGACAACCACTGCTAACATTACATAAAATTGAACGTTTTTAGGTAAAACAAAATAAAATAAAAATACTAAAGCAACAGCAGATATCGTAACTGGAATAATTGCTGTTCTAGTTGTTTTTTTAGATATATTCTCGCAAATATCCCAGAAATCAACCCATATTTTATTTACGGGTTGAGTATATAGTTCCTTTAATTCTTCATAATACCCAGTTTCTATAAACACACGATAATTCTTGCCATCAACAGATGCCCAAGTAGCAAACTTTCCTTGATTAATAAACTCTTCCTTCACAGCTGGATAGTCGTCCATGAAAAATATTTCTATTTTTCTCCCATCAAACTCTTGTACTTCCACAGGTGTTGCATCATTCGCAACTTCATACAACTTAGGATTAATTCTCATAACACATATTTCCTTTCTAAAAACCTATATTTTATTATATCATAGACCAAACCGCTTTAAAAGAAAAACTGTGAAAAAAATCACAGTTCCCTAAAATAATAAATGAATTAAATCATATAAAAGATTATGCTCATAAAAGTACTTTGTAATTCTAAATCGTTCTGGGTCTGCAAGCATCATATCAACATCTAGAAATTCTTTTACAGGCTGGTAAAACTCTGCATTTTCCATTAAACGCATAATCATAAAAATAATATAAATTCCAATCAAAAACAAGCATGCGTATAATGCCATTCCTAATAAACCATCCAAGATGCGAACAATTTTACTACCACGCAATAAATTTATAATAATTTTCAATAGTAAAGCGAGTAAGAAAATACCAACAAATAAAATGAAAAAACTAATAATTACCATTAAGGTATGAGCAAAGAAATGGGAAATGTTATGGGCTAAAACATCAATTTGAATACTTTCTTTAATATGTCCAGCAAATAAGGAAGCAAAAAATTTAGGAACACCAATACTTTGTAATACTTCAGATACTGTAGCATCCGTTAAATTTAATAGATTATCTTTAAACAATTCCGAAGACAAAACATTTCCATGAATTTTAGAATATATGTCATCATAAATCAACCCTGTTTTTTCTAACCATTCTGCAAATTGAGTACAAAATACAAAAGCCACAATTAACCCTGTAAAAAGGCCTACCAATCCTACAGCTTTTTTTAAAAATCCTTTTTTAAAACCTATAAATAAGGACACTGCCAATAGTAAAATAAAAACAATATCTAAAATCCCACAAATTTTCAAATCCATTGTGATATCACTTCCTATCTCTTTATCATAAAGTATTATATCATAAAATTCATTTTATTCAAAAAGATTTTATTTGTTTTAAAAAAGTTGTATAATGGTAAAAGAAAGGATGATTCTATCATGGATAAAATTAAAAATTTTCAAAAAATTCTCAATAAGAAGCAAATAAAAGCCTACATTATTCCTACAGCGGATTATCATAATAGTGAATATGTTTCTCCTTTTTTCAAAGGAAGAGCCTTTTTAACTGGATTTACAGGTTCTGCTGGAACCCTAATTGTTACACAGGATAAGGCATATTTGTGGACAGATGGAAGATATCATATACAAGCAGCTAAACAAATTGAAAATCGTCCCATTGTTTTAATGAAACAAGGAAATCCTGGTGTACCCACAATTCAAGAATTCTTATCCAATTATTTAGTAGATCAAGATACTTTAGCCTTCGACGGAAAAGTAATGCCTACAGATACAGTATTAGATTTAATCAAACATTTACCAAACATTAATATACAGACTGATGAAGATCTTCTTCAAGATTTTTGGACTGAACGTCCTAACCTTCCATTTTCGTTTCTTTATAAATTAGAAACCTTCTTTACAGGAAATACTTTTTCAGAAAAACTTATCCGTATTCGTGAAAAAATGCAAGAAAAAAATGCAAGTGTACATATATTAACTAGTTTAGAGGATCAAGCGTGGCTATATAATCTAAGAGCCAATGATATTGAACATACACCCGTTTTTTTATCTTATACCGTCATTACGCAGGAGGATTGTTATCTTTTTATCGATTCGCGTAAATTAGATAAAGCCATTGAAACTTACTTAAAAGAGAATAAAGTTGTTTTAAATCCTTATTTTTATTTCTATGAATTTATTAAAAATTTTAACCAACAAACAATTCTTGTTGACTATCGTCAAATCAACTATTCCACATATTTGAATATTTTTGAAAATAATACTTTAATTAATCATCCAAATCCATCCTTATTTATGAAAGCAATTAAAAATGAAATTGAAATTAAAAATACTAAAATAGCTCATATAAAAGATGGGGTTGCGTTTACGAAATTCATGTATTATGTTAAGAACAATATTCAAACCTCTTCTTCTCTTACTGAACTTTCAGTTTCTGAATTTTTATTAAAACAAAGAGAAGCACAAGAAGGATTTGTAGACGTTTCTTTTAATACAATTTGTGCATATAAAGAGCATGCCGCTATGATGCATTATTCTGCCACTCCTGCAACTAATGCAACTCTAAAACCTGAGGATTTCTTACTTGTCGACTCTGGAGGACACTATTTAGATGGAACGACAGATATTACAAGAACTTTAGCATTAGGTCCTCTTTCTTCCACTCAAAAACTTCATTTTACAACCGTTTTAAAATCCATGATTGCATTATCAGAAGCCGTATTTCTAAAAGGAGTGCGGGGAATGAATTTAGATATTTTAGCTCGAGAACCCATTTGGAAACTCCTTATAGATTATAAGTGTGGAACTGGCCATGGAGTTGGATATCTTCTATCCGTTCATGAGGCTCCCAATGGCTTCCGCTGGAAAGTTGTTCCTGAGCGAAATGATTCAGCTGAAATTCTTCCAGGTATGATTACAACAAATGAACCTGGAATCTATTTAGAAAACAAATATGGTATACGTATTGAAAATGAACTTCTTTGTGTTGAAAAGGATACAAATGAATTTGGTGAATTCTTAGGCTTTGAAACAATTACTTATGCTCCTATTGATTTAGATGCAATTGATAAAAAATTACTAACCACAGAAGAGAAAAAATGGCTAAATCAATATCATGAAAAAGTTTATGAAATCGTTGAGCCATATCTTACAGAAGATGAAAGAGAATGGTTAAAAGAATATACAAAAGCTATATAATATTTAAAAAAATAACTTTATTTCAATTTTAATAAAGTTATTTTTTTATTGCTTTTCTTACTTTTAAAATATATAAAATTTTACTTAAATTTATTATTATAATATAAATATATAAACAAAAACCTATGATCCCAAAGATTGTCGGCATTACAATCGAAGGATTTTGTATCACATAGGAAAGAATTGAATGATGGCTATGTTCTATAATAAAAATGGGCAAACAAAAGCCAATAAGAATAAAAACACTACTGATTATGATTCCCTGATTTAAAAAATAAGTGTAAATGTAAGAAGATAAAAAAACGATGATGGAAGATAGAATTAAAATTATACCAGAAACCAACAAAGCTAAACTTTTAAAATTTAAAAAGCAGGGAACAACAATAAATGAAATACCAACTAAAAAAACAGCGAAAGAAATTAATGAATTTTTAAGTTTTTGATGATTTTTAGTTAGATTAATCCTTTTATTTGCCTTTCCATCTATACTTAATTGATCTAATAATGTTGGAAATTTGTTCTTTATCGTTTCTTCTAGTATTGTTAGATTCGTATATCTCAAGGAATGAGTAATAGTATAATCAAGTACTTTAAAAGTAAATGTTGCACTACCAAATATTTGGTCTTTCTTTAAACTATGAATTATGAATTCTATTTTTTGAATACTTTCGTATGGTAAAGTATAGAAAAGATTTGAACTTTCAATACGACCATCAGAAAAATTAAAAATAAAATTTTCTCCCTGAATAAATATAGGAAACTCTTCCTTCTTTTTATTTGTGTTAATGTTACTAAAAATAGCAAAAACAATAAAACAAATAGCAAAAATGCCTACAAGTGTGCCAATAATATCTATAGAAATGTTAGGGTCAAAAACTATAGATACAATTATGCCAATTAAATTGAGTACCATATACACGCCCAAACTAAAAAACAAAAAGAATTTTATCAAAGTATTCGTTAATGTTACAGTTTCAAAAAATTTTGCATCATATTGATTTATTTTCGTTTTTTTAAAAATTGTGCCATTCTCAATTAATATTTTTTTAACCTCGTTTAATTCTTGTTCTTCAAGTTCTAAAAGATTCATATTCTCACCAATTTTACATAGTACTATACTATCTTTTATAAAATAGCACTTAAGATGTTTTCATCTATAAAAAACGCCTTAACCACATTACCCACTAGCTTAAGGCTGCTACCTTCCGATCCTGACCTGGTTCACCGTAGATAATTGATTAAGGACTTATTTATCATAGCATATTTTCTTTTTAAAATCAAGCATTACTTCTTTCTCAAATCCTTAAAAAAAGAAGTTAATAAAAAACTACATTCTTCTTCTAAAACTCCACCTCGAACAGTTACATTATGATTATATGCCCCTGAAAAAAGATTCATAGGACCTGTATGAGCTCCAAACCTAGAATTTTTAGCCCCATAGATTAGAGATGGAATTCTTGCCTGAATCATCGCTCCTGCACACATAATACAAGGTTCTAAAGTTACGTAGATTTCAACTTCTTCTAATCGCCAGCTTTTTAGTTTTTTACAAGCTTTTTTTAAAACAATAAGTTCAGCATGAGAGAGAACACTTTCTTTTTTTTCTCTTTGATTGTATCCTCTAGCAATGATTTTATTATGATATACTGCAACTGCACCAATAGGTGTTTCCCCTTTTTGGTAT
Organism: uncultured Anaeroplasmataceae bacterium; assembly: GCA_910584005.1. GTDB lineage: Bacteria > Bacillota_I > Bacilli_A > Acholeplasmatales > Anaeroplasmataceae > Pelethenecus. Next base: position 142,883 of record CAJTXR010000004.1, on the reverse strand, counting down.
GCCTTATGAGCCTCCTTTAAAGCCTCTTTCATGAAGTCTTCTGCTGTCATTTTAGCACCACATGACATTTTCTACATCTTGGCTCATAAGATTCCTTTTCACCAACGAGAATTGTTGGATCATTATATTTTGCTGGTTTACCATTAATAATTCTTTGCGTTTTAGTGGCTTCCATTCCACAACAAACACAGATTGCGGTCAACTTATGAACACTTTCTGCCATTGCTAATAAATTAGCTACTACTGGAAAGGGATTTCCTCTAAAATCACAATCTAAACCAGCACAAATAACTCTTAATCCTTGATTCGCAAGATCTCTACATATCGTTAAAACATCTTCATCAAAGAATTGTACTTCATCAATAATAATGGCTTCTATCTCATCGGTTATATAGGATAAGATTTCCTTTGAAGCATTGATATTAATTGCCTTTGCTGTACGTTTACTATGAGAAACAACCTCACATATAGAATACCGATTATCAATCATTGGTTTAAAAATTAAATATTTCTTTTTAGCAAAATCCATCCGTACAACTCTACGAATCAGTTCTTCTGTTTTACCAGCAAACATTGGCCCACATATCACTTCAATCCAGCCTGGTTTGTCATTATAATATCTCATACTTCTTCTCCTACCCCTTTACAACAAAAAAGCCCATCAAATCATGAGCTTCTTTATCCTTATTTATTTTCTTTCATACCATAACGTTTATTGAACTTTTCAACTCTACCATCTGCCTGAGTAAATGCTTGTTTACCAGTATAAAATGGATGGCAATTTGAACATGTATCAACACGAATCTCTCCTAAAACAGAACCAGATTCAAATACGCTACCACATGTAGTACAAGTAACTTTTACAGTCTTATAGTCTGGATGTATACCTTTTTTCATGTTTCTTCTCCTTCCGCCATGACATAATGTCATAGAAAGTTTTACCAAGTTATTCTAACATAATAACTGTACAATTGCAAGCAAAAACTCATATTTTCAAATAAAAAAATAAACCGTGCATTTTAAAACACGGTTTACTTTATTATATTTTTTTGATTTCACTAAATTTGAATGTCATCTGAGTAGATCTACCACCAAACATTTCCACAAGAACAATAATTTCTTCTGCTTCCACGTTAACTGCGGCAATATCACATACTCTACCTGCGAAAGGTCCTTCAACAACCTCTATCTTATCCCCAACATTAAAATCTACAATTGGTTTTTCAACCACGCCTAAAGAGATTAAGATTCGATTCATTTCATCTACAGGAACAGGAACTGGTTTTGTTCCACCACCACTAGATCCTAAGAATCCAGTTACCTTTGGTGTATTACGAATCATAAACCAAGCCTTTTCATCCATTTCGCCTTCTACTTCCATCTCTACAAAAACATAACCAGGAAATAATTTATTGACTTTTAGTTTTTTCTTTCCTTTTTTATCTGTAACTTCTACTGTTTCCTCTGGAACCATAACTTGATAAATCTTATCCGTCATATTCATGCTTTCTCTACGACGTTCTAAATCCTGTTTTACAGCATTTTCATAACCTGAATAGGTTCCAACAATATACCATCTTCTCATATAATTGCCCCTAATCAAAAATTCTTGCTAAAATTTGAGTGATAAATGAGTCGTATAAGAAGAATAATAATGCAAAAATTACAATAAATAATAATACACGGAATGAATTCCCAACAAATTTTCCAAAAGTTAACCATGTTACCTTTTTAAATTCAGGTAATGCAGGCTTAAAAAATGGATATAAACCATATATCGTAAACAAGCCGGAGATTACAACAAGAATCCAACCAAATACCTTTGGATGATCTCCAATTAACCAAATATTATTTTTAACAGCTAATGCTCCAGTCAATATTAACAAACCTAAAATTAAAACTAAAACAGAAAAAATTAAAAATACATAATTTTCCCATTTATGTGATTCTTTTAAATATTGCCAAATTCTTGAAGGCTTTTCATTTTCTTTTACTTTTACAGCCATAGTTCTAGCTCCTTACTTAGTTTCTTTATGAATTGTATATTTATCACAATTCTTACAATATTTTTTTATTTCTATTCTTTGTGGGGTTTTTTGAGGATTCTTAGAAGTCGTATAATTGCGAGATAAGCATTCCTCACAAACAAGTATAACTTTAGTACGCAATTTGTTTTCCTCCTATTTATCGCAAAATAAAAAACCTTAAAAGGCTACTTTATATTTTAACTCATCCCTTTAGATTAGTCAATATTTTTTCAACCTTTTCTTTTGCTTTTTTGTATTTACAATAGAGTTTACTATAAGGAAGATTTAATTTTCGAGATAAAACCGTAAGTTTCATATTCCCCATAATGCATTCATTTATAATTACCTTCATAAGTTCATCTTCTTCTAATTCTTTTTGTATAATCTTAAATAAAAAGGAATGTCGCTGTTCATCCTTAAAATCCTGATTATTAATGTAATGCTCTGGATTCTCTCTTAAATAAATTGCACTTTTCGTTCTACATAATAACTTAAATGCCAAATTTCTTAGAGAAACCATAAAAAAGGAATAAAAATTAGATACCTCGGGTCGATACCGATATATTGAATGCTCTAATAACATCAATCCCTCCTGCAAAAAATCCGAGTAAAGAATTTTTGCTGAGGAAAAATAAGTGAAATACATTTTTTTAATTAAATACGTATATTTATCATATAATACCATTCTTGCAGCATTGCTGCCCTCTTTAATTAAATAGATTAATTCATTATCGTTTTCTTTATAATATCCTTCCATCTTTTCTTGTCCTATATAGAACAATTCCTGTGCTTACAGAAGCATTTAGGCTATTCACATGTCCACTCATTGGAATAGATAAAACATAATCTGCCATTTTTAAAAGTGTTTTATTCATTCCAAAACCTTCAGAACCAATAATGATAGCCAAATCTAAGGATAGATCTAAAGTATCTAAATTGTCTTTTCCAGAAGCATCTGTACCACAAATCCAGTACCCGTTTTCTTTCAATTTTAAAGCAAAGGTAGATAGACTATTCACATAGGCAATTTTCACATGTTCTATCGCTCCAGTAGAAACATGTGCTACAGTTTCTGTAATACTGCAACTTCTGTTTTTTGGCAAAATAACCGCATCATATCCGAAAGCATCTACACTTCTTAAAATGGCACCTAAATTATGGGGATCCATAATTCCATCTAAAAGTAATAATCGCTTTGCTGGACCAGTAATTTCATCTATAATCCCCTCATTATAAATAGTATAGTCCTCACGATATGCTCCATATCCTTGGTGTCCAGTTCCAAAAAATTGATCCATTCTTTTTTTATCTATAGTTTCAAATCCAATATGCTTATCCCTAAGCATAGATAAAAACTTCAAATCTTTTTTTGACACTTCAAAGGAAATATAAACTTTCTGTATCTTGCTATTTGCCCGAATGGCCTCATAGATACAATTTTTACCATAGATTTTAATCATCTGTACACCACCATATTGTTCTATTGCTATTATACCAAAAAAATGAGCAAAATAAAATACCTCTATGAGAAGAATTCATAGAGGCTCTTTTTTAATTTTGATTATACATGTCATTTACATCTACAGGTGCTGTAACGAAAAATTCTGTTCCAAATTCATAATCATAAAATTCTTCTACTTTAACACATTTTTGAAGAAAATAACTTGTATTCTTGATTTTTTTATTATCAAAATTGTCCTGCATACGATCACCAAAATTAGTATGGACAAATTATGACAAAATCATGTATTAGAATTTAGATAATATCTTTTGAACCAATAAAATCTGACGCTTAATCCAAGGAACAATCGCTTGTAATAAATTCATTGCTGGAACTGCTAATAAACATAGCATAAGCAAAAATACTTTAGCTTGAATTGTCAATTGTTTTACAATACCACTTGTATTTGTAGATACCAAATTTGGAGATATTTTATAGTCAGTAACTACACCACCTAAAATCAAATTGTAATCTCCATCAATTTTAGGATCTGGTGTATTAGATGTTACAGCGAAATTTGTATAATATCCATCAATAATATAATTACCACTTACTGTAGTCGTAACATCTGGACATAATAGTGGATTTGATAAACGAATTAAAGTATTTGCACCAGTACTAATTGTAGTTGTATTGTCATCCACTAAATAATAAGAGGCATCATAAGGTAAAACTTTGATTTTAGAGGAATCTGAAACTTCTCCATCCTTAACTTCTACCCCAAACATAGATGCATTTATTTCTGTATCTAATCCATTTACAATCACATTTCGATTTTCGTCAAAAGATACGGTTGGCAACTCAACCTTATAAGTATTAGAAGAAATTGTTCCATCTTCTAGCATATTTCCTAGCTTTTGACCATTAACTAACAATTCTAATGTCTTTTCATCAATCGTTAATTTTAAATTATCCTTTGATGATATATTATTAATCTTATATGTTTTTGTAGTAGAATCCTGAGAAGAATTAACGTTAGAAATGCGAGGTGTAACCGTTAACTGATCATTTTTAAGCTCTACTGTAGGCATAATACAAATTTGAATATCCATTGTCTGATTCTTTCCATATTTATTATAGAAATTGTAATATTCATCTGTAGAGGTTAATGTACGCATAACTGGCTTTCCAGCATATTCTAACATACCATTTGTTTTTACCTTAAACTTTTCTTCAAATCCAGGTTCATACATAATGCTTTTCTTTTGAATAACTCCATCCACTTCTTCTTCATAGAAAACCGTATTTCCTCCTAATACCACACTACCATCTGACATATAACTAATATTAGGGATAACAACTTCTTCTTTTATATTTGTACCATTGAATACATAGAAATACTTATCTAATGAAATATCATGGAAACAAGATATATTAATATTATTTTCTGAAGATACCTTTTGATATTTAGTAACCTTCCCATCATAAACATAATAATAATCTTTACTAATCTCAATTTGAGGGGTAAACATTAATCGATCCTCTCGTATATTACTTGAATAATATTCTGAAAAAGGAACAAGAGGTCTAAACTCTAAAAATTGTGGCAATAAGAAGGTTATAATCAAGAAAGCTCCATAACAACATATACATAGCGTTCTTCTAAGGGTATTAAATGGTTTTGAAACCTTAAATAATACCATTAAACATGTATGGGTTGCAGCAATAACGATAATCGTTTGGATGGAGATAGTATCTAGACTTAAACTCTTTGACAATCCAAAAATCAACAACGATATAACCATAATGGTCAAGGCACCTGGTAGGGCTCCTTTTAGAATATTTCCCAAGAAATTTCCTTCAACTTCTTTATTATTTGGCTCTAAAGCTAAAAAGAAAGACGGAATTCCAATTGCAAATAAATCAATCATAATTAATTGATTGGTAGAGATTGGATAAGCACCACCATTAATCATCGCTTGAATTGCTAAAAGCAAGGAGAAGATTGTTTTTGTCAAGAATAAAGATGCAACACTTGTTACATTGTTGATTACTCTTCTACCTTCTGAAACAACCTTAGGCATAGAATCAAAATTTGAATCTAAAAGAACAAGATGACTTACGTTACGAGCAGCCTCACTTCCTGATGCGATTGCAATAGAACAATCTGCCTCTCTTAGTGCCAAAATATCGTTGACACCATCTCCAGTCATAGCCACTTTTTTACCAGCTTTTTTCAAAGTGGTAACTAAAAGTTTTTTCTGAGAAGGAGATACACGGCCAAATACAGTGTACTTTAAAGCCGCACGTTCAACCTCTGCATCAGATAACCCATCTAATGAAATATATTGATCCGCATTTTCTATTCCAGCACGTTCTGATATTTTAGAAACAGTGATTGGATTATCTCCTGATATAACCCGAACAGATACACCACTTTCTTTAAAGTAATTAATCGTATTAATTGCATCTGGTCGAATATTGTCCTCAATTAAAATTAAAGAGATAACCTCTGGTTCGGAGTTTGGCAATTGATTATCATTAATTGTCCCAGTGAGATGAGCTAAACACAAAACACGATATCCCATACCAGCATATTTATTAACTTCCTTACTAATTTGTTCAAAATTTTTCTTAAGAACAAATTCTGGAGCACCTAACGCAAATGTCCCCATTTTATCAAAAGTTACAGCATTGAACTTTCTTTGAGAACTAAATGGAATAGTTGCAGTATGCTTGATCCGCTTATTTAATCCAAATTCTTCTTCTAAAGCCTTTGATGTCAAATTGTTCTCATTGAGAGCATTTAACATTGCTGAAACAATATTCTTAGTCGTCATTCCATTGATTGTATTGTAATCAATTACATTTTTCACACTCATTGTTCCATCTGTAATTGTTCCCGTCTTATCTAAGCAAAGCACATTGATTCTAGCAAGCATTTCAATACAATATAATTCTTGAACCAACACATTTCTTTGAGATAGCTTAATAACTCCTACAAATAAAGCCACAGATGTCAATAACCATAATCCTGAAGGAATCATACCCACCATAGCTCCAGCTGTTTTTCTTACAGCCGTCACATAAGGAATACCACTATTAAATAGTTGTAAGCAAAATAGAGTTACTCCAATAGGAATAATTAAAAATGCCATTGCATATATAATCCATTTCAAAGATTTTAATAATTCTGAATTTGGCTTTTGATATTGCTTCGCCTGATCTGAAAGTTTTTCAATATAATTATCCTTTCCAACCTTATCTACTCTTGCTCGACACTTACCAGAAACCACATAGGATCCAGAAAATAATAAATCGCCAGCTTTTTTAATTATGGCATTACTTTCACCTGTAAGTAAAGATTCATTTACCTCCACAGATCCATCAACCACAACACTATCAGCACAAATTTGATTCCCTGAATTTAAAATAATTAAATCATCTAAGACAACATCACTTACATTAATTTCTTTTGTAACTCCACCTCGAATTACAACTGCACTTGGTGCCGAAAGCAAAGATAATCGATCAATCGTCTTTTTTGCCTTCAATTCCTGATAGATTCCAATAACTGTATTTGCAGTAACAATAACAAGGAACACTAAGTCAGTCCATGCTTGAATGGTCATTAGCCATATTGCGATAGACAAAGTCAAAATATTAAAGAAAGTAAATATGTTTGTAAAAACAATCATTTTACGAGATTTAGAAGATCCTTTTTTAGTGACATTTACTAAATCATCTAAGATTCGTTTTTCTACCACCTCATCAGGTAAACCATTATCCGCATCCGTATTATATCTTTTAATATTTTCTGGATTCTTTTTCATTTCTTTACGATGTTTTTTTACCATCTTTGCATATTCTTTATCCGCAATTTTCTTTTGTTTTGCCTCAAGTTTTTCGCGTTTTTTACGAACCTTATCACTTTCGATAACTTCTTCGCCAATGACTAAATCTTCATCGTTAATTTCTTCCGTAGAATCCTCATCAGCTTCTTCTACGATTTCTTCTTCTAAAGCCTCTTCCGATTCTTCTTCTTGCACTTTGATCTCAATATCTTCTTTTTTACCAAATATACTTTTATCATCAAAAGTTGCCATAGTTACCTCCTAATCCAAACCTATAGAAATTTCAATTAATTGCTCTAATCGATCCTTCTTGTCGTTTAAATATAAATATCCTATCAATGCCTCAAACCCTGTCGCATCTAAATATTCAGATAAATCCACATTTTTTCTAGCTGTATGAACATGAGAATTTCTTCCCCTTTTATAAATCTTGATTTCATCTTCCATTAAAATATTTTGATTTATCAAATAATGAATTGCTCGAGCTTGAAATGAAGCATTTGTATACTGAATTGCCTTTTTATGTAAATCTTTCACCTTAGTAAGCTCAAGAGATAAGCCATATTTACGTATATAAATTTCATATACTGCATCTCCAATATAAGCTAAGGTTAATCCATTATAAAGATCTGCATTCATTAAATAATTTTCCATTCTACCAACTGTGCTCGATATACATCTGCAGCAGTATAATCTTTACAATTTCTTGCATCTACCCATTTTTTATATATATCAAGTTCATGTTCTTTCATTGGTGGAACAAATAAGTCAATTCCTAGTATTCTTAAAATTTTGGATATTGTATTTAATTTCATACTGATTTGTACCAAATCTTTTAAACGAATACTAGCATTTAATTCTTTAATTAATCCTTCAACCAACATCATAACATTTTGAACATTTAAATCTTGATTCATATATTCTTCAAATAAATTCATAGTTTCCTTACAATACGCTTCTTCTTGATATCCTGCATATTGTAATTCATATAATCCTTGCTTATATGCTCTTTGCCATTTTAAAAATGTTGCTTCATATTGTTCATAAACATAAGAGGAATACGAAAAATTATTTCGATAAGGTGTAAATACCAAGATCATCCTTAAAATCATTCCTACTATATTATTTGCTAAATCATGAACAAAAATAACATTTCCTTTGGATTTAGACATTTTTTGGCCTTCAAATTCCATTCGTCCTACATGCATCCAGTATCGAGCTAAATGATGTTTGTAAAGAGCCTCACTTTGAGCAATTTCATTTTCGTGATGTGGAAACTTCAAATCCATTCCACCACCATGAATATCGATTTCGCCATGAAATAATTTATGATTCATAACTACGCATTCCGTATGCCAGCCTGGTCTACCTTCACCAAAAGGAGAATCCCATTTGATACCTTCTGTTGTGTTTTTCCATAAAGAAAAATCTAACGGATTTTCCTTTTTTTCGTTTACAGAAATTCGAGCTCCTTGCTCTAAATCCTCACTTACTTGATTGGATAGACAGCCATAATCCGATATTTTTTTAACTCTAAAGAAAACATCGCCATCCACCTCATAAGCATATCCTTCATCTACCAACTCTTTGATGAAAGAAATCATATCTTCTATATATTCTGTTGCATGAGGAATTAAATCTGGTTTCTGGCTTCCAATTTTTTTTGTATCTTCAAAATAAGCATTTTCATAAAAAGTAGCAATTTCTTTTTCAGTTTTTCCTTCTTCTATTGCTTTTTGAATGATTTTATCATCTACATCCGTAATATTTGAAGCATAAGTAACCTCATAGCCCAAATATTTTAAATAGTTTCTAAGCATATCATAAAATACCACTGGCCGCATATTGCCAATATGACAATAATTATAAACCGTAGGGCCACAAACATACATATTCACTTTTCCAGGTTGGATGGAATGAAATTCTTCCAATTGATTGGTCAAAGAATTATAAATTTTGAGCCCCATTTTTTCATCTCCTTAACTAGCATAAAAAGGAGCAAAAGCTCCAATATAATGCACCACAATAAAATTACGCTGTTGCACGAACAATGACATTTTGGATGGTTTGACTAAATGCTGTAATTACAGTTGAAACAACAGATGGTATTTCCTTATAATTGTCATGTGGATTTGTAACAACGATGTTTCTTGAATAACTAATTACATTTTCCATAGATTGTTGGGTTTTATTTCCATAACGACCAACAGTTAAAGAAATATATGCCTCTTGTGTTGTAAAAGGAGCTGTTTCTCCTTCTTTTGGCTCTGCTTGCTTCATCAAAGTCACATTAATTCCTTTACCTGTAGGAACATAAATACAATTAATCATTCTAGAAGTATTCACTTCAACCTCGCCCTTATTTTTGGCGAAAGTACTTCCAGCAAATCCACCAATGCATACATATGTAGAATAAGCAACGGTAACATCAAGTTCTCCTACTCCTGCACAATTATCGTAATATGCACCATCATGGAAATTACTTCCGGCAAATCCACCTACATGAACTTGATGCGTTTTTGTACCACTACTTGTAACAGAACTTGGTTCTAGAACCTTAATATTCACAATAGAGTAGCTGTTTTTAATTCCTTTATTTGAACAATTTGCTCCGGCAAATCCACCTAAGAATAAGCAGCCATTGTCATTTGAAGTATATGCAATCGTTGCTTCAATGGTTCCTGATACATTACAATCTGTAATCAAAGTATTTTCATTTTCACCAATGAACCCACCAGCATATACATATAATTGTGCTCGATCAATTTTCAAATTTAAATTGTTTACAGAACAATTTTCAATTGTTGAATTTTCAGCCTTACCAACCAATCCACCAATATAATTCATTCTAGTTGTCTGTCCTGAGTGCTCTATTTTCATTCCATCAATAGTAACATTTCTAATTGTACAATTCTTTGCATATCCAGATAAGGCTCCTAAATAAGTATCCGAACGATTCGCATTATAAGTGACATTAGATAAAGTTAAATTCTCTACTACAGCATTAGACATATATCCAAATAAGCCATTATATTGATTACTTTCTAATGCAAAATTAGAAATCATATGATGGTTTCCATTAAATACACCTTTAAAATAGGTGGAAGAGTTAAAAATAGATGTCAATTTTTCTCCACCCAAATCAATATCTTTTTCTAATATATAATAAGAATCATTTCCATTATTCATATTTAATAATCCATCTAAATCCTCAATACGTATTGGATCTTCTGCAGAAGCTCCACTATTAATCGTTTTTATATTGGAAGTAGCGATAACTCTTTGATTTCCTTTGGCAGAAATCACTAATTTTAAAGCATATGCGGTATCCGCAGTCAGTCCTGTAAAATCTACACTGTTACTTTTTAACGTTTCAGTTGGTTCTGCTCCCGTTTCTTTTTGAATCGTAACAGATTTACGAGTTATATATTTTTCTTCATCACCTGTGCTATATAATGCAATATAAGAACTTACATTGCCATTAAATAAATCATGATCAGAAGAATCCGTAAAAGTTGCTGTAACACTCAAATTTGTTTTTCCATTTACAACTTTTAAACTACCATCTATATTTGGTAAATTATTCTTAGAACAACCTGCTAATAGAAGTAATATTCCAAAACAAAAGGTTGTACATATTATAATTAGTCGTTTCATAATACCTAAATCCTTTACACTTATATTTTTATCTCTTAAATATTATATCGTAAAACTCTTTATGTATCAAGAAAAATATCACTCAAAATCAAGATTATTGATTATTTTTTTGTTTTTTTCGTAAATTGTAAAAAAATGGAAGCACATTTGATAATTGACTTGTTATATTATTTATAATATAATAAATTTTAGTATTGCCAAACTATTTTTGGAGGTGTTTTAATGAAAAAAATAGGCCTAGATGTAGGATCTACTACTATTAAATGTGTAGTTCTAGATGAAGAAAATAAAATCATATATTCTGACTATAAACGTCATTACTCTCATATAAAAGATAATATAATCCAAAAAATAAAGTATTTATTAACTGAAAATATAATTGAAGAAACTGCAAATTTAGCAATTTCTGGTTCTGCTGGAATGGGGCTTGCCGAAGGGGTGCATATTCCATTTGTTCAAGAAGTGTATGCGACTCGTATTGCCGCAAACACACTTATACCAGGAACGGATTGCATTATAGAATTAGGGGGCGAAGATGCCAAAATCTTATTCCTCACAGATGGAATGGAAGTTCGTATGAATGGGTCTTGTGCAGGAGGCACTGGGGCTTTCATTGATCAAATGGCCACGCTTCTAAATGTCGATATTACAGAAATCAATGGACTTGCTTTAAATCATCAAAAGCTTTATGCAATTGCATCAAGATGTGGTGTATTTGCTAAATCCGATATTCAACCTCTACTAAATCAAGGAGCTTCTAAATCGGATATCGCCGCTTCTATCTTCAATGCCGTAGTAAACCAAACGATTGGTGGTTTGGCTCAAGGTAGGGAAATCAAAGGAAAAGTTGCTTATTTAGGTGGTCCATTAACCTTTTTATCCGAACTCAAAACCAGTTTTGATTCTGCATTACATGTTCAAGGAATTTGCCCAGAGAATTCTTTATATTATGTTGCAATTGGAGCCGCGTTATGTGCTAAAGAACCGCTAAATATTAAAGAAATCATTGCCCATCTATCTACATATACTAATCAAGCGACATATGCTTATAATCAGCCTTTATTTGCAAATGAAACTGAATTAAAGGAATTCAGAGATCGTCATAACAAAGCCCATATCGATAGTCTTCCTTTAGAAAATTACACAGGAAAGCTCTATTTGGGTATTGATAGTGGATCAACAACCTTAAAATTTGTTTTAATTGATGAGGAAGAACAAATCCGCTTTGAAAGTTATCAACCAAACAAAGGAAACCCTGTTGAAGTAATTCATCAACTTTTTACAAAACTATATGAAAAATATCCAAACTTAAACATTGCAGGTAGTGCTTCTACTGGTTATGGGGAAGAACTTGCAATGAATGCTTTCAATTTAGATGCAGGCTTAGTAGAAACTATGGCACATTATCGGGCGGCAGCTAAATTTAAACCCGATGTTGATTTTATAATTGATATAGGTGGACAAGATATCAAATGTTTTAAAATTGAAAATAATGCCATCGCAAATATATTTTTAAACGAGGCATGCTCCTCAGGATGTGGATCCTTTCTTCAAACATTTGCAAATGCATTAGGATATAAAATTGAGGAGTTTGCCAAACTTGGTCTTATGGCAGATAAACCTGTTGATCTAGGTTCAAGATGTACTGTCTTTATGAATTCATCTGTTAAACAAGCTCAAAAAGATGGAGCTTCTATTGAAAATATCTCCGCAGGATTATCCATATCTGTAGTGAAAAATGCCTTATATAAAGTCATTCGAGCAACAACAAGTGCTCAATTAGGAAAAAATATCGTTGTTCAAGGCGGAACCTTCCATAATGAAGCAGTCCTACGAGCTTTTGAAAAAGAATTAAATCTCAATGTAGTTTGTCCAAATATTTCTGGACTAATGGGAGCCTATGGGGCTGCTCTTTATGCTAAATCCTTAAAACTTAGTCATTCTACAACAATAACAAAAGAGCAATTGAAAAATTTCAAACATGAAGTAAGAAATTTTAATTGTCAAATTTGTAACAATCACTGTTTACTTTCTGTAAATACATTTGGAAGTAATCAAAATAAATTTATCAGTGGAAATCGTTGTGAAAAGCCACTTGCTAAAAAAATAACGAATGAAAATTCAAATCTATACGAATATATAAGAAAAAAGCTATTGAGTTATACCCCTGTTCCAGGAAAACGAGGAAAACTTGGAATTCCGTTAATTTTAAATCTATATGAACTATGGCCATTTTGGTATACATTCTTTACCCATTTAGGATTTGAAGTACACCATAGTGGATTTTCTAACGAGAAACTTTATACATTAGGTCAGCACACAATTCCATCCGATACAGTATGTTATCCTGCTAAACTTGTCCATGGGCATATCGCCAAATTACAATCCGAAGGATTTGACACAATCTTCTATCCATGTATGAGTTATAATATTGATGAGAAAAAAGGAGATAATCATTTTAATTGTCCGATTGTTGCATACTATCCTCAAACAATTGAAAATAATGTTAAGGAAGTTCAAAATATTCATTTTATTCATCCGTTCATTGGAATTCATGACAAAGAAATTTTTGAGCAAAAAATGAAAGAGCATTTAAAGGACTTCCATGTTTCAAAAAAAGAAATTCAAAAAGCTTCTACTCTTGCCTATCAAGAATATGACTCCTATTTAGCAGATTTACGAAATCAAGCCGATCAAATCATAGCAAAAGCAAGAGAGCAAAAGCAAGAAATTATTGTCTTAGCAGGTCGTCCTTATCATGTGGATCCTCAAGTCAATCATGGCATTGACAAGTTAATCAACGGCTTTAATGTAGCCGTGGTCACTGAAGAATCCATTTCTCATTTAGTACCTAAATTTAAAGTAGGTGTATTAAATCAATGGACATATCATGCTCGACTTTATGCAGCTGCCAAATATTGTACAACTCAGCCCGATATGAATCTAGTTCAGTTAGTAAGTTTCGGCTGTGGGCTGGATGCGGTAACAACGGATGAATGTAAAACAATTTTGGAAAATCATAATAAAATATATACTCAAATTAAAATTGATGAAATCACAAATCTAGGTGCAGTAAAAATTCGTCTTCGTAGTTTATTTGCTGCCCTGAAACAAAAGGAGGAAAAATAATGGAAACTGAAGTAAGAGAATATCCAAAGTTTGTAGCTTCTATGCGAAAAACACATACCATTTTAATTCCTTCTATGCTCCCTTTTCATATGGCTTTATTTGAAAAGGCTTTGCTAGTTTCAGGATACAAAGTAGAAATCATGAAAAATGAAGGTCCTAATGTTGTTACAGAGGGATTGAAATATGTTCATAATGATACCTGTTATCCTGCTCTTTTAGTTATTGGTCAATTTATTGATAATTTAAATCATCGCACGGATCATGATAAACTCGTTCTTCTCATTACCCAAACAGGAGGAGGGTGTAGAGCATCTAACTATATTCATTTATTAAGAAAAGCCTTAGATAAGGCAGGATATGGCTTTATTCCAGTTGTTTCTTTAAATGCTTCAAATCTTGAAAAGGATAGTGGATTAAAACTTACTTATTCTCTCATCAAAAAGATTGCTGCTGCGATGACCTATGGGGATGAGATTATGTATCTATTTAATAAAACTCGTTCCTATGAACAGACTTTTGGAACAGCGAAAAAACTAGCTCTAGACTGGATAGAAACAATCGGAAAACAATTTGAGCAAAAAAAAGGAGTTTCTTATAGAGCCCTAAAAAAGAATCTAAGAGAAATCGCAAAAAGTTTTAATGAACTTTCTTTGGATTTATCTCACGCTATACCCAAAGTTGGTGTTGTTGGAGAAATCTATGTAAAATATGCGGCTTTAGGAAATAATCATCTAGAGGATTTTTTAGTAAGTGAACATGCAGAAGTTATGGTACCTGGACTATATGGCTTTATTCTATATTGTCTTTATAATTCCATATACGATAGTCAGTTCTATGGACATGGAAAACTAAAAAAAATAGGATCAAAATTTATTATTTGGTATCTTAGAAGAAGAGAAAAACTTATGATTCAAAGTATGAAAAAAACCAAATTCACTCCAATGAAGTATTTTTCTCATACCAAAGATCTTTCTGAAGGAATTTTATCCCATGGAACAAAAATGGGAGAAGGATGGCTTTTAACAGCTGAAATGATGGAACTTGTAGAAATCGGCTATGATAATATCATTTGTACACAACCATTTGGTTGTCTTCCAAATCACATTTGTGGAAAAGGGGTTATGAAAAAAATTAAAACCCTTCACCCTGATGCGAATATTGTAGCAATTGATTATGATCCTTCCGCAACCAAAGTAAATCAAGAAAATAGAATTAAATTAATGCTTGCAATAGCAAGAGAAAAAATTAAAGAAAACGAGGATGCTAAGCTGTAAAAAATTATAGCTTAGCTTTTTTATTTATGAAAACCTATTTAAGAAATGAATTAATACTTCCAAAAGGGTCTTATATCAATCAAGTGTTTAAAATAGTAAAGGGGCACATTACCAATCAAAGAAAAACGAAAGTTTATCAACCCAAAGAGTATCTTTTTTTAGATCAAATTTTTTATAATCCTTATACTCTAGATGATTATTATGCCCTAGACCTAGTTGTAGGAGAGTGGATAGATAAAACGGATATTGGATTAGAATATTTATCAATTTTATCTAAAATGTATCAAGAAAAAAACAACCAAACCGAACTTCTTCTTCTTCATGATCCAATCATCAAAGTTGCTCGCTACTTTTGGTTTGAATACCAAAATAAAAAAATAGAAAGTTTTTATCTAGAAATGTCTATAAAAGATTTATCATATTATTTAAATTTATCTCGAAAAGAATTAATAGAAACCATCCAATTCTTAGAATCTAGCCGTATAATTTCGCATCACAATAAATTATATAATCTTTTAGATATAAAAAAACTGGAAAATAGAGCTTATTTTCCAGATCATTGATTCTTTTCTTGATTTTTACTTTTTCTGATTTTATCAAATAATCCCTCTGTCATAAAATCATATTTCTCACAAAGTTTATATAGCAACATGCAAAAGCATGCAACCATAATCCCAACACTTACCCCAGCAAGCACGTCTGTAAAATAATGTACACCTAAGATTAACCTAGAAAACATAACCAAAGGAATAAGTAAACAGCACAAAACATAAACTGTATTTTTAATTGATTTCTTTAAATTTGTATGATAAATCAAATAAATGATAAATGGATATAAAAAACCTACCGCTGTAGAATGCCCAGAAGGAAAACTTGTAGAATCCTCTGCCATCCACCGCATATCTGCTAAGGGGCGTTCCCGCAAATATAATTCCTTTAATCCTACATTCAATAATACTGCAGCAAGCATTCCAAGAGATAAAATGATGGCTCTATAATCACATTTTGTAAATATAATTGTTAAAACGATGAGGATAATTATAATATACAAATTCCCAAACTCTGTAATTAATCGAAAAAACCAAAAACCAAATCCATACTTCTTCCCACGAATATCATAACAAAAATCACGCATCAATACGTCAATCTTTAACGGTTCTAAATGATTTAAATAAATGACAATGGCCAATGTAATAAATGTAATGACACAGCCAATCACACCAACCACTTTGCTAAAATACTTCCAGTTAAAATTCTTCATATCTCACCAAATCAAAATAGATCCTTTCATCTTTAATATAATACATAAAATGATTAATCAAATTAGATACCAATACCAACTCATTATCTGCATCTCCTTGACCAATTAATTCCCATCCATATATTTCAAATTCTTTTTGTCGCTTATGCTTAAATATTTCTTCTAATTCTTTTATATATTTAAAATCAAATAATGAACAATCAAAATAAATAGAGGTTTTATTTTCTGATTGCTTTACTTTTATCGTTACTTCTTTTGCTTCTTTTTCCATTAAATATAAACTAAATTCTTCAATAATTCTACATATCTTTTGATTTTCGACCACGATGTTCCCTCCTTACAAAAACTTTCTCAGCAAGTACCGTAAGTACAGCCGCTTCAAAACCAGCTGAAAGCCCATTATTATATAGATCAAAACCGCCCTGAAAATGAATCATCAAAGGAGTTAATACAATATGAAGAGCTCCTGCAAGTACTCCATATATTATTCCATATCTGCCTGCAATAGGGGCCAAACCTGAAGCAAATACAAAAGTAATAATATTCACAATGGATAATTCATAATTATGATTTAAAACCATGCTTAAAAATATTGTTCCGCCTGCCCCAACCCATACAGGTAGCACATTCCGAATATGCAATCCATATCCAGCAAACCCTAAAATAGAAAGAATACTTCCAAATATTACACCATTCATAGGGACTCTAAAAATTAGACATGTAAAATATAAAACAAATCCCAACACACCAAAATTAAATAAAACTGCTTCCTTTTTAAATTCATATGCATAATCACTAATGAGCCTTCCACTTGTCTTTAATAATGCAAAATACTTTTGGTATACATGATGATCTCCAATAAAAGCAAATACTATGGACAGCCCCGAAATGATAGGCAAAATATAATAGAAAACAGCTGAAGTTGAATAATCATAAAGATGAACTGCTTCTACATTTAAATTACATAATTGATAAATCCCATAGAATATCGCAGAAATAACACCTAATGCAAATCCTGTATTGTATAGGTTATACCCTTCATGAAAAACAATCGTATGTGAAGCAAAGGCAGGAAGAATAAATCCAACAAGAATTCCACAAAAAATTCCTAAAGGAATAGATATTCCCAGATGAAGTCCTAAACCAAATATAGTATAACTTACTAAAGGAGAAATTCCTGTTGAAAATAGAATTGTAATTATAAAGGTTTTATAAGGTATTTTTTTATAAACAGAAAATAAATATATTCCAAAATAAATTGGAATTGTATTAAAAATATTTTTACCGAAAAAGGAAAACCCACAAATCATAATAATTCCTGCATATACAGGTCCATTCATCTTTACCCTTAACACCTTTAATAAAATTAAATTAATAAATAGAATCGTTGCCACATTAAAAAAAGTAGCTCCAAGACCTGAAATATAAACATAATCTGTAATAAGGATAGATGAAGAAGTTATAATTTTATAATATCCTTTAAAAATTTGTTGGATTGGGTGAAACACAAAACCATTTCCAGAAGTTAAAGACAAAATAGGTTCAATAAAAAAAGCTAGTAAGAAAAAAAATAATGCAATAACCTCTAAATAGAAATGCTCATGCAAATACGTAAAAAATTTACGCATTCTTTTCACCCCCTTTTTAGTATTATAACATTATTTAATTTCTAATACTATTTTTATTTTTAATTTATATAGACATAACCCCACAAGCAAACAAAATAATTAATAAAATACCAAGAACAATTCGGTATATTCCAAAGGATTTAAAATCATGCTTTTTAATAAAGCTCATTAAAAATTTAATAATGAACATAGATACAGCAAAAGCAACAATTGCCCCTACAGCAAGTAGGGCCAAATCATTTGAACTAATCTCCTCTGCGTGTGTAATATATTTTACTCCTTTTAATAAAGATGCTCCAAACATTACAGGAATAGATAAAAAGAAAGAAAACTCACAAGCGACTTCTCGATTACATAAAATTAACATTGCCCCTAAAATTGTAACCCCACTTCTAGAAGTTCCAGGAATTAACGCAAGAAGCTGAATCATACCAATAATAAAAGCCGTTCTAAAAGTTAATTGACCTACATCTGTAACTTTAAAATTTCTTTTTTTATTCCATATTTCCATACCAATAAACAAAATCCCATATAGGATTAAAGTTACGGCAACCGTAATAGAATTATAAAATACACGATCTAACCAATCATCAAGTAAAAGTCCTATAACTGCTGCAGGGACACAAGCAATGAGTACTTTTGCCCATAATAACCAAATTCCTTTTTTTTCTTCTTTTGATTTCTCCTCTTCTGGATTATTTAAGGATTTACCAAAGAAAGGGTTCAATTTGTTAAAGAAACAAACAATAACCGCCAAAATTGCCCCCAATTGAATTGCCACTAAAAAGAAATCCCAAAATGCTTTTCCCCCATCAAAAATTTCTTTGGCTTTCAATACCTCTTCTAAAATAATCATATGACCCGTACTACTGATTGGAAGCCACTCTGTCACACCTTCTACAATACCAAATAAAATAATTTTAATTATATTCCAAAAGGCATCCATTTTAAACCTCCAAATCCTTTAATACTTTTTCAAGTTTAGGCATAATTTCTTTTAAAGAACCAGGTTCAAATGGATTTTTCAGTTGAATTGCATCTAATAGTTCTAAAAAGGATTTAGAGCCTCCTAGTTTACATAATTCATAATATTTCTTCCAAGCATATTCATGATTTTCATGATCCATTAATAAAAACTGAAAAGCACAAACTTGAGCTAGTGTATAATCAATATAATAAAAGGCACTAGAAAAAATATGTCCTTGACGATGCCAGTAATTTCCTTTTTCATAATATGCAATACCATCATAGTTTTTCCAAGGTAAATAAAGTTGTTCTAATTCATGCCATTTTGCCTTTCTCATTTGAATCGTGGCCTCTGGGTTTTTATAAACATAATGCTGAAATTCATCTACACAAACTCCATAAGGAATAAAAGTTATTGCCTCACTTAAATGTTTATATCGATATTTTTTTGCATCAGTTTCAAAAAAGAAATCCATAAACGGATAAGCAAAAAATTCCATACTCATTGAATGAATTTCACATGCTTCTAAAGTAGGCCAATAGATATCAGAAACTGGCAAATATTGAGCCGCTGTATAAGCTTCAAATGCATGCCCAGCCTCATGAGTCAAAACATCAACATCTCCCATTGTTCCATTAAAATTTGAAAAGATAAATGGAGATTTATAATCTGCAATCATTGTACAATATCCACCACCAGCTTTATTTGGTTTCGTTTCCAAATCCATTAATTCATGAGTCTGCATAAACTCAAAAAACATCTTTGTTTCTTTGGATAGACTTGAATAAAACTGATTTGCAGAATTGACAAGTTCATTTTTCGTTTTCCCATGTTTTGGATTGCCATCTAAATAAAAAATCGGTAAGTCATATGCCTTAATATCTTCAATTTGAATCCTTTTTGCTTGCTGTTCAATAATCTTCTTCGCAACAGGAACCACATATTCTAAAACCTGCTTGCGATATCTTTCAACATCCTTAGCATTATAATCACTTCTTCCCAAACGAAGATAACCAAATTCAATAAAATTTTCATAACCTAATTTCTTAGCCATTTGAGTTCTAACTTTAACAAGTTTATCATATAAATCATCTACCTTGTTTTCTATAGATTCCATAAACTCTACTCGTTTAAGTTCAGCTGCTTTACGAACTTTACGATCTAAATGATTTGCATAAACTGTCATTTGACTTAAATTGTTGATTTTTCCATCAAATTCAATTTTTGCAGAAGCTAATAATTTAGAATATTCTGTACAAAGTTTAGCTTCTTCTGTCAAATCTCCCATAATTTTTTCATCAAATGATTTCATTCTTAATTCATTTTGAATAAAATATTGCTTAGAAAAAATTTTTTCTAATTCTTTCCGAAATTTTGATTCGACTAATGCTTTAGAAAACTTTGAAGAGGCATTCTCATAGACTGGCATATTTTCATCAAAAAATTCCATTTCTTTTTCATAAAATTCATCAACCGTATTGATACTATTCCTTATGGAACAAAGCGTAGCCATAGTCCCAAAATGATCCCCTATCTCTGTTGCTTTTACAATAGCTTCCTTAGCTTCTATTAAAGTTTTTGAATTCTTTAACACTTCTGCCTGTTCTACAAGTTTGCTCGCTGCTTCCTGTACATCAGGTCTTTCATACTTCATATCATTAAATTTCATATAGTTCCTCCAAATCTAAAGATGCATAAGCATTTAAACTTAAATCATCTTCTTTTTTAAATTTTTGAAATTGATAATATCCTGCAACCGCAATCATAGCTGCATTATCCGTACAATACCTTATCGAAGGAATACATAATTCAAATTCTGTATTCTCTTTCATAAATCGTTCCTTTAATCCTTGATTTGCAGAAACTCCACCTGCAACAATAATTTGTTGAACCTGTTTTTCTTTTGCGAGTTTTAATGTTTTGGCAACTAAAACCTCACAAACAGATGCTTGAAAAGAAGCACAAAGATTTTCCCTATTGATAGATTCATTTCTTTGATTTGCATTATGTACTAAATTAATTACAGCACTTTTCAAACCCGAAAAAGAAAAGTTATATGAATTTTCCTCTAAATAAACTCTAGGTAATGCATAGGTATCTTTCCCTAAATGAGCAAGCCGATCTACAGCAGGCCCCCCTGGATAAGAAAGCCCAACAACTCGGGCAACCTTATCATATGCCTCCCCTACAGCATCATCTAATGTTTCTCCTACAACTTCAAAACTAAAATGATCCTTCATATAAATGAGTTCAGTATTCCCACCAGAAACCAAAAGAGCCACCGCTGGAAAATGCATTTCATGTTCAATCGCATTGGCATAAATATGCCCTGCTAAATGATGAACACCTATAATTTTTTTATGATAGAGTAACGCAAATGTCTTTGCTGCATTAACTCCAACCAACAAAGATCCAATCAAACCAGGTCCTATTGTTACTGCAACTAAATCAATTTCCTCTGGTTTTACATTTGCTTTAGATAATGTTTCTTCAAATATCATAGATACCTGATAGACATGATGGCGAGAAGCTACCTCAGGGACAACCCCACCAAAACGCTTGTGGATATCAATTTGTGAATTTATCACATTGGAAAGTACTTCTTTCCCATCTTTCACTACCGCAACAGATGTTTCATCACAGCTACTTTCTACTCCAAGCACTAACAAAATTTTCACCTTCAATTCATTATAAAACTTTTATATTACATAATTTGTAAAATTACAAAAGATAAATATTTTTACATTTTAATCTTTCTATATCCTCATCAGACCATATCGCTGCCTGAACTTCACCAATATGAACTTTTTTTAAAAAGAACATACAAATCCGAGATTGACCAATACCACCACCAATCGTATAAGGCAATTTCTTAGATACTATATTCTTTACATAAGGCGTATTTAATTTATATTCCTCATGTTTTTGTTCAATTTGTTTTAAAATAGAAATCTCATCCACACGAATTCCCATAGAAGATAACTCTAATGCAATATCCAATTCTTCATAATATACCAACAAATCGCCATTGAGTTCCCAATCATCATAATCAGAAGCTCTTCCATCATGAGGAGCTCCATTAGATAAAGGAAGTCCAATTTGCATTAAAAATACAGCTCCTTTTTCTTTACAAATTGCTCTTTCTCGTTCAACAGGAGAGAAATCAGGATACAAACATTCTAATTCTTTCGTTGTAATAAAATAAATCTCTTTAGGTAAAACACATTCTAGTTTGACAAATTTTTCATGAATCTTTTTTTCTGTATTTTTCAATACATCATAAATTGTACGAACCGTATCCTTTAAATACGCTAAGGTTCTTTCCTCTTTTAAAATAATTTTTTCCCAATCCCATTGATCTACATATGCTGAATGCAAACTATCTAATTGCTCATCTCTACGAATTGCGTTCATATCTGTATACAATCCACTTTCCGCAGGAAACTGGTATTTCGCTAATGCATTTCTTTTCCATTTTGCAAGACTTTGAACAATTTCTACGGATTCTTCAATCCCTTTAATTTGAAAGCTAACTCTTCGTTCTGTTCCGTTTAATTCATCATTTAACCCCGTAGAAGGTAAAACAAATAAAGGAGCTGAAACACGAGTTAAATGTAAGGCATTAGCCAATTCTCTTTCAAAATAATCCTTGACAAATTTTATTGCAATCTCTGTTTCTATTAAATTTAATTTTGATTCATAATTTTCTTTTAAAAATAACCTTTTCATTCTCTTCACCAATGTAGATATTATACCATAAACCAAAATAGAAATCATCAAGAAATAAAAAAAGACTCATTTGATTTAGAGTCTTCTTATATCATTTCTTTCATTATATCAATATCATAATAATGAACAGTCCCCTTTTCTTTGAATCTTTCTAAACACTTCTTAGAAAAATTTTCATCCTTAGGAATCAAATAAATACGATTAAAGGAACCAACTTTGTGAGTCTTTGTTTCATAATAAATATCATAAGGCAAATTCTTCGTATTTGCTAACAAATAAAATACATCTTCGGAATCCATATCATTTGTTTCACTCTCTGGTAAAAGTAAGATATATCCAAATACATTCGCATATTCCACAAAATCTACAGCATATCCATATGGTGTATAAATTCCATTCGGAAAATATAAATTGGAATCTATTTTATGAAATCGAAACTCATATTCTTCCCCTACCATAAAGGATACAGGAACAAATCGTTCTTTCATAAACAGATGACCATAATATTGATACCCATCTTCTTTATAAAATATATCTGTAGCATTTGAACTTAACTCTTCCCATATCTCATGATTCTCCAATTCTATTGTAACTGTATCAGCAGGATTTAAATTAGGAATGTAATCTTGATTAAAATAATCCAATTTAGAAATTTGATAATTCATTTTATTTCTTCTTTCAATTCCTTCAAAGTACTTTAAAAAAACATCAGCATTAAATTCTGGTTCTTTAGGTTTACATCCTGTGATTACAAAAACAATAATAAATGTAAGGATTATTATAAAATGTTTCTTTTGCATAATCTTTCCTCTTTATCCATTATTCAATTCATTGAATGATAATCCTTTCATTTTTTCTTGCATTAGTTCAATATCATAATAATGAATGGTTTCCTTTTCCATAAATCTAAGCAAACATTTTTTTGAAAAAGATTCATCCTTAGGAATTAAATAAATATAAAAATTTGGCTTCTCCTCATTTTTAGATCTATTTTCAAAATAAATCTCATAAGGTAAATTTGTAGTATGAGTTAATAGATAAAAAATGTCAAATTGTCTATCCGTATATCCGTTTGTTAAAAAATAAGCATAACACCCATTTGATTCTACAATATTTGTATAATAACCATAATAACAAAATTCACCACCGATTTGATAGGAATCTTCACACTTATAAAATCGAAACTCATAATGATTATTTATTAAATAAGGTCCTGGAACTATAATATTTTTTATTACATGTGCAGAGTAATTTCTATATCCACCTTCCGTTTCAAAGATGCCTTTTACATAACAATCATTTGCTTCAAATAATATTTTTGCCAATTCTGTATCTTTGATTTGGAATTGAATGTTTTTAGCTATGTCTAATGAAGGCTCATAATTTGCATCATTATATTGACTACCATTTTCAAAATAAGGAATAGCCTCAAGGCACCTTGCTTCTGCCCCTTCAAAATGATTTAAGAACAAATCAGAATCAAATACATATCCCTCTGGTTCTTTAAATACAATCTTTTGATCTTTTTCCTTAGGCTTACAGCCCGTTATAATAAGGACTATAAAAAATATGAGTATTATAAAATAATTTTTCTTTCGCATGACTTATCCTCCCTATCTATAAGAAACAGCAATAATTACTGTGTCGCTATTATATCCTCTAGTCCAATGGTTAGTAATAGGATTAAAATTCTCAAATTCATCAGATGAATTTTCAGGAAAATGCTCGCACCAGCTTCCCAAACTTGTTTGCTTCATAAAATGAAAATCATTAATTTTACCATTAGTATCATACCGCACCCGCATTGCAATTCGCCATTCAAATTTATATATTGGTGAATCTATATCCTCTAATACTCTTCCAAATCTATTTTTTTGAATATACATATGCTCTAATAAATTAGGAACAATAGTATTATAAAATAACTCCTTTGTATAAATTTGATTACGACAATATGGAAACACACGATCATTCTGTTCAATATTTCCATTATAATTATAATCATCTAATGCATATTTATAACAATTGATTAAATTCAATTGATTGTCCTCACCAGGAAGAAGTTTTCGAAAAGGTTTTGCATTACCTAAACTATTTTCCAAAGGCTCATCATTTGGTGAAATTATTAATTCTGGACTATATTCTGAGCCCTCTTCATATTTATAAAATTTTCCATATCCTCCTGACCATGATATATCCATTGATATACAAATAACATTATCCTTTTTACTTAAAACTTCGTTTACTCCTTCAGTTAAATCTATTTCAAATAAATTTGTTGAACTATATATAATTTTTAATGAACCACTAGAAATAAATTCTGTGGATGAAGATAAATTTGGATTAGTTAAATAATAACTTGCCCCTATCCTTTCAATATTGCCTGAAGCTTTATATAATTTTAAGGTTGCACTTTTTACAGATTGAAAATAAGGAAAATCAAATTTTAAAAATAATTTATAATTTCTATCAATATGAACAGCATGTGGAATATCAATTGGATTATACCCAATTTGATAATATTCTTCAACATCTGTAAAATATGTGTTTTCATCATTTTGTCCTTTTGCCCAAATCTGTTGTTTTTCTTCAACAACTTGCCGAGTAATATAATTATTTGAATTAAAATTTATTTTACTACATCCTATTGAAGCTATTGCAGCCCCAATAGTCGCCACTAATCCTATCATATTTATATCTTCTCCTTCATTTTTTCTTGCATTAGTTCAATATCATAATAATGAATGGTTTCCTTTTCCATAAAACTAAGCAAACATTTTTTTGAAAAAGATTCATCCTTAGAAATTAAATAAATATGTTTAAAAGAACTAGGTTCATGAGTTTCAGTTTCATAATAAATATCATATGGTAAATTCTTCGTATTTGCAAATAAATAGAATATATCTTCTGCATTCCCTTCACCAGGCATAAGAAACATATAACCATAAGTATCTTCATATCTTATTATATCGGTAATATAGCCATAAGGCATATATACCATACTTGAAACAACCAAATCCTCTACTAAACTATGGAATCTAAATTCGTATTTTCCTTCCACTAAATAAGGAACTGGAACATATCGTTCTTTCATTGCAAGATGAGTATAGTATTGATATCCATCCTCTTTTTTAAAAACATCAGAGCCCTCCCAAGAATAGTTATCAACGATATCTTGCCAATACTCTCCTTCTTTCAATTCAAATGAGGCTGTTTCTGCTGGATTTAAATTTGGAATATAGTCTTGTTTAAAATAATATTCCCAAAATAATGTTTTAAAATCATTTTGATTTCTCTCTTTTATTCCCTCAAAAAATTTTAAGAACAAATCAGAATCAAATACATATCCCTCTGGTTCTTTAAATACAATCTTTTGATCTTTTTCCTTAGGCTTACAGCCCGTTATAATAAGGACTATAAAAAATATGAGTATTATAAAATAATTTTTCTTTCGCATATCTTACCCTCCTGCTTTGTCGGTTTTTGTCGTTTCGGGTATAAAGGCAAATAAGATAGCCTAAATTTAGGCTATCTTATTTATTCTATTCAGTTAAATTTTTATATGCAATAATCGTTTGATATTCAGAAACTTGAGTTGAATTAGATAACACTAAATCATTAGAGTTTAAAGTATCTAAATATAGTGTATATCCCGCCAAATCTACTTTTTTATCATCGGCTTTTACACCATTACTATGAATAATACGATAACTTACATGATTTACTGTATCCACTACATCATAATAAATCATACTACCTGTTTTATTCGTTTTCACTTCAATTCCTTTGACTAAATCTGCAGTTTTACCAAAAAGATTTGCATTCTGTTTTAAAGAAATTAGTTTTTGATAATTCTTAAACATATCTAAATTGTCAACTTTCAGTTCATAATTCAATTCATTGACTTCATAAGTTGCATTATATGAATTAGAATTTCCATCTTTTGTTCTTAAGAACTCTTCTCCTGCAAGCATAAAGGTAATTCCCTGAGAAGTAAATACAACAGAGTTAGAAAGCATTGCCATTTTCTTTATCGTTACAGGATCTTCAATACCAGCAGCTGCTATACGATCATGAAGGGTATAATTATCATGACAAGTGACATAATTGATACATTTCGTAGGATCAAGTTTTGCTCCAGGTAAAATACCTCCTACTATACCTAGTTTAATTTCAGATACATCTGCTAAAGAAACTTTAGAAGAATTTGTAATCCATCCTTGCTCATCTTTACCACTTAAGCCACCTTTAATCAAAGCATCTCTCATCTTGTCATTAAAGCATCCATATCCTTCAAAATAATCTAATGCATTTTGATTTGCGGCTGTATTCCCTGCACCTAACGCAATATTTCCACCTGCCCATGGCTCACCGTATACAGTAATAGCTGAATTTACAGTTTCATGAAGATTTTTAGTTAACTGATTCATTGTTTCAACATCATGAACCCCCATTAAGTCAAAGCGGAATCCGCCCAATTTGTATTCAGATGCCCAGAACTCAGTTGAATCAATCATAAACTTTCTAAACATTGGCATTTCAGATGCGGTTTCATTTCCACAGCCTGAACCATTAGATGGTGTAGTTCCTGAATAACGGAAATAATATTGAGGCATTAATATATCAAAATTAGATTTTTCAAGACCATTCACATGGTTGTAAACTACGTCCATAATGATATTAATTCCTGCTTCATTATATGCTTTAACCAATTCCTTAAATTCTTTTATTTTAACATATCCATCTGTTGGATCACTAGAATAACACCCTTCTAATGCATTGTAATTTAAAGGATTATATCCCCAGTTGAATTCCACTTTATCTGCACGTTCATCATTTGCTTGATCAAAGAAAGGAAGAATTTGAACTGCATTGACACCTAATTCTTTAATATGATCAAATCCAGTAGAAACCGTAATATCTCCTTTTGTATAAGTTGTTCCTGCTTCATAGAAGCCTTTGTACTTCTTTGCATTTGCTGCAGTTCCATTCCATGTTGCACTACTTGTCAAGTCAGCAATATGAGTTTCATAAACCGTTAATGAAGTTGATGGTATATTATGTACTGTAACAGAATCCCATCCTTCAGGGTTCGTTTTTGCAAAATCAACAACCATACCGCGTAACCCATTTAATCCCGTAGATTTTGCATAAGGGTCAACAACCTCTTCATTTGTATAGGTTGCATTAGAAACGATATAAGTATAGTATTTTCCTTCACAATCAGAATTTACAGTACATTCCCAAGTTCCCTTAATTCCTTTTGTCATAGGATAATCGGTATGAGTATCATCGCCTCCTAAGCTCTTTGGTGTTCCAAAATCATATACTCTTAATTTAACAGAAGTAGAAACTGGGCTCCATACTCTAAATGTTGTTGCATTTTTCGTGTATATTGCTCCTAAATCTCCATCAAAGGTATACGCATCTGAGAATGCTTTTGTTGCATACAAAGCTCCCATTTCAGCAGTTCGTGTTGCTGTCTTCTTGCTTTCTTTGAATACAACACTAAGCGTAAACTTATGTGTAACATCTGGTAAATTATTTCCGAAGCTATATTCTACTACCTTATTTGTCACATCTGTAACATGCTCATCTGTTTTTACCGTTTTATCAGAAACTAAAACCTGATCATTTTCCTTTATTTCAAAACTTTCATAAGGATTATTGGTCCTAAACCGTAAATAAATTGTATTTATAGTTTTGCTATAAATAAAACCAAAACTTTGAATGATATCGGTTTGCTTTCCATCTGCAGTTGAATAGATATTTCTATCTCCAGATTTTAAATAAACATGATAATACCCTATACTATCTAAATCCATATAAGTAAAATCCATAAATCTATCTTCCTCTACATCCTTTTCCCAATCCGCAAGTTTACGAACGATAAACCCTACTTTACCATTCTTAGTCCCTTGGGGGAAATCCTTAAATTCAAATTGTGCTACAGCACCAAAATCATCTTTACCTGTAAACTCATATAACTGTCCTTCAGCACCATCTGCCCATATCCATAATCCCCATGGCGTATAATCTGCATCTGGTCGTTGATAATGAACTTTAAATCCTAAGGCCTCTGATGCAGGTGGTTCTGGATCTCCTCCTGGTTGATCTCCGCCACCTGGAGTGTTTTGTTTCTTATTACAGCTTGCCAAAGAAAAACACGTAATAAGTAATAAAAACATCGTTAAAATTTTTTTCATTTTTTCATCCCTTTCTATTTTTCTTCATTTTGTTCTTGTATGTTGATTTGATTTAATGTTTCTAACTTTTCCATAAAAGCGGTATCCTCTACCCGTTTTCCTTCTTCAGAAGATAAATAAGCATCTTCTTCCTCTTTATTTTTAAATAGTAAAGATTCTTTAATCGAACAAACATCAATACCAAAAATCATTTCTTCAAGTAAAAGATTATTTTTAGAAAACAATAATACCAAATGATCTAAAAATAAATACCCTATAGATAGAATAATAATCGAGTATTTATTTGCAAATAAAACACCAATAAATGGAATAATCATCATTACTATATTTCTTAAAATAATCTTCCACTTATAAACAGAATAACCATTTTTTCTATTGATATATGCCAACCCATATTTTTTATCAAAAATCATTGCCGATTCTTTATTACAAAGAGGCAGAAGGATATAGAATATAAGAAAAGCAATTCCAAATGAAATTCCTCTTGCATATATTTCGTTTGAATTTACTTTTACCTTTAAATCATAATATTGCGTATGATACTCTTCAAGTAAAGGAAGAAGTTTTTTATAAGCAGAATAAAACAAATCATGCATATTCTTCTCATAGTATTTACCATTTCCTTCTAATTTGATGGCAATCATATCTACATTAAACATCCCATCTTGATTTTGCGTATACTGATAAAAGTCAGTTTTATAGTTATCAAATGTAGGTTCAGAAGGAAGTTTCAATATAACAATATTATAGATATGTTCTATAGTATAATCTTTATCATAGTATTCTTTGTAACTATTACAAATTTCTTGTGTAAATCGATTGAAATAAAAATCCTTGATTACCGTTTCATATTCTTCATATGTTGCATTTTCATTTAATGTTAAAGAATAGGATTCTTCTATTTCTTTTATTTGATTTTTTTTATCATTATATCCCATTCCAAAGCCAAAAATAAGATATAAAGTAATAAAATATAGACCTAAGGATGCAATTACAAGCAATAAAAGGTTTAATATATTGGCTGCCAAACGATGATTGACAAGTGCCTTAGATACTCGTATGGTTTTATCCACTATATCCCTCCTTTGCTTTTTGACGATTTATATAAAAGCTTTCCTCACGAGGCGAAGAAAAGTAAATAGAATTTTCTTTGTCTATTACAACAGTGCTTGCCAAAAAGTCATGCATACATCTTCTGTTCTTTGTAAATAAAAACATTGTATAGCTAACTAAAATAAAAGCCCCTATCGTAAAGACACCTCCCATAAGTTCTAATAAAATATAGGCAATCCACCTTGGAAGTAAATAGATTTTATTTAGTTTATATCCTTTCTTAGAGATAACTCCAAGTTTGAAAATATGTTTTCCAATCGTTTCACAATTAGGAGAACATAATGGAATAAGAAAATCAAAAATAAAAGATACTCCAACGAGCACAGGTATAAATAAAACAAGTGCTTTTAAAAATAAGTTTTGATTTTCTTTCGTTAAAGTTTGAATTTTTGAGTTTGTTGTTAAATTCTTACATGCCTTAGAATATATATCTAAAAAATAAGAAATAGTTTCTTTTTCCTTACTAGTATCCATTAAACTTAATTCTTTTGTTTCCTCATTAAAATCTTTTATATTGGACTGTTCAGACCCTATATTTAAAATCTCGGTTTTATAAGTTTCAATCGTTAAATTTCTTTGTCCTCCATACTCCTTAAACTTAGTCGTGTAATAAGTATATAAAGATTCTACTAATGAAATTCCTTTATATTCCTTCCCACGAAATACGCAAGTTATTTCATATAAATCCTCTATCTCTTTTACATTTTGAAACGCACATTTTGCATTGTAGTTGCCATCTTCATCCACAATAAATAAGCCAGAATCGTTATATAAACGAGTAATTTCTTTTCCGTTTTCATTTATCTTTTTTCGATCTAAGCTATTCGGAAAAACAAATAGTAAAAAAATAAATAAAGTTAAAGAAAGAACAATTAAAAAATCGATGAATCGGGATAATAATCGCTTTCCTTTTTTTGCTAACATAATTTTCTTCATTTCTTTTTCCTTCCTTAATTCGAATTTCTTGACATTCTTCATCCATAATTTTATAATAATACCATGAAACTTAAAATTTATCGAATATCTTTATTGAGTGCCTTAATTGCCTCACTTGGTTTAGATATCTTCTTTTTAATTCAGGCAATCCAGTCTATTATGCAAGTACAACGAGCAGAACTTATGGATGGAATCATGTACATCATATGCTTGATTTTACTTCTGTTTTTTATCGGCTTAGAAATTGTTAATACAATTCTTTCCTTCAAAAAAGGGAGTATGTATATCAAGAATTTAACCTACAATGATGATGGCTCCATCAACCGCAATTTAATCTATGTGTTAGGAGGCTTATCTTTAGTTTCACTTTTAGTGATTCTATATTTTATTTTAATCTATGCAGGAATAAGTTTACCTTTATCCAATTTTGCTAGAGAAATTATATCCATTATTATCAGTTTTTTTACAATTGTATTTGTGGATTCCATATTTATTATTTTATTTCCTATACTTGCAAAAGAGGATATTTCTCTACAAGATTAAACCAAGGATTATGAGGAGGTGTATAAAACACCTCCTTTTTTCTATTGTAAAATAACAGTAGAAATACGACCAATTTTTAGTTTAGTTCCAGAAAGTTCAGGAGTTAATTTAGAAACTGAAACCTCATCCACTATTTTACTTACACCAAGTTTAGATATATCAATTTCCACATTCATTCTTTTAAAATTATGAATTATAATAATGGATTGCCCATTATAACTCAATTCATAAGCTAAAATATTGTTATAATTCGTAATTAAATCAGCAGTTCTATTTTTAAATATACTTTGCTTGATAAATGGATATTTATTTCTTATTTGAATGACTTTTTTATAGTGATTCCATACAGAGTAATTGGTTTTCATTGCATCAAAAGCCCCTACCTTTACCTGATCATTTGTACTTAGGTCTGGACGATTTTTTTCTGGAAAATCACATTCTCCTGTCTTATCCTTTTCACTCCATATCATAGGCAATCTTCTTCTTGCGTCACTTGAATCATTTGGAGAGGTTTTTCTAACTCCCTTTAAGCATATTTCTTCTCCATAATACATAAATGGGGTTCCTGGTAATAAATAGGTTAAAGAAGCTGCCAATTTTGCATTTTCTCCCTCTAAAGATTTAGAAGCACGATCCATATCATGATTTGAAATAAAATAGGATGAATATGCATTTGGATTATTTTCTTTCATTATTTTTTCTTGGCGTTCTATAGCATCCCCAAATTTTAGTGAAGAATTTAATCCCTTTGCTTGACCAATTATAGCTTCATCTCCTCTTCCTTCTATAGAAGCATTAAATTTAAAGAAAGAGTCAAAACTAGATTTATAATAAGAATTGATAACATCAATATTATCCCAACATTCTCCTACAAAATAAGTACCCGGATAATCTTTTACAACTTCATTTCTTAAATAAGATAGAAATTCAGTATTATAAGGTGCCTGTTCATATTCATAATACTTTACGGCATCAAAACGAAATCCCTTAACGCCTTTATTTGCCCAATATTTTAAAATGTTCACCATTTCTTTACGTACAGCTTCATTTTTTGTATTAAAATCAGGCATAGTATAATCAAATCTACCCTCATAAAAAACCGTACTATCTGTTTCGTAAACATAATATCCGTTTCTTCTATTCTCACTCCAACAGTACCAATCTGCCTTTGAATCAGGTCCAACATTCTGACTCTTATAATCAAAATAAGATTGTTTAAACCAATCATGTTTGGTGCTTGAATGATTAAATACTATATCAATCATTATATCAATATTATTTTTTTCAGCCTCAAGAGTCAATGCCTCAAAATCAGCTAAAGTACCATAATCAGGATGAATGTCATAATAGTCTGTCACATCATATCCATGATAGGATGGAGAAGGCATAATTGGCATTAACCATATGGTTTTAATTCCTAACTCCTTTAAATATGGCAATTGTTTTTTTACGCCATTTAAATCTCCTATACCATCATGATCGCTATCGTAAAAACTACGAACAAATATCTCATAACTCACTGAACCATTTTCATTTGAAATTGTATCATCAAATGCGTAATTCTCTCCCTTATATCCATTAAGGGTAATGGTATTAACTGCAGGTGGATTTGGATCTTCAAAATCATCATTTGGATCTTTACCTACAGGCTTATTCTTACAAGCCACCATAACCAATAATGAAAAAAGAGAGAATAATAAAAATATTATTTTTCTCTTTTCCATATGTATTCATTTTATCCTTTCACTGCTCCACCAGTAACACCAGAAACATAATATTTCTGTAACAGGAAGAACAATATTGTAATCGGTAATGCTACACAAACTGCACCAGGAGCGAATTGAACATAATAGGAAGTTACTGTATCCTGTGAACCAGAAACAAACTGATATAATCCTATTGCTACTGTCCAGCTTTCTGTATTTTGTAAACCAATAATATAGGAAGAAGTTATATAATCTCCCCATGGTCCCATAAAACTAGTTAAAACAGTATATACGATAATTGGTTTAGCAAGTGGTAATATAATTTGCCAGAAAATTTGGCTCTTACTTGCACCATCTACCATTGCCGCTTCATCAATATTTTTAGAAATAGTATCAAAGAATCCTTTGGAAATATAATATCCTCCACCTGCACCTGCTGCATAAATAATGACAAGGGCCAAGTAATTTCCTTGTAAATGGAAGATCTCTTTCATTACCCAATACATGATAATCATTCCTAAAAAGCCAGGGAACATACCAATAACTAAATTTAGTTTCATAAATATAGTTCTAGATTTGAATCTAAATCTAGATAAAGCATAGGCAGTTCCTAAAACAAATATTGTAGAAATTAAACAAGATAAAATGGATACAATTAATGTATTTCCGAACCATTTTAAGAAATATCCATCTAATGAATGGTTACTTGCAATTGGATTTGTCTTTTTAGTTAAATTGGAGAATAAATACATATAATTATCTAAAGAATACTTCTTTGGGATAATTTGTTGTTTTAATTCAATTCCACCTTTACCAAAAGACTGAAGAACCAACCAAACAATAGGAAGAAGCCATATGATGGACATTACAATAAGAATAAAATAAATAATTGTATTTGACACAATACGTCTTACTTTTAAACTTTTCATTATTGAAATTGATCCTCCTCTTTGATTGATCCGCTCTTGCTATACATTACAATAGAAATGAATGAACAAATAACAAATACGACAATACCAATTGTACTTGCAATTCCATACTGTGGATTTGCGTTTGAAGTTACAATCTTATAAATAAAGGTAATTAATAAGTCGGTTTGTCCTAATCCTAGTAATCCATCTCCGCTTAATGCAGGCCCACCACCAGTCAAGAAGAATATAACGTTAAAGTTATTAATATTTCCTATAAACTGCGTAATTAAATAAGGACCTGTAACAAATAGAATGTAAGGCATTGTAATCTTAGCAAATTGAGTTACTGCTCCTGCTCCATCTACTTTAGCAGATTCATATAAATCCTTTGGTATATTTAATAAAATACCTGTAGTAGAAAGAATTGTATAAGGAATACCTACCCAAATATTTACCATTATAATTACAAATTTAGCCAACATAACGGCCGATGCCGATCCATCGGATCCGAACCCCAATCGGCTTCCAAAGTTTTTGAAATACCATTGACCAATTGCTCCTGAATCTTTTAACAATGTACCGATAGAAAGTAAAGAGATAAACTGAGGGATTGCGATAGTCATAACAAATACCGTTCTCCACAATTTTTTAAATTTAATTCCATCTTTGTTAATCATTAGAGCTACAATGATACCTAAAATATAATTGGAAAAAGTTGCTACAATTGCCCATAATAAAGTCCAACCAATCGTTTTACTCAATGCTTTAGGTAATACCGCAAACTGAGAATCAGCAGCTGGAGCAAATATAGTCTTAAAGTTCTCAAAACCAATCCAAGTAAATAATTGTGTTGGAGGCTCATGCCCCTTAGAATAATTTGTAAAGGCAATGAAGATAGAGAATATTAATGGTACAATAGAGAATAATACAATACCTATAATAGGGAAGAATAGGATTGTAATATTAAATCTTTCATTAAATAAACTCTTAACAGCCTCCACAAAGGTTTGAAATTTTACAGCATATTTGTCTGGATGAGATTCGACATACTCTGCTTTTCTTTCTTTACAATCTGCAAGTTTTTCAGCAACCTCATTGGCATTTCGGATTCTTCGTTCTTGACCTTTTTCTTTTACAAACATTTGTTTTGCGTAAGATACAGCCAAATGATAATCAAACTTGTATTCAACAACAAGCTCATTAACAACAAGTTCAAATCCTAATTCTTTATCTGTATAATTCGTTTTTAAGTATTTTTTATCTCTTGCATAAGCTCGTTTAGATTCCTTAATTTCTTCTTTTTCTAATGCTTTCACATTTTTATCAGAAGGTAAATCATTCAACTTACGCATAATCACAGTAGTTCTATCTACCATTTTTGCTTTAGCTTCTAATAAAAGTTCTTCTTTATTAGGTAAAGCATCATTTTTAATTTTAGAAACTTCATCTTTGTAATCCAATTTAACTTGCTTAAGTTCGTTTTCTAGGGTTAATTTTCTTGCCCGAATATCATCAAACTTTTCACTTGTTTTTTGAAGTTTTGAATTCATTTGTTCTAATAAATCAATTGCACTTTGAGCATTTTCTTTATTTTTTTCTTGATACTTTTCTAATCCTTCATGATACAAAGAAACAAATTTACTAAAATTGTCATAGAAAATAATTTCACTTTCTAATTCTGCAACATGTTTATAATAATAATTTACTTTACCATATTTTGCATTATTATTTGTTAATTGCTGATCTACAAAAGGTAAAAATCTTTTTTCTATTTCTTCTATTTTGTGAGATTTAGATTTAAGTTTTAAAACAAAATTATTCAAATAAGATTTTGTTCTATTTTGATAAATCTCTCTTTTTATTTCATCTTTTTGAATTCTTAATTCACGGTCAGCAACATTTAATCCATTTAAATTTTCATTTTGACGAGCAACTAGTTTATCATAATTTTGCTCTCT
Source organism: uncultured Anaeroplasmataceae bacterium (assembly GCA_910584005.1). GTDB lineage: Bacteria > Bacillota_I > Bacilli_A > Acholeplasmatales > Anaeroplasmataceae > Pelethenecus. The sequence continues at coordinate 106,543 of CAJTXR010000004.1, read as the reverse complement.
TCTTTTTAAAATGAAATCATGATTTTTTTGAATTCGTGATAACTTACGGTTTTCTCTTTCAATCTGTTTTAAATACCGATAAGAATGTTTAAAAGATTCATTGATTAAGTACCTAGTGTAATCTTTTTCCTTATTGTCTTCAATTTGATTTAAGTACTCTTCAATTTCTGCTTGCTTGTTCTTCTTTACTTCCTTTAAAGGTATTCCTTGTTCAAAAGCAGCTTGAACTTCCGCATCTAATTTACGGTCAAACTCTAAGTTTTTATTATATAAATGCTCAAATTTTAATAAATTCTTTGCTCTATAATTATAGTATCCATTTTGAATACTGCGATTCCAAACATAGATAAAGATAAATATAGATAAAATCCATAACAACCCATAAATTAAAATCATAATGGAATTATCGCCCATTACCAATTGAGAGAAATCTGCATCAGGATCTTCATAAGGCAATCTAGTTCCTAACGAACCCAACATGCCTATAGAACGAGCTCCAAATAAAGCAAATAAAAGAATATAACCGATTTCAAAAAGAATATATAATACACCAAATACATACTGCTTATTCGCTAAAGCAGAAAAACCAAAGATACCAAAAGACAGTCTTCCGTTTTTATCATTGTATTTAAATTGGTGTGCCTTGCGTTTGAAAAAACCAACGAATTTTAAAGCATATTGATATATTCCTATTCCAACCATTTTGAAAAATAGCCCAATAGAAACAATCATAGAAAACACAAAATCTAAAAGCCAACGTACACCCTTCCAAATAATGCCAAAAAAAGACATTAACGCATACAGAAAAGGATTTATTGTATGTGCTTCTTGTGTGAAAACACTTTTCTGTTCATTTGTGATTTCAGTCGATTGATTACTTAAAATTTCGTTTTCTTCCATTGAAATCAACTCCTTTTCTATGAATGCATAAGGAGGAAAAGTTTCCTCCTTATGATTTTTAATTTTTGATTTCTATTAAGCAGCTTTTCTTAATACATCCATTTTACCTTTTAAGAATTCTGTCCAGTTCTTGTAGTCACCAAGTAAACTGTCAACATATGCTTGACCAATTGCTTTACCGATATCCCAATATCTAGATTCAGCAGTCTTAGCTTGAACACAAGAGAATGCAGTTTGCTCAACTAAAGCAGCTCCACCAATAGTTACTTTTTCTGTATATCTCTTATCTTTAATTGCATCCTTATTACAAGGTAAAGCAGATCTAAGTTCAAATCTCTTTAATTGACCTTCCTTAGAAACTAATAATTCAGCTAATTCAGCAGCAGTAACTTGTTCTGCAACAGGTCTAGTTTTGTTAATACAATATACTTTAGAACCATTGAAAGATGACATTTGATATGCCTTACCATCAATATGGAATTCAGGAAGTTTTACAGCACCTAAATCATCACCAATAGAATTCTTTAAACCTGGTTCCATCCAAGTACCAGATACAGCAGCAATCATTGTACCATCATCAAAACCAGCTTGAATTACTTCGTTGCTACCCATCATGAATGTACCATCAGCGTAAGCAGGAGTAAGTAAACTAGCAATATATTCAGAAACTTTTACACCAACTTCATTATCCCATGTTGTAACATATGAATTTCCTGTTTCTTCTTTTTGCCAATATAAAGATTCAACACCACATGCTTGAGGGGACATAATGAATGAGTTTGCATACCAACCATCTGCAACATTCATTAAGAATGTTTTTCCTTGAGCTTTGGCTTTTTGTAAAATAGTTTCTAAAGATTTAACATCATCAGAAGTTAATTTAGATTTGTTATACCATAAGAAATATCCATTATCAGCAGTAACTGGATATCCATATATTTTATCTTCTAAAGTTGCTCCTAATACTGCAGCTTCAGTCATATTCTTAACAATTTTCTCTTTACGTTCATTTTTAATTTCTGCAACAATGTTTTTAGATTGTAAAGTACTAATATGGTCATCTGCACATAAGAATAATGCAGGAGCTCCATTTACTGTAGGGTCATTTGCTAAAGTAGTACCGCAGTCTGCTTCAGAAATTGCAGTAAATTCATACTCGAATTTCTTTTCATGCTTACCATTGTACTCATCTACAACTGCCTTAATAACAGCTTCTTCTGCAGCTGTTGCCCAAATATTGATTTTTGTTTTATCTGTTTCAACTTCTTTTTCACCACAAGAAGCTAATCCTAAAACTGCTAATGCAGCTAAAGGTAATGCCATTAATTTTTTCATTTTTTTCTTTTCCTTTCAAATTTTTATTTTTTAAATTAAGCAGCAGGTGTAAACTGTACTGCAAATTTACATGTATAAGAGATATCTCCATTTGCTGTTGTCTTAGTTTCAGATGTAAAATTATATGGATAATACTCAATTACAAAAGTACCAGGTACTGTAGCTTCAATATTGCTTCTATCGCTTGTACCTTTTTGGAATCCAGCATATTTATCTTCTACATCAAATTTTCCATCATTATTTTTATCGCCAACAATTTTTTCTAAAAAGTCTTTATTACACTTAGAGAAATCAACATCTTCCATACCCCATTGAGTATTCCATCCTGAAGTTGAAACAAATTTCCAACCACACCAAACATCAATCATTTCTTGAGTAACTGTTGCGGTATATGTATACTTAGTATTAAGACCAGATGAATTTGTATCAAGCGTAAATAAACAACTAGGATCAGCTTTAGAAATCTTATCATAGTCAGGTGTCCAACTATTCCAGTGAGAACCTACAATAAAAACTTGAATATCTGGTTTAATTTGATTTTGATTTTGATCAAAATCATCTGTTGGATCCTTAGGAGTCTTATCCCCGCAAGAAGCCAACCCTAAAACTGCTAATGCAGCTAAAGGTAATGCAAATAATTTTTTCATTTTTTCTTTTCCTCATTTCTCTTTTTAAATTACCATTTCTGTTTCTGGATCAAAGAAATGGATTTTTTCTAATTTGATTTCTACATTTAATTTTTCTCTTGCAGAAATCAAACGATTGGCTGGAAATTTAACAATTAAATCCATATTGCCGAAATCAGTATGAATATAGTATTCATTTCCTAATAATTCAGCAACATTAACTGTAATTTCATAACCAGTTTTAGTAAGCGTGTCTGTTGGAATAAAATCCTCAGGACGAATACCTAAAATTACTTTTTCTGGAATAGTCTTTCCTTCATACAATTTCTTAGGAATTGTAATTGTACGACCATCCAAGCAGGTTGCAACTCCTGTTTCAGAATTAAAATCAACCTTCATAAAATTCATTGCAGGTGAACCAATGAATCCTGCGACAAACATATTTGCAGGATTGTTGTAAATTTCAATTGGTGAACCAATTTGTTGAATTCTACCAGCTTTCATAACAACAATTCTAGAAGCCATTGTCATTGCTTCTGTTTGATCGTGGGTTACATAAATCGTTGTTGCCCCTAATGCCTCGTGTAATTTAATGATTTCACTTCTCATTTGAACACGAAGTTTTGCATCTAGATTAGATAAAGGCTCGTCCATTAAAAACACTTTTGCATTTCGAACAATTGCTCTACCTAAAGCAACCCTCTGTCTTTGTCCTCCAGATAATGCCTTTGGTTTACGATCTAAGTATTCTTCAATTTGAAGTATTCTTGCCGCCTCATGAACTCGTTTATCAATTTCATATTTTGGCATTCTTTTCAATTTTAAACCAAAAGCCATATTATCATAAACAGACATATGTGGATAAAGGGCATAGCTTTGGAATACCATTGCTATATCTCTATCCTTTGGCGTTTTGTCATTGCAAAGCTCATGGTCAATATACAATTCACCTTTTGTAATCTCCTCTAAGCCTGCAATCATTCGTAATGTGGTTGATTTACCACACCCAGATGGACCTACAAAAACAATAAATTCATGCTTCCTTACATCTAAGTTAAAGTCAAATACTGCCTGAACATTGTTGTCGTAGATCTTATCAATATGCTTCAAAGAAACATATGATGCATCATCTAGCTGTTGAATTTCTTCGCTCATTTGATGCTCTCCTCCTTCAACTTTATATTCTATTTTTTAAAGTTCTCATTCATATTTTCTTATGAATGCGGTTTCATTAGGTAAGTTAATTATACCCCCCCCCCATGTATATTGTCAAGTTAAAGAAATACGAACAAAAATGAAAACAAATCCTCATTTGTTTTACTTTTCTTCGTCAATTTCTTTTTTCATATTGTCAACTCTATGATTTTTTCATAAAGCACTGAATTTTTAAATCCTTTTATTTTATCTACTTCATTGTTTATTGGTGTGAGATTAGATTCAATAAAAATTGTTTTTAGTCCAATCGCTTGAGCGGGAAGGATATCACACTCTAAATCATTTCCAATCATCACTGCAGTTTCTATCTTAAAATTCTGCATTGCTCTTTTATAAAACTCTCTATTTGGCTTTTTCACACCATAATCTGAGGAAATAGCAATTCCATTAAAATATGAATCAATTTTTAATTTTTTCAATTCAGGTAAAGTAAAAGATTCCTGAGCATTAGATAATATAAATAATTGATACCCTTCTCTTGATACTTTTTTTAATAACTTCCGAACGCCCTTATATAACCGAATGTATTTTGTGGACAACCTTCTAAATTCAACCGCTATCGTTCTTGCTTTCTCCTTATCAACATCAAAAATATCCATAAATACATCAAGAATATTAATTTCTTCCTTTTCTTTTTCTAAATCTTTACATTTTATTAAATATTTTTTCTTAAGCTCTGCTGCCGTATATGGCACTGATGGTTTTATTTTTTTAATCAACCGATTCCAAAACCTTATACTTTCTTCATCTGTATGAATATCAATTAATGTACCATATAAGTCAAACATTATATTTTTTTCTATCATATTCCACCAAATTAAGTTTTATTTTTTAAGAAAGAAAGAGGGGGATTCTCATCAAGAGTTGATGAGAATCCTATTTAAAATAAAGAAGGAGAAAACATCCTTATATATAAACCAAGTTTTTAAAATACAACTTGGATTATAATTCCTTTTATCCTCGATTATATCTTCCAATATAATCCTTTATACGTTCTGCTAATTTTTCAGAGATGTCTTCTTTTCTAACACGATAACTCCAATTCTTTGTAGAAACTGTTGATGGTAAATTCATACGAGTTGTTCCATCCTGACATAATAAATCCTGAATTGGTATAATACAAGTATTTGCTTTAGATGCAAAAGCAAGCTCTACAACTGTATTGGTAATATCTTCATAACTTTTATCATTATATGTCACCTTTAAACTTTTACATTCCTCTTGTAAATCTAATAAGAATGTATTTAAAGCATTTGGGTCTAAATCTAATATATATTGATAAATTGGCATATTATCATGAGTACCTGTATATACTAAGCAATTTTCTTGATAATTTGATGGTTTATGTTCATTATCTTTTGATCCATCAAAGGCAAACTCTAATATTTTCATCCCTGGATAATTGGTTTGCTTCATTAATTGTCTTACACCCTCATCAATAAATCCTAGATCCTCTGCGACAATTTTCATATCCAGTTTATCTTTGAATAACTCAAACTTAGGCCCATCTTGCCATGTTCCATTTCTCGCATTATCATGATCCGCAGGAATTGCATAATACTGACTAAAGCCTCTAAAATGATCGATCCTAAGAATATCATATAATTCAAATGCTTTAGCAATCCGATCATTCCACCATGAATAGTTTTGTTTTTGCATATAATCCCAATCATAAATTGGGTTTCCCCATAGCTGCCCATCTGCAGTAAAAGCATCTGGAGGGCATCCCGCAACAAGTTTTGGTTTCTTGTCATTCGTTAAAATAAATAATTCTGGATGCTTCCAAACCTCAACACTATCATATGCCACATATAAAGGCATATCTCCCATAATTTGAATCCCTTTATTTTTGGCATATTGATGAAGTTCTTCCCATTCGGCTAAGAACTCATATTGAGTCCATATCCAAAATAAATAATCAAACTTTTCTTCTGCCAAAATTTTTTCTTCTAATTCTACAGAATAATTTTGATATTCTGGTTGCCATAAATTCCAAGCCTTATACTCGTGCTTTGCTTTAATCGTCATAAATAATGCAAAATCTCTAAAATTACCTTGCTGTTCAAATTCAACAAATTGAGGATCAGTTATATCAAACTTCTCAAATGCCAATTTCAAAACTTCTACTTTCTCTTTAAAAAGCAAACTGAAATCAACCTTTTGTTCATAATGACCAAAACAACGACTTTCATATTGTTTTTTCTTTAATAATCCCTTTTTATGCAAAATCTCAAAATCAATCAAATAATAGTTTAAAGCAGTAGAAGATACAGACTGATACGGGGAATCACCATAATTGGTTGGCACAAGAGGCAATACCTGCCATATTTTCAAATGTGCCTTCTCCATCCAGTCAATAAATTCATATGCTTCTGTTCCCATTGTTCCTACACCATTTTTTGAAGGAAGTGAGGTTATATGCAAAAGGATTCCAGCATTTCTTTTCATACTAGTTTTTCTCCTTTTATTCACTTTTTATCGTATAATCCTATTTTATTGTAAAGCGTTTTCTTAAAGATTGCAAGTGTTTTTTATTTAAAATCGAAATTTTTCAAAACAATTCAGTTTTTCTCGAAATAATTTCGATTTTATTTCGAAAAAGATTGATTTTAAACAAAAAATCAATTACAATATACTATAAACAATAAGAAAAGTTTGCCGAAATAACCAAGGAGGAAGAAAATGAAAGTAAAAGATATTGCCAAAGATCTTCATCTATCCGTGTCTACAGTATCAAAAGCACTAAATGGCGCATTTGATGTTTCTAAAGAAACAAAGGAATTAGTTTTAGAATACGCAAAAACTCACGGATATAAATCAAGAGATGAACGATTAACCGTTAAAAATATAAGAAGATTATGTGTTTTATATGAAAATTTGGTTTCAGATAATTCCTCTAACATTATTCTATCTTTAGCTCTCGCTTTTACAAAGTATGCAAGACAAAACAATTTTGAAGTTATTCATTATCCAATTACTACTATTGAAACCTCATATGAGAACTTTATGAAACAAAATAATTTTGATGGTGCATTTATTGCGGGTTTAAATTATAAAAGCCCTTTGCTGTATGAATTAAAAAGCACAAGCATACCAACCGTTCTTTATGATAATGTTTTGGTGGGAGATAAAATTGCAACTATCAACAATGAAAATATTAATACAATAACTAAAATTATAACTTTATTAAAAGAAAAAGGACATACCAAAATTGGATTCATACATGGGGACAAAAACTCTTTTGTCAGTAATGAACGATTTGCCGGATATATTATAGGCCAAGTGATGAATCAAATAGATTATGAACCTAAGCATGTCTATTTTGGGAACTTTAGTGAAGAATCTGGTTATGAAGCAGCAAAATATTTTAAAGATACGGATGTTACCGCAATCGTTTGTGCCGCCGATATTATTGCGATTGGGCTTATCCGTGGTCTTGCCAATGAAGGAATAAAAGTTCCAGATGATATTTCTGTGACTGGATATGATGATTTAGAAATTGCAAGATATGTAATTCCTTCCTTAACAACAGTAAGACAGGATTTAGATCTCATCGGTGAAAAAGCATTTTCTCTTTTAACCAGTATGATGATGAATCGTTCAAGTCAAAGAATTGTGATTAATGGCGAAATTATCCTTCGAGATTCTATTGCCGAAAATAAAAAATCAAGTATATAGAAAAAAGACAGTTTAGCTAAGACTGTCTTTTTCATTTCTAAATGCCACCTCTAAAATAATAAGTTTCTCCATAATAAATCAAAAACAAATTCTCACCAGGAAATAATTGTACTGTCTTGATTTTACTTTTAATAGATTGATATTCTTTTATATTATCGCTATATTTATTTTGTAAATTCACATTTAATCGTTCTTTTAAGGAAAAAACATCTCCGTAATAAATTAACATACATAAAACAGTAATAATTGTTTTATTTTTCGCTACTACAGTTAATAATTTTTTTTCTAGTCTTCTAACCTTTTCAATATCATGTATAAATTCTCCCTCACATCTTTCGGCATGAAAAGGGTTCATACATTTTAATTCAATATACGCTTCTTCTGGTTGACCTTGGTTAAAACAATATAAATCACATCTTTGGCTATCATCTGGATATGTTACCTCTCTCGTAATCACATAATTATGCATAAGACATTTAGTCTGGATTGCCAATTCGACCTGGAACCATACTTCTAAGCCTCCATTCACAACTGGATTTGACAACAAGTAAATCGCTTTATCGGCATTTAATTCTTTTAAGTAAGCTATAAATTTTTCTATTCTCATTTTCTTCTCCTTTCCTTTTTCGTTTATATAAAACTACAATTAATCTTTTTTTCACAACTATTGAAATAAAAATTTTCAAGTAAGGAACATCATCTACTTCTTAAATTTTAAGTACTATTAAAAAAATAACTACTTTCAGGAAAATTATAGCCCTCAATTTTAATTTTATTGACTCGTGCATTCAGTTTTTTTCTTTTGCAATGCCAAAAAGCATAAAAAAACAACTACGATAAAATTGTAGTTGTTTTTATAATATTCTTGGTATAAATTAGAAATTTAATCCTTAAGAATTGTATTCATAAATTGACGAATTAAATTTTCATAATCTCCATAAAAGATAATATGATGATTTCCACATGGAGTTTTTAATAATTCTGTAACCGGATGATCTAATTTAATATTTACCTGAGTTCTACATAAATTTGATTCATTTAAATTATTCATTAAGATACCGCTAGAAACAAAGTAGTGCTTTAAATCGGATGAAATTCTAAAAACTGTTACTTTGCCTGTCTTTAGTTCTCCCTTAATGGCAACTCCAATTCCACTTTCAAAATGGGTATCTAATTTATATTGATCTACCATATCAAAGGGTAAAGTACAATGAGCAAAAATGATACTGTTATTCTCTACATTAATACGAGAAGGATTCGCTTGGAAAGAGGATTTGCCAGTTAACCCTTTTACAATGCACATCGTAACCATAGCCATGATATCACCCTCACATGTACCAATCCAACCCTTTTTATTAAGTTCTGCTAATGCCAAACATCCTGTTCCCTTAAGTGATTTTAATAAGTCAAAACAACGCAACGTAACTCCATTTAAATTATGTTCCCTTATGATTTCTTCTAAAGCATCATAAATCGAAATTGATTTTCTCATTTCCTCCTCAGAATAAGATTTGTATTCTTTTAAATTGAGATTACTAAAATGAGGTCTTGTTGCCTTTTCTTCTAAATTAGATAAAGGGATATCAATTAAAGATATACCAAATAAATTTTTTAATTTTTCATAGTTGGGAATGGAAGAAATCAACCAATCGGATGGCTTACCAACTATTCCTAATTTAGAATGATTAAGAATATGAATCGCATGATTAATTTTAGCTAGCGTTTTAATTCGATGAGCAATATAAGAAATACTCCCGTGTAAGATTTCTCCTTTTTTGTTTTGTGTATTTAAATAACTTAAAATTTCTAAGGAGGCTGCTAAACTATTATTTCCCCCATTTGTTAATAAATAATAAGGCTCTTGTAGTTTGTCAAAATTCTCTAAGAATAGTCCTTCTGACCCACCCGTTTGAATGAAAATTAGTTTTAAATCACAAGTATAATCTTCTAAGTCTGATAATTCTAGTGGATATCCCAATTGTTTTTCAATTGCAGATATAAATTCATTTGTTTCGCTTTCAAATGCCAATGAATGTTGTAACCTAGATTTAAATGTGGATATTTTGATTTTCATATAAACTCCTCTTACTTTTATTTGAAATTAGTAATTTTCGCTATTGATTTCAAAATAGCTCTGAGGGTGATTACAAGTTGGGCAAACTTCTGGAGCCTTAGTTCCAACAACAATATGCCCACAATTGCGACATTCCCAAACTTTTACTTCACTTTTTTCAAAAACAGAAGCCGTTTCAATATTCTTCAATAGAGCTCGATATCGCTCTTCATGATGCTTTTCAATTGCTGCAACTAAACGAAATTTCTTTGCTAATTCTACAAATCCTTCTTCCTCTGCAGTTTTCGCAAATTCTTCATACATTTCTGTCCATTCATAATTTTCTCCAGCTGCTGCTGAAACTAGATTTTCTGCTGTATTGCCGATGCCTTTTAATTCCTTAAACCATAATTTTGCATGTTCCTTTTCATTTTCTGCTGTTTTTAAAAATAAAGCCGCAATTTGTTCATAGCCTTCTTTTTTGGCAACAGAAGCAAAATAAGTATACTTATTTCTTGCCTGAGATTCTCCAGCAAAGGCAGCCTCTAAATTTTTTTCTGTTCTTGTTCCTGAATATAAATTTTTTCCCATATCATTTTCTCCTTTTTATAGCTTTATTATATCTTATTTTAATAATAAAAACCAACATAATTTTTTTAGAATTAAAACCCATAAATTATCTTTCTATTACCCAATAATCATAATATTCTTCTTGATGATGTCCATATAAAATTTCAGTTGATTTTTTAAATCCTTTATCTTGTAAAGCCTCAATTCGTTCAATTGCATAGACAGGGGCTTTAGTTGCAATCTTCTTACAGTCCAAATAATCAAAAAAGGAGGACACAATTAAATCTAAAATCGATTGGATTACCTCTTTTTTTTCAAAATGACTTCCAAGATCAATTCTTAACAATCCACATTGAGTAAAGTAGTCATCCGCTACTCTTTTAAAAATCTCAATCGTTCCAATTACTTTATGAATTTTTTTATCAAAGATTGACAACCTTACAAAACCATGAGTATCATGGTATTCAATTAGCCAATAATGAATTGTATTTTTCATATCTTCTAAAGATGCACAATAAAAATTACTACCATGACAATTATCACTATTAAAGAAAGGCAAAGCTAACTTATCATGGTAAACATCAAATAAATCCAAAGCATCTTGGTCCTCTATCAATCGGAGGATATAGTTTTCATTTTCTAAAATTGGACAAGTTTCATATATGTTCATTATTCTATCCTTCATTACTTAAATTTTTTTTACCTATATTACATTTGTTATATATGTAATCCACATTTTTAAAATAGTACTCTAAAGTAAAACAATTTTTTAATTCTTCTCTAGATAAAGATTGTAAAACAAATTCATTTTGACTTAATAATGTATAATAATCTAATTTTTCATTATAGGCTTTCATCGCAATCGGTTGAACTAAATCATAAGCATCTTCTCTAGTAAACCCTTTATCAATCAAAGCATTCATCACTCTTTGAGCAAATATAACCCCATTTGTTTTATAAATATTTTCTAGCATTACTTCAGGGTATACAATTAAGTTTTCTAAAATTCCCTTAAAACGATTGAGCATATAATCAAGGAGCATCGTTGCATCAGGTAAAATAATTCGTTCTGTAGAGGAATGAGAAATATCTCTTTCATGCCATAAAGCTACATTTTCATACCCTGTAATCATATATCCTCTCATTACTCTTGCACAACCACAAATATTTTCTGACGAAATTGGATTACGCTTATGTGGCATTGCTGAGGATCCCTTTTGCCCCTTAGAAAAAGCCTCTTCTGCTTCATGAACTTCCGTTCTTTGAAGACTTCGTATTTCAAAAGCCATCTGTTCTAAAGAAGCTGCAATCACTGCTAAAGTTGCAAGATAATAGGCATGACGATCTCTTTGGATTATTTGAGTAGAAATATGAGCAGATTCAATTCCTAATTCCTTACATACAAACTCTTGAATCATTGGCGGGATGTTGGCATAGTTTCCAACCGCCCCACTAATTTTCCCTGTTTCTACTTCTTTTCTTGCTGCTGTAAATCGCTTAATATTTCTTTCCATTTGTTCATGCCATAAAGCCCACTTCAAACCAAAAGAAGTAATATCTGCATGAATTCCGTGTGTTCTACCTATACATGGAATTGTTTTAAATCGAATTGCCTGTTTTTCTAAAACCTTTTGAAAAGAAAGCAAATCCTCATATATAATATCGTTGGCCTGCTTTAATAAGTATCCATTTGCCGTATCTACTACATCTGTAGAGGTCAACCCATAATGCACCCATTTTCTTTCTTCTCCCAAAGTTTCAGAAACTGCTCGTGTAAAAGCAACCACATCATGCTTCGTAAGCTGTTCAATTTCTAAAATTCGCTTTAAATCAAAGTTTGCATTTTTCTCTATTTTTTCTACATCGTCACTTGGGATTACACCGAGTTTACTCCAGGCTTTACACGATAAAATTTCCACTTTTAAATAAGCATTAAATTTATTTTCATCTGTCCAAATTTTACGCATTACACTTCGGCTATACCGTTCAATCATGTTCTTCCTCCATATGCTTCAAAAAGCATTCTATCGTATTTTCCATTAAACAACTAATTGTCATTGGTCCAACACCACCAGGCACTTTTGAAATATAGGAAACCTTAGAAACAACTTGATCAAAATCAACATCTCCACAAAGTTTGTTCGTTAAAGGATCACGATTTACTCCAACATCAATCACAACAGCACCTTCTTTTATCATATCAGCTCTAACAAAACGAGGCTTTCCTACTGCTGCAATTACGACATCTGCTTCTTTAGTGACTTGTTCAATATGTTTTGTCTTGCTATGAACAATTGTAACGGTTGCATTCTGATCTAACAATAACTTTGCCACAGGCATTCCAACAATTTTACTACGGCCTATTACACACGCTCTTTTTCCTTCTAATTCATAAGATATAGAATCTAACATTTCTAATATCCCTTTAGGCGTACAAGAAACAATACCTGGCTGTTTTAAATACAATGCAGCAACATTATCTCTATGGAACCCATCAACATCTTTGTCCTTTCGTATTGCTTGAATAATTCTTTCAGAATGAATATGGCTTGGTAGTGGCAATTGAACCAAAATCCCATCTACAGATGCATCCTCATTTAAAAGAGTAATAATAGTTAAAAGTTCTTCCTCCTCTATTGTGTCTGGCTTTTTTATAGTAGTATTTTGAATTCCAATCTCTATACAAGCCTTTTCTTTTCCACGCACATAGGATACGCTTCCTGGATCTTCTCCTACCAAGATTACAGCTAGATGTGGCACCCTGCTATACTGATGGGCAAAGTCTTTTACTTCTTCTGCCATTTTCATCTTTTTACTTTTTGCTAAGTCTTTTCCTGAAATTATAATTGCCATGTTATCACCAAAACCTTCATAAATGTATTATAACATTTAAAAAAGAAAAAACCAATACAATTACGTATTGGAGTTCTTTTTCTAATCCTTAAAATCTTGCAAAATATAGATTTTTCTATTAGGTTTTAAAGTTAAATATAGTATATCAAAAATTAAAATAATCAAAAACATTAAATACATTCCAACAGCTACAGAATTGTAGAAGAAACACCCTACATTCATTACTAAGGTCAATAAATTAACAATAATTAAAACAAAACGTGTAATAAATAAGGCATGGAACGATTTTTTTGTTATGCAAGTAAAATATAAAAGCGTACAAGCTATAATTCCAATAGTAGTTAAAAACTGCAAGAGAAAAATGAAATTTCCTAAAGAAAATTCTGAACTAAAAACAATTTCATAATAATTCACTGAAAAATAGCTTGTTCCAACCAAAGATGAAGTTTCTGCGGTTGCCATTGGACAAAAGCCTATCAAAAAAAAGACTACTAAATATACTAAGGAGAACCAAAATCCAAAAATCCGCTTTTGATGTAGAAATCTGCTTTCATTATTAGAATCTATTGTTGCTGCTCCACCCATATAATTTTGTATCTCTTTTTCAGATTTTACGATAGTTTCTCCTTTAATTATTTCATCAATTGAAACACTATAAAAACTAGCTAATTTTTCTAATATAGCAATGTCAGGAATGGCTTCCCCTCGTTCCCATTTAGATACTGCTTGAAAAGTCACTCCCATAATCTCTGCCAAATCTGTTTGGGAAAGATCTTTTTCTTTTCTTAATTCTATCAGAAAATTTCCCATTTTTATTCTATCCATACGTTTTCCTCCTTTGGCTTTATTATAAAAGCAGAAATTTAAAAAGTCTAGAAACTCGTATTTGAAATAGATTCAACTAGAAGTTGAAGCCTCACTTTTCCAATACTTCAAATAATTTTTTTGCGGCTCCTTCTGGTCCATCATGCTCGTGTCCCAGTATTGCTAATTTCGTATAAAGTTCTCCAACTAAAATATTATGTTCAAATAATTTAGAAAAAAACTTCTGTATAAGTTGCTTGGTTTGTTCTTGACGCTGTACAGGTCCAAATGGATTCGCAAAAAAAGATTCTACCAATCCAATTTCTTGAGTTGTTCCTTTTGCACATCGAGCCCCACGAATAAAAGTATTCATAGCTTGAGTTTTATCATGAAAAATAGACAACTGATCTTTCACATCTTCATAATTATTTGCATATAAAACCATATCCACTTTATAGCCCTTCATAATCTGAGGATACGTTGCTACTGGAACAACCAATCTTGAATTTACTTTATCTGGATTCATAAATATTGCTCGATCCATTTCTCGATATGCGTACCCTGAAGCCATATCATCTAAGCGAACAAAAGCACCAATTTCCGTTCCATATGCCATAACCTGATCTCCAATAAGCTTTAAGGTTCCCATATCATCAAATATAGTCAATTGAGAAGATATATTTTCACCCGCATAAGCACTTAACGCCTCTAAAGATTCACTCTTACCTGCTCCACTATCTCCAATAATTACAACATTCTTCACGGTTCCACTTTTCAATGTTATACTTACACACGCCCCATGTAAAGGCAAATGTCCATGATCTATCATTTTTACATTATGAAGGGTTAATAGCATTTTCTTCATATATCCAAAATAATCAATTGAATCATTATGAGGAGCAACTCCAATATAAATATCATTTTGTTCATCATGATAAAAAACAGATTCTCCTTCTATATCTGCTCCAAAAATATAAAGAAGATCCGGCTTTATGCCATGACACTTATATAATGGAACAAATTCAAATAAATTACATAGAGTAATTCCGTGAGCTAAATAATCGCGATGAAAATACACATATGCTAAAGAGGTTCCAATCTTAGCTTGATAGCAATAATATTCATCTGCTTTAAATGAATCAGCAATTCTTTGGATTGGGTTGTACATCACCTCTGGATACGTACCTGTTCTTTTATTTTTACTAGAGTAAGAAATAAAAGGAGGTCGAATAAGTACCTGTTCAATGGCATTTGATTTAGTCAAAAAACTATAATCCGCATAATTTTTAGCCCAATTATGTTTTGAAATTAATAGTCCAGCATTAATCCCTGCTGGTAAAGAACGATAGATAGCAAAATTTTCTCCTAAAACTTTTTGAGATATCGTACGATATGTGCTTAAAATAACATTTGTAAATTGATTCATTACCCCCGTAAAAGAAGTGGATTCGATTCCTCCCACCTTACTTTTAGCATAAATCACGCCATATCGCTCTAATCTACGCCAATAATCATAAAAATTTTCTACCAATTCGTATAAGATATCTCTATGATCTAATATCATAGAAAAATGCCTACTAATTTGTTTGATTTCTTTAATATCAAACTCAAATAATAGCTTAAATAAAATAATAAAATCTCTTTTAGGATGTGATAAAATATCTATTATCGTCAAAACATCCTGTTTTTCAACCTTATAAATATGATCTAAAAATCGTTCCCATACTTCTTTAAAACAGGCGGAATTTAATACTTCAACTTCATTTTTACAATAAAGTTCCGAAAAATTTAAAATGACCTGTCTTTGCCCAGTAACATATTCCATATTGAATCTCCTTTCTAAAATAATCCAACAGCCTTATTGTTTTTAACATCCATATTGTTTGCGGCAGGCTCCTTTGGAAGACCTGGCATCGTCATAATATCACCGCTTAAAGCAACAATAAAACCCGCACCTACAGAAGGTCTTACTTCACGAATTGTAATTGTAAAATTTTGTGGTCTACCCAATAGTTTTGGATTATCGGAAAATGAATATTGCGTTTTGGCAATACAAATTGGGAGTTGATTCCACCCGTTATTTTTGATTTGAAGAATTTGATTCTTAGCCGTTTGTGTAAATTCCACATGAGAAGCACCATAAATTTCTTTACATATCACATTAATTTTTTGCTTAATCGTTAAATCAAGAGAATATAAACAATGAAATTGTTTTTGATCCCCTTCAACTATTTTTAAAACCTTCTCTGCCAAATCCAATCCTCCTTTACTTCCTTCTGTAAACACAGTAGATAAAGAAATTGGATGATGTTTTTCAGCCGCCCAACTCAGCAATTCTTTCACTTCTTCTTTTGTATCGCTTGCAAATTGATTAATAGCAATGACATAGCCTAAATTAAATTTTTTAATATTTTCAATATGTTTTTCCAAATTGGAAATTCCTATTTTTAATGCCTCTATATTTTCAGAATTTAAATTTTCTTTTAAAACACCACCATGCATTTTTAATGCTCGTACGGTTGCCACAATAACAACACAAGAAGGTTGAATGTTTGCATATCTACATTTGATATCTAAAAATTTTTCTGCTCCTAAATCAGCTCCAAATCCTGCCTCTGTTACTACATAATCTCCGAAACTCATGGCCATTTTTGTTGCTAAAATAGAATTACATCCATGAGCAATATTAGCAAACGGTCCACCATGAATTAATGTTGGAGTATGTTCCAAAGACTGAACTAAATTAGGCATTAATGCATCTTTCATAATTAAAGTAACTGCTCCTGTTGCCTTAATATCTTCAACAGTAACTGGCTTTTTCTCAAAAGTATATGCAATAACCATTCTACTTATTCTCAATTTAAAATCTTCTAGAGATGAAGATAAACAAAAAATCGCCATTACTTCAGAAGCAACAGTAATGTCAAAATGATCTTCTCTAGGAATCCCATTCGTATGACCGCCTAAACCAATCACAATATTTCTTAAAGAACGATCATTCATATCTAAGCAACGATGAATTAAAATCTTAGTTGGATCGATATTCAATTGATTTCCTTGATATATATGGTTATCTAACATAGCAGCAATTGCATTATTCGCTGTAGTAATCGCATGCAAATCCCCTGTAAAATGCAAATTGATATCTTCCATAGGAACCACTTGAGCATAACCACCCCCAGCTGCACCACCCTTTACTCCCATAACTGGTCCAAAACTAGGCTCTCTTAATGCAATTACGGTCTTTTTTCCTAAAGCACTTAATGCATCTGCAAGACCAATTGTAGTCGTGGATTTTCCTTCTCCAGCAGGTGTCGGATTAATTGCGGTTACCAAAATAACTTTTCCATTGGGGTTTTCTTTTATGGTATCTAGATGAACCTTAGCTTTATAGTTTCCATATAAATCTATATCCCCTCTGCCTAACCCTAGCTTAGATGCAATTTCTTCTATTGGTTTAATTTTTGCACTTTGAGCAATTTCTAAATCTGTTAGCATAACCATTATCCTTTCTTATAAAACGATATAATTATCATACCATAAATTGAGATTAAATGAAATAATTAAACAAAAAATAAATAAGAGGAATACAAAAATATATTTTCATAATATTTAGAATTAAATTCCTTTTTTTAAAAATAGAAATATTTTATTTACTTTTTCAAAAAAATATCATATAATGTTAATGTAATGAACATGTATTAAAATAGAAAAGGACTAGTTGGTGGCTAGTCCTTTTCCTCATTTTTAGGGAATAATGAACATGTATTTTATAATGACTACTTCTTGTGAGAAGAGCCACTATCCTTGACTATAATGATAAGTATTATCACTATAACAAGAATGACTAGGTATTCCATACCCAGTTCCTCCTTACACGCCCATCGTTCCCTCTGAACGTTTAAAGTTCATTGTTCATTACTCCTTTTTAAATGATCCACTCTCGTGGCATTTCTATCATAACATATAAAGTAAATTATAACAAAAATTTTACACTTGATATAAAAATGATATTTTCTTCAAATAGTACATTTCTAATATTTGGATTTAATAAATAATTTATAGAAATAAAACGATCAAATAATATTAACAAGCTATTTAAAAAACATTTAAAAACTTATTTACTTCTCAAATAAAATGTCATATAATATTAATGTAATGAACATGCAAAAAAACAGAAAAGGACTAGCTACCTACTAGTCCTTTTCCTCATTTTTAGGGAATAATGAACATGCAAAACGGAACTACTTCTTGTGAGAAGAGCCACTATCCTTAATTATAATGATAAGTATTATCACTATAACAAGAATGACTAAGTATTCCATACCCAGCTCCTCCTTACACGCTCATCGTTCCCTCTGAACGTTTAAAGTTCATTGTTCATTACTCCTTTTTAAATGATCCACTCTCGTGGCATTTCTATCATAACATAGTATAAATTACATACCTAGTTTTTTTAAATTGATAAAATACTGATTTTTTTTCTCTTGAAATGTGATTTTTCCTTTATAAATTAAAAAACCCAAAGAACATTTCTTTAGGCTTACATTTAATTAATATCTATAAAATTAATATGCCCAAGCAGCACCAACAAGAATAACTAAAATAAATAATACCAAAATAAATGCGAATCCGCCACCGCAAGGTGCATTACAATTATTATTCGTAGTTGTATTTGTATTATTACAACAATTGTTTGCCATGATATCACCCCTATTATAATATATGTCGAAAATAGGAATATTTGATTAAACAAAAAACTAAATCTATAAAAATAAGCAATCCAATAGAGTATGGATTGCTTATTTTAGCTTATCTTAATGTGATTGTAAAACTTAAAACCTTCTTCTCAGAAGAGCGATACACTTCTAATTCAATTGTATCTCCTGCTAAAGATTGATTCAAAATATAAGATAAATCTACATTTGATACAAGAACCTGGGAATTACATTTCGTTATAATATCCCGCGTACGAATTCCAACTTCTCTTGCAAGACCTTCATAGACCAATTCAATAACAACCAGTCCTTGTTCTAATCCTGCTTCTTTTAAAATGTCAACATAATCTTCCGTTTTAGGTAAATCTAAAAATATATTTACATTACTTACAGTCATCCCTAATAAAGGTCGTTCAATAGCCCCCGTTTTCTTTTCAATATCTGTAATACATTTTTTTACAACATCTAAAGAAATCGCAAAGCCTATTCCTTCAACCGCTATTTCTGTTGTGACACCAGATGAACTTGTTCCAGTCGTAGTTACCTCTTTTGAGGAGTTGATTCCAATTAAACGCCCTGCAATATTAAATAGTCCACCGCCAGAGTTTCCTGGATTGATATCTGCATTTGTCTGAATCGTTCCTTTAGTAACTTTAGATACAATTCCAGTTGTTAAAGTATTAAAGTAGTCTAAACTTAATGGACACCCAATTGCTAAGGTTGTTTGTCCTACTGTGACAATTTCCTCATCGTAACTAAAGATATCATGTATATAAAGATTATCTCCATCTTTCCCTAATATATCTAAGCTAAAGGATAAAACCGCAATATCATTTTTCTTATCATAACCAATAACTGTTGCTTTATAGTATTTTGATCCACCTAAGAAAATACGAACAGTACTCATACTATCTATTACATGTTCGTTTGTAACCACATAATACTTTCCAGAAGATGTCTTTTTATATATTACGCCAGATCCAATAGAGGCACTATTTCCTTTTGTTGCATATACACCGACACATCCAGTTGATATCTTTTTGTATGTTTCTGTAATATCACTTTGGATTTCTACAATCGTAGGTTCCTTTTGAACCTCTGTCGGATCCTTTTTATCCTCTTTCTTGAATAAACTACAGCTTACTAAACTGAGGGATAATACTCCAATTAATAGAGTTATCATAATCTTTTTTAATTTCATAATTCATCCTCCATACCAAATAACTGAATTGCATTTTGTTCCGTAATTCGTTCTACTTCTTCTAATTCTATATTTCGTAATTTTGCAATCTCTTCTGCAACTTTTACTACATAACTAGATTCATTCCTTTGTCCTCGATATGGGACTGGAGCCAAATAAGGACAATCCGTTTCGATTAACAATCTTTTGATATCCATCGATTGTGCGATTCTTTTACTTTCTTTAGCATTTTTGAATGTAACAGGGCCTCCCAAAGAGATATAAAATCCCAGCCCCATAAATTCCAAAGCCATTTCTAAAGATCCACTATAACAATGCATTACGCCTTTTACCTTACCTCTATATTTTTTTAATATGGTATATGTATCTAGGGTTGCATCCCTCATATGAACTATGAGAGGTAAATTATATTTTATCGCTAGCAAAACTTGTCCTTCAAATATTTTTTTTTGTTCTATTTCATTTTCCTTACCATAATGGTAATCCAGTCCACATTCTCCAATCGCATATATTTTATGAGTCTTTATATATTCTTCTAATGCTTTTAATTCTTTTTCATAATTCTGATCTGCTTCACTTGGGTGAAGTCCTGCTGTTGGGTAAAATATTGAATATCTTTGAGCTAATTTTTGAGCAAGTTCATTCGTTTCTTTTGAAAAGCCTACCAATACTATTTTATGAACTTTTGCCTCTATGCACCTATTTATACATTGATCTAAATCATGAACAAAGGCTATATCAAATAAATGAGAATGTGTATCAATCATATGGTTTTCCTTTTTTTAAATGCTCTATACAAATTTATTATACTTCCTGCCAATAAGATCATTGTAATCGCCCCTAAAGAGTCAATAACAACATCCTGAATCATAGGTGTTCTTCCTTTTACAAAGGCTTGATGAAATTCATCTGCCATAGCGTAAAGGATGCTCATAAAAATTGCTGATGGGTAAATCCAAACATCCTTACGCAAAAACTGTTTTGCCAAAACCAAATTCATCAATCCTAAAACTGCAAATTCAAAGTAATGAGCTAGTTTACGCACAATATAGCTTATATTTTTTAAAATTTTTGTCTGCTCTGTTTTAGATTTCAAAGAAAAATCAGGAACAAATTCTTTTGCAATCCAATGCGTTATCGTATTACTCATTTTTGTAGATGTTCTACCATTCTGATGAGAAAAATAAAATATAACACCCATCCAAATAATAATTATAATAATTACACTTATTTTTACAAGTGCTTTTTTCATTAAATCCTCCCAATTTCCTCTCAATAAAAGTGATTCATATGTAAATAACAGACTTACACTTATTCAATCATTTTTATTCTTATCTTATATAATCCCGGTTTATCTAAAACAATTTCACTTAATTTTAAATGATAAGTAGATTCCTCAAAGCCATGAAATGTGTCTGAAAATCCATTCCAATTACAATTTGGATGAATTGTATTATTGTTTGCATCCACTAATTCAATTTGAAAATATCCTGTTTGTTTTACTTTAAAGGTAAAATCCGCTTCAAAGCCTTGAGCTCCTATTAAATAGTATTCTTCTGTTCCATCGGTTATATCCACTTTACCATAATTTTTAGGTGTGTATATATTCATATCCATAACAAAACGGGACTGTTCGGGATTAAAAATAATCAAATATGGATATTGAAACCAAAAAGAAGAAAATTCATTTTTTTCCACTTGACTTGCAAAATTTGGGGCTGCGATACATATATCTTTATCTGTATTATTTTTTAGAACCATATACTCCTGTGTATAGGAAGATGTATCATAAATAACATAGTCATATGGATGCTCAAAAGTAACTTCGATTTTATCAGGTAAAGGTTGAATTTTCTTTACCGTATCCGTTTGTTTAGAAAAAGTCAAAGTATATCCTTCTTCCAAAAACTGAGTCACCTGCATATAAAGATCCATTTCCTCTTCTATAATCAAAACATCTACTGTAGAATACTCAATTGGATAAGAAGGAAATTTTTCCATATGTTCATCTAAAAAAGTTAAACTCATATCACTTGAATGCGGAATTGTATAAGTACCTGGTGTCAGCCGAATCTTATAGGTATCATTTTGAGCCTTATAAAGACTTGAAAATGTATCCTCTATCGAAGTGTATTCACTTATATCTTCTGGAGAGTTTGCTGGTAATTCATGATAGTTAGATAAATTTATTTCAGAAAACTGATCATTTATAATAAAACTATATTGAATAACAATAGAGGCTTTTATTTCTTTTCCAGCAACCCATTGTTTAAATTCTAAAGATAATTTTACATCTAATTTATCTTCTTTTACTGATACTTCATATTTTAATATAGATTTTAATAATCTATCCTTAGATGCATTTAAACTCTCAGAAATATCATCAATAGAAAAATTATCATTTAGTTCAATGAGATCTTCAATATACACTTCTATACTATATTTCTCATCATAACTTATTTTTGCTTTTGTAGGATCGACTTTTAATTCAAAAATAGTATCATCATCAATCCCACTATCTTCTAATATTGAATCTATACTATCTTTACTAATCTTTTTCTTATAATATCCATTGCGGTCTAAATCAAAGGTATACCTATATATATCCGTTTTTTCTTCTTGTAAAAGAAAAATTGGCGTTCCAACAGACTCTATAAGGATAGAAACTGGGGATTGCTTAGCTTTCATCGTTATATGTTGCGTATTTACCACAGAACTATCCAAATAATAATATGTATTCATATTCCATTGAATTGAGTTTTTTTGTTCCATGAGAGTAGAAAAATTTTTCATTTTATTCTCTAAATCCTCATAAACTTCTACACCCTTTTGAACTTCTTTTTCTGTAAGTCCAAATTTATTTTGGGTGGTTGGTTTTTTTGGTTCATCCGAACAAGAACACATGAATAAAGAAAATAGTACTATAATAATGCATATCAATTTTTGTTTCATATGAATCACCTTCCAAGTTTGCTTGTTTATTTCTTTTATTATACTCTATAAAAATAAAAAGGGCAATGTTTTTAGCATTACCCTACTTATTTGCTAATAATTATTCAATAATTTCAACTACTGAACCAGCACCAACAGTATGTCCACCCTCACGGATAGAGAACTTAGTACCTTGTTCCATAGCAATTGGATGAATTAATTCAACAGTCATTGTTGTATTATCTCCAGGCATAACCATTTCAGTACCAGCTGCTAAAGTAATGATACCAGTAACATCTGTAGTACGGAAATAGAATTGTGGACGATAGTTAGAGAAGAATGGAGTATGACGACCACCTTCATCTTTAGATAATACATAAACCTGAGCAGTAAACTTCTTATGAGGAGTAACTGATTTTGGTTTAGCTAATACTTGACCACGTTGTACTTGATCACGGTTGATACCACGAAGTAATACACCGATATTATCTCCAGCTTCAGCATAATCTAATAATTTACGGAACATTTCAACACCAGTAACTACTGAAGTTTGAGTATCCTTAATACCGATAATTTCTACTGAATCACCAACGCGAACTTGTCCACGTTCAACACGTCCAGTAACTACTGTACCACGACCAGTAATAGTGAATACATCTTCGATAGGCATTAAGAATGGCTTATCTGTATCACGAACTGGAGTTGGGATATACTCATCAACGTATTTCATTAATTCTTCAACTTTACCAACCCAAGCTGGATCTCCTTCTAATGCTTTTAATGCAGATCCACGAACGAATGGAATTTCATCTCCTGGGAAATCATACTCGCTTAATAATTCACGAGTTTCCATTTCTACTAAGTCGATTAATTCTTCATCATCAACCATATCGCACTTATTTAAGAATACAACTAATCTAGGTACACCTACTTGACGAGCAAGTAAGATGTGCTCACGAGTTTGAGCCATAGGTCCATCAGTTGCAGCGATAACTAAGATACCACCATCCATCTGAGCAGCACCAGTAATCATGTTCTTTACATAGTCGGCATGACCTGGGCAGTCAACGTGTGCATAGTGACGATTTTCAGTTTCATATTCAACGTGTGCAGTATTGATAGTAATACCACGCTCTTTTTCTTCTGGAGCAGCGTCAATCTGGTTATAATCTTTAGCTTGTGCTAAACCTTTCTTTGAAAGAATAGTGGTAATAGCAGCTGTTAAAGTAGTTTTACCATGGTCTACGTGTCCAATTGTACCAATGTTAACATGTGGTTTAGTACGAACAAATTTTTCCTTTGCCATTTTAAATGGTCCTCCTAATTTTATTTTATATTTTGTAATTTAATTTTACCAATATATATTTTACCCTAATTGGCGAGGGTTTGCAAGTAGAATGTTTAAAATTAAGATCTACTCTTTATAATCTCTTCTTGAATGCTTCTTGGAACGGCTTCATAATGATGAGTTTGCATAATGAAATTCCCACGTCCTTGAGAATTTGAACGAAGAGCTGTTGCATAACCAAACATTTCAGCTAGTGGAACATAAGCACGTATTTTCATACCATTTCCACGTTTTTCTTGAGAATCAAGACGTCCACGACGACTTGTTAAATCTCCAATTACATTTCCTACATATTCTTCTGGAACAGTAACATCTACTTCCATGATTGGTTCTAGTAATACAGGTTTACACTTATCCTTAGCAGCTTTAAGTGCCATTGAAGCAGCAATCTTAAATGCCATTTCAGATGAGTCAACCTCATGATAAGATCCATCAAATAGGGTTGCTTTAATATCAATCATTGGATATCCAGCTAAAATACCATTAGGTAAAGATTCTTGTAATCCTTTATCAACAACTGGAATATACTCACGTGGTACAGTACCACCAACAACCTTATCACAGAATTCATATCCTTTTTCTGGATTTGGTTCAAATTTAATCCAAACATGACCATATTGACCACGTCCACCAGACTGACGGATGTATTTTCCTTCACAATCTGCAGATTGAGTGATTGTTTCACGATAAGAAACTTGAGGTGCTCCAACGTTTGCTAAAACATTAAATTCTCTTTTCATACGGTCAACAATGATATCAAGGTGAAGTTCACCCATACCACTAATGATGGTTTGTCCTGTTTCAGAATCTGTATAGGTTCTAAAGGTTGGATCTTCTTCAGCTAATTTTGTTAAAGCTGTTGTCATCTTTTCTTGATCTGCTTTGGTCTTAGGTTCAACAGCAACACTGATAACTGGTTCAGGGAATACCATTTGCTCTAAAATAACTTCATATTTTTCATCACAAAGTGTATCACCAGTTGTTGTATTCTTAAATCCTACTGCAGCAGCAATATCACCTGCATAAACCTCTTTTATTTCTTCACGATGGTTTGCATGCATCTGCATGATACGACCTAAACGCTCCTTAGAGTCTTTAGTAGTATTCTTTATATAAGACCCGGATGAAACATGTCCTTGATAAACGCGGAAGTAAGTTAGTCTTCCTACAAATGGATCAGATACCACTTTAAATGCTAAAGCAGCAAATGGAGCATCATCAGTAGGATGAATATCTACTTCTGCACCTGTATGGTCTACACCCTTTGCAGCAGCAATATCTGTTGGTGCAGGTAAGAAATCAATGACGCCATCTAGCATCTTCTTAACACCCATATTTTTAAATGCAGAACCACAGAATACAGGGAAGAATTCAACATTTAATGTAGCCTTACGAATGACAGACTTAATTAAATCGGTAGGGATTTCTTCTCCCTCTAAATACATCATTGCTAAATCATCATCAAATTGAGATAATGTATCAATTAATAATTCTCTTTTTTCTTTTGCTAATTCAACTAAATCAGCAGGAATTTCAACCGTTTGATAGTTTTCTTCTTGTCCACCATCATATACATAGGCCTTCATTTCAATTAAATCGATTTGGCCCTTAAATTGATCTTCCGCACCAATTGGCCATTGTACTGCAGCCGCAACTGCACCCAAACGGTCATGGATTGTATTTACAGAATATTCAAAATCCGCACCAATTTTATCCATTTTATTAACGAACACAATACGAGGTACATTGTAATCTGTAGCTTGACGCCAAACTGTTTCTGTCTGTGGTTCAACTCCAGCTTGTCCATCAAGTACTGTAACCGCACCATCTAAAACACGAAGTGAACGAGAAACTTCAACTGTAAAATCAACGTGACCTGGAGTATCGATGATGTTTACTCTGTAATTGTTCCAAATCGCTGTAGTTGCAGCAGAGGTAATTGTAATACCACGTTCCTGCTCCTGAGCCATCCAGTCCATTGTAGATGCACCATCATGTGTTTCACCAATCTTATGGATTTTTTTTGTATGGAAAAGAATACGTTCTGTCGTAGTCGTTTTACCAGCATCAATGTGAGCCATGATACCAATATTACGAGTTTTTTCTAATGTATACTCTCTAGGCATAATAAATCTCTCCTATATCCCAAATTACCAACGGTAATGTGCAAAAGCTCTATTTGCTTCAGCCATTTTATGTGTATCTTCACGCTTCTTACAAGCTCCACCAACACCATTAGCTGCATCCATAATCTCTTTTGCTAATTTTTCTTCCATCGTTTTATCATTACGAAGGCGAGCGTATTTGATTAACCATCTTAACCCTAAAGTTTGTTTTCTTTCAGGTCGAACCTCTACTGGTACTTGATAGTTTTGACCACCAATACGACGACTCTTTACTTCTAAAACTGGCATAATATTTTCTAATGCCTTATTAAATACTTCTAGTGGATCTTGACCAGTTGCTTCTTTTACACGGTCAAACGCACTATATAAAATTGTTTGTGCTGTTCCTTTTTTTCCATCTAACATAATTGTATTAATAGTTCTTGTAACTACTTTAGAATTATATATTGGATCAGGAAGCACATCTCTCTTTGAAATATGTCCCTTACGAGGCATGAGCGATTCCTCCTTTATTTTTTAATTAATTATTTTTGTTTAGGTCTTTTAGCCCCATATTTAGAACGACCTTGCATTCTATTCGCAACACCTGTGGTATCTAATGCACCACGGATGATATGATAACGAACACCTGGTAAGTCCTTAACACGTCCACCACGAATTAACACAGTACTATGTTCCTGTAAGCTATGACCAATTCCTGGAATATAAGCTGTAACTTCCATTCCGTTTGTTAAACGAACTCTGGCATATTTACGTAATGCTGAGTTTGGTTTCTTAGGCGTCATAGTCGTAACACGGGTACAAACTCCACGTTTTTGAGGTGATGGGAGCTTTGTATATTTCTTTTCTAAGCTGTTAAACCCAATTCCTAAACTTGGAGATTTAGACTTAGAAACTTTATCATTTCTTCCGTTACGTACTAATTGTTCAATAGTTGGCATATATTGTTCTCCTTTCTATCCTTATATTCTATATAAATAGGATATCTTAGTTTATACCATTCATTTACCTTAAAGATTTAAGGCACAATTGACACAGCATTTTGATTATACCAAAAAAAAAGGATAAGTCAATGAAAAATTACATATTTTTTTTGTTTTTTATTTCTTTTGAAAAACACACGAAGTAGTGTACTTAAAATATGTTGATATTTCAAGATTTTATTAGTTTATCCAATTTTTTATAATTTATGAGAAAACGCACGAGATTGTTTGCAACAAAAAACTCTATTTTAGGTTTTCTCCCCTCAACTCCCCTAATTTTGAACTAGAATTCTATAGAAAAATTTGATATAATATCTCCGAAATGCTTGGTTAGTTAAATGGATATAACGTAATCCTCCTAAGATTAAATTGTGGGTTCGAGTCCCGCACCGAGTGCCATAATAAATTTAATTTAAAGATCACTAATAAATTAAAAACCTGCAACTTGGAATAAAACATTTATTTATTCTTATTCCTTTGAAGTAGGTTTTTTTATTTTAGCTTAATATTACTTTCTTTAATTCTGCAAATTGCTCATCAGACATCTGGTAGAAATTATCTATTAGGTTTGGAATGGTTTGGTCCTCTTGTATATCTGATATGAAGGCTAAATAGAAACGTTTTTGTAGAGTTTCAATTATGTTCTCTTTAGTTATGTCTGGTTCATTTTCTATAATTTCAAATAAAGCATTATAAAATTTTTTAGTTGTCAGGCATTCGGTAGAAGGTAATTCCGTTTCTATTTTTTCTTCTAAACATTCAAACCTTAAAAGTAAAATTTCTTCTAATTCAACTATTTCTTCTATTGTATATTCTTTCGGTAAAGGAAAATGATATAGTTTGGATAGTTCACCTGAAAATAAATCTGCATTACCATAACGCTCCGTAAACTCTTTTTTAGTAATCAGCAATTCGTGCTTTGAAGAACAATATTTTTTCTTTATCATCCACTTTAAAACTTGACTGATTTCCAAATAAGATAAAGAAAACACTTCAATAAGATGAGTCATATTAACACTTTGATTTTTAATACAATCCCATAAAATCAATTTATAATAGATTGGGGTTTCTTCCGCTTCTTTTTTATATTCAAAAAATAAATCCCGTTTTAATACTATATTTTCTTCTTTTTCTAATTTGCTAAATAAATCTCTAGTCGTCTTATATCCAAGCCCAAATTGAGCTTGTATTTCAGGGATAGTCGTTTTTCCCTTTTCCTTTATATAATCTATTACTTGTGTTTCAATCATATGCTATTCTTCCTCTTCTATGTGTTTTCTAATATATATGTATTTTTCCTCTAAAGGGTTAATTATAGAATGATACTGATGATCTTTGACTAAAGAAAGATTCTTATATTCTAAGCACTCATAATATCTTTCTAATTTTGAAAATAAAACATACCCACAATTTGCTTCTGTAACTATACATTCTCCTGTACCTAGATTTGAAAGTTGACTTATCGGAACTAGAGGTATCGTTTCTAATTGAAAGTTCTCAATGCTTTCGCTATTCCCATTTAACGCACATAAAGGAGATAATCTAGTAATGCGTCCACACTCTTTGCTAAATTCTTCTAGCGTATCTGGATTATTGCTTCCCATAAAAATGTGTATATTTAGATTATCTTTAATTATTTTTGCCGTATTTTCTCCATATACGCTATGAAGTTGAGCATATGACTGAAGAATTAAAATAAACCAAACATTTCTTCCTGCACAAGCAGAAATGACCGTTTCAAAATCTTGTATTTTAGGGAAATTACCAAACTCATCTAATATAAAATAAAAGGGCGTATCTAATTTACCGTTGGATTTGCCATTTGCATGATTAATCAGATAAGTATATGCATTTTGTACAAAGAAACTAATAATTTTAAAATGAAGTTTTAATTCATCTTTATATGCGATAAATATAGCAATAGGCTTATCATCAACAAGTTCAGACATATCAAAGCTATTACAGCTTGTAATTAATCGAATTGCACTTGATTTGTATATCGCCATTTTTGAATCAAAAGTACATATAATATTTTTTCTTGTATTAGGAGCATTATCTAAAATACAATTTTTAGCTAACCTGTATGCTCTTGAATTTGAATTCCTTGATGTGAAGAACTGATCTTTTTTACTAGAATATTCCGTATTTTCTTGGCTATCCATTATAGCTAAAGCCGTACTAAAGGAGAAGGTATCTTCCGTTATTCTTGTACGTGGTGTAGCTGGATCACTATCTTCAAGCATTCCCCACAAGATTGCAGTCAAAAGTATAGCTGCTGATTGCTCCCAATAAGGATCTGTTGTCTTTTCAACTGTGATTGTCATTTTCACAATAGAGTCAATGTCTTCTCCTACCTGCTCTAATAGTTGCTTTCGCTTTAAGTTTAAAGCCTCATCTAATTCCTCTTGCTTTTCATAAATGATATCTTGAAAAATATTCCGCCATCCGTGAGGCGTTTGAATAAGATTAACCTCCTCTTCTATCATCAGCATTTTTTGATATAATCGATAAATTGGTGTTAAAGGGTTCCAATAATCAGAATGTTGATAATCTCTAAAATTAAGAAGTTTTACATTATATCCTTCTTCACGTAAAGTGGCTGCAGTAAGTCTATATAATTCTCCCTTGGGATCTGAAATAATCATTTTCTTCTTTTTATTTTGTTTTGCAAAGGATAAAATAGAAGGGATGACATATCCAGTAGTTTTACCAAGACGAGTTGCGGCAATAACGCCGACATGATTTTCTGCAGAAGAATAAACTTGTAGTAGTTTACCCTCTACTTCATAATTTGCTTTTAATACACCTTCTATTTCATAATTAGATAAATCACTATATTTGTAGGTGTTGGGAAAAGCAATTGAAATATCTTTATACTTTATTTTTTTTGTATTCTCATATCCATCAAAAAATTGATTAGCTATTTTCATTTGGAAAACCTCCAAATCCAAATGATACTGCTTTTTCCTTTTTTCTTAAGCAATGAATCCAGGGATAGATATTTTCAGAAGTTAGTAATAGTTCCTCTTTTGTTTCAGGATAATCGACTAAAATTTTATCTATCACATTTATAATCGATGATATTGAATAAGGCAATAGATTTTCAACCACCTTTGGATGAATATTTATTTGCTTAGAGTATTGTTTTCTTTTCTCATCCAATATTTTTTCAATGAGGATTCGCTTTTCATTATTTGAAATTTCCGCCACATGAATCATATCCAAAAAGGGATTCAATTTTTCTGCATTTCTTTTATCACAAATACAAATTGGTAAAATCAATCTTAAATCTAAGGAAACTGGGGGATAATTCAAATAAAGATTTTTTCTTTTTTCAGTTTGCAAAAAATCCTCAATAGATTCTAAAATTTCATTAGATATTGGTCCTATAATACTTAATATATAAATTGTAGGCTTATGTTCTGATGTATTTCTTATAAAAATATGATTTGAATTTAATTGTAAATCTGCCATGCTTAAATTATGAACATCAATCTGTACACTATGGTTTTCCTGTAAGATATTACATAAAAATTTCGTATATTCGTTTAAAACATATATATCTTCTCCATAAATACCGATTGGCTTATATTCTTTTTCTATTCTTTTAGTATTACTTTTCAACATCTGATGCAAGAAATTTATTTCTTCTTTTCGATTGAATAAAAAAGAATCACCTCCATTATCTTTAATTTTAATTTCTTTTTCAGGGATTATAAGCGGTAGGGAACAGGCTTCAAGTAAAAGATCTTTATTTTGAGATAGAATTATTTTTTCTATTTCCTTGTTTTCTAAATTGGATTCAAAAATCAGTTTGGCAGCTAGAGGGTGATATATATTGGGTTGAAGCTCTTCTAGACCAAATGCTTTTTTTAATAATAAAATTTTTTCGCTAATTTCATTTGTTTTTATTCTATATACTTCAAAAAATGATGAGCATTTTTGTTGATATGGAGTATCTAAAATAATAGAGTTAAGCATTTTTAATGTTCTATCGCGATGCTGAAAATCAAATTTCAATAAAGATAAAGTTGCAGGAAAATTGCCCCATTGTGTTGCTTTATTTAATTGTTTTATTCCATCTTCGATATCCTTTTCCACAAAAATTCCTAAGCACTCTAATGTCCCAAAGATTCTTATCGCAAAGATATTTCCTTTTTCAATGCCATGACATATTCGATTTAAAATAAATGAGGTAGGAACAATATCTTGACAAAATAATTCATTCTTAGTGGCATCCATAATTGCTTTCCCTTTGATTGCGATGATTGTTTCTTCTTCAATAGAATTCTTTTGAAAGGAAAGAGTCACATTATTAAATTGTTTTATTCTTTTATATTGTTTAAAATCATTTTCATTTTGAATTCTTTGAATCGCCTCACTTTCCATCAATTTAAAAAGCTCTTCTTTATTTTTTAAACAAAAAATATCAGATAAGGTGATAAAAATTTCTTTTGCTATAAAAAATTTTCCAAGGACAGCTTGATATAAAAAATATTCGTAAATAAAAGTTTCAGTTAACAAATCAAACATACTATTCCCCCTTTGCCTTATTTTTTGTAGGAATGATGAAATCAATAATCCCATATGCAAGTGCCTCATGGGAGGTCATAATCGTATCTCTTTCTGTATCCTTTTGAATTTGTTTTATCGTTTGCCCTGTATTCTCTGCGAGGATTTGATTTAATCTTCTTCTTGTTCGTTCAATATGATTGGCAGCAATAATAATATCGCTGGCTTGTCCTGTTGCTCCTCCTAAGGGCTGATGAATTAGGATTTCACAGTTTTCTGTTACTCTACGGTATCCCTTAGATCCTGCGGATAGTAAAAATGCACCCATACTTGCTGCCATGCCAATGCCAACCGTAATGATTTTAGCATGAATAAAATTGATGGTATCATAAATTGCTAAACCTGCACTTACACTCCCTCCTGGTGAATTGATTTGAATGGTAATTTCTTCTACTCCGTTATTTTCCAAATATAAGAGTTGAGAAATTACACATTCTGCCATAGCATCATCAATAACTCCAAATATATTAATTGTGCCATGAGATAAAGAATAATAGGGTGAAAAATCTTCTAATCTCTTCATGTTATCCTCCTATTTTTTTCCGCAATTGATTTAGATACCTTTCAAATACATGAAGAATAATGTCTTCATCCGTTTCTGCTTCTAAGTTATATTCTTCATCCACTCTATAAACAACACCATCATTGCTGTCTAATAAGATAATTTTATCTATTGGTCTTAAAATGCAATATGCTTTTCCGTTATAAGATATTCCAGCAATCTGTTCAAATCTATAGAGTTTACGGGTTACAGAATCTAGAATCTTGATTACAGATCCCTT
Source organism: uncultured Anaeroplasmataceae bacterium (assembly GCA_910584005.1). GTDB lineage: Bacteria > Bacillota_I > Bacilli_A > Acholeplasmatales > Anaeroplasmataceae > Pelethenecus. The sequence continues at coordinate 73,848 of CAJTXR010000004.1, read as the reverse complement.
TTTTATACTTGAAACGATTTTGTCTACTTTTGTTTTCATAATATCCTCCTTATTTAGATATAGTATACAGTATAAATAAAATATCTTTTAATCGACTTTTCACTACTTTTTGCTGGTTTCTTTTTTTTATTATACAAATCTTATAGTTCTTACTTCTTTCTTGTAAAAACAACAAAAAAAGCCTACCATTTTGATAGGCTTCAGATTGTATTTACTCTTCAAATACTAATATTTTATCTAAATCAATTTCACAAATATCACAATAAAATAATAAGTCCTCAATGCTTGGATTACTTCTCTTCGTTTCCCAATTGGTAATAGAATGTTCACTCACAAAAAAGACTTGAGCTAATTCTAATCGACTAATATTATGATCCATTTCATATTTACATTGTTCACAATTTCCATTACAATTGGCATCCTTATATTTTAACTCATGACATACATATCTTCTTAGATTCATATTATCTAATCGTAATAGTTTTAGATTCTCACTTGTTTTATCCCAATTAATTATTTTTTTCTTGATCGTTTTCATATGACTCTCCTTTAAATATCGCCATCAATACAATGTATTACACATTGTTCATTTGATTTTTGAACGTTAAATTTCAACCATTGTTCTTTTGTTCCTTTGTAGATAATATTTGTTAACGATGTACAATGATAGAAGGCTTCTAATCCAATGCTTCTCATTTCGTTTTCTATAGTAACGCTTCTCAAACGACCACACCACGAGAAAGCTCTATCTCCCATCCTTAAAACACTTTTTGGAATGATTACACTTGTAAGACTATAACATAAATTAAAGGCTCTTTGATTTATCTCATAATTATTTCCTTCTATATCGCTTGGTAATACTAAGTCTGTTTCTGTTCCTTTATAGGATACTAAATAATATTTATTATCATAATCTTTTATAAATACATAATTATCTTTTTCTATTAATCTACTTTCTTCTTCCAATGTGGTATGGATTACTTTTGCATAATATCCTACATATCCATTATCTCTACTTCCAGCTGTTATATTTAAGTTAGATAAATTATATATCTCTACTAATCTAAAACAATCAAAGAAAGCATTAGATTCAATGTTTTTAACACTATTTGAGATTACTATACTTGTTAAATTGCTACAACCACCAAAGGCACCTGTTTCTATACTTTTCACATGATTGCCTATTATGATATTTTTCAAATTTCTACAATCATAAAAAGCAAAAAATCCTATGACTTTAACATTATTTGGAATTGTTATACTTGTTAAATTGCTACAACTATGGAAAGATTTTGAATAAATAAATTTAGTATTTTCATTAATTGTGCATTCTGTAATATCTGCATTCTTTGCTTTTATTAACCATAAATATGGATTCTCACTATTTCCTAAATATAAGCCATTATCATATTCATTATATTGTAGACTGCTACAACCAGAGAAGGCTTCATACCCTATGCTTTTAACATTTTTTGGTATTACTATGCTTGTTAACCCCCCAAATCCACAGAAAGCATATTCGCCAATATCTTCTACACTCTTTGGAATGATTATACTTTTCACTTCCTCCCAACTTTTGCCTTCTTTATTACTACTCTTAATATAAAAATGATTTGCATAAAACAACGGATTTGAAAATTCATTACCAAATTCAATCTTACTCCAATTCCCTATGGTTCCTTCATAGTAAATATCAGATAGATTGCTACATTCGTAAAAAGCATTATCCTCTATACTTTTAACACTTTTTGGTATTACTATACTTATTAGATTATTAGAGCAATAAAAATCAATATTTCTTATACTTGTTTCTCCTCTTGATATTATACTTCTGCTAGACATTATATTTCTCACATTATATCTTTCTTTCAAAGAGAGAATACTCTTTTCTGATTTTCCAGAATAGATAATCCCTAACTTTTCATCTTTCATAACAAAACCTAATTCTATTCCATATGCTTTTAACTTTTCTTTTATTTCTAAATTATCTTTATCATCTTTAAAAGAAATCAATGTATAATGATTATTTTTTTCTCTATATTCCTCACATAACTGATTTTCAATAATCTGATTGATATTATTTTTATCGCATAATTTATAACGAAGAATAGAAAAACTAGTTTGATCTTGATTTTTTTCTTTTGGAAAAATTTTAATCTCTATTTTTTCAACAATTGCAGATATATTTTTATCATTATCATTTTTTATTTCATTTGATTTTTCTGATACCAAAGTGGAGTGGTTATGATTTTGAGCATTACCTAAAATCATTTTTTTTAATACTTCAGTTAAATTATCACTAATTTCATCTTCTTTTTCACTTAGAATTAAAATTTTTAATTCATCTACAAGTTGATAACTATCATACAAGTTTTCTCTAAATGATTTTATTCTTGATTGATTAGATACGAAATAATTTATAGCATTCTGAATTTCATTTACTATACAAATAAATGGAGGAGTAATATTTTTTTCTTCAGAATATATTTTTAATTTCTTTTCAACTTGTTCTATTCGGGCATTAGAATTTGGAAGATGAGAAGCAAAAACATATATTTCAACTAATCTTTTTTCATCAAATTGACCAATTATATTTTGCTCGATTAATGTTTTTGAATTTAAATTTAATATGGAATCCACTGCCAATAAGTCAATAGCTGTTTTCAAATTGTTAGATTCTTCTAAATCCATCAACAAAAAAATGAAATTCTTTTTAAATTTAGGGGTCATTTTCAAATAAAGAATGTCTGTCGGAAGACATATTGCTCCTATCTTTTTAGCTCTGTCTAATAATTCAGAGCTATTTTCTTTAGATTTATCAGTATATACATCAGTAAATATTATAACTGGGCTAATTATATATTTATCAGCCACTATACTTTCTGCAGTGATAATTGAATGTTCATTCAATTCAGAAAAAATATAAATCTTTTTCTTCCAAGGTACTAAACATACAAGATGTAATTTTAGTACAGGATAAATATTTGAAACTAAACTCAATAAAACAAATCCTCCTACAATAGGAGCCAATATAATAAATAGAAGTCCTAAAATCCTTGCTATTGTCTTGCACGTTAAATTTAAAAAACCATTTTCTATGAATACTTGCGTATAATCTAAATCCAAAGTAAAAGTTTGAAAAGAATGAGAAAGTACATTAGAAGTAATTGACCACAAATTAATATTTTCTTTTTCTTCGTTTAAAGCATATTTTATTTTATTATACTCATCCAATGCACTTTTGTATTCTACTTCTGAATTGATATCTTTATATCCTTCTTCCAAAAGTTGAATTTGGTTCTCAATTTCTTTTATCTTAAAGTTTAAATGATTAACATTTGCCAACTCTAATGCCAAATGAATGGAAATTACAGATAAAAATAATAATCCTATAAATTTGAATTTTCTTGATGGACTATACCTTACCCAAAAAATTCCAAAAGATAACTCTAAAAAGAAAATAGATAGACAAAGAAATACGACACTTCCCAAACCATCATTAGATGAAAAACAAACAAACCCTTCAATATTTAATAATAAAGTTATAGTTATGATGATATATCTATGTTTCCTCTTTAAATTTAGTAATGATAATTGTGAATATTGTGAACATGAAGAACAAAAAAATATAAATCCCACAAATACCGTTATAAGCCCTAAAATTTCTAAAACATTCATAAGCACTTCTCCCTCCCTCTGCAAAATCCAACATAATTCTACCATGTTTTACAATAAAAAGAAATCTAATTTATTTTTTTCATATATTCTATATTGAACTGTTTTAATTTTTCATTAAATTTTAAAAAATTTTTTGATGGATTTTTTTGATATTTAAAATAGAGTCGAAAATATTTTAAACGAGTGGGATTATATAAAGAATCTATAATTGTTTCTTTTTCTTTCATTTGTTCTAATAGTTTATGAATTATAAAATCTTGATTATTGTCTAGATAAAGATAGAATTGATTTTTAATGATAGTTAAATCTAATGCTTCTATCTTCAAATTATATTTACTAATTAGAATATCTTGTTTTACTAAATTAAAGTCGTTTTTATATTTTTGTATTAATTTTGTTACTTGTTTTTTATATACTTTTTGTAAGAGATTCAAATTCCTTTGGATTGTTTTTAATTGATTTAAAAGTATTTTTTTATGAATCTCATACTCAGTTTTTATTTTCGTTTCAATCTTTTTCACAATTTCTTTTAATTCGGGAGATTCACTTTGTAAATTGACTTCCTTTTTAAAATTATAATAAGAGGTTAAAAGACTTTCTTTTGGGTTTTCTAATAAAGACATCTTAGAGTGTAGAGATTTCTCTTTTTCTTTAAATTTTTGATAATTAAAATTATTTTCATTTATCTTATGAATATCTTTAACTTGAATGTTTTGTTTAAATGGGGGTAAAATACGATTTTCAAAATCAGTTTCAATTTGTTCTATCATATGTGTTTGGTATTGCTTTAAACAGGCTTCTTTAGATTGTAATTTGATTTCTTCAAAAGCATTTTTTAAAAATTGAAAGGAATAAGGCTTGTTTTCCAATAAGGACGTAGTAACAATTTCTTTGATAGATAAATATTTATCCTTTGTTCTATTTCCCATATAATTTAAATATTCAGAATCGGACTGTTGTTGCATATATAAAAAATCCTGATATTTTAAATAATCTTTTTGCATTTTAAAAATTTCTTTTGATCTGTTTTGTAAATGATTTTTCATGGTGGAAAAATCTTTAAATCCAATTGCTGTAAAGGCAATTGATGCATCATCTGCATGAATTTGATTAAGTTTCAATTCTAAATTCGTTTTAAATTCATCTATGGTAGTACTCTTATTTATACAATCAAATAAAAGATGCTCTAATCCTAAATTTTCATAAGGTTCAAAAGGATCAAAAAAGCCATCACTTACAACAAATAAAATACAGGGTTGAGTTAATTCATATTTTTTATAATTTAGTTTGGTATCATTATTTCCTTCATAAAATAAATTTGTTATCGCTCCTGAAACATCCTCATCGTCCATAGACAATTGAAATAGACCATCTTTAGTGAATGCATAACAACGTGAATCTCCAGCCCATAGAGCCTCTACAATAATTTTGTTATTTATGGTCATATACCTTATGCTAGCTAAAGTTGTTGGCAATAGCAATTGATTCTTATATTTTCCATTACTTAATTGAAACTGATTCTTTGTTTTTGTTAACCCTTTTTGAATAAATTTAACTAGTTCTTCCCTTGTATTAGCATTATCCACCCTTTGATATTCTTTTAAATAATTTAAAGCATAAATATAGCGTGCACTAACAATTCGAGATGCCCATAGAGCTGAAGTATCATTTTTTTCATCTATCATTTCTTCAAGAGATTGATTCAAATATAATTTCAATTCCTTAATATGTTCTAGTTTAAAATCAGCAAAAGCACTATGATAAAAACCATCTTCCATATCATAAAATTTATCTTTATCAATGTAATGTAGAGCAGATCCAGATCCACCTAATCCGTCCGCAACGACTAATAAATTTTGGCCTATATAAGGAATTGCATCTTCATTTTTTAATACCGAATATAAAGTAAATTTGATTTCTTTCATAAGATTAGATCCATTAGTTTCATATTATTTACAGATATATTATCAATTTCTTCTTTTTCAAATTCTTTATGAAATATAATTTTATACTTATGCTCATTTAATATTTCAACTTTTAATATTTCTTTTATGCCTAGCCGTTCCATTGCTTTTGTGTTATATTCCTTTCCGTGTTCTTCCCATGGAGAATCCGAATAAATTTGGTTTTGCTTTACAATAATAATTTCCAATTGAAGGAGGGTTGAAATGCCACAATCATACTCCCGACCATGATTGTCTGTAAGACGATATCTTTGGCGTTTTTTTCTTTTTATTTTTTGAATTCCTTTTTTCAATAATTCTTCTTCTGAAATGAATTCAATATTATGCATTTCCCAAGGTAGATCTATTTCTAACTTTTTCTTTTTCACATAGCCCATTTCTAGAGCTTCTATGATTGATATTTTTTCTTGATGATTATGATTATAGAAAAGACTATAATTTAATCCTAGACTTCCTGTTCTTTCATTATTTTGTTTAAAGGAAAGAATCCCTTTAGCTTTCAGTTCTTGTATAGGAAGGAGTTCAGCAAAAGTTTGATGGACATTCCAAAGAGGATCAAAGGGTTTAAAATCACTTCCTATGTGGAATTCCTCTTTGACACTACAGTTATCTTTTAATACATTGATCACCTCTTTCATACTTGGTCGATCTTCTTGATTTTTGGCCATCATCCAATATAGTAGTGACATAAGCGTTGCTTTAAACTTCATTCCTATGAAGGTGTCAAATTTATGATTAATTATGATTTCTTTTTCTAACATTATAGTATTTCCAACTGTCCCACATTCTAAATCAACAGCTGGAAAAAGATCTGTCCACCAACGATGAAAAACAATTCCTAATGAAAACACATCTGTTTTCTCAGTTATTTCTTTTATTGCTCCTTCATTTCCTGATTCATAGGCGATAATTTCTGGAGATAAATATTCTTCTGTACCGCCAATATCTTCAGTGGTTGGAATACTGGATTTGCTATAAGAACAATCGAAATCTATTAAATATGGAGTAAGATTTGTATCAATAATAATATTTTGTTCCTTTATATCCCCATGAATAATTCCAGAAGTATGAAGTTTATCTAATAAAATAGAAGTTTTAATTAATAAATTTAAAAATTGATTTTTATTCAGATTCTTAATTTTTTCTTTATACAAGTTTGGTATATATGGAGTAATTGTAACAAGCATATGATCTTTATCCCAAAAACTTTCTATTTCTTTGATAATACAATCTTTCTGCCAATCAAATGAATTCATTTTAGTTTGTATTACTTTTCTTCGCTCAACAACTTCTTTTGCTACTTTTCTATATTTTTCATAAACCTTTGGAGGAAGAGTAGATGAAGGATACCTTATATGTAAATTACGCTTGATAAAATATAAATTGTCGTTTTTACTACCGATTATATATTCTCCGTTTCCAGTAAGCTTCCATTTTATTATGTTTTGATGAATGAAGGATGGACATACCTCATAACCTGCATACTTCATATTAAGCCCCTATGTCTACAATTACTTACTGCTTGCTGAAGCAGCAATTAAAGAAATAATATCTGAAAAATCAATATCTCCTAATCCTTCAGCCATATTGACAGGTTCGAAAATACAACGCTCAAATTTGCTAGCAAGTTCTTTATATTTTGAATCATCAGGAGCAAATAATAATAATCTCTTATTTTTATCTCTCAATTTGATACTACTATCCTGTGTAATACAAGCCCATAGATTTGTTAATCCCTCTTCATCTACCATATCCATTGGGTAAACAAATTCTTCCTTACGTTCTAATAATGGAAGTGCATCAGCATCTGAAAACAACACAATAATCTGACGATCCTTTGGTCCAGTGGTAAAATCGGACTTCATTGCAAAGTATAAGGCTTCTAACCCATTTTCAGGACTATCTCCACCTCCACCCGCAACAATAGAATCCATTAAAGACTTAAATTCCTCCATATCAGTAGGAAGTTCATAAAATCTACTCATTTGCATTGCCTCTTCTTTATCATCATGATAATCTCTAAATACAATTACTTTCACTCGCATAGAATCAATGTCTGTGTTTCGTTTGGTCATTTCCTCCGCAAATAAGGTTTGAAAATGCAGGGCATTTCTTTTCACACTTTCTAAGCATGGTGTCATACTCCCTGTTCCATCAATACAAAAGACGATATCAATGTTTCTGTTTGTTTTTAAAATTTGATTCATAGTTTTCTCCTTTTCTAGATAAGTTTCTTATCTTATACATTTATTTTAATCATATATTCATTCATACCCAATTTCATTTTCGCTCTAGATTTACAATTGTTATGCTAATATTATATACACTATGTAAAAAGTAAAGATAATTTGTAATATTTACAAACATTTCCAATTTATATTAAAATTTCTTAATAAAAAAAGCCTTCTATTTCATAGAATAAAAGGCTAAAATATTATTTATATACAATTTTAATACAAATATATTATTTTTCTTCTTTAAATTCAATAATTTTGAATTTACAACATAAATATTTTTAATGTAATAAAAATACCTACATAAAAGTAGGTAAAATTATTCTTTTTCAAATTCTTTATTCACATCTTCGTCCTTAATAAATTGATTATCAAAATGAACAACAAAATAATAAGGCTTTTCTTCCTCTTTAAAATGATTTTGTAATATTCTTAAAATATCTGCATCACTCATTTTAAATTTATAAGGGCGTACCACATCAAATATTAAATTATTATGTGTATTTCCATAAACCACTCTAAAATCATGCATAGATAACGAAGGATCAATCCCCTTTACTATATCTTTTATTCGCGTACGCAAAGTATTTGTTTCTTCATTATCTGTTTCGATTGGGTCCATATGAATTGTAAGTTCAACTCCAAAAGAATCAAAGATTTGTTTTTCCAAATTGTCAATTGTATCATGGACCTCCATCATATTTAGTTTTGCATCCACTTCTACATGAATCGTCATAAAGCATTTTGTAGGACCATACATATGACACACTGGATCATGAAATCCCAAAACCAAAGGTTCAGATTGAATCACATTTAATATTTCTTTAATAAAACTTTCATCTGTAGAAACCCCGATTAATGGATTAACCGCTTCCTTAATTAATTTAATACCAGAAACCACAATAAATAAAGACACTAAAATACCCAATACACCATCTAAACTAAATGGAATATCTTGAATAAACAAGAAAATGACATTTACAATTAAAATTACAGAAGTAGATATACAATCATTTAAACTATCTTTACTAGTTGCTTTTAAAGTGACGGAATTAATGATCTTTCCCATTCGTTGATTAAATATTGCTTGTAAAAATTTAATGATTATGGAACAACTCAATATTGCAATTGAAATATATAAAACAGAATTAGGAATGATTGTCACCTTATATTCTATAATTTTTTCTATTGAAGAAATAAATAAACTTCCTCCTACAAAGATAATGATTACAGCCACAATTAATCCCGCAATATATTCCATTCTTTGATGCCCATATGGATGTTCATCATCAGCTGGAGCTGAGGAAAGCTTAAATCCAATTAAAGTAATCACAGAAGATCCCATATCCGATAGGTTATTGATACTATCTGCAATAATAGAAATACTCATAGATAATATACCTGCAATCATTTTACCTATGAATAATATTAAATTAGAAAAGATTCCAAAAAAACTCGCCACTTTCCCATGTGCCACACGAACTTTTTCATCTTTCACATTTTCATAATCTTTAATAAATATCTTACGAATTAAGTTAATCATACCCATTCTCCTAAAACAATTTCCCATAATTATAGCATACTTCCTCTTTTCTTTCAAATACTAATACCGGTGATTCCTGTTGAAAAAGAAAATAATAATATCGGTATTCTCTATTTTTATTTTCCTCCTTTTATTTCTTTTCTTTTTCCAACCAATAGATTCCATCTATGATATTACAAAAGGAAAAGAATTCTCAATAAAGGATGAAAACAATCAAGAAATATTACATCTAATAAATAATCATAAAACAACACCTATTCAGCTTGAACAGATGAATCAGAAAAATATTGATATCCTTTTAGCAATTGAAGATCAGTCCTTTTACCAGCATAGTGGGTTTAATGTAGGTAGAATTTTTAAAACCATTTTTTCTAATCTCAAAAACCAAAAGTCCGAAGGTGCTTCTACCATTACCCAGCAATATATAAAAAATGTTTATTTTTCTAATAAAAAAACATTCTCCAGAAAAATTAAAGAATTGTATTACGCCATAAAATTAGAACAAGCTGTTCCTAAAAATCAAATATTAGAAGGATATTTAAATTGTATTTATTTTGGCAATGATATCTATGGTATTGCCGATGCAAGCAAATATTATTTTAATAAAGACTACACCATGCTTTCCATTCAAGAAATGACCACACTTGTTGCGTTACTCAACGCCCCAACCTATTATAGTGAACATTTAGATCAATTAGAATTAAGAAAAAATACTTTATTAAAAACATTATTTAAGCATAATATAATAACTTTTGATGAATTTGAGATTGCGAAAGCCCCAATTCAATTTCACTATAATAAAAATATTTATAATAGTAATTTACTATTTTACGTTGACCATGTGTTAAAAGAATATGAAAAAATTAATATCCCTAATAAATTTAATCAAGTTATAGAAATTGAAACAGCGTATCGGCCTTCTATGAATGAAATTAATTTAAAAACAAAAGGGGATTATGCAAGTATTAGTGTAGATAAAGATGGGTACATTCTTTCTTTAATCGGTGGTAAAAACTATATGACCTCCAACTATAATATTGTCACTAAAGGAAAACGAGATATTGGTTCTACAATAAAGCCCCTTCTTTATTATGAAGCATTGAAATGTGGCTTTTCAATTCAAAAAGCATATTATAGTTCCCCTTATTCCTTTATATATCATAATGAACAAGTAACGATTAAAAATAATAATTCCAAGTATCCAAATCGAAAAATAACAATGAAAGAAGCCTTAGCCGCATCTGATAATATCTATGCAATTAAAATGCATCAAGAAATGGGATTTAAAACTTTAGCAAATCATTTGAAAAAATATAAAATAATTGTAGAACCACTTCCAAGTTTAGCACTCGGAAGTGTAGGAATGAGTCTTTATGATTTAACACGGATTTATACACAATTTTTTACAGAAGGAAAGTATTATTCCTTAAGTACAATAAAAAAAGTTAAAGTCAAAAATAAACTTCTCTATACAAAAAAACCAAAATACAAAATATTAGGGGATAGTAAATATTTCAAGCAAATTAAAGAGTTAATGCAGTATACATTTGATCCTACAATTCCCAATGCCACTGCTGCTACCTTATATCCATATTTAAAAGAAAAATGTTATGGCAAAAGTGGGTCTACACTTTATGACTCTTATATGATAGGATTCAATGACAAAGTATTAGTAGCTGCATGGTCCGGCTATATAGATAACCAAGAGTTGAATGAGATAGAAGTTAAACAATTGGCTAGAAAAGTATTTGTAAATCAAATCAATTTTGCTTGATTAAAATGACTTTAAAAAAGGAAATGATGTAATTCAACAATCATTTCCTTTATTTTTAATATAAAATCCATTTAGAGTTATCAAAATCTGGTTTGCTAAATATAGATTCAAATAAATTTTTGTATTGGATTAAAGTTATTAAATATCCCAATAGAAGAGCAAATTTATTTGCTTTCTGAGTCAATGTGTTTTTAGCACTTGTCATAAAACTTACACGAAAAGCATTTGCCCAACGAAATTCATTCATTGTTTTTATAAATGTCGGAATTTTAGAAACAAGTCTAGTTCCATAAATTGGAATAGGCAATAAACTAACATTTCCAACAAGTATGCCTCCTGAATTTGAAAACATTGCATTATTTATATCATTAGCACCTGCCCAAAAATCATCTCCATCATAATAACTCTTTTTACCCTGTGTGACAGCAACCTCTAGCATATTGGCTGTAATAGATAACCCATATGTTGCCATAATTGAGCCTATTATACTTGTTGCACCAATAGAAAATCCCCCTATAGCAAGAGAGATACCTCCACTGATAATAAGTCCATTAAGGGCTCCCTTCCCTATTCCTGCAAAAATATCTTGAATATTACCTCCAGCCATTCCTGCAGAAATGCCTCCATATGCTGCACCGCCAATAGTCATAACTCCCATAAATATCAACAATCCAATTAATAATGCACTTGTCCCTGCTGGATCAATATACTTTATTGGATTATTATTACAATAAGCAAATAAATTAAATCCGTTGAGTTGTTCAAAATTTAAGTATTCTATAGAATCCATATTAATAAAACGGCAAGTATCTGGATCGTAATATCTACTATTTAAATAATAAAGCTGAGTTTCACTATCAAAATAATAGGACCGATATCGGATAGGATTAATGCTTGCAATATGATCAATATCCATAAGTATTTTATGATTACCATACGCATCATAACAATACTCACCCACAAGACATCCATTCTCATCATATATTTCTAAAATATCACCAAACATATTTTTATTATAATAATATCTTTTTCTACTATTTTCAGTTATATAATCAAAACCTACAATCCCTTCAGCACTATAAATATACTCAATTTCATCATCATAAGTATCTATCGTTACTCCTTCATCAATACTTCCATTTATAAAGGTCGTATAATTTTTCCTAATTTCTTTTAGTATTTTTGTACCATCTAAAATATATATAGTATCGCTTTTCCCTGTTTTCTTTCTTGTTCTGATATGATTTGCATTATATGTAAATTCTATATCATTATATTTTTTTAATTCCTTGGAATCCCAAACTAAAGGTATATTTTTATATATTACAGGATTTCCAATAGAATCATAAGCTATCTGTTTATTATTTACACAAGTTAAATAATCATTAAAATCTTTATATCCTAATTCAAATACTCTTTTATTTTCAAGCTGATCCGTTATTGAATAATCAAAATAATTCTTTTCTAATAAATTACCATTACCATCATAAGAATAAAGAATTGTTTCATTTAGTGCTTCATTGTCTTCACGAACAAGACGGTTCAATCCATCATAAGCATATCTTGTTAGTTTATGATTCTCTTTTTTACAGACTATGTTTCCTTCTTTATCATAATCGTAGTTGTATCTTTGATACTTTCCTTGAATTTCTTTTTGATTGCATTTTATATAATTCGTGGTCCTACCATTTTTAGTTAAATAATCGTATTTATTTTTAATTACATTATGATTAGCTTCCTTGATGCGATCAAATCCATCATATCTATAATGTTCTGTAAATATGCTTTCTTGATTTATAGTGTACCGATTTACAGTAACTCTATTTTTGTCATCATATTCACATAAGTATTTGTGCGTGTTAACCCCAATCTGATAAGCTAACTCTTTTTCATTTCCATACATATCTTTAGCAACAGTTTTAATGTATTCATCCGTTTTGATTCCAACCAATGTATCTTCTACATAAACATATTCTAAAATAGTTTCTTTATCGTTTTCATGATTGATTTCTTTAATAACTTTTTCTTTAGAATCGTATACGTATTCTATATAGGAAAGAACTACATCATTTTTAATTTTATTGATTTTTAAGATCTTACCATAAAGATCAGATACTTTCTCATATCCTGTTCCATCATTATATAAAGTTTTATTATATATCTTGGACATAGATTCAATTTCAATAAATCTACAATATATTTTATTGTTGATATATAGTTCTTTTTCCTTCCCCAATTCATCATATGTATAAGAATATTGCATGCCCTCAGTTTTATACTCCACAAGTTTACCTTGATCATAGATACAAGTATTATAATTTTCCAATCCATTCTCATCAGAAGATAAGGTTTTTGCAGAATTGTCATCATGTATATATAAAATATTTCCATTTGGTGTAGTTAAAGAAACTGGCTTATGATTGAGCTGTTGGTAAGTCGTTTTATATCCCAATTCGTTTGTTGTAGAAATAACCTTACCATCTTTATCTAATTCTGATTCTTCAATATTTACTAAATTCGGTTGAATTTCATTATAACTTTTCTTTTGTATACAAGCCCCTTGAGCATTATAAATATACTCTATAACATTTCCTAATGAATTAGACTCTTTGATTACTTTATTATAGGTATTATAAATGAATTGCGTTTTTATTTCTTTTACTTCTCTATGTATTAACATAGAGTCTTTATCGTATTCTGTATAAGTGAGCTTTGTGATTTGCTGTTCTAATAATTCCTTAGGATTATAAAAATAATTTACTTCTTTTTTTTGAATGAAGCTCCCTTGTTTTTCCAAAAGCTCATTTTTAACAAAAGAAACTTCACTAAAACATTCATATACTTTATGATGAGTTTCATTATTTTCACAATAAATAAATTCTCCTTGTGCCATAACCAAATTCAGTAATTCACACCCTCCATCATTTCCCCTACAGTCTAAACTTACCATAATCCGATTAGGAATTAAAACTTGGCCGTTTATATCTTCATCAAAAGTAACTGGTATAGCTATAATTTGTTCACCTTTAATTTGAGGGTTCACAGATACACTATATTCTTTAGAATGCGTTTCATAATGCATCATACACCTTATTTCACATCTGCATTCTGTATCTTGATCCGTATAGAAGTGCTCACAATATGCGGTAACTCTTCTTTGTCTTATTCCTTCAGATACATCTGCCTTTATTCGTGCATACAAAATGTAATCCGTTAAATAAGCGTTTAAAGGTTCTGCCGTAAAGGAGTTTATATCTTCTATACTCATAGGTCCTACATCTAAAATTTTAGAATGTGTTTTATTAGAAGAGATAGTAAAATTACAATGATGAAGTCCATCATCAAATGTGGTTATTTCCTCAATTTCGTTTTCTTTTAAACAATATTCCGTTGTTAATGAATTTTTATCGTCAAATAAATAATGATAAGTTAAAAGGTTTTTATTATTAGAAATTGAAATTAAATTTGAATCATAAATGAATGATAATTCTTCTAAAGAAGTTTGAGATGATAAAGAAATTGATTTGAGTTTTGAAATTAAATTATTCTGGTATTCTATTTGATATCCTATACCATCAACATCTTGAATTTTAAAAAGCTGCTTGTTTATATAATTTAAAATAAAACAATTCCCATTAGAATAAGTAAACCTCGTTAAATAATTTCCTTCATAGTTAAAATCAATAAACTCCTCATAATCATTGATTAAACGAATTAGTTTTTTCTTTCCATTATAAATCAATTCAACTTTATGGTTTTCTGAATCTACTATGCTTTTAATTTGGTCATCTTCATTATATTCTATAAGCACTTGATGTTCATACGTATCAAAAATAGTACAAAGTTTTCCATATTTATTATATCCAAAAATTAAACCTTCCTCATTAATTAAATAAAGCTCTGGAATGTGCTTGTAAAGTACATTCAGTTGACTTTGTTTCTGTTGTATAAGTTGAGAATATTGATTAATATGTAATTTTGTTCTTTCCTCTATCTTTTTATAATATTCTTCTAATCTTTTATTTTGTAATTCTTCTAAGGCTTTTTGCTTATTTAGATAGTCCTCCTCTTTTGTCATAAGGTCGCTTTGAGAAGCAGTAATCTTTTTTTGATTTTCAATATCAGCTTGGTCCATTTCTAAAGCCAATTTTTGTATTTCTTGGTTTAATCTTTCTACTTCATCTGTAAAACGTTGGCTACAGTATTCTGCTAATTTTACATTGCCTGAAATTTGTTCAAATTTATCCTTATCCTTGTATTTGTCCATTAATGCAAAACCTTCTGCATGTCTACCAAGTTCATCTTTAAAAGTAAATCTATTTAATGAAGCCTTATAATAAATATTTTCAGCAATATAATCATTTGGATTTTTACTTTCAAGCCCTCCAACTATATTATTTTCTTTTTCTGTCTTATTATAATATTGAATTTTTGCACGATATAATCCTTCTTTTTTATCAAAGTTATAGGCGGCCAATTGTGCTTCCATTACTTCCTTAGATGAATCTTGATACTGGGTTCTACTTTCTCCAACATCTTTATACTCTTGTGTATCGTTAACGTAATTCACTTTTTGAATTTCTAAATCTTTATTCGCTTCTTCTATACTATTTTCTAATTGTTGTATTTCTTTTTCTAATTGAGCAATATCTTCATGTTTAAAATTGATAGAATCGCTATTGATAAAATCTTTATAATCACTTTTTAATGTTAATCCAGTATTAGATTTAAGTTCTACAAGAATTAAATGATTTTCATAATGTAAAGATCCATCCTCTAAAACTTCTATATCGCTTCTTTGCAAGGTTTGACCAGAAGAGGTTTGATATACCCGTTCATCTTCTTCATTTAGATAATAATAGATTTCTTCAAACAGTTCTTTACTTCCATCAGGTAAAGAAAGTTTATATTTTGATGTATTATCTATTTTTGTAAGGGATTGATCCAAATTTAAACAAAATCCAGTTCCATACCCCTTATCTATTCCATTGTTTTGATAAACATGGAATATAGGAATTGGAATTACTCCACCCCCATTAAAATCTAAATGTGTAAAGTTCAAGCGTCTATCATTTAAATTTAAGGTGAGTTTTCCTCTTTGACTGGTAGAATAGGTAAGTGTTTTTTTCTTCATATTATTATAACCAGTCCTTTTGATTATTTATAGAGCAGTTGACATTTTTAGTTAAAGATATAATTTCTTCAATTTTATTTGAAATGGTTTCAAAAGAAAATTTTATTTTATTGTCAATTGCAAATTGATTTATTTTGGTCAATACAAAATTTTTCTTTTCTGCTCCAGTATAATTTTTAAATTGTTCTGCTTCTATTATAAAAGTGTTGAGTTGCTCGGTAATTGATACCATTTGTTCTGCAGTTTTTTTGACTTTTTTATTTTTACTCATTTTTATAATTAAGGTAAGCAAACTTAATATAAAGCCTAATGAGGTTCCTAATAAGGATAAAAATATTTCTAAGTTCATTTTTATTTTTCCTCCAAATACTTTAGAATTTCTTTTGGAGGAGTATTATCAATTTCCTCATTTTTTATGATATCTTTATACCAATTTAAGATTTTCACATGTGTTTCTTCATCTTCTAGAATAATACCATATAAAACATCATTTTTATATTTTTCAAAGGCTTCTAAAGCACTCTTTTTATCATATAAATTAGGAGATTGTTGTTGATTTGTTTCACTTTTTAATTCATCCATATCTATTAATTTATGATTTTTATAGGTATATCTACCTGATAAAATATCTAGAGGAATTTCATCTACTTCTACATATTCTATATTTAAATCTATAGGAAAGGTTCTATACCCGATTACTCTATCCTCTTTTATTTTTAAATTTATAATCATAATCTTTATTCTCCTATCTTAACTCATACAAGTTACGGATATATGCACGCCCTAAATAATTATGACTTGAGTTGTATACTAATACCTCAATATAATCTCCATATTGATCATCTGTTGCGATAAACTGATTCACTTCATAAATATTACCCAAAGAATCTGTTATACTAGGGTTTTTACTTTGCAATTCTGTTCCTTTAAAAATCATCGTCAAAATTAGAGTAGAGTTAGAATAAGAAGCAAAATCAATTTTATACTTCTTTGTACTTTCAAAAAGAGTATATCCGACTTCTTGACTATTACCGCTAAATAAATCTTGTTTTTGTTCGTATTTGCTTATATGTTCCAAAAATAATCTTTCAAAATTATTATCAAAATAAGTTTGAATAAATTGATTGACAGAATTTTCATCAACCACTTTATACATCCCCTCATTTTGATAGAACACTCCATCAATTCCCACAAATAATTTATTATTGTCTTCTCTAAACATAATTTCTCCACCTGAAGATGTTTTCCAATCCGTAATGAATCTTCCAACCTTACCAATGTTTCCCCAGGTAACCCCTGAAGTTTCCCTACTAGAGAAACCCAATGGAAATTGTAATGGAGTAATCACATCATTGATTAAGATCGTTCCATCCGTATTCAACTGAAAAATTTTCTTATCATACCCTGTAGGTTGCACATGCATAATTCGCACATAATCAGGATAAAATTGTAAACGAAAATTTTGATTTCCATAAGAAGCCTGTGTTAAATTAGTATGACAATTAAATTTCATATGATCTGAAGTTTCTTCTACACTTGTATTTTGAGTGGAAATAGAAAAATCACCTGACATATTGATTGCAGCTGCCTGTAAAGATATTTTATTATTTGAACCAATATGAATATTGCCTCCTCTTAAATTTAAACTTGAAGAGCTTGGCGATTCTAGATTTATTTTTCCCTCAGAAGTGATTTTAAAAATTGCAGATTGATGATATAATTCCATTCTATCCTTGTTAAATTCTAAATAGGTACCATCATTAAATATAGCTTCATCTTCTACTCTTACAGGAATTGCTCCAATTCTAGTACGAGTGGAAAATATTTTGGCTTCTTTATCTAAATTAAAATACTCTAAACTCTTTCCTCTAGCGTATACCTTGCCACTTTTAGTCATATATTGGCTCAAATCAACATTTCCCAAAGGATAAGGGGCTTGTGTTGATGGAATACACCAAACCTCGCCATTCTGTTTGGAAACAATTTGAACTACCCCTTCTTTTGCAGAAGGTAAAGCATTAGAATCTAACAAAGCAAATTCTATTTTAGACTCATCACGCCAATTGACTTTATTTATAATTTCTGGTGTGATTGCTGTACCTTCTTGTATCACATTATTTTCCACTTCATCAATTTTGACAAACATGGGATCAAAAGAAAGATGGTTTCCTAACTCATCAACCTTTATAATTTTTCTTAAATTATTCAATTTTCTTTTTCTTAATTCTACTTTCATTTTTTTCTCCTTATTTTTCTACTAAGATCTTAATACTTCAATTGCTGGCCTCACAATTTATACTTACTTTATCATGTATCCAAATAAGTTACGACAACATTTTTGTTGTTGATTTTTTATTTTAAAGCTTGTTTTAACACCCTATACTCCTGTTCTTCTAAGACTTTTGCAATAAACTCTTCCATTTTTTTTACCATTCGGTAAACCTGCATAGTAGAATTTTTGTGTATGAAGTCAGATATTTCTAAGTAATTATAATTGACTTCTTCCATATATAAATAATAAAAGACTTCATTAAAATTTGTTTTATTCATCAAATCATAATAATAAAAAAAGTTATCTAAAAATATTAGCAAATGATTTAATTTATCAACTATGATTGGATTTGTATTTTTCTTCAATTGATTGATTATAGCATCCTTTTTCATCCCTGTTTACCCTTTCAATATATCCTTTGGAATATAAAAAGATTTAAGGATTAAGCCAAATCAAAAAAGACATTTTCAACATATATACTACCTCCTACTTCTCTCCATAGTAGCATATTTTGTAGAAAAAAGTAAAAAAAAGTTGAAGAATATTAAAATTAAAAAAGGAATTACTTTTTAGTAATTCCTTTTTACATAAATCAATTAGAACATCATTTTCTTATTCTAATTTTATTAATTTAAAATCAATAAACTAGAATTTCCCATTAGCTCTTGATTTTTAAATTGTTTTTGAAATTTATCATATCTTTTTGGGTCATCAATGATTAAGCATAAATTATCATTCAAAGTTATTATATCACATCGATAAGACTTTATTTTTTCTTCATCTAATATATCAAAATTAGAATTACATTTCATAATCAAATAATTTGTTTCATTCTTAGTGAAAATAAAATAATAAAATTCTTTATATTTATAGAAATTACAGAAAATATATTTTTCTTCATCAATAATCTTTTTACAAGATTGAATATCAAAATTTGTATTTAGTCTGAGAATATAATATTGATAATTTTCTTTAAATGCAATGACTAAGTATTTATCGGCCATTTTCTTATAATGAATAATAGTATAATCACTCAAGCATAATGATAATTTTTCATAAAATTCTATCTTATCTTTCTCTCTATAACAATCTAAAAGATTATTATAAGAAATATTAAAATCAACGATTTTATCCAAATTATTGTTATAAATTAGAATATTATTATTGTTTTTATCCTTTGGATCAAAAATAAACAAATGATCTAATAAAAAAATATAACTTTTATTATCCGTTAGTGGTATTGATATTTTTTTGTGGTTTAAAGTTTGAAAATACTGGTGCTCATCATCTTGATATTTAAATATAAAATGCTGGTCTTTATAATAAACCAAGTCAACCCAAATACGGTTTGAAACGTAATTCTGTCCCTCAACATTATATTCACTATCTAACTTAAAAATATAATTTTCTTCTTTATATTGAGTGAAAAGCTCTGAGTCATTATCTTTTTCATAAAATGATCCATACAAATAACTTGTATTATCTAAATGTTCTGAAAATTTAATATGAAAATTTAAATGAATTGTTTTCTTTATCATACCATACACATCACCAATCCTGAAACAATGCCTGAATAGGCACTAGCAGCCATTCCCACACTTTGAGCATCATTTAATTTTTATTTATTATATCATATTTTAACAAAGTTCTGTATATTTGATTTTGAATTTACAATAAAAAAAGAGAATCATTTTAGATTCCCTTCGATTTTTTTTATATATTGAATTAATATTTTTTTGAATAATATATGTATACACCAGAGTAAATCAACAACACCGCACCCATTACACTTAATAAGGTATAAAATACAGCTGCATTTAAAAACCCTGCAGTAATTAACGCTATTCCATCAACATAAATGAATATTTTTATTGCTAAAGCATTCGTTTTTAAACGAATAAAGTTTAATCTTTCATCATTTTTTCTTAAAACAAATAAATCAGCATATTCTGAATCACTTAAAAAACGAATATAGCGATATATTTTAAATCCAATGTACCCTTCTAAAAGAACAAATATTGCATATCGTAAAACCTCAATATCCTTATATACAACTAGCTGATCTTTAAAGAATGGTAATTCAAAAAAGATTAATAATAAAATAGGAAGTACTGTAGATAAACTCATTACAATTAAACGGATTTTGATTCCTTTTTTGATCTTTTCTTTATTTTCCACTAGAATTCACCTTCTTCCAAATCAAAAATTTCTTCTAAAGGAATTTCAAAGATTTTTGCCATTTTCAAAGCTAAAGGCAAAGATGCAATATACTTTCCCTGTTCTATGGAAATAATGGTCTGTCTAGTAACACCAAGTTTTTTCGCTAGTTCTTCTTGGGTATATTTATGACTTTTTCGAAGTTCATATAATGAATTTTTCAAAACAACCACCCCTCATGTTGATATTATAGCGTATAATTGTCAAAATTTCTAGAATTATCTTTAATTCTTTTTATAATGCCTAATGAATAAATTATTTCAAGAATAAACTAAAATATAAGGTGGTCTTATGCAATATAATTTAGAATATCATAAGCAACTCGATCGATCCCATATTTTACCTAATCTTTTAAATGGGGCAAAAACAGGTATTATTTCTCAATTTCTATCTGATTTTTTCATTTCTCTTTTTATTTTTAATGATCAAATTGTAATTGAAGACATTAAAATCAGCACCACACCGTCTTATTACGCTTCTGTTGCCAGTGGTATGATTGCTGGAGTATTGGTTATCTTTTTAGATCCCATTGCGTTAGTTGCTTTCACAACCATTACCTATGGATTTGTTTTTGAGCTTGCAGATTATATAATGAATAATGACCCTGTTGAGTTAACTCCCGTTGAAGATGTGTTTGATATTGGTTTATCCGTTCTTTTAGTTGTTCTTTTTGATCCAACTGCTCGCAGTCAATACCTAAGATACGAGCAAAAAAGACATTTTATTGAGCCTACCATTAATAGAAGAGATCGCGACTTAACTCTTACTGTCTTTTTCTCTGTACTTTTAAGTACCTATAGTTTTTTAAAACTAACCTCTAAAAATGAAGAACTCACCAGCAATACTAATGCTGGTGAGTCCTCTATTAAGAGTTAAACATAACTCGTTCACTATTAAACATTTTTGTCAAGGCAAAAATACCTGCACTGATATAGACCACACTTGATAAAATAAATAATACAAAGGATAAAGGCTCAATGGTCATACTTAAGATTCCCGTTAAACATTGAATGGCTCCATAAACAGGAATTAAATAAAATGCTGCGTTTGTTTGAGCGGTTGTTCCCATAAAACTTGTAGCTCCCAATAGCATAACAACGATCATTACTGGAATGGATAAACTAGAAGCCTCTTTAACTGTTTTCGCAAATGTAGATACAATTGTTAAAACAACTGTGAAAAATAATACTGTTAATACTATCACAACCAATAACATAAAAATAGTATCTACGTGGTATGCGGATAAAGATAAATCTGTTCCTACTAATCTTGGGAGAGATGCAATCAATCCAATAAAACTCACAATGGAAGATGCAAGAGCTGTTATTCCAAGTGCAGACACTTTTCCAATTGCGATATGACTTCTTTTAGCAGGAGTCACAAGTAATGTTGCAATAGTACCTCTTTCTTTTTCTCCTGAAATGGATTCTGAACAGATTCCCATCGCTCCTGAAAACAAGAAAGTAATTAATAAGAATGGAAGCATCATCGTAAAAATGCGAACAGTTAAATCCTCTTCTTTGGCTAAATCGTATTTTTGATTGCTATTATTGATATCAAATTTATTCGCTAAAACCGATTCATATGTATTTAAAGCCTGCGTATAAAAAGTATACATCATTTGTGAGGCTTCCTTTGCACTATTAAAATATATATCTATATTTGGTGCCTTACCCATATCACTTGTATAATTTATCATATCCTCCATGAAATTTATAGGGTACTTGATATATAGATCAATCTCTTGATCTTCTATCTTTTTTAAAATTTCATTTTCTTCTAATGTTTGATCATATTTCGTGATTTTTATATCTTCCATTTGAAAAATAGGTGCTAGTTCTACGGGCTCATTTACCACATAAATCGTACATTCTTTAATAGAGGAAGATTGTTGACCCATAAAATTTCCCATAACGCTATAAAGTAAAAAGATAAGAATACCTGGCAAAATAATTCCAATTAGCATTCGAACATCCGTAAAATAACGTTTTAATTCTTTTTTTAATATAATTCCTATTGTTCTCATTCTTCTTCCCCTACTTCCTTATGATATATATCAAAAAAGACTTCTTCCAAAGGGCGATTCTGTACCAAATTAGAAAGCGTGTCTTCTAAGATCATTTTCCCTCGAATAATTATCCCCACTCGATCACAAAGTTTCTCTACTAAAGAAAATATATGAGTAGATAAAATCACCGTTTTCCCCATTTTCTTTAAATCCAATAGAAAATCAGTAACAACTTTCGCAGTAATTACATCTAATCCATTTGTTGGTTCATCAAAAATAATAATATCTGGATCATGTACAATTGAAATAATCAATGAAATCTTTTGTTTCATACCTGTAGACAAATCTGCAATTTTTACCTCTTTAAAACTATCAATGCCAAACTTTGAAAAAAGTTCTTTTTTTCTTTGTTCGCATACATCTTTTGGAACACAATGTAAATTTGAAAAATAATCAAATAAATAATTCGGAGTGAAAAAATCCTCTAATTTTAATTCACTTGTTAAAAATCCAATCTTACCTCGAACGGCTTCTGGATTCTTAACGACGCTAACTCCATCAACAATTGCATCTCCACTATCTGCTTTAATTAATGATGCAATGATTCTCAATGTAGTCGTTTTTCCTGCCCCATTTGGTCCTAGTAAACCAAAAATCTCGCCACGATAGGCTTTAAATGATAAATCATCTACTGCAACTTTTACGGTTTCATTTGTTCGATTGATTTTTCTTTGTTTTTTTGTTAATTTAAATGTCTTTTTTAAGTGTTCTACAACTAATATCTCTTCCATAATTTTATCCTTTCTTCTTATAATCTTGATACTAGAGAAGTTCGATTTTCTTGTTGATCGTTTTGTATATAGGACTCCTCTAGCCAAAAGAGTTGATCTAAAGTTTTATGTAACACCTTGCAAATAGCAATACATAATTTAATTGTAGGGTTATATTCCCCATTTTCAATTTGATTGATTGTTTGTCTTGTAACGCCAATAGCTGAGGCCAATTCGGCTTGCGACATATCGTATTCTGCTCTAGCAGATTTCAGTTTCAAATTTTTCATCATCCATCCTCTCTTTCTTTTTGGAAATTCCTGTTTTAATAAATAGGAGAATCGCAACTACAAATAGCATAAATCCACTGAATATATTAATAAACGAAATGCCTATTTTCCCATCCTCCAAAAAACCTTGTCGGATACCATTTATAATTCCAACTCCTAAATCCAATATTCCAATACATCCTAAAAAAATTCCAAAACGAATTTTGTTTTCGCCGATACTAGTATAAGCATCCTTTATAATTGCCGTTCCTGCAAAAACACCAATGGATAAAATCCCACAAGTAGAAACTCCTACAATATAGCTTGACCAATCATATTCTAATAATGTTCTTATAATACCATCTAAGAATAAGCTACCTAATAATACAAAAAAGCTGATACAAAAACAATCCCCTCTACATTTATTCTGACGTTCATCAAAATGACAGCGATAATTTCTTTTGTTTCGTATAAAAGCGAGTATTCCTATCAAAAAACTAGAAATAGTGATTCCAAAACAAAAACCAACAATATACATTACTTTATCCTGCCGAGTTATGACCCATATAATAAATACAATGAATGTAATAAATAAGGGAATAAAAATTGAAAGCAATAAACTTACATACTTTTTCATCTACATTCCTCCATACATATATTATACCTTTTTCATTTCAATGTCAATTATAAGTGACATAAAGTTAAATTTATTTTTCATTTTATTTTACCATAAGAAATCTAATTTCTCAAGAAAAAATAGCAAACTTAAAAAAGCCTTTAAGATAAATCTCTTAAAGGCAATAAATTCAAATGATTTCACTTAAATTAGAAAAAATAAATCCCTTTTCTCTAAGCCGATCAATAGCAATCCCTAATACATCTGCATTCGACTTTGTTAGAGTATGCATTAAAATTATGGATCCATTTTGGGTTTGCTTCATTATATTTTTTAATGCAAAATCAATTCCTTTATCATCAAAATAGACATAATCATAATAACTGACATCCCACATAAATACTTTATATCCTAATTCATCTAGAATGGCTTGTTTAGCGGAATTAATTTTTCCCATAGGGGGTCTAAAGTATTTTGTAACTGACTTTCCAGTCATTTTAACAACATTCTGTTCAAATTCACTTATGTCCTTACGAAATGCTAAATTGCTTAATTTAGTAATATCCTTATGACACATTGTATGATTTCCTAGCGTTTGTTCTTCTACAATTCTATTAATTAATATAGGATTTTGGACAAGGAACTCTCCTTCTATAAAAAAAGTTGCTGGAACTTTTTTTTCTTTTAATGTATCTAATATTTTCGTTGTATTTTTATAAGAATGCCCATCATCAAATGTTAAGTATATGTGCTTTGATGAGCGATCTCCATGATAATATCTTTTCCCCTCAGCAGAGGCAGGAATCCATAAAATTAAGAAAATTAACATTAAAAATGTTATCCCTTTTTTCATTTATATCACCATATATAGTATGGCAACTTTTTTCATTTTTTATCAATATCATTAAAATAACTACAGATTTCTTTAAAATAAGACAATTTTTCCCGACCTTGTATTTCCATTAATATGTGAATTTCTTGATTTTTATAAGTCAATTTTAAATTTTTATATTTAAGCATTTGCTGAAATAAGAAATTACCATCAAATAAAGAAGACATATCCTTATCAAATATAAAATCAAAATATCTTGGATTTGTTTGATCAAGCTTCACAATTTTTAATTTTTTACAATAGTTTTTCATTAATTTTTCATACATATAAAGTAATACTTCTTCATTTTCTTCACCAAAACGGTCAATCAATTCTTTTTCTAATTCATATAAAGAATCTAATGAATTCAGTTTATCAATTTTCTTATGAATTTCAATCCGAATATCATCATTATCAATGTATTTCTTATCAATCGTTCTAGATACAAGAGGAGCAACTAAAGATTTATCCTGTTGTTCTTCTACAGGCTGTATATTTGAATGAATTTCTTCATTTAAAATTTTCAAATACATATCTAATCCAACAGACTCTACAAAACCAGATTGTTCTTCACCAAGTAAATCCCCACTGCCCCGAATGGATAAATCTCGCATCGCAATCTTAAACCCACTGCCAAGCTCATTAAATTCTTTAATTGTTTCCAATCTTTTCTCTGCTTCTGGCGTAAGCATTTTACGAGGTTCATACATTAAATAAGCATACGCAATACGGCTAGATCGACCCACTCTTCCTCTAATTTGGTAAAGCTGAGATAATCCCAAACGATCTGCATCATGAATAATGAGGGTATTTGTATCTGGCATATCAATTCCAGTTTCAATAATTGTTGTACACAAAAGAATATCGTATTTATGCTGAATAAAATCAGAAACTCTTGTTTCTAATTGATCTTTAGTTAATCTACCATGCCCCACACAAATCTTAGCTTCAGGAACTAAAGCGTGAAGGTGAACTGCTACATCTTCAATCGTTTCTACAAAATTATAAAGATAGAACACCTGTCCCCCTCTAGATAGCTCTCGTTCAATCGCATCAGCAATGATTCGGTCATTTCTTTCTAAAACATAGGTTTGAACGGGATATCTATTTTTCGGTGGCGTTTCAATCATAGATAAATCCTTCAACCCCATAACTGACATTTGAAGTGTTCTTGGAATTGGAGTTGCAGATAATGTAATACAATCTACATTTACTTTTAATTCCTTGATTCGTTCCTTATGTGTAACTCCAAACCGTTGTTCCTCATCTACAATTAACAATCCTAAATCTTTATATTCTATTTCCTTCGATAATATCCGATGGGTACCAATGAGTATATCAACACCACCTTTTTTTAAATCGGACAAAATCATAGTTTGTTTTTTGACAGGAATAAAACGATTTAAAAGTTCAACTCGTATCCCATAAGGTTCCATCCGAGATTTAAAATTATGAAAGTGCTGCGTAGCCAAAATTGTTGTTGGAGCAAGCATAGCTACTTGTTTTCCACTATAGACCGCTTTAAATGCTGCTCGCATTGCAACCTCTGTTTTTCCGTATCCAACATCTCCACAAATTAACCGATCCATTGGTCGTGCTGATTCCATATCGGCTTTAACAGCATCAATTGCTTGTTTCTGATCTGTTGTCAATTCATAAGGGAAATCTTCTTCAAAAAGAACCTGTTCTGTTGTGTCTGGTAAAAATTCAAACCCCTTTGCTTTCTGTCTTGCAGCATAAAGCTGAATTAATTGTCCTGAAATGTCATGAACTCTCTTTCTTACTCTTGCTTTAGTCCGTGCCCATGCAGTAGACCCTATTTCATGAATTGCAATTCCTTCGACCTCTTTAGAAGCATATTTCATTATGGAAGATAACTGTTCTAACGGGATATAAAGTCCTGAACCGCCTCCATATAAAACAAATAAAAAATCACGCTTTATATTTCCCGTTTCTAATGTCTTCATTCCCATATATTTTCCAATACCATAATCGTAATGAACAATATAATCTCCAACCTCAAGTTCATCGTATTTAGATATTTTAACCGCATTTTTATATACAGATTTATATCGTGCTTTTCTTGGAGCATATTTCAATTCATATAAAGTCGCTTCATTTAAAAATAAAACTTGATTCTTTCGATCATCAAAAGCGGGATAGTTCCCATATACACAGTTAATTTGACCAAGACGAATTTGACTTTCATCTTCTATTTTCACGAGAAATATATCTTCATCTAAACAATGATCAATTAAACGATTCAAACGTTCTTCATTTGTATAAGATAAAAAGACATACTTTAAATCCTTATTCCTTTTAAAATCATCAATAATCAGTTTCTCCTTAGCCTTATAAGCAGAAACTTCTCTTGCCTGAACCTGATCATCTAATACGCCAATTGAACGTAGTCCCTCAATAAGAACATTGGCTTGTTCTAAAAGACAATCTAAATTACGATATAGTTTCATATTTGCAATACTATACCCGCCTATACGTCCACAATATTCATTTAAATCTAATGTCATTTGATCTACAGCTTCTTTTGACTTTACGGGTTCAACAAAATAAATCCTTTTATCCTCTACAAAATCAAAGATCGTAGATAAAGCATCATTAAAAAAACCTAAATACCTAGATAAATTATTTCGATTAGAATGATTTTCTAAAGAGAATAAATCTTTTTGAATCATTTCTTGTTCCATTTGTGATAAAGGAAATTGATCTAAAAAACCTAATATTCTTTTTTTCGCAACTGCAAAATCCTCATCATCATATAAAAATTCAGAAACAGGTAAAATATAACATTTATTAATTTCTTCATATGAACGCTGAGTATCCATATTAAAATACTTTATAGAATCCACTTCATCTCCAAAAAAATCAATTCGGATTGGAGCTGTAAATCCTAACGGAAAAATATCTACTATACTTCCTCTTTTTGAATATTCTCCTGTTTTCGTAATTGTATAAACATTTTCATATCCCATTCGTAGTAATCGCCGCAATAAATCCTTGATTTCAATTTCCATTCCCTTGCGAATCGTAAACATACTAGATAGCCAAACCTCTTTTGGCAATTCATATTTTATAGCTCCATGGACATTCATAATTACAATTTTCTTACTTCCATTTAGCAAAGTAGCGATGGTTTGAATTCTTTCATACAAAAAATCACCCGTTGCTGCAACCATTTCTGCAGATATTAATTCATCTGCTGGGAAAAAAAGTACATCCTCTTCTTCTATAAATCCTAACAAACCCTCATAATATTTTTGAGCTAAAAAAAGATTGGGTAAAACGACAAAAATGCTTGCATCCTTAGAGTAAAAATCACAAGCAATCAACATCATATTAAATTCATCACAGGAATTTCCTAATTTAATTCTTGAACTTCCTATATACTTTTTCATATTGGGAAACTGATTTAAAAAAGAAAAAACTTTCAACTTAACACCTCCCAGTTTAAGCAAAAAAACGAGTCTAGTAAATCCTAGACTACGAATTTCTTATATTATATTCTTTTTAGAAATTAAATTCAATTCTTTTAAAAAAACTTTTTATTCAACCGTAACACACTTCGCTAAATTTTTGGGTTTATCAATATCGTTATGTTTTAATAAAGCTGTATAATATGCAATAAGTTGAACAACTATAGCACTAACAAGGGGAGATAAATAATGAGCAACATTGGGAATGACAAAAGTATCTTCTGGTAGCGATAAGCTCTTTGAAGATATAACAAATCCTTTAGCCCCTCGAGAGATTGTTTCTGTTAAATTACTTCTTATAATTCGGTTCGTCCCTTCTTGAGTAATAATCGCAATTACAGGTGTATCTTTATGAATTAACGCAATTGGTCCATGTTTTAATTCTCCTGAAGGAAAGGCCTCTGTATGAATATAACTGATTTCTTTTAATTTTAAAGCTCCCTCTAAGCTAACCCAATAATCAATCCCCCGGCCAATATAAAAAGCATCGGATGCATCCGTCAATTCTTTGGCAATACCTAAACAAATTTCTTTGTTATGAAGGACCTTTTCCATCGCTAAACTTACTCCCTTTAAATTGCTTTTGAGATTTGTCTTTATCCCACTAATTGCCCGAGCCAAAATAGCAGAAACAACAATCATCGCTGTATAAGCCTTTGTAGATGCAACCGCAATTTCTTTGCCTGCATAGATATCTAAACAAAAATCGGTAAGTCTACCCATTGATGATTCAACATTATTTGTAATCGCAAGCATTGGAAATTTTTGTTTTTTAACCTTTTTCATTACGGCCAACACATCTGCTGTTTCTCCGCTTTGAGAATAAAAAATAAAAAATGGTCGTTTAGAAATTAATGGTGTAGAATAAATCAATTCCGATGCACAAAAAACTTCAGCTGGCATGAAACATAATTTCTCAAAAAAATATTTGGCCATCATTCCTGCATACATAGAAGTTCCGCAGGCAACAATATTGATTTTATCGCATTTCCTAATTTTATTTAAGAGTTTCATTGAAATATTTTCTTCATCCCCGATAAAGTATTTATGGAGGATAGAACGAATCATCATAGGTTGTTCATAAATTTCTTTCAACATAAAATGATGAAAAGTTTTTTTATCAATATCTGCAGCTGTAACTAATATTGGCTTAGGTTTAACATTTATTTTTAACCCAATGAGATCATACAAAGAATACCGGTTTAAATAAGCAATACCAAAAGTTTTATCCTCTAAGACAATATATTGATCGGCAACACCAACAAGTCCTGTAATATCTGAGGATAATGCAATGCCATTTTTCCCAATTCCCAATAATAACGGATTTTTATCACAAAAAAAATAAATACAATTCAAATTCTTTTTATCTAATACCAAGCACGCATAAGATCCTTCTAATAAGCTCATTGTCTTACGAATGGCTTCATTGATGGGCATCGTTAAAGCAAAATATTCAATTAAATTAACAATGATTTCTGTATCCGTTTGACTTTTAAAGGAATATCCCGAAAGATATTCCACCTTTAATTTTTGATAATTTTCAATAATACCATTATGAACTAAAATAAATTGATTTTGATTTGAACAATGAGGATGAGCATTTTGTTGGTTTGGCTCCCCATGCGTTGCCCATCTCGTATGTCCAATCGCTAAATCAGAGGATTTATTTTTCACAAAAGGAGCCAAATCCATCACTCTGCCTTTTTCTTTTGCGATGGTTACAGTAAAGTTATCTTTATATGCAATGCCGACAGAATCATAACCCCGATATTCCAATTTTTCTAATCCCTTATAAACAATTTGAACTGCATTTAACTCTCCAACATAACCCATGATTCCACACATAGCTATCATCCTCTTATTACATTCATATGAATTGGAATTTTGCATTATGTAAACAAAATAAAAAAATAAGGCAGATTCTAGATCATTGTATCTTTAAATCTGCCTTATTTTTATTCTCCATTTTCATCTATAATATCCAGCTTCAAATCATTCAAAATTGTATGATATAAATCTATAAAATCTTCCTTTGGTTCTATGTGATTTGGACATAAAAGATGGTTATCCTGTTGGTAAAGTCCCCCATAGTAAATCTTATCTCCTTGAATATTAAAATCTGGTAACTTCCGTAAGGTTTCTTCATCATAATCTAAAAAGATCTCAACCCCAATGAATTTTTCACATTTCTCTAAGGATTTATTTGGACTGGATACTTGTTCTTTTTCTTCGGGATTAAAATATTTTTCATGATTCTTAATTAGAACCACCTTATAAGCATTCGGAGTTGATACTTTTAAATAACTCATCCCATAGGGTGTTGTTCGAGGTTTATATCCCTGCTTTTTTAAAAGAGAATCAAAATCTTCATCTGCTATTGTGTATTCTCGTTTTGGATAATGAATCTTTTTTCCTTTATATCGAAAAGTTTTTGCAGAAGCAATTTGGATTGCTATGGTCATATAAATAAAAACAATTGCAATTAAAACAATAACAAAAGTAGTCATATTTCCTTTGGTGTATGTCACTCCAATAATTAGACCTATAGCAGCTAAAAATGCTACCGCAACACTTATCCATATATATCTTGCCTTTATGTTTCTCATACGCTACCTCTTTGGTGTAATGGCGGCTAAATCATAGAACATAGCCTCCACATAATGATCATATAATTTATAAAAATCTGGCACAGGACGATAATACGCCAGACGAACTTTTTTATAGTCATAAATTAAAGTTTGATTGAATTCTTTCTTTGTGTTTTTCACTGGTTCTTTAGCGATTGCAATTGTGGCATCATTTTTATTTTTAAAAATTATTAGATTAATAACCGCTTTGTGAGCTTCTTTTATCACTGCATCTATTTTATCCTTTAATGCCTCATAATTGAAATCCGTTTTTTTAAAACCAGCTTCTTGATGAACTAGGGTAAAAACAAAAATTGTGCCTTTATATAATCTTGTATAAACACTAATATTCTCATTTTTTTCTATTAAAATATCATTCGTATAGATTAAATTATTTTCAAAAAAATCATATGGCTTACAATCAAAATAGCCTAAACAATCTAAAATTTCTTTTGGTTTTTTCTTTAAAAATTCAAGCATGATTTCATCTCTTTTCTATGTACTCATTATACTTTTTTTTATAAAGAATGTCAAAAATAAAATAAAATCCCTATTTTTGACAAAAATTACCTTGTTTTATATTTATAAAATATAAATGGAATAGAAAATCCGAGAATCGCGGGTTGCTTTTTTAGTCATTCTATAGTAAAATAAGTTAGTATCGCTATGATAGCGTTTACAAGGAGGAATTTAAATGAAAAAGAAATTAATACTTGGGATATTAAGCTTTTCCCTTATCTTTTCCCTTTTGGGTTGTAAAAAAGATAAGGAACAAGACAAACCAGGACCTGATGTGCCCCCTATTGTCGATCCAAAACCTGATGAGCCTCAATATCCTGCTACTAATCTAGATGATGGCAAAGCCAAAACTGCTAGAAATTTAAGAATTTATGATCATGGAAATGATACAATATATTTTGGTGAAACATTTACTGCCAAAGGATATGAAGTTTTTATGCAATTTGAAGAAACTGAGTTAATGCTTGAAGGTGGTTCTCAATATTCCCTTTATAAATTAGATACATTCAATATTGATGATTCAAAAGTGAATTATTATAAAGAGGGTACTTATACTGTCAGCATAACAGGGCGTGTACGTGAGGTTGCTTTCACTTCTACTATTTTTATAAAAGTAAAGGCGGATCGATACGAGAGTCTTGGTGTGAAACATTTAGTAGGAATTAAATGTAACTCCTATTTGACTTTACCTGTTGGTTCTACTAAAGATGCCGTCATCCCTGATGGTGTATATTTAATTTATACAGAAAATAAATATGAAAATGATGAATTAGTTTTAACAGAAGAAAGACTTCGGAATGGATATACAGTTACTGGTTTAGATCAAATTGATTTTTCTAAACCCGGAAAATATCCAGTATATGTTAGTTACAGTGAAACATATGGAGAAACAAAGATTGAAGTAAAAACTTTCTTCAATCTAACGATAGAGTAAGGAGGGATTAAACAATGAAATTTACAAAAAAATTAATGATGAGCTTATCCTGTATAGGCCTTGGCATTGCAGCTTTCTCTGCTTTTGGAATTAACGCTAGTGCTGAAGATGCAATTATCTATGTTAGTCCTGATGGTTCAAATTCAAACTCAGGTTCAATTGATTCACCAAAACCTCTTGTTTCTTCACTCGTATCTGCTCAAGCAGGACAAACAATCATATTAAAAGAAGGTGTATATGAGATTGCTTCTCGTATTAACGCTTCTAATAATGGTACAAATAAAAATCGCATTACGGTAAAAGCTGAATCTGAAGAAGCAAAAGTTGTTCTAGATTTTAGTCAAATGCCTTTTCACAGTGCCAATCGTGGAATTCAATTAACAGGTAGCTACTGGTATTTTTATAATATTGAAATAACTGGAGCTGGTGATAATGGAATGTATATTGCTGGATCTAATAATATCGTAGAAAACTGTAGATTCTATAAAAATAGCGATACAGGACTTCAATTAGGTAGAGGTGGATCCGATCAATCCAATATTAGTCAATGGCCAAGTAATAACTTAATTAAAAACTGTACATCCTACTATAATTATGATGTAGAAACATTAGGTGAAAATGCCGATGGATTTGCTGCTAAACTTACTGTAGGATATGGAAACGTATTTGATGGGTGTATCGCATATCGAAACTCTGATGATGGATGGGATTTATTTGCAAAAGCGGATAGTGGAAATATTGGTACTGTAATGCTTTACAACTGCTTCTCTTTTGAGAATGGATTCTTACCTGAAGCCTATGAAACAAATCAAGGAAATATGACCTACAATACAACCAACGGAGATGGAATTGGATTTAAACTTGGTGGTGGAGTTATGAGTGGAGATGTTATTGTTGAAAATTGTGTAGCATTTAATAATAAACTTCATGGTTTTTCAGATAACTCTAATCCTGGATTTATTAAATTGAAAAATTGTACTGCAGTTAATAACTGTATCGGATTAAATGAAGATGGTACTGTTAAAGAAAGAGGAATTGAAACAGAAACTCAAAATAAATCAAATAACTTTGATATGGCAAGAGATATAAATAGTTATAACTCATACTATGGTCTTCTATCTTTTATAGATAACCAAGCCAACTTCAAGGAAGAAGGAGATAACTCCTATAACGAAGACGCATTTAGAGGCAGTACTGCTTATTCTATTTTCCAAACCTCTTATGATCGCGTAAATAAAAAAGAAATTTATTTACAATGCGGTCCATATCAAGATGCAAGTGTTTATAGTAATGATTCCCTTCCTCAATTAACTGAAGAATATACTGGATTAACTAAAGATATTTTCGTTTCTATGGATAGCATTAATGCAATCGGAGATAAAATGACACAAATTCATACTTTATTTAGAAATGCAGATCATTCTATTCAGTTAGGGAACCTACTAAAACTAAAAGATGAAAAATTAAAAACATTTGTAGAGGGAAATCCAATTGGTGCAGACTTAACCAAAACCTCATGGCAGGATTATACGCATTTCAACTTTAGTGATTTAACAGAAATTGCGGATGCAAATGAATTGGCAGTTCGTAATGCATATGATGCTGTGTTCCCTATTACAAATGCAGAAGCAGTATATCAAAACATGAATTTACCAGTATTTTTAAATAAATGTGATGTTCGTTGGAAATCTTCAAATGAGAATATTATTCGCATTGATACAAAAGAATATATTTCCCTATCTTCTTCTGTTTACTGTGTTGGATATGTATCTAGTCCAAAAGAAGATACCATAGTGACCTTAACAGCAACAATCTCTAGAGGTGGAAAATCCTTAGACAAAACATTTGAATTAACTGTAAAAAGCAAAGAAGCAAAATTGGGTCAATTAATTAGTTCTGATGATAAAGATACTTATATTGTAGATCGTTATCAAAATTTTAGAGCCCCTATCATTACAGTGACAGATGCTTCTTCTCATGATGGTTCTGCTTTAAATGCTAGTCTATACGATTTAGATGTAACTTATGAATGGGCAGAAAGTAAAGATGGAAATTACATTCAAGTTGATAGTTTATATACTTCTGTTCCTGGCGTATTTAAAGTAACAACAACAGCGACTTTAAAGGCAGACACAAATCAAACTTCTAGTTATACATATTATATCTTTATTGGAAAAGATGATTGTGAAATTGATTTTGTAGGTGGTATAAACAATTTTAATATTAACGCAACAGGATTCAATATTGCTGGAAACCTATCAAATATTACAGGTAGAATCTATGCAGTCGTTGTAGATAAGGGAGTGTCTTTATTTAAGCCTGAAGATGTTGTAAACCACCCAAATGTACAAGTAGCAACCATAAGTACAGATTCTATAAGTGTAACCTTTACTGCGGATAACGGCAAACAAGATGGCTATAAAGTATATTATGTTATCGGTGATAGAGTTGGAAGACATTACTCCAGCCTATATACAAAAACGATTAATGCCGAAACAATTACAACTCAGCAACAATTCTATGATTTAGCTCAGGGAATTACCCCTTCAAATAATTTAACAATCTATAATCTTCAAAATGATTTAGATTTTAAAGATTTTACATGGCAAGAAGCTGCTGATCCAAAAGCATTTACAGGTGCATTTAATGGAAATGGTTATGTAATTTCTAATGTAACTGTTGTAACTTCTATTCAAAAGCAAGGCAACCTATTCTATAAATTAGAAAATGGTACAATAATGAATACGAAGTTCTCTAATATCTCTATAACCAATCATACTGGAAATGCAAAGCTAGTTGGTGTTGTTGGAGCAATGAATGGCGGATACATTTCTGATATAGAATTAAATAATATTTCCGTTGTTGCAACAAGTAAGTCTTCTACCTGTGTTGGTGGCATGGTTGGTCAAGTAATTGGTGGGGTAAACTACCTTGATCATGTTGTACTACAAAATGATGATAAGCAAGTAATTACTGCTGGAAACAAGTATATTGGTGGTATCGTTGGTAATGCACAAATGGATTCTGGTATGGCTCAATTAAAATTATATGTATCCTATTGTGTGGTTCGTGCTAATTTAGGAGATGAAACCAACGGAGGATGTGTAGCTGGTATTGTTGGCCGTATTAAAAATGATTCTGCTGTTTACTATATGGATGTAAACAATTGTTACTATCAAGGTCTTATTTCTACAAATGGAAATTATAACGCAGGTATTGTTGGTAGTATCGAGGGTGGTGCAGGATTATATAACATCAGTCAAAACGTAGCAGATGTTGTCTTCTTATATTTAAAAGAAGGTTCTAATAAGTTAGATGCAAAAGACATCGCAGCCCAATTGGTTGATAATCCTGATTTAGAATATCAAGCCTATGCACATAAGAATTGTAATCCTATTTGTGGACGTGCAACTACCATTTATACTGAAGTATTAGGTACTCGCAATGTTGGTTCTTGGGCTGAATATTATGCTAATGTCATTCATTCTACTTCTATGTATTTTGCAAGTGGTCCTGATATTGTGCTTACAAAAGACTATTTAATTTCTCATACTGAATGGGATTTTGAAAACGAATGGTCAATTGATGACAAAGGATATATTTCTCTTAAATAAGCAAGTAAAAAGCTCTGTAATATAATAAAAAGCATTACAGAGCTTTTTTATTTGACTTTTGGGGATTTTATGAATATAATGCGGATAGAAAGCGGTGAAATTATGCGAGCAAATTTTATAAATAATAAAGCAAAACTATATTTAGTTGCACCATCATTTGGTTGCACAACATCCCCCTATTTTGAACGATTAAATCAAGCAATTCCTCAATTAGAAGCCAAAGGCCATACAGTAGTTGTTGGCCCAAACTGTTTTAAAGCGGAAGGCCCTTGTGCCTCTAATACAAAAGAGCTTAGAGCCAAAGAATTTATGGATGCTTGGGAAAGTGATGCAGAAGTCATTCTTTCTGTAGGCGGCGGAGAAATGATGTATGAAATATTAGATTATATTGATTTTGAACGAATTAGAACTTTACCACCCAAATGGTTTGTTGGCTTCTCAGATAATACGAATTTAACTTTCACTTTAACTACGCTATGTAATATTGAAACCATATATGGTTGTTGTGCAGGTGCATTTCATTTTAAAAAATTAAGTTATGATGCATTAGATACCTATTCCATGTTACAAGGACAATTAGAATTTAAAGGGTATCCCAAATATGAATCTATTGCGAATAAAGAGGATCCCTTTGCAAAATATAACTTAGATACCAAAAAAGTGATTACAGCATTTCAATATACTTCTGCTTTCAGTGGAGTGATGATTGGAGGAAACTTAGATATCCTTCAACTCCTATGCGGAACTCCATATGACAGAGTAAAAGAATACACATTATCCCACAAAGAAGGTATAATATTTTATTTAGAAGCCTGTGATTTATCTGTACTCGGAATTAAAAGAGCCATTCTGCAGTTAAAAAGAGCAGGTTGGTTTCAAAATATAAAAGGGTTCTTGATTGGAAGACCATTATGCATTCATACTGAATTTTTAGGCGTAAATCATATCAATGCAATCACAGACATTCTAAAGGATTATGCTGTTCCAATTCTATTAGATATTGATTTAGGGCATTTAGCCCCATCAATGCCATTCCGAAATGGAGCTTATGCAACAGTAGAATATCGTAATAAAAATATTCATCTTACCTATCGCTCATAAAAAAGGAGCTGTAAAAATTGTATTTTTTACAGCTCCTTTTTATATTGAAGAAAACAAAGTATTTAATTTTATTTCAACTTAAACATTTAATATTTTTTGAATTGCTTCTTCCGTAAATTGATTTTTATAAAGTTCAAAATAATACCCTTTTTTAGATAGCAGTTCATGATGTTTTCCACTTTCCACTACTTCTCCATCTTTCATTACCAAAATTACATCTGCATTCACAACCGTAGATAGTCGATGGGCAATCATAAAAGTTGTTCTTCCCTTCATAACAACATCTACAGCTTTTTGTATCATACTTTCCGTTTGAGTATCAATCGAAGATGTTGCCTCATCTAAAACAAGAATTTTAGGATCTGCAACAATCGCTCTTGCAAAACTAATTAATTGTCGCTCTCCAACAGATAACTTAGAACCACTTTCTCCAACCAATGCGTTATATCCATCATCAAGTTTTGAAATAAATTCATCTGCAGCAACAACCTTTAGTGCTTCTTTTACCTCTTCGTCTGTAGCATCAAGTTTTCCATACCGTACATTATCCATAATTGTTCCACTAAACAGCTGTGGAGTTTGTAAAACATAGCCTATATTTGAATGCAACCATGTAATGCTTCGATCTTTATAACTATGACCATCAATAAGGATATCGCCACTTGTAGGTTCATAGAAACGACATATTAAATTTACGATTGTAGATTTTCCACTTCCCGTATGACCAACAAGTGCCACACTAGAACCTGCTGGAATATGTAAATTAAAATTTTTTAATACCGTTTCTCCTTTTGCATATTTAAAAGTCACATCTTTAAATTCAACTTCTCCAATTAAAGGTTCAAAATTTTCAAATTTAGGGTCAAAAATGGTTCCATATTTTTCTATGACATCCTCTCGATCCTCTATTTCTGGCTTTTCCTCAATTAAAGAGATGATTCGTTCAACTGAGGCTTGTGCCTGCTGGAAATCTCCAATAACTCTAGCTACTGAAATGATTGGATCAAAAAATTTAATTGTATAATCAATAAATAAATACAATACAGCTACACTTAACCCTTCTTTTAAGACCATGTTTCCGCCAAAGTAAAGTGTGGCTCCAACACCAACATAGCATAAAATAAATGTAACAGGACCGAAAATTGCAGAAAAGAACACAGCTCTTAAAGAAGCCTTTTTATAATCTAATGCTTTACTCTTAAATTCTATTGAATTCTTGTCTTCAATAACTAAACTTTTAGAAGCCTTAGCTCCCATAAACCCTTCATTATATGCGGCTGTTATTTTAGAATTGTATTTTCTCGCATCTCGATAGCTAGATAACATTTTCCTCCGAATTACAATAGTCAATAAAACCATAATAGGAAGGATAACAAGTACAATTAAGGATAATTTAATATTTACCACAAGAAGAACTCCTAAAATACCAATCATGGATAACAGTCCCCATAATAAATCGACGATTCCCCAAGATATAATTTCACTGAGTTTTCTTGAATCGGACGTAACTCTTGCCATAATCCATCCTTGTGCCGTTTTATCAAAATAACTAAAAGGGAGTTTTTGTAAATTTAAATAGGCTTCCTTTCTTAACTCATAAGAGGTTTCAATTTCAACCTTACCAGCAAAAAACAAGAAGGAAAAAACACAAACTCCATATGCGATACTTACTCCAATATACCCAAGAACCATGGTCCAAATCATTTGAAATCGATTTGGATCCTGACTCTTAAAAAAATGTTCAATTGCAAAGGAGTTTAATAATGGATAACAAACATCTAATACAGCAAGAAATATAACGGATATCAATAAACCGGCTACAAGTTTTCGATGCTTTAAAACCGTTTTAAAGATTTTTTTCCAGGGACCTCTATTTTTGGATTTATAATCCATATCATTTAATTCTTCTGCTTCGTAATCATATTCTTCCATCAAATGTCCCCTCCTTTAAAACTTGACTAAATTCTTCTTCTAATTCCCCCTGAATTCCCCATAGTTCTCTATATAAACCATCTTGGTTTACCAATTCTTCATGCTTCCCTATTTGAGCCACTTTTCCATTTTCTAAAACCACAATCATATCTGCTTCTTTCGCAGTTGTAGATCGATGGGTAATAATAATCATTGTTTTATCTTTACTTTTTTCTTTTAATGCTTTCCGAATCATTAAATCGGTTTTCGTATCTAATGCAGATAAGGAATCATCAAAAATAATCACATTAGAGTCATTCACTAGCATTCTCGCGATAGCTACTCTTTGTTTTTGTCCACCAGATAATGTAGTTCCTTTTTCACCAACAATTGTTTTATATCCCTTATCAAATTTTTTTACTTCCTGATGAATATATGCCATTTTAGCTGCCTCATATACCCGTTCTGATGGTAAAGAACTATCTAAAATAGAAATATTATCATAAACAGTTTTAGAAAATAAGAAAGGATCTTGTAAAACCAGTTTAATATTTTTACGCAAATGCTTCTTCTCGATATCTTTTATTGATACTCCATCAATAAGGATATCTCCCGAATCAATTTCCAACATTCGAGTTAGCAAATTACAAATTGTAGATTTCCCACTTCCTGTTTTTCCTACAATCGCAACCGTTTGACCCGCTTTTATATTAAACGAAATATCATT
This sequence comes from uncultured Anaeroplasmataceae bacterium, assembly GCA_910584005.1. Lineage (GTDB taxonomy): Bacteria > Bacillota_I > Bacilli_A > Acholeplasmatales > Anaeroplasmataceae > Pelethenecus. The sequence continues at coordinate 33,574 of CAJTXR010000004.1, read as the reverse complement.
CAAAAGATGTTTTGTATCATCTTCAAACTTAAATGATACATTTTTAAACTCAATATTTCCTAAAATCTCTGGTGTTTTTGTTCCATTAATTTCATATTCAACAGGCTCTGCAAGCATTTCATCAATTCGGTTTGCAGCAACGCTTGCTTTACCAAAAGATGCTATGATTCGTCCTAAGCCTCGCATAGGCCAAATCAACATCCCCATGAGGAGCAAAGCGGCCACAATATCAGCGGCGTTTAATACTCCATCTTTCGCAAGGAAAATTCCTACACTCATTGTGAGTGCATATTGTAAAAATACAATAAAATCACTAATTCCCCAGAATACAGCCATTACCGTATTAAACTTACCATTTTTCTTTGTATAATCTTTATTCGCTTTGTCCATCTTATCAAATTCAAATTTCTCATTTGAAAACGCTCGAACCACTCTTGCACTATTCACATTCTCCTGAATAATCGTCGTCATTTTACTTTCCGACTTTTCAATCTTTTGAAATGCTTTGTTACAATATCTAAAATATATAATTGATGAAACTGCTGTGATTGGAACACTAATCAAACTTACTCCCATTAAAATTGGTGAAATTCGAAATACACGATAAGCTCCAATAAAAACAGTAACAAAAATATCAATTAATCCAGGGATTTGACTAGATACAAATGTAGATGTTTGATCTACATCTGAAGTGGATCTTTGTATTAAATCTCCTATATCAGAATGATTATGATATGAAAACGATAAATCCATTACATGATCATATATTTTAGTTCTCATATCAAATCCAATATAATGAGATAATGCTCCCTGAAAGTAATTATCCATAAACCGCATAATTGAACGTACAGCCTGTAAAACAATCATACTCGCTCCTACAATTAGTAAGCAAGAAATTGTATCTTCTATTCCATCATACCAGTTAATTAAAAAGCCCGGCAAATCTGCTCCACTCCCAGAAGCATATCCTAATCGTCCAAATGCATATTGCACAAATAATGGCAAATATGCATAAAGCCATTGTAAAACCGTTGATAGAAAGACAATGAAAAGAATTAACCCTGTATATTTCTTACTCCATTGCCATAATTTTTTTATTCCTTTCATATATTCCCTCCTAAGCAAACGAAAAAGAGCCAAATTGGCTCTTAAAGTAAATTAATTTAATGGAATTCGATTCGTATCCTTTTCTGCACTAACCACAATGGAAGTATCGATATTGCTTACAAAGGGGATGTTTAACAATTTGTCAAAAATAAAATTACGATAATATTCAAAACTTTTTGCAACAATCTTTAATAAAAATGCAGCATCTCCAGTAATCGTATAACATTCCACTATCTCAGGTATCATATTTGCCTGTTCAATGAAAGCTGTCGTTGCTTCTTTGTTGAGAGGTGAAATGTATACCTTTGCAAAACAAGTGATTTCAAATCCTAATAGTTTTTCATCGACTATTACGGTAAATTGCTTTAAAAGTTTTTGTTCCCTTAAATTTTTTACTCTAAGTAAACACGAAGATGGAGCCAGTCCTATCTTCTTTGATAAATCAATATTGCTGATTGAAGAATCCTGTTGAAGCAATTCAACAATCTTTTTATCATATTCATCTAAATGAATTTTATTCATTTTACCGCTCCTTTCTCAAAACCAATTGGAATTATACCATTAATTTTGTTTTTTGTAAAGAATATTCGGTAAAATATTTCATTTATATTATTTTATACAGAAAATAAAGAAACTATCTGCATAATTTGATTAAAAATTCGAAAGTCGACCCATTCAAATTTTAAAATTTTTGATAAGAAATAAATTTAGTATGGGAGGGACATAATCGTTTCAATAGTGGGAAAAATATAGCATCCTTGCGGATTGTTGCAATATAGGTAATGTTTAAATCTTTATTTAAAAAACTCATTAAAAATTCTTCTAGTTTTGGACTAGTAACAGAAGAAAATTTTTTTAATGCCAAAAGGTTTGTGGTGAAAAAATCATAAACAATAATATAAATCGTACCACATATCGTAATCATATCAATAGATAATCGAATTTCTTTATATTTAGAAAGCATTGTTTCATAAGCATTAGAGATTGTATAAGAAGCATCTAAATTTAAAAATTCTAAAAATTTATGATATAAATTATCCACATTTCGATCCGATATTTCAATATTTTTATTAAAAAAATAATCACATATCTCTTCTCTTGATTTATGCTTTTCCTTTAATTTGTCAATCATGCATACCACTTTAGTAGAATAGGAATACCCTTTGAAACTAATTTTGTTTGCGGTTTGAGAAACATAAACCTCGTGCGTATTACATTTTGGACAAGCATAAGCCAAATTCTTAATCCGAATTCTTTTCCCACTAGAAAAGTAAACCAGTTTATTTGATATCGCGTAACAATAAACAAGTTTTGTTTTGCAATAAGGACATTCTATGAGCTCTGGTTTATAGATTTTACTTATTTCACTCATGACTATTCCTCATGGAAATTAATCCTGCACTTCCTAACATTCCAGCATCATTCAAAAGCGTTGCCGCTTCAATTCTTACTTTTTTCACAGCATAATGAGCCATAGATAAATAATATTTACGAATGGCATCTATTAAAATATCTCCCGCTTTTGACACGCCACCCCCAATATAAAATACTTCAACATCTACTGTAACTGCTAGAATAGAAATACATTTTGCGATATAATATCCTACTTTATCAACAACAAATAAAGAAAGAGGATCTTCTTTCTTTGCATAATCAAATACATCCTTAGCTGTAAACTCTTTTGGTAATGCGGTTTGGTATTCTTTGAAATGATATTTAGCCAATCGCACCACTCCAGTTGCAGAAGCTACGGTTTCTAAACAGCCCCTTAGTCCACAAGAACATTGAAAATTGTAATCCTCTGCAAGAATCATATGACCAATTTCTCCTGCAGCTCCATGTGCTCCTTCTAGGACTTTTCCATTGAGGACAATACCGCCTCCAACACCTGTTCCTAATGTAATCATACAAGCACTATCATATTCATTATGGTAAAGCATTTCTCCTAAAGCCGCAACATTCGCATCATTTTGAGCTAAGATTAGGGTATGAGGAAAATACTTAGCAACTTCCTTTTCTAAATCGATATTTTGCACACCTATGTTTGGCAAGTTGTAAATATAATTTTGAATCACATTTCCTGGCAATCCAAACCCAATACCCTCAATAGATTCTATATTGTTCTTAGTCATATAATCTTTTATAAATAAACATGTATCTTGAATAAAAGATTCTTTTTTTGTTGGTATCTCAAATTTATCTATAATTTTATTTTGTTCAACAATACCAATTTTAATGGTAGTTCCTCCAACATCTATGCCAAAAATCATAATTTTACTTTATAATCTATAAAAAGATTATATGCTCCTTTCTTAATCAACTATTATACTTTAAATCTATAAAAAATAAAACAACGGATAAAGATAAAAAAATATACATCTTTATTTTACACCAAAAAGAACAGAAAGAACATCCTTAACTTGATTACTTGTTTTCTTTCCAAAAGCACATTCATTAGAAAAGTGCTCACAATTATTAGAAACTAAATCGTATCCACCTTCACCTAAACGACTTAACGCATAATTTACTATATCTTGGGGTGCTTTTCTTTCTTTTTGTTCTTCTTCTGTATACGTTCTTACCTCTAAACACCCACCCTTTAAAAATTCTTCTAAAGAAGTTTGGATAATTCTTGCAGTACTAGGATCCAAAGTATCTGTTTTTGTTGGAGGTGCAAAATGAATCACACAGGAATCATCAGCATAAATTCCATGGTGACTATAAAATCCACGATTTACTCGAATTTGATCCCCAAAACTAGGTTTTTTATTTTTTTCCCACATTATTGTTTCCTCTCATTTTTTATTGCAGATTGAATAAACTCTCGAAATAAAGGATGTGGCCTTTGTGGTCGCGATAAAAATTCAGGATGGAACTGACAAGCAACAAACCATGGATGATTCCTAATCTCAACAATTTCAACCAAATTGGTTTGAGGATTTTTACCTGCAATTCTAAAATTACCATCAAAAATGGATAAATACTCATTATTAAATTCATAGCGATGACGATGACGCTCCCGAACGAGATGGGACTGATAAGCAGCAAAAGACTTTGTTCCCTCTAAAATGCTACAATCATATAACCCTAATCGTAGTGTTCCTCCCATATGTATCCCTTCATATTGGTTTGGTAAATAGTCAATAATTGGATGCGTAGTTTTCGGATCAAGTTCAGTAGAATTAGCATCTAGATATCCAACGACATTCCTCGCATATTCAATACATGCCAGTTGCATCCCATAACAAATTCCCAAAAATGGTACTTGATTTTCTCTAGCATATTGAATTGCTAAAAGTTTTCCTTCGCTTCCTCGTTCACCGAATCCGCCAGGAACTAAAACTCCAGCATAGGAATTTAATCGTTCTTTTACATTTTCTTTCGTTAATTCATTTGCATCAATATGATCAATTGTAACCTTTACTCCGTGATAATATCCAGCAGATTTTAATGCTTCATTCACACTGATATATGCATCCTGTAAAGCAACATATTTACCCACTAAACCAATTCGTACTTCATTTTTTAAATTTTTTATGCGATATATTAAATCATTCCATTCTCTCATATCAGCCTCTGGAAGTTCTAAACCAAAGTGTTTAAGTATGACATCATCAATTTTTTGAGCATGAAGATCTGAAACAACTTCATAAAGAATTTTAGCATCCTTGGCCTCAAAAACAGCATTTTTATCTACATCACAAAACAAAGCAATCTTTTCTCTTTGTTCCTTTTGAATAGAAACCTCTGTTCTTAAAATAATAATATCGGGCTGAATTCCAAGCCCACGTAATTCCTTTACGGAATGTTGTGTTGGCTTTGTTTTAATTTCTCCTGCCGCTTTTAAATAAGGAACTAGTGTATTATGAACATACAAGGTATTATGATATCCAAATTCTCTTCTCGCCTGGCGGATTGCCTCTAAGAATGGTAAAGATTCTATATCTCCAACTGTACCGCCAATTTCAGTAATTATGACATCTGCTTGACTGTCTTCTGCAACGTTAATTAATTTTTCTTTAATTTCATTTGTTATATGAGGGATTACCTGAACTGTAGCTCCTAAGTAATCTCCTCTACGTTCCTTAGAAATCACATTAGAATATATTTTTCCAGTAGTAATGTTTGAATTTTTAGATAGATTTTCATCTATAAATCGTTCGTAATGTCCTAAATCCAAATCTGTTTCCGCACCATCATCTGTAACAAAAACTTCGCCATGTTGATATGGGGACATTGTGCCAGGATCGACATTTATATAAGGATCAAATTTTTGCATGAAAACTTTTAATCCTCTATTTTTTAATAGTCTTCCAATACTTGAGGCTGCAATACCTTTTCCTAAAGAAGATACGACTCCGCCTGTGACAAAAATGTACTTAACTTGTTTTTTCATACGTTTACCTCTCACATAAAAAAATAGCCCCTCAAACATGAGAGAACTTTCTAGGGTGCCCTTATAAATTATATTATAAAACCCTCTTTATTTCAACTAAAAAAATTAGGAAAAATTCACTTTATAATTCTTATCTTTTTATATATTAAAATTAAAAACAACTCCTAATAAATAGGAGTCATGTCTTTAATTTAGTTTTGATATCGAATTGCTAAAATATAAAGAATTTCCCACTTTAAATTTATAAGTTACATTCCCTACATCCATGTTCTTTTTCACATAAAAACTTCCTTGATTTCTTGATAAATTGTGTTTAACTTTGATTATTGTTTTTTGGTTTATTGTAACACTTTCTATTGAATATTTTCCTTTTCTAGTTCCATTTAAATTCTTTTTTTTGTTTTCACAACTTGTAAATAAAATACATATGATTCTTATGAATAAAAGATGAATTACTTTCCTCATAATAAGCTCCTTTTTCGATGTGTAAGTGAGCCTATTGTATTGTGTATTTTTATGAATGTCAAATGTTTAAAAAAGGATTTTTGAAAAATCAAAAATCCATTTCTAAAATATCAACTTAATCTTTGTTGAGTTTCACTATCAAATAAGTGACTATGCTCCATATCGAAAGTTACCATGATTTTAGATTGTTCTTCAATTGGGCTTCTAGAATTTACAATAGAAATCATTGGCGTATCCTCTAAGTTAAAATGTAAGTTCGCTTCATGACCAAGCATTTCTAACATTTCAACTTCAATTTCAATTGTTGAAGGTTTTGCTTTACCTTGTTCAAAAACAATATCCTCTGGTCGAATTCCCAATATAACCTCTTTATTGAATAAATCTTTTTCCTTAACCATATCCAATTGAGCTTTACATAAAGGTAAAGAGAATTGTTTATTTGGAGTAACAAAGCATCCATTTTCATCTATGATTCCATGGATAAAATTCATAGAAGGGGTTCCAATAAAACTACCAACAAAAACATTTGCTGGAGAATTATAAATCTCTTTAGGAGCTCCAATTTGCTGAATATGTCCATCCTTCATAACTACAATTTTAGATGCCATCGTCATTGCTTCAATTTGATCATGAGTTACATATAAAGAAGTTGCTCCAATCGTTTTGTGAATTCTTGCAATCTCTGTTCTCATTTGAACTCGAAGTTTGGCATCTAAATTAGATAAAGGCTCATCAAATAAGAATACCTTTGCATCTCTTACAATTGCTCTACCTAATGCCACTCTTTGTCTTTGCCCTCCAGACAATGCTTTAGGTTTGCGATCTAAGAAGCCTTCAAGTCCTAATGTAGCAGCAACCTCTGTAATTCTAGATTTAATTTCTTCTTTAGGTATTTTTCTTAATTTTAATCCAAAAGCCATATTATCAAAAACAGTCATATGTGGATAAAGAGCATAGCTTTGAAATACCATCGCAATGCTTCGGTTTTTAGCTGGAACATCATTCATTAATTCTCCATCAATAAGTAATTCTCCACTTGAAATTTCTTCAAGTCCAGCGACCATTCTTAATGTTGTAGACTTTCCACAACCAGAAGGACCTACCAATACAATAAAATCCTTATCTTCTATTTCCAAATTAAAATCAAATACTGCTTGTACTCCATTTGGATAAATTTTATTAATATTTTTTAAACTAACATTTGCCATTTTATTCTACCTCATGTTTCTTTTTTATTAAATAAGCACAAGCTCCATATATGCCTGCATTATTTTTTAGTTTTGCTAATTGTATTTTTGTATTCTTTGCTAAAGGAATACATGCTTCATTATACTGATTTTGAATTTCTTGCAATAAAAATTCTCCAGCATTACTTACTCCACCGCCAATAATAAATAAACTAGGATTAATCGTTACGGATAGGATAGCTAAACTTGTTGCTAAGGCTTTACAAGCCTCTTTTACTACATGAACAGCTAAGATATCCTCATTTTTAGCAGCATCCATCACTTCCTTAGCTGTTAGTGTATCCACAAGATGTAATTTTGTAGGATATTGATTTTGTAAGTGGAAAGTCAAACGCACGATACCAGTTGCCGAAGCTAAGGTTTCTAAACATCCTGTTTTTCCACAGGAACACTGAAATTGATAGAAATCATCCACTTTCATATGTCCAATTTCTCCGCCCAATCCATATGCTCCTTCAACAATTTCCCCATGAAGAATAATTCCACCTCCAACACCAGTTCCTAAAGTGATAAATACGACAGAATCTAATTGTTCTTTAGAAAGAGAGGCTTCACCATAAGCGGCCATATTTGCATCATTAAATACATATACTCTTGCATCATATCCAATAGCTTTGCAAAATTCTAATCGAATATCTACATCCACCCATCCTAAATTCACACATTTTTTGGCAATACCAGATTGCATAATTCCTGGAACTCCTATTCCATATCCATAAACATCCTCTATCCTTAGATCTTGAAAGTCTAAATACTTAAGGATACTTTTAGAAAGATCTTGAAAAACTTTTTCTTTTCTTGTAGGAATCTCCCACTGATGTTTAAGTGCTCCATCCTCATAAAAACAACCAATTTTAATCGATGTCCCACCAATATCTATACCAAAAACATACATAATATTTGCTCCTTATAGCTTAGAATAAACAACTTCTCCTCGACAAATGGTCATATAAACAGTAAAATCCTTGTCTATAACCACTAGGTCGGCATCTTTGCCAATTTCAATACTCCCTTTTCTATCTTCTATATGAAGACATTGTGCTGGATGAAGCGTTGCATAATCAATAGCTTCTGTAAAAGAGATACCTGTAGCATTCATAAAATTATGAATTGCTTCATTCATTTTTAAAGTTGAACCAGCCAATGTTCCGTCCTCTAATCGAGCTTCATTGTCTTTTACAATAACTTTTTGACCGCCCAAATGATATACTCCATCTGGCATCCATTTTGCTTCCATTGAATCCGTAATTAAACATATTTTTTCTTTGGGTTTATTTTTATGAAGGATTTGGATAACAGGGCTGGATACATGAATCAAATCACAAATCAATTCACAATTTAATTCATTATGAAGGAATGCGGCTCCTATAATGCCCCCATCGCGATGATGAAATTCTCGCATTGCATTAAACATATGAGATATAGAACTAGCTCCCTGAGAAATTGCCTCTACTGTTAAATCATAAGTACAATCCGTATGTCCTAAAGAGATAAGTACTCCTTGTTTTGTTACCTCCTTAGTAAAATCCTTTCCATTTTCCTCATAGGCTATTGTAACTTGCTTTATGGTATGAGCGGCAGCTTGATTAAATTCTTCAAAAACTTGCATATCACATGGAATTATAAATTCTTTAGGTTGTGCTCCTGCATGATTAGGACTAATGAAAGGGCCTTCTAAATGAACTCCTAAGATTTCTACTCCTGTAGGTTTCCTTTCAATATATTTAGCTATGTTTTGCAAACTTTGGATAATTTTTTCTTTACTCTGAGTCATCGTTGTCGCTAAGCAGCTCGTTGTTCCTTCCTTACAAATTGAAGAAACAATTTTTTCAATATCTTCTGGTGTAGGATTCATAAAATCTGCTCCATTTGCACCATGAATGTGTTTATCTATAAATCCTGGAACAACAATAAACTGATCTTCTAGTTCAATGAGATTTTCTTTTGCATTCCCAATATCTTTTATTTTGCCATCCTCAACGATAAGAGATGTTTTACAAATCCCCTTCCCAGCAATATAAATATTGGTATTCTTAAATCCTGGAATTTTCATTACTGACTCACCAGGCTTAAAGCTTCTTCATCTGTCACTACAACGACATCTTGATGTAAATGTAACACACTAGCTGGGAAATCTGTTGTGACTTCTTTTGATATCAATCGTTTCATTGCTTCAGCTTTATTTTTTCCTGTCGCAATTAATACAATTTTCTTTGCTTTCATAATTTCTGCAATTCCCATAGTAATTGCTTTTGTAGGAACTTCATCTATAGAATTAAAGAATCTTTTATTGTCTTGTCTTGTCTTATCTGTCAATTCTACAATAAAAGTCTTTTGTTCAAAAGGGGTTTTAGGTTCATTAAAGCCAATATGACCATTCGCTCCAATGCCCAATAATTGAATATCAACAACCGTTTTATCCAATTCATCAGAATATTTTTGACAAGACTCCTCTAACGCTTTAGGAGTAGCATAAGGAATATGAACATTTTCTTTTTTGATGTTTACATGATGAAATAAATGATCATTCATAAAGGAGTAATAACTCTGTGGACAATCTCTATTTATCCCTACATATTCATCTAAATTATAAGTTTTAACATTCTCAAAACTTATTTTTTTATTTTCATAATCTTCTATAAGATTTTGATAGATTCCTATAGGTGAAGATCCTGTAGCCAAACCTAAAACAATATCTGGCTTTTCTTGAATCGCATGAGAAAGAATATCTCCTGCAACTTTACTTGCTTCCTTATAATCCTTACATTTTATGATTTCCATTTTCTTCTCCTTCTATAAAGTATATATTCATCTTCGTTTTGAAGGTATTTTTCGCCGAATTCATTTGTATATATTTTTTTTCAATCAGTTGGTGATTGGTTTGATTCTCATCTGGCAATCCATACCATGGCTCTACACAAAGAAATTGTGGGTTTTCTGGCTTACTTTGCCAAAATGCAGTAAAGGGCATATCATGCAAAATACGAATTGCCTTCGTATTCGCTTTAATATCCACTTGATTGACTTTATAACAAAGTGTTCTTTGGCTTATGAGTTCTTTAGAAAAATCAGTAAGTAATATTTCTGGTTGTAAAAAAATTTCTTGTTCATCACAAACATATTTAGGATCAAATAAAATCGATGTTGTTTTTTGGGTGAAAAACTTTAAATTTATATTTTCACCCAAAAGCTGTTTTAATCCATCATAATCGAATCCTGGGTGAAATCCTACTGTAAAATACATAGGGCCCGTTCCTACATTCTTTATTTCAAAGGATATAGAAATATGATCAAGATGAAGAGAATATGTTATAAAAAATTGAAATTGAAATGGGTATTCTTTTAAAGTTTCTTCTGTATAAGATGCCGAAAGTGTAATAGAACTTTCTGTCTTTTGAACAAGCTGAAAAACTTGATTACGGAGAAAACCATGAGCATCCATTTTATATTTTTTTCCTTGATAAAGATAGTATCCTTCTTTTAAATTCCCAATAAATGGAAATAAAAGTGGACTTTGATTTTTCCAAAGATCATTTCTTTTCCAAAGTATATTTATATCTTTGACACACAATTCCTCTAGTTCAGCTCCAAGTTCTGAAATGCTTAAACGAAAGCATGTATTGTGTATTTGATACATGAATAACTCCTTATTTTAACACAGTATTGGTAACATCCTGTGTATATTTTTTTGTCTTTTCAATATTTCTTAGTGCACAACTTGTTACTAATACATCGCACACATAAATTTGAGAAACTTTAGAACAAAGAAATCCACCATTAATTTCATTTTCAAATCCATTTGTTTTTAAAAATACATCTGCTAAAGAATTTAATGTTGAATTGGCATAGTTAGAAATTACAATTGTTTTTACATTTTTTTCTTTGCAGTTTTTTGCAAATTTAATCATTTCTTCAGTTTCTCCACTAAAAGAATAAATGATAGCACAGGTTTCCTCATTCAAAACTGCTGTGTACATATAAGAAAAATGGCTATCATTAATTACGATTGGTTTTACACCAACACGTAATATTTTACTAAACATATCCAAAGCAGTTGTATGGCTTGTCCCCATACCCGCAATGATTACTTGTTTAGATTCTAAAATAATATCTGTCGCAGCATCTATAGCCTTCATATCAATAGAGGCTTTCGTTTTTTGAATTACCTCTATCATATTATTGGTTATATTGTCTACAAAAGGCAATTCATTTTTAATGCTAATTTCTTGTAAAGCTTTATAAATGTCCATTTTAAATGCAATAAAATTGACATATCCTAACTTTTTAAAATAACGTACAATTGAAGCCTCTCCTACATGCAATCTTGTCATAATACTATTTAAAGTATCATAAATAACTTGTTCTGGATTTTCAATAATATACTTATGAATTATTTTTTCAGTTTTAGAGAATTCAACTCGTTCTTTTACAAGGATACTTTCTAATTTCTTTTTATCAATTACCATAATAAATCACTGCCTTTACTTATCCGTTTTGTTTTCTAAAAAGTTCTATTAAACTACTCAAATTATATCAAAAATTTACATTTTTTTAAAGCATAATTTATTTTTTCTTTTTATATAAAAAGAATCCAATTCCTCCTGCTACACTCAAGCAGAATATCCCCGTAAGAACAAGACTTACAATGAGCACCGTATTCTTAGCAGTTGGTTTTTCTATTTTATTCCATTTTCCATAAAGAATTTGATCTTGAGTAATACTTTGATTAAAATTCCATTGTTGTGTACAGGCCTCATCTATATACCAGCCTTCAAAGGTATATCCTTCTTTTTCAGGAGGAATAAGTTCAGCAAGTTTTTTATTTTCTTCTATAGATACAACCGCAAGAGTTTCTCCATTTACAATTTTAAATTGAATTGTGTAAAAGGACAGTTTTTGCCATTTCGCATAAAGAATTGTATCTTTTGTAATACCATCATTTTCTTTTGCTTTTGTAGTAAAATTAGAATCATAATACCAACCTTCAAAGCGATAACCAGATTCATTCATTTCAGGAAGAGGATTAGGAAGTTCGGTTCCTGTAATGGATGGGCAAGCTCCTATTCCATTGGTTTGATAAGTAATTGTAAATATGGTTTTTACCCATTTCCCATATAAAATTAAATCCTCAGTTACTAAATTTTTTTCAAAATCCCATAGAGTATCACATTTTGCCTCAAGATACCAACCTTCAAAGCGATATCCTTTTTTTTCAGGATCAACTAAAGAAGGAATTCGTTTTCCCTCCTCTACTTGAAGTTTAGTCAAAATCTGATCATCAATAATTTGAAAAATAATTGTATACTTTCTATTTTCAATCCACTTGGCATATAGCGTTGTATCTTTTGTTATCGCATCTAAAGCAGTAGCTTTCTTTGTACATACATCATCATAATACCAACCACCAAATGTCCAGCCTTCTTCGCTTAATACTGGAAGTTCTGTTGGTAATGCTGTAACATCTGTTAAAGCTATAGGATCTGCTCCATGTCCCTTCTTGTTATATGTTACACTATATTTCTCTACTGGTGTTGGAAGTTCTACCCATTTGGCATATAACGTTATATCTTCTGTAATTGGGGTTTCTTTAACTACCTCAATTGTGCAAGCCGGATCCATATACCAGCCTTCAAAGCGATACCCCTTTTCAGAAAGGGTTGGTAAAGAAGAAGGAATCTTTGTTGTATTTTTTATTGAGTCTGGTTCTATTCCATGCCCTTGAGTATGAAATGTAATTTGGTAATGCACTTCTATCTTCACATATTGAGCGGTGTAATGATGAGAAGAAACTTGATAAGGCTCGCCTTCAACCATTATAGTTATTGTAGTAGGAATTGCAATAAACAAGAAATATGTTTTCTTAGTTTCTAAGTTTTCTTGATTATAGCGTTCTCCATCAATATATACGAAATCAGCTTCACATTGAATTTGATTATTTATTACTTGATATTCTATCTCTTGGCAGGAAGCGAGTACTTCTTCATTGATTTCTTGGTACTCGTCGACCACTGATGTATATTCTATTCCATTTTGATAGTTTGGAGATTTACCTTGATTTGAATCATAATTTTCTTCTCCTAATGTATCTCGTATTGTTAAGCGAAGTTCTTGATTCAATATATTTACATTCTCTTTTATGGTTAAATTGGTAGGCATTTTAAAATTCGTATTATCAATTCGGATTTGTTCATTTTTAAGTCCACAAGAATAGAATTGATTTGATACAATTGAGATACAATCAATAACTGCATTGGCATTGTAATTTTTAAGTAAAATTAAATAATCAATGGTTAAATATTTATTTAAAGTAGTAGACGAACCGTCTGGCTTACGATAAGGAAGTTGGACTAATTGAGTTGTATATGCTTTATTTAAAAATATATTTTCTTTTATTAATACGTTTTTTAAATACAAATTGGTTTGAGCATTCTGCACATATAATAAAATTAAAGAATCTTCAAATACATTTTTATAAATGAGTAAATTTTCTCCGTTTCGGCATTTTACTGCACCATCTTGATTTTTATTCATACCTTTAAAATAATTCCCTGCAATTTCTAATCCAGAGAATAATTTTGCATAGATGATATGATCTCTATTATATCCGAAGGTAGACTGACTTTGATTTTCGTATTCTACTTCCGTAATATCCATATTCAATGAGAAATGATTCCCTATAATCTTCGTATGAACGTCCGAATTCAATATATTAATTCCTGTCATAAAATAGCCTTGATTGGATGTTGTGTCTAATAGGTCTAATGCAAGAATTTCCTGTTTTAACGCTTTAGTTTCTGAAGAAACAATACTTTGGTCTACCTCTTCTAATACCCCAAAATAATTATCTTGTATGATAGAATCTTTTGTTTTATAAAGCCCAATACCTCTACCTAGACTGTTTTCATCTCGAAAAAATAAATTAGATGTTATTGTTATATTATGATAATTTTTAGAAATATAGTATCCTGTGGATTCTCCACCATTTTTATTTTGAGCATCAGGTCTTAGACCAGATGCAATATCTAGGCTTACTCTTCTAGCATTTATAAATGCATTGTGGTGAATCTGAATACCTGTAGAGTTGGCATTTTGAAAATAAAGAGTCACATTATCAAATATGATATGTTCAATCTGAATGGCTGTAACTTTTTCTTGATCATCCCGCATATAACTTTGATATACTTGATCCGTTCCTTGAAATACAACGCCTTGTTCCCCAAACAAAGAAACACCATCTCTCAGTGTAATTGTCCCATTAATCTTATAAATTCCTGCTTGAAAATAAGCATCCTTATTTTGTTTTTTACACTCTAAAAGAAAAGAGTTTATTTGGCTAGTTACATCATTTGCCTCCACATGAATATAATCTGTTGCCTCCAATTTTTCTTTTTCCGCATGTGTTGGAATCCATATACCCCATATGATACTAAAAATTATAATACCAATTACATGTTTCCACTTTTTCATGTATTCCTCCTAAAATGAATGGTATGTTCAAATTCATCATCAAATTGGAATAAATTCTGTTCATTTTCATAACCTTTAATTTGTATATAAATTGGGGTTTTACTATCTGTGGCAACTTTAACTATATATTCATTTTCTGTTTGTTCAATAATCATACAAGCAGGCCCTTGAAACTGCATATCCTCAAATATTACCTTATCCTTGGTAAATAGATTGATCATATAATATGTTTTATACTTTATAATATGTGCATTTTCTAAAGTATATAATTGATAAGAATCCTCTATACATTTTGCTTTAGGATAAAGTTGATATACATACCGCTTAGGGTTTTTATAATAAGCTCTTGTGACTGAAAAGGTCTTTTTGACATCTTCTTCATTTAAATTTAAATCATGAAAGGATCTTTCTTCTTTAAATTTTTCAATAAGAGGAGCCTCTTCCACAATAATCTTAAATGTTTCCGTTTCTATTTTGTTTTTATGAAAAAGATAATCTTCTTCAAAATTATATATAGTAGAAACATATTCTTTCAAAGAATGGATATTGGTTCCAACTGCTACCATTGAATTTTCTAATACAAATTTAGAAAAATAACCTTCTACAGTATTTTTTTGATGAAAACATGTATTCAAAAGATTCTTTTGTGTCACACCTGCTGTAATCTGATTTTCCATTGTTTCATTCGGATTTTCTAGTTCTAAAATATTTGTCGACCCATTGCGGTAAAAAGGATGAACCTTTAATACTTCATTTACAGTTGGGTTCTGATTGTAATACAAATCAAAAGTGAAATTAGATTGATATGAACCTAAAAGGTTCTCACCATTAATACTTTCATAATTAGAAATAAATTTAGAATAAGCAGAAATTGCAATTAAATAGTCTTGATTTCTTTTTATATAACGATCCATTGCGTTAAATGCATATACCTTTGGCGTATAATAGAAAATCATTTCTTCATTAAAAATATAATCTAAAAACCCTTGTTTTGCAAAAAGTTTTGCTAGTCGATGAAAAGAATTCAATATCGTTTCAAAGCTATACATTGCTCCTTTGGTTCGGCTAATCGCTCTTCCTCTAACACAGTCTAAAGCTCTTTGATGATATAAAAATGGAATATATGATTTTTCTATGATGGTGTATAAAGATTCATAATATGAACTGCAATCTACTTCTAAAAAAGAATAAAGCTCTAAAATTTTAGTTATAGAATGAAGTAAAACCTCTCCATAAGATGCATTATAAGGAATACAATCATGATAGACAAAACTCCCATCTAAATAAAAACCATTCTTAGACTCTGTAATTTTGAGTAATGAGGGCAGTAAAGAATAAAGATGTTTAATTTCTTTTTCATTTTGGAAAAGGATATTTCGCAATAAACAAATATAAATTGTATCTGCTAAATTAGCATAATTCGTTTTTATACGATGGATATTGGGGTAATCCCTGCGATAATACTCGTATTCCGCTTGGGGAAGATAGAAGTTTTCTATGGATAAATATGTAAATATCACTTCTTTTGGAAGATCAAAATATAATAAGATTAGCATCTCATTTAAGCATCTCGGAATACCAATTTCAAATACCCACCAATTTCCTACATAATTTTGTGTTCCTGAATATTGAGTTTGTATAAGTTGGTTTAATTCTTCATGGATAAACTTTTTTAATGTCTGATCCTTTTTTTTAACAGCTTCTATTGTTAAAGCTAAAAGTCGTTTAAAAATATGATATAGTCGTTCTGTTGGTTCCGTTGGGAGTTTATCATATAAAGACCTTATTGTATAAATACAATTTGTTTCCGTTTTTAGTAATGCATTTTGATATTGCTTTATCGCATTTTCATATTTGACATTCCACTTTGAAAGTGTCATATGAACTTCCTTATGTTCTTCTATCCATAAGGAAGAGAAATGATCTAGATAAATTGCATAATCTCCTTGGTTAGAAAGAAATATTTTGTTCTTCTTTCCATCAATTTCATAATTTAATTTTGTTAACTCTAAATCATTTTCTACTTGGATAGAAAGAAAATAGCATTCTTGGTTATTATTATGAAATTCCACTAAATCATCCCCTTACTTATAATTTTTTTATTTTACGTAATTTTGTAATGTAGCAACAATTTTATCTGTTCCAGCTTGTTTCATCTTAGTTACAAAGGAACTCCAGCTACTATCTGTTACACTATTAGGTCCACCCTTTAACCACTGGCTAATTTGATCTAAATATACTTGATTAACTGCACTTCTAGATGCGTTAATTTCTTGATAATCTGCATTAGATAGTTTAATGTTTGGATAAATTAAATCATTATATTTTAAATTAATGTATTGATTAGACTCATACATATTCATTGCAGTTCTTGCTGGCTCTGATAACCATGCTTCCTCATAATCAAAGGTTTGTACACCTGGAGATTGAAGCTGAGCTCCAATATTGTAAAGATTTGCAAGAGCAGTTGCCTTATCATTCAAGATTTTATTTGTAAAGGAATATGTAGAACCATTTTTGTTAAAATGTTCTCCTTCAATACCAAAGTTTAATTGTTCATGTCCAGTTTCACTAAAGAAATAATCGATCCACTTGATTAATTTTACTTGATCTTCTGCACTTGTAGATGTATTAATTGCAGTAACAGTACCAATTTGTTTACGGATGGTTGGTTCAAATCTTGAACCATCTTTTCGAGCTGGAGGTGCAATACAAATCAACTCAAATTTACCTTCTATTTTAGAATCTTGATTTAAATTTTCTGCATATACATCATCATTAAAGGAATAGGTAGTACCAATCCAATCATGAGTTGCACCACCACTATTTTGGGCAAAATATTCTACACGCTTATCTTTATTTGATGGTGTAAGAATAGCTGGATCAATTAATCCTTCATTAAACCATTTTGATATTTCTTTTATCGCAACCTTAAATTCATCTTGAATAGCACCATAAACAACTTTATTATTTTGATCTAGATAGTACTCTGCTGTTCCACCCCATAAAGAAGCTAATTCAGATATTGCAAAATCCAAATCTCGATCAAAATATGGATATATACTTGAAAATGAAGTCAATAAATTTTTATTATCCTTAAATGCTTTTAATAAATCGTGAAATTGATCTACAGTTAAATCATTTAGGTTATCCTTCGTTACTCCAGCAGGTAATGCATTCGCTTTGGCTAATTTGTTTACCCAATCTAGCCGAACAAAGAATGCTTTAGCCGTTTTTCCATCTGTATAAAATGGAACGCCATAGATTTTACCATCACTGGCCGTTGCCCATGCTTTTTTCTCTGGATTTTCATCAAAGAATTTTTTCAAATTTGGAGCATGTTGCTCGATTAATGGTGTTAAATCTAAAAAAATTCCATCTTTTAAAGCTGTTGCTTCAATTGTATCTTGATCATTTACTACTAAATTTGCATCTTTTCCACGTAAATTATAAATTGTATCATAATTTGTGTCATATTTTTGTAATACACCTGTTAATTTAATTCCAGCATATTCATTTGCTTTTTGAAAAACTGGCATATCAGAACGATAAATTACATTATCTTGATATAGATATATGGTCAATTCATTCCCGCCACCGCAGGATGCTAATGTTAAAATACTAGTTACCATTAGAAGAATCATTAGCAATAGTTTTTTCATCTTTTTTACTCCTTTTCTTTGTTAAAATTATGGTTAATACCACGAGAACTGTGATAATAGCAGCACCACCTACACAGCTTAAAATAATTGGTAGTGCAGTAGCATTATTTGTTTTTTGAGGTTTATAATTGTTATGATAAAATTCCACTCTTGAAAGTGTCGTTTTATCGTCATGATTATTTCCGTTAAATACTATTTTCATATATTTTGCTTCAACAAAACCTAAGGAATATACTTCATCTCCCATATTATTGGTGCTTTGACCACCAAAATAACAGGTTGTCCAGGTTTCACCATCTAAGCTATAATAAATATCAAAATAATATGTATTTAATAATCCTCCAGAAAACCTCATTAATACATTCGTAATTGTAGTTTCTTTTTCAAATTCAAAAATGACAACTTCTCTATTTTCAGAAGTAAATGTTGTTTTGTTGTTGCCATCAATAAGATTTGCAACCCCTGTTGTTCCTACTACATTTACTACAGGAATTAATGTATATTCCTCATAACCATCAATAATTGTATCCACAAGGAATCGATAGGTATATGTTCTTGTTTCTTTAGTAGCAATATCTTCTACTATGACTTTTGTAGCAGAATTAAATGTTTTTGCTTTTTCTATTGTTACTTTATACTTTGTTTTATCATATGTAACATCTAAATTAGGAACTTCCTTGACTGTTTTATCTAGTTTAACTACATACTGATATTGATAAGGGTTAAATACATACTTATATTTATCTCCAAATTCAGTATTCATTGTTATATTTTCAACGGCAATATCTGGTAACGCAGTTAAATTTTCTAAACTCCAATCATTTAAAGCTGTGATTTTGTAGTTTTCAAATTGAGTAATTTCTTCTAGTGTTGGAACAAAAACAACATTTAAAGTTCCTGAAGTAACATGGTCTAATCGGATAACTAGCTTATTTACTCCTTCATTATCTAAATTGCAGAATTCGCCGATTGTTCCAGGAAGTGCTGTTGCAGGCATAACTGAAAAACTTCCAATTTCACTATTTATATAAGCATATAAACTTTTACCATTTAAAATCAAACGAGCTACTTTTTCAGAAATAATTTCAATTTTAGCTTCTGTATGAGCACTCCAGTAAATTGTCGATTCATCTCTTAATTCAAATTCATCTTGAAGCATTATCTTTGTTCGATTATCAAATAGTTTTAGTCCACGATAAGCAGAAAGTACATCTGTTTTATAAACATCAGATAAATTAACAATTGAATATCCTCCATTTTGATTAGAATCAAACTTTACGATTGGAGCATTTGCATTAGGATCCTGCTGAAGAACAGGATTTTTTTCTGGGTTAAAGACTAGTGTATTTTGTCCTTGAGCATTTTTCTTATAGTAAGTCCATCTTTGATAATCATAATCCCAAAATCCATTTGGTACGACAATATTATATGTTTCATTACAGAAGTTCCCGATGAAACGCTCTCCTAATGCATAAATTTCAAATGTACCACTATCTAAATTTTTATGAGCAAAAGATCCACTTGTGATGTTCACGCCTTTTAATCCTGTAAAGATTGCCATTTCATCTCCAAAGGCAGAACGGAAGGTTGCTAATTCATGTTCTTCTAATAAGTAATCTAGCTTTTCCATTGCGTGAAGATTAATCTTATCAAACAATCCTGGAGTATACCATAGTAAACTCATAATATTGTATTGTTCATTATCATCTGCTAATTTACTTAAGATTGCTGCATTTGTATTACTTTCATCAATTCGTGTGTACCATAGTAATGCAGGTTGATTATTAGAATATTCACTTTCTGCGTAATAGAAAGATTCGTGGTTAGGACTAGAACTATATAGTGGATAATTGATGTAATTCATAATTCCTTCTATATCACTTAATCCAAATGAATTAATTTTACCATTTTCTTCACCATATAGATTTCTTAATGTTGCTAGCAAAGAAACGATATTACGATGAGCGTAAATTGAATATGCTGGTCCTTCTGGGAATCCACCAGAATCAGAATAATGAACAAGTCCGTTTTGTAAAAAGCGGAATGCAGTGATTACTACTTCAGCAGACATTTTTTGAACATCAATATGATAGGATTTCCCTTTTACTGTTCCTTCAATTTCTCCTTGATAGCTTAAGGTAGATAACGCAGCTAAAGCAAGATTTCCACAGATTAACAAGCAATGGTTATTTCCATGTAGCAATACATTTACATTATTTAAATTTTCAAAATAATAAAAGCCTTCTTCATATAATGCTTTAATGATAATTTCTTTTTGGTTATCCTTTAGTGTATCTTTAATGTAGTTGTATGCAAACGCAACACTATATGTTACCATTGCTGCATCTAAGAAACCATTAGAGTCTTCTCCCCAACTACCTCTACGTCTTCCATCGCCAGTCCATTCTTCATCCCATACCATACGTTCTAATTGTTGCCAACATAATTCTGCATACTCTTTTTTATTTGTAATTTGGTAAAGAATTGCAAATTGCTCTACAGCAGATCTAGCTTCTGATGGAATTCCTTTTAATGTATAACCAGCTAAATTTTTCTCATAAAATTCAACCCATTTGGTTATATAAGGGTCTTTATCGTTGTATCCATTACGAACATCTTCTAACCAAGCATCATTGCTTAATAAATACGTTCCATCTAAATTTAATTGATCAAATTTAAAATCTTCAACATCTGGCAATACATATACAGTAACTGTGATCGTATTTTCGACATCCCCATTTTTAATGACGATATCAAAGGTATCGTAGCCATAAAAATTTTCTTTTGGGGTATAGTTAAATAAAATACCATGAATGATTTTACCTGTAGAACTATAATACCGATCTTGAATTTCTTGTGCGTATCCATTCTTTACAAGTTCAACTGTTCCGCCATGAGTGGTCGTTGTACTTTTTAGTATCCCTTGAATTTTGCCATATAATAATGCTTTTGCTTCACGGATATTTTTTTCATTACCTGTCATTTCAGAACGCTTTTTTTGAGGATATAAAATTTCTATATCACTACACGTAATCTGTACATAACCGCCATTATATAACAAATCTTTTTTTGAATTATCATAATTACCACAAGCAGAATAATTGTTATTATTTACTGTAGTTTCCCAAATCATCCCTTTATTTTTTGGTGTTGTTAACCAAAATTCTGTTTCTATACATTCATCAAATACTGCTTCAATATCAACTGTAATTTCTAATATTTGATATCCTTTTTCTTGATTAAATACCACTACCTTAAAAGAGTCGTATTCATTATTTAAGGTAAAGACATCTCGTTTTGGTGAATATATAATTTGATGATTTTTAATATAATAATCTCCAAAACTTGCGTTTCGATATTTAATAATTTGGAACTGTTCTGTATTATCCACTGAAACAGGAATAGCTATACTAGAGTCTTCCTTTACTTTTACAATTGAATCGACTCCATCAATAATTGCTTGAATTCCATTACGTTTTCCAACAATAATTGTGACTTCGGTTTGATAACCAAAAATCAAATCTGTAATAATAACTTTTGTGATACCAGCTTTTTTACCAGTAACTTCACCAATAACTGAAACATCTGCAATCTCACTATCTTGAACTTCATATTTATAGTTATAATCCACAATAGATTCTGGATTGGTATGACATCTTAATTGTAATGTTTCCCCCACTTCTAAATCTTCTGCCATATTTTCAACAGATATAGAAAGTTGATCTGGTGTAATTACGCGATAAATTTCAATATCATCAAACCATACTTCGCCTGTATTATTTGGACAATATAATTCAATCTTTAAAGGCTTTGAATCGCTTTCCTCTATTCTAAATACATTTGAGGTAAATTCAGTCCAATCAAATGTACCCTTTACCATGTCCGTTAATGTTTTATTTTTATTATCATTATTAATTCGGACATAGGTGTCTTTTTCTACATCTTTTCCTTTCATTCTAGCCTTGACATAATATTGTCCAGGTCCTACATTGAAGGTTTTATAAAGTGTAGAATATGCTGTTTTTAAATGCTGATAATGAACAACGTGATTTCCTTCTTCTTCTATAATTTCTACAATTTGATTTTGAGGATCTACCACTTGATTTCCTGTATATAATCTCCAGCCATCAACGGTTTGATTCATTTCCTCCCATGTAGTTCCTATAGCTAAATTGGTAAAATCACCATTCACACATAAATTTTCTAATTCAACTTGAATTGTAATTTCTGAATAATATTTATCAGAGGATACAATGATTTTAGATTCCCCTGCTTTTAATCCAATGACTTTAAATTTATAATCTGTTAAATAAAGTACACTTTCATCTTCTATTTCAATTTTCATTGTTGCTTTTTCTTCAGGCTTAACATAAGGCATAAATTCTTTATCAAAAGAAAATTCTTCTCCAACATGAATTTTAAAAGTTCCTGAAATTGCTAAAGCATCATATCTTTGTCCAGCATTAATGGAAAAAGAAGGCGTACTGCCGCCTGCTTTATAATGATTTTGTATTGTGACGGCAGTACAAATGAAAAATGAGATAACTAGAAGAAAGAAAGTACCAATACCAATAACTTTTTTCTTCATATCAATTCATACCTTTATTCTTTATTTTCTACATCTTGTTTCTTTGAAGCTTTTCCCTTTTTTGTAAGGTAGAATGCCAAACCACCAGCAGCTCCAAGAAGAACGACGCCTCCAACAACTAAGCCTACAATTAAGCCTGTGTTGTCTTTCTTTGGAGTTGGCTCTGGCGTTACAGGTTTAGGTGCATTTTTTGTCCACTTTGCATAAAGTGTTGTATCTGCTGTGATTGTTGCTCCTGCAGTTGCTTTTTGGGTGCAATTTGCATCTAAATACCAACCATCAAAGGTGTATCCTTCTTCACTTAATACTGGTAATTCACTTGGCAATGCTGTTACATTAGAAACAGATCCTTGTGCAGTACCATGTCCTTGAATATTGTATGTAATTGTATAAGTGGCAACTACAACCTCTGTCCATTTTGCATAAAGCGTTGTATCTGCTGTGATTGTTGCTCCCTTAACTGCTGCTACAGTACATGCTTCATCTGTATACCAGCCACCAAAAGTCCAACCTTCTGCTGTTAACTCTGGTAATTGTTCTGGAATGGCTGTTACATTAGCTACACTATTTTGGGCTTCTCCATGTCCCTTAGTATTATAAGTAATAGTATATGTATTTGCTGCCTTTTCTGTCCATTTTGCATATAGTGTTGTATCTGCTGTAATTGATGCTCCTGCAGTTGCTTTTTGTGTACAAGCAGAATCTAAATACCAACCGCCAAAAATCCAACCTTCTGCTGTCAATTCTGGTAATTGTTCTGGAATGGCTACTACATTACTCTTACTATCTTGAGCTTCTCCATGTCCTTGCACATCATAAGATACAGTAAAATCTCTAACTGTAATTGTAAAAGTAACTGTTGCTTCAGAATTATCCTTTGCCACTAAAGTAATTGTTGTTGTACCATATCCAACTGGAGTAATCCATAACTTACCTCTTGCAATTGAAACAGTACATACCTCTTCATTTGCAGATGAAACTAAGATTTCACTTGTATGATCTGCTGGCGTTACTGTAAAGTTATAAGAATTCATTGGATTATAATTTATTAAATTAATTTGCAAATTCTCATTTTCAACTGTAATTGTTTGAGCAGATTTTGTAACATGAATCGTTATCTCTTTTGTGGTTGTACCAACAGTAACAGTTATAGTTACATCTCCAACTTTGTTTAATATAGTAACTAATCCATTTGCATCTACTGTTGCAATAGTTTCATCAGATGATGAGTAAGAAGCACTGATTGCTGCTGCTGAAGGAATTGCTACAGCGTTAAGTTGTAATGTATTAGTAACATTTAATGTGTACTCCTCTTTTGCTATACCATTGCTATCAGTAAGTGACCAATCTACAAATTGGACTGTTTCTTGTTCTACCAAGTTCAAATGAGTAATATAGGATTCAACTCCGCTTTCTGTACTCCAAGTAGCTAATTCAATTTTAATTCCTTCAAATCCTTTTCCTAATGCATCAACATCTAAATTAATAGGTCCTGTTTCTACATATACCCATCCATTGACTAATTTTGATTTTACATTTTGTAAAGTAATGCTATAAGGTGCAGCATTTCCATAGTCATACTGCCCATTTTCATAATAATAGGTAAAGAGTTTTAAATCTATTCTAGCACTAGATAGCTTTTCAGCTGCTTCTTCATTCATTTTAATCCATGCAGTCAATTTGAAATCTTTATTTGAATTTAACTGAGATAATGGAATATGCTTGTCTAAATGTGAACCAGAAGAATCTTTACCACCTACACCACTAAATTTAATAGCCTTTCCAAATACTTCATCTTCTACGACAGTAATTGGAGAGAAGGTTTTACTGCCATACCCCTTACTGATAAATCCATTATGAGTAATTTCAGCTTCACTATATTCGTCTGTCAATTCATAATTATTTAAACCTGCATAAGCACCTTTTAACACTTTAACATTAACTTCTTTTGTAACATTACTTCCATCTAATGCAGAAACTTTAATTTTTGCTGTACCAGAAGCAGTAGCTGTTAAATTTTGATCACTAATAGCTACAAAATCTAAGCCATCTATTACTTCAAATTTTAACTCTGTATTGTCTGCAGTTATTGGACTTGCAGCAAATAAATGATTTAAGTTAAAACTTTCACCTACACCTAAAGTAATATCTTCTTCAAATATTTTTTGGGTAATAGAAGCAACCTTAATTGGTTCTGTTGTTTCGTTAATTACAATAGATACTGTTTTATCCTCGATTAGTTCATCTGCAAAATCAAATGTAACCGTTACTGGATCTGTTGTTTTAGCCAAAGCTGTAAATTTATTTGTAGTTGAATTGTATTCTAATTTGGTATTATCAGAAATAGTAACTGAATAATTAGGTAAAGACACTGGTTTACTATCATCCACTGCAGTTAATGTTGGAGCTAAACTAAATTCATCTCCTACGTTAACCTCTTTTGTAGCATCAACAGAAGCTGTTGCTCCATTATATGCTTTAACAGAGATATAATCAATGAACATATTACTAGCTGTAGAATAAGTTCCTTTAGGCCATTCAATATTAAATCCTGTTAATTTTCCATTAAAATCATCCCCCGTATTAAAATCTGCACTATAAAAGAGTTGATTATCTACATAAGTAAAAACTTTATCTTGTGTATCAGGTCCTGTTTCATATAAAACGAATGTTGCTTCATGCCAAGCATTAGCTGAAACAACTACACCTTTTACAGTTTGTTCTGTAGCTGTTCCCATTTGATATCTAAATTCGTCATATCTCATTCTTAATAAGTTATAAGTTTTTCCTGAAGAATTTACATCTCCACCACCAAACCACAATTTAAATGATTTATCTTCTGTTTGATTCATTTTAAATTTTACTTTTATTACAATACTAGAACCAGGTGTATTAAATAAACTAGATGCAGCAGCATTATCTCTAAATTCAATTTTTCCACCAGTTGATCCTAAATCCCCAGGTTGATGAGATATTTTTAAAACATCTAATGAATCTTCTTGAGCAAGTTCTGTTGAAACAATAGATTTAGAATAAATATTATAGTTTGAAGCTCCACCTGTTGTGATTTCTTCTGTACTATAATCAAAATTTTCTACTAATCCGTCGGCTGCAGCGTGTGTAGTTAACTGACTACCAACAGCACAAAGCCCACATAACATTGCAACACTTAAAAATACTTTTTTGAATTTCGCCATTATTATCATTCCTTTCTATTTTTTTATTTAACTGAACCAACCATGACACCCTTTTTAAAATATTTTTGGATGAAAGGGAACACGATCATAATTGGTACAATAGCGATTATAATTAATGCAAATGCAGATACTGTTCCCGCAAAAAGATTTCCTGAATCTCCCGTATTTTGTAACATCTTCTTTACTAATACTTGAAGAGGATACAGCTTATCTTTTTGTAAGACGATTTCTGCCCAGAAATATCCATTCCAACGATCAATCGCATAGAACAACCCAACGGTTGTAATTGCTGGAACACTTGCTGGAATATATATACTTGTTAACATTCTAAAATGGGAGGCTCCATCTATTTGAGCAGATTCATCAATATCTTGTGGAATCGCTGCAAAATAGGTCCTCAATAAAATTACATTATAGGCCGAGAAAGCAAATGGGAGCATGATTCCCAAAATATTTCCCATCATTCCTAAACTTTGGATATTGGTATAAGTTGCAATCATTCCTGGCTTTAACCACATTGTTAACACCACAACAATGGTCATAACCTTAATTACTTTCAATCCTTTTCTTGAAAGAACATATGCACAAGTTATACTTAAAAACAAACTAATTGCCGTACCTAACACTGTATACAATACGGTATTTCCATAAGCACGCCATATATCTTTATTCTTCAAATGCTCAACAATGTAATCCATAGTAAAGCCTTGAGGAACAATTAAAAATTTACCTTTATTCACTGCATTCGTAAAAGTTACTGGATTACTTACGGCAGTAATAAAGATATAAAGAATTGGATAAAGCATTACTAAAGATAAAATGACAAGTAATACATTGTTCACAACTCCTAAAATGTTGTCCAAATTTAATCTTTTTTTCATCTTATCACCTACCATAACTGAGTATCTGATACTTTCTTAGCAATTTTATTAACCACTGTAACAAGAACAATTGCCACAACGGCATCAAATAAACCAATGGTTGCTGCTAATCCGTAATTTGGTTGTCCTACTGTTGGATTCAAGCTGACATTATAAACATAAGTGCTTATAATTTCTGATGTTGGTTTATTGTAAACATTTTGTAGCAATAATACCTTTTCATACCCCATTGACAACAACTTACCTATTTTCAAAATTAAAGTTATAATAATCGTTGGAGCAATTCCAGGTAATGTTACATGGAAGATTTGTCTAAACTTCCCTGCCCCATCCATTGATGCTGCCTCATAAAGAGATGTATCAATTGCGGATAGAGCCGCTAAATAGATTAAAGAGTTATACCCAATCGTCTGCCATAATTCCATAATGGCGTAAATCCATCGGAATGCATGAGGATTTTCTAATAGGTTTTGTTTCTTAACTCCAAACCAAGAAAGAATATTTATAATCATTCCAGTATCTGCTTTTAAAAATTCGATAGTCATATTACATACAACCACTGCAGATATAAAGAATGGTAAGAAAGTTGTTGTTTGGGCAACACCTTTGATTACTTTGCTTTTGGATTCATAGATCATAATTGCTAAAAGTATCGCTGCAGGAAATCCGATAACCAGAACTAATAAATTTAGCAACAATGTATTTCCTAATAAGGAAAAAAATCCATCCATTGAGAAAAACGTTACA
Source organism: uncultured Anaeroplasmataceae bacterium (assembly GCA_910584005.1). GTDB lineage: Bacteria > Bacillota_I > Bacilli_A > Acholeplasmatales > Anaeroplasmataceae > Pelethenecus. Next base: position 5,817 of record CAJTXR010000004.1, on the reverse strand, counting down.
TAATTTTTAAACCCAATAAATTTACTTCCAAATATTCCTTTACTTACACTATAGTCTTGAAAAGACATTAGTACATTGGAAATAAAAGGAACAAAGACAAAGAAAATCATCCACAAAAATGCCGGTAAAAATAAAACAAAGATTTGCCAGTTGTATTTTGTATATTTCTTTACTTTGCTCATAAATGTATTGGATTTTTTTATTGGCTTCTCTTCTAAAGAACTTGTATCTATATTGTTTAAATTATTTTCCAAGATTTCTTGTTCCATATTCACCCTCCTACCAATAAGAATTCCAATTTTTATATAACCGCATTAAAAGTTCAACGAAGAAATAATCCCCAAAAATTAAATATTCATTGATACCTAAATTGCCATGATAAAAATAAACACCGCTTTTCAAAATACCTTCATTATTTTCACCAAGATATTTTTCGCATAAGGATTGAGTAATATATAAACAAGCATTTTCATATATTTCTCTATCTTTATCTGTTTTTGGCATTTGATTAATTAATTCTAAAAGTCCTATAGCCGCAACAGCAGCCGCACTCGTATCTCGTTGATCCTCATCTCCTAAAAATATCAAGTCCCAATTACATATGAAATCTTTAGGTAGACGATTTAAAAAATAATTCGCTAAGCATTTGGCTTTTTCTAAAAATTCTTTGTCCTTGGTATATCGATAAGAAATTGGGAAGCCCATAATCCCCCATGCCTGTCCTCTTGCCCAGCATGAATCATCTGAATATCCTTGATGTGTAGACCCAAATCGAGGCTCTCCAGTTTCTGTATCCATATGGAACGTATGAAAAGTTGAAGCATCAGGACGAATAATGTATTTACTAGCAGTCTTTGCATGATTGTATGCCATTTGATAGTACGTGTCGTCTGGCATAAATTGATTTGCAAAATAAAGCAATGGAATATTCAAATTACAATCTATAATCATTCTTCCTCGCTGTTCTGGATCACTCATATCTCCCCAAGCCTGTAAAATCTTTGCTGTATCGATATACCGCTTTGAAAGTAATTTTGCAGCCATTAGAGAAGTTTCAAGTGCTTTTTTTGATCCTGTGAGTTTGTAATCTGCTACTGTAGTTATGCTATATAAAAACCCAATATCATGATGATTTAATCCAGCTTCTTGTTCATTCTTGTGATAGTAATTATCGATTCTTGTCCGGAATGATTCTGAGTGTAGCTGAGCTTCTTTTTTATACTTTTCATCCCCTGTATACTCATACATCAACCATAAAATGCCCGTCCAAAAGGAAGTTGTCCAAATGCTTTCATTATTACTTTCATCCCATTCTAAATTGCCCACTGTGTCATAAACATAATTTTTGCTACAGGCTCTTGGAAACACATCACCATGAAATTTCAACATCATATGGTCAACGATTTTAACAATCTTATCTAGTGTTTTTTTCACATCTGTTTTAGTAAAGTTTGGCTTTTTTAGGAATTCTTCTCGTTTGATTTTTTCTAAATTAACGTTGCTCATGTCGCTCTCCTTTCTTTTATTTTTTTATTTCATATCCCCAAGCTTCAAATTGAGTTAAAGCTGGAAATTCAGATAGTGCTTCTCCTTTAACTAATTGCTTTAGTATAATGGAGCTCACTTTTTTAGGCTCGAACTGAATAGATTGTCTGTTTGCCGTTTTCTTTAAATTCATGAGGAGTTCACTTCCATCAGAAAAACACAAAGTTGCAGACTTCCAATAGTTGTCATGAGGAAAATCAGCTCTTAAAGTTAATACAATTTCATCTATTAGCACATCTCTTCCAAAATCCAACTTAAATTCAGCGTTTGGATTTTTATTGATTCCCCAGCTTTGAAACGGAAAATTACCATGTGATTCATTGAAATAAAATCCATCAATTGCGTTTCGACTTGCAAAAGTACATTCATTTCTTGTTTCAACATTGGCAGAGGAATGAGGATAAAAGGTATCATTTTCATGCTCATCATAGGGATTAAACGCTAAGTTTCTTCTCTTATAAATTTCTTCCTTCGTTGCCTCTTGTACTCGAATAATGTGACAATCTCCATAAAAGGACTTTGGAGAATAATTTTTTCGTTGATCTTTGGCTGGGATAAAATAAGTGAAAAAATTTCCTGGCACATACACAATGGACTCTTCCATCGTGTCATCTAAGCAAATTTTGTAATATCCACCCTTTTTATCACAATCGATGATTATCCAATCCCCATCTTGATAATCAAAGTTGTAAATACAACAAAGTTTTTCTTGAGCAGGACTTATAAAAAGCTCATTTCCTTGTCGATTTACCATTTTCATCTTTAGCAAGACCATCAGCTCCCTTTTAACAATATTTAGAAAACGCTTTCTTTTAACAAAAAACATTACTTACATCAGCCACATTATAGCACCTTAATCGGAGCAAGTCAACCACTTTTGAAAAATTTATGAAATTTTACTCCAAATTCGACAATAAAAAAAAGAGTCCAAGAAGGACTCCAGTACTATATAAGCCTATTTGTTTCTAATTTTTACAATAATTTCATTCATTAAATCTAAATTATCTTCTATCTCAGAAGCCAATTTAAATTGAGTACGACACCGAACTAAATTGTGCTCTGGGTACTTTGTGGCAAAATAAGTATCCCCTAAAAGATAATCTGTTAAAAAACGCATTCCGCATTCGCAAGTTAATAAAAATGCACTATAAGGCAAAAGCTCTATTTCTTTATTTGTAATGCTTTCAGCTACAGACGAGCAATATCCACTTGCGTATGCCTCAAACAATGAGAGATCAAAATGTACTTTTGATAGATCTTGTTCATCTTCTGCAGCTGTCGATGCACCAAAGCGAATAGAGTCCCCAAAATCGTATAATAGAGAACCTGGCATTATTGTATCTAAATCAATAACTGCTCTTGCTTCGTTTGTTTTTGCATCCATTAAAATATTATTTAATTTTGTATCGTTATGAGTAACTCTAAGTGGAATGCTACCATTTTTTAATCCATCTACTACTTTACTAAAATCATTTTTATGGTCAAGTAAAAAATCAATTTCCGTTTTACAAGATTTTGCACGTCCCAGCTTATCTTCTTTTACTGCTTTTTCAAAATCAGTATATCGTTTTATGGTATTATGAAAATTTGGAATGGTTTCTACTAAAACTGAAGCATCAAAGTCTGCCAAATAATTTTGAAATTCTCCAAATGCTTTTCCTGTATTATAAAATACATGCTTATCTAAAACCTGTTGATAAGTAATGGTTCCTTCAATAAAATCGTATACTCGGAAATATTCATTTGTATTTTCGGTTTCAAAATAAAGTTCCTTTGTTTTAGTTGGAACAATATGCAATGTTTCAACATTTTTGCCTCTTAAATACTCTGTCACATAAGAAATATTTTTCATTAGGTTTTCAATATTTGGAAAAACTACAGTATTCATTTTTTGTAATAAATATCTTTTCTTATCTGTAGTAACTAGAAAAGTTTGATTGATATGTCCCTCTCCATATGGGTGAATATCTAAGACTTTTCCCTCTATAGCAAATTGTTCAATTATTGACTTATATTCCACGATATAATCCATTTTTTATATATCCTCCTATGGCTTCTTTTATTTCAGCCAAATCCTCTCGATATGTAATCCCATACCATTTGTCCATGTTTTTATAGACTTGTACAGTAGCTTTCTTTTGATGAACGGCGTTTGAAATAACAGTAGGTATAAAAAATTCATCTTTCATTAAATCTGCATTAGCTAAAAAATCCTGATAATCCTTCACAATATAAGTAAAAATGTCTGGTGTTAATCCCCATAAGTTCATAGATACAGGCGTTGAGCCAGGTAAAATGGCTTTTCTTCCATTGAAATCATAACTGCAATCGGCCGCAATTTTAGTGTATTCTGTTACTTGCTTTAAATATCCATTTTCTACTTCACAAACTCCACGAGAAACAGTACCATTTTTACTTAATGTATTTTCTAGCATATAAGCGGTCATTGCATATTCCCCTTTTTTGGCATGAGCCAAATGCTTGCCAATTTCATAAAAAGCATTTTGTCCATAATAATCATCTGCATTTATGATAGCAAAAGGCTCTTTAACAATATCCTTACAGCAGTAAATTGCATGTCCTGTTCCAAATGGTTTTGTTCTTCCAGCTGGAAGATTGGACATATCTTGATAAACATATTCCACGGAAATTGTTTTAGCTATACGATTACCAATTAAATTTTTAAAATCCGATTCCATATCCTCTCGAATAATAAATATTACTTTTCCAAATCCTGCTTTTTTTGCGTCATAAACAGAAAAATCTAAAATCCCTTTTCCATCCTCTGTCACAGGTTCAGCTTGTTTTAATCCTCCAAATCGACTGCCCATTCCTGCAGCCATTACAACTAGTGTAGGTTTCATAAAATCCTTCTCCTTTTCATTTTAGGTTTTTTGGCAACTCTATTATAGCAAAAAAAAAATTAAAATAAAGTCCTAATTTTTCAATAAAAAATCGACCTATTTTAATTTTTATATTTTATAAAGATAATATCTTTATACTTGTAATTTTTTGTCAGATTTAAAAAAATATTTTTTTATAAACAAATTACTAAAAAATTTAATACCGCCAAATAATCTGGTAATTGTTTATATATTAACGGCCATAAAATGATATAATTTTTTATATTTATCAAAAAATGGAGGGTAAAAAATGAATTTGATTAAATATAAAGAATTATTCACTTTAAAAATGTCTTTGACAAAAAACTTAAACGAAAAAACAATTAAGGCTTATTCATCAGACTTAACACATTTTTTCAACTACTTAGATTTGCAAAATAATAAGAGGCTTACTTCTTCTATTATTTTGCAGTATATAGAAAACCTAAGTAAAACTCATAAGGATTCTAGCATCTCAAGAAAAATTATATCTTTAAAATTGTTTTTTAATTTTTTAGAGCTAGAAGTCAAACTTTCCAATCCAATTAAAAATTTAAAATTTAAATTTAAAAAGGAAAAGCGACTTCCAAAAACTTTATCTATACGAGATGTAAATAAATTATTTGAAACATTATATAATTGCCAAACTTCCAGCAAAACCACATTTGCTAAATTTGAAATTACTAGAGATCTATGTATTATAGATATTTTAATTTCTACTGGAATGCGTATTGCTGAATTAGCTAATATTAAAATACAAGATATTATCTCTTCTGAAAAAATTATACTAGTTCATGGTAAAGGAAGAAAACAAAGACTTCTTTATATATCAAGTATGGAAACATGGGAAAACTTAAGAGAATGGATAACTCTCAGAAAAAAATATAAAGTACCACATGAATATTTATTTATTAATAAATATCTTAATCCTCTTAGCATATATGGAGTAGAAAATATTTTTAAAAAATATAGAGATTTATCTCATATTAAAATACCAGCAACTCCACATTATCTAAGGCATACGTTCGCTACAAACTTATTATCAAATGGTGCAGATTTAAGATCTGTACAAGAATTACTTGGACATGCTTCAATTTCTACAACCGAAATCTATACTGAAGTAAGTACAACTCGTAAAAAAGTTGTTTTAAAAAAATATAATTTGCGAAACAAAATTATAAAAAAGAATATAACAAATCAAGAAATTTGCTAGGATCAGATTCGTTATATTCTAATTTTATTATACCTTATTCTTCTCTTATATTTCTACACAAATCGACCGACAAGTTTCGACTCGTTATTGCAAAAAACTCCTTTTATTTTATTAAATATAGGAGTTTTTTTATTTTACTTGTTCTCTAAATAATAACAAATTATTAGGAGGAAAAAA
>CAJTXR010000003.1 GCA_910584005.1 uncultured Anaeroplasmataceae bacterium | reverse complement strand
TAGAATTGTTTCTTGTTCGTTTCTTTCGTCATATATAGTTTTCAAAGACTAAATTCTTATGGCCATTTTTTTAAACGACCTTGTTTATAATACACCAAAAAAAAGACAAAGTCAAGAATAAAAAAAATATTTTTTTGTTAATTATATTTTTTATTATAGAAAAACAATATAGCTAAGCAAAGGGCAAAAAAATAAGAGTGGAGATAGAGCAAGTATTCTACCTCCACTCTTATTGTTATAATGAATGCTTCAATAGTTCTTCTAAGGATTTTGTACTTAAATATTTAGGAGCAACATCAAATACAGTCATTGCACCAGTTCTTCCCTCTTGACTCAAGCGATAGCATGCTCGTGCATAAGCAGTCATTACACTTCCTGTGAACTCAGGATTAGAATCTAGTTTTAAGCTATATTCAATTTTATGATGAACTCCATTTTGAGTATTTCCTGTTCGGATTACAAAACCACCATGAGGAATTCCTTTATGATTTCGGTCTAATTCTGCTTGGGATATAAAATGAACATAAGTATCATATTCATCAAAATAATTTGGCATAGTTTTGATTTGATCTTCTACATATTGAGCATCTGCATCTGCTTCTAAAACGACATAGCAATCTCTTAAATGTTTTTCTCTAGTAGACAACACTGGGTTTTCTCCACTCCGAACACGAGCCAATGCCTCTTCTTTTGGTATTGTATATTGTCTTGCATCTTTGACCCCTTTAATTCTGCGAATGGCATCACTATGCCCTTGACTTACTCCCTTGCCCCAAAAGGTATAATCTGTTCCATTTGGAAGAATTGCCTCCATATATAAACGATTTAATGAAAACATGCCTGGATCCCATCCCGTAGAAATAATACCTAGTTTTTCACTTTTCTTAGCCATTTCATCTACATGAGCATAATGCATATATATATGAGCATGCGTATCAAAACTATCCACGACATTAAAGTTTTTTACAAATTCAGGAGTTTGATTAGGTAAATCTGTCGCTGAACCCCCACAAAGAATCATCACATCAATTTGATCTTTAAATTTCAAAACTTCCTCTATAGGATAAACTTTAGTCCCTAATGTTTGTACAGTTGATGGATTTCTTCTCGTAAATACTCCTATCAGTGCCATATCCTCCGCCTTTTGGACAGCAATTTCTACACCTCTTCCTAAATTTCCATAGCCACATATTCCAATTCTAATCATAATTTTTCCTCTTTTCCTATTTATATTTGAATAGATGCCTCTATCTATAATTCCTTTCCTCAAAAGAAAAGACACCTTATACTAAGGTATCTTTTTTAATTTCATTAATTCAAACGTTTGACCTCAGTATAGGCCATAATGAATGGACCTACACCCTTTGCATCATTTTCAACGATGGGCTCTGACATATAATACTCATATGTACCATCACGTCTTAAATTATTTTCTGGTCCAAGGCCAGCAACTAAACAAATACCACCTAAATTTAAATCATCATTTTTAACAGTTAAATATGTCTTACAGATTCCATTAAAGATATCAAGTCCAATGGTTTGATAACGCTCAGGCAATGCCTTTAATCGAACGCCCTTTAATATTGCATAAGCAATCATAGAGGAACCAGAAGTTTCTAAATAATTATCTTCTTTTCCAGGCAAATTAGGAACCTGATAAAACATCTTAGACTCAGCATCTTGGAATTTTAAGATGCTATCTACCGTTTCCTTAAAAATTTCTTTAATGGTATGATATTCATCATACATTTGTTCGTTCATATATTCATAAACATCAATTAAAGAAACCGTAAACCATCCAATTGATCTTAACCAAAAATTCTTAGATAAGCCTGTTTTTGAATCCGCCCAAAACATCACACGTTCACTATCATACCCGTGATAGTATAGGCCAGTCTTAGCATCTCGCATAAGCCGATAAACATTTTTATACTGCTTAACTATATCTGCATAGTTTTGCATTTTATTTCTTAATGTTTCATATCGAGTGTAAAATGGTTGCATCATATATAATCCATCTAACCAAACTTGATTTGGATAGATTTTTTTATGCCAAAAGTTTCCTTCTTTTGTTCTTGGATGTGTTTTAATTTGCTCATATACATTTTCAATGGCTTTAGAATATTTTTCTTCTTTTGTATATTCATATAAATCAAATAAAATTCTAGTTTCAGAAACATCATCTGTAGAATATTTTTCTTTATCATATCCCAAAATAGTTCCATCTTCATGAACATAATAATCCACAAAGTTTTTTACAAAAGTTAAATACTTTTCATCCTTTGTTGTTTTATATAATTCTAAAAGTGAAACCATCATACAGCCATCAATATAATTCCAAGCTGGTTTTTTTCCCTGCTTAATTGCCTCAATGTTCCATAATGGCATATCCGGCTTAGAAGTCATTAGCTTTTCAATGTAACGATCTATAATTTGATACATAGTGTATATCCTCCTAGTGTTTACTTATATTATACAAAAACACTAGTTCTTTTACAAGACTTACACTAAAACCTTATTTAAAAATAAAGCATTTTTAAAATTTGTTTTTGTGATATTTTCTTCATTAATAAAAATGGATTTCTGTTCTAAAATTTTAAAATTTAAAGATGAAAATAGTTCTTCAATTTGACTACACTCGGCAATGCATACAAGCATGTGAATCCCTTGTTGAATCGCATTTTCTTCTAAACACTTTAAAAGCTGTTCTAAATATTCAATAGATAAAACTTTTTTAAAAACAAAATAACGGATTAATCCTTTATCTGAAAACTCCTCAAAAGAAATACAACCAACAATTTTATTCTCATCAAAAGCCAAACACGCATTATTTAAAATATTTTCATCAATTGTTTCAATTGAAGGCACAGAGGTTAAAAATTCAATCGCATTTGGGAAAATATCTTTGTTGATTTTTTCAACTCTAATCATTTTATTCTCCTTTTATTTTATTAAAAATACTTAAAATTAAACTTTCATAATGAACTTCTTCACTACTACTAACTAAAAGAAACTCTGGATATACTGTTCCCCACCAGTTTGACCCTTCACCGCGACCAAGTACTACATAAAAAGTTAATTCTGAAGTATTTTTAACTGCACTATTATTATATGTTTTATTATATAAGGTATGATTACTAAGACTAACTTCCACAGGCTGTTTTAACTCTTTTTTTAATACCTGTTCAAATTGATTCATTGTATTTCTAATATTGTTTTCATAGGTCGTATACTCTACATGGTAGGCTTCCTTTAGATACAACGTTGTTAATTCTTTTGCTTGTTCTTTAACCTTTAAATCATATGCTTGATCGCTATTGGGTATAACTCGTACTCGAATTTCTTTTTGTTCTTCTTTTATATTCATAAAGGCAACTAGAATTCCTACGAAAAGGATTCCGATAAAAAGTAGCTTTCTCATAATAAAATTCCCCCTATAGACATATCATACCCTAGGGGGAACTTCTTTATACATGAATTATATTTTTCATCTGTTCCATTGTAATTGATCCTTCTCTTAAAACATGAAGTTCATCATCTTTTAAAGACACAACAGTAGAGGAAATATTTGAGGATGGATAATGATTTTCAAAGATATCTTTTACAAATGGACCAAACGCAACTTTAATTTCTTCATACGTATTTAGCGGAACTGCTCCACTTTCATTTACAGAGGTGGTTAGCATTGGTCCGTTTTCTTGTAATATCTGTAGGGCAACTGGATGATTCGGAATTCTCACTCCAATCGTTTCATATCCTATTTTTGTTTTTACATGAGGCTTCGTTTTTAATATTAATGTCAATGGACCTGGTAAAAATGCTTCTATTAAAGCAATGGCTCTTTCATTTAAAATCGCGATTGATTCTATTTGTTTAAGATCATAACAAAGGCATGCTAAAGGTTTATCTTTGCTTCTATGCTTGAGATTATAGATCAAATCAATTCCTTCCAAATCAAAAATCGGACACCCTATACCATAAACCGTATCGGTTGGAAATATAATTACTTTACTCATTAAAATCACCTACATAAATAAATGTCATTCGATCTTTCCCCTCTAAATCCTTCAATACTTCTATTTTAGATTGAGGAAAATAATGTTTTGCTAAGGCAATCATTTCTTCTTTTTTATCATATCCATGTTCAAAGCAAATTAAAGCCTTTTCTTTTAATAAAGGACGTAAACCACTTAAAATAATTCGATAGAATTTCATTCCATCCTTACCACCAAATAAAGCAATATCTGGTTCGTTATCTTTAACCAAAGCCATCACTTCCTCATCCTCAGGAATATAGGGTGGATTTGAAACAAAGATATCAAAAGTTTTATTTTGAAGTGGTTCAAGCATATCTCCTTCTAAAAATTGGACTGAAGCACCTAAAGCTTTATTGTTTTCTTCGGCAACTTCCAAAGCCTCCTTAGAAATGTCTGTAGCAACAACATGCATATTCGGCTCTTCTAATGCTAATGATATAGCGATACATCCAGACCCTGTAGCAAGATCACATACATCGACCTGTTGATTTTTAAAATATTGATCATAGCGATATAATATATTTTCTACAAGTTCTTCAGTTTCAAATCGAGGGATTAACACATGCTCATTAACTATGAAATCATATCCATAAAAACAACAATAACCAATTAAATATTGAATTGGTTTATTTTCATTTAAGTATTTTTGAAAAATTGCCATAAAAGTATTATAGATATCTGCTTCTACCTCCTCATGCATCTTAAGATATAAAGCGTTGGATTCCAACTGAGTAACATGCTCTAACAATAATACTGCTGCACTTTCTTCTTTATCTTTTTCGATCGCCATTTGTTCAGCAATTTGAATTAGGTTGTGATAGGTCATCTTCTATTCTCCATTCCATTAATCTATCTTGTTTATATACGAGTGACATTTCAAAATAGTCCTCTTCATTTAAAAGTTTTTTCAAAAAAAGAGGATCTCCTTCCCATAAGGGTAAATTAAAAATTTTCTGTTCCTCCATCCACACAAGTGTTCCTTCATTGCATTCTTTTTCTTTTCCTTTAAAATCGTATGCTTTGTAAAGAAAGCATATTTCCTCTATCTCATCAATATAAAAATTTAATTTGCCCATAAGTTTATAACTAGTTAATATCAATCCAGTTTCCTCATATACCTCTCTAAGCAAACATTCTTCTTCAGATTCTCCTTCCAAGAAATGTCCACCGATTCCAATCCACTTTCCTTGATTCAAATCCTGCTGCTTCTTATTTCGATATAGCAATAAAACTTTTCCATCCTTACATATATAGCATAATGTTGTTTTTTCCATTTTTACACCTGCCAATCTTACAGTAGAATTATATCACAATTTTAAATTCGCACACTACTTTTTAAACAATTTGTCAAAAACATTTTCAAAATATAGATTTGCTTATATTTGATTTTTATTATAAATTTGAAAAATTTCTTCTGCTAAAAAAAATAGCGTGCGAAAAGGCACGCTATTCTTTATTATTTTTCTCCTAGAACTCGAACAAGTGTTGTATGGTATGAAACCACCATTTGTTTTAATTCAGGAATTACTGCATAGTTTGTATCTTCTTTTGCATTATCAAAGACAAATTGTAAATCTCCATTGTTAATTCTACCAGCATATTTCATAACATTTGTTTTTGCTGTTTCTGCAGTATCCACAGTATACGTATAGAAATCTGATGCTGTATCAAAATTATTATAAGTTGTACCGCCAGATAATGTTTGTACTGTATTTGGAACTATCTCATCTCTAGATGAAGCAAGATAAGCATCAAAACTAGTATTATTTTGACTATAGTATATTGTTGGATTTCCACCTTCAATATAATTCCCATATGCTTTAATTATACCACCATTTTCTCCAGAGAAAGTTCCATCCCCTAACGCATCTGTTCCTTGTTTAGAACTTAGCATTGGATTATGACAATTTCTAAAATAATTGTTTTCAACAAATGCAGATGCTCCCATAGTGACACCAACTCCATATTTTGAATTTCCATCAAAATAATTATTGTATACATGGACACTGCATGTACGGATTCTTGGATGACGAGAATCTGAGTGATCATACCAATTGTGATGATATGTAATATAGTCCTCTGTAGATTCACTCTTCATACCCATTAAATTACATTTCCCTGAATCCCAGAAATGATTATAAGATGCTGTAATATATCTAGAATGACCTTTAATATCTAAAGATCCATCTCCTTTTGCTTGATCGGCATCTCCCCCAACAGATCCATAAAAGAAATCAACATTGTGAATCCATAAATTACAATTGTTTGTATCTACAGAAATACCATCATCCATAAAGTTGACAATACCAAAATTCTTCATTTCCACATTTCCACAATTACGAATTAAGAACCCAAAGCCATTAAATGTTGCATCCTCTCCAACACCCTCAATTGTAATACTCATATCTTGATAATTGGCTGCACCTTTGATTTGAATTCCCTCTGAACTACTCGTTATATGATCTAAATCAGATTTTTTGATTTCGCCAATGATTCGGAAATCTAAAATATCGGTATTTCCTTTCTTTTGTTTTGCATCTAAGATTGATTGGAACCCTGATATTGTTGTTGTAGTACCACCATTTGTAATTTGAGCAGTAACCGTTTTTGCATTCTTTGCAGTTACATAAATCACTTGTGCTCCAGCACGTAATGTTCCATCTTCATTATATGCACCAGATCCCGTTTTTAAAGGTGAACTTTTGGAGAAGGCAAATCCACTTCTATCTTGAGCTAAAACAATAACATCTTCGATTGCAGCCGCGGTTCCATCTTCATCACTTCCGACAACTGGAACTACCTTTAAAGTATATTTTCCTGCTGCTAAACCTAAAACATCTGCTCGATATTTATTTGGATATTCACGAATTAACATTTTATCTAAGGCTACATATTTGCCATCAGTTTCAGTTGATTTTTTATAATAAACATTATAATCTTTTGATCCATCTAGTTCCTTCCACTCAAGGTATGCAGTTTCTAAATGGCCTTCTGCTGTAATAACTTCTACAATAGATTTATCATTCCATTTTGCGTATAATGTTACATTAGATTCTAGTACATCTCCAGCAAAAGCCTTATCTGTACAAGAAGAATCATAATACCAACCTCCAAAACTACGTTCAGAAGAGATTAATTTTGGTAATTCAGGTAATTCAGTAACTTTTGTTAACGCTGCTGGCTGATCTCCATAACCATTTATATTAAATGTTACTGTATAAGTTACAACTTCAATCCACTTTGCATATAAAGTTAAATTAGAAGTAACTGGGCTGGCAAAATTATAAGCATTCTTACATTCTGCATCTGTAAACCAACCCCCAAATTTATGATCTTCTTTTGTAAGGGATGCTGGTTCAGAAATGGCTCTTCCTTCTCGAACAATTTTGTCTTCCAAAGTTGTCAAACAATTTGTCACAAAGGATACAGTATATGTTGTTGCATCTGGTGGAATAACTTCTTCCTCCCATTTTGCATAAAGAGTCATATCTGCTTTTATTGGTGTTGTAAAATTAAACGCCGTAGTATATGCTTGATCTGTAAACCAACCTTTAAATTCATATCCATCCTTTGTTGGAGCAGTTGGTTCCTGTAATACTGAACCACTTTCTACTTCCTTAGCAGCTACTACCGAACCACCTAAAGTATCAAAGGATACAGTAAATGATGTAGGAGCTACAGGTTTACTGCTTTCTGTTAAAACAAATTCTGTAATTTTAAAGGAAACACTGGTTGTAATTTGATAAGCCCCAGCCTCTAAATTCGTTTCTATAGCATTCAATGCAACTCCATTTGCCACTGTACCTAAGGTTTTTACTTCCACGTAAGAAGAACCATTTTTCTTTAATAATTTAACAATGGTATCACTTGAAGTGGAAGCACCTGTACCCACCAACTTAATCGAATTTGTAATTGTACCATTCAATGTAAATGAAATTGCTTTTCCTTGTGTATTTAAGAGGGTAGCTTCACTTTTAACTCCTTTTCCAACAGTAAATTTATCTATTGTTATATCTATATTTGTTTTTCCAGAAGTCAAATGAGAGCTTGCCTCCGTATTAAACTTAGCAAAATCAAATGGAGTTACTACATCTTCTTGAGTGGCTGCTTCTTCCCATTTTGCATATAATTTCAAATCCTTAGTTACAGGGGAAGAGAAATTATATTTCGTACTATAGTCTAAATCTGTATACCACCCCTCAAACGTATACCCATCCTTTTTAGGAGCAGGGGTAGGTTCCATTGTCTGCTCATTTTTTAATACCGTTTCCGTTTTAAAAACTACCCCATTACTACTATAAAAAGTAATTGTATATTTTTCTTCTATAGGTTCATCATTCTTGATCCAATAAGCATAAATTGTAGTATCTGAAGTTATCTTTTTATTTGCAAAATCAAATGGAGTATAACTTGTAGCACTTGTTGACCAACCTCCAAATGTATAGCCACTACGAGTTGGATTTGTCGTAGGAGCATTGACTTTTTCATTCAATTTTACATTGACTGCCAAATAAACTGTAGTTCCTACTGATATAAACTGAACTTCAAAAGTTTGATTTGGGGAAACTGCTTCATAATATGCATATAATGTCATATCTGTCGTTAATAAAGAAGCAAAGTTAAATTCAACAAAACTTGTCTTTTGAATAGACCAGCCTACAAAACGATAGTTCTCTTTTTCTGTTGGAGTTGATGGTATGGATAAGAATTGTTCATAACTTCCATCAATACGATCGATAATTTCATCAGTTACCGAATCTCTTAAAGTTACTGTAATCACATTTGGAGTCCATTTTGCTAAAAGAATCATATTCTCTGTTACAACATCATGTTCAAAATCAAATGGAATTGTTAAAGTTCCATCTATATTTTTGTACCAACCAGCAAAAGTATATCCTTTTCTTGTTGGAGCAGTTGGCTCTTTAATTGTAGAACCAGGAACTATTCCTGTAATTGCCTCAACCTTAGACCCTAGCTTAGAATTAAATTCAACTGTCAATGTATCTCCCTCAGATGCCTGTGGAATCCATTTCGCATAGCAGGTTACCTCAGAAATAATAATTCCATTGATAAAATCACATGGAAGCGTAAAGTTTTGATCCTTATACCAACCAGCAAAGATATAATTCTCTTTTGTTGGATTAGAAGGTCTAGGACAATGCTTTCCATATTCTATAGTTTGAGAAGCAATTTCTGTTCCTCCATTAGAATTAAAGTGGACAGTAAATTTTTTCACTTCCCATTTTGCATATACAGTTTTATTTTCCGTTACTGTATCTCCAATATTTACTTTCTTTGTAAGTTCTTTATCATAGTACCATCCAATAAATGTGTATCCTTCATCGGTGATTTCTGGTAAAGTATTAATTTTATTTGCTTCAACTGTATTTGGATGTTTCCCATGTCCATTTGTGTTAAAACTTAAAAAGTAAAGTTCTCCAATTTCTTCCCATTTTGCATAAAGGGTCATTTTTTTTGTAACCTTGCTTGAAAAGTCAAATTGTTCTTTACATTCTTTGTCTTTATACCAACCAGCAAAAATATAGTTTTCTTTCATTGGCTCTGAAGGTTCAGCAACCTTATTATCCTTAGAAACCCATTGAGATAAAACACTCGTTCCCCCATTACTGTCGAAAACAACTTCAAAAGTTTCAATTGGTTCAACAATTGAGGGTTCTTTTTTTGGATCTTCTGGATCCGCTTTACAGGCGGTAAAGCCGAGCAGGGCAGTTAAAGCTAACCCTGCTATCATTAAATATCTTTTTTTCATTTTTATTACCTACATTCTTATTGAAGATATAGAGCATACAATGCAGTTTCTGTTCCATTTTTCTTAATTTCATGAGAACCTGCAGGAAGATCTATTTCAATCACTCCATCATTATCACTATCTGTATATTGTTTTCCATCTAATCCTAAAGATCCACCAGAAGCAATATGTAATACTAATTTCCTAGCAACCTCAGTTGTAAAAGAGATTGTAACCTTAGAATTAACTTTAACTCCACTTGGATAAGTTTTACCGGCAATCGTTGCACTTGCATTCTTTGCAGAACCACCACTCACGGAAACAATAGAATTTGAAGGAGCTCCTCCAGTAAAGGTACACTCTACCTGACGATTCAATAACTCTGTGTATGCTTCTTTAGCAGCAACTAATTTTGCATAATTTGTTACTTTTGCTTTTTCAGTTGCATCTAATGCATTATAAACTGCCTCTGCTTCTTTAATCACTACACCTGAAGTAGTGGATACTGTTCCAATAGAATCAATCAATAAACTTGCATAAGCAACCTTAACATCAGATAGCTTTACATTAGGAATTTGTGCCTTTTCACTTGCGGTTAATGCATTATAAGCAGTCATAGTTGTTTTTACAGAATTTAAATCTGTTAAATTTACATCATCTAATAATTCAATAACATTTTGGACAGCAAGTAAACTTGCATATTGTTGTTCTGCATTTACAAGAACTTGATAGTTTGTAATTAATGGGATTTGCTCATCATTTAAACCATTAAATTCATTTCTTGCTGCCTGAATTGCATCTCCTGATGCAAGAGTTACTGTACCGATTGCATTAATTTTTTCAATACAAGACTCAACTGCAAAACTCTTGAATGCTTGTTCTGCTGCTGTTAAAACAGCATAGTTAGAAATTACAATTGCAGGAACAATCGTTTTTAAATTCTCATAAGCACTTCGAGCAGCAGCAATATTTCCACCACTATCTTTATTCACAGTACCGATTGCATTAATTAAACCTTCCACATGTTCTTTTCCTAAAGCAATATATTGTTCTCTTGCAGTTGTAACTCTCTCATAAGGAATCGTTACTCTTTCTTTCAAGTCGGCACTTAATAGTTCATAAGCAAGTCTTGCTGCTAATAATGCTTTATAGCATTCATTTGAGTAAGTGATTGTTGCTGGAATTGCTGCAGCCTTTGTATCATAATCATCAATCAATTGTTGATCAAATTCATCAGATTTATATTCTTCAATTTGAATGGAATTTACATTTAAATCTTTAAATGTTCCTGAAGTTAAATTTAAACTATCTCCTGGTTGGAAATTCACTGGTTGAATCATATATGTACCAGGTTTAACTACAACACTACCACTGGCTGTCAATAAGCATTCCCCTGCTTCATTTACTAAAACCCCTGTCGTAGCAAATGAATCACTAGGATATGAAACAGTAATAGTTGCTGATTTATCTACTGTAAATGCATATACTGTCTTACTCAATTTTGCAGGAGTTAATGTCGTAGGATATGTAGTAACTTTAACTGGTGTTACAGAACTAGGTTTATATGATAATTGAGCCATTGTAATATCTTTTGCGGATATAGAGGAATCTTTTCTAACTCCACCAACTGCCGCAATGACTTTTCTTGCATCTGTTACGTTTGTTTGAAGCATATATTTATTATCTGGAATATAAGATAACTTAGAATCCGTATCAAATGAACTATAATCGATATTTTCAGCAATAAATTTACAATTGTTAGACACCTTTTGTGTCTTATCTGTTACAGCTGTAGCTGCTGAACCCTTGTTATAAAGTGCACTAGATATAGAATCATGATAACTCTTTATCGCACCACCTTCAACACCATGAGGACTCTTACACATATAGAATAAATTATACTCAGAATAAATATAAGCATCTGCACGTGTATTCATGGCATAATCGGTTTGTCCTTCAAAAACATTATTGTACATATGAACATTAGCTCTACGAGTTAAAGGACCTCTTGCCTTACATAACTTCCAATAATTATGATGGTAAGTTAAATTAAATTGTAAAGAGTAATCAGCAGAACCAACTAAATTTGTCTTATGGCATCCCTCAAAATAATTATAGCTACAAGTAAAGTATTGACCTCTCTTAAAATCACAAGAACCATCTCCCTCACTCTTATCGCCTTCAGCTGGACTTGTAATTTTTGGACCATAAAATTCATTATTATGAATCCAACATCTTTCCACACTTGCAGTTAAAGTAGAAGTTGCATTCTTAGAAGCCTGAACACCTTCCATACCAATCGCATCTTCAGGTGTATTAATGAAAGTCAAATTACGAACCTCAAAACTCTTCCCTAAAGTAGGACTAGAACTCTCAGCCATAAAATGGAATCCCCATCCATCAATCACTGCATCTTCTCCTAGACCCTCTAGTGTTACATCCTTACCTGATTTCATACGAGCCATATGACCATTATCTCCAGCAGTACCACCGTTTCCAGTAGAATCATAAATTGTTAATCCATCAATTAATGGTGTACTACTTGCATCAAAAGTATCTTTCTTTTTTAAACCTGAATCTGTTACACATCCAACAAAACGAACAACCAAAGGAATATTATCCTCTGCTAGTTTTTTAATAATTCCTTGATTTGTATTTGCAGTACCGCCATTTGCAGCTGAGCCTGTTCCTACATCAGCACCAACAGAATTTAAAATATTTCCAATTCCTCGAACAGTCGTTCCCTTATAAGATAATTCAATTGTATTTTTATTTTCATCTGTTACATATAACACAATCGCATTTTCTTTTAAAGAGCCATCATCATGATAAGCACCAACACCTTCTGTAAAATTAAAGTGAGCATACCCAGAACGATCATAAGCTCCTACTTTAAATACACAACTAGATGGAGCTGCGGTTGTATTGTCTTTCGGTGTAAGAACTGCTTCATAGGTTCCTGCAGGTAATCCCATAAGATCTGCACGTAATAACCCATTATATTCTCTAATATATAAATTCTTCTCATCTAATACCTGAGCTGAAGCACTTTCAGTATTCCGAAGTGTTATAGTATAATCATTTATACTTGAAGCTGTAGATACTTTCTTAAATGTAATAAAGGCTGCCTCCACTTGGCCAACAACATCAACGATTTGTACAGCACCAACTTGACCGATTTCTCCTTCTCCACCTTCAAGTTCGCCAGTATCCAATTCATCATTTCCTGAATCGTTCTTTACCCATTTTGCAAAAATAGAAATTGGACCTGTAATGATAGTATTAAAATCAAATGGTTCACGATAAGAATTGTCTGTATACCAGCCTCCAAACGTATACCCGATTTTAGATGGGGCTGATAAAGTAGGCACCTTTTGACCATGAGTTACCATTACAAAATCAGTTGTTCCTACTAAAGTAACCTTATATTCTGCAACTGCCCAATGAGCATAAAGAGTTAAATCCTTAGTCACAGGAGTTGAAAAATTATATACATGCGTAAACGTTGTATCTGTATACCAGCCTTCTAGCGTATACCCAACTCGAGAAATCTCAGGGGCAATAAACCCTCTTCCTTCAGCAACTTCCTTATCAGGAAGTGTTGCATCAAATCCAGTAACAAAATGTACTACATACTTTGTTACATCATCTGGAATTGCAGCCTCTTCCCATAAAGCATATAATTCCAAATCCTTAGTTACAGGAGTTGAAAAATCATACCTCGTGTTACATCCTGGATCTAAATACCAACCCTTAAAATCATATCCCTCACGAACTGGATCAATAGGTTTTTGAACAAGTTTTCCTTCAGCAATAACTTGAGATTCAACAGTGGATCCTTTCAAACTATTAAATGTAATCGTATACGTATTTACTGCAGCTTCTTTATTAATTTCAGTCAGTGTAAATACTGTAATTACTAAAGACTTATCCGTATCTAGCCGGTATAACCCTGCCTCTAAATCCGCAATTTCAAATACTTTTGATACTTTATTTCCAGTAGAACCCAAATCAGCAAATTTTACATACTCTGTACCATTCCACTTCATTAAAGTTACAGTTGTTGTATTATTTGTTGAACCACCAGATCCTACAACTTTGATACTATTCGTAATCTTACCTGTTAATGGGAATTCAACATTCTTTCCTTGCGTATTTAATGTTGTTGCTGTAGTTTTTACCCCCATTAAAACTTTAAACTGATCAATCGTTAAATCCTTATTTGTTTTACCTGAAGAGGAATCTAAATTACTAGATGCCAATGTATTAAAGCCAGCAAAATTAAATGTTGTAATCACATCATCTTGTTGATCATTCTTTTCCCATTTTGCAACAAGAGTAAAGGAATGATCAACGACCTTATCAAAATCATAGGCTGTACTGCTGCCTGTTTCATACCATCCGACAAAATCATAACCATATTTAATTGGATCTTCTGGTTGGGTAACTTTTCCATTAGCTAAAATCTTTTGATCTACAACTGTTGTACCACCATCTGTATTAAACTTAACAATAAATTCATTTACTGGTCCAACAGATGAATCTGTCCATCCAGCATATAAAGTTAAATTTTTTGAAACAACAGTATTAAAATCAAATTTTGAAGAAGCCTTACAATCTGGATCTGTATACCACCCTGTAAACTTTTTATCTGCATTTGTTGGAGTAGAAGGCTGTTCAACTCTAAATCCAGCTTGAACAGTTTTTGTATCATACACTGTATTACCATTCTTGAATTCTACAGTATAAGTAATCACAGGAGTAGTAGAATCAACTGTAAAGAATGCATATAATGTCAATACATCTGTTATCAAATCATTATTAAAATCAAAAGGATCGTATTCACTTTCTTTTTTTGACCAACCAACAAATTTATATCCGCTTTTTACTGGATCTTCTGGCTGCTCAAGCAATTGTTCATATTTTGTAGATACTGTTCCAATCGTTGCTTTAGATAAGGAATCTTTTAAAGTAATCGTTACAAGAACAGGACTCCAAACAGCCATTAAAGTCATACTTTCTACAATTGGCTCATTATCAAAATCAAATTTATCGGCTAATGTTCCATCTTCATTTTTAAACCAACCGACAAATGTATATCCTTTTCTTACAGGATCTTCTGGCTTTTGAATTTTACTTCCAGAAACAATATCTGTAATATCTGCTACTAAAGATCCACCTTTAGAGTTAAATTCTACTGTTAAATGATTTGGATCTACAGATTTAGAAGTCCATTTTGCATAACAAGTTAAATCCGAAATGATAACTCCATTAATAAAATCACATGGAATCGTACAATCTGCATCTTTAAACCAACCCACAAAATTGTATCCACTTCTTGTTGGATTTTCTGGTCTAGGACAATGCTTCCCATGTTCAATAGTAATAGAAGCTACAGAACTACCCCCATTACTTTCAAAACTTACTACATGGCTTGCGGCAAGCCATCCTGCATACAAAGTTGTATTTGAGCGAATTGCTGTATCAAACTCAAATCTCTCTGTACAACTTATATTTTTATACCAACCCGTAAACGTGTATCCACTTTTTACTGGATCAGTAGGTTTTTCTACTTTATTTCCTTCTTTGACTGTTTTACTAGCAATTGTGTTGCCGCCTAAAGTGTCAAAGGATACTACATATTCATATATGACAGGTGTATCTGGATCGTCTTTATCTTTGTCTTTATCCTTTGCACTACATGCTGTAAATAAGCAAAAGGATAAAACCAAAAGTAGAATCCCTAAAAAATACCTCTTTCTCTTCATATTTTTCCCTCTTTCTTATAATATAGCATTTAAAGGAATGCCTTGATCATATGGTCATTCCTTTAAAATACTAATAAATTTGTTTAATTTTTATGCTTTAGGCGTAACTACTGCATCAACTTTAAGGAATGCAATACGATGCTTTGTTGCACCAACGGTATCAGACACTGTCACGGATTCTCCACCTTTTAATGTCACTTCTATACCATAAGCCTCTGCAGCTTTTACAGTTACTATTTTGTCCTCAGTTCCATTTGAGAAAGAAACTGTTGCTTGACCACCATTATTAACACTTGAACTAGTTCCTAATCCAATGTAAATAGTTAAAGTAATTGTCATAACATTTTCTGATGCAGTAACTATGACTGAACGACCACCATTTGAAGTTCCTATTTGTGCACTAGCATATCCCGTAACTCCAGTTTTAGCATATTTGAAATTTCCTTTTGAGGTAACTGTAAAATAGTTCTTTTCACTCGTTAGATTTAAAGTGTGAGAATCAGTAGTTACATCTACATCTTTTGCAACACTATCAACTACAGTTTGAATTTCGCTAAATTTAGCATATAAAGTTTTTTCATCTCCTGCTGCTACACTTGACCAATCAAATGGAGTAGTATCATCTGTTTCATACCAATAATCAAATTTATGGTTTGCAGGAGCCTCAGGAGTTCTTGTAGGAGCTGTAATACCCGTTGAACCTGGCTCTACAAAATCTTTAATTACATCAAATTCTACATCACCATTCATTAATGTGATTGTTACATTTGCTGCTTGATATTCTGGCATCATCTCAACAGTTGAGCCTGATGCAAAGGTTTGACCACCATTATATACAACCTTTTCAGTATCATTCATATAATACCAGTTCAAGAACTTGCCACCTACAGAAGGTGTAGCTTCTGGAAGATTTACCACATCATAATAATGATACTCCTCTGTAATGTCTAAATCGTTCCAATGAATTATTACATCACGATTTACCTTATCTTCATCAACTGTGGCATTTATGCCTCCAACAAATAGGTTAGCACCTAATTTAGTTCCATCGGATTTAGCTGATGTATTTTCAAGATAGATTCTTACAACACTACCTACTGCTAGATTTGCAAAAGAAAGAATTTCTTCAACACCATTTGCTTTTGTATATTCTAATGGAGTAGTAATATCTGCATCATTTACAATATTACTTACATTGAAATATAAATTACCAGTTCTACCATCTGAACCATTGTTTCCTGCTTCTTTTAGATATACTTCTAAAGAAGAAAGATTATCTTTAACAACAAATTTAATGGTTTCACTATTAGATTCTGCCGCAACTGGCATACGAACTGCAGTAGTAAAATCTTTTCCTTTAATTGTTATTTTACCACCAGATAATGATTTACCTTCATATGAAGAAGTACCATTAATTGAGTAAGCATTTGGAATACTTAATGTAAATAAAGAATTATTTACTCCAGCGAAAGGATCCCCTGCTGCATCTGTTACTTCTTCTGGAGAAGTCCAGTTAATTTTACCTTCAAATGCTTCAATATCCTGAGTAGTAACTGTTACTTCCATTGCTTCATAAACTGTGATTTCGCTTGTATCTGTAATTTCTGTTTCTACAGTATCTACCATATATGTTGCACGAACAATTCTCTTTGCTGTTACATGTAAATCAGCCAAAGTGAAATCTTCACCATATAAAACCATTAAATTGTCAGGTAATATATTACCATTTGTATCTTTTAATGTAATTGTAAATTTTGTAGCTAGTAATTCTGCTACTTTATCAGCCATATCTGTTTTTGCTTGATTTACAATGCTAGCAAGATCACCCATTTGGCAATTATCTTGTTCTACAGCTTGTGATAAAGCATTCTTAGCTGCTGTACAAATATCATCAATTTCAGCTTGAACTGTTGCACTTTGAATTAATGCTTTTTGTGTAGCCGCTTCATTATCTAATTCAGCAAATCTTACAAATTTATCAAAATAAATATCAATTAAATTCTTTGCATTAGAATATGCTTCACTTAATACTGCTTTTCCTGTTGTAATTTCTTCCATTGCAGCCTTTCCAATATTGTAAGCATCTTCAACTTCTGCAAGCATTTCTGAATTCGTTTGATCTTGAATCTTAGCCGTATAATAATTTTGTAATTCACTTAATAAATCCGCTTTAAAATCATCGAATGGTACATCTGAATAAGCTTTAATAAATGTATCAATTGCATCTTCAACCTTAGTTACTTCTGATTGAATACGATCATAAACCACAAATGAATCAATATTATCATAACCTAATTTGATTTGATCATTTAATTCTTTTAAAACTACTTCTTTATCATAATATCCTGGTTCACCTGGAGCTACCTCACAGTCAGCAATCTTATCTGGAGTTCTTTCATCAGCTCTATACCGGTTAATATGATTTTGAGCAACAGTTTTAATTTCTGCTAACATTTCTTCATTATTACTACATCTTGAAATTTGATCTTTAGCAGCAGCAAGCTGAACTACAATTTCATCTACCGCTTCTAAATAAGTTGCAGTACCTGAAGCTGGCTTTTCAAAAGCAACATTGATTAACCGAACTCCTTCTGAATATGCATTTTGATATGTAGATATATTAGAATAATTTGTTGTATTAAAGCTACCATCAGATTGCTTTAATTTTAATGTTGTTGAAATTGTGAAGTTATCTGCACCACCATCAAATGCTGCTAAATTCTCTAAAGCCGCATTTTTAGTTGCCTCTAAAGCAGTAGCATCATTTTCAACTGCTGCTAATACAGTTTGAGCTTGAGTTAACGCTGTTTGAACTTCTTCAATTGTTGTTGCAGCCTCAATCGCCTCTAATCCAGCTGCTAATGCTGCATCAAAAGCCTCTTGATTAATTGTATAGTCTGCTGCATCAACTGAATCATTTAATGTAGTTGTTGCAGCTAATTTAGCTTCTGCTAACGCTGTAGCTGCTTTTGTTTCAACTGCCTTCATTGCTGTAACTGCTAAGGAATAAATTTCATTAACTTGAGCTTTCGCTTCTAATAAAGTGACTGTTTCCGTAACAGCAACTGCTGCAATATCAGCTTTTGCTTTATTAAATAAATTATCTAAAATTTCTTTATTTTCGGCAGTATATGTGTCTTCTACTGCAGTTAAAGTTTCATATAAACTTGTTAAAGAAGCAGTAAGTTTAGCTTGAGATTTATCTAATCCAACAGGCGTATTTGCTACTGCGATATTATCTAAAGAAACACTCTTATTTGCTTTATTACTTGTAACAAATTGAATCCCTCTAAATTCTTTTATCGTTGTTTCAAGATCTTTTAAGTATTGTACTCCATTGATTACGATGGATGCTACATATACTTCTTTTTCTTCATTCCAAACGAATTCATAGTAAATACGAAGCGTACCACCATCTACAACCTGCAATGCAATATCTTGATTTTCAGTATCTTTAGGTAATGTATCTGTGCCACCATCTACACGATAATGAACTAAATATTTCTTATCATTCTTAACTTTTTCAGCTAATCTTAATCCTAAGACTTCTCCTGATTTTGCATCGCTTACACCATTAAATTGCATAAATGCCCAAGAAGTTCCAGGATTAGAGAATCGAACATTTACATATCCAATAATTGTTCCATCCACTTGACCATAATCTACTACTACCCTTGCAGAACCACCAGACACACTTGAACCATCTGGATCTACTAAAGTAACACGATTATTGCCATTTTGCTCATTATGAAGAATACTTGCATAGTGGGTAGCATATGTAGCTCCATCTCCTGCAGTACCATAAACACCTTTAGTTCCCCATGTACCACTCCACTCAGGTAACTTAGCATTTGGTTCATAACTTACAAATGTTTCATTTAAAATTAAAGGAGCTTTTTCCTCTTTAATAATTGTTCCATAATATGTATCTGCTGTACAGAATACAGAAGCAGTCTTGGTTGGATCTCCATCTACTGTTGCTGTTATCGTAATTTGTTCTGTACCTTGTAAAAGCATTTCTACTGTTGCTTCTAATCCGTTCTCATCATTAGGAGTAACCTTTGCAATTGCAGGATCAGAAGAAGTCCAAACAATTTTTACTCCTGTCGCATTAGAAGGATTTAACTTAGCAACTAATGTTTCTGTAGCATGTGTAGGAGTCAATGTAACTCGATCAACATCGCCATCACCAACTTGAATTGTGAAATCAGTTAAAGGAACATTTTGTTGCGTTACTGTAACAAGACAAGAAGATGTTTTGCCATTTGCAGAAGTTGCTGTGATTGTTGCATTCCCCACTGCAACAGCGTGAACCAATCCTGTTTGATCTACAGTTGCAATAGCTTCATTAGAACTTCCCCAAGTGATTGCTTTATCAGACTCTTGAGCATTTGCAGGTGTATAAATCACAGATAATTGACTTGTTTGACCTTGTACTATAGAAACTGACTCAGGACTTACTTGAATTTGTGTAAGTTCTACTGGAGCTGGATCATTTTCAGTCCACTTAGCATATAACGTTGTATCTTTTGTTATCGCATCTAAAGCAGTAGCTTTCTTTGTACATGCATCATCATAATACCAGCCACCAAATGTCCAACCTTCTTCACTTAATACTGGAAGTTCTGCTGGTAATGCTGTAACATCTGTTAAAGCTGCTGGTTCTGTTCCATGACCCTTCTTGTTATATGTTACACTGTATTTCTCTACTGGTGTTGGAACATCTGATCCATTTTCTGTCCATTTTGCATAAAGAATAGTATTGGCTTTGATTTCATCTCCACCATTGGCTTTCTTTTCAAAATTGGTATCATAATACCAGCCGCCAAACGTCCAGCCTTCTTCGCTTAATACTGGAAGTTCTGTTGGTAATGCCGTAACATCCGTTAAAGCTGCAGTGTCTGCACCATGATTATTTTTATTATATGTTACACTATATTTATTAACTTCCTGTTGAACAGGTTTCCACTTTGCATAAATAGTGAAACTCTTATTTACTTCAGAGTTAAAATCATATACTGTTACAAATCCTGAATCTTTATACCAACCATCAAAAATATAATTTTCTCTTGTTGGATCTTGAGCAGGTTTCTTTACTTTCTCTCCTGCCTTTATTGTTTGGGATGCAACACTAGACCCTCCAGCCCCTGTATTAAATTGTACAACAAATTCTTGTACAACTGGCGTATCTGGGCCCACAGGTTCATCTGGCTTTGGATTCTTCTTGCCACTACATGCAGCTAACCCTAATGCTGTTGCGGCAATTGCTACCCCAAGAAAAATTTTTTTCTTCTTCATATTTTCACCCTTTCTCTATAAAGTATTCACATCAAACCCATTTAATGAAAACGCTTTACCGTACATTGTTAAGTATATCACGCTAACCTACGGTTGTCAAGAGATGAAAGAATGAAAATAAAGTCAACTTAAGGTATTTTTCGACAAATTCATCAATCAAAACTTATAATTTACAGAATTTAACAAAAATCTTTGTATGAGAATTGTAAATTTAAAAAAAGAAAAAAAGAACATTTGCTAATCATCAAATGTTCTTTTTATTTTTTAATTTAGATTTCTTGTTGTTTTAAAGCAAGATGCATTTTCTTCTATTTTATTTGTATTCCCGATCACACAGAATCCAGAATCACTTAATGCCTCTTCAAAGTAAGGAGCTAGGTGAACCAAATCCTCTTTTGTAGAAGCCAGCAATTCTTTACGAAGTTTACATTGATATTCAAATGTGTTCCCCATTAGGTATTGATTCTGGGCTTCTGTTCCCTTATCACTCACATGTAATACTGGATCAAGTTCCCCAATGGCACCAATCTTATATTTTAATAAATCATCTTCACTTGCATCAAAATTTTTTATGTATTCTCCTACATTCTTATATACAGAATCCGTTTTTGTAAGATTTGGATCACGATAAGAGGTAAACCCAATAATTCCTCCTGTCAAAGGGGTATAAATCATACAACCATATGCCCCACCATGAACACGAACTTGCATCCATAAATAATCTAGACTTAATGCATTTTTTAACACATACATAGCTCCTGTAAATGGTGCATTATATTTCCCACTTCTAGCGACAAAGTTTACATCAAATGGAGTTTTGAATCCCTCATCCAAAAGTTGAACCTTAAACTCGGATTTAAAACTAGAACTTTGATTAGACAAAGAATTATAATATGAATCAATGACTAAGCTTGCCTTTTTGTAAGCCGTCTTAGTTCCTGTAAAGCGAAGCATAAACCGATTTTGAACAAAAATCTTTTCTATCAATTCCTGAATTTTCTTTAAAACATCATCTTTTTGAGTTGAATAATTTTTATAGAAATCCTTAATAAAATCAATATATCCAATTCCTGTTGATGCATCATTTAAACGAGCAGCATCATCAAAATAAGAAGTTGCACGATTCAAACTTACCACATGGCCACGATTAGCTACGCTCATCTCTAATCCAGCGTTAAGTTCACTTAATCGTTCAAATAAACGTTTATCATCACCAAAGTTTGTTTGATGAATTAATTCTGAAGCCAACGTAGAAACCAATTCTAACTTCTCCTCTAACGCACTAAAAGAACAGCCAAGATAAACCTTGCATTCCCCAGATAAAGTTCTAAGAACATTCAATTTAAATTGTAGTCCACCACTATGGTTTTGTAAGAATTGACTGATTTCAACAAAACTTCTTTGTTCTGTAGATAGACTCCCTAATAAATCGCATAATAATTGTACATATTGAATTTCTTTTTCATCAATGCCAGAAATATCAAAGGAATATTGTACATAATCAATTCCATTTGTATGGTATTCACTCCATAATGTATCATATTTTCCTTCTATTTTTTCACAATGAAGTTTTTCTGGCTCTGGATTTAAATCCTTTAATTCTAAAACAGGTAAAGTTGCAATTTGTTCTTGAGTTGAAGGCGTAGATTGGTAAACTTGTAATGCCTTATTCTTTTCAATTAAAGCTTTTAATTCTTCTAAAGATAAAGCAGCCTTAAAATCGGAAAGTTTTTTCTGTAGTTTGGCTTCTTTTTCTTCAGCAATCGTATAAGAAGGAACTAGTTTTACATAAGACTTATGAGGATTATTTAAAATATAATCGGAAATAATCTTTTCAAAATATCCATGATCTAAGTCCTTTCTTAATTCTTCATAATATTTTAAATTTTCTAATTTAGCGAAAGGTAAATCTTCACTATATAGCCAAGAATTTAAGCAAGTCATTTCGATTTCTAATCCCTTAGGCATATAACTAAACTTACCTTCTCTTACTTTAAATTCATTGTAATTAATTAAGGACCGTAATGCTTCATGATCTAAGCCTTGTTTTAATATTTCTTTTAATTTTTGATCTACTAATTCAATAAATTCTTTTTCTTTATTTTCATCAGAGTTCACAACAACAATACCTAAAATTGGCTGTAGCAAGCCATCATCAAAGGCTGCCATCACATCTGCACCCAGCTTAGCATCAATTAATGCTTGTTTTAAAGGAGCACCTAAATTATTAAGTAACACATCAACTAATATTCCAGTAGCAATCATTAGTTTCGTATCTAAGGTAGAAGGGAAAGCTACATTATAGGATAAGAAGGTCTTATTTTCTAATGGTACTTCTTTTGCAACTGGATAATATCCAGTTTGACAAATTGGTGCTTTGAAAGGAGTTTGATATTTTATCTCCGTATTGAATTCAATTTTTTCAAAATGAGATAAGTATGCCTCATCTAACCAATTCATTCTTTCTTCCATATCACAATTCCCATATAAGAAAATATAAGAATTGGTTGGATGATAAAACTTAGAATGGAAATTCTTAAACTCTTCGTAAGTTAAATCTGGAATATACTCTGGATCTCCGCCAGATTCAAATCCATATGCCGTATCTGGATATAAAGAATGCATTAAATTACGGAATAAAATTTGTTGAGGATCTGAGAAAGCTCCCTTCATTTCATTATAAACAACACCATTATACGAAACTGGTTCTTCTTCATCTAAAATATGGTGATGCCATCCTTCTTGCATAAAGATTTCCTCATGATCATATATTTGTGGATAAAATACAGCATCCATATATACATGCATTAAATTCTTAAAATCTTGTTCATTTTGGCTTGCACAAGGATACATTGTTTTATCAGGAAATGTAAATGCATTTAAAAATGTATTTAATGAACTTTTAAGTAATTCAACAAAAGGATCCTTAACTGGAAAATGTTTGGAACCACATAGAACAGAATGCTCTAAAATATGAGTTAACCCACCATTGTTAATAGGAGGCGTTCTAAACGCAATTGAAAATACTTTATTGTTATCTTCATTTTCGATTGTACAAATTCGAGCTCCAGTTTGATTGTGACGATAAATCGTTACTTCAGACTGAATATCATCAATATATTTTTTGGTTATTTTCGTATATTTTTTCATAATTGTTTCCTTTCTTATTTCATACAATTATACACCGAAAGTTATAAAAACACAAGAAACAAACCTTTGAATTTCATGAAAAAAAGCATACAACCGTATGCTATTTTTCCTTATTTTTTTCTTTTGCATAAACCAACTGATTTAAATACCCATCTAATACCTTTCTCTTATCACAAATATACTTTATAATATCCATATTTAGAGTTGTTCCATTAAAAAGATAATACTCTTCATTTTTAGCATTATATATGAAATCATCTGTAATAATATCAAAGTTTTTTGGATCATAAGAATAAGAGGGTTCTCCACTAAACATATTGACTCCATAATAATTATATTCTTCATCAAAACCAAACATATTTACAATCGTCCGATGGATATCTGTATTTGATTTTGTCATGGATAAAACACTTAAATCCATATCTTTTGTTGATTTAGAGATAGATCCGGTTGGGTCATAAAAGATTACAGGAATATTTAACAGCATTTGTCGATATTCCAAAGCGGTTAATTTCCGTTTAAATAATGACTCATATGCCCCTTTAGAAAGACCATTTCCATGATCTCCATATAAAACAAATACAGTATTTTCTAAATAATTCTCACTTTTTGGATCACTCGCATCCATTAAGAAATCATAGAGTAACTTATCATCATACTTTACTTGGTTTACATAGTTTTCCAACTGATAATATGTCATTCCCACATCAAAATCATCTTTCACATATCCTGGCAATGCCTCAGATAAATCATAGAACGGATTATGTGGCGTAATCGTTTCAACAAATGAAAAGGAAGAATACCCTTTTTCATGGTCAGCTTTTGCCGTTTGGGCTGCCCATTCTAAAATTGCTGAATCACTGATCCAATAACCTAAATATTTTTCTGGATATTGATTTCTTGGATATTCAACCTCAAAGGTTTCTAATCCTCTAAAATTATCAATTCCATAAGCTCCCTCATGATAATTGTTATGATTATAAAAACTTTCATTCGTTCCATTATAAGAATATTTTTTATAATTCTTAAAATAGTTTCCTAGCGTAAGAAGTTCAAAATCATATTCTTCCCATTCCCATGCGATGGTCATATCCCCTGTTGGATATAGACCTGTAAAGAAAGAAAACTCAGCATCAGATGTATTACCAACACCAACGGTTGTATACACATGATCAAAGTAAAAACAATTCTTATCCTTGAATAATTTATTTAAATTAGGAGTAACCTCTATTCCATTATAGCTATGTTCAAAACAAAAAGACATAGTAGATTCCATTTGAATTACAAATAAATTCTTTCCTTTTAAAATATCCGTTTGAGCATCTTTTTTATGATAGGTTTTTCCATCAATTGCATTTACATAAGACTCTTTATTTTTATTGTATTTATCCACATCTTCTTTTTCTGTTTCTTGTGCTAAATTACGATTATCAATATGAAACACAAATTCTCCTATATAATAATTATATACTCCTGCATATTGACACCCATATTGAGCGTATTCAGTTGCATATTGCCAGTGTTTTTTTAAGGAAGAACGATAATAAGAATACGAACTGATTGAAAAACCAAGAAGCAATACAACCATGCAAAAAACCTTTTTCCATGATATACTACACTTTTCTTTCATAAAGTTTTTTCGGTAAACGATAAAGAATACAAGTAATATAATGAAAGGAATGATGCAAATAATCCGATAATTTACAAACAATTCAAATACCCAATCTAATACAACATTCTTACCAAATCCACCTGTTGGATTCTTAATCAAACTAAAATTGAATATTGAAAAAGCCACCTTATAATTCTTAATATAATATTGTAACACAATAATCGCAATGTTTAATAAAAAGGTAATGCACATTAAATATACTGTAATCCATTTTTCACGCCGAATTGTTATAACACCAATCAAATAGAGTATTCCTAATATTGCAATATTTCCAATAAAAGAGAAAACAAATGAACCAAATGTAAAATTAAAAGGGATTACATATTGATTTAGCCCTCTTGCTGTAAGAAAGAAAGTATTCATTATATTTAATAAAAAATAAAGAACTGATACCCATAAAAATATATGCTTTTTCAACTTCTTCACCTCAATCTCGATTGACATTGTCCAATATCAATCCATTTTACATTATAGGAAACATAAGAAAAAATGTCAAGAAATATTATATTTTGTTACTAAAAATAAAAACTTATCCTTCGGTTTATTCCGAAAAATAAGTTTTTCATTCATTTTATTCTTCTTCCTCTAAAGAGTCCTCTGATTCTAAAGCATAGTCATCTGTCATATCATCAGATTCATCTTCTTCATCTATTTCATCATATTCTTCTTCATCTTCTTCAAATGAATCATTGATTTCTTGATAGATATTTTCTTCTGGTCGATGCTCACATTCAAATTCATCTTCTACCAATACTCCTGTACCAGCAGGAATTAAACCACCAATAATAACATTCTCTTTTAATCCAACTAAGTTATCTGTTTTAGATTGAATTGCAGCTTGAGTTAATATTCTTGTGGTTTCCTGGAAAGAGCATGCAGATAAGAAAGATTGACAAGCAAGTGCAGCTTTCGTAATACCTAATAAAAGCTGTTTTGCAACAGGTAATTTCCCACCGTTTGCGACAACTTCGGCAACTGCATCACGATATTCATTGACGGAAATATCTCTTCCTGGAAGAAGTGTTGTATCCCCCTCTTGAACGACAATAAGCTTTCTCATCATTTGCCGTACAATAATTTCGATATGCTTATCTGAAATTTCAACAGATTGAGAACGATATACTTTTTGTACTTCCTCAACAATATACTTCTGTACTGCCTCTGCATCCTTGATACGTAAAAGCTCTTTTGGATGAATAGAACCCTTCATCAATTTATCTCCACGTTTGATTTCACTTCCTACGCGAACTAATAATTCAGAAGTTGCATCTACAGTATATGTCTTTTCTTCTGTTTCATTTTTAATGGATACAGCAAGACCATTTTTCGTTTTTTCAATGCTTTCAACGACACCATCAATTTCAGATATTGTTGCTTTACCTTTAGGCTTACGTGCTTCAAATAACTCCTGAACACGTGGAAGACCTTGTGTAATATCGGCAGCAGAAGCAACTCCACCTGTATGGAAAGTACGCATGGTTAACTGAGTACCTGGCTCACCAATAGATTGAGCAGCGACTGTACCAACAGCTTCTCCCACTTCAACAACCTTATTGGTAGCAAGGTTGCGTCCATAACACATCATACATACACCAGAGGTTGCATCACAAGTTAAATTTGTACGAATACATACTTTCTTTATTCCTGCATCTGCAATAACAGCAGCCATTTCCTCTGTGAATAAATCATTTCTTTTCGCAATGATTTCACCAGTTGATGGATGAATTAAATCCTTAGCGGCAAAACGACCTATTACACGATCAGCAACAGTGACTACCACCTTACCGCCATCATCAATGATATCTTCAACATACATTCCTTTTTCTGTTCCACAATCTACAGTAGAAATGATAACATCTTGAGATACATCGACTAAACGACGAGTTAAGTATCCAGATTCAGCTGTCTTTAAAGCTGTATCGGTAGAACCTTTTCTTGAACCATGGGTTGAAATAAAGAATTCAGATACGGTTAATCCTTCACGGAAGTTTGCCTTTACTGGAACCTCTATTGTTTCACCAGCAGTGTTCGCCATAAGTCCACGCATACCTGCAAGTTGGGCAAAGTTAGATGCATTACCACGGGATCCAGAATCGGCCATCATAAAGATATGATTATCCTTTTGCTTAGATAGCTCTGCCCATAATCCTTCTTGGATTTCGTTTCGAGCATCGCCCCATTCTTTTTCAACGAGTTTTTTCCGTTCTTTATTGGTCAATTGACCTAATTCATACATCATTGTAATTTGATCAATTTTTTGATCTGCTTCAGCAATACGAGTCTGTTTTCCTTTATAATCCAAAACATCTGCAGCTGAAATTGTCAAACCTGCAATTGTGGAATATTTAAATCCTAAATCCTTAATCCGATCAAGCATTTTAGAAGTTTCTGTAATATGGAATCTTTTAAATACTTCCGCAATGATTCTTGCAATATTCTTCTTTTTAAAAGGAGCAACTTCCTCATGTGCAAGTAAAGCCTCATATGTATTATTTGGATTCTTAGCATCTAAAAAGTAACGATTTGGTGTTGCAATACATAGATTATCTTCAGTAGGTTCATTTAAATAAGGGAATTCATCTGGTAAAATACTATTAAAAATCATTTTACCAAGCGTTGTAAATAAATATTTTCCATGCCCCTTACTATTCGTAAACTTTTCTTCTGGTAGATAAGATGGATCCACAAAGATACGTGTATGTAAGGTAATGTTTCCATTCTTATACGCCATATAGGCTTCATTGAAATCCTTATAAAAATGGCCTTCATTTTCTTCATTAGATCTTTCAAGAGTTAAATAATAGTTCCCTAAAATCATATCCTGAGAAGGAGTAACAACTGGTTTTCCATCCTTAGGATTCAAAATATTATTAGAAGCTAACATTAATAACCGAGCTTCTGCCTGTGCCTCTAAAGAAAGAGGAACATGGACAGCCATTTGATCCCCATCAAAGTCGGCATTAAATGGTGTACATACTAATGGATGTAGACGGATTGCCTTTCCTTCAATTAATACTGGCTCAAAGGCTTGAATACCTAAACGGTGAAGTGTAGGAGCACGGTTTAATAGAACTGGATGTTCACGAATCACTTCTTCTAAGATAGACCAAACACTATCATCTTGGTTATCACATGCTTTAGATGCAACCGCAATACTATTGCCAGCTTTAATTAATTCTCTTAATACGAATGGCTTAAATAAAGTTAAAGCCATTTCCTTTGGAATACCACATTGATACATCTTTAAAGATGGACCAACAACGATAACTGAACGTCCAGAATAGTCTACACGCTTTCCAAGTAGATTCTGACGGAACCGTCCTTGCTTACCACGAAGCATATCGGATAAACTCTTTAAATGATGATTCTTTTCTACAACTGCTTTTTTCCCACGCTTTGAATTATCAATTAAAGCATCTACTGCTTCTTGAAGCATACGTTTTTCATTCTTTGTAATCAAATGAGGTGCATTTTGTTCAAATTGCTTCTTTAAACGATTATTACGATTTAATATACGACGATATAAATCATTTAAATCTGTTGTGGCAAAACGACCACCTTCAAGTTGTACCATTGGTCGTAAATCAGGTGGGATTACAGGTAATACTTCTAGAATCATCCATTCTGGTTTATTATCAGAACGAAGGAAGGATTCTACTACCTCTAAACGTTTAATTACACGATCTCTACGTTGTTTTGATGAAGATTTTAACTTCTTTCTTAAAAGTTTTTCTTCTTTTTCTAAATCAATTTCTTTTAATAAAGTTTTAACTGCTTCTGCACCAGTTAATGCCTTAAATTTAGAAGGGTATTGTTCACTTTTTATAGAATACTCGCTTTCAGATAAAATTTGCTTTTTAACTAAACCTGTATCCTTATCTGCAGAAATTACAATATAAGAAGCCAAATAAACAATTTCTTCTAAATCTTTTGTTTTAATATCTAATAATGTTGCAAGAGGAGAGGTGCTATTTCTTAAAAACCAAGTATGAACAACTGGGCTTGCTAAAGTAATATGTCCTAATCTTTCTCTACGAACCTTAGATTCGGTAATCTCAACTCCACATTTATCGCAGATTTTGCCCTTATCTGTGTTTCGTTTTGACTTTCCACATGCACACTGATAGTCCTTCATTGGACCGAAAATCTTCTCACAGAATAGTCCATCTGGTTCTGGTTTTAAAGTACGATAATTAATTGTTTCATGCTTTAAAACTTCACCATGGGACCAAGATAAAATTTCTTCTGGAGAGGCTAAACCAATTTTAATATATTTGTATTGTGTACTCATAGCATTCCCTCCATTATCGAACTGTTTCTCTTATTTTTAAATCAACGATAGAACGATTAACTTCATTCTCATCTTTATCATTCATCAATTCTACATGAATACCTAAGGCTTGTAATTCACGAGTTAAAACTCTAAAAGATTCTGGAATTGAAGATTCAGGAATAGGTTTACCATCTACAATCGCATCAAATACACGATCTCTACCCACTAAATCATCTGATTTCACTGTCAACATTTCACGAAGAGTATTGGCAGCACCATAAGCCTCAAGAGCCCAAACCTCCATTTCACCAAAACGCTGACCACCATTTTGAGCTTTACCACCCATTGGTTGTTGCGTAACTAGTGTATATGGTCCAACATTACGAGCATGTAATTTATCATCAACCATGTGACTTAGCTTAACGAAATACATAATACCTACTGTAATCTTATTTTCAAATGGTTCTCCTGTTCTTCCATCATAAAGAACTTCTTTTCCATCTTTATTCATGCCAGCTTCAGCCATGATTGCTTCAATATCTTCAATAGAAGCCCCATCAAATACTGGAGTTGCAACTTTGATTCCTAATTTTTTAGCAGCAATACCTAAATGAAGTTCAAGAACCTGACCAATGTTCATACGAGATGGAACACCTTGAGGATTAAGCATAATATCAATTGGTTCACCATCTGCAGTAAATGGCATATCCTCTAAAGGCAATATATTTGAAATAACACCTTTATTTCCGTGACGACCAGCCATCTTATCTCCAACTTGAATTTTACGCTTTTGAACAATATAAATCCGAACGACTTCATTTACACCAGGTGCTAAATCATCGCCTTTGGCTTTAGAGAAATGTTGAATAGATTGAACAACTCCTCCGCCACCATGTGGAACACGTAAGGAAGTATCTCTTACATCTCTACTCTTTTCACCAAAGATTGCAAGTAATAATCTTTCTTCTGGAGTTGGATCGGTAACACCCTTAGGTGTAATTTTACCAACCAAAATATCGCCTTCCTTAACTTCCGTACCTGGAATTACGATACCACGTTCATCTAGATTCTTCTTGGTTTCTTCTTTTACATTTGGAATTTCATAAGTAAATTCTTCTTTACCTAATTTTGTATCCCGGCATTCAACAGAGAATTCATCAATATGAATGGAAGTATATACATCATCATATACCATCTTTTCACTCATGATGACAGCATCCTCAAAGTTATATCCTTCCCAAGTCATAAATGCAATCCGAACATTACGACCTAACGCAAGTTCGCCATCTTTCATTGACTGTCCATCAGCAATAATATCGCCACGATCAATTCTTTCTCCTGGTTTTACAATTGGACGTTGCATAATTGCAGTTGCAGAGTTAGAACGTAAGAATTGATACAAATCATACTTATGCATTTCTCCGCTATCTTCTTTAACAATGATCTTCTTTGCATCTACATATTCAACTATACCAGGCATAGTAGCAATTAACGCAGACCCACTATCCTTAGCTGCTTTATATTCCATACCTGTACCAACAATTGGACTTTCAGGATTAATAATAGGAACAGCCTGACGTTGCATGTTTGCACCCATCAAAGCACGGGTTGCATCATCATGCTCAAGGAATGGAACACATGCAGCAGCAACAGAAACAATCTGTTTTGGAGAAACATCCATATAGTCAACTTCTTCAGGATCCACCATTTCAGTTTCTCCATTTCGACGACCAATAACACGTTCTTCTATAATATGACCTTCTGCATCTAATTTGGTTGATGCTGAGGCAATAACCAAGCCCTCTTCTTTATCTGCAGACAAATATACTTGTTCTGTAGATACATATTTTCTTCCATTTTTATCTAGCTTAACCACAAAGTAAGGCGTTTCAATAAACCCATATTCATTAACCTTTGCATAAGTAGCTAAAGAAGTAATCAAACCAATAGATGGACCTTCTGGTGTTTCTATCGGACACATACGACCATAGTGAGAATTGTGAACATCACGAACCTCTACACCTGCACGATCACGAGCAATACCTCCTGTACCTAACGCAGATATACGACGCTTTTGGGTAATTTCAGCTAAAGGATTAATCTGATCCATGAACTGAGATAGCTGACTAGAACCAAAGAATTCCTTTAATGAAGAAGTTAAAGGCTTAATATTAATTAGGTTTTGTGGGGTAGCTTCATGAACCTCAACAGTAGACATACGGTCAATGATATTCTTTTCTAATTTAGCAAAACCAATTCTAAATTGATTCTTTAATAATTCTCCAATTAATCTTAATCGACGATTTCCTAAATGATCGATATCATCTAAAGTACCCACATTTTGATAAAGATTTAAATAATAACTTGCAGTTGCGATAATATCTGACATCGTAATATGTAAACATGTTTCTCTTTGATCGTTACCAATAACTTTTACAGTTTGAGATTCATCATGACGTACTACATTAACCATTAAAATTTCATTTTCAGGATCCTCACACAAAGTGTTTCCTAAATCAATTTTATGTCTAAATGCAGCCCGGCCTTTCTTTAACCGATCATATACTTCCCCTTGAACGATATCGCCATAAGAAGCAATTTTCGTTCCCTTTTCAAATACCAATTCGCCAGTCAAATCATCAAAGATATCTTCTTCTGCAATGACATCTTGAGCAAGCTCTAATCCCTTTGCTCTTTGTAATACATCTAATTTTACATTGTATTTGAAACGACCAACCTTTTGCAAGTCATATCTTCTATCATCAAACAAACGCTGAACGATTAAAGCACGAGCCCCTTCAACAGGAACCTTTTCTCCTTGACGTAATTTTGAATACACTTCAATAGCAGCTTCTTCTGAATTCGTTGTGGTATCTTTTTCAAAAGTTGCCTGCATATATTCGCTATCTCCAAATAACGCAATGATTTGTTCATTCGTGGATAAACCATAAGAACGTAAAACTGTGGTTAATGGAATTTTTTTAGAACGATCTAATTTTCCATACCAAACATTTTTAGAACCCATTTCATATTCAATCCAAGCTCCACGAGTAGGAATAACCGTACCTGTAAATTTCGTATCACCAGTCTTTTTGTCAATTTCTTTGGCATAATAAACACCAGAAGAACGAACAATCTGACTGATAATTACACGTTCTGCACCATTAATGATAAAAGTTCCAACAGGAGTCATATATGGAATATCTCCCATAAATAGTTCTTGTTCTAACACTTCACCAGTTTGAGCATTTTCCAAACGAACATTGACTTTTAAAGGACGAGCATAGTTGACATCTCTTAGCTTACAATCTACAATTGAAAATTTGGGATTTTCAAAATGATGTTCTCCAAAAAATAATTTCAAATCCCCATTGAAAGATGTAATTGGCGAAATATCTTTAAATAATTCCTCAAGTCCTGCTTGAACAAACCAATCAAAGGATTTTGTTTGAATTTCAATAAGATCAGGTAGTTCTACTTCAGTACGAATTTTAGAATAATTTCTTCTGACAGACTTTTTACCATAATTCACATTTTTGTAATTCATATTTCCTTAAATTTCCTTTCTGTATTTGAGGTTACCCTAAGGTTTCGTAAATTACGCAATCCGGCTTGCCTCTAAGCCTTCTTATTGATCCCCACGAAAAATGTATATTAATCGCATAAAGCGATGAAATTTATATAAAAATATATATTTTTAAAGCTATATTTTGCCTCAAAAATGCAACAATACGCATTTTATTATTATACTGGAATTAGTCAAACAAGTCAAGAAAAATTAAACAAAAAATAAAAAATGCTTATAAACCCCTTTTCGCGTCTACAAACATTTTTCTCATATTTTATATAAACTTTTAAGTCTTTTATTCTAATATAAAGGCTTGATATACAATTTGCTTTCTTCTATTCTTTAAAAAACTTTCAATCTTTGAACTTAAAACTTCAGAATT
Organism: uncultured Anaeroplasmataceae bacterium; assembly: GCA_910584005.1. Lineage (GTDB taxonomy): Bacteria > Bacillota_I > Bacilli_A > Acholeplasmatales > Anaeroplasmataceae > Pelethenecus. Next base: position 252,200 of record CAJTXR010000003.1, on the reverse strand, counting down.
TAGAGCTTCAACAATTTCCTTAGAATATCGCGTTCCCTTATATGAATTAAATTCGACTAAAAGTTCGCTTAAGGTCTTAGACATGACATAACTTCGCCCTAAAAAATCAACCGCCGCATCAATCGTATCACAGGCAGATAAAATATCTATCAAAGGCAAATTGTTTGTATGCTGATAATCCGTAGGATACCCTTTCGTATTATCATGCCATAGATGATGATAAAGCACGGCATCACAGATTGCTTTAGGGAAGTTCCCGTTCAGCATATCAAAACCTAAAACAGGATGAAATTTAATTGCTTCAAATTCTGCATCTTCTAATCTCCGATAATTAATAGATATATATGGAATACAATAATATTTACCAATATCATGAACCATACCCATCCGATAAATTAATTTCATCAAGTCTTCACGATGGATTAAAATATCACTTAAGTTATATCCATCTAAGATGCCTAAAAAGAATTCAGGTTTCGTATCTAACATATATTCTAAAACAATGCGACATAATTCAGCTACAGATTGAGAATGAATTGCTGTAGGTGTATGTCTTTTAGCAGTCGCTTGAATTAATAATGGTTCTAGTTCCTCATATGGATAAAACTTAGAAGCAATTTGAATAAATGAAATCAAATCTGAATTCATATTTCTCGTATATTCAGATGCTTTAATTGTTTTAATAAATGTTAAAATCATATCCATACGATCTTTTAATTCTTTTTTTAATTTACTTTCATCCTTTTCTTTATACTTCATATAATAAAGGATATATACACTATTCATTTTAATAATACATGTAGATTTTTCAGATAAGGTGTAAGTTTGTTCTACTTGGGTTAACTCATCTAATTTTTGAAGGAATTCATCTATCGTAATCTTATCATTATGAAAACAAGCAGCATAATAGGAATATAAATAAACCTGTCGGATGGGCAGACTCGTTTTGGCAATAGAATCTAAATTCTCATATAAATGAGTGGCAACCTCATATATTCCTTCTTTCAGTTCTTTAGGAACCTCAATACCTTGATCTACATAGCTTCTTATAATTTCTAAACCATTACAAATATTTTTTTCTATAGAAACAATATAGGCATCATAAGGAATACTTTCATTTGGTTCAGTTTCTTTCTTCATTTTAACAAAATCTAAGATAACTTTAAATTTAGGTAAAGAATAATCATCCATTAGGGTTTGATTGCCATAACAGCGAAGGAAAAAGCTTTTCCCTTCTAAAGATAACGAATCATAGGAATCCTTATATTTCTCTACCGAAAAAAATGTAGTGGAACGATATCTACGAGGGTGCATTGATTGAATTTGAAAATCGTAAAAGGAACAATAATATAAACACTTAATAATTTGATTCAACTCATTTTTAGTTAAGGCATCTCGAAGAAGAATTTGATATAGACGAAACAGCATTCCATTATCCTTTGACTCGTATCCCGTTTGAAGCATATAAATAAATTCTTCAATAATTTTACGTTCTTTTTCTGTTAAATCATCTTTCACTTCTAATGGCATAATAGCTTCTCGAATAATTTGATTATTCTCGTTTGCCAATTGATTTTTTAACAATGCATTTTGATATAAGACCTCTAGCAACTCATCAATTGATAAATTTTTATAATCCGTTCTATCATCTAAAGCCACAATACGATTCAAATTTTCTAAATATTTATCAATTCTTGTTTGCATATGGTCCCACCTCTTTTTTTTATTATAGCACACATCTTGCAAATAAAATAGAATAAAATCGAATTTAGATGAACAATAAAATAATATTATTTAAAAAGAAAAAGAGATCCTATTGAATCTCTTCAGCTGATACGAGCTTTTTACTGTTAGATAATAAATGATTGTAAAGTTTCCCACCACTATACTGATCAATCATCATAACAAGCCAAAAACAAAGAACTCCAGGAATCGTAATGATTAAATCCATCATTGTATCCCATACAGGTGTATGTCCTAAATCAATAGACTCTTGTACTCTTTGAGAATCTCCCCCTAATACTCTATCACAAATAAACTCTATAATTTCCCAAAAGCCACCAAATCCAATGACAATGAATAAAATAATTCCTAACAAAAGAACAAATTTTAATTTGTCGCCATTAAAATTAAGTAAAACCGTTAATACTAAAAAACTTGCGACAAAGCCAAAATACCCATGAGCGATTAAATCCCAACAGCTTACCTTATCATAAAACTTTAAAGCACTACCTAAATCTAAAGCAATAATTAAATGAGAAGTAATAATTGCTGTAACAAAAAGAGGAATACGAATCCATTTTGTTTTATTTAATAGTTCAAGAGCTAATAATACTATCGGACCTATACAAATCTGTAGATATACTAAGAACTCTAGTTTTTCACTAGTCACTGAATAAACAACCAAAGTCACAACAGAAACCAACAAATCTATAATAAGGGGAATCCATCTTTTTATTTTAATAATAAAATTCATATCTATTCATCCTTAAACAATTTTATATGAACCACCCGCAGCAACAATCTTCGTTTTAGCTTCAGCAGAATATTGATCTGCTTCTACAGTAAATGGTTTATCTACTGTTCCTCTTGCAAGAATTTTTACAGCATTATATTTAGGAGAAATTAGTTTTTTATCCTGTAACACAGATAAAGAAATAACTTCTTCGTTTTGGAAATATTTTGAAATAGAATCCAAATTGATAATCGCCATTTTCCGATTTTTCTTTACGGATTTTGTAGGTACTTCTTCTAAATCAAAATCTTCCATTTCCTCTAATTCATCTTCTAATTCTTCTGAAGTAGCTCCTATTCTTCCCTTAGCATAAACAATCTTAATTAATTTACGGTTGAGTAATTCATTAAAACTCCATGTAGGAATTGGTTCTTTTTTGAATTCTTTTTCAACAAATGTAAGTTCATGCTGTTCTGCTAAAGTTTTTAATAACTCCAAAGCATATTTAACTTTACGACTAGAAGTCAATTTTAAAATAACAGGTGTATTTGCAAAACGTTTTGATTCACTAGCATCTATAATTTTATATTTACTTTCTTCATAATCCTTGGGATTTAGAGCATAAGCGATACTTAATTTTTTTCCTTTAAATAAAAGTAAACACAAAACTTCTCTACCAATATAGCATCGAACCTGACGGAAACTCTCTCTAGCTTTAATACCATAATTTTGCATTGCTTCTAAAAGTGTATAATAGAATTCTTTCACATTCTCATCTTCACTTTGAATTAAGCGAGCTCTAAAGCTATATACATATCTTTTGGTAATTTCTTCTACAACAGGGTTTGCTTCCTCTTTATGTATAGGCTGAAGTTCTTCTGCAGGAATCGGCTCTACTACTGGTGCTTCTACTACAGGATTCATTTCAACTGCTTTTTCTTTTGCTTTTTTCTTTCGACCAAACAACATATTTAATTCCTCCAAATAAATCACTATATTCATTATACATTAAATTATAAAAAAGGGAAAGGAAAAATAACAAAAGAAAAAGAAAAAAATGCAAGTTTTAAAAAACTTACATTTTATTCCAATTTAGAATCATATTCCACATGATATAAATATAATCCACATCCATCCAAGATATATTTAGATTCTTTCGGATCTAAGGATTGAAAGATTTTGAATACTTGATCTTTTGTATATCGATGCTTTCCAGCTTCAACGAGAATCCCCATCATTCTTCTAATTTGGTATTTTAAAAATCCATTTCCTAAAAACCGAAATTCAAGATACCCATCTTTTTCTAAAATATGAATTTGATAAATTGTTTTAATCGTTGATTTACGGGGATCTATGCTTGCAGAAGCAAACGCTTTAAAATCATGAGTACCTAAAAATAGAGTAGCCACATTTCTCATAAATTCTACATCTAAATTTGGTATATACGGACAATATTTACAAGTCAATGGATTATAATCTTTTTCATTAATATAATATCGATATTCTTTCCATAATGCACTAAATCTTGCATGAAACGAATCCGCAACGATTTGAGCATCCTGAATATAAATATCTGCTGGCAAGAAAGCATTCAGCCCTTTTTTCAAACCATACTCCGGAATATTTTGTTTGATATCCACATGAATGACTTGCCCAACCGCATGTACTCCTCGATCAGTTCTGCCAGATGGATAAATTTTAATTTCCTCATGAAGTAAATTCATAAAGGCCTTGTTCAGTTCTAATTCTATCGTTGGAAGAGCATTTTGAATTTGAAACCCCATATAATTACTACCATCATACTTAAGGGTGAGTTTATACCTAGCCAATGAAATTACTCCAAATTGCAAGGCCTAAAAACGCCAAACTAACCCCAAAGGCTATATAATCCCGCCACCGAAACTTTAATTCATCTAATTTCGTTCGTTTCGCACCAATACAATATCCTCTAGCTTCCATCGCATTTGACAAATCCTCTGCTCTTCTAAAAGAAATGACAAACATTGGAATCAGTAGGGATATAATTTGGGTAACTTTTTCTTTGAGTTTTCCTTCTTGAAAATCAACCCCTCTAGATGCTTGAGCATTCATAATCTTTTTGGATTCTTCATAAAGGGTTGGAATAAACCGTAAGGTTAACGCAATTGTCATTGAAAATACACTGACTGGTATTTTAATCAACTTTAATGGAGCTAAAATCCATTCTAAGCCATTATTAATATCCATAGACATGGTAGACAAAGTCAGTAAAGATGTAATCCCGATCATCATAATAATTCTAAGGAAAACAAAACTTGCATTTTTAAGACCTGAATCGTATACATGAAAATCAAAATTAGACCAACAAAGTAAGTCAAATTTTACAAGCCATAAAACTAAAAATTCACCCGTAAGTACAATAAGAGCATATATTATTTTAAATTTAATAAATTTTTTAGTAAAGAAATAAAAGAACAAAATACCGAGTAAAATCAAGAGATTAAATAGCCCAATTTGCATATGAAATGTATAAAGAAGTTTTCCATCCGTGTTGTAAATTAGCTGCAAAATAAAGGTAAAAACCAACAAAAACAATAAAGGCTTTAATCCTCGAACCACTCGAAGAATTGAAACTCGAGTAGATAAAAAAACCACAAGAAAAACCCCAAAAGCAATCAGCATACCATATAGATTGGGAATAATAAAAATAACAACAATTAACAAAATGGTCAACAAAACCTTAGCTCTAGGATCCATTTTATATATCCATGAGTTTCCATCTACATATTGTCCTAGCATAATATTATTCATGAAGCATCACCACCTTTTTTAAAAGCTGGGCCTCAGTATATATGTCATATTCTAATTGATATCCAAGTTGATCATTTAAATAATCTATTAATTGCAATACATCTGGCTTTGTCAAATGATTCTCTTCATATATGGATGTGGAAAACAATTTCTTTTTATCACCATCAAAAACGATTTTACTTTGATTTAAAACGACAACCCGATTAGCATATTGATATACTAAATTCATGTCATGGGAAATCAAAATAAAGGTTTTATTTGTTTGTAAATGAAGTTCATAAAAAAGCTCCATGATCTCATCTGCTGATTTTGGGTCTAATCCTCTTGTGGGTTCATCTAATAATATGATATCAGGATTATAGGCAAGTATCCCTGCAATAGCGACCTTACGCATTTGACCACCAGATAATGTAAACGGAGATCTTTGGAATAATTTTTCATCAATTTTTAATATTTTTGCTGTTGTTTTAGCTTGATTTAACGCATCCTCGCTAGAATATCCAAAATTCTTACAAGCAAACATTATATCCTTAAGAACTGTTTCTTCAAACAATTGATATTCTGGAAATTGAAATACAAATCCTACTCTTTTACGAATTGTCTTCAGTTTAGGATTCTTATTTCGTTTAGAGGTAATGACATGATCAAAAATTTCAACTGCTCCACTAGAAGGCAAAAGTAAAGCATTCATATGTTCCATTAAAGTGGATTTCCCACTTCCTGTTTTTCCAACAAGAGCGACAAATTCACCTGTTGCATTTATATTTAAATTAATTTTATCTAAAGCCACAGTATAAACCTTACGTTTATTCGTTGGGTAGAGATGGCTTACTTCTTTAAATGATATTCCCATAAAGCATTCATTAACCTCTCATCCTGACTCAATATTTCATTTGCTTTTGCTTCATTATAAAAACGTAAAGAAAAAGGGATATCCAAATTAGAACTTTGAAGTAGCTTTCGATTTTGAAAAACCTCTTCTGGCGTACCACTTTCAATCAAATGTCCATCCTTAAGAACCAATATCTGATCACTATAATTTGCTAAAGCCAAATCATGAGTTATTGTAATTATGGTTTTATGATATTTTTCCTTTAAATCAATAATTAGCTTTGTAATTTCTTCTATACCTTCTGGATCAAGCATAGAAGTCGCCTCATCTAAAAGAATCACATCACAATTCATTGCTAGGATTCCAGCAATTGCCACTCTTTGTTTTTGTCCACCAGATAACGTTTGAGGTTCTCGATCTAGTTCGTTTCTCATATCTACTTTTTCTGTATATTCATAAATCCGTTGGATCATTTCTTCTCTTGGTACCATCCGGTTTTCCAACCCAAAAGCGATATCATATTTAACATTATATCCAACAAACTGATTATCAGGATTTTGAAAAACAATCCCAATTTTTCTTCTAATCAAATCTACTGTTTTTTCTTCTAGCTTCGTATTTAAAAACCAAATTTCCCCTTCAGTAGCTTCTAATAATCCTATCATTAATTTTGCAATTGTGGACTTCCCACTTCCATTATGACCAATAATAGAAACCCATTGCCCCTCTTCAACACGAAAAGAAACGTGATCTAAAGCCTTTTCTTTATTTCCATTATATTGAAAAGAAACATCCTTAAATTCTATCATTTCTACTACTCCTGTCTTTTAATTACATAATAAACATCCTTATGATCTCTTCTTGCTGCCTTACACTCATACATTGCTTCATCTGCAAGTATAATTGCATCTTTAATCTTGCTTTTATTTTGGATAATCGCCATCCCACAACTAAACCCAATGGAAATGGTATTTGAATTAGATAGGGATGCCGTTTGAGCTGAGGCGATTAATCGCTGAATTTGTTGGATATAAAAATCCTCATCTCCTCCCTCAATTAAAACGACAAACTCATCTCCACCATACCGAAAAACCTTCGTTCCAGTTTTATTAAAACACTTTAATAAAATATTACCAAACACCTTTAAATACACATCTCCACTATTATGTCCATGTGCATCATTCACTTGTTTTAAGTTATCTAAATCAAGATAGATCACACAAGCATTTTGAATTTCTTCGTTTTCTAACTCTACTAGATAGTTTCGGTTAAAACAATTGGTTAATAAATCATAACTATATTTTGATTCTAATTGATTTAATTTCTCTTCAAGGGTTTGTAATTTTAGAGTTTCTTCTAATGCATAAGCATAACTCTTTTGGTTATCTATATAAAAATCATACAATGCTTGAACATGCTTAGATCTCATATGTTCGTTTTTCATATAGTATGGATTATTCGTCTGATATAAATAATTATAATAATTGATTAAGTTACGCAATAGGGGATGCTTCATATCCAAAATAATTTTTTCGCATATGTCATATTCCATTTTTACTGTATAAACATTTGCCAACTTTTTTAATACAAAAATAAAGTTATCACTATCCTCATTAGAAGCATTTGTAAACGCAAAAGAGTTCATAACAAATTTATAAAAACAAGTTGCAATTTTATTGATATTTTGTTCTACAGCTTCATTTTGAATACTTAGAATATTAACAAAACATTTAATTGTCGTAGTAAAATAAATTTTAAAATTTGCTGATATATTTTTATTATTTAAACTACGATTCATTTTATTCAAATAATCACTTGCTTGTTCAATATCATTACGAATGACAGAAATCCAAGTTGCATTGATATAATAAATTCCCCTTATATAAATGTTTGCTTGAGTAAAAAAATCACTGTTCTCAATAAAATTTAAAAGCTGGTCTAATTCTTGATTTCTTTTTTGATATTGGAAAATAATCAATTTCATTATATGAATAGATAATTTAAAGTTTCCAGGAATATCTAAATTAGATAATTGATCAATTAAAGCTAACGCAAAAACATAATCACCGATTGAATAATAGTAATTCATTTTTAAGTATAATAAAAGATACTTATTCTCATACTCTGGAATCAATTCTAAATAATTTGAGGCAATTTTAAAAACCTGAGCTAAATGATTACTACCCTCAATCTTAAAAATCCTTCTAAAAAAAGGATAAAATTCATGAATTAAAATTCCTTCATTTATAGAATCCTCTAAAAATAAATGTAAATATGCATTTGAATTTTCATGATCATGTGTTTCTAAATATGCAAATTGTTCTTGAAGATCCATAAATACTGCCTCCTTAAAATACAAATTCACTTAATTATACAATTTTTTTACTATATATTCAAATACTTTTCCTTTGGAAAAGAATACTTCAAACTGTAAGAAAGGACAAAAATACAAAAAAAGCAAATTTTATGATATAATAGATAAAAAGGAGAAAGAAAAAATGAGCAAATATCAGCCCCTATGGAACTATATAAAAACTCTTTCTGAATTTCCTTATACCATGTCCTTTAAAGAAATACATGATATATTAGGTTTTTCAATTGACCATTCTTTTTTAAATGCTAAAAAAGAATTAATATCCTATGGATATATCATAACCAAAATTTCATTAAAAAATAAAACAATTCAAATTGAATCCGTTTCTTAAAATAAAACATATTGCAAAAATAAAGGATGGTCATTTAAGCCCATCCTTTTATTGTTATAATCGAATTGCCTCTCCACTAGACAATTTTCTTTTTTGATCTTCATTTATTAATTGTTCAATAACCAAATCCAGTTTGCCATCAATTATGGCATCTAATCGATTGATTGTAAATCCAATCCGATGATCTGTGACTCTATTTTGAGGATAATTATAGGTTCTAATTTTCTCAGAACGATCCCCTCTACCAATTAAAGATTGTCGTTCAGCTCCCTCAGCCTCTTCTTTTTCTCTTAAAATTTGATCATACATCCTCGTTTTCAACAATTCTAATGCAGCTGCCTTATTTTCATGTTGAGAACGATAGGTTTGACAAGCAACAAACATACCTGTAGGTATATGCGTAACTCGAACTGCTGAATAAGTGGTGTTTACCCCTTGTCCTCCAGGACCAGAAGAACAGAACGTGTCCACACGAATATCATTCATATCCAAATCAAAGTCAATTTCACTAGCTTCTGGCATAACAAGAACAGTTGAAGTTGAAGTATGAATTCTGCCTTGAGCTTCTGTTGCTGGAACCCGCTGAACCCGATGAGCACCAGATTCATATTTCAAATAAGAATATACCATGTCACCACTAACTTTAAATTGAATTAAAGAATATCCACCCATTTCAGATGGCATCGCATCTAAAACCGTAATTTTCCAACCTTTTGATTCGGCGTATTTATTATACATTCTAAAAAGATCCCCTGCAAAAATGTTGGCTTCGTCACCACCTGCGGCACCACGAATTTCTACAATTACATCTTTTTCGTCATTTGGATCTTTTGGCAATAATAAAATTTTAACCTCTTCTTCAATTTGAGCAATTCGAGTATTGGCCTCTTCTAATTCCATTGCTGCCATTTCCGCCATTTCCGAATCATCTGAATTTTTCATTTCTTTTAAATCAGGAATAGAATCAAGCAATTTAACTTCCTCGCGATAAAGCATAACTGCTTTTTCAATTCCTCTTTGTTCTTTTGAAAGTTCAGTTAATTTTTTTATATCTGTAACAACTTCTGGATCAGATAGAAGTCTTGTAATTTCTTCATATCGCTCATCCATTATTTTCAATCGATCAATCATTTTATTCCTCTTTCTTTTCTTTAAATCGAGAATATTCCCCTGTAAATATAAATGGTAAACCCTCGTGAGTAGATCCTGAACGGTTTTTAGAAATAATCAAATCGGCTTCATTCTTTCTAGGAGTTTGCGGATTATACCGATCCTCACGATAAAGAAACATAATAATGTCGGCATCCTGTTCTATCGCTCCAGAATCTCTTAAATCAGCCATAATCGGACGCTTATCATCTCTTTGTTCTACCGCACGAGATAACTGAGATAATGCGAGCACAGGAACTTCTAATTCTCTTGCCATTAGCTTTAAACTTCTAGATATTTTAGAAATTCGCTCTTGTTGAGATGCACGAACCATACTTGAATCACTTTCAATCAATTGTAGATAGTCAATAACAACAAAATCTAAACCTTGCTCACTCGCTAGTTTCCGACATTTCGCCCGAATAGAAGCAACTGTCGAATTCGATGAATCATCAAAATACAAATTTAATTTACCCAATTGTGTACAAGCAGTATTAAATCTTGTCCAATCGTTCTTGGCCGTAATATGACCACTTTTAATATAGTTCAGACGAATATTACTATCGCAAGCAACCATACGCTCAACCAATTGTTCAGCTGACATTTCTAATGAAAAAATAGCTACAGTTGCGGCACCTGATTTATTTCTTCTTGCTACATTAACAGCCAAATTCATTGCCATTGCGGATTTTCCCATTGCAGGTCGAGCAGCTAAAATTAACAGTTGTCCAGGTTGAAACCCTTGGGTATATTGATTTAAACTCCCAAACCCTGTATCTAATCCAATAACCTCTGTACTGCGATTGGCATTATTTTCTGTACTCGCCATAACATTTTTGCTTACTAAAGAAATCGGCTTAAAAGAATCAACCTTTCTTCTTTTAGATAGTTCAAAAATTTCTTTTTCAACCAGTTCTACATAATCATATGCTTCTATTTTATGATTATAGCCTTCCTCTGCTAATTTTGATAATTTTTGAATCGCCGAACGTTTAATAGATGCTTCATAAATTAAATTACTATATGATTCAAAGTTTAAGGTAGAATAGCTCACATCCGCAATACTAGCAATGTACTCCATTCCTCCACATTGATCTAATAGATTTGCAGATTTAAGGGCTGAGATTACAGTTGTAACATCAATTCCCTTTCCTTCTTTAAATAAATTAAGCATTGCTCGGTAAAGCAATCGATTCTTTTGATCATAAAAATCATCTGGCATAAGAATATCAGACAGCTCTACTATTAAATTTTCATCCAATAAAATACAGCCAATTAATGCTTTTTCCGCTTCAACATTACAAGGCACAGTAGGTATTTGCTGTTCCATATTCAAAACCTCTACTTTTCAATAACATTAATCTCAAATGTCGCAATAATATCTTTATCTAAACGAACATTAGCAGTAAAGATACCTACTGAATTAATTTCTGCAGGTAATTCTACTTTCTTCTTGTCTAAATGAATTCCTGTTTGGTTTTCAAATTCTTCACAAATATATTTGGTTGTGATATGACCAAATGTTTTTCCATCTGCTCCAACCTTAATATATACGGAAATAAATTTATCCTGAATTTCAGTTTTTAGTTTTTCTAAAACATTTCTACGATTTTCAGTTGCAATCTTTTCCTCTTCTTTGGCTTGAGCCAACTTCTTTAAATTTTCTTCAGACGCCAAGACAGCTAAACTGTTGTTTATTAAGAAGTTCCCATAACCATTTGCAACCTCTAGAATATCATCTTTCTTCCCTTTTCCTTTAACATCAGAAATTAAAATAACCTTCATTTTACCATCTCCTGTATCAACATAATCTCTTCTAATAATTTCTAATAAACGCTCTCTTGCCTTTTCGACAGTCGTTCCTTTAAGTTGAGTAGCAGCCGCATTAAAATGACCACCGCCCTCCATTTCTTCCATAATAATTTGAACGTTAATATCATTACTACGTGCAGAGATTCCAACGGTATCCTTATCAATTCGGCCAATCGTAAAGGCAACTTCAATTCCTTCAATGGTTAATAATTTATCTGAAATCTTTGCCAAAGTGGTTCGGTCAGGGATAATGGTATCATTTGGTTCTGCCACAATTGCAAATCGTTTTTCATAAATCATTGCATTGACCATTGCTTCTGCAAGACGTTTTTCCTCTTCATAAGAATCTCTAAGCATTCTACGAACCAAAACCATGTCTGCTCCCATTGTATTTAAAGTAGATGCAGCTTCAAAGGTTCTTGTTCTAGTACGATAAGTAAAATTATTTGTATCTACAACAACACCCGCTAACATGATTGAAGCAACAAACGGATCTAACTCAAAACTCTTATTGTAAAATAAAAACATTTCGGAAACCAGTTCTACAGTTGAAGAAGCATAAGTTTCTACATAATAGGATATAGTTTCGCTATATCCAGCATCTGATGCACGATGGTGATCAATAACTGAAACATTTTTTACTTCTGCTAGAATATCTGGAAACATTGCCAATCTTGGAGATTGGGTATCCGTCATAATTAATAATGTATCTGGTTTAATTAAATCCTTGGCTTCTGCTTTTGTTATAAATCCATTATAAATCGCCTTATTGGAATGCTTTTTAATTTGTTCAAAAATTTTTTGAACTGTAACATCTGCTAACTTAGGCTCAAATACCATCTTACAATCCTTAGTAGATGTACTTGCCAAATACCAAACACCAAGCATTGATCCAATCGCATCACAATCCGCAAGATTATGACACATAATTAGTACATTACTACTATTTTCAATAGCCTCTTTTAAAGCCATCGTTTGAATACGAGCTTCTACTAATGTATTCTTTTCTAGAGAGTTTGTATTCCCACCAAAATATTGAATCTTTTGGTTTTGAATATTGACAACAACCTGATCTCCACCACGCTTTGCAGCCAATTCAACTGCATTTTGAGCTAATGTTATTAATTCTGATGCCTCTACATCAAAGCAAGCAACCCCCATAGACATACTCGCTTTTAAATGATTTTTATCTGATATCGCACGAACTGAATTCAAAACAGAAAACTTATCTGCAATCATTTTATTTAAAGCCTCATGATCAAATACCGCTAACATTTGATTGTTTGAAAGGTTTTCAAGACAGCACCCATTATTTCTAAGCCAATCAGAAATCACACCTAATATTTGACCTCGAATATTGGTTTGCTCCTGCATATCATATCGTTTTAATGACTCTTCTAAGTTGTCAATATCAATTAACGCAAAAGCCGTAATTCGATTATTATATTTTCTAAGCGTTTCTTCTCGATATGTCACATCAAAGAAATATAGAATCTGATTTTCAACATTATGTACAACATCATAAGTAGACTCATAGGCCGTAATCAGCATTTGCTCTTTTCCCTCTTTAATTTCTTCTATAAATCCACTTGTTATAGAATTTAAAGAACTATTAATTAAATTATCTTTAAAAACCTGCTTTGCATAATCATTTGCCCATTTCACTTCCATACTAGAATCATAAACAATGATTCCAATAGGCAGTTTTGTAAAGGCCTCATCTCCGGCGGCAGAAACATGATGAGAAATTGAATTCCATACATTCAAACGATTCTCTAACCAAGTAATCTTTTCAATATTCTTTTTATTAAATAAAAGCATTACAGTTACTATAGATGTAGATAAAAATAGTACAGATAATGCTAAAAAAACATAAAACAGAACAGTATTCTCATGAAAAAAATACGTAAAGTAAACGCAAATAACAGTTATACTTATGGATACAAGCGTAGCTATAAATTTTTTCAATTCACTTCACCCCTCTTCTAATTTACCATTATATCAAAATTTTTGTAAATAATCAATTCAATGAACGGAAAAAGCCAATCCACTCTATCTAGAAAAAAGGATTCTTATAAGGAATCCTTCATCATTTCACATACAATCTCTGTTCGTAGTTCCTCGTTTTCTGTCAATGCTCTTGGAATATCTGTATCTAAGGAATATTGCTTCACAATTCTCCCCTTAGATAAAATCACAATCTCATTTGCCAGCCATAATGCTTCATCAATTGTATGGGTGACAAAAAGAACCGTTTTCTTCGTTTGCTTCCATAAAATAGCAAAATGACGAATCAACCGATACTTCAAAGATAAATCTAATGAAGAGAAGGGTTCATCCATTAAAATCAAAGGAGCATCATACAAAAAAGCTCGAGCAATACTCACTCGCTGTTGTTCCCCCCCACTTAAATGACGAGGATAACTTTTCTTTTTTTCTTTAATTTCTAAAATGGAAAGTAAAGCATCAATTTCCTCAACTTTTGCTAAAGGAGCTATAAATTTTAGATTCTCCTCAACAGTTAATGAAGGAATCAATCGTGGTTCTTGAAAAATATAAGCTATTTTATCCACTAGAGAAATCTCACCTTGGTACTCCGTAATTCTAGCAATCATATTGAGCAGAGTTGTTTTCCCCACACCACTTTCCCCTAATATACAAGTAATTTTATTTTGGGGAATGCTTAAATTAAAATTTTCAAATATAACTTTATCTTCATATTTCTTTGTAATATTTTTTAAATTAATCATGGCAAATCCTCTTCTTCAATAACCGAATCAAAGCCTCACTTATCATACTAAGCCCCATCGCAAGTATAGTTAAAGCGAATAGCTTTTCAATTTCAATATTCACCTTTGCAAACTGCATTAGCTTTCCAATACTATTTCTAGTTTGAGCCATCGCTTCAGCAGCAATTACTAATTTAATATTTAAACTGAAAGATGTGGCTGTGTTTTCTAAAATTACAGGCAACATTGTTGGAATATAAAATTTAAAAATCTGATTCTTTTTAGGAACGTGGTAAACATTGGCCATTTCCACCAATTGCAAATCAATTTGATGAAACCCGGTTAAAAATGCTTGATATAAAGTAGGCCCAATAACAATTCCAGCAACAACAATTGGAGTTTGATTGGGTTGAATCACAATAATTAAAATTAAAAGAATCGCCATTGTAGGTATAGATCTAATAATCGCCATTAAAGGATTAAACAATCGCTCTACACTAGAAAAAGCATATGCAAGCACGGATGCAACTAATGCCAATACAAAAGCAATTATAAAACTTTCTAAACAGCGAAGATACGTCCACCCAAGTGAACTCCAAAACAATTTATCTTTTAAGTATTCTTTAATATTTACAAACGCTTGATAAGGTGTAGGTAATATTAAATCAACTTGAATCCACCAACAAGCAAGATACCAAACAAATAAAACGAGAAGGACAACTGCCAGTGGATATATTAAATTGACTAGCAGTTTTTTCATTTTATGCTCCTCCGAATCTTAAGCTAAAAAGAAAGAATCTTCTACCTCAATTTTAATCAATTCAGATATATATTCTTTTACAGCTTTTTGAACTGATTTTGCAGATTCAAAGCGAACATTACATCTTTGAATCGTGTCTAATGTGAAAGTCATATTTGCTAAATTACTTTCATATTTTTTAAATACAGCAGGCAAAGCCTCATAATGAGAAGTTAAATAAGCCTCATTTTTTTCTACTTGCTTTAATAGGTTTTGAACATACTTAGGATACTTACTAGCAAAAGATTCTTTCACAATCA
Source organism: uncultured Anaeroplasmataceae bacterium (assembly GCA_910584005.1). GTDB lineage: Bacteria > Bacillota_I > Bacilli_A > Acholeplasmatales > Anaeroplasmataceae > Pelethenecus. The sequence goes on along the minus strand of CAJTXR010000003.1, from coordinate 236,669 downwards.
AACAAGCCTGTGGGTATCCATCATAGGTTGTAATTTTTTTATATTCAGCTTGTAAATCCACACTAATTTTTAAACCTGAAATCAACCCTTGAGCTTTCGTTACTTGGGGTTCTCCTAATACACCATAAAGTTCAGTTCCTTTAAGAACAGCTTGTTTTAACTGAGGAATAATCTCAGATGCATCATTCACTAAAGATAAAGCAACCTTACCTTCAACTGCTTGTCCTGCTTCCTCATATGGAATATTATTTTTATTTAAAACATACTGAACCATTTGAAGTGTAGTGGCTCCTGTAGTCAATATTCTTTTCCCCTTTAAATTTTCTAACGCTATTCCTTCTTGTGTTCCTGCAATATATAAATTACCAAAAACATTTACGCTAGCTAGTTTAAGTTTGATTCCCTTAGAATATAATTGAACAGCAGCTGTTGTAGGCATAATTGCTAAATCACAACTATCTTGGGAAACTCTAGCAGCAATCTCTCCCGCTTGTACAATATGAAATTTAGTTTGAGTTTCATTATATATAAATCCTTCATCTAATATATTCGCTAAAGCTAGAGCGGGTGTTCCATCTGGTAAATAGATATTAACCTCACTTGGATTTTGATCTATATCATCTGGTGTTTCTTTTTTCCCACAAGAAACAAAACCAAATCCCAATATAAGAAATAATATTATAAATATTTTTTTCATATTATCACCTCGTGTCATTCATTATCATACACCTATTTATTCAAAATGAAAAGTAAAAATGAAAAGAATTTGCCATAAAAAAACAAAAGACTACTTTAAAAGTAGTCTAATTCATTTACTAGTCTTTTACAAATGGTAACAAAGCCATATGACGTGCACGCTTAATTGCGATTGCAAGTTTTCTTTGATATTTTGCAGATGTTCCTGTAATACGACGAGGTAAAATTTTGCCTCGATCCGTAACAAACTTTCTTAATAAATCAACATCTTTAAAATCAATATGTTCAATATGGTTTTGAGTAAAATAGCAAACCTTTTTACGACCACGGCGTTCGCCACGATCATTTCTCTTATTTTGTTGCATAATCTTTCCTCCTTAAATTTTAAAATGGTAAATCATCATCTGCAACATCTACAGAAAAACTTTGAGGAGCCTCTGTAGGTTGAGCATCATAGGTGGGAGCATTGTTTTGTGCGTAAGCATTCCCTCCATATGTAGGATTATTGTTATATCCTTGATATGCATTATTCTGATGATAATTTGGATTTGGTTGAGGTTGAGCATTTGGATCTCTAGGCTGTAAATTTTCTACTGCATCCAAAACAACCTCTGTAACATATCTTGTTTGGCCATCCTGACCTTGATAGTTTCTTGTTTGAATTTTGCCTTCAACACTCATTAAATAACCTTTTTTAATGAATCTTGAAATAAAATCTGCTTGTCCTCTCCAAGCGACACAGCTGATAAAATCAGCTTGTCTATTTCCGTTTGCATCTCTCATGCCACGATCAACAGCTAACGTAAACGTAACAGTAGGTACACCCGTTTGTGTATAGCGGATTTCTGGATCCTTCGTAATTCTACCTGTTAAAAGCACCTTATTCATCTTAGCACCTCTAGTATTATTCGCCGTCTACGACAACGATATGACGAATAATATTTTCGTTATAGCCTGCAATACGATTAAATTCACTAATCGCTTTTGGAGTGGCATCTACAAGCATCCAAACATAGTAACCTTTACGGCTATGTTCGATTTCGTAGGCAAGTTCTCTTAAACCCCATTCCTTACATTCTAAAACCTTAGAATCATTATTCACAAAAATATTATTTACATTTGCTACTTCAGCTTTAATTGCTTCTTGATCTAAGTTTGCACGAACAATAAACATAACTTCATATTTTTTCATATTCGCTTTACCTCCTTTTGGACTTTTGGCCTAGCATAGCTTCTAGGCAAGGGCATTTCTAAAAAATGCTTATTTATTATAGCACATCTAAAAATAGATATCAAGAAAAATTTATGTTTTACCAACCATCTGTTCTTAATAATCTAACATCATTTACTTGTTTTGAAGCTATTTCCATCTTATAAAAGGCACGACTAATCATAGTAATAATACCATATTCAAATGGCTTGACTTCAACCTCAATGGTTAATAATTTTCCTTGCAGAAAAGCAGATTTTACCTGATATTCCTGTGGACATGGAGTAACAAAGGAAATATAAACTAAAGATTTGTGTACAAAAAAATCTTCTGAGTAATAAGAAAGGCTTAATTCTTCATATGTATCAAAATCTTTTATAATATAATATTCATATCTTGTATACCTATTATCTACATTCGGTTGATGATAATACATCTGCATTTCTGATTTTAAGATATTTGAACTATCCTCTTTCTCAATATCTAGTAATTCAATATCCTTTAAATCGCTTTTACATCCTGCCAATAAAAACACAAATAAGATTACACATAAATATATCACTTTTTTCATTTCTTTTTCCTCCTTAATACAATATAAATACTAGCACAATATAATAAAAAACAACAAAAGCTTACCAATGCCAACAGCCAGAAAATATTCATCTCAAGTCCAACAGGATATGGATTTACAGTGCCTACGCTATCTATATGATTAGAATTATGTTCTAATTGCTTAGCCTTAGAAATTATAATACCCACAATTAAAAATAAAATAGACAATGCCAAGGGGATAAGCGGTCCTAATTTTAAAATCAGGTTCCTCTTCTTTTGTGTAGGGATTGTAGATATCTGAATATGGTCTTTCATTTGCTCAAATTCATTTTCAACATCTAGATTTTCCATTATCATTTTTAAATATAATTTTTCAGTTTTGTTCATAATAGTTTCCCACCTTTCTTAAAGCTCTATAATATATTCCTTTTATTGTATTGAGTGATTCATTTTTTTCTTTTGCAATTTCTTTAAATTTTCGGTCATAAAACAAATGCTCCTCTATGATATAGATTTCTTTTTCCTCTAAGATTTGTTTTAAAATGCGTTTGACTTTCAAATACGATTCCGAGCCACTTTCTTTTTTATTAATAATGAGGAGGGAATCCATTGGGATTTCTTTTTGTTTTTTTAAAAAATCTAATGCTCGATTTTTTGCTGAAACAACTAAATAATATTTAATCGAAGTAACAATAGTACCCATATGGTTATAAAATTGAAGAAATACATCATTTACCAATTCTTTTATATCTTCATCATTGGAAACATATTTAGATATCACGTAATAAATTAATTTATGATATGTATCATAGATTTGTTCAAAAAAAGAAAGAATATCCTTTTCATTCTTTTTAACATGTCTCATTTTTTGGTCTAAAGAAATCATATTCTTCCCTCCTAACTATTGTTTACATAATAAGACGACAAAAAGTAAAAAAAAGTTTTTAAAAAGCCATTTTTTTATTTATAAAAAAAAGTGATGCTTTTCCATCACTTATTTTTAGCTTTTACCTTTAAAAATAATTCTTCTAGTTTATTTGTGTATTCTTCTGTATAATCTTTAGAATCATTTTCCTTAACTAAGCATTCTCCTTTAAGTTCATATTCATCTGTAATAATGCCTACACAAATCCCATTTTTAATTCCAATAATTGCTGGAACAGGCAGTCTTGGAATTAACGTATCTTGAACCAATTCATCAGAGGTATATCCAATCTTTTCAATTAAATAATAATAATTTAGTTTTGTTTCTAAATCTTGACAATCTCTTAAATCGACCTCTTCTTTAAATACATTTATAAAATGAGGATCATAATGATAAATTGTACGGATTTTACATTTTTTTGCGGTCCTATTTAAAAGCGAAATAATGGCCTGACAGTTCTTACACCATGTTCCGCCAATATATAAAACACCTGTTTTAAATTTATATATTAAATTCATCATTTTGTCATAGGTAACGCTACGAAAAACATGAAAGTGATCTTTTAATAATTCATAATCATTTGTAAAGCTCAAAGGAAGCTCCTCCTTTTATTTATTATTTTTATATTGAATATAGGATTTATAAAGTTCATTTCGATCTAAATTTCCTAACTTTGCGGTTTCCTTAATCGCATCATTTGGCTTATATCCTAAAGAAATAAGTTCATCTATTTTTTCTAAAGGGTGATCCAATTGAAAGTTTTCCTCTAGTCCTTCTACAATAACAACCATTTCACCTTTTAAAGGTAAACATTGGATAACTTCATCAATCGTTCCCCTGATATATTCTTCAAAAGTTTTCGTTAATTCTCTTGCCAAACATATCTTTCGATTTCCCAAAATAGATTTCATATCCAAAAGCATTTCATTAATTCGATGAGGTGCCTCATAAAAAATTAAAGTATGAGAAACATATTTCAATTCTTCTAATTCTTTAATTCTTTTCCCATGTTTAGAATCTAAAAAACCATAAAAAGTATATGGCGTTGGAGCAATACCAGAAGCAATTAACGCACTAATACCGGCAGATGCTCCTGGAATTGTAGAAACAGCGATATTGTGCTCAACCGCAAGTTTTACAAGCTTATATCCAGGATCAGAGATAACAGGAAGACCTGCATCAGAAATGATTGCCAGCTTTTTACCTGCTTGTAATTCTTTAAGGATTTGTTCTTCTTTTAGCTCTTGGCTAAATTCATGATAACTTTCTAAAGGCGTAGAAATCTGATATGTTTTTAACAATATAGTTGAATTTCTAGTATCTTCTGCATAAATTTTATCTACACTTTTTAATATGGAAATCGCACGAAAGGTAATATCTTCTAAATTTCCTATAGGGGTGGCAACCAAATATAAGATTGCCTTCTCTTGATCAAAACTACGCATCTTCATTAATTCTTTATAATTCGATTTGCCTTTTCACGTAAATCGCGTTCTGCATAAACAATTGAAATTAATTCTCGCCGTTTTTCAGAAGAAATATCTAATTTTTTCTGAATTTTTTCTAAGAATAATAATTCAGAAGTATTATATAAATCATCCTCCATAGAGATAATAACCAAATTCAAATATACTACATTCTTTACAACCTTATTGCATCCTTTAAAGAATTCAACTGTATCTTCTACAGATTGAGTTAAACGGAAAGAATACTCATCTTTAATTTGATCTAACTCCGCCATCATTTTTGTTAAAATTCGCTTTTCATATTGTGTAGGTTCTCCATCAATATCTACCATATAAATTGCAAGATCCAAAAATTTAAGCATTTCCTTTTTGTTTAATAAACTTAAGAACATAAAAATCACTCCTTTTCACAATTATATATTCTAATTACTTCTTTTGACCATTGATTTTCCTTTTCATAAACAATTAGTGGAGGCAAAACCACTAATCCACCTTTAGAACCATCTTTAATTCCCTCAATTAAAATATGATTACACGGACTATCCGCTTTAGGATAAACGAATCGTAATCGCTTAGGTTCAATATGATAGGTCCTAAAAATCTCAAATATTTCCAATAACCGATCCGGACGATGTACCATTGCAAATCGACCTTTCGTATTTAGTAAAATTGATGCTTCCTTTACAATATCCTCTAAAGTAGCATACACTTCATGTCTTGCGATTGCTAATTTATCATTTGGATTCATTTGATGATCTCCCATTTTAAAAAAGGGAGGATTACAAGTAACTACCTCAAAACAATTTTTCCCAATTTCATTTGATATTGAAATTAAATTCCCTAATTTCATTTGAATTTGATGTTCTAAATGATTTTCCTTTATAGAACGAATCGCCAAATCATAGGACTCTTTTTGAATTTCAATCCCAATCATATCTGCCTGAGTTCGCTTGGATAAATATAAAGGAATTGGGGCATTTCCACTACATAAATCACAAATCCATTTTGTACGGACAGGTAAAGAAACAAAATCCGCCAACAACATAGAATCAATTGAAAAATGGAATGCCTCCGTATCTTGATAAATCACTAAACCCGGTTTTCCTAATAGGTCATTGCAAACTATCGGCATCGTCATCATCCTTATGCTTATCCATAGAACGAACAAATTCAACATCTTCTAATTTTAAATAAGCAAATTTGTTATCTTCTTCTAAGTATTTCACCTTGCAATTTCGATTTAAAACATCACATGAAAGGACTTTGGCAGGTCCATCCGCTGTTTTAACAATATCGCCAATGTCAGGAGCAAATCTTCTAAGCTCCTTATATAATTCATTTTCGTAATTGATACAACAAAGAAGTTTACCACAGTTCCCACTAATTTTTACTGGGTTTAAAGAAAGGTTTTGATTCTTTGCCATTTTCACCGAAACATTTTCAAATTCAGTAATAAATGTTTTACAACAAACAATTAAACCACAAGGCCCAATTCCACCAAAAACCTTAGCTCCATCTCTAGAACCTACTTGTCTTAATTCAATTCTAGTATGATAAATTTCAGCAATCTTTTTTACAAGTTCACGGAAATCCACACGATTTTCAGATTCAAAATAAATAATTAATTTGGACTTATCTAGTGTGTATTCGGCTTCTAAAACTTTAATGGGTAGCTCTAATTCTTTCGCAAATATTTTTGTATGCTCAACAACCTTTGGTTCTTCTAGCTTATTTTTCTGATATTGTTCCTTATCCTTTTCAGTAGCCATCCGAACAATATCTTTTAACTCTGAAGTTAAATCCTTTTCCTCTAAATCAAAAGGATTACCAACGCATACGCCTAATTCCGTTCCTCGTACTGTATTCACAATGACGGAATCGCCATCTTTTACATCATAACCAGCCGTACCAAAAAAATACCTTTTTCCTAAAGATTTAAATGTCACACGTATTGCTTTCAATTTATCACATCCTAAAATAATTTAGAAATTAATTCATGAACGATATTCTTCACTGAAACATTAAATTCTATTTTTGAATAAAGATGTAAAATCAATTCAAAATTTTGTTTCAGTGCTTTATAATCATTTTTAATATATAGTAATATTTTATCATACAACCCAGTGAAAATCAAACTTTCTTTGTCGTCTATTTTAAAGATATCCTCATAAAAAGCAATTAACCATTTAAAAAACATTTGTCCAAATTCAAAAGTAAAATCGCTTTGATTTTGAATGAAAAATAAAATGGCATCCTTTTTCTTATTCAACTTTAAAAATTCTAAAAATAATGTCTTACTCCTTTGATACTCTTTAGTTTCAATTAAACTTTTCGCTTCTCCTATATTATTGGTAAGAAGGCTAGCTAAAGATGCATCCATATCAGAAAATCCTTCATCCAGTAAGAACTCAATTAATTTTTTTCGATCTAAAGACGGAAAATGAACCAGTGCACACCTTGAAACAATTGTTGATACCACATTCGCCAAATCAGTCGCAATAAAAATTCCTATCGTTGGTGTATTGTTCTGTGGCTCTTCTATAAATTTTAGTAGACTATTTTGAGCAGATGCAGAAGCTGTATCTATCCCGTCCACAATATATATTCGATACCCATCCACTAAAGAGGTTTTAGAAAACTCCTCTTGTAAATCCGTGATTTGTTCCTTAGAAATTAATTTTTTGGATTCTGCAATTCCAATATAATTCACATTTAAATGATTCCCTGATAAAATCGTATTACAAGTTTCACAAGATAAGCAAGCATCATTTGGACAATAAAATAAACAGGCTAAAGCATATGCCATTTCCTTTTTCCCTACACCTTGTTCACCATAAAACAAATAGGCATGAGAAAGGCGGTCATTCTGTTTATTTTGTTTTAGCATATTAAAAATATGCTTTTGATGCTCAATCATATTTTTAATATCCATGCTTTCTCACCTACCTCTTGATAAAATCTAAAACATACTTGATACAATTTTTAGTAACCACATCAAGTTCTACATTTCCATTAATCTTAACGATTCGATCTTTATACATTTGGCATACTTCTAAATACCCTTGATAAACATCTTTATGGAATTGAATGCTTTCTAAATCTAAGCGATCCGTTTTTTTCCGGTTTTCTAAACGTTTTAATGCAATATCAGGTTCTACATCAATAAAAAGAGTCAAATCTGGTAAATGATTTAACGCAAAATGATTGATCCTTAAAATAGAATCCATACCTAAATGTCTAGCATACCCTTGATAAGCCAAAGAGGAATCTAAAAAACGATCACAAATTACAATATACCCTTTTTCAAGTGCAGGAATCACTTTTTCTTTAAGATGCTGCATTCTGCTTGCAGCATAAAGTAGGGCTTCGGTTTCTTCTGTCATATTTTTATTTTTCACATCTAGAATAATTGAACGTATTTGTTCAGCAATATCAATTCCACCTGGTTCTCTTGTAGAAATATATGGAATCTTTTTTTCCTCTAATGTTTTACATAATTCTTGAATAATCGTTGTCTTTCCACTACATTCTCCACCTTCAAAAGTAATAAAAAGTCCTTTCATATAAATCCCTCTTTCTTCTTACCAAATCCTCATAAATCCATTATACCCTATTTCTAAGTAGCAAACTAGAGAAAAAATATTTTTTTTAAAGAAAAGTGATCCATTCTACCAAACACTTAAAAAATGTGATACAATGAAAAAGGTGATGAAGGATGAGTGAACTACTAGCTCCTGCAGGAAATTATGAAGCACTTCTTGCGGCAATATCGAATGGTGCAGATGCAATCTATTTAGGAATGAACAAATTTGGTGCTCGGGCATATGCTTCTAATTTTGATATAACCACTTTAAAAGAAGCTGTTCGGTATGCACATTTACGCAATGTTAAAATCTATGTAACCTTAAATACAATTCTTTTTGAACATGAACTAGATGAAATGAAACAAATGATTGATGAATTATATAATATTGATATTGATGGAATCATCATTCAAGATCTATCCGTATTAGAATATGTAACCTCCACCTATTCCGATTTAGAAGCCCATTGTTCTACTCAAATGGGGATCGAGGATATGGAAGGTACACTTCTTATGAAAGAGTTAAAAGCAAGTCGAGTCGTAATCTCTCGTGAGGTTGAAATTGAAAAAATAAAACAAATTCAAAAAACTGCCCGAATCCCTTTAGAAATTTTTATTCATGGGGCTTTGTGTGTTTCTTATTCTGGAAATTGTCTAATGTCTGGTCTTATTGGATATCGGAGTGGGAATAGGGGGAGATGTGTAGGGTCTTGTCGTAAACCATACACTTTATATGAAAATGATACCGCAATCGCTTCAAACACTTACATATTATCGATGAAGGATTTAAATACAATTGATCATATAGATGAATTAAAATCCATTGCTTCTTTAAAGATAGAAGGCAGAATGAAAGAACCTTCCTATGTCGCCAATGTTGTGAATCTCTACCGGAAAGCATTAGATCATACACTCTCTTTTTTAGATAAATCCCTTTTAAATAAAACATTTAATCGAACCTTTACAAAGGGATATCTTTTTAAAGAAGATAAAAAGAATATTACCAATATTTTAAAACCAAATAACTTTGGGTATTTGATTGGTAAAATCATCAATAAAACCAAAGTGGGATATGAAATTAAATTAACAGAACCATTAAATCAAAACGACATCATTCGGATTGATCATAACAATACCGACATCAACCTAACCGTAGCAAAATTATATGATGCGAAAGGAAACTACATTCACTCTTCTTCTAGTTCTTGTTTTATTTCAATAAAGGAAGAAGTAAGCATCGGCGATTTAGTATATAAAACAAAAGACTATCAATTCTATAAAGAAATCGAAAAAACATATCCAAAGGAATACCAACGTTTTCCTTTATCAATAGAGGTTTATGCATATGCCAAGCAAAAGCTATCCATTCATGCCAAATGTGAATCATACTTTATTTCGTACGAATCCGAAGAACTTCTATCCCCTGCCATATCAAACCCAACCTCTAAAGAACAATTTCAAAAACAATTTGATCGCTTAAATGAAACCGTATATCAGCTTTCATCTCTTACTTATCAAGCAGATAATGTATTTATTCCAGCCAAAGTAATCAATGAAGCTAGAAGGGCAATTGTAAGTTTAATGAACGAAGAGCGGATATTAAAAAATAAAAAAGGAAAACTACAATCCACACCAATTCAAAAAATCACTTTCCCAGATACTCCACCAAAGCTAGCCGTTTACGCAACCACAAATGAACAATATGAGGCAGCCAAAGCTAGTGGAATTGAAATCATATACACAAAAGATAATACAATTCAAAGAAATCACACTTCTTACCCAAATAAAACAGGTTCTCTACTTGTCGGTGGCTATGGGGGAATCTATGCTTATCGAAATAAAAATGAAATCATCTCTGACTTTTCATTAAATGTAGTCAACTCCAAAGCCATTCATCTGCTTCATTCTTTAAATGTTCATCGTGTAACTCTATCCTATGAAATGAATCAAAAAAATATTGAAGATACAATAAAAGCATATAAACAAGAAAATGATGGCTATCCAAATTTAGAAATGATTGTGTATGGCCATGCACATCTTCTTTATACGAAATATTGTCCATTAAAAAAACTCAATCTATGTGGATCATGTAAAAAGAATTCTTATAGTATTGAAGATGAATATGGGCGTTTCCCTATTATCAGCCATGAAGATTGTACAACTACAATTTTAAATGGTAAAATATTAAATTTAATTGATGAATTAAATGATATAAAGCATATCCAAGTTTTTCGTTTACAATTCACAATTGAATCTAAAGAAGAAACTTTAAAAATAATTCAAGCCTATCAAAATAAATTAAATCAGAAAACAAAAACAAATTTATTTAGAAAAGATAAAGATACTCGTGGTCATTTTAATAAAGATATATTATAAAGTTTTAACCATAAAAATACATAAAAAAGATTCCTTGTGGGGAATCTTTTTTAACTATATAGACATTCATTTTGCTCTGTGATTTTACCTTCTAATTTTAAAAATACTAACGCATCCTCTAAATAGGATATCGCATGTTCAGTCATTCGACTATATCCTAATAACTGTACCACATTTTTAAAACACCCATCTTTTGTGATTCCATTACTTCTTTTCACAATTTTATAAATGGCATCCTGTAATTCTAAAGGATGAACATATTCAATATCTCGATCCGTAGATAATCGTAAGGATATCTGATCTAGATGATGAAGCGATAAAAATCCGTTTTGTTCAAGGATATTCATGTCTATTATATCTTTTTCAAAATAAGATTTTACTAAATTTGTAACCTTTGTTCTTCCATACATAAAACAAATCCGTTTTAAAAGGTATTCCTTATGAATGGGTTCTTCCTTCGCAATTAATGCCTCTATTGCTTTTTTTATGGATTTGGTTTGATAAAGTTCTTTTAATTTTTGGTCTGAAATCTTTTCATACTTTATAAAAGTATCATCAAAATTTTCTTCATTTATTGTAAGAAAATTACTCTTCGTTTTTTCTTCCTCTTCTAATTCATCTTGAAAAGCAGAATTTAAAAACGAAACTAATTTTTCCTTTTCTAATTGATTCTGATTCAACCATAAGGTAGAAAACAATCGATAAAATTTCCAACCTAATCGTTTTAACCCCATTTCCTGTAATCGATTGACATCCGTACAATTTCCCATGCTATACGAATCCCCATCAAGCATAATTGCACAAACAAAGGATTTGGTCATTGGATGTAAAACAGCTAAATCTACTTTAAACTTAGAAGACCCTATCCTTGATTCCACTAAGAATCCTTCCTGTTCTAAAAAGGATGCAACATCTAGCAAAACACCATCCTTTGTATTTTCTACACTAGGCACAGGTGTAGTTATATTTTCAGCATAAGCCAAATATTTTTTTAATAGTTTTACTCCAAGTGAATTTGTATTCTCTAATTTAATATCACTTGATTTTATAGAACTTACTACACAAATATTATATTTTGCTCGTGTGATGGCAACATTTAATCTACGCTCCCCACCTAAAGTATTTAATGGTCCAAATCTTTGATAGAATTTGTTTTCTTTATTATAACCATAACAAATACTGAAGATAATTCGATCTCTTTCATCTCCTTGAACAGATTCTAAATTTTTTACAAAGAATGGCTCTTCCCTATCCTCAGCAAAAAATGGTTGATAAAGAGGCTCTTTTTCTAATCGTTGTTCTACCATATCCGTAATCAAATCCGCTTGAGCATTGGAAAATGCGACAACACCCAAAGACATGTCTGGATATTGATCCCAAAACTGAAATACTAAATCACAGATATATTTTGCTTCATTATAATTCGTTCTTGAATGTACTTCATAACAGCCTTGAAATAAATAATGAAAATCAATACCAAATCCAGTTTCATGAGATTTTGCTTGAGGAATTGTAATTAAACTTGAATCATAAAACTCATGATTAGAAAAGGCAATCAATTCCTCACTTCTACTCCGATAATGCCAATTCAATCGCTTAGAGTCCATCGTACTCGTTCCACAATCTAAAATGGATTCTGCTGCCTCATCATAAGACTCTTCATTATCTTCTGCTATGCTCGTAAAGAAATTAGAAGGTGGCATTTGCTTACTATCGCCAATGATAATACATTGCTTGGAACGATAAATTGCTCCTAAGGCATCCCATGTAAAAACTTGAGAGGCTTCATCAAATATGACACAATCAAATAAATTTAATTCCTCATTTAAGTAAGTAGAAACGGATAATGGACTCATTAAGAAAACGGGCTTAATATCAAATATCAAATTTTTAATTTCTTTTAATAACATCCGAATTGGCATTTGCTTGCGGCTTTTATTATATTCACGAATTAATATAGAAAACTGTGATCCAGCTACAATACTATCTTCTGGTCTTTTTTTGGATAGTTTTGATATGATATAGGCTTTATTCGCTTCCAAATGGGATTCATCAAATTCTTTAAATAATTGAACAATTCTTTCTACACCCAAACTAGAAAATTCCTTTAATATCATACGATGATCAATCTCAGTATATATATTTGCCTCTAAAAAGAATCGTTCATAATAAGGGGCTAACTTATCTAACTCTACTTTATGGTCTAAAGCCATATTTAAATATTCCATAAGATTTAATTTTTTTATTCTTTGTAAAGCATCTAATTGGTCTACATAAAGAAGCAACAAATTTTCTTGTTCAATCATCAATTCAAATCGTTTGAGTAAAGTTTTAATATCTCCCTTAGCTAAATTGAAAACCTCTCCATCAAATAGCATTTGAAATGCAGGTAAATCTACTTGAGTTCTTTTAAAAGAAGAGATACAATCAACAAAAAGAGTTTTCAATTGTAAAAAATTAGAATCCGATATTTTTAAATCAAAGTTTAAAGAAAGTAAAGACTTTAAATCTAAAAGAATTACATCATAATCTACCTTCCGATATCCTTCTGGTAGTTTAGATAAAGATTGATTATACTCATCTAAATTCTTTTTATATTCTAAAGCCTCTCCTAATTTAATCAGTAAATCCTTATCGTTCATTTTCAATTTCATAAAAGGTAGATACATTTTTTTTAATTCCCGATACCTTTTATAGAAAAACTTAAGTCCTTTTGAAGCGTAGTACTTAAATTCATTAACCGCATCTAAAGCACTTGAATGAATGATTTTTAAATCTAAAAAATTTTCTAAAGTGGATTTCTCAATGTATTGATTTGCCTGTTGATATATTTCTAATATTTGAATTTTTTCTTCTCTTTCCTTTTGAATAAAATAGAAAGGAAAAAAATGATTTAAATGAACGATATGTTCTATAGATTCTAAATGAGATATAAAATCAGAGTAAGCGTTGATTTGAATTGGAAGTGCCGCTTCTAATTTATTTTTCAACTGAAATAAGGTTTGATAAAATTCAAGAAGAGCGTCTAAATCTCCTTTTGCTTGAAAGCGAATATAATTTAAATCCGTACAAAGAAAACCATAAAACCGACCAGAACGATAATCATATCCTAAGTTTTTTGAAATAATCGCATATCGGTCTAAACTTTCTTTACATTGGTCTAAATAGGATATATCGTATTGCATAATATTTTGAATTTGATAAGTAAAATTAGGTTGTTCAAGTTTTAAAAAATCGGAATATACTTGATACATGCTTCGGTTCAACCGAGGAATTTTTTCATGTAGAGCCTGACGATACTCCTCTAGTTTTTCAGTATAATATTCATATTTATGCTTCACATCTTCTGCTTCTACTTGTATATCATATTTAGGTAAAGATGCTGTTTTAAATAATTCATTTATAAAGTCTTTTTTATTCGCTTTATGTGAATGAAGTTCCAAAGAAAAACTCTCAATTCCAGCTCTTTTTAAATTTTCGTACACCACATTTAATGCTGCCTGCTTTTCAGAAACAAACAACACTTTTTTATCGTTAGCAATCATTGTAGCAATCATATTCGTAATGGTTTGACTTTTTCCAGATCCAGGCGGCCCCTGTAAAACAAAAGACTTCCCCGCTGATGCTGCTTCTATAGCTGAAAGCTGAGAGGAATCGGCATCAACGACTGGATAAATCGGTTGATCCTGATCGAAAGAAGGAGTTATAGGTTGTCCTAAAATTCGACGAATCGTTTCATTTTGAGTCACTAAATCGATGTGATTCATTACATCGTTAAACATGTTCATTTTTAAAAAAGAATAAATACCAAAGGAAGAATGTGAAAGAATTCTCATCGATTCTTTTAACTTTTGTTCTACTGATTGTAAATATTCTTCTAAAGAAAACTCCTCTTGATATTCTGGCAATTCTACTTGATATTCTGTTTTGAGTAGATAAGCAAGTGTTGGATTTAAAACAATATCATCCTCAGATTCTTTAATTTTATATCCATCACTTTCAAATACACAAGTGACAGGAATCAAAAGAAGGGGGGCATAATAAATCTCTTTTTTTTCTTGATATTCAAGCAAACCAAATGTTACATACAAAGGATTTACTCCTTTTTCCATTAACGTTTGGCGATATTCTCTATAGATGACTTTTAAAATCTTGGATTGCTTTACTCCTTTTTTATAAGCAAGAAGATCACTGGCTTTTAAAAGGGATCTTGTGATATCTTTTACCTTGCCAATTGAATATTGGTCAACATCCATAGGTGTATCATCAATTTTAGTCTTATGGTATTCTAAAATCGGATCTAAATTGAAAAAAGAGAGTCGATTGCCATGAATTATTTTTTCAAATAAAGCAGGTAAATCTTCATTTATAATTTCAATTGTACGATATCCTTCTGTTTTATAATTCAGCAATCGATTCCGTTTTCCTAAATCTAATAAGTGCAAGCATAACTCTTTTAATTTTTTTTCCATTTTGGATCACCCATCTCTTCTTCATTTATTATATCACGAACAAAATAATTTAAAAAAGGATTTTTTAAAAAAAGAAAAAGCCTATAAAATTAGGCTTCATTTTCTTCTTTAACCATATATAAAATACCGATTGTTCCTTGCCCACAATGAGATGAAATTACGCAACCAGCAACGGTAGAAAGAACAGGAATATCTCCTAAAAATTCTTTAAGTTTATCCCGTATATATTGATTGGATTCAAAAGCTAAAGAATGGGTAACAATAACCATATCTGGATCTAGTCTAGGCAAATCTTTTTTAATTTGTTCAATCATAAGATCTAATGCAACCTGCATTTTACCATGGGGCTTTTTTGCAACATGCATTTTCCCATCGCGTACAGCAATAATCGGTTTTATTTTCAAAAGTGTTCCAACTATCCTTGCAAGACTAGAACATCTTCCACCTTTATGTAAATATTCCATCGTTTCTATCGCAAATTGAGATAATACTCGTTTATTATCTTGATTCAATTTCTCGGCAATTTCTTTGGCTGTTTTTCCTTCATCCCGATATTTACATGCCTTTAAAACCAAAAGACCAATTCCCGTAGAAAGATTCATAGAATCAACAATATGGATTTTTTCCTCATCTATCTCTTTAGCAGCTAAAACGGCATTTTCATAGGTTCTAGACATTTGTTTAGATATCCCTGTAAATACAATTTCATCCCCTTGATTTATAATCTCTTGGAAAACAGTGATAAAAGTTTGAATGGGAATTGCGGCCGTTTTTGGCAGCTCCTTTTTTTCAGAAACAAGTTTATACAGCTCTGGGGTTGTAATATCTACGCCATCCTGATAAGAGGCATCAGAAAAATTAACAAACAAAGGCAACACCATAACATTATGGTTTTTTAAGGTTTCTTCATCTAAATCATTTGTGGAATCTGTTATAATTCTTACCATACTCATACCTCACTAATATAGTAATATTTTATCACAAAGAATCTAATATTGCTATAACTTAATCAGATAAAACATTGAAATCAAAAATATCCTCTTTTTTTATTTCATATTTCCCGTTTTGATGCTTTTTTGTAAATTCATATAAATAGGTATTTACCTTTTTCTTATTAGATGGATCTATACTAAAATCAAAAGATATCTCGTAGTTCATTCTAGATAATACTTGTTCATATAATTGATTTAAAGTTGAGTACTTATGGTCCTCTTTAATAATGATTTCATCAAAAGAATCCTCTTGCTTATGCTCCTTATTAGAAAAGCCAATCATATTCTTCTCTTCAATTCCTTCTATAACTACAATAACATTATTTAGTTCTAATGTTCTTGATCTTTGATCCGTAAAAATACCATTTTGAATCATGTTCGTAAGAAAACTTTGAATGCTTCCACTAGCTTTACTAAAATTTTTAAATACAAGAATCGAACTAGGATAAGCCAAAATATGCTTAGATAAAATCCCTTCATCCTCATACCCAATATATCCAGGAGGTGCTCCAATCAAACTAGAAAGCATAAACGAATCCTTATAGCCATCCAAATCCAAAGAGAGTACAGCCTCTTGACCTATATTAAATATATTTTTGCAATCCGCAATTAATAAGGCTAATCCTTCTTTATCTCCTTGATATTTTAATTTCAATAAAGGTTTTTCATCTAATAAGTGATTTAAAAATAACCATCGATATTGATCTAAGTTTGGATAGTTTAATGTGTAATTGGTTTTTAAAATTGAGTTTCCTATATACGCATGAATTGTTTGATCTACATCATCAACTGTAACTGTTTCTTTATGCATAATGTGGGCCAAAGACAGCATATCATCTAAAATATCAATACATTTATCTGGTCGAAATTTATTGGTAATCGCTCGATTGGATTCGATAATTAGATAATCTAAAACTTCATTTGAAAGTGTAACTTTATGAAAGGATTCATAATCTTCTTTAATCCCATATAAAATATCTTTTGTTTCTTCTATCGTAGGTTCACTGATAAAAATCGTTTGAAATCTTCTTGCGAGAGCTTTATCCTTTTCAATTGTTTTATGATATTCTTCTAAGGTGGTAGCCCCAATCAATTTAATTCCATTTCTAGCCAATAGGGGCTTTAACATATTTGCGACATCCAAATTTCCATCTGTAGTTGCCGCACCAATAATGGTATGAATTTCATCAATAAAAATAATTACATTTTTCTTACTCGCAATTTCTTTAATAAATTTATCAAATCGCTCTTCAAAATCTCCTCTGTACCTTGTTCCTGCAAGCATAGAGGTCAAATTTAAAGCAAGTACAGTAATATCTGATTTTTCAGCAACTAATTTTTTTGCATATCCTTCTACAATTGCCGTTTTACCAACCCCTGCATTTCCAATTAACAATGGATTATTTTTATATTTACGATTGATAATAACATCAACTCTTTTTAAATATTCCTCTCGGTCTACAAAGTGATCCAATTCATTGTTTTTTGCTTCTTTTGTAATGTTTCTTACAAACGCAAATTCAGAACTCTTATTATCTTCAAAATCATAAATATCTTTTACATCTTCGATTAATTCATCTATGTCTAAATCTAAGGCTTCTAAAATTGAACAAGCAATTGTATTTTTGTTTAGCAAGGTTGCCATAAATAAATGCTCTTCTGAAATGCTTCCCTCTCCAGCGAGCAGTTTTGCCTGATTTAAAATAGCTTCAAGTGAAGAATTATATTCTCCAATATCCTTTCTTAAAATGAAGATCTTATTGGTTTTATCTAAGATTTCATCCTTTGTAATTTCATACTCATCTAAAAGAAAATGGCATAAACTATCCTCTGTTTCATACATAGCTAGAATTAAAAATTCAGTACCTAAGGTTTTCATATGATTTTTTAATGAATATCTTCTCATCAAATCAAAAACCTGTCTAGCTCTAGCATTTAATTCTTCCATAGTTACCCCCTCCTCATTGATTTATTATATGCGATACTTATGCTTTACATACACGAATAAAATGTTTATAATGGAATAAAAAAGGATGTGAAAATGAATGAAAGCTATTTTAGTTGCTGTAACAACAATAAACGACAAATATGATGTATCCTATTCTTTATCCGAATTAGAAAATCTCGCTGTTGCGGCAGGAATAGAACCCGTATTTCAAACCTATCAAAAGCTCAATGCTCCTAATAGTAAAACCTATGTTGGAAAAGGGAAATTGGCAGAAATCTATTTAGCGATTACTGCTCATTCAGCAGATATCGTTATATTTAATGATGAATTAACACCTTCACAATTACGTAATGCTAGTGAATATTTAAAAACAGAATGCATTGATCGGAGCTTTTTAATTTTAAAAATTTTTGAAGAACGTGCTTCAACAAAAGAAGCCACTCTTGAAATTAAATTAGCTAAAGATCTTTACCTATTACCCCGAATTGCGTTTCTTAGAGAGCAGGAATCTCGTATTGGTGGAACGAGTGGATCTATGTCAAATAAAGGAGCAGGGGAAACCCAAACTGAGCTGGATCGTAGACATTTGATGAGTGAAATCTATCATTTACGTTCAGAGTTAGATAAACTCAAAAAAATGAAAGAAACGCAAATAGAAAAAAGAAAGAGAAATGAAATACCCATTGTCGCTCTTGTGGGATATACCAATGCTGGAAAGTCTTCTACAATGAACACTTTGCTCAACTATATCGAAAAAGAGGATAAACAAGTACTAGCAAAAGATCAATTATTTGCTACGCTTTCTTCTGTAAACCGAAAAATAACTTATGATAAAAAAGAATTTATCTTAGTAGATACGATTGGGTTTGTTTCTAAACTTCCTCATAATCTCATTCATTCCTTCTATCAAACATTAGCTGAAATCCAGCATGCTGATTTCATCATTCACGTTGCAGATGCTTCTAGCCCTTATTTAAATGAACAAATTCATGTAGTTATGGAAGTATTAGCTTCATTAAAAGCAGATCATATTCCAACCTTATTTTTATTAAATAAATGGGATAAAACTCAAGATCCATACTTATCAATCTTGGGATATGATAGTCTTCAATTTTCTAACAAAACCAAATTAAATGTAGAACAGTTACTTCAGCATATTTTATCTCATGTTGGCCCTTCAACGATTCGAGCAAAATTATTAATACCATATAAAGAAGGAAAATTAAGTCATATTTTAGAAGAAAATTCTCACATTTATAAAAAGGAATATCAAACCTATGGAACATACTATGAAGTAGAACTTTCAGTAAAAGATTATCAACTGTTTCGTAATTATGATTTAGAAAATATGATTTGTTAAAAGGAAATAATTTTATGAAAAACATACTTATTTTAGGTGCTTCACGATGTGGAAAAAGCACCCTTTCATCTTTACTTCTATCAAAATATCCTTATCAAGTCATTCATATTGATCAAATTAGAAATACTTTTACAACTGTTTTTCCACAATTAAATATTAACTCAAAAACTGCAAGAAATAATATAGAATTTCAAGATTTTATATTTGAATACTTTAAAAAATGTACAAAGCATAGAAATAGTTATATATTAGAAGGATGCGATATCTCAGTAGAAAATAGCCTAAGATACATTTCAGATAATACTCTTTTATTGTTTTTAGGTTCAACCAATATTTCTATAGAATCTTTTGCAAAAAATATTAGATTATATGATCGTACTAAAGATTGGACAAATAACTTAACAGACGAAGAGTTAATTGAATGCTCAAAAAATATAATTTCACAAAGTAAAGAAATCAAAGAAAAATGCGACTTATATCATTTAACATATGTAGAAACCAGTCATCAAAGAGATATAGTATTAGCACAAATTATAAAGAATTTAAAACATCAAATTTAAATATAATTAAGACTACTCATTATTGACAATACCAAGCATTTGCATTTCTAATTTAAAAAATTTATTTTTTCCCTATGTATATATTATCCCTTTCGAATTATCAAATCTCATTCTAATAGATTATACATTTTATCGAAGAATGGCAAAAGGCTATGAGATATTATTTATTGACAAAACTATCTATTATGCTAAAATATAAATAGTGGAAGGACCTAAACTTATTAAAAGCATGGCTACCTTGGATCATAAACAATTAAAACGACGGTTTTACATATGTTTTGGTTCTAAAGAGTTCTTACGACGGTAAGAGTTGCGAAAGCAAAAATCCACCGAATATTTAAGGGTGTATATCACACCCTTTTATTTATGTTTTTTAATGGGCTTTTTTTTAACCTCTTCTACTTTCTTTTTATCCTTATCGGAGAAAAACCAGCCTTTTAGCTTTGCACCAAAAGAGCTCCTGTGAGCTTCCTCTGGCTTAGGCTTAATATAAGCCTTTGTTTTATTTCCGGGTTCTGGATTCTTTTCAAGAGGTATATTCTCTACTCCCTCTGTTATTTCTGCATGAGTTATTCCTATAAATTTAAGTTTCTTCCCTTCCTGTGCATATATGTAGGTAGGATGTGCTCCAAATTTTTTATCATTAGCTTTTCTAAATTCATTTTTTTTGATTTCTTTTGCCATTATTAATACCTCCTATTGACAATAAATTTTGCTATGCTAAAATATAAATATAAAAAGGTTATGCAAAGAACGAACTTTGAGTCGGCTGGTCGATTTTATCGCAGTGTGTAATCCTGGTCATGTGCGGTTTGATTCCGAGAGCACCAGGTCCTTTTTTATTTTCCATAATTTTTTAGACTCTCTTATAATAATTACCCAACAAAAGTTGTTTTTTTAAAATAAAAAAAGGTTAACTAATAAAAGTTAACCATATTTTTAATTTGGAGCCACAGAACGGAATCGAACCGTCATCATATGCATGGCAAGCATAGGTACTAACCGTTGTACTACTGCGGCTTATTTTTTTTGCATTATTATTATAGCACAAGAATAAATTATTTCAAGCCTTATTTTAACATTTCTTTTTAAATTGAAAAAATATGGTTTCCTCTGTATAGTACGCTAGGGTATGGGGTATATTAAAGTAATGAAAAGGAGATATTTATGAAATTAGAGGAATCCAAAACATATAAAAATTTAATGACAGCTTTTACTGGAGAAGTCCAGGCTTATGCAAAATATTCTTATTTTGCAGATAAAGCCAAAAAAGAGGGGTATGAACAAATTGCAGAAATCTTTACTTATACGGCAAACAATGAATTAGAACACGCTAAATTATGGTTTAAACAACTCGGATTATTAAGTGATACGCTTCATAATCTTCAAACTGCTGCCAGTGGAGAAAATTTTGAATGGTCAAAAATGTATAAAGAATTTGCTGAAACAGCAAAAGATGAAGGCTTTATTCAAATTGAAAGATTATTTAGCGGTGTAGCGGCAATTGAAAAACATCATGAAGAACGCTATAATAAATTAATTTCAAATTTGGAAAATAATGAGGTATTTGAAAAATTAGATGAAGAGGCTTGGCAATGTCGAAATTGTGGTCACATTCATTATGGAAAACAAGCTCCTGAGGTTTGTCCTGTATGTGCACATCTAAAAAGTTTCTTTCAAATTTATCCTGAGAATTATTAAAAAGGCAAGGGAAACCCCTTTGCCTTTTTTATAAACTATAAAAAAATTTGGCTGACTCATCATCGTAATTTTCATTTGGTATGAAATAAGATGTTTTTTTAGTTAAATTATAAACAACACTATGAACCGTACAACCATCATGTCCTTCCTTATAATATCGTTGTCCAACACTCTGTAAGATTTGCATTGCAGTTCCTTCATCTTTTAATATTCCATTAGTGGTTTTTAATGCATTATAAATTATATTATACCGATCAAAACCTGGTTTATCTTCATCTGTTTCATAATAATTTGGCTGAATAATAAAATTGGTTATCCATTGGTAATCTGCTTCCGCTTCATTAGAACCAATAGAATCATCTTTATCATTATAAGTGACCACTAGTTTTCTTTCTTTTCCATTATTATCTGTTTTATCAGTACCATTTACCCACTCTAAAATTGCACTTTTCCCTGTTGCATCTGCAACCATATAATGATAACTTGTTTGTGCAGAATCATGTAAGTCATACTGACTTACTAATTCTACTGCTTTTTCAACAGAATCCGCATAATCCAAAATCAATCTTAACATTGTCGTTGATGTAATATCTGGCTTATCCGTATCTTGATTGGTTGCTATTGTTTTATCATCTCCTTGATAGGACATAAATATTGCACAGGATACTCCCTTTTCATTCATTCCATCTAAAGGGACAAATGGAGCTGCCAAAGCAGTAATACGGTTCATTAGCCCTTTAACATCTTTATGCACATCCAAACCTAAAAACTGTAAATCAATCGTTGAAATGGATTTAAATCCATGCTTAGGATTCGTTTTAACAATACAAGTATTTGTTTTATCAAAATCATAGTTTCTACTAAATACTTGATCGCCATTTTCCAATTTAGCAGTGAAGGCCGAACAAGCAATTTCGCTTTCAGAGATTTTCATTGGAATCAATCCCTTTGTGATATGACTTGTTATATACCCAATTAATTCTTTATCTGAACTAACTCCTTTTTTTAAAAATTCTTCAAAATAATAATCGCCATAAACTTTCATTTCATATAAAGCTCCATCTTTATGTTCATCATTCCTATTTCGTAGTTTTTTAAAGGAAAAAGCCGTGTTGATTTCATTATGCCAAACTCCATATATTGTACAAGTTCCTCCCACTAAAAGTACAAACAAAACAATGATGGTTATTATACATATTCTTTTTATTATTTTCTTCATAATTAAACTCCTTTATGCTATAATAAAGCATGTTAATTATACATAACAAATATGATACAAAAAAGGTAGGATTTGTCTATGGATAAAAGGTATGAACTAAATTTAGAAGTTAAAAATTCAATCGCAAAGGCTTTATTTTTATTATTAGAAAATAAAAGTTTACCTTCTATTACAATTACAGAATTAGTACATAAAGCAGGTGTTGCAAGGGCTAGCTTTTATCGCAATTTTAAAACAAAGGAAGATGTGATATCTTACTTTCTTCTTACTTTGTTAAACAAATATAAAGAAAAATACTCTGCAGATTTAGCCCATATTGCCCGATATGATAATGTTTTACGCACTTTTCAATATGTACTTCAATATGAAAAAGAATTTCTACTTCTTTTTAAAGAAAAATTAGGACAAATGCTTTTAGATGCAATGAATACCTATATTATAGACAGCACAGATTTAAAAAAAGAAAAACAACTTTATAAATACCCTTTTTATTCCTATGCTGGAGCCCTTTATAATGTAATCTATTATTGGATTACATCTGGGTGTAAAGAAACTATAGAACAAATTACACAAGCTTACTTTTCATCTTTACATTTATAAAAAAATCTCCAAAAAATTTGGAGATTTTTTATTTATTTCGCTATACTCTTCTTTCTCAGATTCGTTTAATTCAGTAATGGAATAATTTCCATAAGTAAGATCCAATTTTATTTTAAAGGAAGCCTTATCAATTTCAATTAAATCTGTCATATATTTTTCAATATATTTCTCTTTTAATTGCTCAAGTAAAATAGCATCTAAATGAAACGAACAACTTATAGGTAAAAGTGTTTTAGAAGACAGTTCAATAAATACATCTACATTTTTTTGTTTCACAGGAAAAGAAAATTGAACTGTAAAACTAGAAGTTTTTGTTTGCGTAATAGCCGTGGCATATTCTAAAATAAAAGAATCTAGTTCAGGAATAATTTCAGATAATCGCTTATATTTCATTATATCGCATATTGACATCAGCAATCCCTGATATTGATTCGTAAATGAAGAAATATCAATTTTCTTTTTTATATTAATTCGATTGTCATTCGACTCGTAGATTCCATTTAAAAATAAATATGATGAATCATTTTTTAAATTTCCTATAATTTTTTGTTTCGCATCTACAACCAAACTAGGAGATCTTGTTTTTGTATATCCTTCTAAATTGAGAGTTCCATCAAAAAGATACTTCTTTAAATTGGCTTTTCCATCTAAAGAAATATCATATTTTACTTCTACATTTGTTTGTGTTTCGTTTTCAATACGAACTTTGCCATATGCTTCTGATTTCATCTTTATTTCAAGTCCATTAAAACTCTCTCTTTCAAACTGAGCTTGTTTCAAACTTTGAAAAATACTACGTACTTCATTTTTATCATTTGTTTTTGAAATTTTATATATGGATCCATTTTCCAAAATAATTTCTGTCATTTGATTCTTTTGACAGGAACAAACTAAAACTATACTTAGAAATAGAATAATAAATATTTTTATTTTTTTCATTATTCATCCTTATTCTTAATCGCAACCTCTAATTGATTAAATGGAATTTCTACTCCATTTTCATCAAAGGCTTTTTTAATTTCAACTAATAAATAATTGTTTATTGTCCAATAATCCTTATTATCACACCAAACACGTACATTTAAATCTACACTTGAAGCCGAATACTCCTTAATCCCAACAAAAGGCTCAGGATCATTATAAATTAAATCATTCTTTCTACAAACTTCATTAATTAAATCCGTAGCGTGATTTAAATCTGCATCATACGCAATAGACATAACTACATCAACTCTTCTTGTATCCTTAATGGAAGTATTGACAATCACATTATTGGCTAAAGATCCATTCGGAACATGGATAACTTTATTATCTGGAGTAACCAAAACGGTATAAAACATATGAATATCTTCTACAGTTCCGGATTCTCCGTTTGTAGTTATTTTATCTCCAATGCGAAATGGACGCATCACAATAATAATGATTCCACCAGCAAAATTAGATAAAGACCCTTGCAGTGCTAAGCCTAAAGCCACACCAAAAGAAGCGATTAAAGCTGAAATGGAAGCAGTTTCTATACCGATATATCCAACAAAACAAACTAAGGCAATTCCTTTAACGATTAATCGTAAAGCCTGTGTTCCTACACGAGATAATGTTTCATCGGCTTGTTTTTTCTGTAATCTTTTATATAATTTCTTTGTTAATATATTTACTAATTTAAAAATGATAAATAAGAATATCAAACCAATTATAAGTTTGATTCCTGTTGTCATACACCAATTAATTAAGGTATTCCAAAGAGCATTCCAATCAATTTTTGTTACTTCATCTGCTAAAAACATAATTTACTTCTTCCTTTCAATAATTTCACATAATTTTTTTGTTTTGTTTCCATAATGATTTTGTATACTATAAGTGTCTAAAAGATAGAAAGGAGCAACAAAAGAAAATATCATCGACAATAAAAACCCCTTTTAAATTAAGTCGATAAATATTACCCCCCCTATAAAACGAACTCTAGACTTTGTTTCTAGAGTTTTTTATTTCATTGGGCGAATGACTTGTGTTCCTCCCATATAAGCCTGTAATGCTTTAGGAATGGTTACACTTCCATCTTCATTATAATTGTTTTCTAAAACGGCAATAAGACCTCTTGGCGTTGCTAATACTGTATTATTTAAAGTATGAACTAAATATGTACCATTCTCCCCTTTGGTTCTTATTCCCAATCTTCTTGCTTGAGCATCTCCTAAAGTAGAACAAGAACCAACCTCAAAATATTTTTGCTGTCTAGGGCTCCATGCTTCAACATCACAAGATTTCACTTTCAAATCAGCTAAATCTCCTGTACAGCATTCTAAGGTACGAACAGGAACATCTAGGCTTCTAAAAAACTCTACTGTATATCTCCACATCTTATTATACCACTCCATACTATCAGCCGGTTTACATAAAACAATCATTTCTTGTTTTTCAAATTGATGGACACGGTAAATCCCTCTTTCTTCTATTCCATGAGCTCCTACTTCTTTTCTAAAGCATGGAGAATAAGAGGTCAAAGTAATAGGTAGTTCTTGTTCCTTAACGATTTGTCCTTTAAATCTACCAATCATAGAATGTTCAGATGTCCCAATAAGATATAAGTCTTCTCCTTCTATTTTGTACATCATATTTTCCATTTCAGCAAAAGACATTACGCCATTGACTACATCAGAACGAATCATAAAAGGAGGAATACAATAAGTAAAACCCTTTTGAATCATAAAATCTCTTGCATAGCTAAGCATTGCAGAGTGAAGGCGAGCCACATCTCCAAGTAAATAATAAAATCCATTTCCACTAGTTCTACCAGAAGCATCCTTATCTAATCCTTGAAATCTTGCGATGATATCGGCATGATAAGGAATTTCATAAGGTGGAATATTGGGTTCTCCAAACTTTTCTATTTCAACATTTTCACGATCATCCTTACCAACAGGTACACTTTCATCCACCATTTGAGGAATAACTAACATTTTACGATTTAACTCATTAGATAAGTTATCTAAAATAGGATCAATTTCTGTGATTCGCAAATTATTCTTTGCTACAGTTGCTTTAATCTCATTTGCCTTATCTAATTCTTTGTTTTTCATCAAGATTCCAATCTGTTTACTTAATTCATTTCTAGATGCTCTTAAAGCCTCTCCTTCTGCCTTTAATGCTCGTATCTGTTTATCTAACTCAATTACTTCATCTACAAAAATTAGTTTTTCATCCTGAAATTTCTTTTTTATATTTTCCTTAACTAATTCTTTATTTTCTCTAATAAATTTAATATCTAACATATTTGTTCTCTCCTTTTCTTTTTAAAAAAAGTCCTTAAGTTCATAAACCTAAGGACGATAAAACCGCGGTGCCACCTTATTTCTAGTAAATATACTAGCACTTCATCTCTTTAACGCAGAGGATACGATTCTTATCCGAGGTAGATTCATCAAATGAAACTCACTTGTTTTCACCAGCCACAAGTTCTCTAAATCATTTCTATATTTGACTACTTGTCCTCATCCCTTAAGATTCTTATAAATTATATCATTCTTTTTCTTCTGATTCAACTGCATTAATTTCTTTATTATCTGCCTGCGACTCAAGAATAGAATTAGAGTCCTTATTCTTCTTAATCTCACTTTTCAACCAAAAATAACCAATTGTACATCCAGCTCCTGCAAAAAGAAAAACGATAATCATTGTAACATACCAAAGCTCCCATGCAGAATATGACCATATTCCATAAACTAAGCAAGCTAATAATGTATATACAAAAACAATACTTATATTTAATAAATTCTTTTTGATTAACTCAATCATATTTATCACCTGTGCTTATTATATCATACTTCTTTCTTGAACGAAATGTTTTTTAATCAAAAAATGAAAAGGCATAGCTATTTTTTATACTATACCTTTAAAAATTTATTTAATTTTAATTGGATTTACTGAACCATCTTCATTTGGATGTTCATCTAAATACTTACGGATTGCTTCTGGTTTACCAGATTTCAACCCTGGTTTACATAAACTTAAATTTTCTGCTGTTTGAGAAACAATAGCTTCAGCAAAGCCAGCACATCCAGGATATCCACAAGCCCCACAATTTGCATTAGGTAAAATAGCGGTAATGTCTTCTATGCGAGTATCCACCTTAACATATAATACCTTTGCTGAGATTGCTAGTCCTAAACCAAAAATCAATCCTAATCCTGCTAATATAGCAACTGCAATTAAAACCTCCATTATTCCTCACCCTCACTTTCTATTTCCTTTTTTACTTTTTCTAAATCTAATTTTTCATGTATTTTACATTCTGTATTTGAACAATTCAAACAGAATTCATCTGATATCTTAATTCGCTCACAGCCCTTAGGAACTGGCGTTCTTTTATTTAATACAAAGCTGACAATAAATAAAACAACTAATAAAATAATTATAGCAATCGCTAACCCTAAAAATGGATTCATACTATCCAATCATCCCAGATAATCCTAAAAATGCTAAGCTCATTAATGCTGCAGTCGCAAGAGCAATTGGGATTCCTTTAAATGCCTTGGGTGTGTTAGATGCATCTAAACGATACCTTATACATGAAAATACAAATATAACTAAAGCAAACCCTAGTCCAGTACCAATTGCCTCTGCCATAGAAGATCCAAAGGATAACCCCTGAGATGAGTTTCCTTGAGCAACACCTAATACAGCACAATTGGTTGTAATAAGAGGTAAGTAAACACCTAATGCTTTATATAAGGAAGGAGAAAATTTTTTAATAAACATTTCTACAAGTTGTACAATAGAAGCAATGACTAAAATGAAGGTAATGGTATCCATATAGGCAATACCACAATAAGCAAGCAATTGATAAATTGGCCAACAAATTGCAGCTGCAAGTACAATTACAAAGGTAACAGCAATTCCCATCCCTAACGCAGATGAGGTTTTTTTAGAAACCCCTAAAAAAGGACATACCCCATAGAATCTAGAAAGGGTAACATTATTGATTAACATTGCATTGGCAATTGCCAATAAAAACGCAACAATCATATTCCAAAACATTTTATTTTCCCTCCTCTACTAATGCTTGCTTTGCAGCTAGTTCAGCTGCTTTTTTAGCCTTAAGTTCTTCAATTCTTTTTTTCTCTAAAGCAATTTTCTTTTCTTCTTTATGATTTCTATAAAAGGCCATAACCGCTAAAATACAACCAAGAGTTAAAAATCCACCTGCTGGAAGGACAAATAGTTTAATTGCGTACTCAGATAAAGGAGTAAAACTAGTGTAAGGAATGAAAGGAAAATAAACACCAAAGGTTAAGCCCCCAGTTCCTAATATTTCACGTATAATTCCCATTAAACACATCGCCATTGTAAACCCTAGTCCTGTTCCAACTGCATCTAGGAAAGCTAAAAAAGGTCCATTTTTAGAAGCAAATGCTTCTGCTCGTCCTAAAATGATACAGTTTACAACAATCAAAGATATAAATACACCTAAACTAGAATATAATTCAGGTAAAAATGCTTCTGCAAACATTTTTATAATCGTTACAAATGTCGCAATAATAATGATATAACATGGAATTTTTACTTCGGATGGAATAATTTTTCTTAACAAAGAAATTAATACATTAGAGCCAATTAGAGTTAAAATAACTAAGATTCCCATACCAAGAGCAGATTCTAATGACTTCGTGGTTGCAAGTGTTGGACACATTCCAAGCAAACCAACTAAAACAGGATTTTCTTTTATAATTCCTGCTAAAAATGCTTTTAACCGAGGGGATTTTTCTTTTACTGTTTCATTCTGTGTCTGTTCCATTATTCTGCACCCCCTGTAAGTTTTTCTACTTCAGTAAAGACAGTAGTAATCAATTCTCTTATGAGTTTAGAAGCATAAGTTGCTCCCGCCGTAACATCTGAATTTGATAAGTCCAAATCTAAAACATCATTATAAGACATATCTTTATTATATTGTGTGTTCAAATGTTTTTCTGTTTCACTTGAAAAAGATTGTCCATTCGTAATAAATCGTACACCTTCTAATTTATTCTCTAAATTAATCCCAACCAACAACACAATCTGTCCATAAGCATTAGATCCACTTACTGTAAAAATGAATCCTAATCCTGTTCCATCTTGATCATTGGCCTTAATCATCTCCTGAATTGAATCAGAAGCAAAACCTTCACTTACTACTGTTGAATGACTCAAATCAAAAGTTTCAAAAATTTGAGCACATAATTCTTCCTTTTTCTTATCATTATTTTTCGTTATAATAGGAGCAGTGAGCAAATTGATTGATGCAATTAATGCAGCACAAACTCCAGCAATTAAAGTTAATATAGATGCTGTGATAGCATATTTTTTCATTTATGCTACACCTCCAATCTTAACCTGTGAAGCAACAGAAAAGCCTACAATTAAGCAAATAACAATGAGGGTTAAAGACAATCCAAGAATTTGTTTCCAAGTATAGGTATTCTTCTTGCCACGCATTAAATAATCCATTGCAGGAGCAAACATATTAGCAATTAAGATAGAGAACGCAACTCCTTCTGGATAAGCTCCACAATATCTCACTAATGCAGTGATAATTCCTGCCATAGCACCAAAGGCAACTCTACCAAATTTGGTAGTTGGAGAGGTTACAGGATCTGTAATCATAAACACAGCACCAAAGAGTAATCCACCAGCCAACATTTCATACATAAATAAATCAAAAACATTCCAATGATAATTCCACGGATGCATCATCAAATTTATATCTCTAATTTGTGATATTTCATTTTGCCAAACAAAATAAGTGGTAATACTTGCTACAAGTGTAATAACAGCAAAACTTAAAATCATAGAAAGACACGCCCTTAAATCAGCCGATCTTCTAACAAACAAATAAATCGCACCAATCAAAATAAATAAAGCTGAAACCTCACCCATTGATCCAGGAATACTTCCTAAAAATAAATCCAGTAAACTATAATTTTCTAAGGCCACTCCAACCATACCTAAATTTCCTTTGATTGCTGCAAGTGGTGTGCCAGAGGCTGTAACATCTATTCCTACTCCACCTTGTCCATAGATGAGCTTAGATCCGAAACAAACACCAACAAAAACTCTACCTGTTGCTGCTGGATTAAAAATATTGCTTCCTAAACCACCAAAAATCATTTTACCAATCAACATTCCGAATAAAGCACCAATAAATACCACATAGCCATTACAATTTGCTGGCAATAATAAAGCATAAATAATTGCGGAAATTAATGGAGCCGTAAAATTATTAATTGTATATTGTTTCTTGACTTTACTCCATCCTTCCTTATGGAACAATTCTTTCAATTTCATTCCAGAAGGCCATTTTATAAATAAGTGACAAACCAATTCTGTTATCAACATTGTAACAACAGAAATTAAAATCACATAAATTCCACTCCAGCCATTTTGAATACAAGCAAATAACAAAACGGGAACTAATGCAATTAATACATCCATCATCATTCTTTTTACAGAAACCGGCTTGCGAATATATGGAGCACTTTGTGCAACTAACTTCATATTCTCTTCCCTCCTATACCATTCTTTTTGCCTTACGACAATATTCGGTTAAATGAATCTTAGAAGTACATGTATAGGAGCACATACCACATAAAATACATGATTTAATATTTAGTTTTGCAACAGCATCCTTGTCTTTATTTTTAACTGCTTGCATAATTTGAATTGGCTGTAGCCCCGCAGGACAAGAATATACACAAGAGGCACAGCGGACACAAGGCTCTTCAACAACAGGTCGTTCATTTAAAACAATTGTTGAAGTACAAGTTTTCGTTATAACCGCATCATCACGAACCAAATTGGCTCCCATCATCGGTCCACCCATAATTAAAACCTTATTTTCCTCTCCTTTGTAGCCACCACATACATCAATCAATTCTTTTAAAGAAGTTCCAATTCTTAATCGTATGTTCTGAGGAATATTAATTCCATCTCCAGATAATGTATAGTTTCTTTTAATTACAGGTTGATTGTATTTTATAGCTCGGTATAACCCTACAGTCGTTGAAACATTAAAAACCATTAAACCAAGTTTTGCAGGAAGGACTCCAGCAGGAACTTTAATCTTTAATGCAGATTTAATCATTTCAATTTCCCAGCCTTGAGGATAATAATTTCCAACACGACATACCTCAATATTCAAATCCGGAAAACGCGTTAATTCAGCTGTTAAGGTATCATACAAATCTTGATACTTCTTTTTAATACAAATTAATGCTTTTTTGGCCTTAAAAGCCTTCATTGCATAACTTGCTCCCATAATTACACGTCTTGGATGTTCTAGCATCATTCTGTGATCTGAAGAAATATAAGGCTCACATTCTACACCATTTATTAATATGGTATGAATGGGATCTTTTGTTTGAAATTTAATATAGGTAGGGAAGGAACTTCCTCCTAAACCAACTAAAGAAACCTCTTTGGTAATTCTAGCAAAATCTTCTAAAGTTAATTGATCAATTTCCTCTTCTGTTCTTGCTACTTCTGGATAAAACCATTCATCCTTTTTATCATTTTTAATTTGTACAAATTCAGTAAGTTTTCCACTTCTATGAAACTTCTTAACAAATCCAACCACTTCGCCAGAAACAGTAGAATGAATCGGTTGTTCAAAAAATGGTCCTTTTCTAAGTCCAATGGTTTGTCCAATTTTGACCTTATCCCCAACTTTTACATAAATCTCACTTGTCGCACAACGAGCATTGGTTACTGCCATATAGATGTATTCTGGTTCTAGATATCTAAGTGTTGGTAAACTTGTTGTAGATACTGCTCCTTGAATTTGTCTTGTTTTAGCAATCACTAAAATCCCTCCTCTTCTATAATTTTTTTTGCAGCTAATTTTTTGGTAATTCTTTCGTTCATTGAAGTCTTTAAAATCTGTTTATAGGCTTCTTCTTCTGTATGCCCCTTTTTAATTAATAAAGTCTTTGCTTTTTTTATCCATTGCTCTTCTTCAAGTTTTTCTGATAACTTATTCTTTTCCAACTCCAAAGAAAGCAAAATTGAATTATCTTTTGTCATAATATCTATGATTTCATTAATACAATAATATTTTAAATCATTTAACAAATAAAATCTAGAGTTATTCATTATAGAATATAAATACCCCGCTTCATTTTTCTTTGAAAGATAAATAATAAGAAACCGATTTGTAGCAACAAGTTGATGAAGCAGTGTGTAATTCTTCATAAAACTTTGATGAATTAATATGACATCTGCTAAAGAATTTAAACAATAACTAAAAGGATTCCTGTTCTCTAAATCACCGATAACAATTGTATATTTAGTTTTATCTAAATTACTGTTTAGCATTTTAATATAAGATAAATCATTCGCTAAAATTAAAACTTTCTTCATATCATCACCCCATTGTGAAAAAAAGAAATCTATACCTCGCTTAAATAAGGATGTTCTGCCATAAATTCAAGCACTTCTGCTTTTATTTTATTTAAAATAGATTCATCCTCAAAATTTCTAAGTGCTCTATCTATCCACCGAGCAACCCTTCTGCAATCTTCTTCTTTGAAGCCTCGCGTGGTAATTGCAGCTGTTCCCAAACGAATTCCTGATGTAATATAAGGCTTTTGTTGATCCTTAGGAATTGCATTTTTATTACAAGTTATATTAACCGAATATAAAATATTTTCCGCCTGCTTACCAGTTAACCCTACACTCCCATAGATATCCACAAGAACCAAATGGTTATCTGTACCACCAGAAATCAATCGATATCCTAACTTTTGCAATTCATCTGCTAATGCTTGACAATTTAGAATGACTTGTTTTGCATATGCTTTAAATTCTGGCTGTAGTGCCTCCTTAAAAGCAACAGCCTTCGCAGCAATAACATGCATTAGTGGTCCACCTTGAATTCCAGGAAACACATAAGAATTTACCTTTTTGGCAATTTCTTTATTATTTGTAAGAATCATTCCACCCCTTGGCCCTCTTAATGTTTTATGCGTAGTTGTCGTAACAATATCTGCATATTCCATTGGATTCGGATGAAGCCCTGCCGCAACTAAACCTGCAATATGAGCCATATCTACCATAAGATACGCCCCAACCTCTAAACAAATATCTTTAAACCTTTTAAAATCGATAATTCGTGAATAAGCACTAGCTCCCGCAACAATTAGTTTAGGTTTAACCTCTTTTGCAATTCGTTCTACTTCATCATAATCGATATACCCATTCTCATCCAAGCCATAAGCATAAGACCGATAGAGTTTCCCACTAAAATTGCGATCATAACCATGTGTTAAATGTCCTCCAGCATCTAAAGACATCCCTAATATTACATCATTTTGTTCTAATAATGCACCATACGCTGCCATATTTGCTGTAGAACCAGAATGAGGTTGAACGTTTGCATATGAAGCCCCAAAAAGTTTACATGCTCGTTCAATTGCTATATTTTCGACAATATCAATATAATCACAGCCTCCATAATATCTTTTACCACTATATCCTTCAGCATATTTATTTGTTAAAATACTCCCTTGAGCTTCTAATACAGCTTTAGAAACAAAATTTTCAGAAGCAATTAACTCAATATGTTCTCTTTGTCTTTTTAATTCCTTTTCGATTGCTTCTGCAATTTCTACATCTTGTATATTTAAATCTTTCATACGTTTTCTCACCTTTAATCTATTATATCATATGTTTTATTTTTAAAAAAGGGAAAGGTTTTAAGAAATTAAAAAAGCCAATTTCAAATGAAACTGACTTCTTATCTTATTCTTCCACATATACAACACCAAAAGCCTCAGGACCAATGTGAGCCCCAATTGTAGGCCCAATTTGTAATTTACCATTCATTTCATACTGATTCTTTAAGAGCTTTTGTTCAAATTGATCACAATTCACATTGCCATAAGAATATAGTATATATTTAGGATATTGATTAGATGCCTTACTCTTATCTAAAAGTTTTAAGATATTGGCCATGCCTCTTGTTCTTCCCAAAGCCTTAGAAACAACCTCTATTTTACCTTCTTGATTGATCGTTATAATTGGTTTTAAATTGACCAATTCTCCAAGAAAAGCAACGGTTGAAGTTATTCTTCCCCCTCGTTTTAAATATTCCAAAGTATCTAAACAGGCATATATCTTGATTTTCTTTTTTAATTTCTCTAAAAAATTAAAAATTTCTTCTGCTGTTTTACCTGATTTTATCATTTGTAAAGCTATGTCTACTAAAATTTTGATTGCATAAGATGCAGATAAAGAATCTACTAAATATATATTCTCTGATTTCAATTCCTGTTTTGCAAGATTTGCACTATTAAATGTTCCACTTAGCTTAGAAGATAAACCAATATAAATAACCTCATTATGCTGTTTCATTTGTTCCTCAAAATATTCAACAAATTTTTGAGGAGATACTAAGGATGTTTTAGCAAAATCTTTTTGGCTTAGCATCATTTCATAAAACGCATCACGAGTAATATTTTCGCCTTCAACATAAATCTTTGATCCTAAAGTTATTTCTATAGGAAGAACATCCACCTTTTTTTCTAATGCTTCTTCTTTTGTGATATCTGATGCAGAATCAACTACAATTTTTATCATAACTTTCTCCTTTGTTCACTTTGTGAACATTAATATTATATAAAGTATTTTTATTTTGTCAAGCCAAAACAAAAAAAGAATACGCAAAATTGCGTATTCTTTTTATACCTCTATTTTAGAAATAAGTCTTTGACAATTTCGTTGAATTAAAATCCACCCCGTTAACCCCAGACCTAAACATACTAAAATAGCCAAAAGAGCAGCCAAATCATAGGAAACCCAAATTCCAATGAGAATAAATATAGCAGCAACTCCTATAGAAGCAATAAAATCCAAAAGCATAGTTAATATTGCACTACTGGATTGTTTTACAGCCCTCATCTCATTTTCCCATTTCAATGTATAAAACTTCATATTAATTAAGTACCCAAAACAATTAATCGCAAAGAAATAAAGTTGAGGTAAAACGATTGTTGTTATCACTCGAACCACACTCAAATCCATAAAGAATAATAATATAATTGAGGATACAAGAATAAAAGGTGCAATAACAACTTCTGACAATAAAATTTTACTATAGGAATAGGTCTTATAATCTACAGGTAAACTTTTGGCCTGCCAAAAATATTTACCCTCTATAGAAATTGCTACATTAGAAGGAAATGCCATAGATGAACACCAAAAAATAAGAATTGGCAAATAAGGTGCCACCTGCCCTCTCAATACAGAAACAACATCTGGTTCATCCATTTGGTAAAAAATGATGACCATAATAATAATTAATAAGACACTTAAAATTCCTCCTGTGATTGTGTTCATTAAATACGCCTTTGAAGAAGCATATCGTTTTAGATCCATTGTAAATTGAGCCTTAAACTGCCCTTTTACCTTTACATCCTTTTCAACATATTTTAAAATGGAATGTTTAGCTGTCATTAAATGATGAAAATAATCATAACCGAATCCAACAAAGAAACTCAATCCAACAAAAAGAATTCCGTGAACCAAAAAATAAAGGAGTAAATTTAACCCAAGTAAATCAATGTATAGAATATAGGTTGAGGGATTTAACCAACTGATAAATCGCAGAGAATCAACAATACTGCTTAAATCTTCGTTGGGTCCCGCACTTGAAAAAGAAAAGGAAATATACATTATTCCAATCAAAAAAATAGAATAAAATAAAATTGTAAGTATGTTTCCATATTTAAACCGATCAGCAATAACACCAAAAAGCATACCGACAAAACAAGATATAATCAAAGGAACTAATGGACTAAATAAAACCAAAAGAATACCATCGAAAAGGATAGAAAAGCGACCCCCATGGATTAAAACAATAATTGTCGCTGGAACAACTAAAGCAAATGAAAATAAAATTTCAGTCAAGTACACACTTAAAAATTTAACGGCAATAATACTACTTTTCCTTATTGGCAAAGCAGCAAGCATTTCGTAATCCTTACCCCCAAATAAAACATTCTTTACTTTTGGAATTGCTGTTGATAATATAAAAATACTCGTAGCACCTGCCATCGTATATACAACTAAAGATAAATCTACATTTGCTTCTTTTAGAATCATGACAATACTTAAGGAATATAGACCAGATAATAAACATCCTAACAAAAGAATCAATCCAATTGGAACAAAAATAGCTAGATTCTTTTTATTTTTTCCCCTAAAATCCATAGCCTGTTTCAAGTGAACTTTAAATAAAGAAAACATTGTATTATTCATCAAATAGTTCTAAGAAGACATCTTCTAATGAGGTATCTCCTTTAACCTCCTCAATTGTTCCACTTGAAATAATTTTTCCTTCTTTGATGATTGCAATCTTATTACATAGTTTTTCAACAACCTCTAAGACATGAGAAGAAAAGAATATCATTGTACCTTGACTACATAATTCTTTCATTATTTCTTTTAAATCATAAGCAGCCTTAGGATCTAGTCCAACAAAAGGTTCATCTAGTACCAAAAGTTTTGGCTTATGAACAATTGCCGCAATTAAAACCACTTTTTGTTTCATTCCGTGAGAATAATTCTTTATGGAATCTGCCAATCGATCTTTAATACCAAACAAATCAGCATAATGATGAATTAGATCTTTACGTTCTTCTTTTACTCCATAGATATCACAAATAAAGTTAATATAATCAATTCCACTTAAATTTTCATAAATATCAGGATTGTCAGGGACATACGCCATATTCCTTTTACATTCTAATGCATTCTTTTTAATTGATACACCATCTAAAAGGATATCTCCATCTTCAAAATCTAATATTCCCGTAACACATTTAATTGTTGTCGATTTTCCTGCTCCATTTGGACCAGCAAACCCATATATATCCCCATCTTCAATTGTAATCTGAATATGATCAATTGCTTTAACTGTAGATTTCTTATAGGTTTTTGAAACATTTTTTATTTCTAGCATACATTTTCCCTCCACCAAATTCATTATATGCTTTTTTATAATTCTTGTCAATTCATTTTAATTCATAAAAATTATTTTTTTAAGCATTCAAATATAGCCTTAGGGATTTTCTTACATTCTTCTAAAGAAATTGCCGCAATCGTTACCCGAATCGCTTTTTCTAATGGAATAATATATATTTTCTTTTGCACCAATCGCTCGTATAATTCAAAAGGATTCTCACATGGAATGGTCACAAAAAAACCACAGGTAAAAGGAAGAACTCCTATCGTATATTTTTTACATTCTTCTAAAAAAACGAAAGCCCTTTTTCCAAGCATTTGACTAGATGCAATTAATTCTTTTTCAAACTCTTTTCTATTCTCTCGATTTAAAATCACCTTAGTAATTAAGTTCATTCCTAAATTAGTTGTCATAGACCACTTTGCCCGACTCGAAAATTTGTTTGCCTTGAAAAACTCATCCACCGCTTGCTTATCCTTGCCAAGTGCAATTTGGGCTCCAACCCGAAGCCCATATAAAGCCATTGTTTTAGAACCACTAAAAGCTAGTATTGTTAAAACTGATGGATTAAGCCCTTTAAAAAGGAGAATGTTCTTACGGGTTTCATCAAATCCTCTTTGATCATAATCAATATATGCCATGTCATAAATCAGTATAAACGGAGTTTGATCTTGAGTCGTTTCATTGATATACCGAATCAATTCCACCCATTCCTCATATTTCATGCTATAGCCCGTAGGATTATGGCACGGATCATTAATCACAAGCACAACCCGTTTTTGTCTTTGTTTCATCGCTTCTATTTTTCTTTTTATATCTTTTAAATTAAAATGGTTTTGTTCAAACATAGAATAAGTTTCATATGTTGCAAAGCTCTCATAAGCAAATTGTTCATAATTTGGCCACATATATTCTGGCAGTAAAACACAATCCTTAGGATTTAAATAATTTGAAAAGGAATTTGATATTGCTCCACTCCCTCCAGGAGTAGCCATAACACTACAATACATCGTGGATAAAATTTCATCATAATATTGGCGAAATACCCATCGTTTTAATGCTTCATGATATTCAGGGTTCCCTGGAGTTGAGGGGTAAGAAAACTTTTCCTCTGGTGTTAATTCTTCCAATACTTTGTTAACACTTTTATAAGTAAATAACTTCCCATTTTCATCATAAAGCATTCCAATAGTAGCATTAATAACACGAGGGTCTTCATTCTTCGCCTTTTTGGCAATAGATCCCAAAGTTACAATATTACTACGGTCTTCTTTTATTCTACTATGCTTTGCTAATAAACTCATATTCTATCCTCCACTAAATTATTTTATTTAATTATACTCTTTTGGATGTAAAATATAAATAGCATAGCCAAAGAAAAAAGAAAGTCTAATTTAGACATGCAAAAGAAAAAGAGCTAAATTCTTAGCTCTTAATCTATTGTAATTGACTTTTTAATTTCTTCATCGGATTTACCAATTGTAATTGTCAAGATTCCATTATCCAACTTTGCCTTGATCTTATCTTCATCTGCTTTATCTAAATAATAGCTTCTAGAATAAGAAAAGCGACTTCTTTCTTTGCGAATATATTTTTGGTTTTTATCTTCTTGTTCTTCTTCTTGATTCACAGATAAAGTCAAGTATTGGTTATTAAAATCTAATGAAATATTCTTTTTATCTACACCTGGCAAATCAACTTTCAAGACATAATCCTTATCGTTCTCAATAATATCTGTTTTTAATGCTTTATTTGAGAAGAAAGAATCCGTAAAGAAATTTTGAAACTCATCTACAAAATTTCCTTTTTTTTCATCATTATTTTTCTTAATAAAATACATAATTCATTCACTCCATTTCTATTGTATGCGACAAAAGTATTCCTTATTCAATACAAATACTTCTTTTTGGTTTTTCTTCAGGAACCTTAGTCATAATGGTGACAATAAGTAATCCATTTTCTAGTTTGGCTGTAATGGTATCCTCATGAATATCCCCAAAATTAATAGAACGCTTTAAATGCATAACATCTCTTTCATTAATTAAATATTTTGCTTCTGCATCCTTTTTACGATCGGCCTCAATTGTTAGTACACCATCTTCAAAGTTCATTTGAATATCTTCCTTTTTTACACCAGGTAATTCAGCAACCACAGTAAATCCATCTTTGATTTCTACTAAATCAAGCGGAAAACTTTTATACCCTCCCTGTCCATAAAACATATTATTTAACTCATTAAATACACTATTAATAAAATCCATAATTCTTCTTCCTTTCTTTTTTGGCACTCTTTATACTATATTGCCAAATACACTTATAGTATACCACGTTTTTTGGCAATGTCAACACTTGAGTGCTAATTTTTTTATTTTTTTATTAAAAAAAGCCTATTTCTTTGAAAAATCAAAAAGAAATAGGCATATAAATTATGAATTTTGATTGAGAAGTAAATGAATTTCGTCTTCAGAATAGACTTTTACTCCATTTTCTTTTAAAACTTGAGTAGTAATTCCAGATCCAGATATCTTTTCGCCATTAAAATTTCCATTATATATCATATGGACTCCACAAGATGGAGAAGATTCTTTTAGTAAAGCAACTTGAACTTGATGTTTTTTCACAAGTTCAAGAGCCTTTTGAGCTCCTAAAATAAAGTTCTGTGTAACATCAGTTCCTGTTTTGGATAAAACCAAATCCCCTTTTATTTCACTTGGATCTCTAGGAATAGGTAGTCCCCCCATTACTTCTGGACATATTAAAACAAAATCATAGAGCCTTTCTAATTGTTCAATTTGGGGAATAAGATTATTTTTACCATTGTATTTAGTATTTTTACCACATAAACAAGCTGAAATTAGTAATTTTGGTTTCATCATAATAATTCTTCTAATAGAATGGTTTGTTCGCGATCAGGGCCTACAGAAAATAAAGAAATTTTAATGTGTGTAAGCTCCTCTATTTTTTGAATATATTTCTTCGCATTCGTTGGAAGTTCTTCAAATGATCGAACTAGAGAAATGTCTTCTTTCCATCCTGGCATTTCAATATAAACAGGTTTTACCTTTGAATATTCATATTCAGATGCAGGGACATAAGATATTCTTTTACCATCTAATTCATAAGCATAACATATTTTTATCAAATCTATTCCCGTAAGAACATCAAAGAGCATTAAAGCCAAATGATTAATTCCTGCAACTCTTCTGGCATGATTTAAAACAACACAATCCAAATATCCTACTCTTCTTGGACGTTTTGTAACGGTTCCATATTCATGTCCTCTTTCACGAATCTCGTTGGCAAGTTCGCCTTCAATCTCCGTTGGAAAAGGTCCTTCTCCTACCCGAGTTGTATAGGCTTTACAAATTCCCAAAACATCTTGTATATATCTAGGAGCAATCCCACTATTCACAGGAACAGAAGCTCCTGTAGGGGAAGAGGAGGTCACATAAGGGTACGTTCCATGATCTAAACACAACATAACCCCCTGAGCTCCTTCAAACAATATTTTAGAGTTCTTTTGAATTTCTTCTTCTAAAAGTAAGGAAGTATCACAAACATATTTTTTCATTTCCCTTGCATAAGCAGAATACTCTTCATAAATAGAATCAAAATCAAATGTATCTAATCCTAGCATTTTTAATTCCATGTTTTTAATTTCTAATGTCTGTTGTAACACATCTTTAAAAACATTGGGTTCTATAAAATCAGCCACACGAATTCCAATACGATTGGCTTTATCTGCATAAGCAGGTCCAATCCCTCGTTTCGTTGTTCCTATTTTCTTATCCTTCTTAAACTGCTCATAAGCACCATCTAATGCCTCATGATAAGGAAGCACAATATGAGCTCGATTAGAAATAAACAATTGATATTCTCTAATTCCTCTTGCCTCTAATCCGTGCAACTCTTCTAGCATTTGTTTTGGCTGAATGACCATTCCATTGGCCATAATATTTTTAATCTTCGGATTAAATATTCCCGAAGGAATACTCCGTAATGCATATTTCTGTTGGTGAAAAAGAATTGTATGTCCAGCATTATTCCCCCCTTGGCTTCTTACTACCACATCTGCCTTTTGAGCTAAATAGTCTGTAACCTTTCCTTTTCCTTCATCTCCCCATTGAGATCCTACAATAACCAATGTGTTCATGTTCTTCCTCCAATTGTTATTTTTATGTATTATTTTCCCAAACAAAATTTAGTAAATAAAGCTGTAATCAATTCATCTGGAATTGCATCCCCAGTAATCGCCCCTAAATCATCAAAGGCTTGCCGAATATCAATTTCAATCAAATCAACATCCATTCCCATTTCACATGCATGTAAAGCTTGTTTCAAGGCTTGATTGGCTTTAAACATTAAATCCGTCTGACGAATGTTAGATAAATATCTTCCTTCATCGATGTTGAATTTTTCTACTTTTGTTACTTCTTGAATTTGTTGGGTAAGTTTTTCAATTCCTGTTTTATTTTTACAAGAAAATAATACAGCTCCCTCAATATGCCATTGGGGGATTTGATCCGCCTTATTGGCAATAATTACCCTTCTTTTATCCTTAGTTATATCTAATAAATACTGATCCATCTCATCTAATGGCTTAGAAATATCTAAAACTAGAAGAACAAGATCCGCATTTTCTATTGCTTGACTACTTCGTTTAATCCCAATTTGTTCTACTTTATCCTTGCTTTCACGTATTCCAGCCGTATCGATAAGATGAAGTGTCATATTTCCAAGGGTTAAAGATCCTTCCACCAAATCTCTAGTTGTTCCTGGAATATCTGTAACAATCGCCTTATCTTCTTCTAAAAGAAAATTCAATAAACTGGATTTCCCAACGTTTGGCTTCCCAACAATTGCCGTATGTATTCCATGAATTGCTAATTTAGATATCTTGGATGTTTCTAAAATATCATCAAACTCTTTACAAATTTCCTTTACTACTAAAGTCAAATACTCTTGCGTAACTAAAATACTATCTTCATATTCAGGATAATCAATATTTACTTCAATTTTTGCAATCA
This sequence comes from uncultured Anaeroplasmataceae bacterium, assembly GCA_910584005.1. Lineage (GTDB taxonomy): Bacteria > Bacillota_I > Bacilli_A > Acholeplasmatales > Anaeroplasmataceae > Pelethenecus. Next base: position 193,992 of record CAJTXR010000003.1, on the reverse strand, counting down.
CATCTAATAGTTTTTCACGAAACCCCCGTATGAGTTTAGAAGTAGATTTTCGCAAAGCATTTTGACTTGAACGTAAAGCAATAGAGTTTGAAGCACTAATTACATCCATTATTGCTTCTGCTTGAGTCAAATCTAATTTGTGATTTAAAAAAGCACGTTTAGAAAACTCCCCTGGTTCTGCAAGACGAAAGCCGTGATCCAAAAGCAAATTTAAAATTCTTTGCATAACATAAGGACCACCATGACAATTGATTTCCACCATATTTTCGCCATCAAAGGATGTGGGTTTTAAAAATACATTACATAAAACCTCGTCAACCACTTCATTTTGATCCATAATCCACCCGTAATGAATGGTATGAGATTTCACTTTTGTCAAGTCATGTCCCCTAAAGAGTTTTGTTATTAATATAATTGCTTCTGGCCCACTACATCGAATAATCCCAATAGCTGAGGAACCATATGGTGTAGCAGGTGCACAAATATTTTCAATCATAAGCTCCCTCTTTTCTTATAAAGCACTTAATTATTATAAACTATTTCTACAAAATAATCTAGTGTAGAGCAAATGAAAAAGCACCTTTTTACAAAGATGCCTTTCTATTAAATATCGTATTTTGAAATAATTTCAGCAGGAGTTTTTCGTAATAACAAATGAATCGGTAATAATCCAAACAAGAAATTCAATCCATATAATACAACAATACCTAAAAAGATAAATAAAAGATTTGATTTAAATACATTTGCATTAAACATTGAATTCACACCATTGGCAAGCATATGGTAAATAATTGCCATTCCCACATAACCGATTAATGAAGTAAATGAAATTGTAACAAAAATATCTGAAACAAATTGTTTATATAATCTTCCCTTAGATGCTCCCAAACTACGATATACTCCAATAGGATAAATATCGGCTATCATTCTGCTTCGCATAATAAAATAAATAAATACGGAAATTGTGATCAGTAAAGCTAAGGATAGAATACCAAAGATAAGTAATGAAACTCGGTTATCCTCTACAATTGTCTTAAAATAATACTGATAAATATCTTCAATATAAAATCCATTTGGCAGGTCATCTTGAATTGCATCGCGATGGATCGTTTGAAACCAAAAGAAATCATAATAATAAGATTGGTTTTCAAGATAAACGGCTTCTTTAGATGTAATTATATTTTTAGCTAAAGTTTCACCGTTAGAATAATACTTTCCAACCACAACTAAATTACCGATCTTATCCCCTATAGAATATTGGGAATAGACGGAAACTAAACATTCTCTACTTTTTTGAATTTCACGGCCCTCAACCAACTGATAATTCGCATATAGGTTACAGACAGTCCAAAAATCAAGTTCATTGATAATTTTCTCATTGTAAATATATGTAGAATCTGATGTTTCATAATTCTTAAATTTAAATGTTCCTACAATTAAATAGTTTTCATTATGAATTGTTATATGAGTACCAATACCATCTTCTGCAGATGAAGAAGTGCTAGCAATTAATACTTCCTTTTCGGTACTATCTTTTGAAATATCTCTACCTGAAACAATTTCATAAGTATTATATTTAGATTCAATCTCATAATTTCTAGCAACAAGGTCGATATCTCCATGGACATACCCTTTATTGGTTAAAAAATAATATTCCAAAAAGTCCTGTTCATTCATATATCCCATAATATAAGGATTATCACAAACACCACTAATTGTACAATTCTCATGAATTTCTCCCCAATTGTAATATGCTTCAATCTCAATTCCAATTAAATCTTTATAAGTTTTAAACACAGACTGGCTTTGAATAAAATCATCGGCCATCTTTTTGCTAATGACCATTTCCTTTTGAGCAGGTGCAGATCCCGCAAGCAACGGGTATGTTGGTTTTTCAGAATAAGGAATAGCTAAAAACTCTAATGAATAATCCAATGATTCAGAAAAATTATATTTATAATAAATATTTGCTCGTATATTGATTGGACTACTCAAATTCTCTATATCGCCCTGATCTATCCAATCATAGTATTTATTTTTTAATTGACTCGTAGACAAATAATTATCATTTGTAATTAAATCATACCCTTTGTCTGCGTTGATTTTAGAATCATCGGCAATCATATAATTTGAAAAACTAATCATACAAACAGCCAATAAAATGCCAATTACCACAAAACAAGCATATAAAATTTTTGTTCTTCTTTTCGCAAAACGAATTTTGTTAAAACTTTTAACGAGATATCCCCAAAATCGCTTGAATCCATTTTTATTTTTACCAGAATCCTGATACCATGAAGTATCATATTCAAATTGATCCACATGTTCTTGTTTTAACGCTTGATAATGATCATCAATAAATTTTACATTTGTTTCTTCGGCTAGTTTCAATTTTACAGAGCTTGAAATATAATACGTTCCATTTTTTTCAACGATCTGTAAATCAATAGAGCTTGGCTGATCGGTTGAGTAATACTTTACATTTACATGTTCTCCGTTTTGTTCGACTTCATTTAAATCCTTCAAATAAATCGTATTACTTTGTTCGGTGTTTAAAGCGAAGTTTTCTCCTCCTTCATATTGATCTTTTATAGATCCATCTTGAATTTTTATAACTTGATCAGAATAGAAGTTAGCCACCTCTTCATTGTGAGTTACCAATAATACTAAAGAGGTTTTTGAGATCTTTTTTAAGATATTCATAACCTCAATCGTATTTTCGCTATCTAAATTTCCTGTTGGTTCATCGGCAATTATAATCTTTGTTTTTTTGATTAAAGCCCTGGCAATACTAACCCTTTGTTGTTGACCACCAGATAAAGCATACGCTCTTTTTTTTCTGTATTTATACATTCCTACCGCTTTTAATGTATATTCAATCCTCTTTTCTTGTTCTTCTTTATCATAAATGCCAATCATTTCTAATGCGATAGCTAAATTGCTGTATACTGTTTCTTCCAATAGCAAATTATAATTTTGAAAAACATAGCCGATTTCTTTACTTCTAAACCGATCGACTTGCCTCATCTTATAATCTTTAATTTCAAGTTCATCATAAGCAATCGTCCCTTTAGCTTTATCTAATCCCCCAATAACATTTAACAAAGTTGTTTTACCAGAACCAGATGGTCCTAAAAAAGAGATTAAACCTTTATCTGGTAATTCTAAGGTAACATCATTAATTACATGAATTTGATTCTCTTTATTTTTATTATAATACTTATTTAAATTCTTAATCTTAATCATTTCTAGCCACCTCCCCTTTTAGAGTGGTATTCACGCTAAATTTATATAATCTCCGATTGAATCTTCGGGCAATAAAATAGGAGAAAATCAACATCAATCCAAAATAGAACAAAAGAATACTTACTCCCATGTAATCTCCCATTTGGAAAAATCTTGTTGTATTATATAACACTATAAAAATAACTAAAGATAAAATTGAAGAAATAATTCCTATGGTAATAACCTCAAGAATAACAATTCTTCCTAATTGTTTTTGAACCATACCTAGCGTTCTTAAAACTCCATAATCCTTATTTTTAGATGCATAAACTCTAGATAAAATTACATATGAAATAAAATATAAACAAATCATCGCAATAACAATCATAGAAGCAAATACAATTAAAACCGCAGTATCAATAAAATTTGTCATTTTTAGCTTTGATGGAATCGTTACATTAAATCCCATTTCTTCTAATTGAGCTTTAAGCGTATTCAAAGATTTACTGGATGCATAAATCGTCGCTTCATAAACTCCACCAAATTCAATTGAACGCTGTTCCTCATAATCTTTTCCACAATAGAGGATTACTCTTCCAAGTTGTTCTTCTTTGTCCTCATAGACTATCTCTATTGGTTTTCCATTCACTAAGCATTCTGCGTTATAAATTCCTCCATAAACTAAAGAAAACTTAATTTTATCCTTAAACTTCGTTGGGCAACTAATATATGTTTTATCTAAATTTGTATTCTCACGCCAAATACCAAAGATTTCATTATCAACCATATAAGTCCATCTTGTATTTTGAAAATTCAGGAACTGCATAAAATGTTGAGGCATTTGTTGTTTAGATTGAATATAAAACCCCATCCCAGAAACTTCTTTAGAAATTGCTACTCCAACTAACGTTCCTAATCTATGAGATTCATATTCTTCACTAAAATTATCCTCGTAATAAAATTGATATCCAATATAGGAATTAATATCGCCTAAAAACCAATCATCTGCATAGGATTCATCGCAAACAAGGACAATATCAGTTTCTGATTTACAATCTTCTCCATATATAATTTTATATTTTATTTTTTGATCCGTATATTTAATCCATGAAGAAATATCATGTCTATCTTTATCCTCTTCCCCTAAAATATATCCTCTAAATTCAGTTTCCTCATAAAAAGCATTATATTTTAAGGCATTATATTTAACTTTTTCTAATTTTTCTGTATCTAAATAATGATGATTTTTATCATATACAATTAATCTTTCCTTAGATTGCAAGGAGTATTTATCATTTTCATATTGATTTACCTCTTTTGCTTCTTGAACCATCATCAAAGATAAAATTAAAGTAATAAAAGAGATTACCATAAATACCAAAGTTGTGAATATCAATTTCTTTGGGGTAGAAATTATGTTTTGTAATGCAATTTTAAAATAAACTGATTTCTTTAATTTTTTATTTTCAACTTCATGATTGGTTTCTTCTTCATGTGGTTGTTCTACAATATGAATATCTTCTACAACTTCACCATCAGAAATTCTTATTTTTCGAGTTACGATATCTTGTACCTGAGCGTAATTATGGGTAACGATTAAAACAAGCTTATCCTTCGCAACCTCTTGAATTAATTGAATAATTTCAGCCCCGGTCTTACTATCAAGATTTCCTGTAGGTTCATCACATGCTAATATTTTTGACTCACTTGCAAGAGCTCTTGCGATTACACAACGTTGTTTTTCACCACCAGATAATTTCGTTCCTCTATGGCTAACTCTATTTTTTAATCCTACACGTTCAATAATAGATAAAGCAATTTTCTTTGCCTCTTCGTGTACTTTTCCTGCCAATAACAAGGGAAGCATTACGTTTTCTAAAACTGTATAAGAATCAATGATATTATAGTTTTGAAAGATAAAAGAAACATTATCCTTTCTAAACTGATCTAAATCATTTTGATTAAAGTAGGAGGTTTCATTCCCATAAAAATAGATTTCTCCTTCTTCATAAGTGTCAACTCCGGTAATTACATTTAATAATGTTGATTTCCCAGAACCTGAATCTCCTGTAATCGCCACAATTTCTCCAGCTTGAAAACTCAAGTTTATGTTTCTTAAACCTAAAGTTACTACTCCATTATTAGAATAGTATTTACTAACATTTTTAAGTTCTAACATATTTAAACCCTCTTTAGTAATTTTCATTTTTAAAAAATCAATTTTATTATAGTCTTCACATTAAAAATAGTCAATTAAAAATTCGACAAATAAAAACATACTAAAATGTTTGTTTTATAGAATGTGAGCCGTAATAACTGTATAGCTATTTGCATTAACCGTAATTAAAATTTGATTGAATTGACAATAAAAATTTTTCCCTTTTTTATAAACAATACAATTCTTTTCTAGAATTAACGACTTTATATAGTTAACAACATCATTGGAATCAAATTTTAAATTTCTCTTGATTCTTTCAACCCCTAATGGAGTTGTATGAAGTTCATCTATATGGGGTATTAATAGTTCTTTATCCTTCATATTTACCTCTAATAAAATAAAAGGGATTGCTAAAATCCCTTTAAATTTTTTGATGGCAGGACTAACAGGATTTGAACCTGTGAATGAGGGAGTCAAAGTCCCTTGCCTTACCGCTTGGCTATAGTCCTATATTTTTTGGTCCTTTTTTATTTTACTTTATTTATTAACGAATTGCAAGAAAAATTTAACTTTTTCTTGTAGAAAAGAAAGAAACCCAATTATTTTAGGTTCCTTTCCTTTTTATCATATTTCCGATACGCCGAACTAATTTTAATTTCAAAGCGGCTTAACTTTTCCTGGATTGCCTCTAACTGCCTATTTATTATGTCATAACAACAATCTTCAATCGCCTTAGAAGCCATTATTATACTATCATTATTCTTTTTTATTTTTTCTATATTTGTTTTTAGAGAAAGAATTGGCTTATCGATATAGGTGTTTTTCAATTCATTAAACTGATCTAATAATTCCTTAGAATTTAATAATTCCAATTTTTCCTGTTCATCTGCTAAAATTAAATCAGCAAATCGCTTAGTAAGAGAGGCTACCATATTTAAAAATGTCATTAAATATGCAGGTCGTACCACATACATATCCGCATACTCTGATACTTTTAAAATAGGCAAATCATTTGTTTTATCTGATTCCAAATTGGAAACTAATATAGCGTATTTACAATTTTTCTTGATGCGGTTTTTATCTAAGGCAGCATAGTAATCTGAGTTTTTCTTTTTATTGATAGAATCTGGATTTTCATCCTTCATATCTAAACAAATTGAAGCCAGCAGCTCTTGAGGATTATGCTGTTCAGTTGCATAGATCAAAAATAAATAATCTGCCTTACTTCCCTTAGCTTCTCCTTCATCCCTTATAACTAAATTATCCTTCTTCCATACACAATTAAAAAGTCCATTTTGCATATAGGATTTAACTTCATTATCACACCAAGCTTCTAAATCCTCGCCCGTTTGTTTCACATTCAATAATGCTTTTTGTCGTTGTAATAAAAGATATGCTTCTTCTTTATGTTTTAATTGCTCATTTTTTTCATCGATTTCCTTTTGATGCTTTTCTTTTAATTGATTTAATTTAAGTTCTGTTTCTAAAAGATATTCCTTAGCTTTGCTTTCCTGTTCATTTTTAAAGGCAGTAAGCATTTGTTCTTGCTTAAGTTGTAATTCTTTTATTTGATAGGTTAAGGCCTCTATTTGTTGTTGATACTCTACTTTTAAATTTGATTTTAAAAGATCAGTATCCTTTTGATTTCTTTCCTTTAATAGCTCTATATTCAAGTCTAAATCTTTTTTCTCTTTTTCAAACTTTTGTGTTAATTCAAGCTCTTTTAATTTTAAATTGGATTGATGTTGCTGATCTAATATCTCTAATTTAAGTTTAAGTTCTTGTAATTCCTTTTGATGTAATACCGCAAGAATCTCCTTTTCCTCTTCTATTTTTTTTCTGTAAATTTGATCTTTTCCATCTTCAATCGCTTTTTCAATCGTACTCAAATCTACTGTATTTAAAGAAGTTAAATCAATAGAATCCCCTTTGTTAGCACCTTCTTCTAAAATTAATGTATGTTTATCTTGAACAAAAACTTTAACTTGTTTCATAAAATCACACCCTTTTTATTATTGTATCATTTAACGCATTTTCTGTCAAAAATAAAAGTACTCATATTCAAATGAGTACTTTTATTCCTAAATGGCCCATGTACCATCTTTAAATATTTGGACTGTAGTATGATCGTATGTTTCTGCTGTAATGGATAAATCCTTACTTCCAATCATAAAATCAACATGAATCATAGAAGTATTTAAATCAATATCTTTGATTTCTTCATTTGTCTTTTTTTGATATTCCTTAATACACTCATTAAAAGCACGCCCTAATGCTAAATGACAACATGCATTTTCATCATATAAGGTATTATAAAATAGTAAATTCGTTTGATTTACAGGGGAATCAAATGGTACAAGAGCTACCTCCCCAAGCATAGATGCTCCTTCATCAGTAGAAATTAGTTTATTTAAAACATCCTTATACTCTTGATTATCACAAAGAACTTCTACTACTTTTCCATTTTCAAAGCGGAAACCGAAATGATCCACTAAAACACCCCGTACAGATAATGGTTTCGTTGCCATTACAATTCCATTAGCACTTGTTTTAATTGGAGAAGTAAAGCATTCTTCTGTTGGCATGTTCGGATTATAAAAAACACCACTATATGTTGTTTCCCCTCCAGCTAAAAAGTTCATCTCTGGATGAATACCAATTGTAAAATCTGTTCCATTTTTAGATTTATATGTTAATGTTTTAATTCTTAAAGCATTTAATTTTTTTGTTTTTTCTGCTAGATTTGCATTATGATTTTCCCAGTTTTGAATAGGATCTCCATACACGCGAGTTACTTTTAAAATTGCATCCCATAAAGCATCAATCGCTTTTTCTTTTGAAAGTTTAGGAAAAATTTTCTTTGCCCACTTTTCACCAGGAATACCTACAATGGTCCATTGATGCTTATTATCCATTTGTTCTCTATATTTCATGATTGTAGGTCCTATTGCCTTTTGTACTTCTAATACCTTGGTCTGATCAATACCAGATAATCCATCAGGATCGGCTGACACAATATGAATCATAGCTGGAAGTTTTTCTACTCTATATTCCTGTTTCTTTAAATACCATTCTGGTAATTCTTTTAAAGTGTCTATGGTTTGGTATTCATAATCTAGCTTTGTAATTGGCTGATAACTCCAATCTACAGTTACCTCACGTGCTCCTGCTTGATAAGCAGCCTCTACCACATATTTTACAAAATAAGCATCCTCAACAGAAGCATTGATAATGACATCTTGATTGGTTTGTACATTTACCCCTGTCTTAACAATTAAATTTGCATAATTCTTTAAAATTTCTTCTTTCATTTTTTACCCTCCATAAATTGTTCTATTTCTTCTACTGTTTTTAGTATGTCCTGACTTAAATTAATACATCCCGTTTCTGTCACAAGGATATCATCTTCTATACGAATACCAATTCCTTCCTCAGCAATATATAATCCCGGCTCACAAGAAATAATACTATTAGGTTTTAAAGGTGTATACTCACATAGATCATGGCAATCTAAGCCAATATGGTGGGAAACCCCATGATAATAATATTTCATAACTTCTTGGTCAGTTTGTATCAAACCAATTTCCTTTAATCTTTTCGCATAGAATTGAATTAAAATTTGATTCAATTCTTTTGTTGTAATTCCTGGTTTAATATGCTTTAGGACATGTTCTTGTCCTTCTAAAACTATCGTATATATTTCCTTTTGTCTAGGACTAAATTTGCCATTTACTGGAAATGTTCTAGAAATATCTGAGCAGTACATATCAAAAGAACATCCCAAATCAAATAAAATTAAATCCCCATTTTTGGCCAAATCTTCATTCGCCATATAATGTAGACAACAAGCATTTTTCCCGCTTGCTGCAATGGTTGGAAAAGCATATCCGGTTGCACCATTATATTTAATTGCTTGATCAAAATAGCTTTCCAATTGGTATTCATAGCTTTCTTTCATATTAGAAAGAATCGCCTCAATTCCTAATTTTGTTATCTTTATTGCATGCTTCATTTCTTCTATTTCCAAAGGGTGCTTTATGGTACGAACAGATTTAAATAAACTCTCCGCATTATAAATGACTAAATGGGAGTACTCTTCTTTCCATTTCTTCGCTAATAGCATTTCTTTACTATATGCATCTTTTTCATCTTTCAAATCTAAATAAACTTTTGTAACCTCTTTTAAATGAGCATCAATTATAGAGTCAAATTCATTTAAAAAATGAATATCCTCAATACCAGATTGTTTATACACTTCATCCTTAGATAAAGGAGCCCCAACCCATTTGGCCTTAAAATCATCATAAGGCTCTATAAACATCATTTCCTTTACTTGATTCTTCTGCTTTAAAATTAGAACAATATTATTATACTCAAAATTACCACATAAATAATAATAATTTCGATCTACATCTTTTTTTACATCCTCCTTAGGCTTTGAAAAAACAATTAATAAGGATGAATCCATCATTAAATTGCCAATATTTTTTCGATGTTCAACAAATACCTTTTTATCCATAAGTTCCTCCTATTGTACTCGCAAAACTAAACATTTTAAATAGAACTGCTCTTGACTATCTAGTAATGCTGGATGATCAGGAGCTTGAATCCTAAAATCTAAAAATTGCACTTGCCTTTTTGCATCATGAGCAGCTTCTTTAATCATCTCAAAAAACAAGGGAGCTGTCATGTGTTGACTACAGCTAAATGTTAACAAATATCCCCCACTTTTAATCCATTTAAGAGCTTGTAAATTAATCTCTTTATATCCTTTATATGCTTTTTTTATTGTAGTTTTATCTTTTGTAAAGGCGGGTGGATCTAAAATGATAACATCATATTTATTATGCATTTTATCCGATCTTAAATAATCAAATACATCTGTACAAATCACATTTAAGTTCGTAAATCCATTTCGTTTAGCATTTAAAAGAATATCTTCACAGGCTTTATTTGATATATCACAGGCATCGACATGTCTTGCTCCATACTTACATGCATGTAAAGCAAAACCGCCTACATTTGAAAAGCAATCCAGTACTTCTTTATCTTTTACATATAATCGGACCATATCACGATTTAATTTTTGATCTAAGAAATACCCTGTTTTCTGACCATTTTCCAAATCGACAATAAAGTGAATCCCGTTTTCTTCTATTTCGACTCTAGGATCAAAGGATTGATATAAGAACCCCTTCACTTGTGGTAATCCTTCTTTTTCACGAACAGGCATATCAGAACGTTCATAAATTCCTTTACAATGAGTTACCTCTATTAAAATATCAACAATATCTTTTTTGATAAGTTCCATTCCCAAACACATGAACTGCACAGATAAATACGGTCCATATTGATCCACAACTAGACCAGGCAAGAAATCTGCCTCACTGAAAATAAGCCTTGTTGCTTGCCAGTTTAATGTTTTTCTATGAGCAATTGCATACTCAATTCTTTTTTTGAAAAATGCTTGGTTGATACAATCTTCTTCATGCAAAGTCAATATACGAATCATTATTTTAGAATGAATGTTAAAAAAACCATAGGCAACAAAAATAGAATCCAATGTATACACGCTACATACTTTTCCATTTTCAATTGGTCCTTCAAAATGATGTACCTCATTATTATATATCCAAGGAAATCCGTTTAAAACATTTTCTTCTTCGTTTCGGTTTAAATATACTTTTAACATTTTACTTCACCTACGCTTGTTCTTTAAATGAGTTAATCAATAAATCTTCATCTTTAAATTGCTGATGATAAAGTTTCGCATATTCTCCAGACTTGAATAATAAATCAGAATGCGTTCCTTCTTCTTTAATTTTTCCTTCATCTATTACATATATATAATCTGCATTTTTTATTGTAGATAACCGATGAGCAACAACGAGTGTTGTTCTCCCTTTAGCAAGTTCTTCTAAAGAATCTTGAATATACGCCTCCGTCACATTATCTAATGCACTTGTAGCCTCATCTAAAATTAATATTGCTGGATTTTTTAGAAATACTCGAGCAATAGATAGTCTTTGTTTCTGACCCCCCGAAAGTTTCACACCCCGTTCTCCAATTTCAGTTTGATACCCGTTAGGGAATTCTAAAATAGAATCATGAATTTTAGCTTTTTTAGCAGCCTCATATATCTCTTCATCTGTAGCATCCAATTTTCCGTATCGGATATTATCTAAAATCGTTCCGGTAAATAAAAACACATCCTGCTGAACAATACCAATCGCAGCCCTTAGAGATTCAAAACTTAAGGATTGAATGTTTTGTCCATCAATTTTAATTTCTCCTTTAGTTATTGGATAAAAATTAGGAATTAAATGACAAATGGTTGTTTTTCCACCACCTGAAGGGCCCACAAACGCAATTGTTTTTCCTGGTGGTATATGAAAAGAAATCCCATTTAATACTCCCTTAGTTGTTTCATAATCAAAAAAAACATCAGAAAAAAGAATATCTCCTTTTACATCACTTAAATGGATGGCGTTTACAGATTCTTGTTCTATTGGTTCATCAATAATTTCAATAAACCTCTTAAATCCTGTAACGCCCTCTTGATACTGCTCAACAAAATTAATTAGTGTAGTTAAAGGATTAATAAACAGACTGATAGATACTACAAAAGTAGTAAATATTGCATAATCAACATTGAATTTTTGAGCAATGAAAATTGCTCCAACAATTAATATTACTAGATAAAATAAATCCGTAACAAATGCAGTTGAAGATCCAAATTGTCCCATTGCTTTATACGCCTTACTTCTCGCTTGAACAAATTTTTTATTTCCAAGTTCAAATTTTCTCAATTCTTCTTCGCTATTATTAAATGCTTTTGTTACTCTAATTCCTGTAATGGAGGATTCTAAAGATCCATTAATTTCAGCAACACTTTTTCTAGTTTCCATAAAGGCCTTACTCATTCTTTTTCTTAAGAACAAACTAATTATAACTAAAATAGGAACACAGGCAAACACTATTAAAGTTAATATCCAATTTAAAGTCATTAAATACATAAAAGATAAGATAACGGTTGCCCCACAAATAAAAATGTTTTCGGGACCATGATGGGCAAGTTCAGATACCTGCATTAAATCATTTGTCATTCGACTCATAATTTTTCCTGTTTCATGTTCATCATAATAAGAAAATGGAAGCTTTTGCAATTTCTTAAACATTTCACTTCTCATGTCCGCCTGCATTTTAACTCCCATCACATGACCATAATATTGAACAAAATATCGCAACCCCATTCGAAGCAAGTAGACTCCAAATAGAATCAGTCCTAAGATTATAATCCATTTTAAATTTTCATCTGGAATCAATTTTTTTAGTATATAGTTTGTTAGTATCGGATATAACAAACCGATTAAAGAAATGAATAATGCCGCAAGCATATCCATAAAAAATAATTTTTTATAAGGCTTATAATATCTAACAAATCTTTTAAACAAGCATCCCACCTCCTAAACGTTTCTATTATATAATAATTTTTGTAAAATAAAAAGACCATAGATTGAATCTATGATCTCTTAAATTTATCTAATATTATAAAAATATTAGTGAATGATAAAATGCTAAGGTTTAAAGTGTATTATATTATGGAATTCCAATATAAAATAATATCTGCTATTGCCTTAAATAATACTACAAAAAAATTTTTATGCCCCCTCACTTTTATACAAAGTTACCCAAATCAAATTTGACATGTATCCATGTCCAAGAATCATTTTAATGTGTTCTGGTCTTATATATATATTTTACATATCATTTTTTTCTTTATTTACTTTTAATAACAAATACTTCCTCAGCACCTCATCTATCATTCAAACATTAATATAATACACTATCAACGGAATAAAAAAGATAATTCTTTGTCGAATAATAACATCTTTTTAATATAAAATATATTCGGTCTTTATATTTCCAGTTGCTTTCGCTAAATCATAGTAAACAGTATCGTTGTAAATACCATCATCTAACGCTAAAAAGTAATAGTTTGTTGTACTTGTATAAGAACCCCAATCTGTAGTAACAGAGTATTTACGATATCCTAAAACAGCTGCTGCATGATTTCCATAGTCTTTACTATTCACAAGTCCTAAAAACACAGCTTGTCCATTATCTAAAGCACCCTTTATACTAGAAAATGTAGTTTCCTGCCTCCAATTCACTGGATGAGAATAATGGCTAGAACCATAATCTAAAAGTGTTCTTGATTGGCTAGGTGTCAAACCGTGAACAGGTGTATATCCTAAATTTTTCACAGCATAATTACGAATCACACGATACGTTTCATAAGTTTTCTTTAAATATTCTTTATTGTTTACTGTGTAGCCTTTTGAATTATTTCCCGTACCATAATCATCATAAAATTGATCTACAACAACAATGATAGATAAATCGACAGTATCAGATTTATCAGGAACACCTGGCATAAAATTCATATAATGAAGAGCCGTTAATACATTAAAGGCAGCTGTAATTGCACAATTGTCTTCAGGCTTTTCGGATGTTCCCTTTTTAATTGTATAATAAGATGTTCTTAACTGACTTGTGTTAAAAGGATAACTTAAAAGTGCATCCTCATGAATTCCCTCTAATACAGCTCCTGGATATTGATTAGCGACATAAGTACTCAAACTATAAATCATACCTTCTCCGCTACCAAACTGACCTGCACCACCTAACTCAACCTCTTCAGTAGAAATTTCATTATATTTTACAAGTTTACCTTCTTGCTCATACATAAATCCATCCATTGTATGATAATAGGCAAGTTTTACATCTTTTAGATACTCTAAATCTCCAATTGTTTTTATTTCATATACTCTAAAATCAAAACTCATAAGCATATATCCATGATACTCATTAAAATCCACATAGATTCCATAACAATCTTCATCTAGAATTCTAATTAAAGAAAAACCTTCAATGCTTTCGGCAGAAAGCTCATCTTCATGATATGCATTATAATCATTTTTTAACCTATTGAAATTTGATGCTAGATACTCTTTTATCTCTAAGCACTTCTGATAAGGATCTTGTTCCTGTGCAGTTGCTTTAATACCAAATAAAGAAGTTACTACAATTAAAACACTTAGTAAAGCAAATAAACCAACTTTTTTCATAATTAATAAAACTTTTCCTCCTTTCTATACTACTATATACGTATAAAAGGGGATATTTTTTTCATAAATTTTGAATTTTTTGTAAAAAAATGTAAAAAACTAGGGAAAAACCTAGTTTTTTGTAAAATTTAACAGAAATTCTCTTGCAGAATCTATCTCCATATTTAATATTTCAAAGCAATAATTATATTGCATAATTGACATTCTTGCTATAAATTGGCCATCTATATAGTCATAATAAACAACAATATCCTCTAGATTGAATTTATTTGTAAGATCATCAAAATCTCTAAATTCTATCGGCATTAATAAGGAAGTTACAAATAAGTTCACTTTAAAATCTGGAAATTCATATTGCTCCTCTAAAATGATGGTTTTATTTTTAGAATAATACTCATAGCTCCCTATACATGTTGCTTCTTGAACCCATTTCACATTTTGTTTATACTTTAAATTATATTCTTCTATCGAAATAGACTCTTTTCGATTCAATCGAGTAAAATTATAAGCAAAAAGGTCAGTACCTCTTAAAATTGGTTCTCTTTTGAATGTATTTATAAAAGAAAAAACAGCCATAATGACAATGATTACTGACATTATAGGAAGCAAACAAGTGGAAACCAAACTTCTTTTGCGAGGATCCAACTTGCCTTGTAAAAACAATTGAACTCGTTCGTTTTGCATTTCCATTTTTGCTTTTTCTAATACTGATTTAGAAACACTATTTTCTTGAATAATTTTTTGATTTATTTCTGATTCTATTTTTTTATATTTCATACTATCCCCCATATTCCTCATCCATTATAGATTTTAATTTTTCAAGTGACTGAATATACTTTCTATGAACATAAGTTAGATTTTTATCCAGCTTCTTCGCGATATCTTTTAGTGTATATCGCTCCCATATTTTTAAATAGATAATTTCTTGTTCCTCTGGTGTTAAACATTTTAATGCATTTCTCAAAATCTGATTATTCATTTTATAATGATCTGATGTATAATCACTTAAAAAACTTTCATCAATTTTAATGAATTTTTCGTTTTTAGATTTGCGATTTATATCTAGTGCTGTATTTTTAACAATCTCATAAATCCAATTATATCCGTTTAATTTTGGATTAAAACTTTTTGCACTTTTATAAATTTTCAAATATGATTCTGATAAAACATCATCTACATAACTAGCGTTTGTTAAAGCTTCATAAGCAATATAATACATCTTCTCTTTTGTTATATTAAATAATGTTTCTAAAGCAACTTCATCATTCTTTGAAATCCGAAGAATCAGTTTATTGATTTCTTTAACATCACTTTTCATTCAGTCCTCTCACATCCTTACTGCTAAAAAGTCAAAAAGATGCTATAAAATAATAGCACCCATTGAAAAAGAACGCTTATTCAACCCATTCAATAATAGCCATAGGAGCTGAATCTCCTCTACGGAAACCAGTTTTAATTATGCGAGTATATCCTCCATTACGGCTTGCAAATTTAGGGGCAATTTCACTAAATAACTTCTGTACGGCATAATGGCCTTCTTCATCTTTTTCAAAACGAATAAAAGATGCAGCTTGACGCCGAGAATGAAGCGTGTCATTCTTGCCTAAAGTTACCATTTTATCAGCTAATTTTCTTAATTCCTTAGCTTTTGCTTCTGTAGTTTCAATACGACCATTTAAAATTAAATCTGTTACTAAATCTCTTAATAAAGCTTTTCTTTGGTCTGAACTACGACGTAGTCTACTATATGCCATTTTATTAAATCCTCCTTATAGATTAATCTTTTTTAAAGCCTAATCCTAAGGCTTCTAATTTTTCTTTTATTTCTTTCAATGACTTTCTACCAAGGTTCCGAACCTTCATCATATCCTCTTCAGACTTAGCAGCTAATTCAGCAACTGTATTTAGTCCTGCACGCTTTAAGCAATTGTAAGAACGAACAGATAAATCTAGTTCATCAATGGTCATTTCAAGCTTGCGATTTTGAGTATCATCTTCCGTTTCAGTCATATAATCTGTTACGGATGCTTTCTCACTTAATTCAACTACAACCTGTAGATGTTCTATCATCATTTTAGAAGCAATTGCTAATGCTTCTTTTGCACTAATAGAACCATTCGTTTGTACTTCTATTTCCAACTTATCAAATGATGCAACATTGACATTTTCTACACGTGTTTTTTCAACATTAAATGCTACATTTACAATTGGTGTATAAATAGAATCAATTGAAATAACGCCAACAGATTGATTATATTCTTTGTTTGCAGCAGAAGATACATATCCTACTCCTTTACGGATAGTTAAAAACATATGTAGATCTCCACCTGCGGATACTGTGGCAATATGCTGTTCTGGGTTAACAACGGTCACTTCATTACTATGGATAATATCCCCTGCAGTAACCTCTCCTTCTCCCTTATGAATCTCAACGATTGCTTCAAAATCAGGATCATCACTATCGACAGCTAAAACTACACGTTTTAAATTTAAGATAATCGTAATGACATCCTCAACAACACCATCTACATTTTGAAATTCATGTTCTGCACCATCGATTTTTACATTAACAAAGGCAGCACCTGGTAAAGAAGAAAGCAATGTTCTTCTTAGAGCATTTCCTAAGGTAATACCAAATCCTCTTTCTAATGGTGAAACAACAAATTTACCATAATTCCCTTGATCAGCAATTTCTTCAATGCTTGTTCTAGGTTTTTCGAATTTTAAATCTTTCATTAATGGGCCTCCTGTTATATTTTTTTACTTATTAAAAAATACATCTAAATTTTTATCCTCTAGGACGTTTAGGTGGACGGCAGCCATTATGTGGAACTGGCGTAACATCTGTAATCGCAGTGATTTCAAGACCAGCTACAGTTAAAGAACGGATTGCAGCCTCACGACCTTGACCAGGTCCTTTTACTGAAACTTCAACTTTGGATACACCTGCATCCACTGCAGCCTTTGCAGCTGCTTCACTACACATTTGTGCGGCAAAAGGAGTTGATTTACGACTACCCTTAAAGCCTAATGCACCTGCACTGCTCCAAGAAATAACATTTCCATCTGGATCAGTGATCGTAACAATTGTATTATTGAAAGTCGAATGAATGTGAGCAACGCCAGATGGGCAATTTCTTTTCACACGACGTTTTGTAACTTTACGTGCCATAATTTATATCCTCCTCTTATTATTTCTTCTTATTTGCGATAGTATGTCTAGGTCCCTTACGAGTACGTGCATTATTTCTTGTATTTTGTCCACGAACAGGTAAGTTTCTTCTATGACGCATACCTCTATAGCATCCAATTTCCATTAAACGCTTAATGTTAAGAGCGACTTCTCTACGAAGATCTCCTTCTACTTTAACTTTTGCAACTTCTGAACGAATTGCTTGAAGTTGTTCTTCTGTTAAATCTTTTGTACGAATATCCTCAGAAACACCCGCAGCTTTTAAAATTTTCTTTGATGTTGTTTCACCAATACCATAGATATATTGTAATGAAATAACAATACGCTTTTCACTTGGAATATCAATTCCTGCAATACGTGCCATATTTTATTGCCTCCTACTTTCTATCCTTGTCTTTGCTTATGCTTAGGGTTTTCACAAATAACCATTACACGGCCTTTGCGTTTAATAACCTTGCATTTATCGCAAATTGGTTTTACTGATGGTCTTACTTTCATCTTAAATACCTCCAATATTATTTATGTCTGTAAGTAATTCTGCCACGTGTTAAATCATATGTTGATAACTCTAATGTTACCTTATCCCCTGGTAAGATGCGTATGTTATTCATACGGATTTTACCAGAAACGTGGGCTAAAACTTGATGATCGTTTTCAAGTTTAACTATAAATTGTGTATTAGGTAGTACTTCAAGTACTTTTCCTTCCATTTCAATAACGTCGTCTTTTTTTGCCATGTTTATCTCCTTATTATAGTGTAGTTAATATTTCATAACCATTTTTACGCACTACAATTGTATGCTCATAATGAGCACTTTTTGAGTTATCCTTAGTTACTGTTGTCCAGCCATCTTTTAATACACGAACTCGCTTTGTTCCTGCATTAATCATTGGCTCAATCGCCAAAACCATTCCCTCTTTTAAAATTGGTCCTGTTCCAGCTTCCCCAAAATTAAAGATTGGTGGATCTTCATGAAGTTTTTGTCCTACTCCATGGCCAGTAAAATCTTCGACAACCCCAAAGCCAAAGGATGTTGCATAATTTCCAATTGCAGCACTCACATCTCCAAGATGAGCACCTTCTTTTACCTGTTCTAAACCTTTAAACAAACTATCGTGTGTCACCTTTAATAGAAGCTGATCCTTTTCACTGATTTGTCCAACTGCATATGACCATGCAGAATCTCCATGGTATCCCTTATAACAAGCCCCAATATCAATGGCAATAATATCTCCTGCCCTCAATATAGTTTTCTTACTTGGTATTCCATGAATAACCACATCATTTACAGACGCACAAACAGCAGAGGGGAACCCACCATAACCTTTAAAGGATGGCGTCGCACCATGAGCTAAAATAATTTGTTCACAAATATCATTTAACTCTTGAGTTGAAACTCCAGGTCGAACCTGTTTTTTCATTTCTTCGTGGCATAATGCAACAATTCGGCCCGCCTCTTTTAATAACGCTATTTCACGTTCGCTTTTGATTTCAATCATATTTAAGCACCTAATACAGCTTTAATTTCCTCAAAAACTTTATCTAAAGACTGATTTCCATTGACAGTTTTTAATAGTTTTCTTTCCTTATAAAAATTTAATAACGGAGCTGTATTGTTATCATATACAGCCAAACGATTTTTAGCAGTAGCTTCTGTATCATCAGCTCTTTGGATAAGTGGTGTACCACAAACATCACAAATCCCTTGATTCTTAGGTGCATTAAATTCTACATGATATGTAGCACCACAGCCTTTACATACTCGTCTACCCACCATACGTCTTACTAAAATTTCAACAGGAACATCAACATCTAAAACGGCATCCAATTCAATTGCGTTTTCTTTTAAAAAGTTTTCTAAACTTTCTGCCTGAGCAATTGTACGTGGAAATCCATCTAATAAAAACCCTTTTTTACAATCAGGTTCTAATAATCTCTCTTTAACAATACCAATGGTTACCTCATCAGGAACCAAAAGGCCTTTGTCCATATATTCTTTGGCTGTTAATCCAAGCTTCGTTCCATTTTTAATTGCTGCCCGAAACATATCTCCCGTAGAAATATGTGGAATTCCATAATACTCTTTAATATTTGCAGCTTGCGTGCCTTTTCCAGCACCTGGTCTACCCATTATTAATAATTTCATCGGCAACTCCCCCTTAAGCTTAGTCTAAGAAGCCTTTATAATCCTTTGTTTCTGATGCAGTTTCAATTTGACGGAATGTTTCAATTGCTACACCAACAACAATAATTAATGATGTACCACCAACAGTTATTGCAGATGAAGTAAATCCAAATGCTGCTGTTACAATGATTGGTACTAATGCAACGAACACTAAATAAGCAGCACCAATTAAAGTGATTCTAAATAGCATTCTAGATAATTGTACCTTAGTATCCTCTCCAGGACGGTATCCAGGAATAAATGCTCCTTGTTTATCTAAGTTATCACTGATTTTATCAGGATCAACTGTCATAAATGAATAAAAGAAACTAAAGAATACAATTAAAACAATATATAATATACAACCAATAGGTTTTGAAGATGAGAAAATCTCATTTACCCAAAATGCCCCAGTAGAACTTGTAGGGGATAATCCCATAACACCAACAATTGTAAGTGGAATACTTAATAATGTAGATGCAAAGATAACTGGAATTACGTTTGCACTATTGAGCTTAACTGGGATATCAGATCCTTGTGAAGCCTGACGGTTTGCATATTGTACTGGAATTTTTCTTACTGCACCTTCAAAGAAAACTACAGCAAGGATCATTCCAATATATAATAAGATGACTAATATATATAGGAATACATTTAATCCTGATAATTTATCTCCTAAGTATTGTGCATTTAATGCAGTAAACATTGCAGGAATAGAAGAAACAATACCAGCAGAAATAATCATAGAAGATCCATTTCCTACACCATGACGTGTGATTAAATCAGCTAACCACATGGTTAAACAAGACCCTGCAGTCACTACAATTGCCATATATACATAGAACAACCAATAAAGGTTTTTATATTGAATCAAGGAATCAACTAAGACATTCTCTGGCTTTGATCCAAGACCAAAGATAAGTACTAATGCTTGGACCATTGCAAGACCAATGGTAACATAACGTGTAACACGATTTGTCTTTTGCTTTCCTACTTCTCCTTGTTCACTCCATTCTTTTAACTTTGGAATTAAAAGCTGAAGCATTTGAACAACAATGGATGATGTAATATATGGTGAAATACCTAATGCTAAAATAGAGAAGTTAGATAAACCACCACCAGAAAAGGCATTTAAAACCGTTAAAAAATCATTTCCTGCAATTACCTGTCGAATACTTGTAGTTGACACAAGTGGAATTGGAATATATGTTCCTACCTTAAATGCAAATAAAATTGCAAAGGTAAATATAATTTTAAGTACAATCTCACGATTGCTTAAAATCTTTTTTAATTTCTCAAACAAGTTAGATCACCTCTACAGTACCACCAGCATGTTCAATTGCTGCCTGTGCTGATTTTGATACCTTATTAACCTTAACTGTTAATTTCTTTGAAAGCTCTCCTTGACCTAATACTTTAACTCCATCTAATGTTTCTTTGATTAATCCAGCTTCAATTAAGCTCTTCGCATCAACTGTAGCTCCATCTTCAAAACAATTTAATTTTTCAATATTGACAATAGCATAGAATTTATGTGAATGACTGTGGAAACCAATCTTAGGTAAACGTTGGAATAAAGGTAATTGACCACCCTCAAAACCAGGACGAACACCGCCACCAGAACGAGCATTTTGTCCCTTAGACCCTTTACCAGCTGTTTTTCCAAGACCGCTACCAATTCCACGTCCAACACGTTTCTTTGCATGTCTTGCGCCTTCTACAGGCTTTAATTCATTTAACATAGTCTGAAAACCTCCTACTATTCTTGAACAACCTTCACGATATGAGCGATAGTTACGATCATACCACGGATTGCATCATTTTCCTCTTTTGTAACGGTTTGACCGATCTTAGTTAAACCTAAAGCCTTTGCAGTTGCAACTTGATTAGGCTTACGACCAATTAAACTCTTAACTAAAGTAATTTTATACATAATTGATTACCCAAGAATTTCTTCAACTGTTTTTCCACGTCTTAAAGCAACCTGTTCAACAGTTTCTAAACTCTTTAACCCTTCTATTGTAGCTCGAACTACATTGATAGGTGTAGCTGAACCCAATGATTTAGATAAGATGTCACTGATGCCTGCTAATTCTACAACAGCACGTACTGGACCACCAGCAATAACTCCGGTACCTTCACTAGCTGGTCTAAGAATTACACGACCTGCTCCATAAACACCAGTTACTTCATGAGGAATAGTAGTTTTCACAGTGGCAACAGAAATCATATTCTTCTTTGCATTTTCAACGGCTTTTTTAATTGCCTCAGGTACTTCTTGAGATTTACCAGTACCAAAACCAACACGTCCCTTCTTATCGCCAATTACAACTAATGCAGCGAAACGGAAACGTCTACCGCCTTTAACAACCTTAGTTACACGGTTAATTGTAACAACACGCTCTTCAAACTCTGGTTGTTCAACTTCCTTACGTTCTTTTTTATCTTGACGCATAAAGTTTTACCCTCCTTAGAATTTTAATCCTGCAGCTCTTGCTGCTTCAGCTAAAGCCTTAACACGTCCATGATATAAATAACCACCACGGTCAAAAACAACAGCCTCAATTTTTAAATCTAATGCACGCTTTGCAATTAAAGAACCAACCTTAGTTGCAGCTTCTACATTTGAACCATTCTTTACCCCTGCTTCTTTTTCTAGAGAAGAAGCACAGCATAATGTTTTACCTGTAGTATCATCAATGATTTGTGCATAAATTTGCTTATTTGAACGGAAAACATTTAGTCTTGGCTTTTCTGCTGTACCAGCTAAAGTTTGACGTATACGTAAATGTCTTTTTTGACGACTTACATTTTTAGATACTTTATTAATCATATACTAGCACTCCTTTCTACTACTTCTTAGCAGTTTTACCTTCCTTACGGCGAATATGTTCATCAGAATACTTAATACCTTTTCCTTTATAAGGTTCAGGTTTACGAATCTCACGAATCTCTGCCGCAAATTGTCCTACTTTTTGTTTATCAATACCTGAAATAATAATTGTTGTATTCTTAGGCATTTCTACCTTTAATCCCTCAGGAATAGGCATTTCTACTGTATGAGAATATCCAGCAGATACAACAACTGTATTTCCTTGTAATTGAGCACGGTAACCAACACCGTTAATTTCTAGCGTCTTTTTAAAACCATCAGATACACCAACAACCATGTTATGTAATAATGCACGAGTTGTACCATGCATCATCTTCATTAGTTTTGTATCGTTTGGACGCTTAACTACACATTCGCTACCTTCTGTAGCAATTTCTAGCTCACTATTGAATTGAAAGCTTAACTCACCCTTAGGGCCTTTAACGGTTGTGAAATTTCCTTCAGCAACATTCACGCTAACGCCTGCAGGTAATGTGATAGCCTTATTACCAATACGAGACATTTACAACACCTCCATATTTTAATTTAAATCTTACCAAACGTAAGCTAAAACTTCTCCACCAATTTTTAACTTACGAGCTTCTTTATCTGTCATAATACCCTTAGAAGTTGAGATAATTGCAACACCTAATCCATTTAATACTTTTGGAAGGTCTTCTGCAGTTGTATAAACTGGAAGACTAGGTTTTGATATTCTCTTTAACCCCTTAATAACTCTTTGGTTATCTGCGGTATATTTTAATGTAACAGTTGTAACACTTTTCACATCATTTGTAACATTGAAATCAGCGATATAGCCTTCTGCCTTTAAAACAGTTAACATTGCAGTCTTTGTTTTAGAGGTTGGCATTGTTACAGTTTCATGACGCATCGTGTTTGCATTCTTAATGCGGGTTAACATATCCGCAATTGGATCTGTCATCATAACTTTATTCCTCCTTACCTAATCTAAGAAAAATTACCAGCTTGCTTTTTTAACGCCTGGAATTTGTCCTTTGTATGCTAATTCACGGAAACAAATACGACATAACTTGAATTTACTAATTACAGCATGTGGACGACCACAACGCTCGCAACGTGTATATTCACGAGAACTATATTTAGGTTTTCTATGATTTTTAACAACCATTGATGTTTTTGCCATAGTTTATATCCTTTCTTACTTTCTAAAAGGCATACCCATTAAT
Organism: uncultured Anaeroplasmataceae bacterium; assembly: GCA_910584005.1. Classification (GTDB taxonomy): domain Bacteria; phylum Bacillota_I; class Bacilli_A; order Acholeplasmatales; family Anaeroplasmataceae; genus Pelethenecus. The sequence continues at coordinate 170,040 of CAJTXR010000003.1, read as the reverse complement.
TGTAATAAAGTACGGCCTTCCTCATCTGTTTTAGCTGTAGTAACGATAACAATATCCATACCACGAACTTTTTTAACCTTATCGAAATTAATTTCAGGGAAAATTAATTGTTCCTTAACACCTAATGTATAATTTCCACGTCCATCAAAGCTATTTCCACTAACACCATGGAAATCACGTACACGAGGCAATGCAATGGATACAAGCTTATCTAAGAATTGATACATTCTTTCTCCTCTTAAAGTTACTTTACATCCAATTGGCATACCTTCACGTAATTTGAAGTTCGCAATTGATTTCTTAGCTTTAGTAACTACTGGTTTTTGGCCGGTAATTTGTGTTAATTCTTCAACCGCATCATCTAATACTTTAGAGTTTGCAACTGCATCTCCAACGCCCATATTAATTACGATTTTCTCAACCTTAGGAATTTGCATAGAAGATTTATATGCGAATTTTTTCGCTAATTCTGATTTAACAGAATTTTGATATTTTTCTTGTAAACGATTCACTATTGTTTACCTCCTCTCCAAGTAGACTAATCAAACTCATAACCAGATTTTTTAGAAACTCTGATTTTTTTGCCATCTTCATTGATTTTGATACCAACACGAACAGGTTTGTTTTCCTTTGGATCTAATAACATAACATTAGAGGCATCAATTGGAGCTTCTCTTTCGATAATTCCACCATTTTGATTTGCCTGAGTTGGCTTTTGGTGCTTCTTAATCATGTTATAGCCTTCCACAACGACACGATTTGTTTTAGGATAAACCTTTATAACCTTTCCTGTTGTAGGGACCATATTTCCCTTTTTATCTTTTGTAAATCTGTTCTTACCAGCAATGATAACAACAGTATCACCAGTTTTAATATGCATTTATGTGCACCTCCTTATAGTACTTCGGGTGCTAAAGAAATAATTTTCATATAATCTTTATCACGCAATTCTCTAGCAACTGGTCCGAAAATACGAGTTCCACGTGGGGTTTTATCCTCACGAATAATAACGGCTGCATTCTCATCAAACTTGATATAAGAGCCATCATTTCTTCTTAAGCCAGCTTTTGTACGAACAATAACCGCCTTAACAACATCACCTTTTTTAACAGCACCATTTGGAGCTGCTGATTTTACAGAACAAACAACAATATCGCCAACATTTGCATATCGATGTAATGCTCCACCTAATACTTTAATAATTAATAATTCACGAGCACCGCTGTTATCTGCAACGGCTAATCTAGTTTCTTGTTGAACCATGATAGTACCTCCTTTCAGGAACCGATATTAAAGAGTTTCTTTAGCCTTAACTATCTCAACAAGTGTATAGCACTTTGTCTTAGATAGAGGTCTAGTTTCCATGAATTTTACAACATCGCCAACATGAGCCGTATTGTTTTCATCATGAACGTGAAACTTTGTTGATTTCTTTACACGCTTTTTATAAAGCTTAGCTATACCAAAAGTATCAACAGATACAACGATTGTTTTTTCCATCTTATCAGAAACAACTGTTCCTGTAAAATATTTACGAGTATTACGTTCCATGCTGTCTCCTCCTATTCTGCTCCATTACTAGATTCTTCAACTGTTTTCTTTGCTCTAGTTCTTTTTTTAGGAGTTTCTTCCTTAGCATAAGAACCTTCAGTTAAAATAGTTTTCATTCTAGCAATGTCTTTCTTTACTTCATTCATACGAGCAGGCTTTTCTAAATTGCCAAGAGAAGCTTGAAATCTTAAATTGAATAATTCTTCTTTTAAATCAAAGATTTTCTTTTCAATTTGATCTTTAGTTAACTTACGAATATCTTGTGCTTTCATTATTGCTCGTCACCTACTTTTTTAACGATTTTGGTTAAGCAAGGTAATTTATGAGAAGCTAAACGTAAAGCTTCACGTGCAACTTCCTCAGGAACACCTGCAACCTCAAACAATATTAATCCTTCCTTAACTACAGCTACCCAAGTTTCAGGAGCACCTTTACCAGAACCCATACGTACTTCTAGAGGCTTCTTTGTCTTGGCTAGATGAGGGAAGACTTTAATCCATACCTGTCCTTGACGGTTCATATGACGAGTAATCGCAATACGAGCTGCTTCTATTTGACGGTTTGTTAACCAGCAGCCTTCAGTAGCAACTAATCCCCATTCACCGAATGCAATCTCAGTTCCACCTTTTGCTTTTCTCCCCTTATAATAAACTCGATGAGGACGACGATATTTAACTCTTTTAGGCATTAACATAATTATTTACCTCCTTTAGAGCTTGTTTCTTTAACTTCCTTAGCTGGTTTCTTTGGTCCTTTATTTAAAGGTTTTGCTGGTCTTTTTTCAGTTAAACTTCTTGGAGCTAACTCAAAAACCTCACCCTTATAAATCCAAACCTTAACACCCAACTTACCATAAGTTGTATGTGCTTCTGCTACAGCGTAATCTACATCTGCACGTAAAGTTTGTAGAGGAACTTGTCCTTCATTATATCCTTCACTACGTGCCATTTCTGCACCGCCTAAACGACCAGAAATTAATGTCTTAGCTCCTTTAGCACCAGCCTTTAAAGCTCTTTGAATAGCAACCTTTTGAACACGGCGGAATGATGCACGTGCTTCAAGTTGCTCAGCAATTGATTTTGCTACTAATGTTGCATCTAATTCAGGTTTCTTAATTTCTACAACATTTAAAATAATTTCTTTTTTTGTCTTATAAGCTAATTCTTTAACAACTTTGTTTTTTGTTTCAGCTTCATGACCAATTACTACACCAGGTTTAGCAGTGTATAATGTAATTTTAACACGATCTTTATTTGTTCCCTTTAAACGTTCAATGATAACACGTGAAATTGCAGCCTTTTTATAAACTTCGTTTAAATAATCCCGAATCTTTAAATCTTCTAATAAAAGATCAGCTACATCTGTTTTAGCAGCATACCATGCAGCATCCCAATCACGATTAATACCAACACGTAAACCGGTAGGACTTACTTTTTGACCCATGTGAATATCCTCCTTACTTGCTTTCTTTTTCAGCTACGATCACTGTAATGTGGCAAGTTCTCTTTAAAATAACGTCCCCTCTACCTTTCGCACGAGGTAACATTCTTTTCATACGAATACCATCATTAGCGTACGCTGTTTTAACATATAGATTATTAGAATCCATATTATAATTGTGCTCTGCATTTGCACATGCAGAATTTAATACTTTAGATACCACTTCACAAGCTCTCTTGTTTGTAAGCTTTAAAATAGCTTTTGCTTCAGCTACATCCTTATTACGAATTAAATCTACAACAAGACGAGCCTTACGAGGAGTGATTCTAACAGTACTTGCAGTTGCTTTTGCTTCCATATTATTAATCCTCCTTTAGACTATTTCTTTGCTTTCTTATCATCTGCGCCATGTCCGCGGTAAGTTCTTGTAGGAGCAAATTCACCTAACTTGTGACCTACCATATCTTCTGTAATATAAACAGGAACATGCTCACGACCGTTATATACTGCAATGGTAAAACCAATAAATGCAGGGAAAATTGTTGATCTACGAGACCAAGTTTGAATTACCTTTTTCTCATGATTTTCTTTTTGTGCTTCTACCTTTTTCATTAAATGGTCATCACAAAAAGGTCCTTTTTTAATTGAACGAGCCATAATATTTCCTCCTTATTATCTGTCGTTTCTTCTACGTACAATTAACTTAGTAGAAGCTTTCTTAGTGTTACGAGTTTTTAGACCAAGAGCTGGCTTGCCCCATGGAGTAACAGGAGTTGGACGACCAATTGGACACTTACCTTCACCACCACCATGTGGGTGATCGTTAGGGTTCATAACTGAACCACGTACCTCAGGACGTAATCCCATATGACGAGCTTTACCTGCTTTACCAATTCTAACTAACTCATGAGATTCATTACCAACCTCACCAATTGTAGCCTTACAAGTAGCTAAAATCTTACGAACCTCACCACTACCAAGACGTACAAGAACATAATTATCGACACGTCCTAAAATCTGAGCAGATACACCTGCACTACGTGCAATTTGTCCACCCTTACCAGGATGTAATTCAATATTATGAATTAAACTACCTACTGGAATTTGATTAATTACCATAGCATTACCAGGTTTGATATCTGCTTTTTCTCCAGAAAGTAATACATCTCCAACCTTTAAACCCTTAGGAGCTAGGATATATCTTTTTTCACCATCTGCATAGAATAATAATGCAATGTTTGCACTTCTGTTAGGATCATATTCAATAGTCTTAACAGTTGCTGGAATAACATCTTTATTTCTCTTGAAATCAATGATACGATACTTTCTTTTATTTCCGCCACCTTGATGACGAACTGTAATCTTTCCTGAATTATTACGACCACCATTTTTACTTAAAGGGGCTAACAATGATTTTTCAGGAGTATCTGTTGTAATTTCATCAAATGTTAACACTGACATATTACGTCTACCATTTGATGTTGGCTTATATTTTCTAACTGCCATGTTAATAGTTCCTCCTCATTAGATTTCGAAGGCGTCAATCTTATTATCCTTAGCAAGTTTACAAATGGCTTTTTTATATGCAGGAGCAAATCCTTCATATTTACCAACCTTCTTACGCTTAGGTAATACTGTGATTGTATTTACGCTTTCAACCTTTACTTTGAATATTTCTTCAACAGCTTTTTTAATTTCTACTTTGTTTGCTGATTTTGCAACCTTAAAAGTATACTTATTTTCTTTTTCTTTTAATGCCATTGATTTTTCAGTAATGATTGGACCTTGAATAATATCAAATGCTTTTGTCATATTACTTCAATTCCTCCTCATAATAAGCTACCGCACCAGCAGTTACGACCATCTTATCATAGCATAAGATTTCATAAACGCTTGCGTTATTTACTGGTGTAAGGAAAACATTTGGAATGTTTCTTGCAGACATAACTGCTTCAACAGTTAATTCTTCAGGAGTACAAACAACAATTGCTTTTCCCTCAACCTTAATATCACTTAAGAACTTTAAGAAATTCTTAGTTTTAATTTCTTCAAATTTGATTGCATCAACTGCGACAAATTTGCTTTCTTTTACCTTATAAGATAAAACTGATTTTAAACCTAATTGCTTAACTTTTTTATTTAATTTAAATGCATAGCTTCTTGGAGTAGGTCCAAACACAACTCCACCACCACGCCACTGTGGAGCACGGATAGATCCTTGACGAGCACGTCCTGTTCCTTTTTGTCTCCAAGGCTTACGTCCACCACCACGAACTTCGCTACGGCCTTTCGTGTCATGTGTTCCTTGACGCATTGCAGCTCTTTGTGCATTTACAACATCATAAATAACTTGTGTATTAGGTTCAATTCCGAAGATTTCATCACTTAACTTTAAATTTTTAACTTTTTCTCCAGACTGATTTAATAATGCTATAGTTGGCATAGTAAATCTCCTTTCTACAATCTCTTAAATTAATTCGTCTTTACAGCTGTTCTAATCACAACTAAACCCTTCTTAGGTCCTGGCACATTCCCACGAACTAAGATTAAGTTTCTTTCTGTATCCACAGCAGCAATAACTAAATTTTGTAATGTTACGGTTTCGTGTCCCATATGACCAGGCATTTTCTTACCTTTCATATTTCCTTTAATAGGACCCATAGAACCTACGATACGATGACAAGCTGATGTACCGTGGCTCATTCTTAAACGAGCATGATTGTAACGCTTAATTGTACCTGCAAATCCTTTACCCTTTGAAGTACCAGTTACATCCACCACATCACCAGCAGCAAATATATCACACTTAATTTCTTGACCAACGTTGTAAGATAATAACTCATTTCCTTGTGCTTCTGAGAAACGGAATTCTCTTATGAAGCGCTTAGGAGCAGTGTTTGCCTTTGCAACATGGCCTTGTTCAGGTTTGTTTGATAAGTTTTCTCTCTTATCACAGAAACCAACTTGAACAGCTACATACCCATCATTCTCAACTGTCTTATGCTGTAAAACAACATTTGGAGTTGCATCAATGATTGTTACTGGAATTAAACTTCCAGCTGCATCGAAAATTTGAGTCATGCCCAATTTTCTACCTAAGATTCCCTTAGCCATTGAAATTTTTCCTCTTTTCTTTTATTTTTTCTTACTTTAATACAATATCAATACCAGAAGGTAAATCAATATGCATTAAAGCATCAATTGTTTGTGGAGTTGGATCCACGATTTCAATTAATCTCTTATGTGTTCTACGTTCAAATTGCTCACGAGAATCCTTGTTAACGTGAGGAGAACGTAAGATTGTAAAGATTTCCTTTTCAGTTGGAAGAGGTACTGGTCCATTTACAGTTGAACCTGTCTTCTTTACGCTATCAACAATCTTCTTTGCTGATAAATCTAACAATCTGTGATCATAAGATTTTAAACGAATTCTAATTTTTGATTTTGCCATTTTTTAAACTCCTTTCGCCTATAATCTTGTATAGACTTGCTCCATGAGAAAACCCGATACATTGCAATGACAACGTTTCTCAGTGTGTCGGCAACCTCCCACTTCACAGCTAATATATGCTTGCACGCAAGCTTTCATATTATAACGCATATTTAAAACAATTTCAAGAAGAAATTTTGTTTTTTTAAAAAAGAAAAAGGAAGCAATTTGCTTCCCTAATAAATCACATTTAATTCTGCTTCTTTTTGAGCCTCATCATTTCTTTTATATAAAGCGTGATAGAACCTATACACATAATAAATGAAATTAACCAATTGAAATAAAAATCATATAGAACGCTACGTGGTGCAAGACCTGGCACAATAACGCGATGCCCATCAACAAACTCAATTAAATAACGAGATACCCTAAAAACACAAGGAAATATATACTCCCACACGGATGTTTCAAAAGATGTATAATGGCATTTTAAAAAAGAAAAACCTAAACTAACAAAAGATCCAAACCAAGATAAAAACAAAATTAAAATTGTGAAATTCCATTTCGTTTTATTCTCCCTTTTAAATATCCCCGCATAAATGAAAACTCCTAGCCATACTGCAGCAAAAAATACAAGTTCAACTAATATGTAATTCGTGGCATCAATCGCTAATAATATACTTTCAACCGATGCCAAAAGTAAAGCACAAGAACAAACAACCACAAGCAGTAAATATTTATTCTTATATTTTTTCTTTATTTCTTCCATTTGCATTCTCCTTCTGTTCAATGTAAAACTTAAAAAGGTTTTTGATACCCACATATACTACATCTAGATATTTTAGGAATAGCTTCATCACCTATCACTCCTTCATTTATTGTAATAAAGGAATGGTTTTCAAAATATTCTGACCCACAAGAACAAGAATACCGATGCTGTTTGAAATTATAACTTTTAGCATAATATATATGTTGATTATCATTTTGTATATACCCACATCCACAAACATATCTTAGCGTATGTCCAGACACCATATTTAAATTTTTAGAATGAACGTGTTCCCCTATGTATTCCAAAGCATAATACCCATAAATTGATGCCTCACTTAATATAATTGCATTATCACCATACCACCCACTATGAACTAAGAATTTATCATCTTTATATCCATATGCTACTACATCATGCCCTTTTTTATATTTTATCCCATTTGAATCGCTAAACGAGCTCAATACTAAAATGACAGGAATTCCATTGTCTAATAATTGTTTAGTATTTTTATGGGTATTTATAATTTGCCCATCGCTGATACGCACAGAATTTAATAAATGAGGGCAGTTATCTTTCATATAATCATGCATTGTATCTTTTAATTCCCCATTAAACATCGGATAACCGTTATCATCATCACCTATAAAGAAAGTATGAAGATAATTATCAAACAAATAATCTTTTAAGCCTTGTGTTGTGCCTGGTACTTGGCTCCAGCGAGTCAAATCGTAAGTGTCATCTTCAACATATTTTTCTCTTACTTTACTTACTAAGTATTCTTCTCTTTTATAATCTAATACGTATGTGCCATTGACAACTTTATAATGTTTTGCGGTTGCTGTCACATCATCTGGCAAGAAATCATCATTATAAAATGTATCCAAATATCCTAATAATATAGATAATGCCACAAGTCCACAATCCCCAAAATAATTAAAAGGAAAATCTCTTAGTTTATTAAAATATTCGCCATATTTAATTTGAATAAATCCATTACTATCAATCAATGTTTGATTTTCATTAGGAATAGAGCTGGTGTTAAAAGTAGAAATCACAGTTGGTAATTCGTAAGAAAAACTTATGTCATTTAAATGATAATATTCATTATTTAAAATATTCTTTACTTTATTTTCTTCGAGATAATAGTAATTTCCTGGACCTAAATAATATAATTGATTTTTATTTAAAAATGTATAATATGGGGAATTAGACTCATAAGAGCCTTCAATGAAAATTTCTATATTTTCTTTTATTGAATATATTGCATATCCATTTTCCAATTCATAAAGTTTAAAAGAGTTCCCAGAAAAATCACGTAATTCTTCTATTACTATGATTTTCTTGCTATCCGAAAAATCACAAAAATTAAAATCATCATTTGCTGAAACGATTAAAGAAAAAGGTAGCACGATCAAAAAAATAAACAACAGAGAAATTTTTTTCATAATCAATCATCTCCTTATATGTCATTCTTATATTATAAGAATATCACATCAGAAAAGGGAATTAAAGCGTTTCGACAAAACTAGACACGAAAAACCAACTTATAAAACAAATATTTGATTTCATTATGATATAATTTCAATCTTACCACCCAATGCTTTCACTTTGTTTAAAATATCATCATAGCCTCTTAAAACATAATCAAAATTAGAAATTAATGCTTCTCCTTCATTTGCTAAAGCCAGCAATAAAAGAGCTGCCCCATGTCTTAAATCATAGGCTTTATAATTTTTTAATTGAATTTGATCTGTTCCTTCAACAATTGCTTTATTATTTTTAATGAGGCACTCTACTCCTGAATCCATTAAATCATAATAAATATGCATTCGATTTTCAAAAATATTTTCTTGCATATTAGATTGGCCATTCGTTCTTGTATATAAAACGCCAAACAAAGATTGAGCATCTGTTGGAAAACCAGGATAAACTTCTGTTGTAATTTCCATTGGGTTTCCTTTGCTTTTTTTGGCTTTTATTTCATTTTCTGTAAAAGAAATAAGAAATCCTGCTTTTTTTAAAATGGTTAAAGGCAATTCTAAATCTTTTGTTTCTACCTTTTTAATCGTGATATCTCCTGCTAAAAGCCCTAAAACCGTATAAGTCAGAGCTTCAATTCGGTCTGAAACAACCGTATGTTTTGTTAATTTGAATTCTAAATTCTTTTTTTGATAAGTTATCTTTTCATTAGAAAACAAAACTGGATACCCTAATTGATTTAAGAATTCAATTACATCTTTTCCTTCGGGTTCAAACAAAACATTATCCATTACAAATTGCTGTAAAGATAATCCCGCAAAACAAGCATTTAAAGATGCTCCAACACTTTTATTTTTTAATGTAAGATGAACTTCTTTAACTGCTTTCTTTTTATAAACCGATAAAACTTGATCTGTAATTGTGTACTCATATCCCAAATCCGTAAAGGCTTCTAAATGAATATCAATTGGGCGAGCCCCTATTTTACAGCCACCCGGAAGTAAAATTTCGCATTTAGAAAACAAAGTCAAAAAAACACCAATAAAATAATAAGAGCCTCGTATTCTTTGGCACTCCTCAAATAACAAAGGCTTGTATTTTAAATTTGTATTATCAATAAGCATAGTATGCCCTTTAAAGACAACCTTACAATCTAAATGTTTTAAGATGGAACATATATCTAAAACATCCCGAATTCGAGGTACATTTCTAAGCAAAACCTTTCCTTTCGCAAGTAAACTTGCACATAGTAATGGAATACTTGCATTTTTCGCTCCCGAACAAGCAACATGCCCTTTGATCACTCCACCACCCATAACTTTAATATTCAATCCTCATCACCTAATAAAGACTATGCAATAAAGAATGGGGAAATGTTTATTTTATGTGAAATGATAAATCATGATTTGACTAGCCCCGGTTAACCGCATTGGAAATCCCCATGTGCCATACCCTCTAGTAATTGATAAAGTAAAATCATCATACTTATGTACCTTATCAGATGGACTTTTATAAAGGATTTGATTTAAAAAAAACAAAAACAGATTTCCAGGAAAAATTTGCCCGTTGTGTGTATGACCTGAAAACTGAAGAATAGCACCTTGTTCTTTTGCTTCTCTAAAAAATTGAGGCTGATGATCTAATACGATTAAAGGTAGTTTACTTTTAGATAAATAAAATTTGTTATTTTCTCTTCTACCTTTATAATCCATTCGACCATAAATTCGAAATTGATTTGCAATTTGAACTTCCTCATCAATCAATAAATGAATTTGGCTTCCAATATAAAATTCTTCTATTTCTGTTAACGAATTATTAATAAATTCATGATTCCCAGTAACTGCGTATACACCATATTTAGATTGAATTTGATTCGTTTCATAAATGAATTGTTCTTTATTTATATTTTTAATGTGGTTATCAAATACATCTCCAACTAAAAAAACAATATCTGGGGTTTGTTGGTTAATTTGTTCTACCATTCGTTTTAAAGAAAGCATAGATCCTGTAGATTGATAATGAATATCAGAAAGAATCAACGCTTTCATAGGTTCTTGTAATCCCAAATGAAAATAGTGCTCTGTATATACAGGGATTTGAGCACAAAGAATCCCCATAAGACAAATTACAATACTCATACCAGTTCCAATAAAGATTGTTATTTTATCATACCAATAGGTTCTTTGTTTTTTTATAACATTATATATAAAACGAATTATAATTATTGCGAGTAAAGATAACATATAATAAATTAAAAAAGCAAGAATAAAGTACCCAAGCGTTGCCATTATTTCAATAAATAAATTGCCACGATGAATATAATCTAAAACACAAAACATTGGAATTGTACAAAAAAATAAAAGAATTAACATCCATGTACACCGACGTTTTGTTTGAAAGGCACGCAATGTTAATTCAATCAATGTATACATTGCCATAAAATATAAAATTAGACAGATAGAAAGAATTAAAATTGTCATAGTTTCACCTATCTATATTCTATCTAAGCAATGTTTTATTTATGCAATAAACCCCATAATTTTACAAAATAATTTAAAAAAACACTTCATAGAGAAGTGCCTTTTAAATCGTATGACATAAATAAAGTTGCAACGTAGGATCAATTTTTTTTATATTTTCCAAATCTTCTGTCTTCGCATCTAAAATAAATATAGAAGGACCACTTCCACTAATGTGAGGGGAATAACTTAATCGTTCTAATTGATTAAATAAATCCTTTAATTCCTTAGATATTTCTAAAGCAATATCTTCTAAATCATTAAATAAGAATTGATCTAATAAAACAAAATCTCGCTTGCTGGCAGAATCAATAATCTTTTCTATTTCCGTATCAGAATGAATCTTTATTTCAATATATTTTTGGTAAACCTCTTTTGTGGACAACCCAAAACCCGGCTTAATTAATAAAAAATTTATATTTTTAAAATCAACATCTAACGGCTCGACAATCTCTCCTCTTCCTGTACATAAGGCAACCTTATTTTGCAAGAAAAAAGGAACATCTGACCCTAATTGACAAGCAATCTCATTTAACTGTTCAAAAGATGCCTTAGTATCAAACAAACGATTTAAACCTCGAAGAGTCGCCGCAGCATCACTGCTCCCGCCAGCTAGTCCCGCCATAATAGGAATATTTTTCTTTAAAAACAAGTTAACCCCTTCTTGAATATGAAATTTTTCTTTAAACAAAAGAATTGCTTTTAAACAAATATTCTCTTTGATTTCCACTTCACAATCAATTTTAATATCCTGTGATTTTTGAAAAAATAATTCATCATATAGATCAATCGGAACCATTAAGTTTTTCACCTCATGATATCCATTCTGTTCTTTTCCTACTGCTAAAGCAAAGTTTATTTTTGCATATGCTTTTTCATAAATCATTTCCTCACATCCTTATCTTACAAGTAATCGCATCTTCCCATAGGATTCAATTCCACCAATACTTCCCTTTTGCATTTTTGAAAAATTATAAATATCATCAATATCAACAATTTGATTAAACGGGGTAATCGCCACTAATATTGCAACAATCGCTGGATCATAGGCCTCAATATTTTTTCGATCAAATGAGGAAGCATAATTGGCTCCAGCTGCAATAAGGCTTTCTGCATTGCTTCCACAAGCTCCCGCAAAAATACAAACATCATCTACATCATACCGACTCCGGATTGCCAGTATCGTCCGAATGAAGTTTATAGTATTTTTATAATTTCTTAAATCATCAATTCCTCGATTATTATAAGAATCATGTCCCGTAATAACAATGATATTCGGACGAATCCTTTGAATATATTCTAATATTTGTACAGGCATTAAACTCTCAGTTAGTTCCACCCCATAGGCGTATATTCCTAATGCCTTATATAAATTCATACATTTAGACAAAAAAAATGCATCGCTATCTAAATGTAATATTTTACCCGTAATATGCCCAATCTTCTTTTGATAGGAAGATAAAATCTTTTTTTCATATTCCGTTTTACTTTCATTAATTCTTGATAAGCTATTTGAATCTACAAGAACCAAATCCTCTAAAGGACTATCCGCAATTAACCTGGTGTAAAGTCCTTGAAGGATTGCAATGTTACCTTTAATTTCATGAATAATAAAAATAATATCCTGATTATGTGAAATTCTTACAACTGCATCGCCTTTTTTCAAATTCATCACCTATAACTATGGTATGAATTCTTTATTTGTTTTGTGTTAAATAATCACTAATTCGTATAAACTCTGATACTGGAAGTGTTTCAGCACGAACAGTAGGGGGAATGGATAAATCCATAAGCATTTGATGAATAAATTCTTTTTCATAGGAAAGAATTAAATTATTATATAATGTTTTTCTTCGTTGGGTAAAACAAACCCGTAACACTTCATAAAAACAAGCCTCATCTTTTGCTTTTAAAGGAGGTGTATCATACACATCTAAGCGTACAACCGCACTATCCACATTAGGTGCAGGAACAAAGACTGTTCTTGGCACTTTTAAAACCTTTGTCGCTGTAGCCTTATATTGAACCATAATACTTAAGGCGTTATATTCTTTTGTTTTCGGTTTTCCACAAATTCGATCTGCCACTTCTAACTGCATCATCATTACATAGCGTTTAATTCTACTATTTTGGGATAATAATCCTAAAATAACGGGAGTTGTAATATAATATGGCAAGTTCGCTACCACATAAATATTTTCATACTCTTTTAGATAAAGATTGATATCAGAAAGTAAATTTGCCTTTAAAATATCTTGATGAATAATTTTATAATTTAAAAAGCCTATTAGGTTTTCTTTAAGAGGTTTTAATAAATCTGGATCAATTTCATATGCTAAAACAAATCCTGCTCTTTCACATAGAACCTCTGTTAAAGATCCTAAACCTGGTCCGATTTCTATGACCGCATCTTTTTTTGTCACTTCTGCCGCATCCACAATATGATTCAATATGTTTTGATCAATCAAAAAATTTTGACCATATTTCTTTTTGGCAGTAAGTTCATTTGCTTTTAGTGACTTATTAACAAATCCTGCCGTTCCAATTCTTGACATAATTGCTTTAATTCCTTCTTTTCTATTTGAATAAGATTCAAGCGATTGAGAAATGTTTTTGCATTTGGCTTTCCAATATTAAGATGAGATGAAACTCGATCTCTGAGCTTGCGACTATATGCAAAGCCACTCAATTTCAATTCATATAAATCAACTTGTTGAATTGTATTTCGCTTGGATTGAGGATAGTATACATGAGCTAAAGATTCTATTATAGCTTCCTTCGTTGCATGTTCAATCCCAACCTTTTTCTTGTTTTTACTAATGGCATCCTTTTTTCTTAAAAAAGCATGTGCTGCATTCGGCACTACATTAGAGATGAGCTCTCTTATTTTTTCACCCGGTGCATCTGGATCTGTAAAAATTATAATTTGATTATACTTAGAAGCCTTTTGAATGAGTTCTAGTGTATCCTTGCTGATCTCTCTACCATTCGTTGTGATAACTTCAAGTTCTGGATAGATGCTTTTAATTCTATTTTCATCGTGAACACCTTCAACCACTATGACACTACTCATTTAAATCCTCAAAATAAAAAATTCTTTTTATTGTTTTATAACTAGAAGAAATTAAAGATTCCATAATCGGAGAATATTGTTCTAAGTCTTTCACATCGTCATTCGGAAGGATAATTTTAATTGCATGAATATCTTGATTAGATTGGTTGCCATTTTGTAAGTAAGCTACTGCAGATACAGAATTTTCATAATAATAATATTTTCCATATTCATTTTGTAAAGCATTCGCTTTTAATCGCTGAATAAATTCTTGATCTGGCTCGTTAGCTAAATCAAGATAATGAAAAAGTTTGCGATCATTAAAAGCATTCGCTAATCGATATAAAACCGGATCTGAAGATTTTAATAATTGCTTAATAAATCCATTTACATATGCATCATCTAATTCAATATAAGACAATACATCATTATTATCCTTTACGACATTTAAAAAAGAATCAATACTCGCTTCTATTTTTGTTCCAAGAAGTGTTAAATCATAAATTCTTTTATATATACTTTCCAATAATAATTCATAAGATCTAGCGATAGGATGATAGTAAACCTGAAAATACATATGATATCTGCTCATCAAATAGGATTCAATAGAATGAACCCCTGAAGCTCGAAAAACAACTTGTCCATTTCGTACTTTCATACTCCGTAAAATTCGGTGCATATCAATTGTTCCGTATGTGGCTCCTGTAAAATAAGCATCTCGAGATAAATAATCCATACGGTCAACATCAAGTTGTGAAGAAACAAAGGATTCAATCAAAGGATATTTTCCCTGATGAGAAATAATTCCTGCAATATCTTCTGCCAACCCAGGATAATTAGAAAGGATTTGATGAATTGAAGTTACAGGAGATAAAATCATTTTAACTGTCATTTCCTCGTGATGCGTATGTAGAACATTCTCAAAAGCATGAGAATATGGACCATGTCCAACATCATGTAATAATGCAGCAGCTAAAAATAGGATTTGCTCATATTCACTTAAGCATTCAATTCCTTCTACATTTTTTAAAACCAAATTTGCCATATGGTACGCTCCTAATGCATGTGTGAAACGAGAATGCTCTGCCGTTTGAAACACCATAGAAACACCACTTAATTGACGAATTCTTCTTAATCTTTGTACTTCTTTTGAATCTATAAGTTGGGCTATAAGAACATAGTCAACTTCTATATAACCATATAAGGGATCGCGAAAGACTTTCGTTCTAGGCAATTGTTCAAACATGATTCCTACCTCCTACTTAACTATTTCCATTATACCTTATTCTTTTTAAAATGAAAAGAAAATTATATTTTCCGCTTTAGAATAAGATAAACATACATTTTGATTGAAAATCCTTCAAATTGTAAAAAAATCTTTCCTTCCAAAATTGTCTGCAAGTGTCATATGTTGTCGAACGAACAAAAAGTTTTATAAAAAAATTAAAAAACACTTGCAATTCAAGTTTTTTTCTATTATGATAGCAAGTGTAAATTAAGGGGGTAATATAAAAATGACAAAAATAATCATAGCTGATGACAACAAAGAATTGTTATGTATGATCAGCGAATTCTTGAAAATGCAACCAAATATGGAGGTTGTACAAACTTTCTCAGGTGGAAAGGATTTATTAGGGTATTTAGAAACGAATACAGCAGATATTCTACTATTAGATATCTTTATGCCTGATTTAGATGGAGTAAACACATTAGCCGAATTGAGAGATAATCCTAAATATCAAAGGCCAGACAAAATTATTGTGTTAACTGCATTCAGCACTGAAGCATTGATGGCAAGAACTTCATCTTTAGGGGCAGACTACTTCATTCTAAAACCAGTAGATTTAAATAATCTATATAAAACAATTGTTGGCTTGATGAGCGAAAAAATTGCGAAAGGAGCCACATATAACTTAAAAGAAAAAATCAAGAACACAAATGAAGATTTAGATACAGAAATTACAGAATTACTTCATGAGATTGGTGTTCCTGCTCATATTAAAGGCTACTTATATTTAAGAGAAGCAATTACAATGGTATATAATAATGTAGAAGTATTAGGTGGAATTACAAAAGTTTTATATCCTTCTATAGCTTTAAAATATAAAACAACCTCTTCAAGAGTAGAACGAGCAATTCGTCACTCTATTGAAGTTGCATGGAATAGAGGCAATGTAGATGCTATTTCTCAAATATTTGCTTATACAATCAGTTATAATAAAAGCAAACCAACCAATTCAGAATTTATTGCGATGATCGCAGATAAATTAAGATTGGCTCATAAAGTTGCATATTAAAAACAAAAGCACTGCAAATTTGCAGTGCTTTTTATTTGCTTTTATTCTAGGTCAAGGAGTTCTTCATCTTTATGAAGCATTCCATAAAGTCCTGCAGCCAATCCTCCACCAAGCAAAGGGGCAAGAATGAAAATCCAAACCTGAGATAACGCCGTTAGACTGTGATTATATATCGCTGACGAAAGAGCAGCAGCTAAACTTCTTGCTGGGTTAACTGAGGTTCCTGTAAGTTGAATACCAATTAAATGAACTAATGTAAGCGTAAGACCAATTACAATTCCTGCTAATTTCTTAAACCCAGAACGTTCATCTGTCACACTCAAAATCACATAAACAAACACTAGTGTTAAAAGTAGTTCAGCAATTAAAGCTGCCCAAACTCCACCTTGATTGAGTGTAGCATTCGTTTCCGCATTATATCCAACAAAATAATTACATGCATCTCCTGCCAAAGTAACATTTGACATTTTAAATAATCCAAAGATGACTAAAGCTCCTAAAAATCCACCCACAAACTGAGCAATCATATAACAAATACAATCTTTAACATTCATTCGTTTCGCAAGCAAACATCCAAAAGACACTGCTGGGTTAATATGACATCCAGAGATCTTACCGATAGAATAAGCCATTGCGATTAAAGACAATCCGAAGGTTAAAGCCGTTGCGACTAAATTGCCCCCTGTAACTGCGGCTACTCCACACGAACAAAAAACCAAAACAAAAGTACCAATACATTCTGCAATACATCTTCTTATTAATTGATTCATACAATATCTCCTTTTTAAAATAGCTCGTACTTTATATAATAATACTTACATCTTAAGTATATGCTATGAGAAAGTAAAATATGTATAAATAAAGAAAAAAGGGAAAAATCCCTTTCCTTTACTTCAATTTTAAAAATTCTTGCATTACTAATAAATCCTGTTTAGCTCCAGGTAATATAGGAAATGTAGTTAATCCATCCTCCTTTTTTCTAGGAAGAATATGGAAATGCAAATGGAATACACTTTGTTCTGCTGCCTTTCCAGAAGCATTTAGTACATTCACACCATCAAAACCCAAATCCTCAACATAATGCTTAGAAATCAAACGAATTGTTTCCATAACATGACTCAATGTTTCACAATCACAATCTAAAAGATTTGTAACATGCTTTTTTGGAATAACCAGCGTATGCCCATCAATATCTTTTGCGATATCTAAAAAGGCATAAGTGTATTCATCCTCATATATTTTATAACTAGGAATTTCATGATTTAAAATTTTACAAAAAACACAATCCATAGTATTGTACCTCCATAATAGGATTGTATCATATTTTTTAATTTTTTAAAATTTTATTTACATAATTTAATATTAAATTTGCTAATTCCTTTTGTTTTTTTCCAATCATATCATCTAATAAAAGCAAATATCCATAATGCTCTTCTGCTAGTTTAATTTCGTAAATTATAAAATCACGATTCAAATAAAAGGTATCCGTCAAATTTAATTTAGTCAAAGCCGACATTTCTTTTTCCAAAAAAGAATTTACTCTTTTTTTAAATTCCCCATTTAATTCTTCATTATTTAAACAATCATCTAATGTATTATATATAATTGAATTTACATTCGTAATTATAATATCACTATGAAAGGTTTCCTTTAAGGATTCACAAAAAGAAGATAATAGCATCGCATCATGATTTAGGGGATGAAATTTGGTCAAAACAACATTTTCATCTAATATACTAATATCTACTAAATCACCGCTATCCATCCGAAGTCGCTTTCTAACCTCCTTGGGAATCACTATTCTTCCTAGTTCATCTATTCTTCTTACAATACCTGCCATTTTCATAATTATCACATCCATTACTACTATTATTGACAAATTTTGTAATTTCATTCACGAAGAAAAAGAAACTTGTTAAGCAACAATTTCCTTATAGATTTTATTTAAAACCTTGATCGCGGGTGCTGCAACAGAGAAATTTTTAAATCCTATTTTCATAAATTTTTTTAACGCTGTTGTGATTGCCGCAAGCTCTCCACAAATAGAAAGCTCAATCTGATGTTCTTTGCAAAAGATAACTACTTCTTTTAGCTTAGTAAGTAAATCATTTAAATAGCTCTTCATTTCCTTTGCTTGTAAATTCCGATGAATGTGATAAATGTCTAATACTAAGTCATTTGTGCCAATAGAAACAAAATCAACATCTTTAAAATCTTGAATTGATTCTAAGGCCGAACTCGTTTCAAGCATAATCCCAAGTTCAAATTTACTTTTATTTTTTATCTCCGCTTGTATTGCATATACCCAATCTTTTAAATATAAATATTCTTCTAAATTAGATATCATTGGAAACATAATTTTTAATGAATTATACTGGTTTGCCATTAACAATGCCTTAATCTGAGTAACAAACAAATCTTGATTCTTAATATAATTTTCTAATCCCTTTTTTGAAGCCTGTACATAAGACAATTGCTTATCATCTCCAATATCAAAGGTACGGAAGCAAATCGGTTTTTCTTTCATTTTCTCAATGGCTTCTTTGTAAATTTCAAATTGTTCTTCTAGGCTTAAAGGATGATTTACATTCATAAAGATCATTTCTGTTCGGTATAATCCAACTCCATCAAAGCCATATTTTAATACTTTATCTAATTCTAGATTTGAAGATACATTTGCCAAAAACTTATATTCAGGATGAGCAATAGAAACATAGGTTCCTTCTGAAAGCTCTTGAATAATTTTTCCGTAATGAAGCATTGTTTTCGTATTTGGGTTCAGCATAATTTGTTGTTTTCTTGTATCTAAAACAACCGTTTCCCCCTCTTTTGCTTGGATAGAAGCTACAATATAAGGAATATTTAATTGCCTACAAAGAATTGCACCATGAGTACTATCTCCTCCCGTTCTTGTGATAACACCTAATACATTTTCTTTGTTTTGAATTAAATAGGATGGAAGCAAATCTTCAGCATATAAAATAAATTTCTCATTTAAAGTAAGATAGGGATTTCCAGTTATGTTTCGCACAATTCTTTGTTCAATATCCGAAAAGTCAACAACTCTTTGTTGTAAATAAAAACTAGAAGATTCTTTTAATTGAAGTTGATGAGCTTCTAATACCTTTGTTATACTATGGATGGCAGAATCCCCTTGATTTAAATACACTTCTGCTTCATCTAATAATACTGGATCCTGTAATAATAAAATTTGAAAATTAAGGTAATCCTGATTTTCTTTGTTTTTCAAAAGAAACTCTTTTAATTCGGCTATCGTTATCCTAAGCCCTTCCTTTAATTTTTCTAACTCTGTGCTTTTTACTGAAGGTAGATTAAACGCATGCATCTGGGAAATCAAATGAAGTTTTCCCATCGCTATCCCTTCAGAAAATACAGTCCCTTTATAACTAATCATAATTTCACTTCCTAATGATGAATCTCCATTACGGGACAAATGGTCAATCCCAATCGCTTTGCAAACTGCTCAGCTTCTTCGACATAAGGACAAGTTAATGCATCTACAGAATGAGCATCTGACCCGATAAGAATCTTTACTTTATCATATTGCTTTACAATCTTCCAAAATTCTTCATTTGGATAAAGCCAGGCCTTTCCTTTAGCTAAACGATTTGAATTATTTATCCCATTGGCATTGAGTTCTAAATAGATATCATTTTCAATTGCACACTCAATTAACTTTTGAGCTACATATCTACAATGAGCATCAAAAACCTTTTTTCCTACCTCATTGGTATAAGAAACCATAAATAAATCTGGATGTACAAAAACATTAAATAGTTTTGTTTTCATTCCTTTACTGCAAGTTTCTAAATACCCATAAATCGTTTCATAATTTACATGAGCATAAGTAGATAATATTTTCCCCTTATAATCAAAAAAATGTTCTCCCAAATTTAAATAGTCTACTGTTCTTCTTAATACTGGAATAAAAAAAGCATTGGCAGATAAATATTCCGTTTCAAATCCAGATAACACTTTGATTTGATTCTGATATTTTTCTTTAGCCTCTTTTAGTTCTGGCAAATAGCATTGATACATTTGATCTAATAACATTGGTTTCGCATACCCATCCGTGCCAAATACAAGTTCAAGCATTGGAGCGTGATCCGTTATACCAATTTCCGTAAAGCCTGCAGCTATGGCTTCCTCTACATAGTCTTTTGCATGACCTCCAGCATGATTACAGTAACATAAATGCGTATGATAATTCGTTTTTACCATAGTTTTACTTCCTATATAAAATTACAGGAACAAGCATTTCATCTGCTGTAATTCCTGCATGATGACTTTTAAAAATTATATTATCTTTGGATTTATAATTAAAATAATATTCATTTTTAGCTACCGCAATAAAATCACCTAAAAATTCTTTTGCATAAGGAGAAGGAAGATCTGTCTTCTTACCAAAAAATTCTTTATCGATTAGTTCCTCTGTAGGATATATATCATATGCATATCCAAATAAGGCTTGGAAAAGGTTCATAAATTTATCTTTGTATTCATCTAATACACAGAATGTCAAGCACCTTGAATCATTAGAAGGTCTACGTTTAAGCATTTTCCAAATGGATTTACAAGCATAAAAATCTATTGGCTTACAATCTGTATGCCCATGATCTGCAGATATGATAAGTAAAGTATCCTTTGGTAATTGGGAAACATATTCCTCAAGAGCCTCATTGATTTCTTCTAAACATTTCGTTATTCTAACATCTCTTGTCCCAAACTCGTGTAATAAACTATCTGGGTTTGTATAATAGACATATTGAATATTATCTGTATTCTTTTTTAAATTTTTCAAACTTCTTTTTAGAATCTCTTTAATATCTCGATCCTCTTTTGTAAAATCAGGTTCAATACATGCACCACTTACATTTAGATCCTCATAAAAGAAAGAATAAGGTAGTGCTTTAAATACATCAAAGCCTGTAGGTTCTTCTGTAACATATGTTTTCCCATTAAATAAAATAATATTACGATCTATCTCTTTAAAATAATTTTCCCAACCTAACCAGCCCGTGCAAATTGGAGCAAGTCCGTTTTTGGTTGCGGTAGTTGAAGCAGCGGTAGTTGAAGGATAAATGGCGGTATTCGTAAATGCATGATATTTTTTTAAAAATGCTTTATCTTTGCAATGCTTATCTAAAATGTTTTCCCCTAAACCATCCAATAAAAGAATAATGATATTATGATATTGTTTCTCTTGCAATATTTCATCCATTTTAGGATCTGTTTCATAATGTATGGGACGATGATAATATTTACGAATCGAAGAAATTGTATTTAATATACAAGTTTCATAACTTGGATAAACTAAGGGATAAGATTTATCTAATTGTTGAATTCTTTCTTTTATTTTTTCATCAATACATTCTTGAGCAATAAAAGAAAATATAATTTTATGATTCTCTTTTTTGATTTCAACACACAAATGAAATGAATCTATGATTTCATATCCTTGATTTAATTTATCCTCTAAAGTAGCATAAAATTCCTCTTGATTCTCAAAATACCAATATTCCCAATTCGGTTTAATTTGATATGCTGTCATTCTTTTACCTCCATAAAGGGTTCAATTCTTATTCCAATTTCTTTGGCAAAGACTTCTACCTTCTTTACATTTTCTCCTGCCAAATCTTCTGGAATGTGAGCATCCGCCCCAATAATAACTTTAACTTCAGGATAATCTTTTACTATTTCCCAAAATTCTCTACATGGATATAGCCATGTTCCATCCTTAGAAAACCGTTTTGAATTTTTAATTCCATTCGCATTTATTTCTAAATACACATGATTTTTAATTGCACATTCAATAATTTTTCGAGTTACATATTGACAGTGCTGATCAAATGTGCGATTTCCATTTTCATCTTTATAAGCAAACATAAATAAATCTGGATGAACTAACGTCGTAAAAAACTGTGTCTTCATTCCATTTATGCATGCATCTAAGTACCCATAAATTGTTTGATAATCCACTTCATGATAAGTATCTAAAATTCGATTCTGATATTCAAAATAATGAACACCCAAGTTTAAATAATCCACATTTCTTTTTAATACGGGAATAAAAAATGCAGTAGACAAACTATATTCCGTTTCAAATCCAGAAAGCACTTTAATTTGATTTTGATACGTTTTTTTGGCATTTTTTAATTCAGGTAAATATTGTTCATACATCTGATCTAGTGTCATAGGTTTATGATAACAAACCTTATGATATTCTTCTTTGCTCATTGTAAATTCAAACACAGGGGCATGATCGGTTATTCCTATTTCTTTTAACCCTGCTTCTATTGCAACCTCTATATAATCTTTAGCATGTCCTGTTGCATGATTACAATAAAGTAAATGACTATGATAATTCGCTACAATCATAAAAACACCTCCACCACTTTTTACAAAGGGAGTACAGCACTAGGGTAAAACAAACGTAGTATGATATATAAAATGTATATTCCATATCCACTAAGTAGAATTGCCCCATACCATTTTTTCAGTAACCCTCTTCTAGCAAATCCCAAAACGAGAATAGTAAAGAGTAAAGAAATAACCATATCTGTAAGGATATCTGCAGTTATCCCAAGAGGACGTATAATTCCTGTAATACCACAAATAAATAATATATTAAAAATATTAGACCCAATAACATTTCCAATCGCAATTTCATTTTGTTTATGTTTCGCTGCAATCGCTGAAGTAACCAATTCTGGTAAAGAGGTACCAACCGCAACCACAGTCAAACCAACAACATTTAACATCAAGGCCTCATCTATTCCTGCAGACACTCCAATAGAGGTTGCAATTTTAGATGCTGGAGTAGTTACAAACTCCGCTCCTGCAATAATCCCAACAAGTCCAATTCCTAAAATTAGCAATGTTTTCCATAAAGGAGCAAATTCTTCTACCTCTTCTTTTTCTAGCGTTATTGTTTCCTGCTCTGCTCCTTTAATTGACATAATACAGAAAAGGACAATTCCAAAAATAAATACAATTGCTTCGCCACGAGAAATTATATTTTGAATTCCAGAAAAACCAGAAAATAAATTATCTAAAGAAAAGATTAGCAATAAGATTGTTGCGATAATTAAAAAAGGAATTTCTTTTTTACATAACCCTTTTTTTACCACAATCGGATGAATTAAAACGGAAATACCAAGCACTAAAGTCAAATTCGCAATATTAGACCCAACAACATTTCCTAAAGAAAGCCCTGCCTCTCCTTTAATGCTAGCAGCAATGCCAACAGCCAATTCTGGTGCGGATGTACCGAAAGACACAATTGTAAGTCCAATAATAATTGGTGGTATTTTCATTCTTTTTGCAATAACAGAAGCTGAATCAACAAAGTAATCAGCCCCCTTAACTAAAAAAACAATCCCTGCTACCAAAAATAAAGCATTTAAAAAATATTGTAATCCAGTTAGTGTGGATGCCAACATAAAACTGCCCCCTTTTTTAAAATTGTATATTTAATTATACCTTATTTTCATGTAAAAGAATAATCTTTTTTGTAAAAAGAAAAGCCTGTAAAATTTTTTTCACAACTTTTACAGGCTTAATTTTATTTTGATGAGTATAAAGAAGCAATTTTATTAAACGGAACTTCTTCAATAAAATCTTCTATAGCCGCCGTGCTCTTCTCAAAAGAATTTTGAATCGCAGCCCATTCCTCAGAAGTAAATTTCTGTAAAACCCAGTCCACAACTGGTATAGCAGAATTGCGATCAATTCCAATCTTTAAACGCTTGTATTCTTCTGTTTTCAAATGCATCATAATATTTTTATGACCATTATGACCACCAGCACTCCCATTTGCCCGTAAACGCACACGAGCAATCTTACTATCTATATCATCTGAGATAACAAGTAAATCATCAATATTGATTTTATAAAAGCTCATTACTGCTTTTACGCTTTCTCCAGATAAATTCATATAAGTGAGTGGCTTTAAAAGTAAAGCTTTATTCCCATTTAAAGTAATACTGGCAATCATACCTTTAAATTTTGCTTCTATAGCAAACGATACTTGATGTTTCTGAGCAAAATGGTCTAAAGCCATAAAACCAATATTATGACGTGTTCTTTCATAATCCTTTCCAGGATTTCCTAAACCGACAATAAGTTTCATTATAACAATTCTCTTTTTGATTTATCATAAGAATAAGTAAATAAACCAGATAAAGGCTCATCAGATAAAATACGTAAAATACCATGACCTAATAATGTTCCCACAGATAAAATCTTTATTTTGTCAATCTTCTTACTTTCATCTAAATGAATCGTATTCGTAATAATCATCTCTTTTAAACAAGAATTTTCTATTCTTTCTATCGCTGACCCAGATAGAACACCATGTGTACAAGCCGCATATACCTCTTTGGCTCCCGCAGCCATTAATGCAGCAGCTCCAGCAGTTAATGTTCCAGCTGTATCCACCATATCATCAACCAATATACAAGTTTTTCCTTCTACTGTACCAATGATATTCATGACTTCTGCCTTATTTGGTTCTGGACGTCTTTTATCTATAATCGCAATTGTAGTATCTAAAACTTTAGCAAATTCACGAGCTCTTGTTGTCCCTCCATGATCTGGAGATACAACAACAACATCACTTAAATTTTTATCCAATAAATAATTAACTAAAATTGGTAACCCGATAAAGTTATCGACAGGAATGTTAAAAAACCCTTGAATTTGAGCAGCATGAATATCCATACATATGATACGGTTTACACCAGCTACTTGTAATAAATCAGCAACAAGTTTTGCAGATATTGGTTGCCGACTTCTACTCTTACGATCTTGACGAGAATATCCATAATAGGGAATAACTAAATTAATCGTTTTAGCTGAAGCTCTTTTTAATGCATCACACATAATCAAGACTTCCATTAAATTATCATTTACTGGTTTTGATGTTGGCTGAATGATGAAAACGTTATGACCTCGTACAGTTTCATTAATTTGAACATTGATTTCTCCATCAGCAAAATGCATAATATCACAGCTAGAAAGCGGAACCCCAATGGATTCAGCAATTTCTTCTGCCAAAGGTCGATTGGCAGACAAACTGAAAATTTTTACTTTTTTTCCTAATAAGATTGCCATGAGAAATTTACCCTCCATTATCTCATTTTCTTTTATCAAATTATAGCATATTTAAAATCACATAAAAATATGAGAGCGTTTTTATTCTTTAAATTTATGCAAATAAATATGCTTTTAAGATTTGTTTTACAGATTCAAAATCGCTTTGCTTATTACATAAATCCTTAATCTTAGCACTTCCTGGCATCCCTTTTAAATACCAAGCTACATGTCCTCGCATTTCAAGTAAGGCAATTTTTTCTCCTTTTAACTCTAAAAGAGAGGCATATTGTTTTAAAATCGTTTGATAGATTTCTTCTTTTGAAGGAGGATCAAGGAGAATTCCCTGTTCTAAATAAGCCAACAATTGACGAAATATAAACGGATTCCCAAGAGCCCCTCTACCAATTGCGATTGCATCTACCCCTGTATATTCAAGCATTCTTTTTGCTGAATTTATATCGACAATATCCCCATTTCCAATCACTGGAATAGATACAGCCTCTTTAACCTTTTTGATCCAATCCAAATCGGCTTTCCCGCTATAGAACTGACTTCTTGTTCTTCCGTGAACTGTAATTGCACTAGCTCCTGCTTTTTCAATCATTTTTGCGTTTTCAACCGCATTGATCTGTCCAAAATCCCAGCCAATTCTCATTTTGACTGTAACAGGCTTCTTCACATGATCTACCACATTTTTTACAATCTCATACACAAGATTTGGATCTTGTAACAAGGCGGCTCCTGCATGATTTTTTTTAGCAACCTTATTCACAGGACAGCCCATGTTTATATCTATAATATCCGCATCACTATATTGATCAATATACTGAGCGGCCGCAACTAAGGATTTTACATCCCCACCAAAAATTTGCATACTGATTGGGTGTTCAACTGGATTTACTTTAGTCATTTTTAAGGTTCGTTCGTTCTGAAACCCAATCGCTTTGTCGCTTACCATTTCAGCAACGAGTAGTCCACATCCCATTTCTTTACAAATTTTGCGAAATGCTTCATTTGTAATGCCAGCCATTGGAGCCAATACCAATTGATTGGGGATTTCAACATCTCTAATCTTCCATTTCATAAATTTCTTTTAGAACCTCCAAAACTCTTTCCATAGGGAGTCCAATAATATTAGATAAAGATCCTTCATATTTATCTATTAATCCTCTACCTGTTCCCTGAATCGCATAGCTTCCTGCTTTGCCAAAACATTCTTTTGTATGTATATAATTCCAAATCTCTTCATCAGTTAAATTTTTAAAAAATACTTTAGAGATAACGCCAAAATTGTATTGCCGATCCTTATAAATGATTCCAACACCACTCATAACTTCATGCATCCTTCCAGAAAGACTTTTAAGCATTTGATAAGCATCTTCTTCTGAGGATGGTTTTCCATATATTTTACCATTAAGCACCACAATTGTATCACACCCAATTATAATGCTTCCATAATAGTCTTTATGGTTTTCTAATGCTTTTCTCAAGCCAAGTCTTTTTACATTTTGTAAAGGTGAACAATTTAGATCAATGGTTTCATCAATATCTGCAGGTAGAATCGTAAAGGAATATCCTGCTTGTTCTAACAGTTCTTTTCTTCTAGGAGAAGCACTTCTTAAAATAATCTGTTTCATGTAATAAATCACCGATACATATTCTATCAAAATCAGCAAAAGAAATCAAATTAAACAACGAAATAAAGACATAATTTTTATAAACGCCTTTTTATAATATAAGATTAGGTGATGAAAATATGAAAAAGTATTTATTTCTTGTGCTCCATTGCTGTTTTTATATAACGTGTTTACTCTTTTTGCCAAAAGAAATTACATTATTTGGAGGAATATTTTTAATTTCTATTTTCGCTTTAGAAAATATCATTTATATCGCTCTTCCTCTAGTCTTATGCTTTTACTTGCCCCTTCCTTCGATTTTTCTTTTACTCAGTGTGGGTTTAATTCATCTTTTATTATACCCTTTTTTAAAAAAGAATCGCTTTTATGCATTAGGTGTATATTTATTAAGCACCTTATCGGCTTTTGTGGTATTCATCATTCTTTTTGGTTATTCTCACGCTTATTTAAAAATTATGCTCTTCTTGCTGGTACTATATAGTATAATTAATTTATTATACGTCTATCAAAAAACGGAAGACAAAATTATTCGAATTCCTTATAATTCTAAATTAATTACTTTGACTTTACTATTAGGTTACTTGTTTCTTCTTTACTTTAATACGAACCAAGTTCTTCTCATTTATTTTTTATTTATCCAACTTTATCTACTTCAAGATTTTAAATATAATCTAATTTTTATGGGAATCTATGCTTTCCTTTTGGGGATTACGAAAAACAATATCGCTAATGCTCTTGTGCCAACAACCATTTCCTTTTTCCCTCCTTCCCTCTGCTTTACCTTAGATTATTCAAATTTATTGTGGATTCCTTTTGCACTTTATAGTTTTGCTGTATTACTCATCCATATTAAAAATCAAAAAATCAATGTAGAAAATGATTATATCAATACTCTGTTTGATGAATTCAATAAATATTTAGATACTATCAATTTTGAATTTAATAAAAACAATGAATTAAAAGAAATAAAACAACAGCACCTAGAAAAAATCAGCACACAATATTGTAATTATTGTACAAAACATACCCTCTGCAAAACGAATATGAATAAACGTTATAGTTTTATTTCGGCAGGAATACTTGGTTTAAAACAAAACATATATGATTGTCCTTATTATGCTCATTTTGCGTTGAGCCATGTATCTATTGAACATATAAATCGCTCCTTTGAATATAGTGGAATTAAATCCTTGGGATTTGAACTAAGCTACTTATATAATCAAAGTATATCTTTAAAAAAAGAATTCCAAAAATTTATTCACCTTTTAAAAGAGTATTCCTATACCGTTTTGAATTTAGATATTAATATGGCATCTACCTCCCTTTATTTTTCAATTGAATTGGATATGCAAAAACCAATTATTGAATCCCTTTTATTAAAATGTGCGTATAAATCTTTTGGTGAAGAATTGATGTTAAAGATAAATAAAAATAAAATTTATTTCTTCAAAAAACCGCAAATCAAAATTACTTATGCTCATACGGTTTTAGCAAAAGAAGGAAATTTAATGAGTGGGGATAATTATTTTATTAAAAAGGATTACAACTCTTCTTATATTTTTGCTTTAAGTGATGGAATGGGAAGTGGATATTCAGCTTATACAGAATCTTCTGATGCATTAAAAATGATTTCCAATTTGTCTAGTTATCATTTTAGAATTCAAACCATTCTCAAGTTATTAGAAGATATTTACGAATTGAAAAGCAATTATGATCGTTATGCAACCCTAGATTTTTTAAATATTGATACAGCAAATCGCAAAATGCATTTATATAAAATGGGATCTTCTACAACTTATATCTTACATAACAATAAATTGATTACCTATGAGAATCAAGCACTCCCTTTAAAATTAGATGAAGTAAATTCTGCTTATGAATTGGATTTATTTAGTGGAGATTATATCTTCCTTTTATCTGATGGTATCGGCGATTTCATAGAACCAAATGAGTTTTACTCTTTAGTGCAAAATACGAATCAATCCGCAGATGAAGCCTGCAATCGTATTATTGAATATATTAAACGAAAAGAAAAAAACAATTTAAAAGATGATCTTTCCTTAATTGTAATTAAGGCTATTTAAAAACATTCTTATTTTTGTTATAATTTGAAATGGTGGTGATTTTATGCTAAAGAAAATAAATGACTTTATTCAAGAACATCAATTGTTTTCAAAGGAACAACCCATCATATGTGCTGTATCTGGTGGAGTAGATTCTGTTTGTTTACTTCATATTTTGCATGATTTAGGATATTCGGTAATCCTTGCCCATGTCAATCACCACAAAAGAACAGAATCAGAAACAGAACAAGTTCAAATGGAACAACTCGCTTTAAAATTAAATATTCCCTTTGAATTGCTGTCCTATTATGATTCTAAAAAAGAAAACTTTCAAAGTGCGGCTCACCATGCTAGATACCAGTTTTTTAAAGAACTGGCCTCTAAATACCAAACTCCTTATATTGCGACTGCACACCATTTAGATGATCAAGCAGAAACGATTTTAATGCGATTAATTTCTGGCTCTAATTTATATGGATATGCTGGAATTTCTATTCAACAAGCAGTAGAGGGATATCACCTCGTACGACCTTTACTTTGTGTTACTAAAGAGGATCTTTATCAGTATGCTCAAGAAAAAAAATATAGTTTCTTTGAAGATAGTTCAAACCTGTCAAATGACTATTTGCGAAACCGAATTCGTCATCAATTCATTCCTTTATTAAAAGAGGAAAATCCCAATTTTTTAGTTCAAATTCATCAATTTTCTTTAATAACAAAGGAAGCTTTTACTTTTATCCGAAAACAAAGTATAAAATATTTAAATGAATTAAACAATAGTATTAGAATATCTACTTTTTTACTCCAAGATATTGCTGTTCAAAAAGATATTCTTTGTTTATTATTTGAACGATATCATATTGAAAAATCATATTCCATGATTCAAAATTGTTTTACATTGATTCAAAAACAAAAGAACAGTAAAATTTATTTGAAAAACAATTTTATTTTTCAAATTGAATATGGACAAGCAAAAATCCTTCAAGAAAAAAAAACAACTTGTTTTGAATATGAATTGAATTTAAATCAAACTTGTACAATAGAAGAAAAATATACCTTCTATTTTTCAAAAAATTTACCACAAAATAATGCAAAGTATATTAAATTATGCTATAATAGTTTAAAGTTGCCTTTAAAAATCAGAAACCGACAACCAGGCGACTTTATTCAAATGAGCTATGGAAACAAAAAAATAGCACGTTTGATGATTGATGCTAAAATGAGTTCTTTAAAACGAGATCAAACTCCGATTATTACAAAACCAGATGGTACGGTATTATGGGTATATAATCTTGCCAAAAGTAAAGAAGTTATTTTACAAAAATCTATGGGTGATATTTATTTAGTTTGTGAGGAATATAATCATGAAAAATGATATAAAACGCATTTGTGTAACTGAAGAAAAGATTATGGAGATTGTGAAACGTTTGGGTATGCAAATCACAAAGGATTACGAGGGGAAAGAACCACTCTTTGTTGGTTTATTAAAGGGGTGTAATCCTTTTATGATGGATTTATTAAAATGTGTCAATCTGCGTTGCACTTTAGATTATATGGATGTTTCTAGTTATGATGGCTGTACATCTACTGGACAAGTGAAAATATGTCATGATTTAGATGAAAGTGTAGAGGGAAAAGATATTATTCTTGTCGATGATATTTTAGATACGGGTAGAACCTTAAATGAGGTAAAAGGCATCTTATCTAAAAGAGGAGCGAAAAGTATAAAACTTTGTGTTCTTCTCAATAAGCCTGAAGGCCGTAAAGTTGACTTAGAGGCTGACTATGTAGGAGATCTAGTGCCAAATGAATTTGTTGTAGGATATGGATTAGATTACAACGAAAAATATCGTAACCTTCCTTATATCGGGGTTCTAAAAGAAGAAATTTATTCCAAATAGGAGGACATATGCAAAATAATAATCAAAATAACGAAAACAAAAACCAAAATACACCACAGCCTAGACCAAGACGCCGTTTTGACTGGCTTTTTCCAATTTTTGTAATTGCTGCTTTAGTGGGAATTTTCTTGTTTATTCAAAATATGACTAAACCCAAACCTACTGAATTAAGCTATAGTGAATTGCAAACTGCATTGACTGCTGAAGTAAATCCAGTGGATACTTCTTCTTTAAAGGCTCAGCCTGTTGGAGGAGATAGCAATCTAGGAATCATGACGGTAAGTGGTCGCTATGCAGATGGAAGCAAATTCGTTTGTAATGTGACAACAATTCAATATAATGAAATCGCAAGTGAATATCATATTAAATTATATTCTCTTGAATCTAATATTTTCTTATCTTTATTGATCAGTTTAATTCCTTATGTCATAATGATTGGTTTCTTCATCTTCTTGTTTAGAAGTCAGGGCAATAATAAAGCCTTTGATTTCGCCAAATCCACTGCCCGTTTGGCTAGAGGAAAAAGTGTAACCTTTGAAGATGTTGCTGGATGTGATGAAGAAAAGGAAGAATTAGTTGAAATTATTGATTTTTTAAAAAATCCTAGAAAATATTCTGAAATTGGAGCGAGAGTGCCAAAAGGTGTTCTTTTATTCGGCCCTCCAGGAACCGGAAAAACTTTGCTTGCTAAAGCAGTTGCGGGAGAAGCAAATGTTCCATTTTTCTCTATTTCAGGATCCGATTTCGTAGAAATGTTTGTTGGTGTAGGTGCTTCTCGTGTTCGAGATATGTTTAAAACCGCAAAAGAAAACGCCCCATGTATTATTTTTATTGATGAAATTGATGCGGTAGGACGTCAACGTGGAGCTGGTATGGGAGGCGGTCACGATGAACGTGAACAAACCCTAAATCAGTTATTAGTAGAAATGGATGGATTTACAGGAAATATAGGTATAATTGTTATGGCAGCGACAAACCGTCCAGACGTTTTAGACCCCGCTCTTCTTCGTCCTGGTCGTTTTGATCGTCAAATTACAATCAGCAACCCTGATGTCAATGGTCGTACAGCAATTCTTAAAGTTCATGCTAGAAATAAGCATTTAGATTCTAATATTAATTTAAATGATATTGCTCAAAGAATTCCAGGATTTAGTGGTGCAGATATTGAAAACCTCTTGAATGAGGCTGCTTTACTTGCTGCTAGAAATAATCGAAAAGTAATTACTACTCCAGATATAGATGAGGCAATTGATCGTGTGATGATGGGTCCTGCTAAAAAATCTAAAAAATATACGGAACACGAAAAGAAGTTGGTTGCTTTCCATGAAGCAGGACATGCGGTTATTGGTTTAAAACTTAAGAATGCTTCTGTCGTTCAAAAGGTAACAATTATTCCCCGTGGCCAAGCAGGTGGTTATAATTTAATGATGCCAAAGGAAGAAACTTATTTCAGCACAAAAACGGAACTTACGGAAAGTATTGTAGGATTCTTAGGTGGCCGTGTTGCTGAAGAATTAATATTCTCTGATGTTTCTACTGGTGCTCATAACGATTTCCAGCAAGCGACTCGTATCGCAAGAGCTATGGTTACAGAATATGGTATGTCTTCTTTAGGTCCTGTTCAATATGAACAGCCTTCAGGAAATGTATTTTTAGGACGAGATTATTTAAAGGAAAAGAACTTCTCTGATCAAGTTGCTTTAGAAATTGATAAAGAGGTTCGCAAAATCGTTGAAGAATGCTATGAAAAGGCAAAAGAGGTTATTTCAGCAAATAAAGAATTACTTTATAATATTGCAGACTACTTAATTAAGGTAGAAACATTAACCAAATCTGATATTGAAGAAATTGAAGCAACAGGAAAATTAAAACGATATGATGAAATGGTGGCTGAACGGGAAGCCTTTGAGAAATTTAAGGCCGAACAAAAAGCTAAGGAAGAAGCCGAACGTAAAGCTCTTGCTGAGCATGTTGAAGAAAAACCACAAGAAACACCTTCTTCTACGGATGAATCATGCGATTAGATAAATATTTAAAAGTATCTAGACTGATTAAACGAAGAACTTTAGCCAAAGAGGTAGCGGAAAATAAAAGAATTCTTGTTAATGGAATTCTTGCTAAACCTTCTAAGGAACTTAAAATTGGAGATGAAATCACAATTGAGTTTGGGAATAAAGATGTAACCGTCCGAGTAATTAGTTTGGAAGCTACAACTAAAAAATCAGAAGCAACCAATTTATATGAATTGGTACGGGAAGAAATTAAATAAAAAAAGGAGGATACTAGCATACATGTTAGTATCCTCCTTTTTTAGTAAAATAAATATATGAATATAAAAAACGAGAAATTAATCTCGCTTTAGACTATTGACAAAGAAAAAATCAATCGTTTTTTTATACATTATTCTGATATGTCTTTATTTTGGGAAGCAGGATTAAATATAACTTCTCCATTTTTAGTATATTTCGTTCCATGACACGGACATTCATATACCTGTTCTTCTTCATTAAAAAATAACGCACATCCCAAATGAGTACATCTTTTCTTCGGCAGTAGTAAATTAAATCCAGCTGTTAAAATATTTTTTGTTATTGGTAAAATTGGACTTCTTCTTTGAGGAGTAAATAATTTTTCATATTTATTTTTATTTCGTTCTACTAAATCAAATAATAGCTTAGAAGCAATCATAGAACCCGTCATCCCCCATAAATTAAATCCAGTTGCGACATACACATTTTGGTGTTTAAAATAAGAGCCTATATAGGGAAGACCATCTGCACTCACACAATCTTGGTTTACCCATTGATATGAAATGGGGTGAGTAGGATAATATTTTTCAATATATTGAAGTAAAGGTTTAAACCCCATAACATATGATCCTGTTTTTTGATCATTTCCTCCAAGAATCAACTTGTCTTTGTATGTTCTGAAATATAAATCTCCAGCAAAACATCCAATTGAATTAAAATTTTCTTTTGCTTCAATTTGATCTACAACAGCAACATAAGATTTTTTTTGTGTTAATTTAAGGGGGTATAACCCTTTGATTTTTAAGAATGGGTATCCTGTAGTAACGATAATATGCTTCGCTTTAATATAATGCTCCTTAGTGTAAGCAACTTGATTATTAATATCAAACACTTCCGTATGTTCATAAACTTTAAAATGAGGAAGTAAGCATGAAATCAAAAGAAGAGGATTCATCTGAGCTTGTTGTTCAAATTCTAAAGCATATTGATCACTAATTTTAACAGGATATCCAAGATCTGTAATAGCTTGATATTCTTGTTTCATAAGGATTTCATTATTTTTAAAATATTTATAGGATGAAACTCTTTCAAAATCAAAATCATATTGTACAGCCAATGTTTGATATTCTTCTATTGCTTCTAAGTTCGCTTCTAAATATAATTTAGCTTTTATTTTTCCTTTTCTTTTAATTAAATCCTTATAATAGATGTCTTGTAATGCAGTTATAACGGCCGTTGTTCTTGCTGTTCTACCAGAGGCAATTTGATTCTTCTCTACTAACACGACATTATATTTTTTAGATAACTGGTATGCACATAATATCCCGCAAATTCCACCACCAATCACTAATACATCTGTTTCTAAATCTTCTTCCAATTTTTTGTATTTATCAAATTGAACTTTTTGCCATAATGTTTCTTTCATGTTTTCACCATTATTAGTTTGTAAAAGAAAAAGTGTTTTATGCAAGAAAAAAAGGACTATGTGTCCTTTTCATTGAAATTGAGAATCATATAATTTTTTATAGAAACCATTTTGATTTAATAATTCTTCGTGTGTTCCTTGTTCAATTATTGTTCCTGCATTCATAACCAAAATTTTATCCGCATTTCTTATGGTGGAAAGACGATGAGCAATAATAAACGATGTTCTTCCTTCCATCATCTTATTAAAAGCCTTTTGAATCATTACCTCAGTTCTTGTATCTATATTTGAGGTTGCTTCATCTAAAATTAAAATTTGAGGCAATCGAATCATTAATCTTGCAATACATAGCAATTGTTTTTGACCAACAGAAACTCCCTCATCATCCGAAATTATCGTTTGATATCCATTCGGTAGCTTTTCTATAAAGTCATCCGCATATGCTTTTTTGGCAGCCTCTACTACTTCTTCTAAAGTTGCATTTTCCTTTGCATAAGCAATATTATCAAAAACAGTTCCCTTAAACAACCACGTTTCCTGTAATACAAGTCCAATTTTTTCTCTCAATGAGTCGCGACTATATGCAGATATATCTTTCCCATCAATACAGATTGTTCCTCCTGTAAGTTCATAGTACCGCATGATTAAATTAATTAATGTCGTTTTCCCACAACCCGTAGGTCCTACAATTGCCACTTTCATTCCTGGTTCTATAGTTATGTTTAAGTTTTCAATTAATGGTTTTTCTGGATTATATTGAAAAGATACATTTTTAAATTCAACTGCTCCAGATGGAATTTTTAATTCCTCTTTCGATTCTTCTAAATCCAACTCTTCTTCATCAATCAACTTAAACACTCTTCGCAAACTTGCAAAAGAATTAGATAGTTCAGTTGCAACCCCACTAATTTCATTGAATGGTTTGGTATACTGACTCGCATAAGTTAAAAATGCAGTAAGTCCCCCAACCCCAAACGCCATTCCTTTTGAACTGATAATGAGAATAGACCCAATGGTAGCCACAGATGCATATACAATTGCGTTAACAAATCGAGTCGTTGGATTTGTTAATGAAGAATTAAACTGAGCTTTGACCCCTACAGCATAAAGCTCTTGATCCATATGTTGAAATTTTAAAATATTTTCGGATTGTCTTTGATAAGCGATAACCACCTTTTGATTTGTAATCATCTCATTTAAAAACCCTCCCATATCTCCTTTAATCTGAGCTTGAGCTTTAAATGTTTTAAAACTTTTTCGAGAAATAAATGCAGCCACAAATAAGGATAATGGGGTTAAAATAATGACAACTAAGCCAATTTCCCATTTAATCCAAAGCATCATAGCTATGGTAACAATTATTGTAATTATTCCCGTAAGGGCTTGACTGAACCCTTGAAGCAATCCTTCAGATACCTGATCTGTATCTGAAATAATTCTTGTAAGAATATCCCCAGACAAATGAGAATCCAAATAGGATACTGGAACCTTTAAGATTTTGTGAAAAGCATCAATCCGTAAATCTTTTACAATCGAATAAGTAATTCGATTGAGTAAAGCATTCATAATCCATCCAAAGATAGATCCTAATACAACAACCCCTAAAAGTTCAAGAACAATCCAAAGAATATCTTCTATTTTAAAATTTACTGCATCCATAAACTGATCAATTGCATCTCCTACAAGTTTTGGAGCATATAAGGTGGCAGACACATATAAAATGGCCGCTAGAAATGAAATAGTCAATAATATTTTATATCGCTTTGCATAATTTAATATACGCTTTAGCATAGAAAAATTGCTACTACTCATTTTGCTCACCTCCCAAATCCTGTGAATCACAAATTTCTTGATAAACCGCACAAGTTTTTATTAGTTCTTTATGCGTTCCTTTGCCAACTAGTTTTCCTTGATCAATTACTAATATTAAATCCGCATGCATGAGGCTGGACGCCCGTTGGGATATCCAAATGGTAGTCTTATGAAGATTTCCAATCGCTTGTCTTAAAGATTGTTCTGTTTTGAAATCTAAAGCACTAGAGGAATCATCTAAAATTAAAATTGGACTATTTTTAATCAATGCCCTAGCAATAGATAATCTTTGTTTTTGACCACCACTTAAATTGCTTGCCCCTTGATATAAAGGTGTATTTTCTTTTTGTTCTAGTTTGGAAACAAATTCATAACTCATAGAATTTTTTAGTGCTTGATTAATTTCCTCGTCTGTAGCATCCTTTTTCCCCCAACAAAGATTTTCTTTAATAGTTCCACTAAATAAAACGGCTTTTTGCATTACTGTACTCATTTGTTTTTGAATGTAAGAATTTTTATATTCCTTTATATCTCGCCCATAAAGAAGAATTCTTCCTTCATTTACATCATAAAAGCGATTCATCAAAGAAATTAATGTAGTTTTTCCGCTTCCTGTTCCACCAATAATTCCTACCGTCATGCCTTCTTGAATTAAAAAGGAAACATCTTGAATTGCCGCTTTGCTATTACTGTTATAATGAAAAGAAACATGCTCAAATTCTAAAGGAATAGAGTTCAATCCTACTTCTTGATTTCCTTCTATTATAGAACTTTTTGTTTGAAACACCTCTTGAATTCTTGTCGCGGAAGCACTCGCTTTTGTAAATAAGACCACTAAATTCGCAACTACCATAATTGCCAACTGAATTTGCAATAGATAATTATATAAAGATGTTATATTTCCTTGATTTAAATTTCCCAATTTAAATTCATACCCACCCAAATACAGCACCGCAACAATTGCCAAATTAGTTATAATAAAGGTCATTGGATTTAATAACGCATTAATTTTACCAATTCTTGTTAAAATATTCTTTAAACTCACATTTTCATCGACAAACCGCTTAAACTCATATTTCTGCTTAGAAAAAGCTCGAACCACACGATTTCCTGCTAAATTTTCCTTTGTAATATTCGTAACATCATCTAATTTTTTTTGAGCCTTTTTATTTCTAGGAATCGTATAAAGCATAATCAAAAAAATAACCACAAATAATAATATTCCTGTACCTAAAAAGATAAGCCCCGCTTTCCATGATAATAAAAAGGATAAAATAGTCGCTCCAATTACTAAAAATGGAGCTCGAACAACAAGTCGAATCAACATTGCAACACTTTGTTGTAAATTATTGATATCCGAATTCATTCTTGTTAATAAGGAAGCTGCCCCAAACTGATCTAATTCTTTAAAGGATAGTGTGTTTATATGCTCATATAAATCATCTCTGAGTTCTGTCCCAAACCCTTGAGAAGCCCTAGATGCAAAAAATTGACAAACTAAAGTGGAACATAACCCTATTGCTGCAAAGGCGAACAATAGTCCTCCATTTTGAAGGATAAAAATTCTTTTTTCATAATCCGTTAATATTTCATTTTTCAATCCCTCATTTATAATTCTAGCAATGACTAAAGGGACTAATAATTCAAATATAGCCTCTACAAGTTTAAATAAAGGTCCTAAAATAATATGTTTTTTATATTTTTTTAAATATTTTTTGTATAATTTTAGCATACTCTCACCCTTTTCTTTTGTATTATACCATACAATGTGATATACTTTATATATAACTTTTGTTACAAAAGTATACTTTGGAGGTATATATGGATATCAGACATTTAGAATGCTTTAAAACTGTAGTTGAAGAAGGCTCAATTCTAAGAGCCTCTATAAAATTAAATATAAGTCAACCCCCACTTTCTAGAATGATGATGCAATTAGAAGAGGAACTAAACACAATTTTATTTTTAAGAGGTAAAACAATTACTTTAACCAGTACTGGAAAACTCTTGTATGAACGAGCATGTTCTATTCTTGATTTAAAAAATAATACTCTTAAAGAAATTCATACGTTAGAAATGAAAAATGAAATCACATTAAATATTGGAATTGTTTCTTCTTCTACAAATTTACTTTATAATCATACCATTCCCAGCTTCCATCAAAATTATCCAAAAGTACGTTTTAATATTCAAGAAGCAAATACGTATCAATTAATTGAGCTTCTCAATCAAAAAATAATTGATTTAGCAATTGTTCGCACCCCGTTTGACGCAACCAATTTTAATGTAAAATATTTTCAAAAGGAACCAATGATTGCGATTGGAGTAGCCCCATTCTTAGAAAAAAAGTTGTCTTTACATCAATTGAACAACAAGCCTTTAATTATATATAGAAGATTCAAAGATCTATTACTACGCTTATTTAAACAAGAACAATTAGAATTTAACACAATCGCTGAAGTGGATGATGCCAAAACCGCAATTCTTTTGGCCTCAACCGGCTTGGGAATTACGCTTGTTCCTAAAAGTGCCTATCGCACTTTTGAACATTTAAAATTATTTTCAGCAGATGTATTAAATTCGGAATTAGAAACCTGCTTAGGCGTAATTCATCGTAAAAATGAAACACTAAATTCAACTTATATTGCGTTCATTGAAAGTTTAGAAGAAAAATAAAAAAAACACCATTTCTGGTGTGCATTCATGATTCATTTTAAAAGATCATCAAAAGATATATTTAATGTTTGAATCAGTTTTTCTAATTTATTCAGTTCGGGATTTGCCAAATTATGTTCCCATTTATAAACCGTTTGTCTTGAAACCTCCATT
The DNA here is from genome assembly GCA_910584005.1 of uncultured Anaeroplasmataceae bacterium. Classification (GTDB taxonomy): domain Bacteria; phylum Bacillota_I; class Bacilli_A; order Acholeplasmatales; family Anaeroplasmataceae; genus Pelethenecus. Next base: position 130,466 of record CAJTXR010000003.1, on the reverse strand, counting down.
GCTTCTGCAAGTTCTTCTTGCGTTAATGCTGCTTCTTTGCGATAAGCTGCGATCTTTTTTCCTACTTCCATTTTAAGCACCTAAACCTCTTTTCTTTTTATTATATGGGAATCAAAAAAAATAACCACCAACCATAAGTTAGCATTTCTTTATTTTTTTTCTACTTCTCATTTTTTCTATCAGTTTGGCATATCTTTAATTAGGTGATTTTATGGCAACTGCAAATTTTACAATATATGATGATTATATTTTAATCAATAATATAACCGAAATGAAAGAATTTTCTCCAACCCAATTTATATTAAAAGTTAATGATATTCCTTATCAAATCACAGGAGAAAATTTGGTTTTAAAAGAAGTGAGTACGGATAATAAATCGGTAAAAATCACAGGAAGTGTTTACCAAGTTGATAAAAAAAATGTTCAGGTAAAGAAAAATAAAGGTTTCCTTAAAAAACTTTTTGCTTAATGGTTTCCTTTTATAATCTTTTAAGAGTTCTTTTACTTCTGTATTTAGGAATATTTACCTATATTCTTTATCAACTTCTTTTTTATCATCAAAAAAGATTTATACTTGTAAAAACAATTCTCTTCTTTTCCTGTTTAGCAGTTATAACTATATGGGCAGCCAATAAATACCATATTGTTTTATTTCATGTCTATTTATTGTTTTATTTTGTAGGGATATATTTAGGTAGAGTTTTCTTTTCTGCTCAATTAAAACAATATAATTATCAATTTAAACAATTCATAACCCCGATTAAACTTAAACTTTTTCAATTTTTTAAATGGATAACAATTCCTCCAATTGTATACAAAATCAAAGAAAAAAGAAAATTAAAAAAGTTTTATAAACTCCATCCCAATTTAAAACCCAAAACAATTTACGAGCTCTTTTAACATAAGGGCTTTCTCTTTTTTGCAATTATTGTTTTTTAAATAAGAGTATGATATAATTTAGTTTGCAAAAAAAGAGGAGGAATACTTATGGAAAAAAGACCTGAACAGGAAAGAATCCGTATTGAAAAAATAAATTATTTAGAAGAAAAAGGTGTAAAACCTTTTGGCCAAAGATATGATAGAACAGCAACTTCTCAATCTATACTTGATGATTTTGATTCATACAGCAAAGAGGAATTGGAAACAAACCCTCATACTGTGAAAGTTGCAGGAAGAATGATTGCGAAAAGACGACAAGGAAAAATCGGATTTATAAATCTATTAGATAAATTTGGAACAATACAATGTTACATTTCTAAGGAAATATTAGGTGAGGATGTTTACGATATCTTCATCAAATCCGATATTGGCGATATTTTAGGAATTGAAGGAACTGTTATGAGAACCAATACAGGCCAACTCACTGTGAAATGTAGTGTGTTTACTCATTTAGCAAAAGCGATTCGTCCATTACCAGAAAAATTTCATGGATTACAAGATGTTGAAGAGGCTAGACGGAGAAGATATGTAGATTTGATTGTTAATGATGATTCTCGTAGGGTAGCCTTTATGCGTCCAAAGATTATTCGTGCAATTCAGCACTTCTTTGATAATCAAGGATTTGTTGAAGTAGAAACCCCGGTATTACAACCAATTTTAGGTGGTGCTGCTGCTAGACCTTTTACAACCCATCACAATGCTTTAGATATGCCATTTTATTTAAGAATTGCTACTGAATTACCATTAAAAAGATTAATCGTTGGTGGTATGGAAGCTGTATATGAAATTGGTAGATTATTCCGTAATGAAGGGGTTGATTCTAGACATAACCCAGAATTTACAACAGTTGAAGCATATCTTGCTTATTCCGATATGGAAGGTATGATGAACTTGGCTGAAAACTTCTTTAAACAAATTTCTTTAGAAGTTTTAGGTACCACAATTGTAGAATTTGATGGAAATACTTATGATCTTTCTCATTTTGAACGAATTCATATGGTAGATTTAATCAAAAGGGAATGTGGTGTCGATTTTTGGAAGCCTATGAGTTTTGATGAAGCTAAAGCAATTGCCCAAGAACATGGAATTGATGTTCCTCATCATTTTACTGGTGTTGGACATATCATCAATGCTTTCTTTGAGAAATACGGAGAAGAAAAATTACAACAGCCTACAATTTTATATGGACATCCAGTAGAAATCTCGCCTCTTGCGAAAAAGAATGATCAAGATCCAAGATTTACCGATCGTTTTGAAATCTTTATGGGAGCTACCGAATATGGAAATGCATTTAGCGAATTAAATGATCCATTAGATCAAATGGAACGTTTTACTCGCCAGCTAGAAGAAAGAAACTTAGGAAATGATGAGGCTTGTGAAATTGATACAGATTTCGTAGAGGCGTTAGAATATGGAATGCCTCCTACAGGAGGTATCGGTATTGGAATTGACCGTACTGTTATGTTATTAACCGGAAAAACCTCTATTCGTGATGTTTTATTATTTCCACATAATAGAAATAGAAATTAAGGATGTTCTATGGATATATTAGATGATTATGTAAACTGGAAACTTGAAAATCATGATTTACTTCATAATTTAGTTCAAAATAAAAGTAAGACGATTTCTCGTTTTACTTCTGTAATCGTTGTGGTAGATTATTTATATGAAGCATCTTTAAAAAGAAAACTTACTGAAGATGAAACTTTATTCTTCACAATGGGATTTGATTATATCCATGATAATTTTTATACAATAAAAACATTATTAGAATATAAATTTAATAACAACTATCAAGAACTAGAACATTGTGCAAAATCTATTAATCTTCTTCTTTATGTGAATGAATTTCAAGGAGAACTTTTAGGATTAAATTTAGACACAAAAGTTCTTGACTCTTTTGAAGAAAAAATCAATACCTACATTGATCAAAAAGACAATGTCCCTGATTCTTTTTTCCCAATGCTAGATGATATCATCAATCCTATATTTGAACAAAATCAAATTGAATTTCATCCTATTGAATCCATCTTTTATGAAATTGCGGTAGAGTATGGAATTTATAAACCAAATGATTTTGATATTTACAATGCGGTTTTCAATTTACAAAAAGAAAAAACGAAACAAAAATAAAAGACTAGACTTAAAAGTGATCGAATCCATCGTTCATATTTAAGTCTAGTCTTTTTATATTAATCAAATTTATTCATTTGCCAATAATGTATGAGGCGTTATTTTCTTTATTTTAAATGATAACAAACAAGAGAAAACAAAAGATAAAAGGATCATTCCTACTCCTGCAAAAAAGCTAAATAAAACGGGTATTTTAAAAGTACACTTTACAATTCCCATCGTACTTAAAAACAAAGACATTAATGGGTTAATCACAAAACTGCTAATCAGTACACCAAGAATTGTCGAAATAAGAATGGCTGGCATAAAGGAAAGAGCCAATTGGACAATGAGCTGTCTTGTAGTAAAACCCGTAGCCTTTAATATTCCATAATCCTGTTTATAGTTATTGATTAGTGTTCGTACCAACAAATATAAAACAAAAACAATGACAATAACAGATAAAATTAATATTGCAACTACAATTATTGTCATAAGCTGAATATAAACTCTACCACTTGCTTGTATTGTTTCATCAATGTTTATTGTTGTGTTTACTTGATCTAAAAATTGGTTTTTTATCTCAATATTAAATTGATTAATATCTGTCCCCGCTTTCAAGTTCAAATAATAACTAACATTCGTTAGCTTTCCAAACTGTTCATACCCTTTCCTCGTAAGAAGGCAATCTCTACCTAAATTATTAGTTATTTGAGTAAAGCCACAAATTAAAAAGGTTTTAGTAACTCCACTAGAAGTTATTTTTATTTCATCGCCTATTTTGTGATTGATTTCTTTCGCATATTTTGCAGCAATTGCAATTTCATTTTCATATTTCGGAAATCGCCCTTGAAATACAACATTTTGGTTATTTACTTTTTCAAAATCATCGCATATAGTAACCATAAGTTCTACGCCTTCTGAGTGCGAAACAGTTAAAGAAGTATATAAATAGGCTTTTTCTACACGTTGATCTGTTTGTATTGATTTTAAAAAATCCACTTCTGCTTCTGTCTGTACATTGATACAGCTATCTGCAGTTTCTCCTACAATTAAATTTAAAAAGGGCGACATATCTAAAATTACATTTTCTATCATTAATTCTGAAAAAACAATAACTAATGACAATACAAGCATTGTTATACAAATCGTTATATTATGCTTTATATTAGAACATGTCATTTTTAAGGATAATGCCAAATTTAATGGGAATTTGGTTTTTTCTAAAGGAATCACATTTTTCTTAAAACTATGTGTTTGAATTCCAAATCGCAAAGCTAAAATTGGTTCTAATTTATGAATGCGATATGCAGCAAGAACAACCGCTCCAGCAACTGTTCCTCCCAAAATTAAGAGCGATATTACCATAGGCAAAGGCAAAAAAGAAATAGTATAAGGAATCCCCGTTTGCGAAATCATCATAGTATTTAACATTGGAAAAAGTGCATAAGCAAGTGCAGTCCCTAAGATAGCAACACATAAGGTTATCCCTAAAAACTGAAGCAAAAGAGTCCCTATCATTTGTTTTGATGTATAGCCTATTGCTTTTAAAACTCCTAGATTTTTCATATTGGTTTGAATATAATTGATTATATTTGAGATGATGATTACTAAAGAAATAAGCAAGATTAGAAAAGCCATTACACTTAATATGATTGAGCATATTCCTTGGGATATATACCGAGCTTGCGAAACAATACGATAACAATTAGAAGCCAATCTATCATCAGAAAATTGTTCTGATACTAAGCTCTTAAGCTCTGCCTCAATCATTGCAGATTTCGCTTTATTCTTTAATCGTATTGAACATACTGTTGCGTATGGAGCATAATTAAGTTTAGATAATTCATCATATTGATCCGTTGTAAGCAGTATTTGAGTTACTGAACAATTATGAGAACCCATCATAATACTATTAAAAAAACCACATATGACATATGTAATCGTATGACTACCAATTGTTATTTCAATAGTATTTCCCGTCTTTAGCTCCTTCGATTTATAAAGCATTGGTAAATAAACACCACTGGTGTACTTTGTTTCCTCTACTATTTCTGTTTTACCTATCTCTTTTTCAACAGCAATACTTTTATCCATAAAAACAAATTCACTATTAATCGTTCCTTGATTATATGGAAATGTGCCTACCATATGCATACAATTATCAAAACGATATTCAGAAATTTCTGCTTTTTCTTGAAGGATTTTATTCATATAATTTCTAAATTCTACCGTTTGATTATCTACCACAAGCGTCACATGTTCTGCATTCAATTTATCATGATAACGATCAAAATTTTTTTTATAATCCAAAGAAAGCATTAACCAAAGATTCAACATAATTGCAGCAAGCAGAATCAAAACAACAATTCCAAAAGTCTGTCCTTTAGACTTTCTTAAATTTGACCGAATAATGAGGAGATTCTTTTTCATATTACCACCCCATTTGATTTAAAAATAAAGAAAGTTTTTCATATCTTTGAGCATCTGATGCATCATATTTTCCCAAATCACATTCCCCCAAAATAACACCATCCTTTAAATAAAGGATCCGATTACCTCGGCATGCAGATTTCATATCATGGGTTACCATAACCACACTTTGTCCTTGTTCATTAAATTTAGTCAAAGTGTTCAGTACCTCTATTCCTGTTTTAGAATTAAGAGCCCCAGTCGGCTCATCTGCAAAAACAACTTCTGGTGAATTAATAAGAGCCCGAATAATTCCAACGCGTTGAGCTTCCCCACCAGAAAGCTGGCTTGGAAACTTTTTTTGAGTTTCTAAAGAAATGTCTACAGCTTCAAATAATTGTATTGCTTTAGCTACAAGAGCTTTTCTATCTTTATGAATAAGAAGCCCTGCTGTAAGAACATTATCCATTACACTCATTTTATCAAGTAAGTAAATTTGTTGAAAAACAAATCCACAATGGTTTCTACGAAATAAAGCAAGTTTATCCTGAGAAAGATTTGAAATAACCTGATCTCCAAACTGTATCTTACCTAACGATGGGGTATCCATTCCAGACAAAGCATAAAGTAATGTCGATTTCCCAGCTCCACTGGCTCCCATTATCACTGTGAAATCTCCTTCATATAATTCTAAATCAATATTTTTTAATACATGCTGTTGGACTCCTCCATTTGAAAAGGTCTTACATAATTTTTCTGTTTTAAGTAAAATTTTTTTCATATTTATCCTCTCCTTAACCAACTTTATTTTATCTTTTCTTCTTTTATAAATCTTTAAATATTTCTTAATTTATTCTTAAATTGCTCCACTTAATAAAATTGTAAGGATCACTTTTAAACCATATTCTCCATTTTCAACATCAAGAGCCCCTTGCATTTCTTTCATAAAATAATCTGAAATATATAGACCTAATCCAGCTCCCTCAATATCTTTTGTATGCTTTCCGCGTTTATATTTTTCCTTTATCGTAGGAAGTTCATCAGGCATTACACCGCCACCAAAATCTTCTATAATAATCTGCAAAGTTTCTTCTAAATATAAAACAGAAACCAAAATTTTTGTGCCAGCATATTTATAAGAGTTAGAAAATATATTGTCAAATACTTGTTGCAATCTTAACTTATCCACATAAAGTAAGCATTGAGGAATTTCGGGAATCGTTGCCAAAGATAAATAATCTGCCTCCTCTAGCAATAATTTTAAACATGTACTTTCAATATTTATTGGAGTAACCGTAAGCTGTTCTAATTCCTCTAAGGTTGCAGAAAACAAGTTAGATACAAGGGTATCAATTTGATCTGCTTTACCTATAATTTGTTGATACCGCTCTTTATCCTTAGAGCAATAGGCAGTCATACTTCCCACTTCAGATACAACTTTGATGCTTGCTAAAGGAGTTTTAATATCATGAGAAAGTTTAGCTACAAGTTCCTTCTTACTTTCATTTGCTTGTGCCTCAGCGATACGTGATTTTTTTAGTTCATGTCGCATAATATCAAAGCTTTCTGTAAAAGCTCCAAAAAGATTATAGCGATCCATCTTAAGTGGAATATCTAAATTCCCTCCTGCAATACGTTCTGCGAAATGTTTTAAATGTTGAAATGGTTTTATAATTCTTATATATAAATAAGTATAATACCCTATACATAAAAAAAGCTGAATGCATAAGGAAATTATTAAAATATAAAAACTTCTTTGTTCATAAGAAGGAATCACTTTTAGGCTATCATTATAAATAATAACCTTACCTAAAACAATTCCGCTTTGTTCAATATCTAAAATTGTATCTCTATGGATTATTGCTGAATTTAAATTTTCAGAAAGCCCTAGCTTTGTACGATAAATCACATCCCCCTTTGAATCTAAAACTACATAATCGAATTGGGAATGATTTTGATGAAGATCCATTTGAGTCCAATCTTCAGAAATCGAATGTACCACTTCATTTACAAGTACAGAATCTTGTAAGAACTCTGTTTTAGGGCGAAATAATATAAAACAAAAAAACAGTTCAATTATAAAGATAATCAATAAAGAAATAAAAAATAGCTTTCTTTTCATTCTTTTCCTCCTGTGAATTTATACCCATCTCCCCAAATCGTAATAATGTATTTTGGTTGATTCGGATTGATTTCAATAGCTTCTCTAATTTTACGTATATGCACATTTAGAGTACCATCTCCAGTAAATTTATCCTTCCAAACATTTTCAAACAAATCTTCTTTTGATAAAACCTTCCCTTTGTTTGCGATTAAATAGGATAATAATTTAAACTCTAAAACAGTAAGTTTTTTTTCTTTTCCATTTACAAAAACTTGTTTAGATTCAAAATTTACATTTAATCTACCATCAAAATATCCTTTATCCGCTTTAGAACCATATCGCTTTAATACGGCTTTAACTTTCGCTAATAACACACTTAAAGAAAATGGCTTTTGAATATAATCATCTCCTCCAATATTTAAAGCAATCAATTGATCATCATCACTTGTTCTTGCAGAAATAAAGAGAATGGGAATGCTTGTTTTATTTCGCAATTCCTTACATAATTCAAATCCGCTTTCATCTTCTAAATTTATATCTAATAAAATAAGTTCCGTTGTGTTTTGTTCTAAAAAAGATAGACATTCTTTAGCACTATATGTAGCTACAGTCGCAACCTGAAATAAATTAAAATATTCGGCCATACTATCTGCAAGTAGTTTTTCATCATCAACAATTAATACATTATATTTCATAGTACACCTCCACAGCAATTATATCATTAATAAAAATAAAAAACTTTAAGAAATTCTTAAATTTATAAAAACCCCTAAAGTTTTCTATACTCTAATTAAACTTTAGGGGTTTTATTATCTTCTACTATTAATTATTGAACTTTATTTTATTTGGTTAATCTGTTCTACCAAATAATCTAATATCATTTGTTTTCTTTCTTTACTCACATAGCTAACTTCAACTGCAATAATCTTGTTTCCTTCTTTATCTTTTAAAGTAAATTCTTCTATATCCCACCCATCTGTGGTGGAGTTATATTTTCCCTCACTTCTAGTTTTTATCCATTCCAAATCCTCATATAAGCTGTCTGTCTTGTATTTATATTTAACTTGATATTGACCTTCTTTTTCTTCATATATCTCTTCAAGCATACCGCATATATAAATCATTCTATTTCGCAAATGAGGACAATATTCTTTAGAATGTAACGTTTTACAATAATCAATTCCCTCAATGATATATTCATATTTTTTTGTTCCCTCTATATTTATATCAAATATGAACTGTTCAAGCTCTGGATACTTTTCTTGAAAATATCTTTCATCTTCCATCATTAATTCATATGTATCATAATAATTTCTTAGTTGTCTAAGTGGTTTCCACTTATGATTCGTATAATAATAGGATACTATAACTATAGAAATTATAGTAAGAACGATAATGGTTACAAGAGAAACTGGAATCCATATCCATAATCTTTTTTTTAATTTATTATTCTTTTCCATTGTTTAATCTACTCCCTTTCTTATCTTAAATAACATTATATTCTATAAGTCGTAAAAATCTAATGATACATCTTATTTCACACTCCCAACTACTCCTATATTTCTATATACAAATCAAAATAATACTCTTTATAATCTTCAAAAGGTACTAGTACAGAATTAAATTCACTAAAGTATCCTTGCCAGCTTCCATCACGAAGTACACCTTCTTTGTCAATAATCAAAATTTCATTATTATATTCCCCTAAAGTGATTTTGCCTTCTTCATAAAGAATTTTCACCAACTCCTTTGTTGCTTGAATCCGACTTTCTTGATTTTTTTGATATAGTTCAAAAAGATAATCATATTCATCATTCAAATCAAAATAAACTCTAAAATTTCTAGAATAATATTGATATGAAACAATACGCTTATCCTTTATGTAAGTTCCTTTCCAACCTAAATATGTCATATAATTCGTATAATACCCTATTATTCTCTTCATATAATCATTTTTAGAGATTAAATTACTCTCATAAAGACGATTTAAACTTCGATACATAATCTCTGTTCTAGGTTGAACAATTACTTCTTTTTTGTCCTTACTAGAATATACAAACTTTTTACTCTCATCTACCAACAATGTACCAAGTTCATCGTTTACATAATATAAACTATGAATCCATTCAAAATCTTTTGTGAATTCATCTAGCATATATTTATAAAATTCTCCTTTATCATAACCATTTTTTAATACTTCTTTAAAATTATTATTTAATGGAAATTCTAATGAAAATAATATGCTATCAATAGCTTCACTTTGTTCTTTGGCTTTTACCTTTAATTCCATTTCAATAGGATATATTGAATCCTCATATTCTTCTCCAAAGGAAAGAACATTTCCATAGATACTAACATCTGTTTCTAAATCAAAATGATATTCTGTTGGGGATAGGAACTCAAACTTATCAGAATCAATTTTAATATTTAAATCATTTCTATCAACCACCTCATTTCCACCAATACCTTTGATAGTATAATTTATAATGAATTCCTCATTATACTCATAATGATCTTCTTCAATATCTATAGAGTAGGCAACCATTGGTGGTGGAGGAGAAGGCTCCCCATTACCACTTCCATTGGTGGTGTAATTATTAAAGTGTACTCCATCATAATTAAAAGTTGGATTAGGATTCTTTTTTACATTTAAAGAAATAATTATAATTGTAACAATCAATGCTATAGATATAACACCAATACTTAGACTAGGCCATACCCATCTTTTTTTGTTTTTATTTTTTGCCTTGATATTCACTTGATCTTTTATTTTGGAATAATCGGGTTCAAACGGAACTTTTTCATCAATAACCTTTTCTATATAGTTCTTAGACATTTTATCTTTCTCCTTTATATTTTTTGAATTTTTTAATTGCTCGATGATATGTCGTTATGATACTATTTATTGGCTTTTTCAATTCTTCAGCTATAAATTTAAACTTCATTCCTTCAACAGCGTACTTAAGGATGATTTCTATTTCTTCTTTAGCCAAACATTCTTCCATTTCTTTTAAGAGAAGATAATAAGAAGCATTCCTACTTATGTTTGAAACTAGGAATATACTTTCTGAAATTTCTGCTTGACAATTTTGCTTTTTTATAAAGTTTAAAGCTGTATTTTTGGCAGATGTTGTTAGATAAGATTTAATATTTCCATTTAAATTGATTTGCTGAATTTGATTGAAGAAACTCAAAAATACGTCATTCGTTAAATCTTCGATGTCTTGAACCTGATGAACATATCTAGATATGACAAAAAAAACAAGTTTACCGTATGTAACATAAATATCATTAAACAACTGATGAGTTTGTTCTTCACTACTAGACTGTATTTTTTGATATAGTCTTCTTTCATTCATATATAATCCCCACGTTCTTTTTGGTTTGAAAAATATATCTTTCACTATATATAACAAGTTTTCCTCAATTTTATTTCAAAAAATATAAAAAAGTATTCTTCAATTATAAATCTTATTTTAATTTATTCTTGAAGTGTTTTTATATATTGCATTTTCTTTTATAATATTTAACCATATAATCTTTCTTTTCTTTGTCATTCGATGTCGAAAAAAAGAAGAAACATAAAAAAAATTTGTGAGAAACTCACAAACTTTTTTTATTAGTACCGATTAATATACCGCTTTATCTCCCATTGTGTAACATGCTTCCGATAGCTATCCCATTCTAATGTTTTTGCCTCAATCATTTTTGTTGTAACATGTTCTCCCATTGCTTTACAAATTAATGCATCTTTTTTAAATTCATTCATTGCTTCATCCAAATTTGCTGGCAAAGAATGAACCCCCATTGCTTCTCTTTCTTCATTTGTACATTTAAACAAGTTATCATAAATTGGATCTACATTTTTACAATTCCCTTCAATTCCATCTAAGCCTGCAGCCAAAATTGCTGCAATGGCTAAATATGGATTTGCCGCCACATCAACACTCCGAACTTCTGTTCTTGTTTTCATTCCTCTAGCTGCAGGAATACGAATCATCGTAGAACGATTAGAATCTGACCATGAAATATAACAAGGAGCTTCATATCCAGGAACAATTCTTTTATATGAATTAACAATTGGATTCGTAATTAAACAAAACCCTTTTGCATGAGATAGGATTCCTGAAATCCATTTTAATGCTGTAACGGATAATCCATTATCTTTGGTTTCATCATAAAAGGCATTTTTACCTTCTTTAGTTAATAAACTACAATTCACATGCATACCACTTCCGTTAATTCCTTCAATCGGCTTTGGCATAAAAGTAGCATGTAACCCATGACGTCTTGCAATATTTTTCACTACTAATTTAAACGTTTGTACATTATCACAGGCCTCAATTGCTGAATCAAATTTAAAATTGATTTCGTGTTGACCATTAGAAACTTCATGATGGGCAGCTTCAATTGTAAATCCGATATTTTGTAAAGCTAAAACAATATCCCTTCTACAATCTTCGGCTGAATCAATTGGCGAAATATCAAAATACCCTCCATGATCGTTAAACTCTAATGTGGGATTTCCTTTTTCATCTAATTTAAATAAAAAGAATTCTGGTTCAACCCCCACATTAAAGGACTTATATCCCATAGATCTCATTTTTTCAATATTTCTTTTTAATACTCCTCTCGGATCTCCTTCAAAAGGAATATGAACCCCGTCTTTTCCAGGACGGTAAACATCACAAATAAAACGAGCAACCTTTCCATAGGAATTATCCTCCCAATTTAAGACTAAAAATGTATCTAAATCGGGATGTAAAAACATATCCGCTTCATAAATTCTCACAAATCCCTCAATGGAAGAACCATCAAACATAACTGCATTATCTAACGCATCTTCTAAGCGTGTAATCGGGATTTCAACATTTTTTAACATTCCCATAATATCTGTAAATTGCATCCGAATGTAGCGAATATTTTCTTCTCTACAAATTTTTCTAATTTCTTCTTTCGTATAACTCATTGTTCTCTCCTGTTTTTTATCTAGAAAAATAAAAAGTCACTAAAACTATAGTTTTAAAGCGACTTTGCTAGATCTTTTTTATTTATTATATCCTGAGCCCCATTGCTCAACTTTTATTTTAACATAGTATTTGAATATGTCAAGTAAAAATAGAATACAATATATTTTATGTATTTATTTATGAATTTATTCGAGAATCATTTAAAAAATGAGCGGTAATGCTTCTTTTTAAATAAATCCGTGTTAAAATACCACTAAATATTCCTGTAAGCAGGGATAAAAGACCAATAAAGGGAAGATAATATAGAACTGCTTTTGTAGACAAAATAAGAATTGCTGCAAAGATTTGTCCTGCTGCATGGCTTATTGCCCCCAAAACAGAAACTCCTATAACAGAAAAAACTTTTATCTTAGAAAAGATGAACATAATGCCAAAGGATATCATTCCTCCACTAAGGGACATCAAAAATGTAGGCGTTAAAAATGATCCTCGTAGTAGTCCAGCTAAAAGAATTCTTAAAACATCAACAAGAAATGCCTCTATAGAGCGAAATTCATAAAGCATGATTAAAATAATAATATTCGCTAATCCTAATTTCACTCCTGGAACGATCATTGGAATAAAGGATTCAATTATATTTAAGACAATTGCAATCGCAAGCATCATGGAAATAATACACAACCGTTTTACACTCATATTCCAACATCTACTCCCTTCCCTTCAATTCGTATAACAACCTTTTGGGGAAGACAGGTTATTGTTTGTCCTGGTAAATAAATTTTTCCCTGATTCATACAAACATGGTCTTGGCAAGAAGAATTCTTAACATAGACCTTGTCATTATCAATTACAATTTCTACTTCATTAATAATACATTTATAATCCTTCTTTAATTCAATCGTTTCTACTAATTCATTCTCATGATATATTTTAACAAACATAGGTTCTTTTTTTTGCATATGAAAAATTAAAAAAATAAATCCTATAAGAATGAATAAGGCAATACAACTAATTAAAATGATATCATTTCTTTTTTTATGCATAGGAATCCACTCCTTTAGAATAATAAAGAATTTGATTTCCCTTAGATAAAATATACTCAACACCATAATGATCTAAAAATTGCTTTACCTCATCCAGTTCCATAGCAAAACAAGCCGTAGAATAAGCATCTAATGCCCTAGCATCTTGTCCAATAATACTAATTGAATCATAATAATCTGCAGGATATCCAGTCATTGGATTTAGAAGATGTGAGTAATATTTGCCATCAATTATAGTATGCTGTTCTTTAATAGAAGAGGTCGAAATAATACAATCCTTAAGATTTAAAATTTTTAAATATCCAGAGTCAAGTGCTTTAGATATTCCCACCTTAAATGGCTTTTCCATTTTATTTCCTAAAGCAATCGTTGAATTTCCAGCATTTAATAAATACTTTTCACAAGGAACACTTGCTAAAAACTCTACAGCCTTGCTTGTAGCAAACCCTTTAGCAATTCCTCCTAAATCTATATTCCCCTCACCAAGTAGGCGAGCCTTATCATCTTTAATTTCTAAAGCAGTTTGATTCATAATGTTAATTTCTTTTTGGATGATCTTATCATCTACAAGTTTGTTTTGATTTAAAGCATCTTTCCACAAATGAGATAGCCGGCCAATAAAAGGATTAAAGTAATGATGGGTTTCCTCATATACTTCTAAGCTATAAAGTAAAAGTTCTTTTAACTCTTCGTTAATTGTAATTTCTCGATTCTGGTTCAAAGTATAAATGCTTGATGAATTTGTATTCTTATAATCGTTTGCAAGTGTATCATATTTTAAATAAATATTCTCTACCTCTTTAGCAATACTTTTGCTTTCTTTTTCATTATATAAAGCAATCGAAATCATAGTATCCATTGCATAAAACGTATATTCATCCTTCTGAATTTGTTCTGTACAGGAGGATAAAAATATAAAAGAACATAAGAATAAACAAATTGATAATTTTCTCATAGAATCCTCCTTTATTTTATTCCATTATATAGCAAATTAATGGAATTGAAAAGTTTTTAATTTTTATCGCATTTAAAAATTTAAAGTAATTTATTATTTACTTTTAATTTTAAAGTCATTATAATAAGATAGAAAACGCTTTATAAAGGAGATATTTATGAAAAAAATATTTTATTTTATTCCTATCTTTTTCTTAATATTTGTTTTGGTTGCCTGTATCAGCAAACCCAAAACTTATGTGATAACATATCATTTAAATAATGAAACCAATACTATAACAAAAGAGTATCAAAAAAATGAAGCAATTTCTTCTTCTTTTTTTGATGCTTCCTTAGATGGTTTTGAACCAATCGGTTGGTATCATGATGAAGCCTTTGTAAATGAGGTTGTTTTTCCCTACAAAGTAACCAAAAATGAAGATTTTTATTTAAAATGGGAAACAAAAACCTTAACTATCACTTTCATTAATGGAGAGGATGAAAAGCAAACCCAGATTCCTTATAATACAAAAGCAGAACAACCCACTACTCCTTTAAAAGATGGATACACCTTTAAAGGATGGTCAACTAATAGCACAACTTATACTGCTTGGAATTTTGATACCCCAATTACCAATGACCTAACTCTTTATGCTTTTTTTGAGGAACAATCTTTCACAGTCATTTTCATTGTGGATCAACTATCCTCTAAAGAAACTGTTTCCTATGGAAATACGATAACGAAAGAAAACCCTACAAAAGAAGGATATAACTTTAAGGGATGGTCCACCAAAGAAAATGAGTATCACACCTTTGATACGAATACAAAAATCACAAAGGATATGACATTGTATGCTTTCTTTGAAATTAAAACCTTTACCGTATCCTTTATAAATGGTACAGATGTTTTAACTACAGCATCCATTCATTATAACTCTAAAGTTGAAAAACCAAATAATCCAAGCATACTTGGTTTCAAATTTATCAATTGGTATCAAGATGAAACTTTTACAAAATTATTTGATTTTACAACACCTATCATAAAAGATACAATCATCTATGGTAAATTTGAACCTGTTCATACACATACCATTACACTTTCAATTGACGGGGTAGAATCAACCAAACTGGTAAATGATGGAGAATGTATAAGGCTAGACACTCCAGTTAAAACTGGGTATACCTTCCAAAACTGGAATCTTAATGGTTCTATCTTCAATTTAAATACACCTATTACTCAAGATTTACATTTAATCGCTGTATTCAAAATCAACACATATAAAATAACATTTAAAAACGATTCTAAAACAAATGTGATCTCAGCAGAATATCAAACAACAATTCAAGAACCAGTTAAGCCTACAAAAGAGGGATATACTTTTGATGGTTGGTACAATGGATTAATAAAATTTGATTTTAGAACACCAATTACAAAAGATATAATTTTAATAGCGAAGTATACACCAAATACCTATATTGTAACCTTTACAAATGAAGATGGTTCACTTATTGAAGAAAAAGAAGTTCAATATAAACAAACCGTTACCATCCAAAATCCTTCTAAACAAGGGTATACTTTTGTAGGATGGTTTAGAGGATCTACGCCATTTGATTTAGCTACTGCAATTACCGAAAATATAACTCTTGTTGCAAAATTTGAACCAGTCATTACTTATACTGTAACCTTTAAAAATGGAACAGATATAGAAACGGTTCTAGTTGAACAAGGAAAACTTGTAGAAGAACCTACCCAACCAATAAAGGAAGGCTTCTCTTTCTTGGGCTGGTTTGAGAATGATATTAAATTTGATTTTAATACACCAATAGAAAGTGATATAACTTTAACAGCAAAATTTGAAGAATCTATTTTAAATATAACTTCCTCTGCTGGATATAATGAAGGACTATTTATAGAATTTGAAAAATTGAATCAAGTTGCTTTAGCAGATTACTCTATTTCCTATAAGTCTTCTTTATCAACAACCTATCTGCCTGTAGATAAAGAATTAATCCGAGAAAAAGGAAATCATATTCGATGTGATATTGTTGGGCTTCCTAAAGGAACTTACGATGTTCAAATTGCAGTTGAAGGTAAAACAGTACATCAAAGTTTTAAAGTTTCTGAAGATGATCGCTCTGGATATGCCCATTTTGGAAATACTTCTGGAATTGGTGCCTATAAAAATGATGGTTCATTAAAGAGTAATGCGGTAGTCGTTTACGTTTCAGATCAAACCAAAAACACGGTAACTGCAAAAATTGGTTCTAAAACTTATACAGGTCTTGCCAATATCATAAAAGCTTGTACTTCTGCTTCTTATGCATTAGATATAAGAATTTTAGGTGAAATTCAAACGACCCAGTGGAATAAAAAAACACATGGTACAGGAAATACATCTGCCCGTCAAACCAATCTAGAAAACACCTTTAAATATACAACAGATTCTTCTGGTTGGGATGAAGGAAGTTCTAGCAATTATTCAAAATTAAATGAAAAAGAAATCATTTCTAAAGGAATTAATTCAATGTCTGAAGATTTAGCGAAAGGAATTACACAATTGAATGGCTTAACCAATCAAGTCTTACGTTCTAAAAAAGCATCTTCTTCTAAAACCTATGAATATGATTCTTATTATAATATGTTAGATGTGGTTTCAGGACAAAATATTACCATTGAAGGAATTGGAACAGATGCTTCTATATTCCAATGGGGATTTACCTTCAAGAAAAGCGATTCAATTGAAGTGAAAAATCTCAGGTTCTATAACTATACCGAAGATGCGGTTGGATTTGAAGGAAGTTCTTCGGATATAACTCATGGAAATTATTGGATTCATAATTGTACCTTTGATTTAGGTGTTAATCATTGGGATGTATGCTATGAAGCAGATAAGGGAGATGGCGATGGATCTACAGATGTTAAATATTGTCACAATGTAACGATTAGTTATACGCAATATAATAGTACTCATAAAACAAATTTAATTGGGTCTGGAGATTCTGCATTGCAATATAATATAACGCTACATCATAATTATTATAATAAAGCAGGTTCTAGATTGCCTTTGGTTCGCCAAGCCAATATTCATATTTATAATAATTATTACTATGGATCTACAGGCTATAGTCATAGTATTCGAGCAAATTGTTATGCGTTTGTTGAAAACAATTATTATGATGGCGGAAAGAACCCTTATGAGCTTGTTTCTGGTGGTGTAATTAAATCATACAATAACATTTATAACAATGTTTCCACTTCCGGAAATTATAAAAAAGGAAATACCGTCACTTCTAGAACTCAAACTGTTTCTAGCACTTGTAAACCAGATGGGAAAACAGACTATAGTAATTTTGATACAAATGCAAAACTATTCTATTACAATCAAGAGGGATATTCTGATGTACAAATTCTATTAGATACCAATACCATTCCTGATTTTTGTAAAACATATGCTGGAGTTTTAAAAGCTAACGCGAAAGGCCTTCCTGAATCTTCTACTGGTGGAAGCCAAACTCCTGATCCTATTCTTCCGCCAACTGAAGAAGATGTTTCCTGGGAAAATGTTGTAACCCTAGATTTCAGTTCTTCAATCTCTATTCCACAAATAGAATATAGTCTAACAGCACCAACAACAAAAGGGTTCTCTTATAGTTTTAATAGCACAAGTACGGATACAGGTTCTACTACTACTAATTATATGAAAGTAGAAAACGGAATGCTTAAGGTAATAGATACCTCTAAAGTTTCTACATTTGGATATTATATTTTTGACCAAGTATACCAATCCGGAAAGGTGCGAATTAGTTTAGATTTTATTCCTCAAAAGAGTAGCGGAAGTTGGACGATGATTCATTTCTTAGATGGGGATACGGATTTAGGAATCCGAACAAATTCAGACAAAGTATTAGGATACACAACCGATGGATCTACAATTACTCCAATCGCAACAAAAGCAATGGAAGCGAATAAAACTTATTCTATCATTCTTATTATTGATTATGATACTGGCACCGCAAGTATTGAAATCAATGGAGAAAAAATTGCTTTATCCTATACGAATGCGATAAAAGGAATTATGTTCCAAACAGCAAATGCGGATACTGCTCGTAGTTTTAGTATTGATAATATTAAAATCGACATTGCAAATTAAAGATATTTGTCAAAATATGGAATTCTTCTATGAAAAAATCTTTTTTAGAAGAATTCTTTTTTATTCTCTATGTGTAAACGCTTTACAAAGAAGGGGTAAATATGATAAAATATATTTGAATTATGCAATAATAATTCACAATTTAAAGGAGGATAAATATGAAAAAAAGAAAATTATTGGCTTCTTTTCTTTGCTTGACTGCGGCTTTAGGTACAGTCGGTATGGCTACAAGCTGTAAAAAAGAAAAAGATCCTGATAAAACTGAAGATCCACTAAAATATACTGTAACTTTTGATAGTAATGGTGGTTCTGCAGTAAAATCTGTAGATGTTGAAAACGGTGGTACAGTAACAAAACCTACAGATCCAACAAGAGAGGGATATACCTTTGCTGGATGGTATACTGCAAAAGATGGCGGAAGTGAATTTAATTTCGCTACAACAAAAATTACATCTGCTACAACAATCTATGCCCATTGGACTGAAGTTAAAAAAGCTCCTGTGGCAACACTTGTTTATGATAACGGAAGTGCAAATGGTTCTATCACTGCTGTAAAAGATGGAGATAATTATTATTTTGATGAGCCTGAAACTCCTAAAAAAGATTACAATAAATTTTTAGGTTGGTTTGTTGGTGATACACAATTTAACTTCAGTACTCCAGTGACTGACAATGTTACCTTAACTGCAAAATGGGAACAAGGATACGATACTGTTAATACTGTATTTAACTTTGATGATGGCTTAAATGGCTCTACATCTGATGTTAAAATAACAGAAACTACAACAATCGGACGTTTCACATTTGGTACTGCCGGTGTAAACGCAAATACTCGTTTTGAAGCAAGCCGTAAAGATTTAAATACAGGTGGTAAATTTAGAATTCGCTTTACATTAATGGGTTCAGGAACAAATAATGCTGTTACCATTGGTGGTACTGGTGCATCATCTAGTGGATGTACAGTTTCATTAGATCGAATTACAGTTGTAGAAGGTAAAGAGGTTGCTACTGAAGTACAAAAATTCGGTGAAAATCTTAAAAATAATGAAGCTGTTCCTACAACAAATGTTTCTGGATTAGAAGCAGGCGTATATGAAATCGTTACAACTTCTTCTTTCAGATTAAATGCTTTATCTTTAACTGAAAAATTACCTCAAGGTCCTACAAAAGAAATTGAATTAAATTTAGCTTCTGTTCAAAAGGATTTCTTATTAGGAAGAGATTTTAATTCTGCAGGCTTAGTTGCAAGTCTTGTATATGAAAATGGTCGTAAAGATTTATTATCAAGCGATGCTATTGAAATCGTAGTTCCTGAAGATTTTAAAACTACTGCTGGTGTTAAAACAATTACAGTTAATTATGCTTTAAGTGCTGATGTTAAATATACACAAAGCTATAAAGTAAATGTATGTGCAATTGAAAGTGTTGTTCTTTATGATTACACTTTAAGTTCAAGCCGTATCACTTTACCTTTACAAACGGTATTTGCATTAAATAGCACAATCAATCACGACAACTTGGTTGTAAAAGCAAAATGCTTATTACCTGAAACTACTGATAAGTATATTGAATTTATTTTAGATGCAAATGAGTATACAATTGCTGATCCTGAAACAACTACTGCAGGAAATAAAACAATTAGTATTACCTATAAAGCAGATACTACTAAAACTGCTGATTATACAATTGAAATTGTTGCAGTTCCTGATTTATCAGCAGCTACTGAAGTAAAAGTTACTGTAAATCCTTCTGCTCCTATTTCAACAGCAGATACTTATAACTTCAAAACAATTAATCAAGCTCTTCAATTTATTCAATTAGCTAACGTTCCTGATGAAGCAACAAAGACAATTACTTTAACTGCTGGCGTTGTTTATCATGAAAAAGTAGAAATTGATATGCCTAATGTTGTTCTAGAAACAGATGTAACTGGTCTAGATATGGAAGGCGAAGATATTGAGGCTATATTCAATCAATTTGCTGTAATTGAATTTGATGCTTTAAATGGAAAATTAGATCCAAGCGAAACAAGTGTACATAGTACCGATGGTTCTGCTACAGTTTCTATTCGTCCAAATGCAAC
This sequence comes from uncultured Anaeroplasmataceae bacterium, assembly GCA_910584005.1. GTDB lineage: Bacteria > Bacillota_I > Bacilli_A > Acholeplasmatales > Anaeroplasmataceae > Pelethenecus. The sequence continues at coordinate 109,719 of CAJTXR010000003.1, read as the reverse complement.
AAACTTCGTTGCTCAATTTGTAACATTTAAGAACTATTATAATACAAACGCATTATATAATGAATCTTTAAAGATTACTTCTGATTCTCAAGCAGTTGCTGCATTAGTTCAAGCAGATAAATCTACATTCGTGGGATGTAAGTTTACTTCTTATCATGATACTTTATATGCACAAGTAGGTCGTCAATACTATATCAACTGCTTCATTGAAGGTCATACAGATTACATTTTCGGATACAATGCTACTGCATTATTTGATGATAGTTATATTAAATCTATCGGTGCTGGTGCTACTGCTGAAGTAAATGGCAATTATAACAATGGTGGTTATATTGTTGCAACTAAGGGATTCAATAAGTCAATAGATACAGATGCAATTGATTATGGATATGTATTTGATGGATGTACATTCATCGCTGATGATGCTACTGCTGCTGGTTCTGTTTCTATCGCACGTACTTGGGGAAGCAATATGAGAATTACCATTTCTAACTCTGAATTGGGTGGTCATATCTCTACTGAAGCATTTGGTGTTGTTACTCCAGAAGGAAAGAATATGAATGACCGTTATGGTAAGATGAATATTACAGATACCTTAAAGCCTGAATATTTAATCGAATATAATAATACAGGTACTGGTGCACTTACAACTTCTTTAACTGATACATGTACTGTAGTAACAGAAAATCCTGATCATAGACCTGTCAAGATTTTTGCTGCAAAGAACGGCAAAGTAACTTATGCTGATTCTTGGGCTGGAATGGAGCCTAAAGATGCTTCTGTGGTATTAAAGAATGCTGATGGTTCTGTTGTTGGCACATTAGCTAATATTGGTTATATTGGCGGACATCTAACTGAAGGCGAATTAAAAGCTGCAATGCCAAAGACAATGATTCCTGCTGGAAAATTATTAGAAGGCTTCTATGCAGACGCTGAATTCACGACTAAATATGCTTATGAAACTGTATTAACAGAAACTAATGATGTATATGTTAAATTCGCAGATGCAGCTGTTCTTCCTAAGAAATCTTACAACTTCAATAATTTAACTGCTGGCGATATTACTGCCGAAACTAAACTTGATGATGTCGTTACTATTGTAGGAAGTACTGGAAAGAAATTTAGTGTTGATGCAAATGCACGTACAATTCAAGATGCTGATGGTGCAGATGTTGCTGTAACACAAAGATTAAAAACTGGTGGCTCAACAGATGCAACTGGTCGTTATATTACAATTGACTTATCTGCTTATGGTGGAAAATATACGATCGAAGTGTTTGCTTTAACTGGTTCAAATGCAACTGCAAGAACAGGTCAATTAAGACAAGGTGCTGTTGATGGAACATCTAAATTTGTTGTTGATTGTCCTGCAATTCAAGATGGAGATCAACCTATCAAATCTAGTGGTGAGGTAGATGGTGGTTATGTTTACTATTTAACTGCTGATGCAAGTATTAACTATTATGGTATCAACATTAAACCAGTAACAAACCCTGATAATCCTCAACCTTCTAAACCAGCTGTTACTGCTTTATCTTTAGATGCAGATGATTTGACTGCTGGAGATATTACTTCTGCAACTAATTGGGGAACTTGTGAATTTGTTAAATTATTAGGAACAGATGCTGCAAACGCTGATGGAAAATTACAAAATCACTTTACTGTTGATACAATGTCTAGTGCTAAAAAAATTGCAGATGTTACAGGTGCTGAAGTTAGTGTTTTAAACCGTGTTAAATGTAATGGTAAAGGTCGTACTGTTGAAATTAATTTAACTAATTTCTCTGGTTCTGCTGTTATTGAAGTATTCTGTCAAACCTCCAGTGGTTCTGATTTAACAAGAGGGTTCCAGGTATTATGTGAAGGAGCTCAAGTTGGTTCTGATTATATCTGCTCAGAAAATGCAGTTATGAAATTTGAAATCACATTAGAGTGTGGCAAAACTTATCAATTAAAAAATATTATCAATGCTATTAATTATTACGGCATTAACATTAAACCTGCTGCATAAATATAAAAGCAATATGAAATACTCGGTCTTCGGACTGAGTATTTTTTATATAATAAAATCCCCTGTAAAAAGGGGATTTCACTTTCTATTTATAATTCATTTGTATAATTAAAACATTGGGGAGAATAAATAAGCTAAATAAGAGATTAATTTCTGCCACCAGGAACGATTTTTCCAATCCTTATAGGTAAATGGCTTACTTTCCTCACAAGCCTTTATAAAGTCTTCTTCCATCCGTTTAATTTCATCATTTAATAAGATTAAAGCTCCGCATTCATAATGTAAAAACATACTTCTATAATCTACATTAATTGTTCCAATAAAGCCGTATTTCCCATCCACCATAATATTTTTTGCATGATTAAAGCCTTTAGAAAATTCATAAATTTTTCCTCCCGCTTTTAATATATCTCGATAATGATATCGAGCCAAATAGAAAGCCAACTTTTTATCAGGAATACCTGGCATTAGAATTCTTACATCTACGCCACTTCTAGCCGCTAACGCAATATTTTGAATCATTGTATCATCAATAACAAAATAAGGTGTAGAAATATATAACGTTTTTTCTGCACTAGTAATTAACGATAAAAACGTATCATACCCAGTATTTTTTGATTCAGATGGACCATCCCCAAAAGGAACCACATATCCTTTTGTATCATATACTTTATAATCTGTTAAATAAGAATGTATATTCAAAATTTCTTTTGTAGACATATACCAAGTTTCAATAAACATTGCGATGAAACTTGCAACTGCTTCTCCTTCATATTTACCACAATTATCTCTCCAAAAGCCGAATCTTTCTTTTTTATGGATATATTCATCTGCCAAATTGTCACCACCACAATAAGCAACTCTACCATCAATCACAATAATTTTACGATGATCTCGATAGTTGAAAGCGGGATTTATATTTAATCCTAGGGGATTATAATTCACAATTTGGCAGTTTGGTATATTTGTAAACTTCTTAATTGTTCTATTTTTCAATGTAGCCTTAGAGCCCAAATCATCATATATAATTTTAATTTCGACACCATCTTGCCCTTTCCTCATTAAGATTGGCATAATTTCATCCAATAAAAAACCATCACTTATAATAAACATTTCAATTAAAATATATTTTTCAGCACGATTTAATTCTTTAATTAAATCTTCAAATTTTACAAATCCATCTTCTAAAAAAGTGTATTTCGTATTTTTATATGCTGGATATCCCGTGTCTGATAAAACAACTTTCGCATGTTTTGCAGCTTTTGAGTCAATTTCATCCAATTCTTCAATAACGCGATTATCGCCATGATATGCACTTAGCGCAGAATTAATCTTCATTTGCTTTCTTTTTGGAAGTTTGCGACTCCGATGATTTAACCAATAAAGCAAAGAACAAGGTAAGGGCAGAAGCAATATCAATATAGACCATGTCATTTTATAGCTCGCTGACATCGGCTTATGAATGATATGCAGCACAATCACTAATGCATACAATTCTAATAACAAATAAATGACAACATTAATTTGGCCAGAAAAATTTAATTGAAACATAACTACAAACAAAGTAATTTGTAAAGTAAAAAATACCAACGTTACAATAAATAAAATAATTCTTTTCCAAATTGGAATACTTCTTCTTTCATTTTGAGTCAAAATATCACATCCTTACTTTTTCCTTGTAATAATAAAGGAAACTCCGATTGCTTCATTTTTAACAATCAAGTCCATACCAAAAAAATCTATCGTTTTTTTCACAATCGACATGCCTAAACCAAATTCGCCCTTGCTACCCTTTTCATAAGGTTTAAAAGAATTTTTAATGAATTGCTCATCTATTGGATCTCCATCATTATAAATCCGAAGACGATCTTTTTTTAATACAACCTTAATTTTAGTTTTTGCATATCGCTTTGCGTTATCAATAATATTATCTACAACCGTAAAATAATTTTCACGATACCCTTTAAAGAAAATATCTTCTGTTAAATCAAGTTCAATAATCAAATCCGTTTGGAACCGATAACCTTGAATTACCTCTTCAACAACTTCCTTCATATCTACATCTTCAAATTCACGATCTTTTTCTAAATACTCTAAAGAGTTATATTGAAGTAAACGGTTGACCTTATTTTTTAATATTTCTGCTTGAGCAATAATTACTTTACTGCTATCCTCATCAACCATACCATCTTGTTGAGCTTCTGCATAAGATTTTATGACAGCAATTGGCGTTTTTAAATCATGACTAATATTTTGAAGCATTTCTTGCTTGGTACGTTCATTTGCTCGAATTTCACTACGCATGCTTTCTACGGATCTTGATAATTCTCCTATCTCATCTAAACCATCATCTGTATATACGGTTTGATATCCTTCCTTTGGTAGATACAAAATATGGTTTTGAATTCTTCTAATTCTTCTTGCAAATTGATTCCCCCAAATTGCAATCGCTAAAACTGATAATGATAAAATTGAGAAGAAAATTAAAATCAATTGTAGAGAAGTATTTTTTGCAACATTCGTTACATATTTATTGCTTGTAAGAACTAAAGATGTAGTGTTTCCATTATCTAAGATTGTGATTGCGTAATAAACATTAATTTTATTATAATTTCTTAGTTTACCTGTATGAATTGGTTTTATATTTTCATTTTTAATTTGATTTAATAACTTATCAAAATCATTTTCATTTAAATAATTTAAAATATCAGTAGAATAAAATTTTTTATTGTCCTTGATACAAATAAAAGCAACGTCCATATCTCTAAATTCCACATCTACTATAGGATCATTTGCGTTTAATAATGTAGAATAAGTAATCAAACGGGAATACATTTCCTCTTCTGCAATGTATTTAATTCTTGAAAATATAATACTTGAGAAAGCGAAAACAGAAAATAAAATGACAAATAAAAATAAAACAACCATCTGAGCTGAAATCGTTAATTTTTTCATAAAGCAATTAACCTATATCCATAGCCATATATCGTTTCTACTTGAAGTTCTGGCATTTTTTGTCTTAATCTACGTAATAAATCATCTACTACACGATCACTTCCAAAATAGTCTTCTCCCCAAACTGCATTTAAAATTTGATCGCGAGAAAAGGCTTTTCCAGGATTTTCAATTAAATATAAAAGTAAATCATACTCTTTAGAAGTCAATTGGATGGATTTATCCATATGAGAAACACTTCTTCTATCCTTATCTATTTCGTATTCGCCAACCTTTATTGTATTCTTGTGAGTAGATGATGTAGTTTTAAAATAAGTTCGATTGAGCAAATTCTTTACTCTTAATACTAATTCTCTAATGGAATACGGTTTAGCCAAATAATCATCGCTTCCTAATTCCAACCCCATAATTTTATCAATATCTTGATCTCTTGCAGATGTAAATATAATTGGTAATAAAGGCTTTTTCGCATGAATCAATTTTATTAAATCATACCCACTTATAATTCCAGGTAACATTATATCTAAAATCCATAAATCATAGGAGTCTTCAATATTTTTTTCTGCCTCTTCTCCAGTAGAATACCATTGAACCTCATATCCTTCTGAAGTTAGATATTTGATAACAAGAGAAGCTAAATTTTTTTCATCCTCTACTAACGCAATTTTATACATCTTAATTCACCTCATTTATATTATATAACAAAAATCATTAACGATAAAGGGCAACCTACATTTAGGCTGCCCTTTATCTTAATTGGGAGAGTTATAGTTTGCTTATGAAAAAAGTTTCTATCTATGTAGGGATATTTAGATAGATACTGTCTTTTTAAGACACTTATAGTATACCCTATAACTATAGGATTATTATGGAAAAATTATGGGAAATTGTGAAAAAAACAATTTTAATAAGTTATTTTAATTTTTAATCGTACATTTGTCCATCCATTAATCTCATACATCCAAATTCTATCATCTTTTGATCTAAAGTTTTCACAATCATTCTACTTTTAAAATAAAATATTAATCCTCCAATCGCATAAGGAAAAATGAGAATTTCAGATAGAATAAGAATTCCAATTTTCAAAAAAACATTCCATTTCTTAATGGGACTTTTTCTTTTAAAGATTAGCCCTTCAACCATCCCATCCCGTAGAATTGCAACATAAACAAAATTACCATAAATACGACTATTTGTAAGATCTAATATTAAATCATCCTTTTCAAAATGAGAATTCGTTGTCATAATATAGCGATGATAGCGATGATCTAAAATACTTATCTTTGGTGCAAAATAAATATAAATTCCAATTAAAATAATAATTGCACCTACACAAACACCACAAATACCATCATAAAATTTATTCGGATTTGGATCTGCAAAAGAGGTTATTGCCATTTCTGTTAAAGCAATAGCTGTTAAAGCAGAACATAAGCTAATCAGTTTTATATTTCGATAATAATGGCCACGACCAGAGGCAGCAAAGCATCCCCGAATGGCAATCCCCATTTCCACAAAGGAACAGAAAGCAATCACAATCCCAATAGACATATAGTAGTTTGTGGATTGAACTGGAGTGAAAATCAATAGACTCATATATCCAGTGTATTGTAGTCCCGCTAAAAGTAAAAATATTGCTATTAAAGTATTTCTTTTCTTAAATCCTCTTTTTCTTGGAGAAGTAACACCTCGTAAACATACTAATTTTGCAAGCATTAAAAAAATATTCACAATACCAGAAACTAATAAGGCTAAATTTATAAAGCTTACTGAAAATTTAACCAAAGCCAAAAAAGCATTAAAGCCGATAGAACACCTCGTATTGAAGATGGTTCTTTGTTCAAATGTCATCAATCGATATTTCAAAATCCATTGCTTCATAACGGCCTCCTGTTTTTTTTATTATACTATAAAAAAAGAAAGATATCCACCATAAAATTATGGTGGATATTTTGTTTTAAAATTAAAAATTTAATTGAGTGGCCGATAAACAACATCTAAATAAATATCCTTATTAAAAGAATAATTATCATAAGAATCCCCATTTGAATCTGCTAGACAATCTCCCTCATAGAAATATCCTAAAACAAAATATCCTGGAATTTCAGGAGGTGTACCAAGATAAAATGGTTTTCCTGGATAAGCAATTCTTTCGTATAAAAAATTTCTATCCATTCCATAAACCTTGATGCGATAAGATTTACATTGAACTATATATTGAGGATGAAATTGTTCACCCATTCCCCATTGTGTACTAGACCCATTAAAATTTATATAAAAATTATGATTACAAGCGGCAAAACTATCTTCTTCTATTTTTTTAAGTCCTGGTTCAATTGTAATAGCATTTAAGGAAATACATCCATAAAATGCTTTTCCCTTTATCCGAGTTAATTGCGTTGGTAATATATTTTCTTCCTTTTGGTTTTTCTTGTTTGTATGAATATATTTTAGCCTCTTACATGAATTAAATGCAGATTTTTCAATTACTTTTATAGTGTTTGGTAAAATAAGTTTACGTATTTTTTCTGATTGAAATGCTTCTGCCGCTATCGAAATAACTGGCTTTTGTTGATATTCCTTTTTTATTTCAACAGTGTTTTTGGGAAAATGAAAAGGAAAAATCAATCCCGAAATACCTGTAACACATACGACTTCGTTTAAATTTTTATTTTCTAATTCTTGAATCGTATAATTCAGTTGTTCTTTATGTTTTTTATTATATTGTTCTACAGTACAATAAGTCACTTTAGGAATTGAACCGATAATCATAAATAAAATAAAAATGATACTTATAATTCCACAAGATGCTCCAACATATAGTTTTATCGGTTTTATTTTTTTGATTCCGACAGGGATTTGTTTTATTTTTGTTTCATATATTTTACTTATTTCTTTTAATTCTTCTTTATAATTTGATTCTAATAAAATCAACTGAATTTGCTTTTCTGCTTTTAATTTAATTTTTTTAATTTTTACCTGATTTTGATTAGAATAATTTGCAAGTTCTATAGAATCAAAATGCGTTTGTATCTGCTTTAAAACTTCTCTTTTATAAGATTCAAATGCTTGCTTTTTTTCGTAGTTAAGAATAGTTTTCTCCTTATATTTCAATAATTTTTGAAAAAGACTATAATAACTAGAAAAAGAAGATTCTGAAGTGTTCTGCTGAATAATAGATAACAAATTTTCATAATCTTTATAAGATAGATTTGGATATTCTTCTAACGCATACACAAAAGCAGTGTAAAATGCCTTACAATCCTGAGGGTTGGTTTGAAGTTGATGAAGAACAACTTCTTCTATTTTTTTATAATCATTTGACTGACTCATTTGATGGCTCCTCCTCAAATAATAATTTCAACAGCTGCGTTGCATTCATATCTTCTTTACTTTCTGTTTCTTTTTTATAATTCATTCCATCTTGGATACAGAAATAACAAGAAACTTCACTAGCAGCGTTCAAAAAAGGGAATAGCAAAACAAAAAGAATCAGAAAAATAACAAATATTCCTGCAACTATCATTATACCACTGGTAGCAACATTTCCTTGTTTTTTAAGGAAATTAAGAAGAAAATAAAATCCAATAAATATTCCTGCAAAAACAATACTACATAAAGAAACAAGAATTTGAATAATAAATAAAGTTTTTTTTCTGCCAGTTGTAACTTCAAAAGAAGTTTTAAACACTTCAGATACTGTAGATTGTGGTTCCTCAGAAATTATAAAAGGAATGGGATGTAAACAAAGAGAGAGATATATTGAAGGTACCATAATAAGTATAGCCGTGAGAATCAAAATAATATAAGTTCCTATGGTAATGGTTTTAAGATGAGGGATACAAAAGATAAACAAGCAAATTAAGAAAGCAAATAATAAACAAAAGCAAATCATACCTAAAAGAACAAAAAATATAATTGAAAGTGTGAATAGAAATTTTGAATACCGTTTAGATTCATCAATTCCTTCAAATGCTTTTATTAAAGAGATATCCTTTTTTTCAGCAATCATTTGTATGATTTTAAAATGTGCATATGCAAAAATAGGATAAGGAAAAATAAAAAAGGCACTTAATAGATAAGCTAGCAAAAAAATATAATATTTAAAATAATTTCCTATATTTTTTATAAGGATTTCAATTGTGTTTTTAAATCCCCATTTTAAATACCAAAAACTTCCTTTGTTCATAAATAAAACGCTCCTTTAAAATATTCTAACATAAAAAAAGAAACTGACAAGTTAAGTCAGTTTCAATATTATTATTCTTCGTACATATCCTCATAATCATCCATTAGATCATTATATTTATCTTCGTTGAAGTCATCCTCGCTATAACGCTCTGTGATGTCCCCATCAATGATGGAATCTTCATCATCTTCATAATCCTCATCATCTTCGTCTTCTTCATCTTCATCCTCAGAATCGTATTCATCCTCATCATCTTCGTCTTCTTCATCTTCATCCTCAGAATCATACTCATCCTCATCAAAGACTTCATCTTCTATCTCTTCTTCATCTAATGGTTCCTCATCAATTTCTGCTTCTTTTGTATTGAAGGCAGAACCATCTTTATCAAATTCATCTAAAGATTGACGAGATTTTAAATCCCATTCTTCATTTCCCATATATACAAATTTCGAACTAGTAGTAATGTCAATATATAATTTTGTTGCAAGTTCACCAGAAGAATCTTCAATTCCTTTAAGAGCTAAAACCTCTTGTATTAATTCTTTTATGGAATATTTTTGTTGTTTCTGTTCCATTAATAAAACTGCAATCTCTAATAAAGACATCTGCGAAATATTTTCCATTATAATTCCTCCAAAGTTTAAAACAATGATATTTTACTAAAGTTTTTGAAATTTATCAAGTATTTCCATCTAAAAGTAAAACAATTTTTGTATGAAAGTGGTTTTATTTCCCTGTTTTTGTCTATTTTAGGATATTTATTGCTATCTTAAAAGAAGATGTAGCACAATCCTTTATAAGCATATCATACCAAATTAAAATTTTTTTGTCTAATATTGTCAATTTCGTACAAAGTATTTCAAATTCAAATTCTAAGCCTAGACTATTTTTATAGGACGCGGGTAAAATCATTCCTTCTCGAAAATGCATACTCATCTTTATTTCGCCTTGTCGGTTAATATACACATCCTCTTTTTCGACGGTTAGATGAATGAAGACATCTTCAGTAGAGTTGTCCGCAAAAATATACGTGTTTTGGTTTACTACAGCATCAGATACAAAATAGGTTTTATTTTGTTCTTGATCCATACTCAAAAAAGAAATTTTCATATTTGCTCCTACAATAATAATACAATTAATAATACAATGAACCCTGGCAATCTAAAAAAGCCAATTAATCCAATAGATAACAAATTGAAAGGAATAGAAATATGAATAAATTGTCCAACTAAATTAAATAAGAGTACAGATACAACTCCTATTATAATTGATTGAATTGTATATTTAAGCGTTTTTTTCATAAAATCACCATCCAATTATATGATGGTTATTCGCTTAATATTCTCTTCTACCTTCCATAGCCTTTACAACGGTCATTTCATCGGCATAAGACATTTCTCCACCTACAGGTAATCCATGTGCAATCCGCGTAAGTTTTACAGGGACATCTACTAAAAGTTCTTTAATATACCTTGCGGTTGTTTCTCCCTCTAATGTCGCGTTTGTAGCTAAAATAATTTCATCAAACTGATTCTGTTTTGCCTTTTCAATCAAAGAATCAATATTTAAATCCTGTGTTCCAATACCTTTAGAAAAGCTAATTGCCCCATTTAAAACATGGTAAATTCCTTGATATTCATCTACATTTTCAATTGTGTATAAATCTTTTACCGTTTCCACTACCATAATTTGACGATGATTTCTTTGTTGATCTTGACAAATTGAACAGAAATCTTCCTCACTTATGTTTCCACAGCATTTACATAGATGAATCTTATTTTTCACATCTAATAAATGCTGAGAAAACCCTTCTGTATAATCCTGATTTAACTTTGTATATACATATAAAGCAAATCGTTCTGCTGTTTTCTTTCCAACTGAAGGTAGACGAGTAAAGTCCTCTATCAGATCTTCTAATGGTTTAGGATATTTTAACATTAGAATAAGCCACCAAATCCTGCACCACCAAAACCACCTAAGGCTTTTTGTGATTCAGCTTCAATTTTTTTGTTTGCATCATTTAAAGCAGCAACAATGGTATCTTCAATCATTTCAATATCTTCTTTAGATTCTAAAGCATCTGGATCAATTTTTATTCCGACAACCTCATGAGTTCCTTTTACAGATACTTCAACCATACCGCCACCAGCTGTTCCAGTAAACACGGTTTGTTCAAGTTTTTCTTGAGCTTCCATCATTTGTTTTTGCATTTTCTTTAAACGCATCATTGCTTGTTGATTCATTTTTAATCCTCCAAAATTTCTATTTTTTCTTTATCTATATATTCATATAAGTATTCTAAATCCGTTTCATCCTGTGGAGTAGGTTCTTTTCTTCTTAATACTCCAATGGCTATTTTATCTAAGGTTACTTTAGGATTTTCTTGTGAATATTTTGATTTATAATCCACTTTAATTTTGTTCCAAATTCCTTTTGGCAAACAAATGTAATCCTTTATTCCTGAAGAATAATTATCGAAAATTTCAATAAGTTTAACAAAATTTTCATAACGCATCAATCGGTTACAGAAGCCTAAATCATTGAGAACAACTACCATTTTATCCTCGTTTACCGCAACGATTTCTCCTGCAACTAAAATTTGAGCAATAAACACACCACTATAATCTTCACTAATTTTTTTCCAAATTCCTTGAAGTTCTACTTTACGGTTTTTTGATGCCGTGTTCAAAATTTCTTCTACCTCTTCAATTTGAATTTCATCCTCTTTTGGAATTTCAATTGATTTTGGAAGTTCTACTGGTTTAGGCTGTTCCATTTGCTTGATTTCTTCTTTCGTAGGAATTGAAATTTCAATTGGTTTAGGAACCTCTTCTTCATGAGGATGACTTGCTAGCATATCAATGGTATGTTCTAGTTGTTCAATTCGCTCAAGTAAAGAAATTTCCTCGTTTACTTTACAATCACTCATTTTTAAAAGAGCTAATTCTAAATACGCTCTTTTTTGAGTAGAAAACCGCATATTATTATTGGTATCATTTAATAAATTTAACCATTCATAAACAATACTTTTCATAATTCGATTACAAAAAATTTTGAAATCTTCTTGATGGTATTCCATCTTATCTTCTAGCATTGCTTGATTTTTATATAATAATACATCTCTTAAAAAGAGAATTAGATCATTGATAATGCGGGGAATTTCCTTTCCTTCTTTTAAAACTTGATCTAAGACTTGAAGAGCTTTTGTGCCATCACTATCTAAACAAGAGGTTAACAATAAGCATAGTTGCTTATAACTTACATTTCCACTTACTGCTAAAACATCCTCTAACGTGATTTCTTCATTTACACTAAATGAAACGGTTTGATCTAATAAGGATAAAGCATCCCGCATTCCACCTTCTGCAGAAGATGCAATTTGAAATATGGCTTCTTCTGTTATTTTTAAATGTTCTTCTTGAGTTACAATCTTTAATCGCTTTACTAAATCTTCTATAGACAAACTTTGAAAATCAAAGCGTTGACATCGAGAAAGAATTGTATTTGGAAGTTTGTAAGGTTCTGTTGTTGCAAGAATAAAAATCACATGCTTCGGTGGTTCTTCTAAAGTTTTTAATAAAGCATTAAAAGCGGCATTAGAAAGCATATGTACTTCATCAATAATATAAACTTTATATTTTCCAACCGAAGGCAGATACTTTACACTATCTCTTAATGCTCGTATATCATCTGCACCATTATTAGAGGCAGCATCTATTTCTACAACATCTGCCATTGTCCCTTTTTGAATTCCTTTACATATTTCACATTCATCACAAGGTTCAATTGTTGGCCCATTTTCACAGTTTAGAGCTTTCGCCATTATTTTAGCAAGTGTTGTTTTTCCTGTTCCTCTTGGTCCACAGAATAGATATGCATGGGCAACTTTATTTAGTTTTATAGCATTTTGTAATGTTTTTACAATATGCTGTTGTCCTACAACTTCACAAAATTTTTGTGGACGATAGGCTCGATATAATGCCACATATGCCATAATAAACCCCCTTTAGTCTAGATAATACACATGTTTTACACCCTCAGAATCATAATAATGATAATAAGAAATGTAGGTTTCATTACTAATTAACAAATCATATATAGAAGTAGTAAAACTATCTTTATTCAAATTAATTCCCACAGTATCAAAAGTTTTACTAATTAAATCGCTACAATAGGATTTATTTTTCGTATCAAATAAAAAGGAATAATTATATGGGTCTTTTTCCATTGCCATAGCATTCACTAAAATCATTTTTCGTTGTTCTTCTGTCATTTTCGGGCGAACGCATATAACTTCCTTATATTTATCTTCACTTACCCAGTAGGATTTAGAAGCAATTTCTGCATAATTATCTGTTTCATTTAACCCTGTTGCTTCCATAACCTTAAAGGAATCTACTTGACTTGTTTGCGTGTTATGGTCTTGATACTCTCCTAACACTAATGCTGCATGTCCTCCAGCGAAAAAACTGACAAACCCATGTACAAAAGGAATTTCCATTTCAGAGGATAAACTTAAAATAATATCGCCTGTATTCCCTGGATAATATTCTCCATTTACCAATTGATATGTTTTTAAAGTTTCTTTTGATTGAATTGTATAAACTTTTACACTACTAGTAGATAAATCTTCTTGATAAATTCCTTGTTTCTTAAATTGCTGAATTAAATAAGCAGATTGGATGTGTTTTGCAATTGCGGTTGTTACTGCTCCAACGACGATAAATAACAAGATTGCTTCTATACTAGCCAAAATATAATATACTAATTTTTTCATACAATTATTTTACCATACTTTTACTTGATTTGAAATAGAAACCTTATCTTAAATTTCTTCTGTACTTTCCATCTGAACTCCTTTTTTATTCATTGTTTTTCTATTTTTCTTTAAAAATAAACGAAGATTATGTCGAGATAGGGCTCTATAGCGTTTAAACATCTTTTTAAAAAAGATTCTTTGTTTTTCTGTTAACATCCGATACCTTTTTTTAATTCCTTTAAAATAACGGAATGGATGCTGTTTTACATCAAAAATGGTAGAATCATTTTTTTCCATTACCACCTTAAATAACATATCAAAGAATTTCTTCCGATCTTCAATGGACGTTGATTCAATAAATTCATTACTACTTTTTTCAAATATTTTTGAAAATAAATTTGTTTTTTTGACTTTTTTAAATCTTCCCTCTTTATTGATTTTCCAATTAAATGGATCATGTTGCATAATTCCTATACCACTAGAATCAACAAAACTCATCTTTTCATTGTGGTTTAATAGAATTCCTACCATAGATTCCTTACAGGTTTGTTTTTCAATTCGACTTTCGATAGATAAATATTCAGGAGTTTGAAAAATATCTTTATGAAACCCTGGTCCATCATGATTATAAATTTTTATAATTCTTTTTTTAATATACTCTGAACAGTATGTAGCGGCATATACCGCTAAATTTCCACCTTTAGAATGTCCTCCAATATAAATCATTTCATCTAACCCTAATAAACTACATACAACATCTAAATAGGAAGAAGCATCCTTTTGTGCTGGAATTTGTTCCATTAAAGCCATATTAAAATCCTCATACCACCCTAATAGAGTTAAATCCGTTCCTCGATAGGCAATATAAGAAAAATTTTCAAATTGAAATGTTACTGCACAAAACTGCTCAATTTTTTCAACATGAAATAAATTTAAAAAATAATTTGCATACATTTGTTCATATCGAGCAGAGGAACGTAAGGCTTTTAATAGGCGAATATTCTTTTTTTCATCAAAGGTGCCTTTACACATTTGATATATGCCTTCATCTGTCAAAAGATCAATCATTCGAATCGGTGCTTCTTGGTCTGGGATTGTAGGAATAAAATCATCTAAATTTAAATAAGAAATTTGACTTAAAATTAAACTATCCACTTCATTAAATGGGAATTCCGTTAAACTCTTGTTTCCATATTCCTTTACATAACTAATAATATTTTTCATTATATCACCTCTCCTTCTATTTATTATTCTGATAAAACTCTTTTAATTCTTTTTTTAAATGATACGCATTTGTAATTATTTTTTTGTTTGTCCAATGCTTTGGCATAATTTGTTGATAACGTAATTGAGTAAATCGATTGTCTAAAAGAATGACAACCCCTCGATCTTCTTCGCTACGAATTACTCTTCCAGCAGCTTGAACAACCTTTGTAAATCCTGGATAAGTATAAGCATAGTCAAATCCCGTTTGATAGATTTCATCAAAATATTCTTTTAGTAAATTATTTTCATCACAATACATGGGTAATCCAACCCCAACAATAATTACACCTGTTAACCAATCGCCGATAAAATCAATTCCCTCACTAAAGACACCTCCTAATACAAAAAAACCTACTTTTGTATTTGAGGTATCTTTAAATCGTTGAATGATTTCCGTTCTTTCTGTTTCTGTTGTATCCGTTTTCTGAATAATCATTTCATATTCTGGGTTTTGAATATATTCAACAACTAAATTTAAATACTGATAAGAAGGAAAAAATATAATATAATTCCCTTTTTTTGTTTCTGTAAGGATTTCGATTGTTTCTAATATTGAGTCAATAGAATTTTGTCTATCGTTATATTTCGTTGAAATTTTATTATTGATTATGATATCTAAATGCTTAGAATCAAATGGACTTGGAAGTTCTAAAAACTTGCCTTCTCCTTGAGTTAATAGATCTGCATGATATTGAAATGGTAAAAGAGTTGCTGAAAAAAATACAATTCCTTCAATGGATTCTTTTATCGTTTCTAATAGAAAAGCAGATGCATCTAGACAATACAACTGAAGAATGCATTCCTCTTCTTCTAGTTTCATTATAAAGCGATGGTTGGGTCCAAAATAAGTAGATATCTCTACGAATTCATAAATTTTAAAATAGGCTTCTAAAACTTCATCTTTATTTTTAATTTTTTTATTATCAGCTAGGATAGAATCGCATTTAGTTAAAATATTTTTTAATATTGTAATCCATTCCTTATGAATACTTTGTTCAACATGAATTGTTTTTTCTGCAAGTAAATCTTTACATTCATTAAGTTTTTCCAAAAATATGTTACATTCTTTTCTAATAGATGGTTCATATCCATTTACTAGTCTTCTTATCGCTTTAATATCAGATTCCTGAAGAAGGGCAGAATACATTTCTTTACTGCGAGAAATGAGATTATGAGCTTCATCTACAAGCACCTTTGGGTGATAGGTATCATCTTCAAAATAGCGAATCAAATGAGCTCTTGGATCAAATACATAGTTATAATCTGCAAGAATAATATCACAATAATAAGATAAATCTAGACTAAATTCAAATGCACATAATTTGTATTTTTCACAAAGCGTTTGGATAATTTCTTCATCATAAATATCATAGGTTTGAAAAATTTCAGATAAAGCTTTTCTTTTTTTATCAAAATAATTTTTGGCATATTCACATTCCTCAGGATTACAATTTTTGGCTTTCGCATTACAAATTTTCTTTTTTGCAATTAAATTGATGGTTTTTACTCTTAATCCCTGATGTGCTAATAATTTTATTGCAGATAAGGGGGCTTTTTTTCCGCTTCCTTTCGCAGTTAAATAAAATAATTTATCGTTTTTATTAAGTGTTTTTAAAGAAGAAAACAAGGCGGCCATTGTTTTGCCTATTCCTGTAGGAGCGATTGTATACAAAATATCTTTTTGCTTCATCGTTTGAAAACAAGCCTTCATCATATCTCTTTGACCTGGACGCATTTGTTTATAGGGAAATTTAATCATTTGAATGGTTTGATCTTTTAAATTTGCAGCTTCTTCATTTAATAAAACCCATTCCATATATTGTTCAATTACATCAAAGAAGAAAGACTCTAAAGCATCTAAATTCATAATATAGTCTATCGATTTTATTTCATAATCCACTACGGATATATAAGTCAATCTTATATGGATTGGATTTAGACTATGTTCGATTGCATATAAATACCCATATATTTTTAATTGTGCAAGATGTTCTGGACGTGGAGTTAAGTCTGTAAAATCCATTGCGGTTGACTTGATTTCTTCAATGATTATTTCTTCATCTACTTGTAATACCCCATCGATAAATCCATGTAGGAATAATTCTTTTCCCTTATAATTTAACTGTTTTTTAATATAAACTTCGCTTTTACTTTGTTCATTATATTTGGATTGAATGAATTTATGAAGTCTTGTTCCTTCTTCTAGTTCCTTCATGGAAAAAAGTTCTGTCGTTAAATCGCCAGATTGACAAACAAAATAGGCTAATTCTTTAATTGCGATTTTGATATCCATAAATTCACCTCCATACTAGACCATTATATCATAAAATAACAATTTTTTATGCTTTTATTATATTGTTTATTTTATTTAGAAGACCTATGCGAAGAAAGGAAAAAAGAGATAATCGTTTATGCTCATTATCTCTTTTTTTATCTTATTCTTGAATTGGTTCTTCTACTTCTTCATCTGCTTGACGATCTACAATTGCGATTGTTGCAATATTTTGATCCTGCTTAATTTTGATTAAAATTACACCTTGCGTTGCCCGACCAGCATGGCTAATGTTATCCACATGCATCCGAATTACAACGCCTCGATCGGTTGTAATAATTAAATCATTGTTTTCATTTACGCTTCGTAATGCAACAAGTTTACCGTTTTTAGCTGTAACATTTAACGCTTTAACTCCCATTCCACCTCGGGTCTGTAAACGGTATTCATCTGCGTTGGTTCGTTTACCAAATCCTTTTTCTGTAACAACAAGAATTTCGTTTTGTTCTTTGGTTACTACTGCCATACCAACTAATTTATCTCGTTTTAAGAGTTGCATACCTTTTACTCCGGCTGCACTTCTTCCGATTGGTCGAACATCCGTTTCTTTAAATCGAATGGCTTTTCCATTTGAACAACCTAATACAATTTCTTTTGTTCCATCTGTTAATTCAACTTGTAGTAACTCATCATTTTCAGCTAAATTAATTGCAATGATTCCGCTTGTTCTAATATTTTTAAATTGAGAAACAATGGTTCTTTTCACTGTTCCGTTTTTCGTAACAAAGAAGAGATATGAATGATCATCTTCTAAAGATTGTACTCTTGTAATTGCAGCAAGGGTTTCATCTTCTTGGAAGGATAATATATTGACAAGTGGTAATCCTTTCGCTGTTCTTGAGGCTTCAGGTATCATATAGCCTTTGATGGCATATACACGACCTTTATTTGTAAAGAATAATAAATAATCATGTGTGCAGGTAGGTGTTATAAAAGCAACATCATCGTTTTCGTTGGTTTTGATTCCACTCATACCTACTCCGCCACGACTTTGTGTTTTATAGGCATCCTGTTTCATTCGTTTTGCATAGCCTTTAGATGTAATTGTAATAACTACATCTTCTCTAGGAATTAAATCTTCATTTTCTATAGATATGTCCGCACTTAAACAAATTTCTGATTTTCTAGCATCATTATATTTATTTTTAATATCTAACAATTCTGTTTCTATAATTTCATATTTCTTTTGATCATCGGCCAATATGCTTCGATATTCTTCACATGCTTTCTTTAAATCTGCATGTTCGTTTAATATTTTTTCTCGATTTAAACCAGATAATCTTCTTAATTGCATATCTAAAATTGCTTGAGCTTGAATTTCATCTAATTTAAATTTTTCCATTAACTTTTCTTTTTCAGTTCCATCCATTGTATGACGGATAATGTGAATGACTTTATCAATATTATCTTGAGCAATAATATATCCATCTAAAATATGAATTCTAGCTAATGCTTTATCTAAATCAAATTGTGTGCGTCTTGTAATAATATTGAGTTGATGTTTTAAATAAACCTCTAAAGCCTCTTTTAAGGTAATTGCCTTTGGTTTATTATCTACAAGACATATCATATTCATTCCATATGAGGTTTGAAGCTGAGTATATTTATATAGATTATTTAACATAACCTCGGCGTTAACATCTTTTCTTAATTCAATAACAATACGTATTCCACCCCGACCAGATTCATCTCTTAAATCTGTTATTCCTTCTACAATTTTATTTTTGGCAACTTCGGCAATTCGTTCAATCAGTTTTGTTTTATTAACCATGTAAGGAATTTCTGTTACAATGATTTCGTTTTTCCCATTTTTTAAAGAAACAATTTCTGCCTTAGAACGAATAACAATTGATCCATTCCCTGTTGTATAAGCATTTCTCAATCCAGTTCGACCTAAAATTTGGCCTCCTGTTGGAAAATCTGGACCTTGAATATATTGCATTAATTCTTCACTTGTAATTTCAGGGGTATGAATGACTGCAATTACACCATCAATAACTTCTCCTAAATTGTGAGGAGGAATATTTGTAGCCATACCTACAGCAATACCTGTAGCACCATTAACTAAAAGGTTTGGAAATTTAGATGGTAATACTTCAGGTTCAATTTCTGTAGCATCATAATTATCATTAAAATCAACCGTATTCCGATCAATATCTCTTAACATTTCCATCGCAATTTTACTCATACGAGCTTCTGTATACCTCATTGCGGCAGCTCCATCACCATCAATATTACCAAAATTACCATGTCCATCGACAAGAGTATATCGATAACTAAAAGGCTGAGCCATACGAACCATAGCCTCATAAATAGAGGAATCGCCATGAGGGTGATATTTACCCATAACATCTCCAACAATACGAGCGGATTTTTTATGAGCCACATTGGAATAGATTTTTAGTTCATTCATTCCATATAAAATACGGCGTTGTACGGGTTTTAATCCATCTCTTGCATCAGGTAATGCTCTAGCAATAATAACAGACATTGCATAATTTAAAAAGGAAGATTTTACTTTATTATTTATATCTAATTGTTCAATTTTATCATATTCTTGTTTTTCTAATTCAACAAAATTCTCTTTATCTTTTTCCATTGTTTTTTCCTCCTTTTTTAAATATCTAGATTATCTGCATAATGGGCATTTTCTTGAATGAAAACTTTACGTGGATCAACATCTTCTCCCATCAGCATTTCAAAAGTTTGGCTTGCAATCGTAGCATCTTCTAAATGAACTTGAACGAGTGTTCTTAATGCTGGATCCATTGTTGTTTCCCATAACTGTTCGGCATCCATTTCACCAAGACCTTTATATCTCTGAACATCTGGCTTACGATCAGGGAACTCTTTTTTAAATTGATCTAATTCCTCATCAGAATAAGCATAGCGAACAACTTTTCCAAATTGAGCTTTAAATAGAGGAGGTTTAGCAACATAAATATAACCTTTTTCTATTAATTCTGGCATAAATCTAAAGAAGAAAGTTAAAAGTAAAATACATATATGTTCTCCATCTACATCGGCATCAGTCATAATGACAATTTTATGATATCTTGCTTTTGTAATATCAAATTCTTCGCCAATTCCTGTACCAATAGCTTGAATCATAGATAAGATTTCATTATTGCTTAATGCCCGTTCCAATCTTACTTTTTGAACATTTAAAACTTTTCCTCTTAAAGGCAGAATGGCTTGATATTCACTATCTCTACCTGATTTTGCTGAACCACCAGCAGAATCTCCTTCGACTATATACATTTCAGATTTAGAAGGATCTTTACATCTACAATCTGCAAGTTTAGAAGCAAAACTTAAGTTATCTAATGGTGATTTTCTACGGGTAGCTTCTCTTGCTTTTCTTGCAGCGATTCTAGCTCGTGATGCTAAAAGACATTTATCAATAATCGCCTTTGCTTCATTTGGATTTTCTAAAAAATGACGATCTAACGCTTCTCCTAAGCATTGAGATACAATCGCTCTTACTTCTGTATTTCCTAATTTTGTTTTTGTTTGGCCTTCAAATTGAGGATTTGGATGCTTAATCGATACAATCGCAACTAATCCTTCACGAACATCTTCATTATTGATTTCTTCGTCTTTTTTTAATAAATTATTGGTAGTTGCATAATTTTTAATACAACGAGTTAAAGCTAATCTAAATCCTTCTTCGTGGGTTCCACCTTCATGAGTATGAATATTATTTGTAAAAGAATAAATTAAACCTGTGTAAGTATCATTATATTGTAAAGCCACTTCTACTTGAATATTGTCCTTTTCTCCTTCACAATAAATAATTTTAGGAGCAATTAATTTTTTTCCTGAATTTAAAAATTCTACATACTCTTTAATTCCACCATCATAATGATATTGATTTTCAACAAGAGTTTCCCCTCTTTTATCTCTTAGTGTTAATTTAATTCCTCGATTTAAAAACGCCAATTGTTGAATTCTTTGTCTTAAAACCTCATAGGAATAGACAGTTGTTTCTGTAAACATTACAGGATCTGCTTTAAACATAACTTGGCTTCCAGTGTGAGAGGATGTACCAAATTCTTTTAAGTCATAAACAACTTTACCACGTTCAAACCGTTGTTTATATTTTTTTCCATTTCGACTAACAATAACTTCTAACCATTCAGATAAAGCATTTACAACTGAAGCACCTACACCATGAAGACCACCAGAAACTTTATAAGAACTTCCATCAAATTTTCCACCAGCATGTAATACTGTAAAAATTGTTTCTACTGCACTTTTGCCAGTTTTTGGGTGCTTATCAACAGGCATACCACGTCCATCGTCTGTAACACTAATAATATCTCCTGGTAAGATTTCAACTTCAATGTGAGAAGCAAACCCTGCTAAAGCCTCATCAATAGAATTATCTACAATTTCCCACACCAAATGATGTAATCCAGCTGGCCCTGTCGTTCCTATATACATACCTGGCCGCTTTCTTACAGCTTCTAATCCTTCTAATACTTGAATGTTTTCCGCATCATAATGCTTATAATCTTTTTCCATTGTTCTACTCCTTTACAATTTTATAATTACTGCATTTTTTATTAATTCATCAGGAATATTAAAAAGAGATGTTGTGGTTAATATCGTTTGATATTCTCCTTTTATGTATTCCATAATTGCATTCATACGCCTTTGATCAATGCTTGCAAAAACATCATCTAATAATAAAATAACATTCTTGTTTTTTTCCTTATATATTTCTAGAATCGCTAATTTTATTGCAAGACATATGGTTCGCATTTGACCTTCAGATGCATATTCTATCGCTTTTACTTTCTGAATATAGATCATAAAATCATCTCGATGGATTCCAATATTTGTTGTTTTACTTATGACATCATAATTCAATTTATGTTCAAATGATTTTTTTAGATTTTTTATATCATAGGTGGGAATATATTCTAATAAAATAGATTCACAATTTAATTTATTGGTAACATAATTTAATTTTAAATTTAAATGATTTATAAAATTTATTCTTTTTTCATATAATTGTTCTATTAATTCGATAATTTGATTTGTAAGAACATCTAAAAGCATTTTATTTTGTGAAGAATATTCTTTTAAAAGTTCGTTTCTTTCCTTTATTAGCTTTTTATAGGCAGAAATAAGCCTTAAATATGGTTTATCTAATAAAGATACCTCTAAATCCAAAAAACGCCTTCTAACCGCCTTAGAACCTTGTATGAGTTCAATATCTAAGGGAGAATATAGAATCACATTTAAATTTCCAATAAAATCACTGATTTTTTCATATTTAACTTCATTGATATAATTGGTTTTTCCTAATGAATGAAGGATTGTTTTATACTCCTTTTGTTCTTTTAATTCAATTGAAGCATATTCTTTCGTATGAGTGATTAAATTTTCTATTTCATTTGTTCTATGACTTTTTGATGTAGATATTAAATAGATTGCTTCTAATATAGAAGTTTTTCCAACTGCATTTGCACCAGCAAGAATGATAGTTTTATGATTTAAATCTATTTCTAAATCTGTAAATTTTCTAAAATTTGTTAATTTCAAACTTTTTATCATTCAATAACAAATTCTTTCTCTTCGATTCTGATTTGATCAGATAAATATAATTTTTTTCCTCTTCGCTGTTCCAATTCATTATTTACATAAACTTCATGTTCTAATAAATAATACTTTGCTTCACCACCAGAAGATATTATATTTTCCATTTTTAATAATTGTTGCAAAGTTATATAGTCCGTATTAATTTTGACAGTTTTCATTTTAACACCCACAATCTATATGATTATATCATATAGGAGTATTTTTTTCAATAAAAAACAGTGAAAAACCATTTTATTTTTTAAGGAATTCCCCTATACGATAAAAAGAAAAAAGGCTTTAAAACGAATTTTAAGCCTTAATTTTTTAAAATTGTATTTTATATCTTCCTTTTTTAACTTCCTGTAGACTCATAGGATTTGGCGAAATAGGACCATATTCCAATAGCAAGGAATAAAAATAATAGGGAAACGCCAATAAGTTCTAAACATAAAAGTCCAATAGATAAGGAAGAAAATAAGATTGCTTCTACAGGAAAAGATATTGCAATTGCAAAAGGAAAAACAAAGATTAATAATCCTTGAATAATTTTAGGAAAAATTTTTATTGGATATCTTGTATATGAAATAAAATTATACACTATTTGTAATAAATGACCACTTCTTTTAAATTTAAATGCGAGAGAGGCAAGAATTATTTTTAAAGAAGTGATAATTATTGCACCAAAAATTGTTGCAATAATTAAAAGAAAAATCATTTGATAATTCCATTGGATTTGAATGAAATTTCCACATAGAATTAACATTACAACCCCAACAATTAATTCCCCAAACCCTTCTGGTTGAAAGGTTTCTGCTAAAGATTGAAATAAGATTGGACATGGTCTTAAATAATAGCGATCTAAATCCCCGTTTTTTACTTTATGATAAGCAATTAACCATAAATCATCACTAAATAAATGATCTAAAGCAACTGGCATCATTGAAAATCCATATAAGAACCCTAATTGTTCTACAGTCCATCCATTTAAAGAAGGAATAGATTGAATGATGAAGTAAATAGATAAAATAGAAGCAACATTAGAAATTAAAAATGAAAATATAGCAATAAATGTGTCTTTTTTATATTCTAATCGAGAAATGATAGAACGTTTAATATATGTAAAATATAAAGAAATATATCTCATTTTTAACCTCCTTGAACTGTTATTTTTTTACTTGCATGCTTAAATAATAATGCAGCAAGCATTTCTAATAAAATCAGCCATAAAATAGAAATACCAATATATTTTAAAGAATCTAGGGTTGATATTTTCATTAAAAAGATTAACACAGGATTTTGACCCATACTAGCAAAAGGGAAATAATTTAAAATTGTTCCAAATATTCCTGGAAAAAAAGATAAAGGAAGTAATGTACCAGATAAAAAAGAAACAATTACAGTTTTAATTTGATTGATTCCCCATCCTGATGAGGTATAAAAACATAATACACCAAAAATATAGTTAATTACATCATTTAATAATGTTGCTAATAATAAAGATACAATAAATAATAAAATATGTAAAATAAAAGTTCCTATGGATAGAATATGAATAAATCCTATACAAATAAATACAGAATAAGAAATGATAAAACATGGCATACCAATTAAAAGATTTTGAATAAAAACATTACCTAAATTCATAAAGACAAATCTCAATCGATAAGAGATTGGTTTAACAAATGACATTGCAATTGTACCATCTTTAATTTCATCATCGATCGCCCATAGAGTGTTACTAGAAAACGCAACAAAATTAAAAATATTAATAAATACTAAATAACAAATCATATCTTTAAAACTATAACCATTAATAATAGAGTCTACCCCATTAGGAGAATTTTTATATACAGCAATCCATAAAAAAATAACACAGGCAACTTCAAATATGCTAATAAAAAACCATGTAAATAAGTTAAATTTAAAGGCGAATAAATCCATTGCTCCTGTTCTAAAAAATGGTTTATATTTCTTGAACATGCTGATTTTTCTCCTGTTCTTCTAAAGCTAATAAATTTTTTACAACTTCTTCAATTCCAATCCCTTTGATATTAATATCTGTTATAGAAAATTGATTAAGTAAATAAGACATTACAGTTTCAATAGAAATCTGATCTGCATCAAATGTAATTGTCAAATCATTTTGATTTAAGGTATAACTTACCTTATTTTCAAATGGGTTTAATGCATTTAGGTCTAAATTTTCTTTTACTTTCAATGTCATTGTTTTAATATTACCAAATTTATTTTTAATTTTAGTTATGGAATCATCATATATAATTTTGCCTTGTTCTAATATCACAACTCTTGAACAAAGATTTTCAATATCTTGCATATCATGAGTTGTTAGGAGTACTGTAGTATGATATTTTTGATTCATTATTTTAATTGCTTGACGAATTTTATCTTTTACAAAAACATCTAAACCAATGGTAGGTTCATCTAAAAATAAAATTTTAGGATTATGGATCCAGGAAGCTGCTAAATCAGCACGCATTCTTTGACCTAAAGACAAAGTTCTTACGGGTTGGTTTATAAATTCATCTATCCCTAAAATTTGACATAAAAATTCCATTCGTTCGGTATAATCTTCATCATTTACCTGATAAATTTCTTTTAAGACTTTAAAAGATTCAATTAAAGGAATATCCCACCATAATTGCGTTTTTTGACCAAAGACTACACCAATGTTTTGAACAACTTTTCTACGTTTCTTATAAGGTTCTACTCCATCAATCCATACCGTTCCTGATGTTGGAGTAAGAATACCACACATCATTTTAATCGTGGTGGATTTTCCTGCTCCATTTGAACCAATATACCCAACAATTTCGCCATCATTGATTTTTAAAGATATATGGTCTACTGCTGTTTTTGTTTCATATTTTCTAGAAAATAAGGTTTTAAACATTCCAAGTAAACCTGATTTTCGAATAGGTCTTTTAAATACTTTTACTAAATTTTGAATTTCTATCATAAACTCACCTCAATTTTTATAATTATATCATAAAATAAACTTTCTATAAAAAAAAGAGGATAAACTTAAGTTTTCCTCTAATCATAAATTAATCCATTCTTACAGGTAAGATTAATTGCGTTAAATTATAATCTTTTTCTCCAGTAATAACAAATGGGCGAATTCCTTCTAAGCAATTTAAAGAAACTTCACTAGATTCAAAACTACGAAGAGCTTCTACTAAATAACGAGAACTAAACCCAATGGTTAATGGACCTGCAATTTGAGTATCTGTAGGAATTAGTTCTTCTGTAGCATCCCCAACAGAAGCGTTTGTAGTAGAAATAACTACTGTATGATCTTTAGATACAGTTAATTTGATAATACTATAAGCTACTTCTAAGGAACTTAATTTTTCTCTTGGAGATAATAAAGATACTCTTTCTACTGCTTCTAATAATTCATCTTTATTAAATTTAATGATAATTGGATAAGAAGGAGGAATTAATTTAGAAGTATCTGGATAATTGCCATCTAATAAACGCGTTTGGAATAACACATTTTTAAATTTAACTAAAAGTTTATTTACGGAAAAATATAATTGAACATTATCATTATAATTATCAATTGCTTTTGCAAGTTCATCTAAAGACTTATTTGGAACTGTAATTTGAAATGGTTTATAATCATTAATTTCCATTATAGTTTGAGATAAGCGGAACGAATCTGTTGCGATTGCAGTTAAATGATTCTCTTCTAATTTAAAATGTACTCCAGTTAAAATTGGTTTCTTTTCTGATGTAGCAGTTGCAAAACTTGTTTGTTTGATTAAAGTTTTAATACGTTCTGCTGGTAAAATTAAAGGATTTTCTAAAGATACAAATTCGATGTTTGGATAATCTAATGGATCCATAATATGAAGTTTGTATTCGCCTCGATCTGCTCGAATGACTAAAATTTTATCTTCTATTAAGCATAAATTCACTCTTTTTGAGTTGATTTTTCTCATAATATCAATAAAGAACTTACCAGGAACTACAGTTTTTCCTGGTTTTTCTATAACCAAAGATGCATCGTTAATATAAGTTTCAACGGAAATATCTGTATTAGAAGAAGTCATATACAAATCTGTTGTAGTTACATCTAATTTTATTCCAGTTAAAATTGGCATTGGACTTTTTGCTGGTAAGCCTCTAGATATAATATTTAAATTTTCAAGTAAAACTTCGCGATCAATTGTGAAATTCATAAATGTTCTCCTTTGTTGTCATAAAAAATTTAATTATTTAATATACTTATTATTACTATTATAATTTGTGGATTTGTGGATAACTCCAAAATATCTCAAAATATCAACTAAATTATATCATATTTTTTTGTGGAAATCTATGTGATTTACTCACAATTTTACACTTTTTTTAAAATTGTTTCGATAGCTAATTTTAATTCTTTATTTGTTTTTAATTCATCTTCGATTTTTGTACAGCCATTCATTACAGTTGTATGATCTCTACCATTCAAAATACTTCCAATTTTTGAATAGGTTAAATGGTATTGAGTTTTTAAAATATACATTGCAATATGGCGTGGTAAAACATATTTAGAATTGCGGGATTTGCCTAGTAAATCTGCAGTACTAATACTATAAGTATTAGAAATTACAGATAAAGCTGTTTCATAATTGTCTTTTCCTTTTGGTTTTTTCGCTTTGATTAATACATCTAATGCTTCTTTTGCTAATTCTAAGGTAGGCTTTTGATTATAAACTTCACTGTACCATAAAACTCGATTTAAACCACCTTCAAGTTCACGAACATTATCTGTGAAATTTTCAGCAATATAATTTAAAATAGAGTCATCTAAAGGTTTATTTGAATTTTCTGCTAATTTTCGTTTTAAAATATTAACTCTTTGAGATAAATCAGGTTGTTTTATATCTACAGAAACTCCCATTTGAAAACGAGAAGTTAAACGATCCATAATTCCAGTTAATTTAGATGCTGGACAATCAGATGTGATTACAATTTGTTTTTGTCTAGTAGTCATATCATTAAAAAGTTTGAAAAATTCTTGTTGAGATTTATTGCCCATTGCTAACATTTGAATATCATCTACTAATAAAACATCTAAATTTTCATATTTTTCTTCAAAAGATATCATACTTTGATTTTGTACCGCTTTAATATAATCACTCATAAAATCTGTAGCTTGGACATAGAGTATATTGGTGTTAAGATCATTTTCTAATATAAAATTACCAATGGCTTGCATCATATGGGTTTTTCCAAGTCCTACTCCTCCAAAAATATAAAGAGGATTTACAAATATACCTGGCTGTTCTGCTACTTTCATACTCGTAATATATCCTAATCGATTGGATTCTCCAACAACTAAAGATTCAAAGGTATAATTACTTTTCAAGTTATTTTTATTTAGTTTAACAACTGGTTTTATTGGTTTGGTTGAAATTTCTCCTTCACAAACAAATTTAAATTTTAGTTTTTCAGGTGTTAAACTTGCTAAAATTTCAGCAATCATTTTTGTATAAATATTATTAATTTTTGTTTTTATATAAGTTGAAGGAGTTAAAACATAGATAATTCCATTTTCTTGTTTGATTACTTTTTTTACATCCGCAAATAATTCTTCAAATGTATCTTCGGCAAAATAGGAAGATAATTTATCCCTTGTTTTATTCCATAAGTCTTGATAACGATCCATAATCACACCCACATTTCTTAAACTATAATAGCATAAAAAAAGAATTTGACAAGAATTATTTTTCCACAAAAAATGTGGATAACTTTCTTTTGATTTTCTTTTTAAATCGAAAAAATGTGGATAAATATAGGAAAAAAAGGCTATTTTTAGCCGAATTTTGCACTTTTTCAACAAATCAACAGGTGGATAAGTTTGTTTATAAGTTATCCACATTTTATAAAAAAAATATCTACAATTTTTTTAAAGTTATCTACACGATCTTTTTTATCAAAAAAAATTATTTTTTTATAATTGACAATCCTATCGTTTTTTGCTAGAATATTAAAGCGTGGTTTCGTAAGAAAGGCAGGTAGGAGTCAATGAAAAGAACTTATCAACCTAATAAACGTAAAAGAAAAGTGACTCATGGGTTCCGTGCTAGAATGGCAACAAAAAAAGGTCGCCAAGTGTTAGCTCGTAGACGTAAAAAAGGTAGAAAACAATTAACTGTTTAATTAAATAATAAGCAAATGACATAACAAGTACAACCAGAACATTTTGTAAGGAATTGAGGTTGTACTTTTTGTTTATTATTTAATTTAAAAGAGAAATTTTATGAAAAAACAATATCGTGTAAAGAAAAATACTGAAATTGAAGCAATATTAAAAAAGAAAAGGTATTCGAGTAATCCTTATTTTAGTTTATATGTAAAAAAACAAGACGAAACCAACCACTTTCGTTATGCGATAAGCGTAAGTAAAAAAATTGGAAATGCTGTAGTAAGAAATAAATTAAAAAGACAAATTCGATCCATAATTCGAGTCGTTTGTTTTAAAGATGGATATGATTTTTTTATTATAGCTAGACCTAAAATTTTAGGGACAAGTTATTTAGAAAAAAAACAAGCACTTTTGAATTTATTTATTCAACAAAATTTAATTATAAAAGGAAAGGATTAGTATAATCTATTATACTAAATAGGAAAAATGAGTCAATTTTTTAATAGACATAAATATAAGTTTATTATGATAGTTTTTCTTGTATTTCTATTGTTTGGTTTGACCGGATGTAGAACAAATTCTGCTGCTTGGCAAAATAAAGTTTATATTGATGGTTGGAGCGGATATGGTAAAGAATTTTCTTTTTCAGGTTTTTGGGAAGGTTTATGGGGTTGGCCGGTTTCTATTTTATCTTGGCCAATTGCGTGGATTTGTTCCCATATTGGAAAAGGATTAGGAAATTCTTTTTTCTGGGGTATCTTATTTACAACTTTAATTGTAAGAACATTAGCTTGGCCAATTTATTCTAAGCAAAATTCAATGAGTTTAAAAATGACCTTGATGCAACCAGAAATGACAAAAATACAAAGAAAATATGCCCATCGTAAAGATCCACAATCACAGCAACAAATGCAAATGGAAATGATGAAGCTTTATAAAAAATATAAGATGAATCCACTTGGATGTATTGCTCCGATGTTTGTCCAATTTCCAATCTTTATGGCAATGTATGAAGTTGTTAGACGTATTAATGCCACAACTATTGTAAATGTGAATGGAATTGATGTTGTTCAATACGGAACATTTGCTTTAAAAAATACAAAAATGTTTAATTTCTTTGAATTAAATACTTCATTTATGGCAGCAACGACAGTTCATGATAAAATCTTTGCGGTTGTATTAGCTGTAGGCTTTGGAGCACTGACTTTATTGAGCCAAAAATTAGCATCCCGTAAGCCTAAATATGTGAAAGATTATAATAGAAATATAAAAACAAATCAGCAAGATCAGCAACAAAAACAAATGAAGATTATGAATATTGTTATGACAGTAATGTTTGTATTCATGTCTTTATCTTCTACTTCCTTAGCTTTATATTGGATTATTGGTGCAATATATCAATTATTCCAAAGTTTTGTTGGTAGAAAATTGAATGAATTAAAATATTATAGAACTCAAAAAAAGGGTCAAGTAATATAATGGAGGTATAGAATGCAAAGAAAAATTGAAATTATTGCTCCAACAGTAGATGCTGCAATGGAAGAAGCAGTAAAAAGATTACATATTGCTAGTGATAAAATATTTATTAATGTTTTAGGGGAACTTCCTGAAGGTTTAAATTGTGAGGCTTTAGTAGATATTAATTTAACTTTAGAAGGAAAAAAATATTTAGAAAACATATTAAAAGCATTAAATATAGGATATCAATTAGAAGCAAGATCTGTTGGTGATTCTCAAATTTATTATAATATTGATAGTAATGAAAATCCTTTATTGATTGGAATAAAGGGTAAAACTTTAGATGCAATGCAGGTTTTAGTTAGAACCTTAATTTCTTCTTATACAAAGGATCAAATTATAACAACGCTAGATATTGGTGCATATCGGAGTAATCGTGCTCATCAATTAGAAATTTTAGCTACAAAAACAGCAAAAGAGGTTGTAAAAACTAAGGTTGCTGTAAAATTACAACATATGAATTCTTATGAACGAAGAATCATTCATGAAAAATTAAGTGAATGGAGAGATGTTTATACAGAATCTGAAGGTGTTGGAGAAGAACGAGCAATCGTAATTAAACCAAAACTATAAGAAAATCGGCAAATTTGCCGATTTTTTTATAGTTAAAATATAGCGAAATATCAATGTATTTTTATTTTTGAGTATGGTATGGATAATAATAATTAATTTCTTCATCAAAGGTAACATAATTTAGATAAATCGTTAATAATAAATATCTCATATTATTGGAAGGATCTGAGATAATTATATGATCTTTTCCTGCGGCTTCAAGTTTACCTTTAAATATTTTAGATCCCCATTGAGAGTTTTCAAAATTCATATAAACTGATACAGTTTTTCCTAGATTTAATCGTAAAATATTTTCAATATAGGATTGTTCATCCGCTGAGTCTGGCGTTTGTTGATTTGGATAAGGATAATAAGACCCAGTATAGCCTCCATTATAATATGCATACGGATTTGGATAATAATAATTCATTTTTGTTTCTTCCTTTCTAATAACAATTTTCATTTTCAGATGGAGCGTAGAAGCAATGCTGTTTATATGCACCACTTTGTTGTTGATTCCACCAAGTTTTTCGACATTCCTGCCCGTGAGGATTGTAGAACCATAAAGCATAGGATGCTGGCGGAAATTTTTCTCCATTTAAAATTCGTTTCGCTAATTTTTTATCAATGGATCTTGCTGCCTGATAAAAATATCCCTTGCTGGTTGCTTCAAATCCACCTGGTTTTTGCATAACTGCTTTTTCTACAGTATTAATTTTTTTGAAATCTAAACAGTTTGCAAGAGCTCGATTGACACAAACATTTCCAACAAGTAGCATTCCTTTTTGGCCTTCTCCTTCTGCCTCTGCTCGCATTAATCTTGCAAGAAGATTCAGTTCTTGATCAGTGTATTTTATTATTGCCAGTTTTCATCACTCCTCAGTTTAAATATATTGAAGAATAGAGAAAAATATACCAACAAATTTTATTTTTTTAATCTTAATAAAACTATAATTTTTGAAATTAAAAATATATTAAAATAAGTTGATATATCAATGTATTTTATCAATTTAACTTTAATAGTTTATAAATTTTTTTCTTATTTTAATTGACTTTTTTTTGTTTTGATATAAAATAAAGATAATCCTAAAACTGTGATAGGAAGTAATTTGTTTTTTTACTTTCAAAGCGAGTCTGAATTGGTGAAAGCAGATAAAGTATTTACAAATTATAACACCCTAGAGTGATGGAAGAAATTAAGTAGAACCATCCGTTTGATCTGCGTTAAAGAGAATTGAGAGCTATATTTTTGATATAGAAATAAGGTGGCACCGCGGTTTTATCGTCCTTAAATTAATTTTTAAGGATTTTTTTATTTAGAAAGGAAAGATAAATTATGCGTACAAGAGTAAAACAATTATTTGTTAACAAAGATTTTTATCAAGAACAAGAAGTAGAAATTAAGGGGTGGGTTCGTACAAACCGTGCTCAAGCTCAATTTGGTTTTTTAAATATAAATGATGGATCCTATTTGGAAAATTTACAAGTTGTATACGATAATAAAATATCTAATTTTGAAGAGATTTCAAAATATAGAGTTGGAGTTAGTGTTCATATTCGAGGAATTATAAAACTTACTCCAAATTTAAAACAGCCTTTAGAATTACATGCAACCTTTGTAAAACTTCTTGGAGATTGTCCAGAGGATTATCCAATTCAACCCAAGCGACATACAAGAGAATTTTTAAGAGAGGTTGCTCATTTAAGACCACGTACCAATTTATTTTCAGCAGTTTTTCGGATTCGGAGTGTTGCCGCAATGGCAATTCATACGTATTTTCAAGAAAGAGGATATGTTTATGTTCATACTCCTTTAATTACTTGTGCAGATTGTGAAGGCTCTGATCAAATGTTTAAAATTACAACTTTAGATTTAAATCAATTACCTTATGATCAAAATAAAGTAGATTTTTCAAAAGATTTATTTGGAAAGCAAGCCTTTATTACTGGTTCTGGTCAATTGCAAGGAGAAACTTATGCGATGGCATTTAGTGATATTTATACTTTTGGTCCAACCTTTAGAACTGAAAATTCTAACACAAAAATCCATGCCAATGAGTTTTGGATGATAGAACCTGAAATGGCTTTTTGTGATTTGGAAGAATTAATGGATATTGAAGAAGAAATGTTAAAATTTGTGATTCAATATGTAGTTGATCATTGTCCTTTAGAAATTGATTTTTGTGATCAATTTGTAGCTAAGGGTTTAAAAAATAAAATTCAAAATTTATTAAATTCAAAGTTTACAAGAATTACACATCATGATGTTGTAGATATTTTAAAAAATGCAAAGGTAAAATGGGAATTTTTACCAAGCTATGAAGATGATATTGCAAAAGAACATGAAAAATACATTACAGATTATTTTAATGGACCTGTTTTTATTACAAATTGGCCAAAAGATATTAAAGCCTATTATATGAAATTGAATGCAGACGGAAAAACTGTAGCGGCAGTCGATTTGGTTGTTCCTGAAGCAGGAGAATTGATGGGTGGATCTCAAAGAGAAGAAAATCTAGAAAAATTATTAGCTAGAATGGAAGAATTACATATCAATAAAGAGGAAATTGATTGGTATTTAGATACAAGACGATATGGTGGATGCGTTCATTCTGGGTTTGGAATGGGATTTGAACGGCTTATTATGTATTTGACAGGCATTGAAAATATTAGAGATGTCATTCCTTTTCCTAGAACACCTAAAAATTGTGAATATTAATAAATATATAGAGTTGGTGAATTAAACCAACTTTTTATTTTGAAAAAAATGTTAAAATTTGTCGTATGAATGTTTTTGAAAGATACTTATATTTTATGTATAATTAAAGTAAGGTGGAGGGTTTTTATGAAAAAAATATTAAATTCTAATTATTTTTATATAGCATTAACTTCATTTATTGCATTCTTTTTAGCTTCAATTGAATGTATATTTTTGACCTATTCACCTAATAGTGCATTTATTGTCATGATTTTGGGGGTTATTTTATTTATTGGATTATTTATTAATGTTTTAATTAGTAAAAAAAGATACAATGTATATAATTATTTGATTCTTGTTTTTATAGCATTGTGGATTTATTGTGCTATAAAATATTTAAGTTTATCAGTATATCTAACGAACAATGGTAAATGGTATTATAGATTAGGATTTAATTTTCCTTGCACTATTACCTTATCTACATATGATTTTTTGACAGATCAAAAAATTCACACTAAGAATTTATGTGGATATTTTAACTGGTTGTTTTCTTTATTTATGTTCGTTTTTTCTTTCATGGTTTTATTTATTCAACAAAAATTTAAAAAAAGTTCTAATCAAAGTTAATTTATTCAAAGAGTATGTGTTTTTGGTTAAAATGCATACTTTTTTATTAAAAAAATTAGAAGAATATTTATGGTAATATAACCAAATAAAATATTCTTAATTTAAAATTGCTAATTTTGGATTGATTTTTTACAAAAAAAATTAATATTCAAAAAAATTATTAAATTTTCACGATTTTCCTTTACTTTTTCTGTTTTTTCTATTTCTTTTTTTGGCTTGCTATGTTAAAATTAATTATAAGATGTTTTTTATATTATTTTATCAAAATATTGGTTAAAATAAGTAAAGAGCGGATATATAAAAAAGGTATAAAATTTAAGGGGTTTAAAAAATGAAGATTGTACTTGAAAATTTAACTAAGGTCTTTATTAACAAAAAGACAAAATCAGAAGTTCGAGCAGTTGATAACCTAGATATTGAAATTCCTGATGGAAAATTAGTTGGGTTACTTGGACCCTCAGGTTGTGGAAAGTCAACCACATTATTTATGATTAGTGGTTTACAATCTCCAACTTCTGGACGGATTTATTTTGGTGAGGCAGATGTAACAAATTTAGCTCCAGAAAAAAGAGGAATTGGTTTAGTTTTCCAAAATTATGCTTTATATCCACACATGACAGTTTTGCAAAACATTACTTTCCCTCTATCTAATCAAAAAATCAGTAAAAAAGAGGCTTTGGTTCGTGCTCAAGGAGCTGCATCTTTAGTACAAATTGAAGATTTGCTAGATAGAAAGCCTAGTGAATTATCTGGTGGTCAGCAACAAAGAGTTGCGATTGCACGTGCATTGGTAAAAAATCCAAATGTATTATTATTAGATGAGCCACTTTCAAATCTAGATGCTAGATTACGTCTTCAAACTCGAGAAGAAATTAAAAGGATTCAAAGGGAAACAGGAGTAACTACAATCTTTGTTACCCATGACCAAGAAGAAGCAATGAGTATTTCAGACTTTATTGTAGTAATGAAACTTGGTGTTGTACAACAAGTGGATGAGCCACAAAAAGTTTATGATAATCCAAAAAATTTATTCGTTGCAAAATTCTTAGGTACTCCTCCTATTAATACATTTGAGGGAGTAATTAAGGATCACAAGGTTTATATAAATGATGAATACATTATGGATACTGAATTTGATGATCAAGAAATTTATGTTGGTATTCGTCCAGAAGGATTTATAGTTTCTGATAAAGGTGTGTTATCTTGTGAAATTCAGCAATTAGAAATTATGGGTAGAGATATTTCAATTATTGCTAAAAATCCAGCTTGTGATAAGCCTACTCTTCGTGCTATTGTTGATGCAGATATGAAGGTTCCTACTTCTGGAGTTGTAAAATTCAATTTAAAACCAAACAAAGTATTTTTATTTAATAGACAAACAGAATATAGATTAGGTCAAGAACCAGTTGTTGAGGAAGTACCTACTGAAAATGTTGAAACAGAAGAAGTCGCTTCTCCTGTCGAAGAATAGGAGTTAAGGGACTATGGAAACAAAAAACAATTGGAAGGCATGGATTTATCTAGCACCTGCAATTATTTTATTGGCGGTGTTTACCTTTTATCCAATGATTAATACGATTGGTATTTCCTTCATAGATGGATATAAGTTATCCAAGCCTACTGGAACCTTTGGTATTGAAAATTATACTAAGATTTTAGCAAATAAACAGTTTACACATGCACTAAGAAATACTTTCATTATTGCATTTGTAACGGTTCCGTTATCTACGATACTTGCTTTATTAATTGCCGTTGGGTTAAATAGTATTAAGCCTTTGAGAGCTTTTTTACAAACAATATACTTTTTACCTTATGTTACTAACTCAATTGCGATTGGTATGGTATTCTCTATTATATTTAAGGTATATACTCCAAACGGAACGCTGACCGGGGCGACCAATCTGGGACTATTTAACCAGTTGATTGGCTTTTTCGGTATAAAACCGCAAATGTGGATTAGTCAAAATGCTCCATTGGTCAATAAGATGTTTGTTATATGCTTTTATATCATTTGGAATGCTTTACCTTTTAAAATTATGATTTTACTTGGTGCTTTACAATCTGTAAATACACAGTATTATAATGCTGCAAAGATAGATGGAGCATCTAGATTTAAAATTTTTAGAAAAATTACTGTCCCACTAATATCTCCAATGCTTCTATATGTTGTAGTTACTGGATTTATAGGTTCATTTAAGGAATATTCGAGTGTAATTGGTATTTTTGGCGAAAAGCTAGCAGATTTTGATATGAATACCATGGTTGGTTTGATTTATGATTCGTTAAAGAATGTTCACACAGGTCGAGCCGCCGCAGGAGCTGTGGTTTTATTCCTCATCATTTTAGTATTTACAGGACTTCAATTCCTTGTAAGTAAAAAGAAAGTACATTATTAGGAGGTAAATGAGTAATGGAAAATTTATCTCAAAAAGAAATGAATCTTCATCAATATATTAAGACGGATGAGGAATTAAGAAAAATTGAACAAAGACAAAAAATATTAAAGGTTGTTCGATTAATTATTACCTATTTCTTATTGTTTTTAGTTGCTGTAATTATTATCTTCCCATTTTACTGGATGATTATCTCATCTTTAAAAACAAAAGATGAATATTATTTCAACCCACCAACGTTCTTCCCACAAACAATTGATGCTAAGAACTATGGTGAAGCATGGAATTCTGCCAATTTCGGACGTTATATGGTTAATACATTGATTGTTGGATTTGTTTCAACGTTCTTATCCTTGATTGTTACTGTGTTTGCAGCATTTGCATTCTCAAGACTTAAATTTAAGGGTAGAGAAACAATGTTTTCAATTTTATTAGCAACCATGATGATTCCAGGCGAAATGTTTACCGTTACAAACTATGTAACTGTATCAAACTTAGGATGGAAAGATTCTTATGTTGTATTAATTCTACCTTTCTTGGTAAGTGTATTTTATATTTATTTGTTAAGACAAAATTTTAAACAAATTCCGGATTCTCTATATTATGCCGCTAAGGTTGATGGAGCATCAGATTTTAAATATCTATTCAAAGTTATGATTCCTTTGGCAACCCCAACGATTATTACAATTACAATTATGAAATTGATGGGTGCTTGGAATTCATATGTATGGCCAAGACTTGTAGCCAATAGTGACAATTTTAGGTTGATCACAAATGGTCTACGAAGTGCCTTCTCCGTCGAAGCAGGGGATAAAGTCGATTATCCTTTACAAATGGCGGCTGTAACAGTTGTGTCTATTCCACTATTTTTAGTGTTTGCGTTCTTTAGAAAATATATAATGAGAGGCGTAGCTAGAAGTGGTACTAAGGGATAGAAGAAAAGGAAAGAAAAAAGGAAAGAGAGAAAAGAAATGAAAAAGAAAATTATCGCATTAGTTTTAGGTGCTTCCGCAACTCTAACGTTAGCATCTTGTGGTGGTAAGGCAAAACCAAACTTTATCTGTCCAGAAGAGTTTGATACTACCAAAGAAATTACCATTAGCTTTTGGCATACAATGAGTAAAACCTCATTACAGCCAACGTTAGATGAAGTTATCACAGAGTTCAAAGAATTGTATCCAAACATTACTGTAAAGCATGAACAAATTGGTGGATATGATGAAGTAAGAGAGCAAATCATCACTAATATGGGTACACATGATTATCCAAATGTTGCTTATTGTTATCCTGACCATGTTGCTATTTACAATGAAGCAGAAATTACAGTTTCATTAGATGACGTTATGAGCAATTCTAAATATGGTTTAGGTGGCTCAGAATTAAAGTTCACTGGTACTAAGAAAAATGAATATGTTAAAGCTTTCTTAGATGAAGGTAAGAGTTTTGGTGATGGTTTAACTTATACTATGCCTTTCTTAAAATCTACAGAAGCATTATTCTATAATAAAGATTTCTTTACAAAAAATAATTTAACTGTTCCTACTACATGGGAAGAAGTTTGGGATGTTTGTGGCAAGATTAAACAAATTGATCCAACCTCAACTCCATTAGGATATGATTCAGACTCTAACTTGTTTATTACATTAGCTGAAACTTATGGATATAAGTATACATCAAAGGATTCATTTGATTTTAATAATGCAGGTATGAGAGGATTAATGAAGACTTTCAAAGAGAATTTTGATAAGGGATATTTCACTACACAAGGTGTTTATGGTACTTATACAAATGAATTAATGACAGATGTTTCTAAAACTTCTAGAGCTTATATGTGTATTGGATCAACAGCTGGTGCAAACTATCAAGCTAACGCTGATGGTGCATTTGAAACAGGTGTTGCAGCAGTTCCACATGCAGCAGGTAAAAAAGCAAAAGTTATTTCTCAAGGACCATCTTTAGTATTATTTAAGAATGAAGATCCTCAAGCAGTTTTAGCTACTTGGTTATTTGTTCAATACTTAAATACTGCAACAGTTCAAGCAAAATTTGCATTAGCATCTGGATATCTTCCAGTTACTTCTCCTGCAACTGAAATCCCTGAATATAAAACATTCTTAGATAAGGCTGCTGGAAATAAAGCAGGTATCGCTGCATTAGCAACAAAGCAAGCTATCGCTCAAACAGATAACTATTTTACTTCTGAAGTATTCTTAGGTTCTGCTTATGCAAGAGATGAAGTTGGTAGTTTAGTTTCAAAGATTATGCTTGATTTAGATATTAACTCAAGTAATATTGATAAGAAGATTGCAACATACTTTAAAGATGCAATTGAAGCTTGTGAATATCAGGCTGGATAGGATTTGACAAATGAAAGCATTTAGAAAAATCATTTTTGGTCTACTTTTGGTCTTATCTTTATGCTTGTTTGTCGCTTGTAAAGATGAAGAAAAAAAGAAACCAGATGATCCAAATACGGATCCTGATACAATTGTAGACTATGTATCAAAAGTAAAATTAAATAAAAGTTTTGATAATAAAGTGTTTGTCAATGATGGCATTGAAGAAGTAAATATTTCTTTAATACAGCCTGTAGATGGGGATACAATCCATATTACAGATAAAAAGGGTGCATTATTAAAACTTAGATTTTTAGGTGTAGACACTCCAGAATCAACTGCTCAAGTTGAACCATGGGGATCTGAAGCATCTAAATTTACAAAAAATGCTGTAAAGAATTCTGTATCTGTAGTCATTACTGCAGATAATGGTCAAGTTGAAAGAGATTCTTATGAAAGATATTTAGCATGGATTTGGTACAAACCAACAGAGAGTGCAGAATATAAGTTATTAAATCTAGAATTAGCTCAATTGGGGTATTCTAAGGCTGCTTATTCTGGAGTTAAAGAATTCAAAGAAGAATTGTCTGGTGCAATTACTCAAGCAAGAAAACAAAAGATTAAGGTATGGGGAGAAACAGATCCTGATTATTGTTATACGGAGGCAATTGAAGTTTCTTTACCAACCTTAAAAAAAGACATTATTGAAAATGGAAAAGAAAGCCAATATTTTAATAAGAAAGTGATTTTTCAAGCTGTAGTTGCAAGAAAAACGGGGCAAACCTATTATCTAATTGATACAGATATTGAATCTGGAATTACATATGGAATTCAAGTATTCCACAGAACCTCTACAGGAATTTTAGATGTTATTGGAACTAGAGTTAAAATCAGTGGTACAATTACCTACTATGATACTGCAGGAGTATTCCAACTTACAGATGTAATTGATCGTAGAATGTCTTCTAATAAAAACAATTTGAAGATTATTGAGGAAGGTGTTCCTGTTGTTCCTCAAGAAGTATCCATTACAGATATAGATGAATCCAATCCAGCATTAGAGTTTACTCTTGTACGTCTAAATGGATTACAGGTTACGAGAACCTATACAACAAATACAGAAGGGTCTTCTAGCAATGGTGCAATATCTATTTATTGTACAAAGGACGAACAAAAAATTACAGTTCGGACTGTAGTTCTTGTAGATAAAACAGGAAAGTATACCGTAGATTTAAATAACATCGTATTAGAATCTAATTTCCAAAATAAAACGATTGATGTTGTAGGAATTATTGAAAAATATGAAGGAAACTATCAAATTAAATTAGTTTCAATGGGTGATGTAACCATCCATTAAAATAAAAAATTATTAAGGAGAAAAAAGGAATGAAAAGTTTTAAAAAAGCTTGCTTATGGCTTGTAGCTTTAGTATTATCTGTAGTAGCATTAGCATCTTGTGGTGATAAAAAAGCCAGTGGTGCTGAGAATGCTGCAAAAAAAGTAATTTTATCTCAAGATAAATCTGAGAGTGTTACGGATGATTTTAAAGTTACATCTGTTGTAAGAGGAGATGACAATGTTACTTACACTGTGGCATGGGAATCAAACAATAAAGTGGCTTCTGTTGGTGATTATACAGAAAATGGTGAAGTTAATGGTGATTTTAAATTAATTACAATTGATTATTTACATAACTTAACTGAAGTTCAATCTGTTAAATTAACTGCAACAGTAGAAAATCCTGATAAAACCGAAAAATGTGTTAAAGAATTCAATTTTAAGGTTCCAAAGTTTAAAGAAACGACTATTGATGAATATGATGCAGCAAAAGCTGGTACTATGGTTACCGTTAAAGGTATCATTGTAGCAAAAGAACCATATTCTGCAAGTTATAAGAATACTTCATTATATATTCAAGATATTAGTGGTAAGGGTGGATATGATGCTTATCGTTGTGCATGTCCTACTCAAGAAGCATATGATACAGATTTAGCAATTGGTAATACAGTGTTAATTACTGGTGCTAAGAAATTATATAGTGGTTTAAGAGAATTTGAAAGTTCTACTTATGTTTTAGTATCAGCAGACAAGGTTACTCCAAAGGATACAGACATTACTGAAATGATTAAAACTGATCCATCTAAGATTGGTCTAGATTTACAATGTCAACTTGTTCATTTTGAAAAGTTAACTGTTGTTTCTGTAGGTTCTGATGATAAGAATGGAAACTGGAATATTGTTGTTGGTGATGCAAATGATAAAGCAAAACAATTTACAGTTCGTATTAACACATATATTACACCAAAGACAAGTGCTGAATATAAAGCATTTAAAGATTTAAATTTAAAGGCTGGTGCTGTAATTTCAGTTAAAGGTGTATTAGGCTGGTATAATGCAGCTCAATTACATCCAACAACTGCTACATCTATTACTGTAGTATCTCAGGGAACTGGGGGGGGTCAAGAGCCAGCTCCAACGCCTGTTAAACCTACAATTCCAGATGGTGCAAAAGTTGCTCAATATACAGGAACAACTACTACAAACACTGATAAATTAGAAGGTTCAATTGCAGCAGCTTTAGGACTTGATGAAGCAATCTTCACTGTAACTGCAACAAAGTGTGTTAGCGGTCAATATGGCAATTTTCCTGGTCTTAATAAAGCTGGAAATATCCGTCTTTATGGAAATAACGAAAAAGAAGGAAACACTTTAACTTTCACTGTAGCTGCAGGATATAAGATTGATAAAGTAGTTCTTGTATTAGCTGATACAACAATAGCAGAAGCGGTTTTAGCAGTTTATACAACTGATGCAGCAACATTATTAACTGCAAATGCAGGAGTATACACGGTTAATGGAAATACAATTACATTTAAAAATGTAACGGAAGGTTCTAAACAAATTCATATAGAAAAAATTGGATTTGTTCTTTCTCAAACTGCATAATTGTAGAAAACAAATAAATTAGAGATAGAGTACTTGCTCTATCTCTTTTCTTTTTATAAAATTATGAATATAAGTATATTTAAAAAGAAAAAAAGGTCGAAAAACAAAATACAAAAACGATTTCATGAAAATGATTGAAAATAAAGAATGTGTATGATATAATAAAAGAAAATCGTGAGGTGATTTTTCGATGGCGAACACAACAATTTATGATGTGGCAGGTGCTGCAAAAGTTTCTTTAGCAACTGTCAGCAGGGTAATGAATAATCCTGAAAAAGTG
Organism: uncultured Anaeroplasmataceae bacterium; assembly: GCA_910584005.1. Lineage (GTDB taxonomy): Bacteria > Bacillota_I > Bacilli_A > Acholeplasmatales > Anaeroplasmataceae > Pelethenecus. Next base: position 67,111 of record CAJTXR010000003.1, on the reverse strand, counting down.
AATCCTGAAACAAGGGAAAAGGTTTTACGTGTAATTAAAGAATTAGGGTATCGTCCAAATGCAATTGCCAGAGGTTTGGCAAGCAGAAAAACCACTACTGTTGGAATTGTTATGGCAGATGTGTCTAGGGCGTCCACGGCTCAGTTATTAGGAGGAATTATTGATATTGCAAAACGATATCAGTATTCTTTAAAACTTTTTTCTATTGGTGTTGATGAGGATATTGCAGATGCCATGCGAACTGTAATTGCAGAGCAAGTGGATGGAATTTTATTTTTAAATGATGAATTAGATAAAGAACAAATGAAAGTAGCAATCGATTTTATTAAAGATGCCCAAATACCTGTTGTTTTGTCTAATGTTTTTTATGATGAAGATGATGTTCCAATGGTTGCGATTAACTATGATGCTGCAGTTTATGATATGACCAAAAAGATGTTAGAATATGGTAGAAAAAATATATATCTTTTTTCTACAGTTCGTAGATATTCAATTAATGCCCATAAAGAAGCTGGATATATTGATGCGATGAAGGAAGCGGGGCTAGAACCAAAAATATTTAGAACTAGTGGAGATGTATCTATTAATACAATGCATTTTACAGAATTCTTTAAGAATGAAAAGATAGATGCAGTTTTAGCGGTTCGCGATAGTATAGCGATTAGTTTTATGAATGTAGCTCAAAAAAATAATATGAGAATTCCAGAGGATATTTCTGTTGTAGGGCTACAAAATACTAAATATGCAATTTTATCAAGTCCAAACTTGACATGTGTGGATACTCCGGTGTATGATATAGGTGCTGTTTCTATGCGATTATTAACAAAGTTTATGAAACAGGAAGAGGTTGCCAATAACAAGGTTTTATTACCTTACCGGTTTATCCGAAGAGAATCTACAAATTCATAATCTTGATGATAGAAATTTTGATAGAATATAAGTGTATTCTTTAGAGAGTCTATGGTTGGTGAAAATAGATGAGAGCTTATATTTGAAGTACACTTCTGGAAAGATATAGTAAAGTGCTATAGGAAACTATAGAACTAAGGTGGTACCGCGGATACAATGATTCGTCCTTAGATTTTTCTAAGGACTTTTTTAATTTTATAAAAAAGGAGAAAATAAAAATGGGAATTTATGAAGAATTAGAGTGGAGAGGATTAATTAAAGATGTTTCTGATCCTTCGCTTAAAGACAAATTAAATCAGGGAGGAATGACCTTTTATATTGGTACAGATCCCACAGGGGATAGCTTACATATCGGACATTTTTCTAGCTTTTTAATTTGTAAACGATTAAAAGAAGCCGGACATCATCCGATCGTTTTAATTGGTGGAGCAACAGGTTTAATAGGGGATCCTAAGCCTGATAGTGAAAGACCAATTATTCAAAAAGAAACGGTAGAACATAATTTTGCTTGCTTAAAAAAGCAATTAGTTTCGCTTTTTGATTGCGAAGTAGTGAATAATTATGATTGGAGTAAAGATATTAATTTTATTGATTTCTTACGTGATTTTGGTAAGTTTTTTAACATAAATTATATGTTAAATAAAGATATTGTCAGTCGAAGATTAGATGAGGGGATCACGTATACAGAATTTTCTTATATGATTATGCAGGCATTAGACTTCTGGTGGTTATATAAAAACAAGAACGTTACGATGCAAGTGGCTGGCCAAGATCAATGGGGAAATATAACAGCAGGGATTGAATTAATCCGCAAAAAAGAACAAAAAGAGGCTTATGCATTTACAATGCCTCTATTGACAAAAAGTGATGGTTCAAAATTTGGTAAAACAAATGGCAAAGCCGTATGGTTAGATGCAAATAAAACCTCACCATATGAAATGTATCAATTTTTTATCAATTCAGAAGACACTAAGGTAATCGATTATTTAAAATTTTTGACATTCCTTTCTAAAGAGGAAATAGAAGAACTTCAACAAAAGCACCAATTAGCACCACATTTAAGAGAGGCTCATAAAGCTCTAGCTAAAGAAGTTATTACTTTCATCCATGGAAAAGAAGCATATGATCAGGCTGTGAAAATTTCCGAAGCATTATTTAGTGGAAATATTAAAGCCTTAACTGCTAAGGAAATTGAAATGGGATTTAATGATTTGCCTTCTATACTAGGAAGGGAAATGACAGTAGTGGATGCTTTAATTGAGGTAAAGTTGGCATCCTCAAAGCGTGAAGCTAGAGAGTTTGTTCGTAATGGAGCTGTTAGTATTAATGGAGAAAAACAAACAGATGAAGGTTTTATATTAAATCAACAAATTGCTATTGAAAACAAGTTTATTGTTTTAAGACGTGGAAAAAAGCTATACGCTTTAATTCGCTTTGAATAAAAGAGAATAAAAAGATTAGGAAAATTTCTAATCTTTTTATTTTTTTTGTCTTTTAATAAAAAAATTGTTATAATAAAATAAATAACATAATTATATGAGGTGTTTTATGAAAAGGTTTTTTAAAGCAATTGCTATTCTTCTTTTATGGGTTCCTATACTTATGATTATGGTTGGAACGATGACCAGCTGTACACCAGAAAAAGAATCTAACAAAACTGAAGATCCAATATACTATATTGTAACTTTTAAAAGTAATGGTGGATCTTCAGTAAGATCTCAAGCTGTTGAAAAGGGCGGTACAGTAACAAAACCTAAAGATCCAACAAGAGAGGGGTATACCTTTGATGGATGGTATACCGAAAAAGAAGGTGGAGATGAATTTGATTTTGCTACAACTAAAATAACATCTCCAATAATAATTTATGCTCATTGGTCTAAAGCGGAAAATGTTCCTGTGGCAACTCTTGTTTATGATAATGGAAGTGCAAATGGTTCCATTACCGCAGTAAAAGTTGGAAATAATTATTATTTTGATGAGCCTGAAACTCCTAAAAAAGATTACAATAAATTTTTAGGTTGGTTTGTTGATGATACACAATTCAATTTCAGTACTCCAGTTACTAAAAATATCACCTTGACTGCAAAATGGGATAAAATCACAGATTACATAGATTATTATATAAGTATGAATGGACATTTAGATCATACATTTAAAGTAACTTTACATACGCTTTTAAAGAAGACTCACAAAACCCAATTATCTTATACCCCAGGAGTTTGGGATGCTTTAAAGAAAATAGATGAGGATCCAAATAATCAAGAGAATATTCTTTGTATTTATACGGGTCGTTCTATTCCAAAAGCAAATCAGGATAAGGGAAGTAGCGGGACAAATATCTGGAACCGAGAGCATATGTGGCCAAATAGTCATGGATTTAGTAGTAAAGATTATGCTGCATATACGGATATCCATCATTTATTTGCTTCTGAAAAAAATATCAATGCGACTCGTGGAAATAAAGATTTTAATTATGTGGAGAATGGAAATTCAGATTCATACGGAAACAAATGGAATTCTACCTTTTTTGAACCAAGGGATGAGGTTAAAGGAGATATCGCAAGAGCTATGTTTTATATGGTTGTGCGGTATGCGGATCCTAATGAATTGGTTTTAAGTTTAGTGAATCAAACAACAAGCTCATCTTCAAATAAAACAGGACAGCTTGGATATTTAAATGTTTTACTCCAGTGGCATAAAATGGATCCTGTGAGCGAAAAGGAAAAACAAAGAAATGAAATAATTTACTCTCTACAAGGAAATAGAAACCCTTTTATTGACTATCCAGATTGGGTTAATTTATTATATCCAAATCAATAAAGGAGTAAAAAATGAAAATAACAAATTTAGAAACAAAAAACTTAAGGATTCGTGGTTTTTTAAAATCAGATGCTTTATTTGCTATTGGAATATGGAATGATGAAGAAATGGGGCAATATTTGGCAGATGCTGCCATGAAAACAATAGACCCATCTTATTTAAAACTAATTGAATCCTTAGGGGAAGATAAAACTTGCTGTTATCTAATATCAGAATTAAAATCGACTAATGAAAAAATAGGAACGTGTAGTTTTATACCGAGTTTAAATAATGAAAGTTTTGATATTGCTTATTGTGTTCATAAAAAGTATCAAAATAAAGGTTATGCAACAGAAATGGTAAATGCACTAGTTTTATATGCCAAAGACAAAGGAATTCAAAAGGTAACAGCAACAGTTGATATTGAAAACACAGCATCTAAAAGAGTAATGGAGAAATGTGGGTTTCAAATTATAGATCAAGGTATGTATTTAAAAAGAGGAAAATTAGAGAATCGTTTGGATTACAAATATATTCTTTATTTATAAAAAGAAAATTAGAGGAATAAATTATGTACATTGTAACAAAAAATAAAAATGGAAATTGGATTGTAAAAGAAAAGGGGAAGAAAAGAGCAAGTAAGGTTTGTGACTCTAAAGCAGAAGCAATTGCTTACGCAACCAAAAAAGCGGCCGAAAAGAAAACTATTTTTAAAGTTGAGGATGAGGGTAAAAAGAGTCATAAAGGAATTGTATTTTTGATATTTGGTATTCTTTTCCTTATGGGTATTGTTTTGATTTTCTTGATTTCTACGGGAAAGATTCATTTTCCTTCTTCAAAAGAAGAAACGTATACAATAACTTTTGAAGTAAACGGTCATGGAGTAGAGCCTGAAGCAATTGAAAAAATTAAAAAGATTCCAAATGATTTACCAGTTTTAGATTCAGTAGAGGGATGGGAATTTAAAGGGTGGTATGAAGATGAAGCATGTACGAAGAAAGTTGATTTAGGAAAAGAAATTTCTAAGTCAATCACGCTTTATGCGAAATGGATTCCATTTGAAGATCCTGTTTTTATCGATGGAGAGTTATCCATTCATTTCTTGGAATTAGGGAATCACTATGCTGGAGATTCAGTTTATATAAAGGCAGGAGATATTGATATTTTAATTGATGCTGGTTCAAGAGCCTCAAGTTCAACTACAATTCATAATTATATAAAAGATTATTGTACAGATGGAAAATTAGAATATGTTATTGCAACTCATGCTCATGAGGATCATATTTCTGGATTTGTAGGAACAAACGCTAATCCAGGAATATTTGATTTATATGAATGTGGAGTGATTATTGATTATGCTTTAAAAAATACCTCAAGTCAAATATCTAAAAATTATGAAACTAAGCGAGATAATGAAGTTACTTTAGGAGCCAAGCATTTTACTGCAAAGGATTGTATAGAGGGTACTTCTGGAGCATCTAAAAAATATCAATTAACAGATACAATTCAGTTTGAAATATTAGATCAAAAATATTATTATGAAAAATCGTCGGATGAAAATAATTATTCGGTTTGTGTTTTACTAACTTATGGGAACAATCATTTTCTATTTACAGGGGATTTAGAAAAGGAAGGAGAAGAATCATTAGTAGAAAAAAATAACCTTCCTCATTGTAAAGTATTTAAAGGAGGACATCACGGATCAAAAACTTCATCTAATGAAATATTGTTATCAAAAATTACGCCTGAAGTTGTTTGTGTTTGTTGTTGTGCAGGATCTAGTGAATATACAGATAATATGGATAATATGTTTCCAACTCAGGATTTTATAAATCGGATCGCGAAATATACAAATCGTGTTTATATTACCACATTGGCGACTTATGAAATTGCCACAAATAAAGAAGGGAAAGAATATCCTAAAGTTACAGGATTTGAATCAATGAACGGAACAATTGTAGTTACATTAAATAATAGAAATGAGGTAATTACAACTTGTTCAAATCATTATATAATATTAAAAGAAACAGAATGGTTTAACTCCTTTATAATTTTGAATGGGGAAAAACGAAAAATGCGAACATGGCCAGAAGGCGGAAAGTAGGAAATATGGAAAAAATTAAAGAATGGATTGAACAATATGACACGATTATTTTACATGGACATATAAGACCAGATGGAGATTGTATTGGTAGTCAGTATGGATTATATTATTTATTGAAAGAAAATTATCCAAAAAAGAATATTTATATTACAGGGGAAACTAGTGAATTTGTATCTTTTATTGGTCGACCTGAATTGATTGAAGATAAGCATTTTAATCATGCTTTATCGATTTGTTTAGATTGTGCAGTAAGTGATCGGTTATCGGATTCTAGATTTACTTTAGCAGAAAAAGTAATTAAAATTGATCATCATATTCCAGTAGAAGATTATGGAGATTATCAATATGTTGATACTACAGCACCTGCTTGTGCTCAAATTATTACAGAATTATATATGAAATACCAAAGGGAATGGAAATTAACTAAAGAAGCTGCAACAGCTTTATATGTGGGTATATCTACGGACACTGGCAGATTTAAATATGATAGTGTAAATGAACGTACATTTATGGCGGCGGCAGAGCTTGTAAGTCATGGCGTAAATTTAAGTGATATTGATAATCATCTTTCAGTTGAAACGATGGAAACTTTAAAATTAAAGGGATATATTTTATCTAATTTTAAAATAACGGAACATGGATTTGCATATATAACCTTAAAACGAAATGAAATTGAACAGTTTGGTGTGAGCGATGAAGATGCTGCCGCTCAAGTTTCGACGATTTCAACCATTGATTTTTGTCCAGTTTGGGCGATTTTATTAGAATATCCAAATGATGAAATACGTATTCGGTTACGTTCAAGAGGTCCTGCAGTAAATCTTTTGGCTAACGAATATGGTGGTGGAGGTCATGCCAAAGCTAGTGGAGCTAAATTAAATTGTTGGGCTGATTTAAATGAATTTGTTCAAAAGGCAGATTGGTTGGTTGAACAATACAAAAAAGAAATGAGATAAACAATGAACAGAAACAAATTATATAATTTATCTTGTTTCATTAAAAAAACATTGACATTTATAATTTTTTTGTGTACAATGCTAAATGGTACATTTTTAAGCAATTATCCACAATTGCCCTAAATTATGAACAATAACTTAGGAGGAAAACATATGAATAATACATTCATGGCAAACAATCAAACTGTACAACATGGTTGGTATGTTGTAGATGCAGCTGGTTTAACATTAGGACGTTTAGCAACTGTAGTAGCTTCTTTATTAAGAGGAAAGCATAAACCAACTTATACTCCACATGTAAACTGCGGAGATAATGTCATCGTAATTAACGCTGACAAAATCAAATTAACTGGAAATAAGTGGCAAGACAAGCTTTATCGTAATCACTCAGAGTACAATGGTGGTTTAAGAACATTAACTGCTGAAACTGTGATGAAAAATTATCCTACTAGAATGGTAGAGCATGCAATTTATGGTATGCTACCTCATACTAAATTAGGAGATCAAATGAGAAAGCAATTGTATGTGTATGCTTCTAGCACACATCCACATGCTGCTCAAAAACCAGTAGAATTCGTAGTAAAGGCATAATAGGAGGAAAAGTTAATGGCAAAGAAATTAGTTCAATATCTTGGAACAGGTCGTCGTAAAAGCTCTGTTGCCCGCGTATATTTACGTTCAGGTAAAGGGACTATCACAATTAATGATCGTCCTTTCGAGGATTATATTCCTTCAGCAGCAATTCGTCTAGATGTACTACAACCACTTGAATTAACAGAAACAACAAGTAAGTTTGATATTTTAGTTAACGTATATGGTGGAGGCTTAACCGGTCAAGCAGGAGCAATTCGTTTAGGAATCACTCGTGCTTTAATGGAAGTTAATCCAGAATATCGTGCAGTATTAAAGCCAGCAGGTTTAGTAACACGTGATCCACGTGTTAAAGAACGTAAGAAGTATGGTTTAAAGAAAGCACGTCGTGCTCCACAATTCTCTAAGCGTTAATTTTGCAAGAATTGGAAATTGTATAAAAAGAAAATGGAAAGCCTCAAAAGTTCTCGGTTTTGGGGCTTTTTGTTTATTCCATAAAAAAGAGATGAAAAAACAAACAGAATGTTGTATAATAAATTAGAATCATTTAAGGGGTGGTTTTTGTGAAAGAAAAATTTTATTTAACAACCGCAATAGCATATACTTCTTCAAAGCCACATATTGGAAATGTATATGAAGCGATTTTAGCTGATGCGATTGTACGATATAAAAAGAAAAGTGGATTTGATACTTATTTTCAAACTGGAACTGATGAGCATGGACAAAAAATAGAAATGAAAGCAAAGGCTCAAGGAATTTCGCCTAAAGAACATGTAGATCGTATTTCGGATGAAATTAAACGGATTTATAAATTGGTCAATATTGATTATGATCATTTTATCCGTACAACAGATACTTATCATGAACAAGAGGTTGCAAAAGTTTTTAAGCGACTTTATGATAAAGGGGATATCTATAAAGGTTCATATGAAGGAAATTATTGTGTGGACTGTGAATCTTTTTTTACAACAAAGGATTTAGTTAATGGGTGTTGTCCAGATTGTGGAGCTAAGGTTCAAACAATGAAAGAGGAGGCTTATTTCTTAAAATTGGCTCCTTATCAAGAACGTTTAATAAAGCATATAAAAGAGCATCCTAATTTTATACAACCAGAGTCTAGAAAAAATGAAATGCTCCATAATTTTTTAAGTGCTCCCCTTCCAGATTTATGTGTATCACGTACCTCTTATACATGGGGGATTCCTGTTCAATTTGATTCTAAGCATGTAATTTATGTTTGGATAGATGCATTATTAAATTATATAACAGGAATTGGGTATCATTTTGATCGCCCATCCGATCCGTTATTTGAAAAAAATTGGCCTTGTGATATTCATTTAATTGGAAAGGATATTTTACGATTTCATACAATTTATTGGCCAATTTTATTAATGGCTTTAGAATTACCACTTCCAAAACAAGTTTTTGGTCATCCTTGGATATTAATGAATCATGGAAAAATGTCTAAATCCAAAGGGAACGTAATTTATACGGATGATTTAGTTGAATTGTTTGGTGTAGACGCAGTAAGGTATTATGTATTACATGAAATTCCTTTTGCTTCAGATGGAAATATTACTTATGAACTTGTTTGTGAAAAATCAAATTCAGATTTGGCAAATACGTTTGGAAATTTAGTTAATCGTACGATAGCGATGGGAAAAAAGTATTTTGCTGGAACAGTTTTAAAGGGAGAGGCTAGTGAATATGATTCAGAATTAGAATCCTTGATTTATAAAACAAAAGAGGACTATATGGTTCTTATGGATTCCTTTAAGGTTGCAGATGCTATTGAAATTGTAATGAAATTATTACGGGCATCCAATAAATATATTGATGATACTGCACCTTGGGTTTTAGCAAAGGATGAAGCAAAACAGAGTGTTTTAAGTAATGTTTTATATCATTTATTAGAAGTGATTCGTATTTCATCTAGCTTACTTGAACCGATCATGCCAGAAACTGCTCAAAAGGTTTATAAGCAAATTCAAACGACTTTAACTTCATTTGATACTTTAGAATTTGGTAGGCAAGAATCTTATAGTTTAGGGGAAGCTGAAGTTCTTTTCAGACGACTTGATCTAAATAAGGATGTTTTAGATATTGTTCTTGCAAAAGAAAATAAAAAAGCAGAAGAACAAATCTCTGGTAAAGAAGAAATTGCAATAGAAGATTTTGAAAAAATTGAGCTCGTTGTCGGTCAAATAATAGAGGCACGAAAGCATCCCAAAGCAGATAAACTATTAGTATTTAAAGTAGATATAGGTACAGAAATCCGCCAAATTGTTTCAGGTATTGCAAAATACTATTCACCAGAAACATTAATCGGTAAAAAAGTTGTAGTGGTTAAAAACTTAAAACCGATTGTTCTACGAGGTGAAGAGTCCAAAGGAATGTTATTATGTGCTTCCAATTTGAATGATTCAAAATTAGAATTACTAAATATCGAACAATTAAATCCTGGAGATCTAATTGGATAATATGAGAAAAAAGAAAGTTTATGACGATTTATTTAGAGGAATAATTGTAATATTTTCTTCAACAATTTATTCTCTTGCGGTAGTTTGGTTCCTTGAACCAGCAAATTTAATTTCGATTGGGCTTACAGGGTTGGGACAAATTTTAAATCGTGCTTTTGCTACAATCAATGTGAATATACCTATTGGTGTTTTCACATTAGTTGCGAATATTCCGTTATGTATTTACGGAGCTAAAAAAGTTTCTCCTCGCTTTGTTATTTTTACGATGATATCTGTTGCAGTACAATCCTTTTGGACAATGGGATGGGATTGGATTTTCGTAGATTTTGGTATTAATCCAAACGATAAATTTTTTCTGGGTGTTATAGCAGGGCTGATTTGTGGATGTGGGATTGGACTTGCATTACGATATGGCACCTCTACAGGTGGAGTAGATATTATTGCTCAAGCTCTTGCTTTAAAGAAAAACATATCCATTGGTATGTTCTCTATGATTGTGAACATAATTTTAGCAATTATAGCTGGTGGCGTAATTGAAAAGAGCTGGGATATTACTCTTTATACGTTTATTTATATTATAATTAACAATCTAGTTGTAGATAAAATTCATACGGCTTATAATTACTTACGTATTGATGTTATATCGAATAAAGCAGAAGAAGTTTCACAGGCTTTATTAGAAGGAATTCAAAGAGGATGTACATTAGCTGAGGTGAAAGGTGCTTACACACACGAAGAAAAGTATGACATCTTTATGATTATCTCTTCTTATGAGCTACAAAAGGCAGCAGAAATCATTCGTGCAACAGATCCAACTGCGTTCATGACTGTTTCGCCTATTAAACGTATATTTGGAAAATTTTTCAAGCATACAATTATTTAAGTTGCAATTTTTGCAACTTTTTTTATTGTTTTTTAAAAAACCAGCCGTTTAGCCTTTGACTATTGTTATTTTTAAGTATATACTTATATTATAATATGACAAAATTTTTGGAGAATGGACATGATGATTTTCAGTAGCGGTGTAGGAATAACCATTTTAATCGTTTTTGTTTGTGTGTTCGGTATAGGAGGACTTTCTATTTTGTTCTTTTTCTTAGGAAAGAAGTTATGGATGACCTATCAAGAAAAAAACAATAAGTTAATAGATAGTGCGATTACAAAGACAGAAATGATGAAAGACATCAATGCGTATATCAAAAAGAATCAACGTTTTGGTTCAGCTTCTTTTATATATATTGATTTAGACTCTTTTCATTCTTTTATAGATGTTTATGGACAAAAAACTTGTGAAGATGCCTTGAAAATAATAGCGAAGCGTATTGCAAATTTATTACCACATGAGGCAAAAATCGCTAATGTAAATAAAGATGATTTTCTGATTTTTATTAAAGAAGAAAACAATAGTATTCATAATGACAATTTATGTAAAAAAATTTTAGATAACGTTCGTGAACCAATTAATATTTTTGAAGAAGATCAAATGGTTATAACCGCATCCATTGGTGTGGCAACATACCCACAGGTTGGAGATAGTTTAAATGATATATTATCAGGACTAGAAGTAACGACATATGTTTCCAAAAGAGAAGGTGGAAATAAAGCCACAACATATTATGCATCTTTACTCGATGAGGAAAGAGAAAATATGGCTTGTTATAAAGAAATAAAAGAAGCAATTTGGCGAAAGGAATTCGTTTTATATTATCAACCAATTATTAATTTTGAAGAGAAAACCATCTATGGAGCAGAAGCATTAATGCGTTGGAATCATCCAAGCAGAGGTGTGGTTGCTGCTAAAGATTTTATTAGTCTTTTAGAACAATCTGGTGATATTCATTGGGTTGGAGAATGGGGAATTACACAGATGATTAAATTCCAACAGGCGATGTTGAAAAAATTTCCCAACCTTCCCTTGATTTTCTCTTTGAATCTTTCAACAAAACAATTATTAAATAAAAATTTGGCACGGAATTTAATCCGAATTGCCAAAAAATTAAATGCGAATCCTAAGCGAATCGTGTTTGAGGTTACCAATTTTATGGTATATGAAAAAATTAGTGTTTTAGAAGATAATATTAAAACTTTAAAAAATTTTGGATTTAATGTAGCAGTAGATGGATTTAGTTTGGATGGACAATCCATAATATCTGTACAGAAAGGGCCAATTGACATCGTTAAGTTAGGTAGAGATTTTTTAAAGGATATAGACAATAATTTTACAAAAGAAAAACTTTTAGAATCTTTAAAAGAATTTATAACTTCCCATCACAAAACGTTAGTTTCAGAAGGGATTGAAAATGATTCTGGATTGCGTTATGTTGAAAAACAAGGAATTCATTTGGGGTCAGGATATTACTTTTCTAAGCCTATTAATCAAAATGCTTTTTCCGATTATGTTGGAGAAATGAAATGGATTGAGCGATTAGAGGTTTTGGATTAAATAATAGAATATAAAATTTGCATTTGAAAAACGAGCATTTAAACTTATAGTTTTATGTTCGTTTTTTTATTTTATAAAACGTATACTAAGTCTACATCATGGTTATATTTTGTCGTTTCTTGTAAAATTTTAACGAGAACGTGTAAATTGGATGTAGGATAATATTTTTTAATATGGTTTCACTTCTCAAGGAGGAGGTGAAATCATGAGAAAGGATTTTATTTTAGATCGAATTCTTCAAAGAGAGAAAAGCCTTCAAATTGTAAAACAATTGTTAAATTGTATTGATGAAACTTTATATTACTTTGATGATTTTACAGACGAGATATTTAGCGATGTATTTTATTGTTTATATATAGAAGAACAACCCTATACCTATTTGGATATATCAAATTTGTACAGTATCAGTAGTAACAAAATATTAAAAATCAAATTAATGATTGATGAATATACGAGGAAGTTGATAAATACAAATGAGGAATACGCATGCTTAAAGAAATATTTTTAAGCATGTTTTTTGTCAATTTAGATTTTCAAGTGTCTATTTCTTATTTTCATTATAAAATGAGTATGAATTAGGTCGCACCTAATAATTTGAATTTAAGATCTTAGATAAAATAAGGAGATGAAAAAAATGGAATATATGAGTATCCCTATCATAACGATTCTTTGTTATTTAATAGGAGAAGTAATTAAACTGTTAATTTTAAGAAAGAAAAAAAGATATAAGTACATTCCTATATTAGTAGGAAGCATAGGAGGAGCACTTGGGCTCATGATTTATTATGTTAGTCCTGAAACATTATTGGGAACTACAAATCCATTTATGGCAATCGCCGTAGGGATAGTAAGTGGGTTAGCATCGACAGGAGGAAACGAAATAATCAAACAAATGATAAAAAACATAAACAAAAAGGAGAAAAATGAAAATGGCAAATGAAGGATTAAGAAGTTATACAAAGCAAATTCAAAATACGATTGGCAATGTTGCAAGTGCATATATAAATTTGAATAAGGAAAATGCGAATCTACACCTAGTGATACCGCTAATTACGACCCAAGGGCCAAATTCGATGGGAATAAATTTAGTATGGAACCACCAAGATAAAGAAAAACGAGGAAATTTTGGGAAAGGTTTTAAACTAAGCTTATACCAAAATATAATAGAAACCAACAACAATCAAATCGATGTGATAGAAGCAGACGGAAGCACAAGCACCTATGAGAAACAAAAAGATGGGAGCTACTATTGTATTGAAAATCGATGTACATTAAAAAAAGATACCGTTGATATTGGGGATGGAGAATATGAAAACTATCAAATCATCGATCAACAAGGCAATTCGCTGTATTTTGATGAAACTTATACGTTTTATCCAACGATGATTCAATACCAAAATGGACATTGGATTCATATATCAGAAACAGAAATGGAAAATGGCAAAGGAGCAGAGCTAGAATTTAAAGGAGAAAACCAATTAAAAACAGAAGTAACATATAAACAAGATGGAGCTATATTATATAGGGTTAATATAGAATATAATACGAACCAAGAACTTACGGCAATCAGATATTATAAAGAAGGATCTAAAGTAAAAGAATTAAGCATCCAGTATAGAGCAAATGAAATAAGAATCGCAGATGAAATCTTAAAGGATTATGCAATATATACATTTACGAATCAACAAGTAACAAAAATTGTAGAAGTAGTGAATAACAGTATAGATAACGCCAGAGAAACAACAATTTTTTATGAAGAAAGAAGAACGACAGTTACGGATGAAGATGGAAAGAAAATATATATTTATTTTGATGAGAATCATTTTCCATTATTTGAGCTAGATGAAGAAGGAAATGTAGTTCAAACCAAATACGATCCTAAAACAAAACAATTGATAAGCAGAAGCTCCCCCATTTCTGTAAAAAACAAAGAAGAAAGTAAAACTCCAAGCATTCTTCAGTTTAGTAAAACAAGTGGAATAAGCACACCAGAAAAAGCTGAAGTAGACCCACTTTATTCAGGGATAATAGAAGATGCCTATTTAGTATCAGGGACAGGGAACTTAAGTTATTCCTGTTATATTCAAGGGTTAGGAAATGATTCCATAACGGCTGTCCTTTGGGGAAAACAAATCACGCCCTATAGCATTAATTCACGAGTAGAGGTGAAATTATCAGCTGATGGATACGATATAGGCTGGTTTAAAAAGAAGAGTCCCGATGATTGTTTTGAGTTGTTGACATTAGGAATAAACTCTTTAAAAGGGTTTTATAAAGTAACACTTACAATCACATTAACCGGAAATGCATCTATTGTTCTTGGTGGCATACAAATCATAAAAAAGCATTATGGAACATCATTTCAATACGATAGTAATGGAAATCGAACTGAGGTTAAGTTTCATAACAGCTCCAATTTTGTCGGGTATAATTCCAGTGGATTACCTGATTATAGTATTGGAAAAGATTCCTCATTATGCCATTATATATATGATAAAAAAGGAAATATGACCGAAGCCTTTACAGCATATGGTGGAACATTAGAACAAACCTATGATGAAAACAACAATATGACCAAAAAAATTTTCAAGAATGCAAGTGGAACAAAGAAAATAGAAACATCAAACACATATGATAGTAGGGGAAGAAAACTACTCACTCAAACAAATGAATTAGGAAGTACGACAAGGTATGAATATGATCCATTTGGAAAAATAAAAAAGATTACAGATGCCCTATCTATAGTGACAGAGTATAGCTATAATGCCTTTGATAATCTAACAAAGATAATATTTAATAATCAAGATGAAGTAAATTATACCTATGATTCAAAGAATAACTTAGAAACAATTACGCTTCCTAATGGCACTCTTTATCAATTTGATTATGATTCATTTAGAAATATTAATAAGGTAAAAATGAATGGTATAACGATAGTTAGTTATGTGTATGATTTGAAAACAGGGTTGATTCAAAGTCAAACCTATGGGGATTCTGAAGACACAGTACAATTTATTTATGATTCTAAATATAATATTAAAGAAATTAAATTGAACGGAATTTTAAAATACCAATATGAGTATGATCAATACAATCGAGTAATTCAGGTTAAAGATTGTGAAGGAAACTTAGTAAAAGAGTATGCATACAATCAAGAGGATCAGATTATAAAAGTAACAACAAATGACGCTATTCTAAACTACCAATATAATTCATTAGGTGAAATCATTCAAAAGAAAAGAACCCTAGATTCTAATATGCTTATTGAATCCTTTTGTCCTATATCTAATTCTAAAGGATTTAGTCCTGAAAATTTCATAGGCTATTTACAAGGCAAAACAAATATGTTAGGAACGATATTTAATAAAAATGCCGAGTTAAAAAACGGACAATATTCTTGTAAGCCATATAATTATAAAACAGGTAAGGAAACTTTAGTTTCCTATACAAGAGCAGGCATGGTCCCTTGTATTTTATGTGGAAACTCAAATCCGATTTGTTATACTCCTCCTAAAAGCACAATATATGATAATAATGGAAGTATTGCCTTATGGTTTTATCCAATAGAATCATCAACTACTCGTAGATATTTATTTTATACCCAATCAGGTTCCTGTTATATAGGAGTATATATTGATACAAATAATAAAGTAACAATAGAGTTTAAGACAACCAATGGTAGTATGTTTGTTGATTCAATAGAATCTAAAATTAAACTAAATGAATGGAACTTTTTTGGACTCAATTTTATTTCTCGTGATGATGGACAAGGGTATGCAAAACAGTTCATATATGAACTATATTTAAATGAAGAAATAAAAAAAGATTGTATCAATCACCTTGTAACAATAGAAGGAGGAATCTATCATATTGGGTATCGGTTCAATGGAACAACAGGCAATATGGAATTAAACTGTAGAATTACAGCCTTGATGATTGGGTGTAGAACGCATATCTCAAGAACAGAGATGAAAAGAATTTATCAATTATCAAAGGATTATTTATTCTATTCAACCCAACTAGACTCAGATGGAGTTGATTATAGTAACACAACGACTTATCCAATTACAGATACCATGAAAAACTATAAAATCTATCCCTTACAAAACAATTTAAAATCACTAACCGGGATTAGCCCTATTGGATATGAAGTGAGAAGAGTAAGTCCAACCGATAAGGACCGAACCTTTCAATATAATCCCCAAAGTAAAAGATATGCCTATGTGGCAGATGGATATCAATTAGAATATGATTTAGATACAGCAGATGCAGGCACAATTTTAATGAGAGTATTTATAAAAGAAGATAGAGAGAAGCAGTATTTCTTTGAAATAAAAGATGTAGGAGAACAAAGGATAGGATTATATCGTGGTCAAGATAAATACATCTATATAGAAATTGATGGAGTATCTACAAAAACCAATTTATATTTTTCAAGCCGGCAGTGGCATACCGTTGGTTTATCGTTTAAAGATCGATTTACATCAGAGGGAACTTATGTTTTTGTAGAAGCATATTTAAATGGTGCTACATATTCTATCGAACAAGAAATCGCTGAAAACTATGACATGTTTTATTTATCTGTAGGAAGATGTTTTGAAACTGAAATCATTAAAGATAACATTGTGGAATACGAAACAAGTCATTCACTTTTTGGTCAAATTGAAATGTTAGTTACACAGGATAAATATAGTGAAAAAGAAGAACTAGATACAATTTCTAATGCCGTTAAAGAAACCACAAAATTATCAATTTATGATGAGCTAGGAATGCTTCAAAAAACAGAAATCAACTTAGATAGAACCAATATACTTACACATAAGTATCAATATAAGAAGGGGAATATATCTACAAGTCATATTACCGGATTTATAGATAAAGAAACCATAACCTATGGAAATAGGGTAGTAGAAAGAAAATATAATCCAGATTCAGTTGGAAACATCACATGGATTGAAGATACAATCTTTGGATCACATTCGTATGAATATAATGATAGAGGGAATTTAAGAAGAGATAATTCAACAATATATGATTATGATAGTAATGGAAATATAACTAAGGCTGGTCAAAAAGTATTTAGGTATGATTCGATTGGAAGATTAAACAGTGTTGATGGGAAAGAAATAACCTATGGTACAAATTCATTATATCCAGTTAGCTATAATGGAAACACATATGAATGGGAAGGAAGAAAATTAGTTAAGATTACACATTCTAATGGAGCAATGACAACCTATAGCTACAATGAACAAGGGTTAAGAACAGGAAAGGTAGTTAATGGATTTGTTTATCGGTATTTTTATGATAATGATCAATTAATTACAGAATTGGCTCCTGGATATAGAATAGATTATTTATATGATGAACATAACCAAGTTTATGGATTTATATACAATAATGATACTAAGTATTTCTATATAAGAGATTGGTTACAGAATATCTTAGGGATTATAGACAGTAGTGGTAATCTTGTGGTAAAATATGAATATAGTGCCTATGGGGAGATTATATCAATAACAGGTAGTTTAGCTTCTACGATAGGGGTATATAATCCGTTTAGATATAAAGGGTATTACTATGATATAGAAAGTGATATGTATTATTGTAATAGTAGATATTATAACCCTTTATGGTGCAGGTTTATCAGCCCTGATTCTATTGAGTATTTAGACCCAAGTAATATTAATGGAATGAATCTATTTGCTTATTGTAACAACGATCCAGTGAACAAAATTGACCCTAGTGGACATTTTGCAATTTCATTAACGGTATTAGGTTTAATTATAGGTGCAGTTGTGGGTGCAACTGCAGGTGGCGTTGTAGCATATGATATTGCCAAAAAAAGTGGAGCCGAAGGCTGGGAACTTGCTGGTTGGACAATGCTTGGAATTGTTGGCGGAGGATTTGCCGGCGGTGCTTTAGGAGCGGGAGTTGGTCATTTTGTATCGGCATTAACAGGTATTAAAGGACTTTCTTTTCTAGGCGGGCATATCTTCGCTATAAAAGATACAATTGCTTTAGGACATTTTGGATATGTGGCTATGGCGGGAGAGTTTGGTTTTGGATTTTATCAGATTTCACCTGCTGATTATGAATCTATGACTGCTATCCAGCGTTGGACAATAAACTCTAAATTTTTAGATGATTGTGCCAAATTGGGGGCAAATTTTGCAGTTTTTCCTAATAGAACAATTGGTCCAGATTCAACGTTATACGCTGAGATAAATTATTTATTAGAATTGGGTTATCAGTGGACAACAGATTTGTCAGAGTTAATAAGGAGGCTGTTTTAATGCAATTAATAAAATCATATTTTGATAAAAAAAATTTTGGTAATAAGGTTGATATTTATAAATCGGAGGAAGGGTATATAGTTATCATGTGGGATAGAGGAGAAGTATCTTATGCATATGTAGACCAAGACAAGAAAAAATATATTCCTATCGACTCTTTGATTGATAAAAATTCAAAATACGATTTTGCAAAGAAAGTATTCAATATTCAATTGCCAAATTTAGATAAATATGGATTTTCAGAATGCCCACTGTGGTTAATTAAAATTTTCGATTCTTAATAAATAATATAATTTAAAAGTAGTAATAATGTAATTTAATACAACAAATGGACTTTAGACGAATTTTAATACCAACTACAAAATAAATTGTGGTTGGTATTTTTTGTAACAGAAAAAACATCTTAGGAATTATAGACGATAGTGGGAATCTTGTGGTAAAATATAAATATAGTGCCTATGGGGAGATTATATCAATAACAGGTAGTTTAGCTTCTACGATAGGGGTATATAATCCGTTTAGATATAAAGGGTATTACTATGATATAGAAACCGGTCTATATCTAGTAACCACAAGATACTACAATCCTGAATGGTGTAGATTTATATCTCCTGACTCTATTGAGTATTTAGATCCTAGTAGTATTAATGGTATGAATCTATATGCTTATTGTAACAATGACCCTATAAACAAGTATGACCCAACAGGACATTTTTGGGATACCGTATTTGACATATTATTTATTGGGTGGGATATTTATAACCTATGCGTTAATGATGGATACAAAGATTGGAAAAATTGGGTTGCTCTAGGAGCAGATATCGCATTTGCAGCTATTCCATTTGTTACTGGTAGTGGTGGACAAGTTGTTAAACTTGCTGATGTAGCAGATGATATTTCTGATTTTTGCAAAGTAACTGTTGTGGGAGAAACAATGACTCGTGTTAAGACGGTTTCACAATTTGTGAATGCAACGGATAATTTATATGATGGTTTTCAAGCATATGATAAACTTTCTAGATTGGGCAAAGGTGGAAAGGTATTAGCCGAAATTGGCGGAAAGGCATCAAATATTGCATGGCTATATGGAAAATTAAGAAGTGGTTATAAAGTTATAGATATTGGAATTGATTCTACTCGCTTAATTAGAAGTTCAAGTTATATTGCAGAAAGAATTGCATTAGGAATTTGGAAAAGTCGTAATATATGGAAGTGGATATATCATTTTGATTTTTAGGAGATGATTTTTGTGGAGAACAAAAATTTAGTAAACGCATTTAATTATTTGTTAAATGAATATAAATGTTCATATTCATTCGAAAATAATTATGGTGATACATATTTATTTTATAATGATGATTTTAAGGTCAAAATTTATGTATGGGCGCAATTTAATGAGTTAGATATAAATTTGATTTATAAAATGGAAAATTATCATATCGATCCATATATAGAAGAACCACAAAAATTGTTAGAAATTAAAAAGGCTAAAAGAGGGGTAAAAGGATTCTTTTATAATTATGATAAAGAGTTTTGGAGTATTGTATCTATTATTGTAAAAAATAAAATAAAAAGAATAGTCAAGTAATAAGAAGAATTATTATCAACTTGACACTAAGTAAGGGAATCATATAATGGTGTAACTCCTACTAGTCTATGGATTTATTCATATCAAGTTTGATAGGTATTAATAGTAAATTAAGTGCAATCAAAAAAGTTCAAATAATAGTCACCAATATAGTAAGAGATGTATTTCTTTGAAAGAACAATCTAGACTGCAAATAGGAAATTTAATTTATTTAAGCTGAATCCATTAATAACAATTAATTAGAAGGTGATTATACGTGCAAAATATGAATATCCAAGAAAAAATAATTTAATATAATAGATGGACCTTAGACGATTTTAATACCAACTACAAATTACTGTGGTTGGTATTTTTTTTGTGGCAGAACAAGAATAAAATTGGGTTTCCCAATTGTTTAAAATACAAAAGTGTTGCACTTTTCTTATCCTGCCGAATTTTTTGAAGATTTTGCAACAAAAAACAACACATTAACTATACATTGATTTCATTTCCATTTAATTCAAATTGAAACTTTTTTATATTTATAGTAAAATAGAAATAGAAGAGTTCAATGGTTATTAGTGTGGGTATTCGTAAGAAACCCGTAGAAACCGGTCTATATCTAGTAACCTCACGTTATTACAATCCAGAATGGTGTAGGTTTCTAAATGCAGATTCTATTGAGTATTTAGACCCGAGTAGTATTAATGGTATGAATTTATATGCTTATTGTAACAATGACCCTGTGAATAAGATAGACCCTAGTGGACATTTTGCAATTTCTTTTGGTATTGCAGCATTAATTGTAATTACCCTTGGATCATCATTAATAGGTGGAACAGTTCAATTGGTCTCAAATGCTCTAGCAGGTGCAACGGGAAGTGAATTATGGCGAGGAGTTGCAGGAGCCGCCTTAGGCACTGGCGTTAATGCATTAGCTTTGTGTCTAGCAATGCCTACTGGTGGATCATCAATATTTATTGCTGCAGGTGCAAGTGCACTTGTTCAAACTGGTGTAGACACAATTGAAACTCTTATTAGAGGAGAAGAAGTTGGATGGGAAACTCTTTTAGATTTCGGACTTAATTTTGGTGCAACATTGCTTGGTAATTATATAGGGGGTAAGTTGGTGCCAACTAATTCAGGTTGGTTTAAGCCACAAAAATTCTTGAGTGTATTTCTTAAGCCATATGGTCAAAAGATATTATTGCAATCTGCAATTGGAGCAGGAATTTCAGGAGTAGTGAATTTTATAAGAAAATTTGATTGGGGTGGTTTTAAACCTAATCCAAGTATGCCAGCTCTATTATATCCCAATCCATTAATTACAATTAATTAGAAGGTGCAAAATATGAATATCCAAGAAAAAATAATTAAAGAATTCCCATTAACATGTAAAATTGAATCAGAATTAAGTTGTTATTTATTAGCTAATAAAAGATATTTGATTTTTTGGGAAGAACTAATTGAAAAAGAATCTATAGAGCAAATATTAAATCAACTACAAGAAAAAACAAATAATTCTAATTTTTCAAAATGGAAAACATTAATTATTTTAGGGAAAACTAATGATGTTTTTCAAAAAGAAGATTTGTTTTATTTTAACAATGTAGATACTTTTGTTGTATTCTATTTAGTTAATGAAAAAATGAATAAGATATTTATGAATGACTCTTGGATATTTACTCTAGGGTGTAATTACAAAAAATATGTTAGAAAAATTGATAAAATAATAAATCAATAACAAATGGACTTTAGACAATTTTAATATCAACTACAAAATATGTGGTTGGTATTTTTTGTAACAGAACTATAATAAAATTGGGTTTCCCAATTGTTATAAACACTAAAGAGAAATATATCTTTAATCTAAACATTATCTTTAATTTTCATTGTATTTTTTAAGGTATTGTAATATAATATTATTCGGTAAGATTACTATTAGGAGGAAAAATATATGCCATTAGTTAATGTAAAAGAAATGATGGAAAAGGCTAGAGATGGCCATTATGCAGTAGGTGCATTCAATATTAATAATTTGGAATGGACAAAAGCAATTCTTCTTACTGCTGAAGAATTAAAAGCACCAGTAATTTTGGGAGTATCTGAAGGTGCTAATAAGTATATGACAGGATATAAAGTTGTTGCTGATATGGTTAAGGCAATGATAGAAACTTTAAATATTACAGTACCTGTTGCTTTACATTTAGATCACGGAACTTATG
Source organism: uncultured Anaeroplasmataceae bacterium (assembly GCA_910584005.1). GTDB lineage: Bacteria > Bacillota_I > Bacilli_A > Acholeplasmatales > Anaeroplasmataceae > Pelethenecus. The sequence goes on along the minus strand of CAJTXR010000003.1, from coordinate 44,741 downwards.
AGGGAGCACAAAAAGCATTGGCTGCTGGATACTCTTCTGTAATGTTTGATGGATCACATTATGAGATTAAAGAAAATGTAGAAAAAACAAAAGAAATTGTTGCTTTAGCTAAAAAGTTAAATGCTACAGTTGAAGCTGAAGTTGGTTCTATTGGTGGAGAAGAGGATGGAGTTACTGGTCGTGGAGAAGTAGCAGATCCAGCTCAATGCAAAATGATTGCTGATTTAGGAATTGACATTCTAGCTGCTGGTATTGGTAATATTCATGGCCAATATCCTGCAAATTGGCAAGGTCTTGATTTTGATACTCTTGCAAAGATAAAGGATGTATGCGGAAACATGCCTCTAGTATTACATGGCGGAACAGGAATCCCTGAAGATATGATTAAAAAAGCAATTTCTTTAGGTGTATGTAAAATCAATGTAAATACAGAATGCCAATTATCTTTTGCAGCAGCAACTAGAGCTTATATCGAAGCTGGTAAAGATAAAGAGAAAAAGGGATTTGACCCTCGTAAATTATTAGCTCCTGGAACAGAAGCAATTAAGGCAACTGTAAAAGAGAAAATGGAAATGTTTGGCTGTATTGGCAAAGCAAACTAAAACTGATAGGGACGATTCTAAATCGCCCCTTACAATTTATAAAGGAGAAAAAATGAAAATAGCATTAATCAATGAAAACTCACAAGCAAGTAAAAATGAATTAATTTATAATACATTAAATAAGGTTGCAACAAAATACGGGCATACCGTAGATAATTATGGGATGATAAATGCAGAGGATCAACCTTTAACCTATGTTCAAAACGGCTTATTGGCTGCTATACTACTTAATTCTTCCGCTGCTGATTTTGTTGTTACAGGATGTGGAACTGGAAGCGGAGCTATGCTTGCCTGTAATTCGTTTCCAAATGTTTTATGTGGATTAATTGTTGATCCTTCTGATGCATATATGTTTGGACAAATAAATGATGGAAACTGTGCGGCATTTCCTTTCGCAAAAGGATTTGGTTGGGGTGCAGAATTAAATTTAGAATATTGCTTTGAAAAATTATTTAATGGTCCAAGAGGACAGGGATATCCAAAGGAGCGAGCAATTCCAGAACAGACGAATAAAAAAATTTTAGATGATGTGAAAAAAATAACACATACACCTATGATTGAAATTTTAAAAAGAATCGATCAAGAATTCTTAAAAAATACAATTAATCGTCCTAACTTCAAAAATTATTTTTTCAAAAATGCAAAAGATCAAGAAATTATAAATTATTGTAAAAAAATTTTAGAACAATAATAAAAATGAAAATATAAGGCAGAAAATCGCCTTATATTTTTTTGTCGAAATATGGTTCTTAAGTTAATGATTATGTTCTTTAATCGTTCGACAAAGACTTGTTTTATCTTCTATATTGTTATATAATGAAAAAAGAATCTATTAGAAGTAGGGGAGATAAGCAGTGAAAAAAATCATTTTAATTAGTAGTTTATTTATCGTGTTTATAATTTTGGTAAGTTTAAATATTGGTTTTTTAATAGAAAAAAACCTTATGGCCATACGCATTCTTACCTCAATTTTAAGCACGTTTTGTTTTATTATTCTTTTAATTACAGCAGTGTGTCTTAAGGATGCTTCAAAGTCTTACAAAGAGAACAAAGCGAAATCAAGGTATTTATCTAGCATGAGTCATGACATACGCACACCTATTAATGGGATTATGGGAATGACCATTATTGCGAAGAACAATATAGAAGAAAAAGAAGTAACAATGGATTGTTTAAATAAAATAATGGATACTTCCACTCATTTATTGAGTTTAATCAATGAAATTTTAGATATTTCTAAAATTGAAAGCGGAAAAAATATTATGAAATATAATTCTGTTGATTTATTAGAATCTTTAAAAATTTGTTATGATATTGCATCTGGGCAAGCTGTAGAAAACAATATACATTTGGAACAAGAAATTGATATTAAAAATCGTTTTGTATTATTAGATGATTTGCATTTTAGAAAAATACTTATCAATATCATAGGGAATTCTATTAAATTTTCTCACAAAAATGGAATTGTGAAAATTCAAGTTAAAGAAATTCCAGTTCATTCCACTTTATCTCGTTTTATTTTTAAAATTCAAGATTCTGGATGTGGAATGGAAAAGGATTTTATTTCTCGAATTTACGAACCATTTTTTCAAGAAAAAGAAACCAAAAATGGATCAGGTTTGGGAATGGCCATTGTTAAGAAATTTATTGATTTAATGGGTGGAACAATTAAAATTGAATCTAAGAAAAATGTAGGAAGCTCATTTATTATTACTTTAGATTTGGAAATTGTAGAAGAAAGCAAAGAAAAAATAGAAGAAAAAACGAATTTAAGCATTTTAAATCATCGAAAGATATTATTAGTAGAAGATAACGATATCAATCGTGAAATAGGAATTAGTTTACTCTCTACAGCAGGGATTGTGGTTGATACTGCAATAAATGGTCAAGTGGCAGTGGAAAAATATAATTCGCAATATGATATAGTTTTAATGGATATTATGATGCCTGTTATGGATGGGTTAGAAGCAACAAAAAGGATTCGGAAAAATGATCCTAATGCGGTTATTATTGGGATGACTGCGAATGCATATGAAGAAGATAAAGATAGAAGTATCGCGGCAGGAATGAATGATTACATTGTGAAACCATTTGACATAGATAAAGTGTATAAAACATTAATTAAATATTGTAAATAAGGGAAAAGCATAGGATTATGCTTTTTTCCTTTTGTTTCAAAATTATAATTTAGTTGAATTATTAAGGATATTAGTGTATAATTTATTCGTAAATTTTATTTTTAAAAATCGAAAGGTTGTGTAATACTATGGGAAGAGCACATGAAGTACGTGCCGCTTCAATGGCAAAAACTGCTGCAATGAAGTCAGCTAAATATGCGAAGTGGGGAAAGGAAATTTTTCAAGCAGCGAAATCTGGAGTTCCTGATCCTGAAATGAATCAAAGTTTAAAAAGAGTGATTGAACGTGCTAAAAAAGATCAGTGTCCAGCAGATGTTATTAAAAGAGCAATTGCAAAAGCTGCAGGTGTTGCTTCTGGGGCATCTAAGGAAAAGACTTATGAAGGATATGGACCTGGTAATGTGGCAATGATAGTTGAGTGCACTACAGATAATGATAATCGGACATTTACAGATGTTCGTACTGCTTTTAATAAGACTGGTGGGCAAATTGGTACTTCTGTAGGGTATTTATTTAGTCGTAAAGCAAAATTTGTTTTTGATGGTTTATCCGAAGACGAAGCAATGGAAGCCTTAATGATGGCTGATGCAGATTGTGAAGAAATTACTACAGATGAGAATGGATACACGGTTATTCTTGCAGATCCTAAGGATTTTGAAACAATTAAATCCGCTTTAGAAAATGCAAAACCTGATTTAGAATTTGATGAAAGCAGTGTAGGACTTGTTCCATCTACTTATGTAGATTTGGATGAGGATCATGAAACAAAATTTAGAAGATTGTTAGATTTACTTTCTGAACTTGATGATGTTCAAGATGTATATCATAACGCAAATATTTCTATAGATGAAGAATAAAAAAAGATGATGTTTACAAAATTGATGTAAACATCATCTTTTTTCTTAAGTATCTTTTTTAATTTATGAATTAATTTATTTTACCTTGAAACCACTTTAATTTCTAGGTATAATTGTATTGTAGTATAGCATTTTATGAAATAAATATGGAGGAAGAATATGAGAATTAAGAAAAAACTTTTAGTAGGGTTGGCTTTAATAGGATGTTCTACAGGACTTATGGGTTTAACTTCTTGTAACAAAAACAAAGAGAAAACAAAAGATCCTCAAATTCAAGAAATCTATCAAGCCTATGTATCTAACACTACTGCTGCTGGAGAGCAACCTTTAAAGTATGAAGATTGGTTAAAAACAATTAAAGGTGCTGATGGAAAGGATGGTACAAATGGGTTATCCGCATTTGAAATCTATAAAAAATATCATCCTGAATTTAAAGGAACAGAAGAAGATTGGATTAATAGTCTTGGTGGAGCGACAGGTTCTACAGGGAAATCTGCATACGAAATAGCAAAAGAACACGGATACACTGGAACAGAGGTAGAATGGTTACAAACACTAGTTGGATCTACAGGCTCCACAGGGAAATCTGCATACGAAATAGCAAAAGAACACGGATATACTGGAACAGAGGTAGAATGGTTACAAACACTAGTTGGATCTACAGGCTCCACAGGGAAATCTGCATACGAAATAGCAAAAGAACATGGATACACCGGAACTGAAACAGAATGGATTCAAAGCCTAGTAGGCTCCACAGGGGCACAAGGGACAGGAATTCAAGATATTGATGTTGCGATTGAAATTAATTCTTCAGGAGAACAGGTAACTATTTTTACATTTCAATTGACAGACGGAAGTTCAATAGTAAAAAGAGTAGTTACACCTAAAGTGATAAGAAATTTTTTAGGCTTTATGGAAACTAGATTCCCTATGATATCTGCAACAGCACCAAAGCCAAAATTTATTGCTCAAGTGGAATATACAGATGGAACAACAGGACAGATTAATATTACAGAAGATATGATTGTAAGAAGTAATATTGATTATACCCAAGAAGGAGTTTACGAAGTCGTAATTTCATTAAATAATCAAGAATATAGTGTACAAATTGACATTTATGATCCATCTCGTAGAGATTTAGTACAAGCTTATTTAATAAATACAAATCCGCTTTTATGGCTTCAATCTGAGGTAGAACAACAAACAATAACATTTGGTCAAATTGAGTGGTACTTAGAGTACAGTAATAATACTTTTGAAAAAGAAACAATGATGTTAGATCAAATTGATTTTACAGCCATTGAAGGTACAGGAGAAGTACAAGTGCCAGTTCATTATGGAGATTACACAGACTATCTACAGGTTTATGTATGTGAGGATTCAATTTTCACAACCTTAGAGGCAAGTAATCAATATTGTTCAATAAATTCTCTTGTATGTGAAATTAATCAATCCATAGATTTTGAAAGACAAAAAGGATATATAACTCAAGATTATATTCTTGAAGATCGTACATATATGTATTATACTTTGCTGACAACAAATGATTTAGTTGGATTTGATCCTGCTTTAGGTGGAATGCAAGAAATTGAACTTGCAAATGGGCTTGGTCATATTCAAGTATTTGTTTATGATTCATTTGAAAATAAAATGAATGCTTATTTAGAAGCAAATGCAGTACGTGTTACAGAAAGTTTCCCTGAACTCTATTTAAATGTATCATATCATGTGGAATATCAATATGAAAATAGTGCATCTCTTATGGTTGAAATTTCATCAAATCGAGTTCTTCTGACTCCTGAAATGATTGAAGGAGATGTAGATTTTACTACAATAGGTAGAAAAGAATTTTTAATCAATTATGAGGGACAATCTTTAGAAACTTATTTAGAGGTTTATGATCCAACTATATGCAATATTGCTTATTTAGGAGTATCTGAATATAATCATAATTTAGTTATAGGACAAACAGAAGAAGATTTAAAGAATGTTCTTATTAATCAAGATTTAATTGTAGAATTTTTTGAACCAGAAAATGATAAATATGATACAATTGTACAAATTACAAATGAAATGTTAGATTGTAGTTCTGTTGATTTTAATGAAGCTGGCAGATATAATTTCTATATTGAGTATAGAGGATATCGATTAGAACTTGAAGTTGTCATTGAGATGGATTTATCAACAGAAGAAGTTGCTTATACTTTAAATAATGATCAAAATATTACAATGGTTTTATATGTGAATGGATATGCTGTTTTATATGATACGCAATGTAAATATCAATTATTTGATGAAAATCAAGCAATCAAAATTCAGGATTTAGATGGGAATACGCTTGCTGTATTTGGTATTGATTTAGAACAAGGAACTTACTTTGAGTATGATTTTTCATCTAAAACGCCTTTACATATCTATTCCTGTACATTTGGATCTGACGTATTAACAATTTATCTTTATGAAAATAATATTGGTTATGGCGAACAAAGCGGATATCAATCTACATGCGGATATGTTATTGAAAATAATCAATTATTTTTATATACTCCTGATGGTGTATCAAAATTCATAATTGATGGTGACACAATTTATCCTGTAAATTAATAAATATAAAGATGGGTAGTTTCTTAGAAGAAGATATCCATCTTTTTCTTTTTTTCATTTTGTGATATAATTAGAAACACTTATGGAGGGATTAGCATGCATCTTATAATAGACACAGAACAATTTACTCGTATTATCAAAAGAATGACGCATCAAATTATTGAATATAATCTTCAACTTGAACAAATTGTTTTAGTTGGAATTGAAAAAAAGGGAACTCCGCTTGCAAAAGAAATTCAATCTTATATTAAAGAGTTTGAAGGAGTTGAGATTCCACTAGAAACGATTGACATTAGTGCCCATAGAGATGATGATAAGAAAAAAAAGGATTCCAATCTTCATTTTTATACAGACATAACAAATAAAACAATCATTTTAGTTGATGATGTTTTATATACAGGCAGGAGTGTTAGGGCCGCAATGGATGCAATTATGGAAATGGGAAGACCAGCAAAAATAGAACTGGCTATTTTTGTAGATCGAGGACATCGTGAGCTTCCAATTCGTGCTGATTTTGTCGGAAAAAACATTCCAACTTCTAGAACAGAACGTGTGGTCTGTGATTTCACTTCTAAAATTGTAAGTTTGGTATAAACTAAAAAAGTGAAGATTAATTTTTTTAATTAAAAACTTTTTGTTTCTGCAATTCATGATATTTACTTATTTTAGATTTGTGCTATACTTATAAAATAGCGGAAGAAGGTGGATTATGCAATCTGTAAAGAATATGTATATAAAACTGAATACCAAACTATTAAATTTTACGAAAAAGAAATATTTTAATGAAGTATATTCTGCTTTGCTAGCGGGTTTAACAATAATAGGCTGGAAATGGAATTCTATGCTGGGTATGGTAGTTATGTTAGTTTCTGCCATGATTGTTTTGATCTTGACAAAGGATTTGGTGTTTGTAATTCCAAATACGATTTATTTTATTTTTATGATTAATACAGGATTTTCTAATAATCAAATTCCTATTCCGATCATCGTTTTAGGTATTGGATATGCGATTGTTTTATTGTTGTTTGCTTTTAAAGATGGAATTCATTTGCATAAAATGAAATCTCTTTATGGATTGTTTGGAATGGCAATTATCAATATTATTCCGATTTTTTGGAGTAAAATGATTCAACCTGGAAATGAAGTGTATTACTTTTTGTATTTTGGGAATTTAGGATATGTCCTTTTGTATTTTATTATGGCAAATGGAATTAAAAGAGATGGAATTCATATTGTTGCGACAAGCATGTCTTTTTTGGCAATTATATTGACTTTTGAGTGTGCATTTAAGGTTTGGGAATTGAAAGATACTGTAGAGAGTATTTTGCAGTTAGCTTATTATCTAGGATGGGGATTATGCAATGAAGCAGGTATAATGATTTGTGTTTCTATACCGTTTATATTTTATTTACTAGGAACAGAAGAAAAACTTGGGGGAATGCTTTACCAACATGTAAAGTTATTAGTTGCTATAATTGGATTAATACTAACTACAAGTAGAGGATCCTATTTATTTGGTTTTATAGAAATAGGAATTCTATATATTGTCTTATTATTTACTGCTAAGAATGCTAGGGTATATCAAAATTTGTTTCTAGTTTTTGGTTTATTTGTTATAACCCTCATGGTTTGCTATAAGGATGAAGTCATAAGAGTTGTAGATCATATTCGGCATCTTGTTTTTACTCAAGGGTTTGATGATAACGGAAGAAAAGAACTATGGATTGAAGGATATTCCCAGTGGAACAAAACGACCGTGACCAAAATTTTTGGAGCGGGAATGGTAAGTTGTCTTATGGAGTCAACAACAGCTTTAGGATGGATGAAAGTTCCTGTTGTATTCCATTCGACAATAATTGAAACATTAGCTGCTGGTGGAATTATTGGTTTTTTGTTTTTGAGCTTACATTTTTATCAAAAATATAGAAATTTGAAGCAATGTAATCCTTTGTTTTTCATCACGATTGGCGTAGGATATGTCATTGTTGACCTTTATGGTCTAATTGATAATACGTATCATATGTATTATTTTATGTTACCTATGGCTGTAATTTTTGCAACGATCGATTGTTCGGTTACGGCAAATGATAAAACGAAAGTGTTATTTTAATAACAAATGGTTATGTTGACTAGGCATATATTATCTATCTTATAGATTTTGTATGTCTTTTTTTGCATAATTTTACCATTTTTATTGTCTATCTTGTACAAAAATGGTAAAATAGTTATATTAGAGAAGTATACAAAAAAGGGGTGAGGATTAATGCTTGAATATTTATTTGATATTTTACAAAAAAATATTATATTTATTTTTTTCTGCGTATTAGGACTAGCAATTGCCTCAGCCTTTTCAAAAAAAGTAAAAATTGTCTTTGTTGGACTTATTGTTTTATCTGCGAGTTATTTTGCTTTACTATGCTTATACCGTTTGGGAATTGGGATTGACTCTTTATATTATGAGTCTTGTAAAATTGTTATTGCAGTTTGTGAAGGGTTTGAACAATATCATTTCTTGTTTTTCAATAGTGAAATCTTTTTCAGGTTAATTAAAATTACTTCATTAACTTCTTTAAATGACATTTTATATCATATAGAAATAATCACAATAGGAGTAATATGTTTATTGTTCTTTTTTGATTTATATTTTCCATTTATTTTTAATTTCAAAATTAGAAATGTTGAGATTCAATATAATTATGTTATGAAACAAACATATTATACAAATAATATAGTTGAGAAACAGCCAAGATTCATTTTGAATTCGATTCTTAGATGTTGATTTAAAAACATAATTTGGGAGAAGTTATGAATTTAAATATTTAAGGAGAGTCAATATGTGTGGAATTGTTGGTTATATCGGTAGCAAGGATGCAAAAGATATGGTCTTGACGGGATTACAACAATTAGAATATCGAGGATATGATAGTGCAGGAATTGCGTTAGTTCATAATCAAGAAGTTAAAATATATAAGGACCAAGGAAGAGTGGAGCATTTAAGAGAATTATGTGATTTTGCTTTTTGTTCACATTTGGGTATTGGTCATACTCGTTGGGCAACACATGGAGTGCCTAATAAGATAAACTCCCATCCTCATATTTCTAATAATGGAAGATTTGTTCTTGTTCACAATGGAGTTATTGAAAATTATAAAAAGATAAAATATACATATCTTAATGAATACACGTTCTATAGTGAAACAGATACAGAAGTTGTTGCAAATCTAATAGAGTATTTTTCCAACCAAGGAAAAGATACTAGAGATGCCATTTTAATGTCGATAAGTGAACTTGAAGGGTCTTATGCTTTACTTGTTATAGATCAAAAAGATCCAAATAAAATTTATTTTGCTAAAAATAAAACCCCTTTAATCATTGGGGTAGCATATGATGGAGTAACGATTGCCTCTGATGTGATTCCTTTAGCGGGTCATTGTGATCAATATGTTGGGTTAGAGGATAAAACTTTTGGTTACATTACAAAGGAAGAAATCCATTTATTTAATTATTTTAATAAAGAGATTTCTTTAAAAATGAAGAATTTGGATTTAAAAAATAATGAATTTGGCAAAGGGGATTTTGATCATTTTATGCTTAAAGAAATCCATGAACAGCCTTCAATTATTCGCCATTTAATTCAAGAGTATTTCGATAAAGAAAAAATTAATATTTCACCAGAAATTATTAAATGCATTAAGAATTGTACAAAGATTAATTTGGTTGCTTGTGGAACTTCGATGTATGCTTCATATATGGCTAAATATTATTTTGAAAAACTTTGTAATATTCCTTCTGAAGTATTTGTGGCAAGTGAATTGGTTTACTCATCCCCTTTAATTTTGGATAAGCCTTGCTTTATATATTTATCTCAAAGCGGAGAAACTGCAGATAGCATTGCAGTGATGAAAAAATTTATGGATAAAGGCTATCCAAGCATAGCTATTACAAATTCTGTAGCCTCATCTATGGCTCATTTAGCCACTTATCATTTAGATATATTTGCAGGAAAAGAGATTGCGGTAGCTTCAACAAAAGCATATATTGCACAGATTGTTGTTTGTGCAATTTTAGCTAAGGCAGTCAGTGGACAAAAGACGAACTTGAAAAACAACTTAAGTAAAGCAGCTTTAGCTATAGAAAAAATATTAGAAGATAAAATTTTAATAAAAAATATAGCAAAAGAAATTGTTGATGCTACAAATGTTTTCTATATCGGCAGAGGAATCGATTATTGGGTTTGTCTAGAAGCTGCATTAAAATTAAAAGAAATTAGTTATATACATACAGAGGCTTTTTCTTCTGGTGAATTAAAACATGGAAGTATTGCTTTAATCGATCGAGGAGTACCTGTGATTGCAATTTGTACGCAAGAAGGAACGAATAGCATTGTTAGAAGTAATTTGATTGAAACAAAATCAAGAGGAGCAAAGGATTTTGTTTTTGCAATGGAATCTATGAGTGAACCCTCAGATGATTTTATTATTCCTAATGTTGCTCATTATTTGGCTCCGATTGTCAGTGTTGTGGTTTGTCAGTTACTTGCTTACTATGTTGCCACACTTAAAGGAAATGATGTGGACAAACCTAAAAATCTTGCAAAGAGTGTCACGGTAGAATAAGAGGTACATATATGAGAAAAAAAACATTATATAATCTTTGTATAGGTTTAGCCGATTTTGTAATATTTTTTGTAATATGTATTTTGGCTTGCTTATTAATAAAAAAAGATGTTCATGCGATAAATTTAAATTTCATCATAACTTCTCTTGCATTATCTGCAATTAAAGTTATTGTTGGAATTGCGGGTAAAAATTATAATTTATTATGGATGTATTCAATAAGAAAAAATTTAGTACGTTTATTGGCGATTGCAATAGGATTTGATCTTCTAATTCTTGCTATATCTTTTTTCCCCCAAGTAACTGAATATACGGGTTTTACAGTTTCTATTTATATTTCTATTATGCTGTTAGAATTCTTTTATTTGGTTTCATCTCGTTTTGGAATGTCAGTGTATTTAAATTTATTTTATAAAAAACGAGGAGAAGCGAAAGAACAATTTCGTACTCTTATTGTTGGTGCTGGTAGTGCTGGAGCAATGGTACTAAATGAAATTGGTCGGAAAGAATTTGGATATCAGGTAGTGGGATTTATTGATGATTCTGAGGATAAAATTGGTAAAATCATCAATAGTGTCAAGGTATATGGACCAATTAGTACAATCAATGAATGGGTTAAAAAATTACATGTTCAAAAAATAATTATTGCAATTCCTTCTTCTGGAATGGGAAGAATGAAAGAAGTTGTCAATATTATTGATTATAAAGATGTAACAGTTGAGGTTCTTCCAGATAAAACAAAATTATTACAGTCGAATTTACAAGCAAATTTAAGAAAAGTTGAAATCGCAGACCTTTTAGGTAGATCTCCAGTTGAGTTAGATAAAACCAAATTAAATGATTTTATCAATGATAAAACTGTATTAGTTACAGGTGGAGGCGGATCTATTGGTTCTGAGATTGCAAGACAAATTTTAGATTATAACCCTAAGCAATTAATTATATTTGATATCTATGAAAACACAACCTATGAATTAAAGACTGAACTAGATATGAAATATCATAAGAGCGAGAAAAAGCCAAATTATTTGGCATTGATTGGTTCTGTTCGAGATGTAAATAGAGTAGAAGAAATATTTAAAACATATCATCCAGATATTATATTTCATGCTGCAGCTCATAAGCATGTTCCTTTAATGGAGGATTCTCCATATGAAGCCATCAAAAATAACGTAAGAGGAACATACAATGTAGCTATGATGGCAGATAAATATAAAGCAACGAAAATGGTTTTAATTTCTACGGATAAAGCAGTAAACCCAACCAATGTTATGGGGGCAACTAAGCGTTTTTGTGAAATGGTAGTGGAAGCATGGAATAAAAAATCTAAAAATACAAATTATTCCATGGTTCGCTTTGGAAATGTGTTAGGATCACATGGATCAGTTATTCCTTTATTTAAGAAGCAGATTGAAAATGGCGGACCAGTCACAGTGACTAGTGCAGAGATTAACCGATTCTTTATGACCATTCCTGAGGCATGTGGGCTGGTAATTCAATCAGGAGCATATGCTAAAGGTGGAGAAAAATTTATTTTAGATATGGGACAGCCTGTTAAAATAATTGACTTAGCTAAGAACATGATTAAACTTTCAGGGTTAGAACTTGGTAAGGATATTGAAATTGAAATTACAGGATTAAGACCAGGAGAAAAGTTGTATGAAGAATTGTTATTAAAAACAGCAAATGCAACTAAAACTGAAAATGATAAAATTTTTGTAGAAGTATCTAAACATCCTTTTAATTTAGAAAAAATAGAGGAGATTATCGATCACTTATTAGAAATAGGTCATGATAATAAGGCTGTATTAGAATATTTACAAGAATTAGAAATCATTAAAAGAGGATAATAATAGAAAGAAGATGTTATTTTGGATCACATGTTTATAACAAACAATCCGGAAATTGCCAAAATTTTAAATTCGTGTGGGGTCGAACGTGTTTGGATAGATTTAGAAACGTTGGGAAAAGAAGAACGACAGGGACATCTAGATAGTGTTAAATCTCATCATACAGTGGAAGATATAAGTAAAATCAAGCCTTTACTTACTACTTCAAGTTTACAAGTTAGAATTAATCCAATAAATCCGAATTCGGCTACGGAAATTGAGCTGGTTTTACAAAATGGAGCAGATTATATAATGTTACCTATGTTTCGAACAAAAGAAGAGGTTCAATTTTTTGTGAACTGTGTTAAAGGTAGAGCAAAAACAATTTTACTTTTGGAAACAGACACCGCAGCAGAGCATTTAGATGAAATTTTAGGGGTTAATGGAATAGACGAAATACATATAGGGCTAAATGATTTACATTTATGCTATAAAAAAAAGTTTATGTTTGAATTATTAGCTGATGGTACGGTTGAAAAAATAATAAGTATTATTAAAAAATATAATATACCTTATGGTTTTGGAGGGGTATCCAAATTAGGAACTGGAACTTTGGGAGCAGAATACATACTGGGGGAGCATGTCCGTTTAGGATCAACAAGAGTGATTTTATCTCGTAGTTTTTGTAATACTAAGGATCAAACAATAGAGGATATAAGAAAAGAATTCCCATATGAGTTTAGTAGAATGGTAGCATACGAAAAGGAATTACAGCATAAACCATTAGATTTTTTTGTGAAAAATAAATTGATTCTTGATGAAAAAATAAAAGATATTGTTAATGGAATGGGTGAGAAGAATGGAAATTAAAGATAATGATATCATTTCTTTATTTGAAAAATTAAATACAAGTTTTTATATTTTAGATAGTGCTCAATTTATATTAAATTATAATAATCTTTTAAATGCTTTTAAAAAATACTATTCTAACACACACATTGCCTATTCTTATAAAACAAACTATACTCCTAAGCTTTGTCATTTAATTGATAAAATGGGAGGCTTTGCAGAAATTGTTTCTGATATGGAAGGAGAAATTGCTTATAGGATAGGGGTAAAACCAGAAAACATTTATTTTAATGGTCCTTACAAAAATATGAATTTTGTAGAAAGACTTTTATTGGATGGTGGCTGTGTAAATGTCGATTCTTTAACAGAACTTCAACAAATCATAACTTTATCTAATCAATATAAACATAAAAAATTTAATATTGCTTTACGATTAAATTTCGATATACAAGATGGTGTTATTTCTCGATTTGGCTTTGATGTTTTAGATGACGATTTTATAGAAGCAATCGCTTTAATAAAGAAGAATAAAAATATTTATTTAAAAGGGCTTCATAGCCATTTTGCTTCTAGGAATATATCTTTTTGGCCTAATCGTATAAAAGGGATTATCGATATTATTGAAAAATATTTTCCAACAAATACCTTTGAATTTATTGATTTAGGTGGCGGTTTGTTTGGAAACATGAAAGATTCGCTAAAAGCTCAATTTGATACTTCTATTCCTACTTATGAAGAATATGCTCAATCTGTTGCAATTGAATTTGAAAATTACTTTAAAACAAAAACTTATCAGCCCATGTTATTTATTGAACCAGGCAGTGCACTTGCAGGAGATGCTATGAAATTTGTGGCAAAAGTCGTTAGTATTAAAACGGTACGAAATAAAAGTATTGCAACATTATTAGGAAGTATTTATAATATCAATCCCACATTGAATAAAAAAAATCCACCAATACATGTTATTTCCTATGGGAAAGAACATAAGGAGTATAAAGATTTAGATTTTGGGGGCTTTACATGTATTGAATCTGATTATTTATATCGACATTATAATGGTAAATTATCAGAAAATGATTTAATTGTATTTGATAATGTTGGATCTTATTCTGTAGTATTAAAGCCACCATTTATTTTACCGAATTTTCCAGTAATTGATTTGAGTGATGGTGAAGTTGAAATAATAAAAAGGGCTGAAACATTTGATGATTTATTTCACACATATAAATTAAATTTTTAGGTGGTAATTATGTATAGAATTTATTTCTTTTTTAGAAGAATTATTGATTTTATTATGGCTCTTATTGCATTAATTTTGCTTATTCCTTTATTTTTGATTATTGCAATTGCTATTAAGATAGATTCTAAGGGACCTGTTTTTTTCAAGCAAAAACGATTAACAAAAAAAGGGAAAGAATTTAAAATGGTTAAATTTAGAACAATGATTCCAAATGCAGAATTTCAAGGGGCAGGATTATTTAATTATAAAAATGATCCAAGGGTTACTAAAGTCGGAAGATTTTTAAGAAATAGCAGTCTAGATGAATTGCCTCAGTTAATTAATATTTTGACTGGCAAAATGGCAATTGTAGGTCCAAGACCCTGTGTAAGTTATGAATTAGGAGATTATAATCAGTTATCACCTGAATATAAAAAAAGATTTGAAGTTTTACCAGGTTTAACAGGATTGGCTCAAGTGAAAGGGAGAAATGATATTGCTTGGCCTGAAAAAATAAAATATGATAATCAATATATTGATAATGTGAGAAAGTTTTGGTTTTTTACAGATATAAAGATTATTTTTTTGACTATAATTAAAGTATTTAAAAAAGAAAGTATTTATGAAGTCGAAGATGAATCTTTAAAAGGGTTATCAGCAGAAGAAAAGGCGAAAATAGAGCAAGAAAAAATAATTCAGTTAGCGGCGATGCCAAAGGAGGATCAAAATAATGAGTAGATTAATATGGTTAGGAGGAGAAATTCTTCCTGTAGAAGAGGCAAAGATAAATGTTTTAGCACCAACCTCTCAATTTGGATTAAATGTATTTGAAGGAATTCGGTGTTATTGGAATGAAGAAAAAAAGCAGTTATTTGCTTTTAGATTAGAGGATCATTTCAAGCGTTTAAAAAGATCACAAAAATTATTACAAATTGAAGATAAATATTCAGTAGATGAATTAACCAAGTATTTTATGGATACTGTAAAAGCAAATAATTATAAAGAGGATATTGCGGTAAGACAAACTATTTTTGTTGATGGTTTTGGAACATGGAGTTCAAAGGAAGAAGTCAATATGTTTATTTCCCCAATTCCTAAAGGTAAGACTAGTGCAGAATACAATAAAAAGGGTTTAAAATGTTGTATAAGTTCTTGGGAAAGAATAAATGATAACTCTCTATCTCCAAGAATAAAATGTGGAGCAAATTATATAAATAGTAGAATGGGGCAACTGGAAGCTTTAAAAAATGGATATGATACCACAATTTTTTTAAATAAAAATGGTAAAATATCTGAGGGGCCTGGATCTTGTTTCTTTATGATAAAGAATAATGTTTTAATAACTCCTTTATTAACTGATGGTGTATTAGAAAGCATAACTAGAGATTCTATAATAAAAATTGCTAGAAATTTAATGGGATTAGAGGTAGAGGAACGCTCTATAGATAGAACAGAGGCATATATGGCGGATGAAGCATTTTTATGTGGTTCAGCAATGGAAATCACGCCTATATATTCTATAGACAAATATAATATTTCAGATGGAGAAGCTGGTATTCTAACTAAAGAAATACATAAAAAATATTTGGAAATTGTAAGAGGAGAGAGTAATCCATTTAAAGATTGGATAACTCCAATATATAAGTAGTATATATGGAATATATAGAAAATAAAGTTTCTGTAATTATGCCAGCTTATAATGCTAGTCTTTATATTGAAAAAGCAATTTTGTCAGTTGAAAAACAGAATTATACGAATATTGAAATAATTATAATAAATGATTGTTCTACCGACAATACAGAAGAAATTATACATAATTTACAGGAAATTTTTGATAATATTGTTTATTTAAAAACAGAAACCAATTCAGGAGTTGCGAAGGCACGAAATCAAGGCCTATCTATAGCTACAGGGCAATATATTGCTTTTTTAGATAGTGATGATATTTGGTTGGAGAATAAAATTCAAACGCAATTACAAATTTTCAAAGATTATAAAAATATCCCATTTACTTACTCAGCAATTCATACAATTAATGATCAAGATCAAATTATAAAAAAAGCAAAAAAAATAAAAACAAAGGCAACTTATAAAATGTTATTAAAAAATACTTATGTTGCCACTTCAACGGTTATGATTGATCGAAAAGTTACAGGGGATTTTTTAATGCCTTTGAGAAAAAGTGCAGAAGATTATTCTTTATGGCTTACTCTTTTAAAAAAATTTGGAACAGCCATTGGAACAAATGAAGTCTTGGTAAATTATAGAAAAACTAGCAACTCTTTATCTGCAAATAAAATAAAAGAAATTAAATATTTCATGCAGGTTCAAAGAGAAGATATGCATATAGGTAGAATAAAAGTTCTATTTAATACTTTTTGCTATATTTTACATGCAATTAAAAAACATTATTTTTAGGAAGTGAGAACATGAAAATTGCAGTCATAATGTCTACATATAATGGTGAAAAATATGTTGAAGAACAAATAAATAGTATATTAGCTCAAACAAATGTAGAGGTATCTTTATACATACGGGATGACGGATCTTCAGATAATACTAAAGCAATTTTAGATCAATTTTCTCATTATTCACAAATTCATCTTGTTCACTTTGAAAATATAGGGAATTTAGGTGTTAGAGATAATTTCCTAAAAACGTTACAATATGCATTAGAAAATGATCGTACAGTTGAATATTTTTCTTTTGCTGATCAAGATGATGTTTGGCTTCCAGAAAAATTAGCAAAAGCTATAGAAAAAATAAAAAGTTCTAGTCAAAATTATTGTTTATATTATTCAAATAAAAATTTTGTTGATCAAGACTTGAAGTTTATTAAAAAAGAGAAAATTAAATTTTATAATGATTTTATGGAATGTTATTCAAGCTCTTTAGCTTCAGGCTGTACTATGGTTTTTAATCGAAATGTTGCAGAACTTGCAGTTAATCCAATGCCGGTTACTGCCGAATTTCATGATGTCTGGATATATCGATTATGTAAGTATGTAGGGGCAGATATTATTTTTGATAAAAATTCATACATTTTATATCGTCAACATGGGAACAATGTTTGTGGCAGTGCAGCTTGTGTGACTCACGAAAAAAGTATAAAAAATAATATGAAGTTGATGAAATCAAAAAACGTTTTATGGCGACAAACTATCTTTGATGAAATAGAAGAGTATCATGAAGATGAGATATGTCCAGTTGCAGCTAAAAACATATATCGAATGAAAAATTATAAAAGGAAATTTAAATGTAAATTATCTTTGATTTTTAATAGAAAAATTTTAAAAAGAGGAATCAAATTTTATACATTATGGTGTTTGAAAATTTTATTTAACAAAATTTAAGGATAGGAGGGAATATCATGGATGTAATTTTATTTTTATCTATGTTTTTATTATTTATAATGAGTATTGTATTGTCAAAGTTCAATTTGACACACCCTGCTGTCCTATTTTCTGGTGTTTGGTGTGTAAGTTCGTTTGGTTGTTGTTTTAGTTATGAATTAACACATGAAATTTTAGAACTACCTACAGTATTATTTTTAGTTCTCTTTAATATGTTATTTATATTTATTACATTTTTATTTACTAATTTAAATCGAAAAAAACAGCCTAAATTTAATTATGAAAAAATTAAAAATAAAAAAATAAAATTTCGAAATAGTTTTTTAGTGTTAGGAGTCCTCTTTTACATTTTTGCATCTATTTATTTGCTAAAAGATTTAATGAGAATGGCAAACGCTGTGGGGAAGGTGACTAGCATTTTTGAAGTTTTTCGATTGGCAAGATATGCTGATACAGTTGAATCCATATCATATAGTTTTCTTTCTACTTATCTTATGAGATTTAATTTAGCGGTAGGTATTGTAAGTACATATTATGCTACAAAATATTTTTTCATGAAAAAGAAGAAAATATTTAGAAAATTTTTCATCTTTTCAATTATTTCTTTAGGATTTACATTCTTTTCTGCAGCACGTAATCAAGCGATTATTTTAATTTCTTCTTATTTATTTACAAGTTTATTTAATTTTTATTATTATAGTTCAAAAAGCAATAAAGCTCTATTTAAAAAAGCTTTAGGTGGCTTGTTTTTGGCGGGGGTTGTATTTATTGTTATCTTTATAGTAATTGGAAATGTTTTCTTAAAAAGAATGAAAGATGGAACTTTAACAGGGATTGTGAATTCATTGATTGAATATACAAGTGGACCAATTCTCGCATTTAATTATTATTTAAAAAACATGGGGGAATACACTAGTCCTTATTTTGGGGCATATACATTAAATACATTAAATAACTTTTTAATCAATATCGGAGTAATCGAAAACCCAATATCTATATTAGCACCTTTTATGAATAATGGATATTGGCAGTTAAATGTTTATACAATGTATTTTAGATATTTAGTTGATTTTGGGGGCTTAGGGACTGTATTATTAGTGATAATCGTTGCTGCATTTTATGGAATTTTATATAAGATAAGTTTAAGTTCTAAAAATAAAGACTTGATGATTCCTATATACTCTTTATTTATGTATGGTTTAATTATGTCTTTTTTTGAAGAAAAAATTATTACTTTTTTAAATTGGTATATTATCATAATTATTATGATAGGCATTTTAAAATTTGTTGTAACTAAATTTGCAATTAAGACCACTACAATAAAACAAAGCACTATTCCTGTTTTAAGTCATTCTCAGACAGTTTCATATATAAGATAAGGGGTTAATAGGAGGGTATATGAAAGGAATTATATTAGCAGGTGGAAGTGGAACAAGATTATATCCACTGACCACAGTAACAAGTAAACAATTATTACCAGTTTATGATAAACCAATGATTTATTATCCTATGAGTATCTTAATGCTTGCAGGAATTAAAGATATTTTAATTATTTCTACCCCTGATGATACACCTAAGTTTGAAGCTTTATTGGGGAATGGATCTAAATTTGGTTTGAATTTAAGTTATAAAGTTCAGCCTTCTCCAGATGGACTTGCTCAAGCATTTATATTAGGGGAAGAATTTATAAAAGATGAACCAGGATGTATGATTTTAGGAGATAATATTTTCTATGGAAATGGAATGAAACATGCTTTAAAAAAAGCAGTTGAAAATTGCTATAATGGTGTGGCCACTGTGTTTGGATATTATGTACCAGATCCAGAAAGGTTTGGGGTTGTTGAGTTTGATAACAATGGGAAAGCAATTACCATAGAAGAAAAACCTAAAAGCCCTAAATCAAATTATGCAGTAACGGGTCTTTATTTTTATCCTAGTGGTGTTTGTGAGAAAGCAAAAAAGGTAAAACCTAGTGCACGTGGTGAATTAGAAATTACAACGTTAAATCAAATGTATTTAAAAGAAAACAAATTAGATGTTGTAACCTTTGGAAGAGGGTTAACATGGTTGGATACAGGAACTCACGAATCTTTAGCAGAAGCCACAGCTTTTGTTAAAATGATTGAGGACCATCAAGGATTAAAAATTAGTTGTCCAGAAGAAATTGCCTTTAATAATGGATGGATATCAAAAGAACAGTTGATTTCACAAGGACAATTAATGAGCAAGAATCAATATGGGAAGCATTTACTAAATGTTGCAGAGGGTAAGGTGAAATATTGATGGATAAGCAAATTGGAAATTTTGTTTTTAGAGAAACGAGTATAAAGGATGTATATATTATAGAGCCTAAAAAACTAGGCGATGAAAGAGGATATTTCATGGAAACCTATAAAGAAGATGCTTTTAAAGCTGCGGGGTTAGATTATACTTTTGTACAGGATAATCAATCTAAATCTAGAGCAGGGGTTTTAAGGGGGCTTCATTTTCAAAAACAATATCCTCAAGCTAAACTTGTACGCTGTATAGAAGGAGAAGTTTTTGATGTATGTGTAGATTTACGTAAAAATAGTCCTACATACGGTAAATGGGAAGGAGTTATTCTTTCTGCTGAAAAAGGGAATCAATTTATGGTTCCAAGAGGCTTTGCTCATGGCTTTGTTGTTTTATCTGAAACAGCAACTTTTTGTTATAAATGTGATGAATTATATCACCCAGAAGATGAGGGCGGTATTATGTGGAATGATCCAAATATAAATGTAAAATGGCCGGATATAAAGGAAGTAATATTATCTGAAAAGGATAAAAAACATCCTTTATTAAAGGATTGTAAAATTGAATTTTAATGTAGTAGAGGGATAAAAGATGGAAGAAATCAAGGAATTACATGAGTGTTTATTAAACATTGCAATTGAAATTGATAAAATATGTAAAGAAAATGATATCCACTATACACTTATGGGAGGATCCTTGATTGGTGCAATTCGGCACAAAGGGTTTATTCCTTGGGATGACGATATGGATATTGGTATGGTATATGCTGACTATATAAAGTTTATAAATATTTTAAAATCTTTAAATCATCCTTGGCTCACTTTTGATATTCCAGGAAACAAAGAATATGAAGAGCAATTTATGAAGGTTTATGATTCTCGAACAACATTAAAAGAGTGTAAAAGCAATCGAATTAAAGGAGTATTTGTTGATGTTTTTCCTATCCTTCCTATCGCAAATAAAATGTCAACCGCAAAAAGAAGATATTATTATGATACTGTATTAAAAATGGTTAGATATAATAAAACAAATAATTCTAAATCATCAAAATCAAAAATGCTTGTTTATAAATTGCTTGGATTATTTCATTCTGCAAATGGTTTAAATAAGAAAATTCAAAAAAGAAGAAGAAAACTATCTGAAAAAAATTATCAATTTATGAACGATCCTGATGGATCGATAAAAGGGATTGTCCCTAAAGAATATTTCAGTGAATATATATATCATGAATTTGAAGATACAAAATTAATGATTATTAAAAATTATGATCCATATTTAACTCATATTTTTGGTGATTATATGGAGCTTCCTCCCAAAGAAAAAAGAGTTCCAGGACATTTTGAAATATTGGATTTAAATCATTCATATATGGATTATAATCAGGTAAAACAAGAAAGGAGCTAATCTATGAATATTGCAGTTATTTTTGCTGGAGGAACAGGTCAAAGAATGAACTCCAACTCTTTACCGAAGCAATTTCTTATGATCCATGGTAAACCAATTCTTGTACACACAATAGAAAAATTTCAGTCAACTCCAGGTATTGATAAAATTATTGTTGTATCATTAGCGGATTATATTCCTATGGTAGAGGATTTAAAGAAAATATATAATTTAAATAAAATTGTAAGTATTGTTTCTGGTGGGAGAAACGGACAAGAATCGATTTATTATGGATTGAAAGAGGCCAAAAAAATTTCTACATCACAAAAAGATATTGTATTGATACATGATGGTGTAAGACCAATTATTGATGTAGAAACAATTGAAGCAAATATTGAATGTGTTAAAAAAAATGGCAGTTCTATTACGGTAGCTAAATCATCAGAAACAGTATTATTATTAGAAGAAAATAATGTTGAAGATGCTCTAGATCGTTCAAAATGTTTTTTGGGAAGAGCACCTCAAAGTTTTTATTTACATGAGATATTAAATGCTCACGAGAAGGCCAATCAAATGAATAAGCATGATTTTATTGATTCAGCGATGTTAATGAAGTTTTTTGGAAAGAAATTGTATGTTGTTGAAGGACCTATAAATAATATCAAAGTAACTACACCTATCGATTTCTTGATTTTACGTGCGTTGCTTGATGCTAAAGAAAATGAACAAATAAAGTTGGTATAAATAATGAATAATATGATACTTAATGAAATAATAGAAGTTACAAACCATTTTTCTTTCAAAGAAAAATTAAGAAACAAATCAGTGTTAATTACAGGTGGCACAGGATTGATTGGTTCTTATCTGATTCGTTTTTTACAATATTTAAATCAAGAATATCATCTTAATATTAAACTTTTCGGTTTGGCTAGAAGCAAAGAAAAGGTTGAAAAAATGGAATTAGAAGAAAATGTTTCATGGATTTATCAAGAAATGAAAAATGAAATAGATATATCTTATCCAATCGATTTTATTATTCATACTGCAAGTCCTACAGATTCTAGTTATTTTGTTCACTTCCCTGTAGAAGTCATTAATGATACAATAATGGGTTTAAATTCTATTTTAAGATTGGCTCAAACGTGTCATACACAAAGTGTTATTTTTTTATCTTCATTGGAAGTTTATGGGAATTGTATAGAGGATAGGTTTATAAAGGAGAATGAATATTTTTCTATTGATTGTACAAATGTAAGGAATAGTTATTCTGAAGGCAAAAAAATGTTGGAATGTCTTTGTGCATCATATGCTGTAGAATATAAAGTTCCAGTTAAAATAGTTAGATTAGGACAATGTTTTGGTCCAGGTGTTAATTATCAAGATAATCGTGTTTTTGCTCAATTTGCAAGAGCGGTTATAGAACAAAGGGATATTATTCTTGCTACAAAAGGGGAAACTAAACGATCTTATTGTTCCATTCAAGATGCAATATTAGGGATTTTTACAGTTTTACTTAATGGAAAAAATGGGGAAGCATATAATCTCGCAAGTGATGATTCTTATGAGTCTATTTATAATTTGGCTCTTTTGTTTGCAAAAGGAACTGGTTCAAAAATTATAATAGAAGAACAACAGGATAATAAATATTTAGGAACTATAAAATTTGGTTTAAATACTGAAAAAATAAAAACTATTGGTTTTACTTCGTTAGAAGATTTACAAGATATGGTTGTAAAATTAAAAAAATACTTTACTTTAATAAGGTAAGTTGGTGATAAAATGAAGAAAAATAAAATCTTAGTTACAGGAGCAAAAGGACAACTCGGATTTGATTGTATAAGAGAACTTAAAAAGCGTGGCTATCAAGATGTAATGGGGATTGATATTGAAGACTTAGATATTACAAATGAAGCTGCTGTTTATAAGTTTATTGAGAATTATCATCCTAATGTTGTAATGCATAATGCAGCTTGGACTGCAGTTGATAAAGCAGAAGAGAGCCCTCAAAGAGTATATGAAGTTAATGCTCTTGGGACAAAATATATTGCTGAGGCTTGTAAAAAGGTCAATGCTAAGTTGGTTTATATCTCTACAGATTATGTATTTGATGGCTTAGGAACGACACCATTTGAGGTCGATGATCATCGAAGTGGCCTATCTGTTTATGGAAAAACAAAGGCTCAAGGGGAAGATTTTGTGACCTCTATTTTAGATAAGTTTTTTATTGTTCGTATTTCTTGGGTTTTTGGGTTAAATGGAAATAATTTTGTGAAGACAATGTTACGGTTGGCTCAAAATGGAAAAAAAGAACTGAATGTTGTATGTGATCAGATTGGGTCTGTTACTTATACATATGATTTATCTAAAGTACTTTGTGATATGATTGAAACGAAGAAATATGGAATATATCATGCCACAAATGAAGGGTTTTTAAGTTGGTTTGATTTCGCAGTAGAAATTTTTAGTTTAACAGGGGTGGATGTTAAAGTAAATCCAGTTACTACAGAAGAATATTTAAAATTAATTCCCCAACAAGCAAAGCGTCCATTGAATTCACGAATGAGTAAAGATAGTTTAATCCAAGCGGGTTTTTCTTTATTGCCAAATTGGAAAGATGCTTTAAAAAGATATTTAAAGGAGTTGAAAGATAATGTCTAAATTTTTAATAACAGGTGGAGCAGGTTTCATTGGAGGAAACTTTTGTCATTATATGGTAAATGAATATCCAGATGATCAATTTGTTTGTATTGATGCGTTAACTTATGCAGGAAATATTGAAACTTTAGAACCAATATTAAACAAATCAAATTTTAAATTTGTTCAAATGAATATTTGTGATAGAAAAAATGTTTTTGAATTATTTGAGAAAGAAAAATTTGATTATGTTGTTAATTTTGCTGCAGAAACGCATGTGGATCGAAGCATTGAAAATCCAAGTATTTTTTTAGAAACAAATATCTTGGGAACACAAACTTTAATGGATGCTTGTAGAACATATGGAATCAAAAGATATCATCAAGTATCTACAGATGAAGTTTATGGAGATTTACCTTTAGATCGACCTGATTTGTTCTTTACAGAAAATACACCAATCCATACATCAAGTCCCTATAGTGCTTCTAAAGCATCTGCAGATTTACTAGTGCAATCTTATCATAGAACATTTGGGTTACCTATAACAATTAGCAGGTGTTCTAATAATTATGGTCCTTATCACTTCCCAGAGAAGCTGATTCCTTTAATTATCAAAAAAGCATTGGCAGACGAACCTCTCCCTATTTATGGAGATGGAGCTAATGTACGAGATTGGCTTCACGTATACGATCATTGTACAGCAATAGATTTAATCGTTCGCAAAGGAAAAGATGGAGAAGTGTACAATGTTGGAGGACATAACGAAAAGACGAATTTAGAAGTGGTAAAAACAATATTAAAAGAACTTGGGAAACCTGAAAGTTTAATTACTTTTGTTAAGGATCGAGCTGGACATGATCTAAGATATGCTATGGATCCGACTAAGTTAATGAATGAGTTAGGATGGAAACCTAAATATACTTTTGAAACTGGTATTGGGCCTACAATTCAATGGAATTTAGATAATCAAGAATGGTTAAATCATATAATCTCAGGAGAATATATGAGATTTATGGAGCAAAATTATGGAAGAAAGTAATTCTATAATTGAAGAACAGCCAAAGCAAAGAAAATTTATACAAAATTTTATCATTGTTTTAATTAGTAATGGACTAACGATATTATCAGGAATTTTGGTTGGCTTTATTATCCCCAAAATAATGGGGGTTACAGATTATGGATATTATAAAACATTTACCTTATATTCCTCTTATATTGGATTATTTCATTTTGGATTTATTGATGGCATTTATTTATATTTTGCTGGGAAAGAATATAAAGATTTAGATAAAACGAAGTTTAGAACATATACAAGATTTTTGTGTTTTATAGAATTAGGAGTTACTCTTATTGTTTCCTTAATTGCCTTGGGCTTTATAGGTACGGGGTCTATGTTGATTTTTCTATTTGTGGCCCTTAATGTTTTAGCAACAAATATTACTACCTATTTTGAGTTTATATCTCAAATAACAATGCGGTTTAAACAGTTATCTTTTCGTAGTATCATTAAATGTAGTGCTACTGCGATTTCTGTAGTCGTTTTATACCTTTTATATAAATTTTCAAATTATATAGCTTCCTATCCGATATATGTCGCTATTGTTTTGGGAATAAATTATAGTTTAGCTTTATGGTATATTTTTTCTTATCGCGAATTAGTATTTGGAAAATCAAATTCAATAAAAGAAGAATGGCCTGCAATAAAGAGTTTTTTTAAAGTAGGAATGCCTTTGCTACTGGCAAACTTAGTTGCTCAATTTGTATTTGTCATAGATCAGCAGTTTGTTAATATACTATTTAGTAAAGAAGATTATGCAACATATGCTTTTGCATATAACATGGTAAATTTAATAACTGTAGCTACTGGAGCAGTTTCTACTGTTTTGTATCCAACCTTAAAGCGAATGAATCCAGAAACAATTAAAAATAATTATGCTAAAATTAATTCTTATTTAATGATATTTGTTTTTTTCTGCTTAGTTATTTATTACCCATTAGATATTTTCATTCGTCATTTTTTAAAAAATTATATTTCTTCATTAGAGATATTTAGAATTATATTACCGGGATTGGCAATTTCATCTAGCATTTCGGTGATAAAATATAACTGTTATAAGACCTTTGGAAAAGTAAAAAATTATTTTATTAAATCATTGGTTGTTTTAGGTCTATCCTTTATCGCGAATTTAATTGTTTATCTTATATTTAAAAACATGGCATCTATATCAATTGTATCTTTATGTGTTTTATTGATATGGTATATATTAGTAGAAAGTTATTTTATACGAACTTATAAAGTTCAATGGATTAGAAATTTTATTTATTTACTGATTATGATTGCTGCATTCTATGCTATTTCTTTTATTCCAAATATTTTACTAGCTGGTGGTATATATATAGCAAGCTGGCTTGGTATTACTTGCATAGTATATATAGATTATGTCAAACATATTTTTTTAAAAATCATTAGAAAGTAAGATTCTCTTATTAGAAAGGATTTTGAAAATGAAATACTTTGGTACAGATGGAATTCGTGGAGTTCCAAATAAAAAATTAACAATGGATTTAGTTAGCAAACTTGGAATGTCTTTATCTTTGTTAAATAATAAAGATGTTGTCATTGCAACAGATACAAGAGTATCTAAGGATATGCTTTCTTATGCAATTGCTGGTGCATGTTTATCTAGAGGGTTAAATGTACATTTTGCTGGAGTGATTCCTACACCGGCACTAATTTATTATTCTTACATAAAAGGATATACAGGTGTAATGATTACAGCATCTCATAATCCTTATACTGACAATGGAATAAAAGTATTGAATAAAGGATTTAAATTGAAGGAATCAGAGGAATTGTTATTAGAAGATTTTATAGACCATCCAACAAACTATGAGGGTGATGTTGGAAAGTTTATATTGGAAGCTAATGCTAAACAAATTTATCTAGATTTTTTATTTAAACACATTCAAAAATCCAATTTGAAAATCGCAATCGATTGTGCAAATGGGGCTACTTATGAAACTGCAGAAGCCGTTTTTAAAAGAGTCACAAATCAGTTGGTAGTAATTTCAAATCAGCCTGATGGATATAATATTAATCAAGACTGTGGCTCTACACATTTAGACTTGCTTAAAAAGACAGTAATAGAACATCAATGCGATTTGGGGTTTGCGTTTGACGGAGATGGGGATCGTGTTTTATGTGTCGATGCTAGGGGCAAAACCATAGATGGAGATATGCTTATATATCTTTTAGCGTGTTATTTAAGATCTCAAAATAAATTAAACAAAAATACAGTTGTTTTATCAATAATGTCCAATTTAGGTTTAATTAAAAAATTTAAAGAGATTGGTGTTGATGTCTTAGAAACGAAAGTAGGAGATAAGTATGTTATTGAGGCTTTAAAAGAGCATCAATTGTCTATTGGTGGAGAAAACTCTGGACACATTATTCTTCCCGAAATTCTTCACACAGGAGATGGAGTTTTAAATGCTTTACTTGTTATTGGGCTATTGACTGAAACAAACACATTGCTTGAAGATTGGTTTGATGATATCTCGATGTATGCAGATTTAATGGTTAATATAAAGGTTGAAAATAAAGAAAAAGTGTTACAAAATAAAAAATTATATAATCGAATAGATGAAATCAAAAAAGAATTAAATAATGATTGTAAAATCATTGTTCGTGCTTCAGGCACTGAAGAGTTAATTCGTGTTTCTGTTATGGCAAAAACAGAAGAAATTGTTAAAAAATATAGTGATGAGCTAGTCGCTATGGTAAGGGAGAGTATATAATATGAACTATGCAATTATAATTGCTTCTTATAAAGAAGCATCTAAGTTAGAAAAACCTATTTGTATTTATCCGTTATTAAAAAAACCGATTATTGAATATGTGGTTGATCAATTAGAAAAACTTAAAATAGATCAAATTTTTTGTTATGTAGATTCTAAGAATCAAGAAATTGAAGAAATTTTAAAAGATAGAGTTACTTATATAACAAAAGAAAATCACAAGGATTTAGATATTCAAAAAGATGGATATACCTTGGTTTTACCAGGAAATGTTCCTTTAATTAATACAAATATTTTAAAACAAATTATTGATCAGCATGTTACAAGTCAAAATGATGTTACAATTTTAGCTGGTAAAGAGGATTGTATAGAGGATGTTCAGGAGTATAAATCCCAAATTTTATGTTTGAAAAATCATTGGCTAAATGAGTCTAGTTCTTTAGAGGGATGTCCATTTTCTTATAATTTAAAAGAAGGGTTTAAAAAAGGAAAAATCGGAAAATTTCTTATACAAGAAGAAAATAAATTAAACTGTATAGAGGATTTATATGTATTATCATTAATAGAGGATGAAATAAGGAAAGAAATTAATAAAACTCATATGTTAAATGGAGTATGCATTATGAATCCCAACTCTACGACAATCTCATTAGAAACAGTGATTGAATCAGGAACAGTTATTTATTCGGGATGCAATATTTTTGGCAAGACAACTATAGGACATAACTGTATTGTGGGGCCAAATACAGAATTAAACAATGCAGTTTTAGAGGATAATACGAAATGCATTCATTCTATGGTTTCAGATTCTAAAATATGTAAAGGGGCTACAGTAGGTCCATTTACTCAATTAAGAATGCATTCTGTTGTTGGTGAAAATGATCGAGTGGGTAATTTTGTAGAAATGAAAAATTCAGTTTTAGGGAAAAATACAAATGTTGCTCATTTAACATATATTGGAGATACAACTTGTGGAGATCATGTGAACTGGGGCTGCGGGACTGTAACTGTTAATTATGATGGCAAAAATAAATTTAAAACCACAATTGGGAATGATGTATTTATTGGCTGCAATACGAATTTAATTGCTCCAATAAATATTGCATCCAATAGTTTTATAGCAGCAGGTTCCACAATTACAGAGGATTTGGCAGAAGGAGATTTTGCTATTGCTAGAAACAAACAGGTTGTAAAGCATAATAGAGCTCAGAATTATGGGTTTAAGAAATAAAGAATAAATAAGAAAAGGCTGTGAAGAAATAGATTTTTTGAAAAAAGATCTAGAAATTTACAGCTTTTTAATTTTTTATTAAAAAACTTATTATACTACAGGTATGCTAATTTTTTAATTAGTAGTTTATTATTTCTTTAATTAACAAATTGCTTGCTGAAAACTTTTTGATATTTTGCAAAAGTTTTCAGTTTAAATGAAAACTTTATTGACTTTTGTAAAAGTTTTCAGTATGATTATAGTGGTAGGTGATTATAATGATAAAACGAGAACATTATATCAAAGAAGTAAGAGAGTTTTATGATTCAGATTTAATTAAAATCATAACGGGGATTCGTAGATGTGGTAAATCTGTAATTTTAGGACAAATTATGACTGAAATAAAGCAAAAGAGTGATAATGTTATTTATTTAACTTTTGAAAAAAAATCTACATTATTAAACATACCTAATGCAGCTGCCATTATAGAATATATACATAAAGAAAGAAAAGAAGGACTTTGTTATGTATTCTTAGATGAGTTGCAAGTGATTGATGACTGGGCTGAGGCTTGTAAAACACTACGATTAGAAAATTGCTCTTTGTTTATCACTGGATCCAACTCTAAACTTTTATCAAGTGAGTTTACTAAGCAACTGAGTGGTAGATTTGTTTCTTTTAGAATTCGCCCATTTGTTTATAAAGAAATAGTAGAATATTCAAAGGAATTAGGAATAGAACCAACAATAATGGATTATTTAATTTATGGCGGATTTCCAAACCGATTTGAATTTAATTCAAAAGAGGCTCAGATTAAATATTTAAATGATTTAGATGATACGATTGTCATTAATGATTTAATTGCAAGGTATAAAATTAAGAAAGTTGAATTATTTAAAAGGTTGGTAAATTTTGTTTTAAAGTCAAATAGTAGAATTTTCTCTGCTAAATCTATTTATGATTATGTGAATAAGAATATTATGAATTGTTCCATTAACACAATCATGAAATATTTAGATCACTTAAAAGAAGCATATGTTATTGATACAATCAATCAATATTCAACGAAGGTAAAAAGAGAATTAGAGTTTTTTGTTAAGATTTATAATGCAGATGTTGCATTAAACTCTATACGATGTTTAGAAAATCGATTTGATCTAACACATAACTTGGAAAATGTTATTTATAATGAACTTCTTTATATGGGGTACAAGGTTAATGTCTTTGATAACAATGGAAAAGAAATTGACTTTATAGCTAGCAAAGGTAATATGAAGTATCTTGTTCAAGTTGCTTATAGTGTTGCTGAAGAGAAAGCCTACAATAGAGAATTTGAAGCATTCCATAATATAGATAATTCAATGCAAAAAATCCTTATAACAAATGATGAAATTGATTATTCTACAAGCATAGTAAGACATATCAAATTAAAAGACTTTCTTTTAATGGATTGTTTATAGAAATTATTAAATTTATAACACAAATCATTCCATTTAGGAGTGATTTTTTGTTTTGCCACGAACTTAACTTCTTAATTGTCGAAACCTGTCGGTCGATTATTGACAAAGTTCTTTTTAAATTGCTAATTTTTTATTTTTTTAAGTTATAATGAAATTAATTACTTAATTATTTAATTAAAAAGGAGAATTAGTTATGGAATGTTTATGGGATGAAGAAAAAAAGATAATACGTATATCAGATAGTAAAAAAGCTTTACTATGGTTCCCCTTTAAAGAAAATGCGATTTTTTTAAATATATTAGAATTTTACCAGTTTATTAAACAAAAATATATGGAAACTAAAAAAAATAATCCTGAAAAAGAATTGACTATTTTACTAGCTTATCCTTATCAGGATTTTGAATTAGATGGATGTTTTAGTATTTACATATATAGTGATTATTACAACGAAATTTTTATTAGTGAATTATATATTTATTTAAAAGAAATATTAAAATCTGAAATTATTTTTAACAATGTTAATGATACTTTGCCTATACGGTTTTATCATGAATATATAAGGAGAAATTTTGCATTGTTTGATAATTTTTTAAACCAAAATTATCATGCAATTACTCACTTTTCTTTATATAATATTGGCAAAGAGGAATTTAAAGAACTCAATGATAAGTTTAATTTAGAAAATAGTAGTAATAGTAAATTGAACGTAAATAATTTAATTTTAAGCACTATGGATATATTTAGCTATGCTGAAAAATATTATGAGGATGAGCGTAAAGCACATAATAAAAAAATTGAAGAAGCTAGAATAGATATATACAATTTTTTATTTAATCCAAATGATCCTAAATATAGTGATATTAAAACAAAATATAAGAAAACGGATAAGGATGAAGCTTTAGCAAAAAATATTATTTCATCAATAGAAGAAATGAGCAAATTAGATCTTGTATGTTACTTCATTCTTTTAAAATTTTATTGGGGAATTTATGAGAATAACGCTCTTTTGCATCAAATTCAGAAAAACAACTCGTTAATTCTTTCTACAGCTATTCATCAAATAATAGAAAATGTTTTTCATCATACCCAAAAAAGAACTTTGTATATGTTCTTGCAGTACTTGCATTTTCATGATGGCGATAACGAGGAAACCCAGTTACGATATTTAAATCGTAAAGATAATCTTATCGATCTTTTAATAGCAAATAAAGACAAGCAGAAAGATAAACGAGTTATAGAAAATATTAAAAACGTTTTTCAAAATATAAATGGTGGAGTATTAATTTATTTGCAAGATGTTTCAGATAAAGGAATAAGTAAAACTAGCAAAAAAAGTATTAGAGCATTCACGGATTTTGATACTGCTATAAGCGATGAAGAAGGTAAAACTTTTCATTATGGTTTAAAATTTATGAAATCAATAATCGAAAAATTAAATGGTTTTTTTATGGTGAGTAGTGATCAAGAATCTATTTTGCGTTTTAAAAAAAATGATGATGATACTGTAGGGGACATAAACATTTATTGGGACACAAAAGAAGAAAAACAATTGATAGGGACAAAATACATAATATTTGTTCCTGCTCCATTATTAATGGCTTCAAATGATTAGGAGGGTATAATTATGGAAAATAAAATGTATGAAAATCAAAATGATAAAGATCGAATTATATCATCAATCGTAACTTATTTAAATGGTTTATATAATTCAATGAAAATAGATGGAATGAACAAAGAAAGGGTAATAGAAGTTTTTTTATTTAAGACTGACTATAGCAATATAGAACTATACGCAAAGGCAATACATAGTTTTGCTATTAATACTTTATTAGAGTCTGATCGATTGGTTATATTTTTCTGTTCTAAAAAAGAAGAGGTTAATTTTTCGATAATTTCTTTATTTTTAGAATATAGTAGTATATTTTTTCAACGAACAAATAAAAAATGTTATTTTTCTATTGGGACTTTAATTAATCATCAAAAGGAAATTTGTTTTTCGGCATTTGGTGGAGATAAAGAAGCAATATATAATTCGGCAAGAGAATATTCTTATAGTAATTTCGATTCTGCAACGAAGTTGTTGCAAATTATTGAAACATATAAGTCTAGCAAAAAAAATAATCAAATAAATGTTAAAAGCAAAGAACAAAAAATAGAAATGCCCGTAGAATTATATGTAAAATATAACAATACAAACATCGATAAGCCGCCCGTAGATAATGTTTTACTGGATATATACAATATGCCAAATAATGATTTTAAAGATTCTATTTTTATGCATAAAATAAATGAGTTATTAAATATTCCTTTGAATCATTATGATATTTTGAAAGGCAATGGATGTAAAATTTCTAATGTACATGTGCGTTTGGGTGCTAAAATACATATAGAAAATTTTTATGAAGCAGAGATTCTTTTCCATAATGCAAATAATGTTAAAAACTTCGCGTATATTATTGCAAAAGATATAAGTTTACAGCATCAATCTTTGAAAGAAGAAAAAAACATTTGCTTAATCGGTTATGAAAGTTATTCTGAATTATTGGTAAAACAAATTAAGGATTATTTAGAACAATTTATTAAAGTAAATGAAATTAAAACTTTGTTTTATTATAATGATGAAAGTAAGAAGATAAAGAATAAAATTAGCAAAGAATTTATTACTTATATTATAGTGCCAATTGGTAGCACATTATCAACTTTTTATAAGATGCTTTCAGATTCACAATTTATTAATAATAATATTAGTTTAGCCAACTACCATTATGTGCTTACACTTGTTAGAGATGAAACGGCGTTAACTGCAACTCCTATAGAAAGTAAGTTTTGGGATTTTGAAAGAGAAAATATTTTGAAATTAAAAAATGCATATAGATCCAAATTAAATAATATAAGAATTAAATATTTATTAGCTGTAAGTAGCAAATGGAAACAAGCTGAAAATTGTGAACTTTGTTATCCGCTAAAAAAGTCTATCGATGAAAGAGCAATTTTTCATGTGGATAAAACATCTACTTTACCAAAATTAGTTTTTGATTTATTTAATAGCAATCGAAAAGGCTTTAACGAAGGTTTTTTTAAAAACGATAAATTAAGCATTACGAAAAATTCATTTAGACTTCAAAAATTAAAAGAGTGTATTCGATATGGACATATTGAAAATGAAAACAATCATTTTATCTACTATATAGATACAAAAAAAGTAGTTGAAAACGCATGTAAAGATGATTTTGATTCTTTAAACAATTGGATTAAAAAACTAAAGTCAAAATTTCAAGAACAATACGATTTTCAAAATCGGTTTAACATACTTGTTTCTCCACTAAATAATACAAATGGTGAATTTTTAAATATTATAATAAATCAACTTTTTGGGACGTGTTATCGCTTTTTTCATTTTTCTATTAAAGATTCTTTGAGAGAAGATGTTCGAGCCAAATTCAAAAGAATAGCAGAAGAATTT
Source organism: uncultured Anaeroplasmataceae bacterium (assembly GCA_910584005.1). Lineage (GTDB taxonomy): Bacteria > Bacillota_I > Bacilli_A > Acholeplasmatales > Anaeroplasmataceae > Pelethenecus. The sequence continues at coordinate 10,452 of CAJTXR010000003.1, read as the reverse complement.
AAAGAAAGTGAAGATTATGCCCATATTCATGATTTGATTAGAAATGATAGAAATAAAAGAATTAACTGTTTTTATTTAGATGACATTATTGTGAGTGGAGAAACATTTGATCGTGCTCAAACTTTACTTTCTATGTTAGCGAAAGAGGCGGGAATAGATAATCGTTTTGATGCTTTTGACGCAATAATTACTTTAATAAATAGAAACTCCTATGACAGTGTCAATCATTTGATACAGTATCCAGAGAAAAATTTTTTTTCATATGTTCATTTAAACATTCCTACATTAAAAAGGGAAAAGGGGAAGTGTCCTAATTGCTTATTAGATGAAACTTATGAAAATATGATGAAATTTGTAGTAAGTGATCAATTGAGAGAAAAATTTAGAAAATGCTATAACAAACAAAAATTAATGACCGTGACCAAGTTTGATGAAAATTTGAAATTTGAATGGAATATAAAAAAGGATAAGTTAAGTTTAAGAAGTATAGAGGATTATTTCTTATATAACCATTTAGATATTTCCAATTTATTGATAAAGTATTTAGATGATTTAAAAGAAAAAAAATATGAGGAACATATTATAAAATGTTTAGAAGAACTAATTGATTATTTAAATGTTGGTTATTCTAATCTATTGTTCATTAATAAACTATTTGACTTGACCACATTACTAAAGATCTTATATAAAAATGATTCATCTAATCACAAATTTAATGGATGGGTAGAAAAAATTTTAGATGATATCGAAGAGTTAATAAAACAAGAAAAAATAAATTCACAAAACCAAAAAGCTTTTATACGATTAAAATGTATGCATCTTATAAATTCTGAATTTGATGCTTATTTTCAAACTAAAAAATTTAATGAAAAATCAGATGAGTTAATTGGTGATATATTAAAACAGATTTTAATTTTAATTGTTAATCATATTGAAGAAGAACTTACAGAAAATAATAAATTAGAATATGATTATGAAAAAGGTTTATTCTCATTTGCTTCTATAAAACATATTAAAGTAAATGCTTTAAAACGATATAAGATAATAGAGATTATATTATCTTATTTAAAAATTTTGTCTAGACCAATGGCAGCCAAAAGCTATTATGTTAGAAATACAGTTTTAAAATTCAGTATTGCTTTACTTGAAATGATACAAGATGTTGTAAGATTTAGATCCAATAAGCAAATTCCTGCTAATTCATTTAAAAAAACTTTAAAAGAAATATTAAATAAACAAATTTCCAATATAAACTTAGATAAAAACGCTAAAGAGAATTTTATGTTTCTTTGCGAAATTATTTTATGCCGTGAGAACGACAAATCGGTGTTAAAAGAAAAAGATTTAGATGTTACCTATAATTGTGATACTGATTTTATGCAACTCTTCATTTTTTATTTTGATATTTTAGAAAATATATCTTTTTTGGACTCTACATATGTGATTAGGAATGAAACAATTTCTAAATTGTTTAACCCAGGGGGATTAGTTTCGTGGTTTGAAGATAAATTTGAAAGTTATTTAAAATCTAAGAAATTTTCTTTGGCGGAAATAAAAAAATATAAAATCGGGTTTAAAAGTGAAATTAAATTAACCTATCAATTTATTGCAAAATGGGCGGTTACATATAATGAGGAAATTAGTAGAAGTGTCTTATTAGAGAAAAAATTGGAATTATTTTCTAGCCAAAAAGAAAATGGTTTAAAAAATGAAATTTTAAAATCTTTAGCATTAGAAAATACAACAATTATATTTAATTCTATTGATAGTTTGCTTAATAAAACAATTTTAAAGGACAATCCAAACGATTTTAAAATTCCTAATGAAGACAAAGGAATTTATGATAGTTATTTTGTTTATATTCAACAAAAATTTAAAGAAAATGGTAAAGCAATTCTTCAATATTTAAAATATGACGATGATTCTTTGCAGAATGAATTTTCTGCATTCTATTCTTATATTTATAAGTATTTGCCTATTTTAGATCAAAATAATAACTTGAAAGAATTAAAAAAATTTATTATTGCTTTATTAAAATATTACGCGTCTATAAAAATAGCTTTAGAAAAGCACGTTATTAATGATTTAAGAGATATTTATGGTGCTATTGCTACATTCATGATGAATGTAAGTTTTGCTGATGCAATTTCTTTTTCTCTTTGTGATGAAAAACGACAAAAAGAAGATATGATATTATGGCGGGTAAAAGATAATACTCTATTTGAGAATAATGAAAAAATGGAGTTGTTAGAATGTATATTAGATTATGAAGAAAATGGTATTTCTAATGATGATTCATTTGAAAACTTACTATATGATGAAGAAAATACCGAGTCTTATAATAGCATTAACATAAAAAATAGTAATATTGATATTATCTTTTTGAAAATTCCAATTCGTATAAAAAGACAGAATGTTTTTGAAAAAATTGAAGGTGAACAAAAGTTTATATTAATTATGCTCTACTATTATAAGAATTCTCAACCTCACTATTCTAAAAGAATTCAAGATGAAGTTCAAAAAATGTATAGAGCAAAATCAGTATTATTTGTAAAAAATAGACTTATTGATATATTTTCTTTAGACTATGCCAAAATTTCTACTAAAGAGTTTTTACAAGTTAAGCCTTTTGATATAAAAGAGAAACGAATCTTGCATATTACCGATATACACTATCAAGAAAAAGATGACCAGAAAATAATAAGCGGTCTAAAATCGGTAATTTCCAGCAAGAATAAAAAATATGATATCATAGTTATTACAGGGGATATAATTAATGGTGCGGACCAAGCAAATCAAATAGATGAGCGATATACCAAATTTTTCGATGCTTTTAAAATTATACTGTCACAAGTTTATGGGGATGAATGGGACAATCGTGTGTTGATAGTTCCAGGGAACCACGATTATAGTTCAATGAATGAAGGAATATCTAGTAATGTCGCAAGAAATTTAAGGGTTACGGTTCCGCCAAGCATTTTATCTGAAGCTAACGCAAGCATTAAATTTGCATATTATTTAAATTTTGCTTCTTACTTTATGAAAAAAAGTTTAAAAACTAGAAAAGTATTAAAAAATGACTTGTGTTTTTATTGTGATGATTATGAAGAGTTTGGTTTTGGTTTTATTTTATTAAATACTGCTTCATTATCTTCTTCTCATCGCCAAAATAGAGTAGGTATAAAAAAAGAAATTTTAAAAAAATTAGATGAGTTTCTTAAAGAAAAAAATAAAATGAATGGAAAGAATCTGACACTTATTGCATTAATGCACCACACTCCAATGTTCGATGCTGACTATTTGGTAGATAAAGGTGGTGGCGAAATCGGAAAAATTATAAGTCCACTTGCTTATCTTTATGATTTGACTGACTCATTAAGTGAATCAAAAAATAAAAACTCTATATTAAATATTTGTTCGGAAATAATAAATAATATTATGAATGAAAATATAAATAGTAAAAATAATAATACCGTTTTTGAAAGTTCAACTAGTAAAAAAGATATTTATTTTTCTCAAGTTAAAAAATTTTCAAAAAAAATTTGTCAATGGGCATTTGAAATAGATAGTAAACATAAAGTATATCCTTATTATGATAAATTTAATTTAAGCGGATTTATGTTTTTATATTATTTATATAAAAAATTATTGGAGCAAAGAGATAATAATATTTCCTATTTTTCCTCCATTGAGGAAGCAACAAAAATTCTTGAGATGTTAGGAATTAATGAGAATATAATTATGGGTATGGATGGTTATGAAGGAAATTTAAAAGATTATCAAGAGTATATTAAAATGAATCATTTTATTTCAGAATCGATTCATTTTAATATAGAAATATTATCTGAGATTGCAAAGGATTATTGGGCTTCTATTTATGATCAAAACAATTTAAATGAAATAAAACAGGTATTGGTAAAAAATAATGTTAAATTAATTTTGGGAGGTCATAATCATATTTATCAAGATAATGCAGGGAAAGATGGTATAAGAATAATAGAAGGAGCTATATTCTATGATTCTAAGGAAGGTGAAATATCATATAATGAAGTAAAGTTTGCAAAAAATGAAGAATTTGAAATTGATAATAAGGTGATAAAAAATGAAGAAAAAAAGTAGAATAAACATTTATTTAGTTTTATTAATTGCAGGAGTATTAACTTCAATTATTTTATTGATTTTAGAATGGACCCTAAATATTTTTAAAGATGTAAGATTTTTAACAACTGAAGTTATTAAAGTTATTTTAGCATTATTTCAAACTTTATTAATTGCTTGGTTTATTAGTGGAGAATTAAAAAAGAATTCAAAAATCACAAGACAGGCCTTGGATTTAGAGTCACAAGGAATTACAGGAGTAAATCGAAACGGAATATTAACTTATTCAGAAAATTCTAATTTATTTTCAAATGCTTATTTAATAAAAATAATGGTAGTTTGTGGTAAAAATTTTATTTTAAAGAATGAAAACAAAATCATTAATGCATTAAAACGAGGATGTGAAATAAGGCTATTGATTGCGAAAGAAGATAGCGATTTTGTTCAAGAAATTACAAATCAATTGGATGCGTTAGATTCCAAAGAGGCAGAACGGGAGAATAGGCAATCTGAAGAGATTAAATTCGTGTTAAATAAAATTCAAGAACTTTCTACTTATGGAAAAATATCAGTAAGACAATATAATACAGAATATAGGGTTCCATTTTATTTAGGATATTTTAAAGAAGAAGAGAAAGTGATTAAAGGCTGGTATAACTCCATCATTCCTGTATGTTCACCAAGAAACACTATTATGTTTAAAGGCGAATTTAGAGATGAAGATCGTGAAAATTATGTTGAAATACTATCTGATAGTATAAAAAATAAAAATGGTGAGTTAGAAAAAGAAAACTATACTACTAGAAGAAATAATAAGGTAAGAAATACGATTGTCGATTTGGAATGTCATTTTGATTATTTATGGAATACATATGATGATATAAATTTAAAAGAAAATAGTTTATAGGAGTGTTATTATGGCTTGGCAATTGATTTTGGTTATGATTATGTTTGTTGTTTTTTATATTGCTTATTTTATTTTTGTTTTCTATTTTTTATTTAATAATAGCAAAAAAAAGAAAACATATGAAAAATTTTATAATATTCTAAATACAATTTATTTAACTAAAATGGATATAGATCAATCTATTGAAGTATTGAAAATTAATTATAATCAATTAACAATAGATATAAGTTGTTTATGTAATTATAAATTAATAGAGTTGCTAAATTATTGTATTTATTGTATAGATTCTAAGACATTTTATAAATTGAAAATTCCCAAAAAAACGACAATTGAAGAAATAAATGAATTGCGTAAATTTATATTGGAGATTTTAAATAGAATTAATAAAGAGGATCCTTTTTCTCTTTTGTCAAGCAAAGAAGCATCTTTATTGAAGAATATAAGTTTGGCTTTCGATACTAATAATTCTAAGATAGGAAAAAATAATTTAAAAGAATTATCTTCTGAATTACTTTTGAAAGAGAATCTAATAGGAAAGGAACAAAGAAAAACGAGATTAGCAACTATCCTTACTATAATTGGTATTTTTTTAACTATAATTTTTGGTATAGTATCATTAATAAAATAAAAAATTATATTATATTAATAGTTCAGCTCAAAAAAATCTGAATTTAACATTTGTATTATTAAAAGAGTAGATAATGATTGGAAATTAAGTGATAGTTAGAATAATTATTTATATTTTTTGACAAGCTAAGTATAAATTGTTATAATATTTATATTAAGCTAGGAGGAGTAGAATGAAAATTTTAATAACAGGTGGAGCTGGATATATCGGTTCTCATACATGTGTGGAACTACTAAATAGTGGGTATGAAGTAGTTGTTGTAGATAATTTGATGAATTCATCTTCAAAAAGTTTAGAGCGTGTTCAAAAAATTACAAATAAAAAAATTGATTTTTATGAAGGAGATATTCGAGATGAAGCTCTTTTAGAAAGAATTTTTCAATGCCATAAAATAGAGGCAGTCATTCATTTCGCAGGGTTAAAAGCAGTAGGAGAATCTTGTGCTAAACCAATTGAGTATTATGATAATAATTTATATGGAACATTGGTTTTATTAAATGTCATGCGAAGACATGGAGTAAAAAAACTTGTATTTTCTTCTTCAGCAACGGTTTATGGTTCACCAGAACGGTTACCTTTAGATGAGTATTGTAAGGTTGGGGGAACGACCAATCCTTATGGAACCTCTAAATATTTTCAAGAGATTATGTTAAAAGATGTTTATAAATCTGATGATGAATGGACAATCATATTATTGCGTTATTTTAATCCTGTTGGTGCCCATGAAAGTGGTTTAATTGGTGAAGATCCACAAGGAATTCCAAATAACTTAACGCCTTATATTGCAAAAGTAGCTACTGGCGAGTTAAAAGAAATTGGTGTGTTTGGTAATGATTATGATACGGAAGATGGAACAGGAGTACGTGATTATATTCATGTGGTTGATTTAGCTAAAGGTCATGTGGCAGCAATTGCAAAAGTAAATAAGCCAGGGGTTTATACATATAATTTAGGAACAGGAATTGGATATAGTGTATTAGACATGATTCATGCTTTTGAAAAAGCGTGCGGAAAGAATTTGCCTTTTGCTATAAAACCAAGAAGAGATGGAGATATTGCTGCATGCTATGCGGATGCATCAAAGGCATATAAGGAATTGGGATGGAAAGCTGAACTGGGAATAGAAGAAATGTGCAGTTCTTTATGGAAATGGCAGAGTCAAAATCCCCGAGGATATAAGGATTAAGCATATAAAAGCTATTAGGAGTAAAAACCTAATGGCTTTTTTCTTATGCAGAATGTGTCAAAATCTGTCGGTCGATTTATTTAAAAAATATGTTTGGATACTTTATTTGTAAAATTAAATCTTATATAATGAAATTGGTAAGATATCGATTTATAAAAAAATTTAAATTTTAAAAATATAAAAAATTAAAAAGGAAAGGAGGAGTGACAATATTTTTTGCTTTTTGTTTTACAAGTAAGATTACAAAATAAAAGAAAGGAAAGTTTTTATGATTGATTATTTAATTTTATTGGGTTTAGTTTCCTCTTCTTTAACTAGTGGAATAAAACCAGCAGATTCTAATGTTTTTAAAAAAATACCCCTTCAAAATGTTCCTAGTATTATCCCATCTAAATTAAATTCAAAGTCATCTTTAAGTCAAAAAGAATTGGCAAACGTGGAATTAATTATGTTAAATGAAGTCATGAAATATACTCAAAACTCTTCTTACTCCATTAGTAGAAGTGGAGTTCTTAAGGATTTTGATGATAATTTATTTGTATTGGTAGAATTTAATCCAATCGGATATGGTATTTATTGTGTAGATAGCGGAGATTTTACTGAACTATCCCCTTTTGCTGAATCACCATATAAAAATTGTAATTTAACAACAAATAGTCAAAAATACGTTTTTATGGGTGGATATTATGACAAAAATTATGTAACAGGAAATTTTCAAGATTTACAAAATCAAAAAAATATTCAACAAACCGAAATTACGAAACTTAAAGAATTTTCAAAAAACACAATTTCTTTATTGAAAAAAGAAATAAAACAAGATAATATACAATTTATGTCAGATAATACGATAGGGCATGATTTAACAAGTCTAAATAATAAAAGAAAATCAAAAAGTGGTGGATCTGGAGAAGGCACTGGCAATGTTGATTTCAATTCTAGTATTGTAAAAGCTGAAATTGAAGTTCCATATTCGTGGTATTTTAAATATAACAATGATGGATTTCCTCGAAATTCTACAGACATTTGTGGTTATACTGCTTTAAGCATGATTTTAACTTATCATGAAGTGTTTAGAAGTGCAGGTTATTTCTCTTCTTCTGAATCTCGACGGTTTATAACACCATCTCGTGGAGAGTATGGAAAAAGTGTACCGACAATATCTAATGATTTTCCAAATCAAGTTTGGGGAAATTCCATTGGTGGATCTGTCCTAGGAGATATGAAGAAAGCAGTTGATGACTTTATGGAGGGAAAGAATAAATCCTATAGCCATTATGTTTATTATTCTATGTTCAGTACAATTGAAGATCCGATCAAAGATGGATTTCCAGCAATATATTTTGGAAAGTTTAATTTATTTTCTTCATCCGATTATAATCATGCTGTTGTTGTGTATGGAGTTTTTGATAATGGCAAGTTGTTGTGTCACTGGGGATGGAGAGGGGACACTCAAGTAATTATTAATAAACTTGGATTGTTTAATGAAGGCGGAGTTTATGCTTTATATAATAATAGCTATCATGAACATAAAACATATTTTATTAATTCATTAGGATGGGAGAGATGTGGATGCGGCGTATTTTTAACTTGTTAAAACCATATTTAATTTTGATTTTAGGAATCTTTTTACTAATGGTTACAGTTTCTTGTTCAAAAGATCAATTTATAGAATTAAAAGAAGGCCAATATATTTTTGCTCAGACAAATGCCAAAGAAGATAAATATGGACTTACAATTACTAAAGATACTTATTTTACCGTTAAAAAAATAGATGTAAATTCTATGGGAGATTTAAGTAAGGGACAGTGGTTAGTTTATGAAAATATGCTAATCACATGGAAAAATTGTCTTTTTGAAGAGAAAGGATCCTTTATTCAAATTGGAACTGCAGAAAAATCTGCGGTAATTGAAACTTCTGAAATGAAAGAGTTTTTGTTTATCTTAAAACCAACAAGAAATAAAAATAAAGAAGAAGCGAAAAATGTTAAAGTTAAAATTGATTGTAATTTGATTGATTCTGCTTCAAATGTAAAAGAAACAGTTTCATATTATTTTGATATGGTATGATAACATTTGAAATATTAAATAAGAAAATATATTATTCTTTAACTAACGGACAAGCCTCTTATAATAACCAATATATAGAATATATTGATCATTTTTCAAATGATGGTGTTCCCGTAGTATCCGATAACACCTATCCATCATTGACCATCTGTCTGCAGTCTTCTACCCAATGCAATTTAGAATGTAAGTATTGTTTTTCTAAATTAAAAGATAAAAAATTAATAGAGTTTGAAAACTTTATTCCTTATTTAAATTTTATTATAAATCAGAATCTAAATAAAAATCGTTTTTATATTGATTTAAGTGGAGAAAGAGAACCTCTTTTAAATTTACCTTTTATTTTAGATGCCGTACAATATGCTGATGAAATGTCTGAAAAACTAAGAAAAGAAGTTTTGATCACATTTGTTACAAACGGTATTCTTTTGACAAAAAAAGTTTCAACTCTATTAAAAAGTAAAGGAGTTTTGTTTGGTATAAGTTTAGATGGACCTAAAGGGGTTCATGATAAAAATAGGCCTTTAAAAAATGGAAAGTCAAGTTATGACATTATAATAAAAAATATTTTAGAAATAGAAGATAAAACATTTCTTGGATGTGCAGTAACTATTGGGAAACAACGATTTAATCTAGTAAAAACCATAGAAGAATTATGTCAATACTTTCCAACAATAAGCATTAAACCCGCAAGATTAGACAATTCATCTTTATTTACTTTTGATGATATAAATTTTTGGAAAAAAGAATATGAGCGTTTAACTCAAATTTTAGTAGAAAAAGCACTAAATGGTGATTTGAAAATCCTATTGGCTATATTAAACGGAGATGATTATTTTGGTAAATTTATTAATAGAGTTTTTTTGAATTATGTTGCTTATAATCGATGCGATGCCGGATTAGGACGGATTTATTTAACTCAAGATGGGATAATCTCTCACTGTGTTCCTTTAAGTATATATGATAAATATAAATTTGATAATTTAGAACATTATTTGAAAGAAGATGGAAAATCCTTTTTCTTGCAGCAATTAACAAATCCATATTGTTTCAATTGTAATTTAAAAAAATTATGTGGGGGAGAATGTGCAGTTGAAAAAGAAAATCATGTGACAAATAATACTGTACTATGTGAACTAAAAAAACATTTGATTCTTTTAGCAATTTATTTAAGGGAAGAATTAAAGCTAAATGAAGAAGTATTTAAAAAGGTTTACGATTTTTGTAATATGAAAATGTCACGAAATAAAGAAAACTTAAAATTTAAAACTATTTTGAATACAAACCCCCAAAAATCTTTTGCTGAATGTAAAAAAATTTTTTATTCCACCAGCAATTAAATGAAGTAATCTTTAGAATTTGTCAGTTTTAAAGTGGAATTCTTTTACAAGACTTGCTAATTTATTGGCAAGTTTTTTCTTATGCAGAATGTGTCAAAATCTGTCGGTCGATTTGTGTGGTTTTTCAACTGTATTTCAATGTATAATTAAATTAATAGAAATATTTGTCAAAAACTGTTAATTTTGCTGATTATACTGCAAATAATAACAAATTATTAGGAGGAAAAAA
>CAJTXR010000002.1 GCA_910584005.1 uncultured Anaeroplasmataceae bacterium | reverse complement strand
TTCCTCCCAATAATTACTTATTATTTTGAGTAAATTATACAATAAAATGTTATAATTTACAATTAGAAATCGAATTTTGGAGGAAAATGAATGAATTTAATAAAGTATAGGGAGATATTTATAACTAAAATGATGGTATCTAAAAACTTGGATATGAAAAGTATCAAAGCCTATACATCAGATCTAAATCACTTGATTGAATATACAAACGGGAAGGTATCTCAAGAATCTATTATGAGTTATATACAGTTTTTAACTCAAAACTATAAGGATACTACTGTTACAAGAAAACTAATTACAATCAAGATGTTCTTTAGATTCATTGAGGAAGAAACGAAATGGATAAATCCATTAGATAAATATAAAATAAAAATTAAAAAGGAAAAAAGACTACCTAAAACTATACCTGTGAAAGATGTAAGTAAGTTGTTAGATTATATGTATGAAAATCTTAACCAAGCTACTACTTCTTTTGCGAGTTTTCAAGCAGTTAGAGATTTATGTATTATAGATCTTCTTCTATCTACTGGAATGAGAATAGCTGAAGTTTCCAATTTAAAGCTAGAAGATATTATTTCTTCTGAACGAGTATTACTTGTTCATGGGAAGGGAAAGAAACAAAGATTATTATATATCTCAAGTTTAGAAACTTGGAACAATTTAAAAGTTTGGTTAAGTATAAGAAAAAAACTTAAAGTAAATCACGATTACTTATTTGTAAATAAATATCATGACACTTTAAGCATATATGGGATTGAAAATATATTTACTAAATATCGAGATAAATGTGGAATATCACCTTCTGCGACTCCACATTATTTAAGACATACTTTTGCTACGAACTTGTTAGCTAATGGTGCTGATCTAAGAAGTGTTCAGGAACTACTAGGACATTCTTCTATTTCTACTACAGAAATTTATACTGAAGTTAATACAGTACGAAAGAAAATTGTTTTAAAAAAATACAATTTGAGAAATAAACTTACTAGAAATTCGTAATCAAACAAAGTGATAAAGTTTTATATTACATTTCAATTTTTTGCTTTTTGGCAAAAAAATACAAAATTTTTGGACTTTAGACAATATCTATGATATAATTTCACCAACAAAATGTAGTAAATTAGGAGGTATGATATTATGTACAATTATCGTAATGGTCGTAGCAACATTATTAATATTTTAAAAACCGAAACTGAAGTAATTAAAAGTAAAGGGATTCCTAAAAATGATGATGCTTTTACTTATAAAAATGCTTATTTAACTTGGGCAGGAGCCATTTTCATTGACATCGAGGACTCCTCTGAACTTTTTGATACCAAAGATGAAACATTAGCTCGTCTTATGAGAGCTTTCACCTCAGAAATAATTACTATTTTTCAGGATTTTGGTAATTATAGACAAATTGGAATTAGAGGGGATTGCGTTTATGCAATATATGATACTCAATATCAATCTGATTTAGTTGAGATATTTAGCCTTGCAGTTATAACAAATACTTTTATGAAAATGTTTAACGAAATAATCCAAGATTTTGATTATGATCCTATAACAGCTGGTATCGGCTTGGGTTGGTAAAGTTGAAGAATTAATTATCAAAGCAGGAAGAACGGGAACAGGAATAAATGACAAAATATGGATTGGTAAAGCTGTTGTTGATGCATCAAATTTATCTTCAACTGCTAATAGAAATGGTATAGACCCTATTGCTATGAGTGGAACATTTTATAATAACATTATTAATAAATTAAAAGAGAAAAATTCAAAATATGATGATTGGATTTCATATAATTCTTACGAGGATTTGTATGAATGTAATATAGTACGATCTGATTTTGATGAATGGATAAAAAATGGCATGAAAGGGTAGTGAGCAAAATGGAAAAAGAAAAAATAGATTATGATTATTTGCTATCTAACGTTCAAACACAAATAAACAACTTTGATAATAAAGCTAACATATTACTTGCTATAGTGAGTATTACTTTTACATTAAGCCTTCTTCTTTTGGAGAGTATTACTGGATTATCTGATACAAGAAGATTACTTTGTATCATATTTCTTTCTTTATATTTATTAAGTTCTTTGATTACTTTAACATTTTTAATCTTAGTAATTTTTCCGAGAAAAAGCAAAAATGGAAAAGGTGATGTAAATTATTATAAAGATGTTGCCAGAATATCAAAACAAGATTTTATAGATTTATTAAATGATGGCAAGTATGATTATACTAGTAGTTTACAAAATCAAATTTATGTTAATTCAGTTATTTGTAATAGAAAGCATAAATGGTTAGTTGCAGCAATATGGTCCTTACTTCCATTAATTGCTTTACTAATAACAAATTTATATCTAATAATAATATAATATTTGTTCCAAGACTTCTACAAAAAACTAATATAAGTTAGGAGATACAACAATGTCAATTAATTTTCTAAAGAATTTTTCTTTTCAAACAGCAATAAGCAATCAAAAGGCAAATCCTAATTCATGTCCAGACCAGATTGTTGGACAACTATCAAATGGAGTATTCACATCATCAAACAGAGAAAACATTGATTATTCTATCAAAAACAATAATTATACTATTCAAAACAAGCTCACTAACCCAATTGTTATTATTCTTGAAAGTCCCCATAAAAATGAGTATGATCCTATTACTCGTTCTGCACTTGGTCCAGCAATGGGAAAAACAGGAGAAAACTTTAAAAAATATTTTGCTTCACTAATAGTGAAATCTAAAATATATCAATCAATTGCAACTTTACATTGTGATATTGTTTTGGTTAATGCTATACAATACCAATGTAGCCTTGGAATGTCATTAAATAATACTACGAATGCTAAGTCCCGTGATGATAACTTCAACACATGTTTTGACAACAATAATACAAATGATTTAAAAGACCGATTAACAGCCATCGACCCAATTGCTACAATAAATTTATGTACAACCCAATTCCGAACAAAAATTATGAATAAATGTAGTAACTTTTCCAACTATACAGATGGAAATCATCCTTCATCATGGCGGAGAATAGAAAATAGAAATATCAATTAAATTTAGTAGTGTTTAAGTTCTTCATATACTTTAACACCTATTTTGAACGTTTTTGCAAATATATTGATAAATCAATATAAAATCAAAAGTAAATAATTTCTTCTCATTCAAAATAGATTAATTCAATTTATTGTGCAAAGGTACTTTATAGTTAGCAATAAAATTATAAAATGTTGTCCAAAAAGCTGTCCATCAAAATAGACTGATTTAATTTGATTTGAAACAATTTTCTACTTCTATCAACATATGGCAGACCGAATAAAATTCGATATAGATGGATTCAAACTATACTGAAGATAACTCCAAGACCACCGCTCTACTTAAGGATTAATATTTACGATACATCTAGTCATAATTACTTTATTTTTTACATACAATATAGGTTGAGTTTTTGCCAAAAAACATATGATTACATCTAGTCATAATCTATTTCCGAATACAACCTCTAATCATTTTTTTAGTCTTTTAGGTTGACCAGAAACAATAACTATATGATATGCAGAATTAAAAAAAGAGCTAAAACCACTTTAAAATCGGTGATTTTAGCTTTATTTTTCTACTTTTGAGGTTGTTTTAGATCTAGTCTTATCACGCACTCAATATGTTTTGTTCTAGCAAACATATCTACTCCAGTTATTTCTTGAACTATATATTCATTTTCAGCAAAGAGATATAAATCTCTTTTTAATGTATTTGGATCACAAGAAATATAAATAACCTTTCTTGGTTTTAAATATCCTACTGCATGAATAAATTGTTTTGTAGATCCCTCTCTTGGTGGATCTAAAATCAAAATATCAATCTTCATTTTATTTTTTGCTGCATTTGTAATAAAATTAGTTGCATCATCACAAACAAAATTGACATTCGCTACTGCATTGATTTTTGCATTGATTTTCGCGTCTTGAATCGCTTGTTTATTGAGTTCTACACCAATGACTTCTTTTGCATATTTAGATGCAAATATGGATATTGTTCCTACTCCACAATATGCATCTAAAACTATATCATTTTTTTGAATATTCGCTTTTTCTAAAGCACAATGATATAGTTTTTTCATGCCTAACGAATTTACTTGAAAAAAACTATTTGGTGAAATCTTAAATTTATAATCAGACACCTTTTCATATATAAACCCAAGCCCATATAACACTTTATTCCGATCCCCTAAAACAATTGAAGTATCTCTAGCATTATAATTTTGAACGATCGTTGTTATATTTAGATTGGATTTTAAAATATCCTTTATCACATTATTTCTTCCTGGAAACATTTCTCCATTTGTCACAAAAATCAGCATAATTTCTTTTGTTTGAAAACCATACCGAACTAGGACATGCCTAAGTACTCCTTCATGGTTTTTTTCATCATATGGTTTTATTTTGTGCTTAGATAAAATTTTATTAACTTCTTCTATCACCTTATTAGAAGCCTTAGATTGTAACATACAATTTGAAACGGTTACTAACCGATGAGAATATTCCTCATAAAAACCACAAACAATTTTTTTTGTTTTTGATAATTTATATGTCATTTGACTTTTGTTTCGATAATAATAAGGTTCAAAGGTTGATAATACCTCAATTTCTGGTATGTTTTGGATATGCTGAAAAAGCCGATTTAAGTATTTCTTTTTTTGTTCTACCTCATAAGCATAATCCATATGCATAAATTGGCATCCCCCACATTCCTTTTGATAAGGACATCCATCATTTATTCTATGGGGACTCGGATTTATCACTTGAGATAAGGAAGGGTATTTTCCTTCTGTTTCAACTAATATATCTTCCCCTTCTATGCAACCATGTATTTTATACTCTTTATTCTTAATTTCAACAATCGCATCTGCCCCATAATCCACAGATACATGAGAGAATTTTTTTATCATGATGCATCCTCCTTAGTTTAAATTATCTTTGTTGTCCATTGTTCAGCATCAATTACATCAGTAACAATATCTTGATAAAAATCTGCCTCATGGCATACCAATACAATTGTCCCTTTAAATGCAAGTAGTGCCTCCTTAAGTGCTTCCTTTGCTAGAACATCCAAATGATTTGTCGGTTCATCTAAGATTAAGGTATTACACTCTTTGAGCATAATTTTACATAGTCTTACTTTTGCAGCTTCTCCACCAGATAAAACCATCATTAAAGATTCAATTTTATCTTTATTTAATCCACAAGCAGCTAAAGCACCACGCACTTCTGCATTCGTCATTGAAGGATATTCCTGCCATATTTCTTCATGTGCCGTATTTTTAGAATTACTTTCCTCTTGAGCAAAATACCCATAATGAATATTATAATCTAATTTACATTCTCCTGATAATGGGGGTATAATACCTAATAATGTTTTTAATAATGTTGTTTTACCAATCCCGTTGGCTCCCTTAATGACAACTTTTTTCCCACGCTCAATGGTAAAAGTTAATTTGGCAGACAATGGCTCAGTATATCCTATAACTAGATTATTTGCTGTAATAACAAATTTACCAGAAGCTCCACTTTCTTTAAATTTAAAATTTGGTTTCACATTTTCTTTTGCTTTATCAATAATTTCCATTTTATCCAAAATTCGCTGTCTTGACTTAGCCAAATCCGTTGTTGCAACTCTAGCTTTATTTTTCGCAATAAATTCTTTTAAATGTGCAATTTCTTTTTGCTGTTTCTCATAAGCTATATTTTGTTGACGTTTCTTTATTTCATACATTTGCATAAAGCCATCATAATTTCCTGTATATCTGGTTAACGTTCCGTCTTCCATATGATAAATCACATTAATAACGCTATTTAAAAAAGAAACATCATGAGAAACTAAAATAAATGCATTTTCATAATTTTCTAAATATGTTCTAAGCCAGTTTACCTGATTTTCATCTAAAAAATTGGTCGGTTCATCTAAAATCAAAATCATTGGCTGAGCGAGCAATAGTTTTGTTAAAAGTACCTTTGATCTTTGACCCCCACTTAAACTTGAAACATCATGATCTAAACCGAGTTCTCCTAAG
Organism: uncultured Anaeroplasmataceae bacterium; assembly: GCA_910584005.1. Classification (GTDB taxonomy): domain Bacteria; phylum Bacillota_I; class Bacilli_A; order Acholeplasmatales; family Anaeroplasmataceae; genus Pelethenecus. The sequence goes on along the minus strand of CAJTXR010000002.1, from coordinate 294,613 downwards.
CCTAAGCCATTCGCAACCTCTTCTATTTTAGCCTCTAAAGAATAAAAACCTGAAGCCTCTAATAAAGATTGAATTTCTCCTGTATCCTCTAATAATACCACCATTTCTTCTTCTGTACAACTAGCCATTCTATCATACATTTGATTCATCTCTTGTTCCAAATCATACATATGCTGGAAAGCCTCTCTTAAAACTTCACGAATGCTTTTCCCCCTTGTCAAAGTTGTGTATTGATCTAAATAGCCTGTAGTTATTCTTTTACACCATTCAATTTTTCCACTATCTGGTGTAAGAGATCCTGTAATCATTTTGATAAATGTTGATTTACCTTCGCCATTCAGTCCAATTAAACCCACATGTTCACCCTTTTGAAGAACAAAGCTGGCATTTTCTAAAATTGTACGATTTCCAAACGAAAACGATACATCAGTAACCTTTAAAACACTCATACATACTCCTATAAAATGAAAGAAACTGAAAAAATCAGTTTCTATATTATTTCGATAACTCCATCATTTGATCTAATGCTACCTTTGCTTTTACGGCAACTTCCTCATCCACAAAAATCTCATTTGTTTCTTCTTTTAAACAATAATATACATCCTCTAATGTAGTATATTTCATGTTAGAACATGAAAGTGTAGGACTTGCTAAATAAAATTTCTTATTTGGACTTGCCTTTTCCATTGCATGAAGGACACCCTTTTCTGTACAAACGATAAATTCCATACATGGATTTTGAATTGTAAAATCTAGCATTTGTTTTGTAGACCCTACATAATCAGAAATCTCCAAAATATCTAATTTACATTCTGGATGTGAAATTAATAAAGCATTTGGATATTTCTTTTTTAATGCAATGATTTTATTCTTATCTAAAAAATGATGAATTGGACAACATCCTGGCCATACATCAAATTTTACACCACCCTGCTTCATAGCATAATTGCCTAAATTTTGATCTGGACAATATAAAATTTTTTCACCTTTTTTTAAATAATAATCAATGATTTTCAAAGCATTCGTTGATGTACAAATACAATCACTTAAGGCTTTCACACTTGCTGTACTATTGACATAAGTGACAATTTTTGTATTGGGATGTTCCTCTTTATATCGCTTTAATGCAGTAGGAGAAATCATATCCGCCATCTTACACCCTGCTTTTAAAACTGGAAGCAATACTTTCTTTTTTGGGTTTAATATTTTAGCAGTTTCAGCCATAAAATGAACGCCACAAAATACGATAATCTCTGCATCTGTGTTCATTGCAATTTGAGCAAGTTTTAAGCTATCTCCTAAATAATCTGCAATATCTTGGATTTCTTTTTCTTGATAATAATGGGCAAGAATAACTGCTTTTTTCTCTTGTTTTAATCGTTTAATCTCTTGAACTAAATCCATTCTATTTCTCCAATAAATGAAATTTTAATGATATGTCTAATGCTTTGACAGAATGAGTTAAAGCTCCAATAGAAATAAAATCTACTCCAATTGCAGATACTTCTTTTATTCGCTCTAAATTCATATTGCCAGAGGCTTCTAATTGTTTTTTATGATTATTCTTTAAAACACATTGTTTCATCAATTCATTGGACATATTATCTAACATAATTATATCACAATCCGTATGTAAGGCTTCATCAAATTGTTCCATTGTTTCAACTTCGACTTCTATTTTTACACCTTTTGTTTTTTGTTTAGATAATTGTACAGCTTCTGTTATTGATCCAACCGCATCAATATGGTTATCTTTAATCATTACCATATCAGATAAGCAATATCTATGGTTTGTACCTCCACCATCAACAACGGCTTGTTTTTCTAAAATTCTTAAATTAGGGGTTGTTTTTCTTGTATCTAATATTTTACAATCCCCAACAAGCTCATCAACACAACGTTTCGTTGCGGTTGCAATTCCACTCATTCGTTGTAAAATATTTAATGCAACACGTTCTGCTTTTAAAATTGTAGAGGTATCTCCTTTAATTTGAGCTATCACTTCATTTTTAGAAATCCGTTTTCCATCGGTTGTGTGGCAATCAATTATAAAAGTTCCACCCACCTGATGAAATACTTCCTTAAAAACTTCAAGCCCAGATAATACACCTGCTTCTTTAGCAATCAGATATGCTGAAGATTGATGCCCTTTAGGAATTAAATTATCGGTAGTAATATCCCCTTTTGGCATGTCCTCTTTTAAAGCACGCTTAATAATTTTTTTTATTTCTTGATTCATATTTTCACCTTAATCTAATCTAAAATGACACCCGATAGATTCCTTTCTTTCTAGTGCTTGATCAATAATCAGTAAAGCAACAGTAACCATATTAATCGTTTCATAATAATACCTTGAAAAAACGTTAATTTTTTTCAAATTATTATAATGCTTTGTTAATAATTTTTTAGCTAATAATAAATCCTCTTCTTTACGAACAATAAACACATATTTGCTCATCACATCCCGGATTTCTACCCGAATATCCTTAAAATTGTATTTTTTATGTGTAAAAACCATATCTGGTAATACAACATCATTTTTACCAAAAGAGGCTTTTTGGGCATTAATTTCTTCGGCAACTCTTCTTCCAAATACGATACACTCTAATAAAGAATTTGATGCCAACCGATTCGCACCATGTACTCCTGTATTCGCACATTCTCCAATAGCATATAAATTTTCCATACTCGTATGTCCGTATACATCTGTATCAATTCCACCACATAAAAAATGTTCTACTGGTGCTACTGGAATGTAATCTTTAGAAATATCAATTCCATGTTCTAAACAGTGCTGATAAATGGTTGGAAATCGTTTCAAAAGATATTCTTTTGATTGATGTGTAATATCTAAAAAAACATGATCAGACCATGTATCAAACATCTCACGATGTATCGCCTGAGATACCACATCCCGAGGAGCAAGTTCCATTCGTTCTTTATCATATTTTTCCATGAAACGTACACCTTCGATATTTCTTAACATTCCGCCTTCTCCTCGAACGGCTTCACTAATTAAAAATGTCTTCCCAATTTGATCCTCTATATAAAATCCCGTAGGGTGAAACTGAACAAACTCCATATTTTTAATTCGTACACCTGCTCGATGTGCCATCGCAATGCCATCCCCACAAGCGATTTTTTCATTGGTAGATTTTTTATAAATTCCGCCAATTCCCCCTGTTGCTAAAATGATTTTGTTTGCGATAACATAAACCTCTTCATTTTGCTGATTGATGACAATAACACCTAATGCCTTATGATGATTATGTAAAATTTCAATAGCCATTTCATCCTCATAGACATCAATATTTTTCTTGTGAAACAAAGTATCTCGCAAATTTTGCATAATATGAGCACCAGTATCATCTCCACCAGCATGCAAAATTCTTCTACTTCGGTGTCCGCCCTCTAAAGTAGTAACCAAAGATCCATCGGGATTTTTATCAAATTCGACCCCTAATTCTAATAATCTTTGAATATTCTTTCCCGCTTCTTCCACTAATACTCTAGTCGCTTCTTTATTGTTTAGATAGGAACCAGCTCGTAAAGTATCTTCAAAATGTTCTTCAATCTTTTCTTCATCCCATTTAACTTCAGCAGCAATTCCACCCTGAGCTAAATTAGAAGATCCCCGTTCTATTGCATCCTTAACAAATAGACCTACATGTAAATCTGAATCAATATTTAATGCAGTATAGATTCCTGCAAGTCCACCACCCAAAATTATGACATCAAATTGCTTTATTTCTTTCATTTTGCATCACATTCCTTTATAAGCCAATAAATTATAGCATAAATTGCTTAAATAGTAAAACGATTAAAACGTTTTTTCTATATTTGCTAGCTTTTTGATTTCTTTTTCTTCTAGACGATGCACCACCCATTCGTCTAAACGTCTTGCCCCAATGGATTTATAAAAATTTAGGCTAGGTTCATTCCAATGTAAACAAACCCAGTCAATTCTTTTGCATCCTTCTTCTACTGCCTTTTGTGCTAAAATTTGAAATAATGTTTTTCCAATCCCCTTTTTTCTATGTTCTTTAAGAATAAACAAATCCTCTAAATAAAGATTAGCGTTTCCAGTAAAAGTAGAGTAATTGTAAAAATATAGCATATATCCGATTACTTTGTTTTCATAAGCAACTAAAATAACTTGAGCTCGTTTTTTAATAAAAATAGAATCCAGCAAACTTTCTTTTGTTGCTATAACTTCATGCTCTAATTTTTCATATTTGGCAATTTCTTTTATTAAAAATAAAATATCTTCTACATCTTGTTCTGTAGCATCATAAATCTGAATGCCTTTTATATGATGTGTATAAATCATAAATATACAATAACCTCTCCTGGATTTCGCCGATTGAATGCATCTTTATCCAAGAGATCCCTTCCTTTAAAATTAAGGCATTTTGGATTATAGATATCAATATCTGAACCTACAATGAAATCTTTAATTTGATGTTTAGCTAATAAATTTTCTAACTCTTCTAAAATTGCCGTTTTAATTTTATGTGTTCCTCCTGTACTGCCATAACCAACAATCAAGCAAATCAGTTTCTCCCTTGTCTTGCGAGCCAATTGAATTGCCTGTTTTAAATTGTATTTTGCATGTTCAACTGTTTCATTTTTTAAATGTAAATCTACTGTGTACATTTTTACCTCCTAATATAAAAAATACATAGAATAGTTTTTTTATTCTATGTATTTATATTTTTCTTCTAATGTTTTTTCAATGGATAATACATAGGAATAGACTGAAGAATCTAAGGGAATTGTTTTCTTCATTTTAAAAGATTTTGCTTTTCCAGTTAAATGAAAGATCCCAGAAGGACAAATCCAATGCCCAGCTTCTTTTTTGATATTCATAGCAGAAACTAAAACTTCTGCTGCCTTTTCATTTGAGTTACCAAAATAAGAAATCCAAAGCCGAATTGGTAGACGATGTAAAGAAGATGAAATACTTGATTTTGTTATACCTGGATGAGCGTATATATAAGTATTTGACGAATCCTCTTTTTCTAAATACTGAAATAACATATGTTCAATATATTTTGTGTTCCGGTATATATGCTTCCAACGACTTGGATTCAACTGGGTTTGTCCTTTTAAGATACTTATGGAAGAAGTCAAAATAATAGAGCATTTCTCTTGATTTTCAGTTATTTTTTTCACAATATAATAAGGAGAAAAACTATTCACCATAAAATTTTTTTCATATCCATCTATCGTATACGCTTGATTCAAATATACTCCACTGTTTACAAAAATGTAATCTAGTTTTATGAGTTTCATTTGATCAATAAATTGCAATATACTTTTAAAGTCTGTTAAATCTAAAAAATAATGATTTGCCTCATTCATATTCTTTCTATTTGTCAAATAAAGATTTTCATTTTTTAAAAGTTCAACTAATGGTCTTCCAATGGATCCTGTTGATCCTAAAATTAAAATATTTTTCATAACAAATAAATCGAAAGAATAAAAATTTATTCCATACCAAATCTTCTTTTTGTATATGCACAAATTGCTTCAACAGCAGTTTCAATTCCATTTTTGGAATTAATGCATAAATCATATGAATCTGGCTTTCCCCATTCTTTATCTGTATAAAAATTATAATATGAACGACGTTTTTTATTTTTCTTAGCTATAATACTTTGAGCTTTATTAGGATTGATATGATAATACTGAACTGCACGATTAATTTTATCCTCCATAGGAGCACAAATAAATACTTTAACTACATTTGTGTTATCTTTTAATACATAATCAGCACAACGTCCAACAATTACACAAGATTCACAAGCCGCAATCTTTTTAATTGTTTCAAATTGAGCAAGAAAAACTTTTTGGCCAATAGACATATCCATGCCGTATAAACCTTGAGCATAAGAAAAAGCACTTTCTTTTGTTTCATCATAGTTTTCTAAGCAATTTTTAGAAATACCTGTCAAATCAGATGCTTTTGTTAGTAATTCTGAATCATAAAATGCAATTCCTAATTTTTCAGCAACTAATTGGCCGATAAATCTTCCGCCACTACCATACTCTCTACTAATTGTTATAATATAGTTCATAAAAAGACCTCCATTTCCTTTTATCATTTCCCTATATATATTATAGCATTCCCTATTAAAAAATGTAAGTGTTTTCACGCATTTTTTATATTTTAGTCCAGATAAAAATAAAAAAAGTGTTGACTTCAATTAAAAGTATGATATAATTAAAAAGCAATGTTTATATGGCCTGTTGGTGAAACGGTTAACACACATGCCTTTCACGCATGCATTTATGGGTTCGAACCCCGTACAGGTCACCATTTTAAAAAAACAACTATGCATAATTGCATAGTTTTTTTATATTAAAATTAAGATTACAATTAATGTAGCTACTCCTGCAGTTCCAAACATGAGAATCATAGAGAAAAGATTTACTTTTTTACGATGATACGCATCTTTAAAATAAAAATAATCTTTATAAAAAGTAAGAGCATTTAAATATTGTTTTGCCGTTTTAAAATTACTATAATAAATCAAATCCTCTAACGCATCAATACATTTATTTTCATAAATCTTACTTTCACTACTTTCTATTGAAGAAAATATTTTTAAGGCTTCTATATACTTCTTTTCTTCAAAGGCTTGAACAGCTTTTGTCCATTGTTCTTCCATATATACTCCTTTATATCAAATTCATGATTAAAATTGTTCCATATCCTATACCTATCGAATAAAGGAATAGGATAAGCATAATCCATAATGCTTTGATTCTTGTATCTTTAAACTTGATGAGATAAATAATTCCTAATCCTGAATTTACACTAAGCCCTGTAAGTAAAGCCCCAAAAGAAAGACCATCTGCCAAAAAAAGTTCTGTTAAAATTACACTAGAAGCACAATTTGGAATTAGACCAATTCCACCCGCAACTATAGGGGCGATAAATGGATTTGCTTTTAAAAAAGAAACAATTACGTTTTCTTTAACGAAATAAAGAATTGTTCCAAAAAGGAATGTGATACTCCATACATAAAGAAAAATTTTTAAGGAATGAAAGAGAGGATGAATGAAATGCTTTTGAAATTTTGCTTCTTCTAAAGAATCAATTTCATGATGACAACATCCTATATGAACTTCTTCTTCAATTGCCTTAATTGGATGCTTTTTGATGATAAAATCTAAAATATAGCCCAAAATAAATCCAAAAATGAATTTAATAAGCAAAAGAGGAATAAGATATATTATCTTTGTCATATCTGTACATAAAATGGCAATTGCTTCATCAGAACAAGCAAATAAAACTGCAACTAAGGTTCCAAACGTTATATGCTCTTTGCGATATAAATCTGAAGCTACAATAGATATTCCACATTGAGGAATTAATCCAGCTCCTGCACCAATTAAAGGGCTTATCTTTTGATGCCTTTGAAATAAAGAAGCTACTTTACCCTCAAAAAAGGATAAAATAATATTAAGAATTAAAGCAATTCCAAATACTTTTAGACTATCTAAAAAACTATCCAAAAACACATCCAGCATCCTTATCCCTCACAATCTTTATTTTCTATTTGGTAATGAATTCTATTTAATTATACTAATTTTCATAATAAATTCAAGGAGTAAAACATAGAATTTCATAGGTGATGCTGATGAAAAAATATTATTTTCTCTATAACTGTATCCTTTTTTTAATTATTGGCATAGGACTCATTATGATTTATTCAGCATCTAGCATTTGGGCAGAGTATAAGACTGGCAACCCTTACTACTATTTACTAAGGCAGGGGCTTTTTTTTGGAGTTGGACTTATTGGCTATCTTATTGCATCTAAAATTCCATATACATTTTGGTTTAAACATGCCAATCAAATATTTTTTGGTTGTTTAATTTTATTAATTCTCGTTTTGATTCCTGGAATTGGGATAGTAAGAGGTGGAGCCAGATCATGGATAGGGATTGGAGATTTTTCCATTCAACCTGCTGAATTTATGAAACTGGCTCTTATTATATTTACCGCCAAATTTCTAACGAAAAATGAAGGAATTCTAAAAAAGAATCTATACTTTTATTTATATATGTTGTTCGTTGGAATCATCTTTGGCTTAATTCTTCTACAGCCCGATTTTGGAAGTGGATTAATTATGGTTGCTAGTATTGTATTTTTACTTTTTATAGGCGAATTTAAACTAATAAATATTGTTCTTGGAATTGTTGCAGCAGCGATTGGCTTAACCTTAATGATTGCTACAGCTCCTTACCGTCTAGAAAGAATTATTTCTTTTATTAATCCATGGAATGATCCACTTGGGAGTGGATTTCAAATTATCCAATCACTTTATGCTATTTCTCCAGCTTCTTTATTTGGTTATGGTTTATTTAAGTCTAAACAAAAATACTTTTATTTACCCGAACCAGGAAACGATTTTATCTTTGCAATTATAGTTGAAGAATTAGGTATTTTGGGTGGAATTATGCTTATCTTGCTTTTTGCTACTTTATTGTATTTATGCTTTAAATTATCAAGATCCGTTAAAGACAAATTCTGTGCTTATATGGTATTTGGCTTCTCCTCTCTATTGATGCTTCAAGTTTTTATTAATATAGCAGTAGTCATCGGACTAATTCCTGTCACAGGTGTCACATTGCCATTTGTTTCTTATGGTGGATCAAGTTTAGTCATATCCATGTTTATGATGGGAATTATATTTAATGTTTTAAAAACAGCAGATAAAGACCTATCTTTTGAATATAATAAAAGACCGCGTAAAAAAGCGGTCAAAAAAAGTTAATCCATAAGCATTTTTTCATCAATAGTTTCTTTCGTTGATAAATCCAAAAAGCATTCCTTCATCGCATCATTTGTTTTAAGTAGTGCCCGAACAAACAGTTCAGCAACCATCAATGCTCCTTCATATCGTAAATGAGAATGATCATCCTTTGCTTCTGGATGAGATTCATAAGTTCCTGCTGGAAAAATCATATGAAATTTCTTAGTTTCTTCTTCTCCTAATTGATTATATAAATTAATTGTCAATTGATTTAAATCTATACAGGTATACTGGTTTTCTCTTGCAAAATCCATCATTGCTTTAGGATAGTCCATATGAGAGTTAACACAAATTCCGTTTTCAAATTTATGACGTGTAATTGATGTTGCAAAGACAATGCCAGCCCCTTTTTTTACAACCTCATCAGCAAAATATTTTAGATTTTCTTGATAGTCTTCATATGGTTTAGTATACCGAGTAGGATCTAAAATTTTTTCATCGTTGTGACCAAATTGACAAATTACATAATCTCCTTTTTGTAATTTTTTCAAAATAACATTGAATCTTCCTTCAGAAATAAAGCTTTTCGTGCTTCTTCCATTTTCAGCATGATCTTCAATTAAGCAATTATTTTTAGCGAATAAATGTAATACCTGACCCCATCCTACTTGCGGATATTGAAATATATTGTTATATTTCATTGTGGAATCTCCCATCATATATATCTTCATTTTTACCTCCGAGAAATTAAAAAGGGCATAAAGCCCCTTTCTTACTTATATTTTTTACGTGCCTCTTGACGTTTTTGCTTACGCACATCACTAGGTTTTAAATAATATTGACGTTTTTTCGCCTCTTGAAGGTTACCAGATCTAGAAACATCACGTTTAAATCTACGTAAAGCATCTTCGATACTTTCTTTTTCACGTACAACAGTTTTTGGCATGACTAAGCCTCCTTCCAAGGACGAATTCCTATACTATTTTACACTATATAAAATCAATTGTAAAGAGTTTTTTTTAGTTTTTTATGTTGTTTTCACGTATTTTTTATAAAAACGACAGACTTTTTATTACTTTATAATTTTACCAAATATTTTACCTTCTACTAACTTTATAATTTCTACTCTACAATATTTTTTCAAATAAGAAGAATCTAACGGAAGATATACTTGCAAATAGTTGGTGGTATGCCCTACCATCCAGCCATCCTTTGTTGATTGCTCCACAATGCATTCTAAGGACTGATTTAAGAATAAAGAAGCATACTGTTTCTCTAATTCATTTGATAAAGCAATCAGTCGTGTTGCTCGTTCTTTTTTTATAGAATCTTTTACCTGTGGCATTGAACTTGCCTTTGTTCCTTTGCGAATAGAATATGGAAATACATGAATTTTACTAAAGCCAATTTTTTGAGCATAAGTATAAGTTTCCATAAATTCCTTTTCAGTTTCATATGGAAACCCAACAATGATATCTGTTGAGATAGAAATATTTGGACGAACTTTTCTTATCGCATTTATCTTATTTGTAAAAAAATCTAAATCATATTTTCTTTCCATTTTACTTAAAATGAATTCACTACCTGATTGCAAAGGTAAATGCAAATGATTTGCTAAAACCTCAGTATCAGCCATAAGAGAAATAAATTCATCATCTATTTCATTGATTTCTATTGAGGAAAGTCTTAGTTTTTTAATACGAGGAACTTCACATAAAATGCGTTTGATTAGTCCAGTTAAATTTACTTCTTGATCCCTATATTTACCTGTATGAATTCCAGCTAATACAATTTCTTCATATCCTGATTCAGTTATTTTCTTTAATTCTTTGATTATATCATCTGCATTTTTAGAACGAACTGGTCCTCTAGCATATGGAATAATACAATAGGTACAAAAATTTTCACAGCCATCCTCAATTTTTACAAAAGCCCTTGTATGATCATAGCTTGTCACTTCTAACTTTTCATACTGATGATAATTTAAAATATCTATCCGATTTAGTTTTTGTTCAATAGATCGATCTAAAAGTTTCTCTTCAAGTAATGGTAAAATATCTAACTTATTCCCGTTTCCTACGATTATATCTACTCCTGGAATATCTAAAACATCATCGCTTGTTTGACTATAACATCCCATAACACATACAACCGCATGAGGATTCAATTTCCTCATTTTATGGATGAGTTTTCTGCTTTTAGCTGCTGCCATATTAGTAACCGCACAAGTGTTAATAATAAAGGCATCACAATCCAAAGAAGGTTCTATAATTTCATACCCTCTTTTTATTAATTCATTTTTTAACGCATTAGACTCATAAATATTTACTTTACAGCCTAAAGTTTGAAAGCCTATTTTTTTCATTTTTTTAATTCGAGTTCATAGCTTATACAAGAAAGCACATAAGAAACAACCGTTTCTGTTCTAAGGATTCTAGGTCCTAGTCCTACAGCTATAAATCCTTTCTCCTTTAAATCCTCAACTTCTTCTTTTGTTAGTCCACCTTCTGGTCCAACCACAATCGCAACTTTATCTTTGCAAGAGAGTTCAGAAATCAGTTTACGAAAAGTAGATTCTTCATTATTCTTGGCTACCTCTTCATAACAAACAATTTTCTTGTCAAACTTAGAAAAATCAATTTCTTTGAGCTTGGTTATGTCAAGAATCCTAGGAACCACATTTCTCAAAGATTGCTCTGCTGCTTCACACGCGATTTTTTGAAACCGTTCAATTTTGGTTTCTCTTTTCTTTTCTTCTATTTTTACTATAGATCGGTGCGTAATTGTTGGACATACTTCGTATATTCCTAGCTGAGTTGCTGTTTTAATTATTGTTTCCATTTTATCCCCTTTAGGATATCCTTGGAATAAGGTAACAAAAACTGGCAGTTCTTGATTGCCAGTTTCTTCTTGTATCACACCGAAATGAATTTCATTACTTTCAATTTTAGTAATGCGAACAAGAAATGTTTTATCCTGAACACCAATCAAAAATTCATCATTGAGCTTCCCTCTTAACACATTTTTTATTTGAAATGCGATATCAAAAAGAATTCTCTTTTGATGAAACTCCTCTGGAGTTATAAAAAATTTTTGCATATTACTGAGCCTTAAATTTACGATAATGAATCAATAATATAGATAATAAAATGGTCATAATAAACTGTGCACCAATAATAGATCCAGCCAACAATATAAATTCACTGAAGCCTGTACCACTTGAAAAGCATAGTACTAAATTTACTATATTTATAATAAAAAGAAGGATATACGCAACTATGGATCCATAATAAAAACCATCAATCAATCTAGTTTTTTCATGGATCGCAGCCTTGCGAACAAGCTCATAGGCTTCTAAATCTAAATATTCAAGGTAGATACAATCATATGCATAGGGTGCTAAGTCCTTTCGCTCGTTTGAATCTCCCTTATTATTCTCTACTAGAGGACATACATAAACTAGTTCCATAGTTTCATTATTTTGATATAAATCATAAAGTCCTTTATATTTTTTATGATATGTCATTTTTGTATAGACTGAAAAATCAAATTCTTTTTCCTCTTTTTGTTCAAATAGGCCTAGTTTTACTTCATCTAATGCTTTTAAATTTTCTTTTCGTTTTGTATCTTCAAATAAAAGTTTTTCATATTCTTTCATTTTTTAAAACCTCCATTATTTTATTTTTTTCATTATATCAATTTTAACTAGATTTTGCAATATTTCTAAAGAAAAAAGAGCATTGCTGCTCTTATCTATTGAAATAAATTTTTGAATTTTTCCCATGGAGATTTCTTTTCTTTTTTTTCTACATTCCCAAGTTTTTCTAATAATTCTTTTTCTTCTGAATTTAGATTTGTAGGAGTTTGAACATGAACAATGACATATTGATCTCCTCTAGACAAAGAATTTGTTTTTGGGTTTTTAGTTCCTTTTCCACGCAAACGGAATTTAGTTTCAGACTGTGTTCCAGCAGGGATTTTGAGCATAACTGGTGAATCAATCGTTGGCACCTCTATACTATCTCCTAAAGCCGCCTGAGAAAAACTAATTGGAACATTTAAAATGATATCTGATCCTTCACGAATGAAATTCTTATGTGGGGTTACTGTAAAAGATATATATAAATCTCCAGAACCGCCACCATTACTTCCTGCTTCTCCATATCCTGCCATACGCAAAGTCATTCCCGTATCAATGCCAGCAGGAATCGTCACTTCTACATCCTTAGTCCGTCTGATTCTTCCCTTTCCACCACAAGCATCGCATTTTTTAGTTATGATTTTTCCTGTACCATTGCAATCCGGACAAGTGGTTTGAACTGTTGATTGTCCAAAAATGGTTTGTTGACGCATTAATATACGACCTTGTCCTTTACATTTTGGACAGGTCTTAATATCGCTTTTAGAAAAAGCTCCCGTTCCACCACACGCAGTACATTCATCATCGGCAGTTAAACGAATTTTTTTCTTACAGCCATATACAGCTTCCTCAAAGGAAATGGTCATATTCTTTTCTATATCTTTTCCTTGCTGAGGTCCTGTAGATCTTGATCTCCCACCACCAAAAATAGAAGAGAAAATATCTTCAAAACCACCAAAGCCACCAGAAAAGCCCGAAGAACCAAAGCCACCAAAACCAGAACCAGCTCCACCCATTGGGTCATCAAAACCGAACTGATCATACCGAGCCTTTTTCTGCTCATCAGATAAGGTATCATAGGCTTCATTAATTTCTTTAAATTTTTCTTCGGCTCCAGGTTCTTTATTTATATCTGGATGGTATTGCTTGGCTAATTGACGGTATGCACGTTTAATTTCATCCTGACTAGCACCCTTAGTTAAACCAAGAACCTCATAATAATCTCTTTTCGCCATAAGCTCACCTCTCAAATTCAGAAGGGGCCATATGGTCCCCTCTAAATATTGTTTCTAAATTATTGTACATCAGAAAAATCAGCATCAACTGTATTATCATCTTTAGCAGAAGTTTGATCTGCAGCATCTTGTTGTTGAGCTCCTTGAGTTTGTTGATATGCCTTTACAGCAATATCCTGAGCTACTTTTTCTAATGCTTCTTTCTTTTCTTTAACTGCTCCTAAATCATTAGAATCTAATGCTTTTTGTAAATCTTCACAAAGATGTTCAGCATTTTCCTTTTCAGCAGGATCTACATTTTGAAGATCATTTAATGCTTTCTTCGTTTGGAAAATTAACTGATTTGCTTCATTTATTAAATCTGCTTCTTCCTTGCGTTTTTTATCTGCGTCTGCATTTTCTTCTGCTTCCTTTACCATTCTTTCAATTTCTGCATCAGACAAACCAGAACCACCCTGAATTGTAATTTTTTGTTCTTTACCTGTGCCTAAATTCTTAGCAGAAACATTTACAATACCATTCGCATCGATATCAAATTTAACTTCAATTTGAGGTACACCACGTGGTGCAGCAGGAATATCTCCTAATTGGAAACGACCTAAAGTCTTATTATCTGCAGCCATTGGTCTTTCTCCTTGTAATACATGAATATCTACAGCTGGCTGGTTATCAGCAGCAGTTGAGAATACTTGACTCTTTGAACAAGGAATCGTTGTATTTCTTTCTATAAGTTTTGTAAATACACCACCTAAAGTTTCAATACCTAAAGATAGTGGCGTAACATCTAGCAACAATACATCCTTAACATCCCCCGTTAAAACACCACCCTGAATAGCAGCACCCATAGCTACAACTTCATCTGGATTAACACTCTTATTTGGTTCTTTTCCTAATTCCTTTTTAACTAAATCTTGTACAGCTGGAATACGTGTAGAACCACCAACTAATAAGACTTGATCTAAATCTTTTGCTGTAAGTTTAGCATCCTTCAATGCGCGACGTACGGGTCCTAGACAACGTTCTACTAAATGAGCAGTTAACTCATTAAATTTAGTTCTTGTTAAAGTACGTGTCAAGTGTAATGGACCAGCAGCACCCATAGAAATGAATGGTAAACTAATTTCTACAGAAGTAACTCCAGATAAATCCTTCTTTGCTTTTTCAGATGCATCTTTTAAACGCTGTAAAGCCATTTTATCTAAGGATAAATCAACTCCAGACTCTGTTTTAAATTCAGCAACAAGCCAATCCATAACTGCCTTGTCAAAATCATCTCCACCTAAAACATTATCTCCTGCAGTTGATAATACCTCAAATGTACCATCGGCTAAAGAAAGGATGGACACATCAAATGTACCTCCACCAAGGTCAAATACAAGAACCGTTTGTTCCTTATCCGTTTTATCAATACCATAAGCTAAAGCAGCTGCTGTTGGTTCATTGATGATACGTAATACCTCTAATCCTGCAATTTTACCAGCATCTTTTGTTGCCTGACGCTGAGCATCATTAAAATAAGCAGGAACTGTAATTACAGCCTTATCTACAGTTTCTCCTAAATAGGCTTCAGCTGTCTTTTTTAAATTTTGTAAAATCATTGCTGAAATTTCTTGAGGTGTATATTTCTTTCCATTAATTTCCTCTTTATAGTTTGTATCCCCCATATGACGTTTAATAGAACTTACTGTATTTGGGTTTGTAATTGCCTGACGCTTAGCAACATCACCAACTTGAATTTCATCTCCCTTAAAAGCAACAACAGATGGAGTCGTTCTAATTCCTTCTGCATTTGTAATAACTTTAGCTTCTCCTGCTTCCATAACAGAAACACATGAATTTGTTGTACCTAAATCGATACCAATAACTTTGTTTGACATATTATTCTTCCTCTTTCTTGTTTTCTTCTATTTTATTTACAATTACCATTGCTGGTCTTAAGATACGATCCTTATACATATATCCAGTTTGCATTACTTTTAGAACCGTATTGTTTTCTACTTCTTTATTTTCCTCAACTGACATAGCCTGCATTGTAGCTGGATCAAACTCTTTTCCTATTGCTTCTATTTCCTTTAATCCTTCATTTTTCAAAATGTCTACAATCTGCCCCGTTATCATTTTGAAGCCAATTAAATAATTTGCAATTTCAGGAGATGGAGCCTCACTATCTACAATTTTTACGAGCATATCAATCGGATTAATCAATTCACTAATAAAATTTTGAGAGGCATATTTGCGATCCCGAATTGCTTCTTCCTTTAACCTGCGTTTAGTATTTTCCATTTCAGCATAAACCTTAAGATATTCATTATGCTGTTTCTTAAGTTCCGCTTGAAGTTTCGCAATCTGTTCCTTATAGATTAATTTTTTCTCCTTTTTTTGTTTAGACTCTTCTAAAGTTTTTTTCTCCTCTTTACTTTCTTCTTTGTTTTCTGTTTCTTCTGTTTCTACTTTTTGTTCTTCTTTAATTTCTTCTTTTATCTCTTCTGCCACTATCATTACCTACCTATTATATAATTTTGGCATACTTTTAGCTACATATTCTAAAAGTGGTATAACTCCTCGATAATTCATTCTCGTAGGCCCTACTAAAATGAGTGTTCCATATTCATTGTCATCAATATAGTATGGAATTGTTACGATAGAGCAATCCTCTAAGCCATTTGAATTTTCTTTTCCAATACAAATTTTTAAATTTCCAGCACCTGAACCAGCAAAATCGGATATTGCTTCTTCATCAATTGCTTTTAATATTTTTTGCATAATTTGATAATCTTGAAATTCGGGTTGATTAAATAGTCTTGATAACCCTGAATCATAAGTTTCAGTATTTAAGAATCTAGAAAAACCTTTAATCATAAAGTTCAAGATATCATCTTTAAAGTCTACCATTTGCCGAATTCTAGGTTTTGAAGCTTCTTTTGATAAAATTTCCCGAATTTCATAAACAGAGTGATCATACATAGCATTATCGAAAAGTTCAATGATTCGCAATAAATCATCCTGATTATAGCCCGCTGGTATTGTAATTCTTTGGGACTGAACTTGCCCTGTATTTGTAACAATTAACATAACAGCTTCTTTTTTAGACAAAGGAACTATTTCCATTTTCATTACTTTAGCAAAATCAGCACTAGATCCTAAAATAATAGAATAATATCCAGTTAGCTCACTCAAAAAATCTGCCAACTTCTTTAAAGTATCCTCTTTTGATAGTTGCTTATTTTCCAATATCGCATCTACATATTTAAAATACTCTAAGACTTGTTCATCTCGGATGATAAGGTGATCACAATAATACCGATATCCTTGTTCGGAAGGAATACGTCCAGAAGAGGTATGTGTCTTTTCCAAAAAGCCACTTTCCTCTAAACTTTGCATATCATACCGAATTGTAGCAGATGAAAAATCTAAATAAGGCTTCTCCGTTAAAGATTTTGAACCTACAGGTTCATTGCTTGAAACATAATCTTCAATGATGGCCTTTAATATTAATTTTTGTCGATCGGATAACATTTCATCACCTCAATTTTGCACTCCTTCATCTTTAGTGCAACACTATTATATAACAAGTCTTTGGCACTGTCAATCAAAAAGTGCTAAAAATGTTATTTAGTTTTCTAATTTTAGTTTAAAATTTAAATTACTTTCTATAAATTAGATATAAACAATTCGTTTTACTTTTGAGCAAAATATAAAAAGGCTCTATTTGAGCCTTAAAACATATAAATTATTTTATTGTTCTTTCTTTAATAAAAAATATCTAAATAATCTTTTAATATCTGAACTACACATATAAGGATAAAGTTCATCGATATCAACATCTTGATAATTCCCTTTTAAATATTCATCTACAAAGAAAGTTAAAGTTTCTTCAGATAAATAAGGAACCAATTCTACAGGATCTATATTTAGATTATGATCAGTTAAAGCCTTCTGAAAAAGTAAATTTGTATCTTCTTCATTTAAATACATTATGATATCTTCTAAATCCAGATTTTTATAGATATCATCTGCTTTATTCTCGACAATAGATACTATTATTTCATGTATATCCTCCTCATCTAAATAAGCTATGATTTCAGATAAAGGAGAGGCTTTTTTCTCTTTTTTGGGGCAAGGGGGATAGTTTTTTACCACTTCCTTATGAAATTCCATTTCCTCGCTAGGTGAATCAAACACCAATCGCCCTGTTCCTGCATATTGTATTGCTTCTTCCTTTGTTATTTCTAATAATTCTGTTTCTGTTCCTTTTTGGGTTTTTAAATGTATCATTTCTATTCTCCTTTTTCTATATTGTAAGGTCTAAGAATCTCTATTCTATAGATTTATTCATCAAGACAAAGAATGTCTTCAAATGTTTTTTGATATAATTTACATAATTCTAATAAACAATCTATAGAGGGCACCCCATTTCCTCTTTCCCACTTCGATATCAATTGCCTAGTAACAAATAGTTTTTCGGCAACTTCATCCTGAGTAAGTCCAAGCTCTTTCCTGTATTTTGTTAACTTTTGGCCAACGAGATGAAAATTAATCATTATCATTCTCTCCTTCCTTACACAAAAAGTTTATCACAGATTATACAAAAAAGCACGCAATTGAAAGTTGCGTACAAATTTATACATATGGATTATTTTTCCGTTCCATTCCTATGGTCGTTTTTTCATCATGTCCAGGATAAACATTCGTTTGATCTGGAAAACTTTGAATTATTTTTTGTAGACTTTCTTTCATTTTTTTAGCATCTCCTGTTGGAAAATCTGTCCTACCCATACTCATATGAAATAAAGTATCTCCACTAAATATTTTATTAGAAAAACTATAGACAACACTTCCTCTTGTATGTCCAGGAGTATGCATTACTTTAAAGGTATATCCGATTAAATTTAATGTCATACCATCTTTTACACTTTTAATATTTAAATTTTCTATTTGAAAAGGGGGACGTATGCCAAACATTCGGTAAAGGGAAAGACTTTCATCCTTTAAAAAAGCAAGCTCTTGTTCATGAATATAAATCGGTACATTAAAATATCTTATCCCATCAATATGATCCATATGACCATGAGTTAATAGGATTGCTTTTACTGTATAGTCTTTCAAAATGCTTTCGGCATGCTCCTTAAAATCTAATCCTGGATCAACAATGACACATTCTGTACCATGAATTATGAGATATGTGTTAGTTAAAAAGCTACCTGTAATTATTTTTTTTACCATAATTTCCTCCTTAAAAAGAAAAAAAGCTTTTAAAAGCTTATTTCTTTTCCTTATGTGATGTATGCTTACGGCAATGAGGACAATATTTTTTAATCTCCATTCTTTCAGGAGTTGTCTTCTTATTTTTGTCTGTATAATAATTTTCATTCTTGCATTCAGAACAAATTAATTTTACTAAATCACGCATATTTTTCCCTCCAGACTTAAAGATTACTTCCTAAAGAATTATATCAAAAAAAATAATTTTATGCAACTACTTTTTTTCTATATTTCAGATATGATATAATTATTGATAGGTGATAGTTATGTTTAAACGAGAACAAACTCGACAGTTTAATTTAAAAAATTTAAAATTTGGTGGAAATAATCATATTTATATCCAAAGCATGTGTAATACAAAGACGAGTGATATTAAAAATACTGTTCAACAAATTCTAGAACTTGAAGAGTTAGGTTGTGAAATTATTCGAGTTTCTATTTTGGATAAGGAAGATGCTTATAGTATATCCAATATAAAAAAGGAGATCCATATTCCTTTAGTTGCAGATATTCATTTTGATCCTGAACTTGCACTAATTGCAATCGAACAGGGCATAGATAAAATACGATTAAATCCTGGAAATATTTCCGATAAGAAAAAAATTGAAGAAATTGTTTCCCAATGCAAAGAAAAAAATATACCCATCCGCATTGGTGTAAATGGTGGTTCCTTACCAAAAGATATTGCAAAACCCACTCCAGAACATATGATAGAGGCGGCTAGAAGGCATATCACAATTTTAGAAAATTTAAATTTTCATAACATTTGTCTTTCCCTAAAGGCTTCTAGCATTGATTTAACAGTTAAAGCCTATCAACTTGCAAGTCAAACGTTTCCTTATCCTCTCCATATAGGAATTACAGAAGCTGGAACATCGTTCAAAGGATTAATCAAATCTAGTATAGGGATATCTAAAATTCTTGATTTAGGAATTGGAAACACAATTCGAGTTTCACTTACAGATGATCCAAGATATGAAGTTATTGCAGCAAAAGAAATATTAAAAGAGCTTCATTTTAAAGAAGATATGCCCACATTTACTTCTTGTCCTACTTGTGGGCGAACTCAATATAATATGATTCCAATCGCAAAAGAAATTGAAGCATATTTAAATCATATCAATAAAAAAATTCATGTGGCGGTTATGGGATGTGTTGTAAACGGTCCTGGTGAGGCTAGAGAAGCTGATATAGGAATCGCAGGCGGAAAAGGGGAGGCCATTCTATTCAAAAAAGGAAAAATTGTTAAAAAAATCAAAGAAGAAAATATTTTAGAAGAATTGAAAAAGGAAATTGATCAATTTTAAAAGGCCTCATCAAAGGCCTTTTATTCTTCTATAGAATCTGAAGTATAGCTGATATAATAACTCATTTTTCCCAATGCGTTAGATTTATTACAAATGATTGTTATAATAACGTAAACAACATTTCCTATAAAACAGCACACAAAATCCCCCATGGTATCCATTAATGCATACCGGTATCCTTCTGGTTTTCTAAAAAAATTAGCAATAGCTTCATCACTTCCTAAAAGATTGGCCGATGAATTTCCACCATTAAATAAATAATCTAATTCTGGAATTGATTTTTGCATATTTGTACCAAATAAGCAATCCGCTGAAAATTCATAGAGTTCCCATAATACCGCTAGAGAGAAAGAAAACATAATTCCAACTACAACACAAATTAAAAAACGATTGGAACTTCGACTTTTTCTCGTATAATTTAGCATAAAAAGAAAGGCAAGCATTGCAACTCCTCCACCAGATAGAAAATGTAAAAAATCATCCCACCAGTCAAAGATATAATAAAACTCCATGGCCTCGCCAAAAAGACAATTTAGTAATCCAAATAAGACTAAACATAATTTAATAGAAACATGAAGCGTCACATTAAAAACTTTTTCTAAAAGAGGGAAAGCTAAAGGAATTAATGTACACCCTATACTCTGCAAAATAATAAGACGAGCCAAACTTACAGAATATTCAGGATTAAATAATTGGATTGTCGCATAAATAAAACATCCAATATAAACCAAAGTCGAAACAAAAAAAATTATAATATTTTCTTTCTGACTTCTCGTTTTTCCTTTAGAATCTAATTCCTGCATTCTTTCACCGCCTTACTACCTATAAGTATATTACATTTTTTTCAAAAAAACAACAAACATCAGGCGTTTAATCACAAATAGATTTCTGATTTAAAAATAATTTCATAAAGAAAACATGAAACATAAAACTTAACCATATTTTATAATGGTGATATTTTTATGCGAAAAAGAATTTATATTGTAATTATATTATTTTTACTCTTATTTTCTAGTCTAATCATTAAACTAGGTTATATCACTTTTATTTCCGCCAATAAAATCAATATTTTAGCAGATGATTTATGGAAAAGAGATATTCCTGTTCAAAGCAACAGAGGGTTAATTTGTGATAGAAATGGAACTGTAATCGTTGGAAATAAGTTGGCCTACACAGTTGCTGCTATCAATCGACAAATAAAAGATAAAGATGCAACCGCTTCTACTCTTGCAGAGATATTAAAATGTAAAAAAACGGATATTTTAAAGCACTTGAATAAAAACAATAGTTTAGAAATTATAAAACCTGAGGGCAGACGAATCACAGATGAACAGGCTAGAAAAATCAATGATTTGGGATTGGATGGAATTTATTTAACAGCAGATTCTACTAGATACTATCCTTATAATTCTACACTTGGCCAAGTTTTAGGTTTTTGTGGAATAGATATGCAGGGATTGTCCGGAATTGAATACCAATATGATGACTATTTAACAAGTCAAAAAGGGGCACTATCCATCTATACGGATGCCAAAGGGAATTTGATGCATGATATGACCTCTACCTATAAAACCGCAACACCCGGAATGAACATTTATTTGACAATTGATTTAAACCTTCAATTAATTCTTGATGGAATTATTCATAATGCAATTGAACAATATGATCCCGATCAGGTTATGGGTTTAATTGTAGACACAGAAAATGGTGAAATCTTGGCAATGACCTCTTATCCTTTTTTTGAGCCAAGTCATTATCAAGATTATAATGAAGAAATATATAATCGAATTTTACCTATATTTTATTCATTTGAATTAGGTTCTACATTTAAAATTTTCACTTATAGTGTTGCTTTAGAATTAGGACTATTTGATTTTAGTGACCGATTTTATTGTGGAGGGAGTACTGTAGTTGCAGACCGCAAAATAAAATGTTGGAAATCTGGAGGCCATGGGTCCCAAACTTTCCTAGAAGTCATCCAAAATTCTTGTAACCCTGGATTTATGGAGTTAGGACGTCGAATAGGAGTTGAAAACTTTTACAAATATTTAAATCTTTATGGTTTTACAGAAAAAACAGGGATTGACATTCAAGGAGAATCTAAAGGAATCGTCATGAATCAAAAAAACTGTGGTCCTGTGGAACTGGCAACTCAAAGTTTTGGGCAAACCAGTGCCTACACTCCTATTCAACTCGTTATGGCCGCAATTGCTGCCACAAATGGAGGCAGTCTATTACAACCTTATATTTTAAAAGAAATTCATAACTATACAGATGAAATCCTTTATTCAAATCAAAAAAAAATAAAGCGACAAGTCATCAGCAATAAAACTTCAAATTTAATGAGATATGCTTTAGAAAATGTTTGTGCTTTAGGTACAGGTAGAAACGCATTTATAGAGGGATATCGTGTGGGTGGTAAAACAGGAACAGCTCAAAAAATTTCTTCTTCTGGAGGCTATATCAATGGAGAATATATTCTTTCTTTTTTAGGCTTAGCCCCAATGAATGACCCTAAAATTGCAGTATATTTGGCAATTGATCATCCTAAAAACTGTGTACAATATGGTGGTACAGTAGCTGCCCCACTTGTTGGAGAGATTATGGAACAATCATTAAATTATTTAGGTATAAAAAGAGATTATGAAAATCAAATTGAAAAAAATTTACGATGGTTTTTAGATACTCCTACCTATCGTGTAGAAAATTACATTGGTAAAACAAAGAAAGAAATCAAAGGATCATCTTTTTATAAATACATCTTTTATGGAGATGGGAATACAGTAATTTACCAATCTCCTGAGGAAGGAGAAAAAATAAAGGAAGGAGATTCTATCCTTCTTTATTTGGGGTAATCTAAATCATTTTGAATTAATTTTCTTGCGTTCCTTTTCTATTTTTGTTAGGACGGATAAATATTCAACTTTAGCTCTTAAAAGTTTTATTTCTGCATTTTGTTTGGTAATAATCTGTTCGGTTGTATAATCAGCTGTTTCATATTTACTTGAAGTTGAAGTATCAGCTCTTGTATCTTTAAATCCTTCAGGTCGTTGAGATTGCTTTTTTATACTTTGAACAATATTATCAATTCTTTTTCTTCCTAATGCTTGGCAATCAAATCCCATACTCTTCAAAATTAAAGTAGGAGCCTTTCCACGATTATATTCAATTAAAAAGACTTCTTTAAACTCTTCTGTATATGTAATAGATTTTTCGCTAACTCTTTTAACATATTTATTATTTTGAAGGTGTTCTATTTGCTGTTGCGTAAAATAATGTTTTCCCATTTTATCATCTCTTTGTTAAATCTTTTTATAAAAAATGCCCTACGAAGTATCTACACTCGTTTTAGTTGTATCTACTTATAGGGCATACATCCAATGTAGAATTTGCTTAATGTTCATCAAATTCTATACAAATCACTATGCGAATTTATATATGTGCTTATCTAAATAAATTTGTAAAAACAAAAGATAAAAGACCTACACCACTATCATCCGTTGGCTCAACATCTGGTGGTAGTAAAGATCCATGTGATTGTAAAATCCCCCCTATTACTAATAAGACAGCTAATACAAATGTGCATATTAATAGAATTCTTTTGATTTTTCTCATATATGAATCCCCCCTTTCCTTTCTTGTATTATAGCATATACTTAAAATTTTTACAATAAAAAACATTTTTTTTGTGTTTTTGATACATTTTTATATTTTTTTTCGCTAAAATGTTATTAATTTTATGTTTTTACAAAAATAAAAACGAGAAAATCTCGTTTCATATGTTAAAGTTTCATTATTTTAAATATTTTTTTCAAGTAATTGGTAGACTGTAAAAGCAGTTTTTCCTTAGAATTCATTTTTTTGTTTTCAAATAATATTTCATAAAAAAGATTTGCTCTTTCATCAACGAATCTTAAAGAAGCACAACTATCCTTAGAGTGTTTCATTTTCTTATATGTACAAATTAAAAGAATTGCAGTAGTTGGTAAAAGCATACTCTCTTCTACATAATCCTTTTTCACCTGTAGGATAACCTCATATGCCTCTAATAAAAATAAGGACATAAAATAATGCATTATTATATAATTTCTCATTGGCAAATTCATATCGGAATGCGATAAAAATAAAAATACTGGTTGAATAATATCTAAGGAGGATTTTGCATTCCCCAATCGATTATACATTGCAGCAATATTATTCCTAACCCATATATACCGAAGAATATTACAATCTTTTAGATATTCTTCTTCTGCTTTTTTATAAAACAAAATGGCCTCTGCATAATCTTGATTGCAATAAGCAAACGTTCCAGAGATATGATAATATATCCAAGATAGTTTAGGAAATTGATCTATAGATAATTCAATTTTTGTACGATCCATAGGATGATTTGTAAACATCATGAGTAAAGAAAAAAGCATTTCTAATTCCTGATTAAAATATTCCTTTGGAAAAGCAGATAAGTACTTTATGTCCTCTTTATTTTCATTCAAAAATTCTGTGTAATCTTTGATATAATTCATTTTTGTAAATATTTTTAATAATACAAAAATTGGTTTTAAATAATTATTTTCTTCAATACATTCTAATGCTTTCGTATAATATTGTTCTATTTGTGTTTCCGCTTTATAATAAATGGCAAAATAAAGTTTAGAAATAATCGTTTCATATTCAATTTGTTTTTCTTCTTTTATTTCTTCTATATGAAAATAATTTAATAAAATGTTGTGACTATCCGTTCTTGATTCTTCAACTGTTCTACTAATTCTATAGGAGGATGCAGGAATTTTAGCTTCTAATAAAATATCTCTTTGCATTTTCCCAGATTGTTTAATTAGACCATCAAAAAAATAATAATACTTATTCGTATTTTTAAAATAAACATTTAATGAAAAAAAATCTGGTGTAAGCATAATCCACACTCCTAAAAATTAATTTAATTCTATTTATTTATATTATAGCATAAAAAGCATAAATATGTTTGTTTTAGAATTACTTTCTGAAAATAAATTAAATCCAAAAATAAAAAAAATAAGAAAGTATATTTAAGGTACATCCCCAGTTCACATACTCTTAATAAATAAAAAAAGGGATTAAGAGTAAGTTTTTACACTCTTGATCCCTTTTTTTATATTATATTTTTAAGCCTTTTAATACCTCGTTAAAATTAATATTCGATACTAAAGAAGGAATTATATCAAAGAAATCCTCTTTTGGTGTTTTATCATCGAATTTTAAGATTGTGATATTCTCATTTTTAATTTGTAAAATACATACAGGAGTAATTAATAGATTAATATTACTTCCATCTCCTGCAGTATCCTTTATATCCGTATTTACGTTAAAGAAATTTACTTTAACCTTATAAACAGGAACTATGCTTAAGTTTTCTGTAATATCCTCTTTTTTACCAAGCATAATTCTTTCGTTTAATAATTTAGACACAAAATCTAAGTTTTCCAAATTTACTCAATCTCCAATTTTATTTTGTAAGTTTTAAACCAATAATCTATTTGATATAAATAAGCCAAGAATGCAGTTTTTCTCATTAGCTGTCCATACCAAGGAACTTCTAGTTCCTCATTGCTTTCCATTATTTCTTTTATTTTATTAATATCAAAGATTTCATAAAGGATACTGTTTTTATCCTTTAAAACTTCCTCTAATAGCCTAACCACTTCTTGATGATATTCTGTTGAATTACTTTTTGGATAAGGACTTTTCTTTCGGTTAATCACTTCATCTATGACAGTTCCTTTATAAGCATCTCTTAAAAGTTTTTTCTCAACCTTACTTCTGTATTTATACTTAAAAGGAACATTATATAAAAATTCAACTAAATTTTTATCACAAAAAGGGACTCTTACCTCTAAGCTAGCTGCCATTGTCAAACGGTCTTTCCGATCTAAAAGATTTGTCATGAAATATTTTATATTTATATAGCTTAATTGTCTTTGCCTTATTGTTGTTTTTGAATCAGTATTTAATATTGGTGTTTCTCTGATTGCTTTGTCAAATTCACTTAGAACATACTCCTTAAGGTGCAAAATATTTCTATATTTGTCATTTAAAAGTTTTTCTTTATAATCTAAGTTCCGAATCCATGGGAATGTAGTCAGTTTCTTATTTTTTTCATAAAACCATGGGTACCCACCAAAAATTTCATCTGCACATTCCCCAGATAATCCCACCTTATGCTTTTGACTAATATTACAAGCTAAAAAATACATCGATGAATCAATATCTGTCATTCCTGGAATATCCCTTATTTCCACTGCTCTTCTTAATCCTTCCACTAATGACTTATTATCAATTACGATATCATGTTGATTTGATCCAATGGAGTCGCTAACTAAATGCGTGAAATCTGAATCTTTTGAACGTTCAAATGCATTTTCTTTAAATTCTGAGTTCTCATAAGATATACTATATGTATCCAAAGTTTCCTTTTTTTTAGCAACAATGGTTGATATGATTGAGGAATCTAATCCCCCAGATAAAAATGTAGATAAATCAACATCGGATATCATTTGTCGTTCTATAGCATCATCTAGCAGTTTTCTCACTTTTTCTACCGTTTCATTATACGATAACTTAAACTCCTTTGCTTCTAACTGATAATATGTATAATCCTCAATATTTTTATTTTTACTAAATTTCAAGAAATGCCCTGGTCTTACTTCATATATATCCTTAAATACCGTTTTAGATTGACTATGAGAGGGTCCCATTCCAAGCAATTCACATAGTCCTTCTTTAGTAACAATTCTTTTGTCCGTATAAGCCAAAATGGATTTCAGTTCTGAAGAAACAATAATGTCTTTTTCAAAAACGGTATAATATAATGGTTTAACTCCAAACATATCTCTGACAATATATACATCATCATTATGGGTATATACAAAAGCAAAAATTCCATTTAAATCCTTTAACACTTGATCTTTATACTTTATCATTAATTCTAAAAGGAGTAATGTATCACTATTAAAGTCTAGCGGATAATCCAACCGTTTTTCTAATTCATATTGATTATATATTTCCCCATTATAAATTAAATGGTCATTTAATTTACTCATTGGTTGTTTCGCATTAACCACATCCCGTATCGCCAAGCGTTTATGGCCAAAGGAATGTTCCTTTGTAAATAAGAATCCTGAATCATCTGGCCCACGATGATTTAATAAATTACAGGCCTTTATAAATTTATCTTCATCTGTTTTTGTGTAAAAATTACTTTTGTAAAAAATTCCACACAAAGCTATCACTTCCTATATTATCGTATGAAAAAAAATAAAAAATGTGAAAGATAATCTTTCACTTTTCTTCTTTTGGTTTTTGTATGTTTTCAATTAAATATGATAAAAATCTTGCTGGTAAAAATTTACTTATAAAAATTAATACTTTATTTTTAATTCCTATAATTCTATAATGACTTTTTCTTTTTTTAATCACTTGATATGCTTTTCTAGCAAAAATAGCAGCAGATTCTGGTTTTAAGTTATCTAATAAATCACTCTTAGTTTCATCTGCTCCTGCAGTTTTATAAAATGGCGTATCAATCACTCCTGGACAAAGAGCAAGTACAGATACATGGTAAGGCTTTAATTCTCTTTCTAAAGCCAAAGAAAAGGATAAAATAAAAGCCTTTGATGCATAATAAGAAGCCATATAAGTCCCAGGAAAAAAAGCAGAAATAGAGGAAAAGTTTATGATATATCCTTGGTTTCTTTGCTTCATATCCTTCCCTATAAAATAGCATAAAGCCATCAAGGAATTCAAGTTCACCATTAACAATTCTTCTTGTCGCTCTAAATTACTGGTTAAAAACTCACCATAAAGACCAAATCCTGCCAAATTAACAAATATATCAATTTGCAAATTCATTTGCTTAATCTCATTTAGAATTTTTTCATATCCATCTTTTTTTCTTAAATCATATAAAATCACATAAATTCGATTAGAGTATTGCTGCAAAAGATCAGTTAAAGATTTTAGTTTTTCCTTTGTTCTGCCTATCAATATGAGAGTATGTCCATCTTTTGCAAACAATTTACATAATTCTTTCCCTATGCCCCCAGTCGCACCTGTAACTAAAACAGTTTTTTCCATTGTATCACCTGTTTTAGTATGAGCATATAACTTATGTTATATAAAAAATAAGATAAAGTTTATTCTTTAGCATAAAATAAAATTAATCTAGATTAAAATCATAAAAATCTTTTAAAGAGATATGAAGCACTTCTGCAATTCGATAAATCATGATTGAATTTGGACAGCTCTTCCCATTTTCAATATCGCTTAAGGATCTCGTAGATATTTTCATCTTATCTGCTAGTTCCTCTTGAGTATAGCCACATTCTCTTCTTAGTTCAACAATTCTTTTCCCTATTTTTATAATATATTCCCTTTCAAATTCTGTATATAATATTTTGCTCATATTCATCACCACCTATATTATCTAACAACTTGAACTTAAATTCCACGATGTTGACATCATATTTTACCATTTTTTTATATATTATTATCTTAATTTAAGTTATTTATTATAAATTGAGAAAAAATTATAACTTAAATTTAGTAAATTAATAAAAACAAATACACGATTTTTAAAAATTTCGCATACAATAAAATGTAAAATCATGGAGGTTCTTATGAACGGGCATTTTTTAACTCCTAGAGAGCTAGAAATATTTAAACTTCTCATTAAAAATGAAACAACAAAATCAATTGCCTTAAAACTACATATAAGTGATAAAACAGTGAGAAATCACATATCAAATGTGATTGGTAAACTTGGTGTCACAAGTAGAACACAAGCAATTATAATGTTAGCTAAAAGTGGAATGATTGAAATATAGTCATTTCACTTTTTATTTTTTTATGATCAAATATTGATTCGTTATTACAAAGATTGTATAATAATTTTATAATATATCAATTTATGTAAATTGGAGGGAATCATATGGAACTAAAAGGTTTATCGCATGAAGAAGAATTTAAATTTATTATGAAGCACTATTTAGCACCGCTTGTAGGAGTTAAATTGATCGACATGCATCCAACCCAACTTCCGAATGAAAAAAATAGTCTTTTAACTATAAAAGATCAAAGTTTAATTTTTTACGAGGATAAAAAATCGAGTAATTGTTATAAAATAAGTGTTTCAAAAAATTTTCCAGAACATTGTATGTCTTTACTAAATACTGTTTATGAAGGTTTAAATGAAATCAGGTATAAAACAATAAGCAACGAAATAAAAAACAAATATCAAGATTTTGAACATCTTGTAAAAAATTATGAATATATTGTTCAAAAGAAAGTTATTCATTGGTTATGTGGGAACAAACCGTATACTGGTGTCTTAAAATTAATAGATATTTTAGAACAATGGAATACAAAAACTTATGAAGGAAGAAAAGTACCTTTTGCATTCACAATTGATTTAAATTCAGATGAAGGCAAATTTTCTTTTGATGATTTTTTGCATGAAGAATATAGTGCCACTTTTAGTGATGGTATTACATCTATTATTCATTTAGATAAAAATTTAAAATATATTGACTATGATTCTATTACTTCCTCTAAAAACTTAACAAATGATCATTCAAATACTCCCTATAGATTTGGTCAAGTTATCAAATCTTTTACTAAAAAAAAGATAGGAATTTATCTATTAACTAGTGGAGATATAATTCTAATTAAAAATTGTGTTATTGAACTTGTCAAAAGAGAAGGCAAATGGTTGAACTTCAATAAAGATATTTTCAGCCAAATTATTTTAGGAAACATAAAAACCGATCTAGATGATAATTTTATTAATCTTTTAAACGAAATATATCTTTCATCTTTAGATGTTTCATTTTCTCATTGTGGGGGAATTATTGCTTGCATAGACCCAAAATTAGTTTGTGAATTGACAACTCCAAACGAATACGAATATATTATAAATGGTTCTCAAGAAACTTCTTTTTCGTTAAAAAAAGGGATTATAAATTACATAGATAATTTATTACCTAATAACGACATAAAGGACTATGAAGAAAATAGAAAGAAATATCCTAAAACGTTTGATAATGAAGAAATGAAAAAGAGATTCAAAAAAAGAGAGTTTTTATTAAAAATTACTGAAAGATCTAAATTTCAAATGTTAGATAGAAAATTACGAACTGAATTAATAAGTATGGATGGAGCAACCATTATAGATTATGAGGGAAATATTATATCCATAGGAGCAATAATTCAAAATGATAGTGGATCGTACGGGGGAGGTAGAGGTGCTGCAGCAAAAAAACTTTCCAATTATGGATTTTCAATTAAAATTTCGACAGATGGATATATAGAAGTATATATAAAAGATAGAATTAAATATAATATTAAGTAATATTTTGCCTTTAAAATGTATACAATAAAAATGTGCAATAGCTTGTTGACATTATTTTTAAATTATGGTATAGTATTTATACTCATGAATTGAGTAATGCAATTATTAATGAGGCAAGAACTTTACTTATAATTGAGTAAGAGAGAGTTTTTGTAACTAGAATCGAGATGTGTCATCTATATTCTACATTGCACATAAGGGTTGTGCGTAAATTTGTTATAATTAATAAATTTACGCACAACCCTTATTTCTTCGGTTTATATGCAATTTAATTTTCCTTATGAAAATATTCATAAATTGAAATTGCTAAATTGGCAGGCATTCCTGCCTTTTTTAATTCCTCCACACTTGCTTGTTTAATTTGGTCTATATGAACAAAATATTTTAACAATTCTTCTTTTCTTTTTGGTCCAAGTCCTGGAATAGGATCTAATATAGAGGAAAATAATCCTTTAGCCTTATTGCTTCTAAAAAAGCTAATTGCAAAATCATGAACTCTTTGAGAAATATCAGCCATTAATAAATAAATTGGTGAATTCCGATCAATATCATATAATTGATTCTTAAAAAACAATTTTGAAGCCTTATGCTTATCATTTTTTTGAATTCCCACAACTGAAATATCCAAATTTAAACTTTGCAAAATATCTTCTGCCGCATGAACCTGAATCTCTCCTCCATCCATAACAATTAAATCAGGAAAAGTTCCATTTTCCATTAATAATCTAAAATATCTTCGATAAATAACTTCTTTCATGGATTCGTAATCATTTGCACCTATAACAGTTTTAATATGATACTTTCTAAAATCCTTTGGAGATGGTCTTCCATCAATATAACAAACCATTGCTGATACAGGGTATTCTCCATATAGATTTGAATTATCAAATGCTTCTATACGTCTTGGAGCTGGAATCTGTAAAAGAGCCCCTAATGCTTCTATCGTTTCTTGTTTTTTCAAGACTTGATTTTTAAATATATTTCTTTTGTTTTCCAAGTTGAATTTCGCATTGTAATTGGCCATTTCAAGAATTTCTTTTTTCTTCCCTTGTTTCGCATCAAAAATGTCAATCTCTAACGCGGCCTTTAAAAGATCAAAATCAAAATCTTTACAACAAATTTCCTTAGGCTTAGAATTCATTTGATAAAACTGAATTAAATAGTTCAATACCTCATCTTCAATATTATCATATTTATTAATAATCGTTTGGTGATTTTGAACAATATTCCCTCTTCTTGTTATAATTATATTAATGGATATTTCATCTTCATCTGCATAGACACCAATATAATCACGACTTGTCAAATCGTTAATCGAGATTTTTTGTTTTGCGATGGTATCCTCAATGGCATATTTTAAATCTCGATATTCTTTAGCCTTTTCAAATTCTAAATTTAGGGAAGCAGCTTGCATCCGTTGTTCTATATCTTCTAATACATCCTTAGCATCGCCGTTTAAAAAACTTGCTACTTTATTTTTATAAATTGTATAATCCAATGTTTCATGATGAATACAAGGCCCTAAGCATTGATTCATATGAAAGTATAAGCATTCCTTTTTAGGAATTGTATGACATTTCCGAAAAGGATAAATTTGATTTAATACATCAATTGTTGTCCTAGCAGCTCTAACATTTGGGTAAGGACCAAAATATCTTCCAAGATTCTTTTTTCTTTGACTCCGAGTCACAATCAATCGTGGATGAGTTTCATTTGTAATTGCTATATAAGGATATGTCTTATCATCTTTAAGCATGATATTATATTTTGGATCATATTCCTTAATCATATTAATTTCCAATACAAATGCTTCAAGTTCGCTTGCTGTAATCACATAGGTAAAATCTTCAATTTCACTAACCAGACGAGTTGTTTTCGCATTATGAGCACCATGAAAATAACTTCTTACCCGGTTTTTCAAATTTTTAGCCTTTCCTACATATATAACTTCATTTTGTTCATTTCGCATTTGATAACAACCAGGACTATCTGGTAAAAGTTTTAACTTTTCAGCTATGAGAGCTTTCATCTTTATCATCCTTACTTCCTAAATGCTTAGCAATAAATTCACTTACACTTAAGCGTTTCTTTCCTTTTCCAATCTTACGAATAGATAAATTAGGATATTTTGCAATAAACTCTTTCAGCTTTAAAGCGATTGCAGTATTGCCTATATAATCTTTAGCTTCTGTTAATTTTTCTCCAGCAGCTTCTTTCATAAGCATGAGTTTATCCTTAGCCTCTTCAGTGATATCTGATATTTTGTGAACCACTTTAGCAATGTTAATATTTTTAATTGTCGAAAAAATCGTATCAACAATAAGCCCTAATGTAAAAACACAATCAATAATTCTTAAAGCTGTGTCAGATAACAGCTCCATCCCTTTCAATGCAAGCGGCTGTAGCCCATACATTACTGCCATAACTAAAGCTCCAAATAGTAAAGAATTTCGCAGACAAATCCGGCCATTAATGTTGAATTTACGCTTTGAATAATCCCACCATCGCATATGAAATAAAACTTCCATAAGATAACTCGTTAAGTATTCTAGTCCTGATGTCAGTAAAATACCTAATATCAAAACCAAATACCACATATCCTTTATCGGTGTCATACAAAAAATAATCAAAACCGCTCCTGCACCATAAATTGGACATATTGGAGCATATAGATATCCTCGATTAACCAATTTTTTTTGTCCAATTGAGCAATAAATCACTTCGCAAATATAGCCTAAAAAAGCATAAACAAAAAATAAAAAAACATAACTTTCAAAATTCATAAAGCATCCACCTATAAAAAATGGGGAATAGCACGAACTATTACCCACTAATTTCTTACTTAAATGTCATTTTAGTTTTACCAACCAAAATTTCTTCTAATGCCTGCCCAACTGGTTTTACGCACATACCATCTTCATAAGAGGTATAATCCTCTTCTTCTATGATTTTGGCACGCTTTGCAGCTGCATAAGCTAATTTATATTTTGAATCAATTTTATCAAGTAATGCATCAACAGAAGGATATCGCATTCCATCATAATTCTTCTTATTTGACATAGTAATCTTCCTTTCAAAATCTGCAGTTTAATTATAGCATGTCTAAATTAAAAAATAAAGAATCAAATTTAATTTTCATCAATTAATTCCATATATTTATGAATAGACCGTTCCGTTTTTGCATGCTCAGCTCGAATAATTGCCATAATACGATCCGCCGCATTGTTTACATCATCATTTACCACAATATAATCGTATAAATGAGCTAACTTAAATTCACGATTTGCTTTAGCAATCCGCTCAGAAATGACCTGCTCTGATTCTGTACCTCTTCTTTTAAGACGATCATATAATGCTTGTTTTCCAGGTGGAACGATAAAAATCATAACACAATCTGGCATCTTTTTTTTAACTTGTTGAGCACCATCTACCTCAATTTCTAAAACCACTTCATTTCCCAAATCTAATTGTTCATTGACTTTATCTAGCGGAGTTCCATAATAATTACCAACAAATTCAGCAGTTTCTAAAAATTTACCCTTTGCCTTACGGCTAAGGAATTCTTCTTTGCTCACAAAATAATAATCCACACCGTCCACTTCGCCAGGACGCATCTGCCTTGTTGTCATAGACACACTATAGACCAAATTATGCTTTGGCATATTGAATAAAGCTCTTCGAACAGTTCCCTTTCCAACTCCAGAAGGGCCAGAAATTACAACTAGAAGACCACGGTCATTCAACTTCATAAGCTAACCTCTCAATTTTTTCTTTTCATTATTTTACCACTATACCAAAAACTATACAAGTAAAAACATCGTATAAAGCGTTTTTATAAAGAATCTATTTCCTCTTCAAGTTGATATAATGCATCTAAAAGAAGATCTAGCATATTTTCTATATTTTGATCTAAAAATTTATATTCTAATGTTACTATACCCTCTTCTGTTATAAAAGCCTTAAAAAAATTAGAATTTAAATTAAAAGTATTTAACTTAAATAAATCATAGTTTTTTACAGAACTTTGAACAACATTTACATTCATACTAACAAGATTATTCTCAATCGTAATGTAAGGTTGCAACATATAATCTCGTTCTTTAAATGCCAATGAAAACGTTAATTTCTCTTTTTCTCCTTCAACTTCTTCACACGCAATTCCTTTTGTAGCAAAATAATGCATCAGTTTAGAATTCCCCTTCTTTTTATTCCAAAATGCCATTACTCATACCTCCTTTTTCTTTATTTTAACACATTTTATAGATTTATAAAATTATAAATTTATGATATACTTAAAAGTGGTGATGAAAATGAGCTTTGATGGAATATTTTTGCATAAACTTCTTCCCGAACTAGAAATATTAAAAACAGGAAGAATTTCTAAAATAATTGAATCTGGGGATACAGATTTTATTTTTACAATTCGAGTAAAAAGTCAAAATTATAATTTAATGATATCTTTATCAAGCGAATTTTCAAGAATTCATTTAACACAAAAAATATATACTGCTCCATCTACCCCTAAAAGTCTTACAATGTTTTTAAGAAAACATATAGAAGGGTATTTTATAGAAGATATAAAACAATATGAAACCGATCGAATTCTTTATTTTAAACTTGCTGGCTATAATGAAATGAAAGATTATACTCATAAATATTTAATTTGTGAAATTATGGGTAGATATTCTAATTTAATTTTAACAAATGAAGATTTCAAGATTTTAGAAGTTTTAAAAAGAGATGGCGTATCTGAATATAGTAGAACAATGCTTCCAAATGCCATTTATGAATTTCCTAAAAACAATAAATTAAATCCTTATACTTCTTTAAACTCTTTGCATATTTCTTCTCCTAAGGATTTATGCAATCATTTTTGTGGAATTTCGATGCTTCTAAGTAGTTATGCTTTTCAAAGCGAAAATTGGGAAGAAACATTGAAGCAAGCCCTAGATTTTTCTTTGAAGCCTTCTATTATAAAAACCAATCTAGAAAAAACTGATTTCTATTTTCATCCCTTAAACAATGAAGTATTAAAGGAATTCAATAGTTTATCCTTATTATTAGATGAGTTTTATTATGAAGAAGATCTTAGAGCCAAAATTAAACATAAAACGAACGACTTGGCAAATTTTATAGAAAAACAAATTAAGAAAAACGAAAAGAAAATTATAAAATTAACTGCTGATTTACTTCTAGCCCAAAATGCAGGTGAAGATAAAATCAAAGGAGAACTTCTATTAAGTTATTCCAATTTAAAAGCGAAAGAAGATCAAGTAACTGTTTTAAATTATTACACAAATGAACTAGAATCCATACCTTTAGATCCAAAAATAGACATCGTTGCAAATAGTCAAAAATATTTCAAAAAATATCAAAAATCTAAAACTGCAATTCATTATATTAACGAACAAATTCTATTATCTGAAAACGAAATAGAATATTTTAAAATGCTATCAACGCAACTTCAGCACTGCTCTTTAAATGATGCAATTGAAATTCAACAGGAACTCATAAATCAAAAATATATTGCTCCTAAACATGCAAAGCCTTTTTCAAAGAAACAAATGCCAAGTTTTCTTACCTATATTGTGGATGATGTTCTCATCCGAGTGGGAAAAAATAATTTTCAAAATGAATATATTACTCACAAACTTGCAAAAGCCAATGAGTACTGGTTCCATGTACAAAATGCAAGTGGTAGTCATGTTGTTGTTCAAGCGACTATATTAAATGAAACCTTAATCCGTACAGCAGCAATGCTTGCTGCTCACTATTCTTCTTTAATGCAATCATCCAGTGTTGCAGTAGATTATACCCAAGTCAAATATATCAAAAAAATACCAGGCAAAAGAAACTGCTTTGTTACATATACACATCAAAAAACAATTTATATTGATCCAGACATTAGATTTATAGAGAATTTGAGGATAAAAAAATGAATGAATATAAAAAATTTGCTTATTATTATGATGAGGTTATGGCAGATTTAGATTATAATTTATGGCTAAATTTTATTAAACCCTATGTAAAACCCAACTCCAAAATCTTAGATTTGGCATGTGGTACAGGAACTTTTCTTACCATGCTTTATTTAAAAGGCTATTCTGTTGCTGGAATAGATTTATCTAATGAAATTATTGATATTGCGAAAGAAAAAGCAAAAATCAATCATTTTCAAATCCCTTTTTATGTTGCAGATATGACAAACTTCTCTTTAAATGATACGTTTGATATCATCACATGTTTTTTCGATTCTATCAATTTTTTAAAAGAGGAAAAACAGATTCAAAAATTATTTACAACGGTTTATCATCATCTTTCAAAGAACGGATTTTTTATTATGGATGTCTTTTCTAAAACTCTTTTTGATGAATATGATCATTCCAATCTAAAAGAAGATTATCAAACCTTCCAAATCAATTGGACAACCAAAAAAGAAAATCAAAATACTTTATGTCATGATATCACAATTATTGATGGAGATACAACCTACAACGAAAAATATTATGAATACTTTCACGAAATAAAAAGCTTAAAGCACAAAAACTTTAAGCTAATAAAAATGAGCGGAGATTTTAATGAAACGGTAAAAGATGACGATGAAAGAATTTTATTTGTCTTCCAAGCCCTCTAATTCTAAATATGTATTTTTCAAAGTAAATAAAAACATAAAAATTTCATCTTCATCCCAAACTCCCTTACGAAGAAGATCCAAAACCTTATTTGATTCATCATAAATCTTATATGCACCAAGATTTAAGGAGATTCCTTTTAAGGAATGTATATAACATTCTAGATTTTTAGATTCCTTGTTTTTTACCAAAATCAGATAATCTTTTTCAAAATTTTTATAACTATCTAAAAAGCTATTTCTGATTTTGGAAAATATATGCGTATTCCCCATGAGGTAACGCATAGCAATTTCCATAGAAATATAATTCATATTACAGCCTCCGTTTTTCTTTAATTATAGCGATTAAAATCGGTAAATTTTGTCGAATGCTGCCAGTTATAAAATTATTTTTTCTTCATTTGTAAAATCGAAGGAAGAATTGTAAAATTCTTTCATTGCTTGAATAAAATCCTTTAAATCTAAACTTCCTGCCGTTTCATATGCAGAATGCATTGCAAGTTCTGCCAATCCTATATCAACAGAAGGAATAGAAACATGTCTTAAAGAAATTGAACCTAAAGTTGAACCTCCTAAAATATCACTTCGATTAGTATTTTTTTGAACTTTAACATTCGCTTTTAAACAAATTGCTTGAAAATAAGCACTAGATAAACCATCCGTAGAATAAGACCCTCTTGCCGCATTTTTAATTACAATTCCTTGATTTAAATAACATGCGTTTGTTTTATCATATTTTTCGGGATGATTGGGATGAAACCCTTGTGCATTATCCGCAGAAACCATAAATGAATGAGCAAGCATTTGGTAATACTCTTCTTCTGTTTTTGATAGGGAAGTTGCAATTCTACGCATAACTACATCTAGCATCGTTCCATCTGCTCCTTGTGTTGTAGAAGATCCTATTTCTTCATTATCAAATAAAACACAAAGATTTATAGTATTTTTAGGAGTAGAATTTAAGAATGCCTGAAGGATTCCATATGCACATTCTAAATCATCAATTTGTGGTGCTAAGATAAATTCTTCATTTAAACCAATAAATCGACCACGATCTAAATTTGTTAAATATAAATCAGAAGATAGAATATCTTCTTTTTTTATATTTATTTCTTTGGCTATAAAATCATATAAATCTGCATTGCCAATGTTTGTATCTTGAAATAAAGGGAGCATATCAATCTGTGGATTCAATTCTACTCCTTTATTTACCTCTCTATTATAATGAATTGGCATATTTGGAATAACAGCAATCCCTTTATTTAAATCAATTAATTTAGCAAGAATTTGGTTTTTTTCTTTAATAAATACTCTACCGGCAATTCCTAAAGGACGATCCATCCAAGTTGAAAAAATCGGTCCACCGTATACCTCTACATTAAGGCTTTGATAATTCCCACGTTCTAAACAAAAATTTGGTTTTAATTTAAAGGTAGGAGAGTCTAAATGTGCTGCAGCAACGTTATACCCTTTGACATCTGTATCTGGGATAACAAAGGCCAATACGGAAGACATATTTCTGCCAATAAAATATTTACCACCTTTCTTTAATTTCCATTCTTGTTGTTCTTGAAGCTCGCAAAAACCATTTTGTGATAATATCGTTTTTATTTTTTTTGCTGCATGATATGCAGTTGGTGTATCTTCTATAAATTTTAAAAAGTTTTTCATTTTTCTTCTCCTATTAAACATTCAAAACATAATTCATTAGATATAAACCCTAGAAATGCTTCCCTATTTCCAATTTGATAAGAACCAATTTTAAGTACATCTTGCCACTTGGCTTCTTTATAATAACTTATTTCAAATTGTTTTACTTCTTTATGTTGTCTATATAATAAACTATGATTATATAAAACTGTCAAATATTTAGCATTATTCATATGCCCATTATGGTCTAAATCATCTAAAGAAACCTCATAAGTAAATTCTCGTTTGATTTTGCTAATATCTAAACCCAATTTGCGATTTTGCTTTTCCTTGTACAAATACTTGTCATAATATTCACCATTATAATTGATTTTATCCGCACGAACTAAACTACGAGTATTTAAATCCATTACAACCCATAAAGAAATTCCTTTTATTAAAGGTGTTCCATCTAAAGTACTCATCAAATATTCTCTTTCAAAGTCCAGTCTTCCCTTTGGCTTAGGCCAAGAGGCTACTATGACATTTTCTAAATAGGGTGGTGTCTTTACAATTTCTATTTTTTGATATAGTACAACCCAAGCTAGATTTTTTCGTTTAAAATCTTGATAGCCAACGCCAATCTCATCAGCATGTACTCCTGCTATATCTTGAAATATATCTAAAATAGGAGCCGGCTTAATATGATCTTTTATATCCACATCTCTTGTTTGCATAAAATACTTTATTTCTTTTTTCATTACTGCCATATACATCACCAAATTTAATTATACTAAAAAAAACAAAAAAATGCAAAAAAAAATATCAATAGAGGACAAGTCCTAAATTGATATCTCTATTATAAAATTCTCGTAAAAACTTGTCAATAAAATACGATAATGAAAACGATATCACTATAAAAAAATTAGGAAATATGGTAAAATAAAAATGGTGATTAGCATGAATAATTATTTACAAAAGGCATATTGCTTTGATGGTACTGTCCGCATTTATGCAGCAATTACTACCGAGATATGTCAAAAGGCTCAAAACATCCATCATTTATGGCCTACTTCTTGTGCCGCCCTAGGTCGATGCTTAACTATAGCGGCAATTATGTCCTCTACATATAAATCTCAAGAGCATTTAACAATTAAAGTTTGTGGAGATGGTCCTATTGGACAAATTACTATTGAAGCAACCGATGGGATTGTTCGCGGTTTTGTTCATAATCCTGGTGTATATTTATCTTACAATAATGGAAAATTGAATGTTGCAGATGCGGTTGGTAGAAACGGATATATTGAAGTCATAAAGGATCTATCAATGCGACAACCATTTTCTTCTACAGTAGAATTAATCAGTGGTGAAATTGCTGAAGATTTTACTTATTATTTTGCAAAATCTGAACAAATACCTTCGGCTGTTGGATTAGGAGTTTTATTTGACACAGAGTCTAAAGTAAAAGCTGCAGGCGGATTTTTAGTTCAAATTATGCCTGGGTGTAAAGAGGAAACCATAACAAAATTAGAAAACAAACTAGCCAAAATGCCAAGCTGCTCCTCTCTTATTGAAAAAGGGTATTCAGCCCTTGAAATCATTAATGAAATCACCGATGGGGATTATGAAATCTTAGAAAAAAAAGAATTAAAATACGAATGTCCTTGTAGCAAGGAGCGGTTTAGACGTGGTCTAGTTTCTCTTGGTAAAGAGGAAATTAAAGAGATTCTTTCTGTCGATAAAAAAGCTTCTATTCAATGCAATTTTTGCAAAAAGAATTATGAATTTAATGAACAAGATCTTCAAAATATAATTGATGAATTAACCAGCAAAGAAAGGAATATCTAACGGATAATAGGTAAAGGTTACCGTTAAAATAA
Organism: uncultured Anaeroplasmataceae bacterium; assembly: GCA_910584005.1. Classification (GTDB taxonomy): domain Bacteria; phylum Bacillota_I; class Bacilli_A; order Acholeplasmatales; family Anaeroplasmataceae; genus Pelethenecus. Next base: position 253,880 of record CAJTXR010000002.1, on the reverse strand, counting down.
TAAGAATGATTATAAAAATGATACTATTTGAAAAATCAAGTGGTGTCTTTTTTTTATATATAATGATAAAACCAAAGATTACTCCAAGATAATAAAGAACAATATTAATAAAATCTATATTTTTTCCAAGTACTCCACTATAAGTATAATAAAAAATTATGATAAACATTATGCTACAAATTATAGCAAACACAAAGTTGGAAAATAAAGTTTCTCTATTCTCTTTGTAAAATGGTAAACTCGCAAATAAATAGAGTAAAAAAGGAAAAAGAATTAATTTTGTATGCTCAAATATACTTTCATTTTTGGGAAAAATAAAAATTGGTAGCAAAGTATACCCAAAATGAAAAAGGGTTCCCAATACCGAAACAATAAGAACTCCTATAATACAATATTTTTTCATATTCTAACACCTCTAATACTCATTATGTGTGAAGAAACCTATTTTTATGCAAATCAAAGAATGAAATGAAATAAAAATTTAAATCAAGAATGTATTTAATCTTTTGAAGGATTAACAATTGTCACATCTGTTTTTACATTTTGCCTTGGTTTCGCCAAAATAAGAAGCAATAAATTGATGTCTACAACGCTTTGTTGTGCAATATTCAATTACTTTATTTAACTCCTTTTTTTGTTGATTCTTTGTTTCTTTAGAAGCTAAATTATTTATAAAAAATTGGACAATCTTGATATCCTTAAATGAAAATAAAACGATTCCCTCTCCTCCTTTACCATCACGTGATGCTCTCCCCATTTGCTGAGCTAAATCTTCTATTGTAGCTGGCAATTCATATTCAATTACAAATCGAATATCTGGTATGTCAATTCCCATGCCAAAGGCGTTAGTAGCAATCATAACTCCAAAGGTTGATGTTCTAAATTCTTCTTGTTGCATATATTTTATATTTTGATCTGATCCACCATGATAAAAATAGCTTTTTATCCCAAATGTTTGAAGATCATGGTTTAATTTTTCTACGCTTTTTCTTGTAAGACAATAAATAATTCCTTTTTCAAATGAATGCTTTTTTAAATATTTTATTAAAAACCTCATTTTATGTTCTATTTCTATAACGCGATAAAATAATTCTTCACGATCAACACTTGTAAAAAATATTTGAGGATTGGTTAAATATAGAGATTTCTGTATATATTCCTTAACATAAGGCGTTGCAGTAGCAGTTACAGCTAATATTGCGGGTTTTTGCGGTAAAGATTGGATGAATGTTCCCAATTGCCCATAAGCACTACGAAACCGGTCTGCCCATAAAATTGTATGAGCCTCATCTATGGCAATTAAAGATATTTTTAGTTTCTGTATATAGTACTGAAACACAAGATTATTGATTCGTTCAGGAGCCAGATATATGATTTTAATCTTCCCTATACATAACTTTTCATATACTCCTCTTTCTTTATCTTTAGACAAATTTGAGTTCAAATATGCTGCTTCTATCCCTCTTTTTCTTAGCGAGAAAACCTGATCTTCCATTAACGATATTAGAGGTGTAATCACAATAGTTATTCCATCAAAAATAAGAGCTGGAATTTGATAAGTAATTGATTTGCCTGCTCCAGTTGGTAATATTGCAATTGTATCCTTTTTTTGTAATATATTTTGGATTATTTCTTCTTGTGGATATCGAAAGGTAGAATATCCAAAATAGTGTTTGAGTATATCCTTTATCACTTGTTCTTCACCATTATAATTTTAAAATTAAAATAAGAAAAAGAAAAGCAAAATAGAATAGATAAAAAAAAGAATTTTTAATATAAAAAAAACTCTTTTTATAAAAAAAAGAGAAAAATTAGATTATTTTTATTGATTTTAATATATAATATCCTTTATCACGCTTGACAATTTCACAATTTCCAAATAATTGTATGAGATAATCTTTTGAGGATGGTGCCCCTTGTTTTTTTTGAATCACAACCCATAACTCACCATTAGGTAGTAATCGTTCAAATGCACCATCATATATAGCAAATACAGTTTGCTTACCAGCTCGGATAGGGGGATTAGTAATAACATAAGCAAATTTTTTTGTTGCATCTAATTGTTCATATAGATTGCTATGAAGTACTTGAGCCGTATGAACTTGATTTTCAATAATGTTTTTTTCAATCAATTGTACAGCACGAGTATTAATTTCACATAGTATGACATTTCTAGAATATACCTTGGCAACAATAATACCTAAGGGTCCATACCCTGCCCCCATATCTAAAATATCACCATCCATGGCTTTGGGAACAAAACTCTTTAGTAATGCCAAAGATCCATAATCAATATAATTTTTAGAAAATACTCCACAATCCGTATGAAAATGAAAGGAAATATTTTGAAATGAAAAGTGAATACAATTTGGATTGGATTTCACTTGATCTTGATTTTCTTCATAATAATGGTTTGCCATACATAATCTCCTTCCTAACCATAAAATTAAGACCTGAAGAATAATCCTCAGGTCAAAAATTCGTTTTGAAATTAAATTACTTAACTTCTACAGTAGCACCTGCAGCTTCTAACTTAGCCTTTAATTCATCAGCTTCAGCTTTAGATACCTTTTCTTTAACAGGTTTTGGTGCACCATCTACTAAATCTTTAGATTCTTTTAAGCCTAAGCCAGTTACTTCTTTAACAACCTTGATTACACCTAACTTAGCAGAACCTGCATTTGTAAGAATTACATCAAATTCAGTTTGTTCTGCAGCAGCAGCTGGAGCAGCACCTGCAGCTGGAGCAGCAGCTACAGCAGTAGGATCAATACCGAATTCTTCCTTCATAGCATCAACTAATTCTTTAATTTCAAGAATAGTCATTTCCTTTAATGATTCAATAAATACTTCTTTTGTTAATTTAGCCATTTTAATTTTCCTCCGTTATATTTTTTTAAGCTTCTTGACCTTTTTCAACTAGCATATTTAAGCCGATAGATAATTGACTTAATGTACCTAACATACCAGCAGCTAATTGTGTTAATAATGTTTCATATGATGGTAATTGTGATAATGTTTTTAATTGGTCAAAAGAGAAAACATCACCATCTACAATTCCCTTTACTACTTGAACTTTATCATTTTCTCCTGCAACCTTAAATAAGATTTTTGCTGGAGCAACAACATCGTTCTTAGAGAATGCAATTGCGATAGGCCCAACAAATGCATCATCTAAATCATATCCGCATTCTTTAGCCGCACGACGTGAAATGTTGTTTTTAATAACTTCAATTTCACATCCAGAAGCACGCATATCTCTACGAAGTTCTTGGAACTTTTCTACTGTTAAGCCTTGATATTTGAAGGCTACTACTGCAGCAGATTCTTTCATTCTTGAACTTACTTCTGCAACTTCATTTTGTTTTTGTAACAAAATCTCTTTCATTGATTTACCTCCTAAATAAATTTAATGAAAAAACTTCTCACCAAGGAAAGTGAGAAGTCCATACTGACTTTTATACTTTACCTCGGTAGAAATTAAGTGCTTTTCGCACACCTACTGTCTTCGGTTATATTACTTATTAATTGTATCAGAGTCTAATTTGATACCAGGACCCATTGTAGATGCGACAGATACATTCTTAACATAAGATCCTTTTACAGTTGAAGGACGAGCCTTAACAAGTGCATCATAAACTGCTTTTAAGTTTTCTTGTAACTTAGTTGCACCAAAAGAAACCTTACCGATCGTCATTTGAATATTTCCTACTTTATCAGGACGATATTCAACTTTACCAGCTTTGATTTCCTTAACTGCTTGAGCTACATTCATTGTAACTGTACCAGTCTTTGGATTTGGCATTAATCCTTTAGGTCCTAAAACTCTACCTAAGCGTCCAAGTTCACCCATCATATCAGGTGTTGCAACGATTACATCGAAATCAAACCAACCTTGATTGATTTTTACAATCATATCAGAATCACCAACAAAATCTGCTCCAGCCTCTTTTGCTTCAGTTTGCTTTGCCCCACGACAAACAACTAAAACTTTACGAGTTTTTCCAGTTCCATTAGGTAATACGATAGCCCCACGAATATTTTGTTCAGCCTTACGTGGATCGATGTTTAAGCGAAATGCAACATCAACAGATGCATCAAACTTAGCAGTAGATGTCTTACAAGCTAAATCTAATGCTTCTAAAGCACTATATACCTTTGAGCCATCTACAAGTTTAGCTGCTTCAACGTATTTTTTTCCTCTCTTCATATTATTCCTCCTAAAATGTGGTATAAGCGGGAATTCCTCCCACAAATTTAGGCTGTTATTAACAACCTTAAGAAACTAGTCTTCGACAACGATGCCCATATTTCTAGCCGTACCAGCAATAATGTTAGTCGCAGCTTCAATATCGTTAGCATTTAAATCTGGCATCTTCATCTCTGCTATTTCTCTTGCCTTTTGTCTAGATATTTTTGCTACAGTGTGCTTCTTAGAGTTTTCAGAACCTTTATCGATTCCAGCAGCTTTCTTTAATAAATCAGAAGCTGGTGGAGTTTTTACTACGAAAGTAAAAGAACGGTCTTCATAAACTGAGATAACAACTGGTAACATATATCCCATTTTATCCTTTGTTTGGTCATTGAATTGAGAACAAAAGCCTGGAATATTTACACCTGCCTGTCCTAAAGCTGGACCTACTGGTGGAGCTGGATTAGCTTTGCCGGCTTGAATTTGTAATTTGACTACCTTTACAACTTTCTTTGCCATAATTGTTTCCTCCTTCTTTCAATGATGTGGTTCTACAGATTTCATTTAAAATCCTCCCACTCAAACGTGTATAAAACATACACATGCTTATAAATTATATCAAAACATAAAACAAGTGTCAATTCTTTTTTCTCATTTATTTTTAAAATAAGCCAATATTTTCACTTATTTTCTGATCAATAAGTCCAAAACTTGTAAGAGGTTTGCTTAAGGCTTTAATTACGAGAAATAAAAGAATGCTTTGGGGTAAAAGATATAAAACATTTTTTGGAAAAGAAGTTAACCCCATATAAGCCAAATATGCTTCAAAATTTAGCTTATAAAGAATTTTCCACCATAAAGATCCCAAACCAACATTAATGAATATATTGACAAAAAAACGAGCAATAAAACAATTGGCAAAAGTAATTCTTTTTTTATAGAAGCAAAGACCATATATAAATCCAGACAACATTGCATCTAATGTATACCCCAAGAAGAAAACATTAGATGGATGAATAAAATAGCCGATCACATCCGAACAAAAGCCAATGAATAAACCACATATAGGTCCATATATTAAGCATATGGTTGCAAAAAACAAATAAGTAAATCCAATTCCTAAGCTTCCAAAGCCAGAAGGAATCGGAATTAATTTACATAAGAGCATAAAACTAAATAAAATACTTATTGTACACAAGTTTTTTACATTTTTCATAAAAGAGATTGATTCTTTCCAATACCCGAGATGAAACACAGATTTAAAAACAGTGTGGTTATCCTCAATCTCTTCTTTCATTTCAATTTTATTGAACCATATGAGGATACCAATCACCAATCCTAAAAGGAGGAAGCTACTTCCAGCAACGATTCCACCAATAGAAAAAGGATTTTTATAATATCTTAGTTGTACAGATTGAACTTCTATAGATGGCTCTAAATGAGAAAAAACTAAAGTAAAATAATTTTTAACTCTATTTTCTCCCTTATTTGCACCCGATTTGCTACTTGCTATAGAAGGAAAATATTTTTTTTGAACACTAAGTTCAAGCCCTTCTTCTGTTTTACGTATAGTTGATTTTTCCAGCATTTTTTCATAATCTATTTTGGCATAACTTATTTTTTTTATCGTTGAATCCGTTTCAGAAAGTTTGTTTTGTTCATCAATATATGAGAATACTTTTTTATATTCTTCTTTATCAATAAATTTATCTATTGATAAAGATTCTGTTTTAAATTGATAAACATAATATGAATAATTTTCATTATAAAAATAATCAGTTATAAAATATCCTATTAAAAAAAAGGTTAATACATAAATGAGTATACTTATTTTATATTTTTTTAAAATCTTCAAAAAGAGCATAAATAAAAGACCTCCAAAAAGAGATCCACTATATAAATACAGCGGATGCGAAAAATTACCGCCACAAATGTGTTCGTCAATATCACTCACCTATGATAAAGCACTTAACGCAATTTTTCTTCTCTGTTATAATAATTTAATTATATCGTAAAACACTAGGAATAACAAGAAAAAAGAAAGGAAATAAATCCTTTCCATTATTTTTTCTTGTTATCTTTTCTAGTTTCATAGATATTTAAATAAAAATCTTTCCAAAGTTTTGCCACATTTTCTTTAGAATAATATTCTGAAATATGGTTAGAAAGTTGACATGCCTTTTCATAATATGAAGTATTCTGAGCTAATGTACGAATTAAAGAAGAAAAGTCCTCATTGTTTGTTCCCTTTAAATAATTATCCCACAATATATCTTCATATAAATCTAAGTCCCTTAAAACAATTGGTTTGCCCGCTGAAGCTGCCTCTAATATTGACATAGGAAACAATTCATTATAGGAAGGCATAAATAAACAATCCGACATATTAAACATTAAATTCATTTCTGTTCGGGGGATTATCCCTAGAAATTTAAGGTTTTCACATGGAGGATTATCTACAATCTTCTTTAATTCATTGTAGCCATCGGTAATCCCTTTAAAGCTAAATCCTCCACACCACACAAATTCAATATCCGGATTCATTTTGGCAACCTCAACAAAATCAAGAACACCCTTTCTTGTTTGAACCTGTCCGCAACCTAAAACGACAAATCGGTCTTCTGGGATATTATATTTTCTTCTAACCTCTAAAGCCTCATCTTTTGAAATTGGATAAAAACTATCCTTAGAAACATAATTAGGAATATAAATTATCCGTTCTTCTTTGACGCCTAGACGGATCAAATCTTGTTTAAAAATAGGATTGACCACAACCAAATATTCTGCTTTTTTATAAAATGACATCACATATTTACAAAAAATAGCAAATATAGGCTTAGGTAATTTGATTGACCCTTTTAACGTTTCTGGTAAAAAATGACAGTACATTACTCGAACACCATTTTTCTTTTTAAAACGAAAATAAAATCCAGGATTAACTGAATGAACATGAACAATATCCGCCTTTTTTTTAGAATTAATTCGAACCTCAAATATATCATTTAATTCTTCTTTAATTAAGTTCACTTGTTCAATATAGGCACTTCCGACCCCTTGACCATCAACACTATCTGCCTTGGAAAGCATATTTACAACTATTTTCATTAATTTCATCTCACTTTACTATCATTATATCCCAAAATGAGCCAAATAACAAGTTTTCTTAATATGACAAATTGACAGACTTCTATTCCTAATATATAATTTTAAAAAAGGAGGAATATTTATATGGCAAAGTATTATGAATTAGAATTACCTGAAACCTATCAAGAAATCTATCATGTAGATATTAATAAGAAAAAAACTAAAATTCTATTGAATTTAGCAACTTTAGGAGTAGTTGGTATTGTTTTTGGGATTTCTTTACTTATATATTTTATTCCTCATAGATCAGACAAGATTAATTTTGAATTAAATTCAAGAACGATTATCTTTTTTTTGATTTGTTTCATTTTTCTATTTTTTTATATGTTTATTCATGAGTTTGTTCGTGGAGTCACTTATAAAATTTTAACAAAACAAAAACTAATCTTTGGAATCAATGCTTGGGGTACATACTGTGGTGTTCCTAATATTTATATTTATAGAAAAGGTACTATTTTGGCCCTTATCGTTCCCTTTATCGTATTTACCATTTTTTTCATCGCTTTACTTATTTGGTTTTACTTTTTAGATTATCTTTATTATTTTGGTATGGCGTTTTTTCTTTCAATTCATATTGGTGGAAATATAGGTAATCTGCGGATGCTTTATCTTTACAGCTTTAAATTTAAGGATAAAACTATTTTAACAAAAGATACAGGCTTAGAACAATTCATATATCAAAAAATAAAGCAAAACTGAAAAAGTTTTGTTTTTTTATATAAAAAAAGAGTTCTTAGAACCCTTTACAAATTTCTATTTGTCATTTAAAAAATCTTCATTTACTTCAATATCTAAATCGTCAATGTCTTCTTCCTCAACAACCGGAGTAAAGACAGTAACTTGCATTTTTGTTTCACCAATAACTTCAGCTAAAATTTCTAAATCAATATCTAATTTGATTTCATCTTCAATAATTTTAGCATTTGTTACAGTTGGATGCTTTAATATTTTTGCTAAAACATCATCGCTATTTTTCAAGTATTCTTTAACGATCCTCTTAACCTTTATATCCTTTTTATAGGCTACTTTTTCTCTTAATACATCTGTTCTTGAGTTTTCTTCAGTTGAATACCAGATATTAACTTCAAATTCACCATTAATATCGACCAAATCGTTATTCCGAACTGCCTCGAATTCATGATTGATTATCCAGCATCCCAATACTGAATAGGGATGCTTTGTTGTATTAATACTGTGCGTAATATGCATAGCCTTCTTACCTTTAGCTACTACTGCCTTAGTAACAATTTCACGGACTTCATTCATTATACATACCTCCCTAATCCTATTATATGAAAAAAAATCGATTAAAGTGTCAAAGATAGATTTTGTTTTTACAAAAGACAGAGAAGCACATTTTATGAAAGAGCATTGCTATCGTTTTCGCTTTTATGATATAATTAAAAAATGGAAGGAGTTGATATAAAATGTTTAATTTTATTTCGGTTGCAATTTCTATCTTTATATCTAATTTTATTATTATAACAATTATAAGACATCTACCGATTCGTAAAAATCAATTATGGCAATTAATTATTATAACTATATATAATTTAGGTGGACTAATTTTTGATATTATCAGTTTATTCTCCTTTGAAATGAGTATAATTAATATATTATATGTACTAGGAAATGGAATTGGTGTTGGAATTGGCTATATCGCTACATTAATGATCATCTTAGACCACAAACTCATATTTAAATCTAGAAGATTAAAAAAATTTGAAAGAGATTTAAAAAACAATGGCGAAAAATCTTTATCAAGAAATATTATTTCTATTGTATGTGTCACTATCTTTATTATCCTTATGATTTATGGAATAATATCCTTACTTCATTATGATTCTTCTTTGCTTATTTCAATTGTTGGCGTTTTTATTGGGGCAGGAATTAGTTTAGCGTTAGCTATATATTTCTTTATTAGTGGTCGCCCTCAACATGAAAAAATAAAGGCTTCTAATTTGTTGTTTGTGGTTACTTTACCTGATCAAATTCTACTTTACCATGCTAATTTAACTAAAGAAAATTTATTAGATACTGTATTAGCTTCTTTACAGGAATTATTCTATATTGATGAATATGGTTTAATCATTACCCCAACAGAACGATATATTGTAAAAGGAATTCATTTAGAAACTTTAAATCAAGAACTATATGAAAAGATTAAATTAGATCGGTTTTATGATTCTAAATTTGATGAGGCCGTACAACATTTTCAAAAATACAATCGTAAAAAAATCATCTTAGATGAAAATAATCAAATTACTAAAATTAGTAATATTAAATAATAAAAGGGATGGAAACATCCCTTTTATTATAGATTAAATTTCTTTTTGCTATCTCCTTTAAAAGTAACCTCTAATTCATTGACAGCCGCTCTTAAAGTTCTTAAAATTTTGTCTACATCTTGTGTCGTATACTCATAAGCACTTGTATTAGAAAGGTTTCCAATTAAGGAAATTTGCTTTAATGCATTGTTCATACGACTTTCAGCTAATCTTGTGAATTTTTCTCTTTTTGTTTCTTCCATTTTTTAACCATCCTTTTTTTATAATTTTACAAAGATAATCAAAATAAGTCAAGAAATGAGAAATAAATTTTTTTTAATTTTCTATAATTTCATAGTTGTGAGATTGTAAGTCAAATAATCTTTTATATAAGCAATCTTTCTTCATCAAATTTTCATGGGTGTCAAAATCACTCACTTTACCTCCATCTAAAACTAATATTCGATCACAAAATATAGAGGATGACATTCTATGAGAAATGTAGATTGCCGTTTTATTTAAGGTAAGAGAGTTAAAGTTCTCATATATTTCAGCTTCTGCTAGAGGATCTAACGCACTTGTTGGTTCATCTAAAATTAATAGGTTTGCATTCTTGGCAAGAGATCTTGCAATCGCAATTTTTTGTCTTTGACCGCCTGATAATTCTACTGCATCATCCTCATATGATTTAGACAAACAAGAATCATATTGTTTAGGCAACTCTTCTACTTTTTCTCCGATTCCGACCTTTTGACATATTGTTTTAATTTCAGTTAAAGAAAGGTCTTTACTAATATTGTCTTTGATAGAGTATGCAAATAGCTTATAATCCTGAAAAACTGCACTTAACAAGGATAAATACGAGTCTTTATCGAACTCTTCAATAGAAGTGTTATTAATTAAAATTTTCCCTTGAGAAACAGGATAAAGCTGACACAATAGTTTAATGATTGTAGTTTTCCCAGCCCCATTCAAACCTACAATAGAAATTTTTTCAAACGCTTTAATTTCAAAAGTTACATCCTCTAAAACATAATGATCCGCTTTAGGATATTTAAAATATACATGATCAAAACGAATGGATTGAATTTGATCAATCTCTTTTTTTCCAGTATTTGTTTCTTCTTTAATTTCCATAAGTTCTATTAAAGGTGTAATATATTCAATAGATTGAATGTAATTAGATCCAGCCGAAATAATTTCTGTTATACAATCTGAAAAGCTGATTGCAGAAGAAATTGTTAAAGAGAAAGAAGAAATTGGCAATTTTAAACGAATCGTTCTTACCCCCGATAAGATATAAACTGCTGCCATTTGAATGTAGCGTACGCTTGATATAATGGACTGGAACACCCCCATTTTCATTTGAGCAGATGTCAAATTTTTTTCTACCAATTTTGAGAAACATTTAAAATTTTGATATAGTAATGCATGAGTTGAATAAAGTCTTAAATCCTTACAATTTTCAGTACTCATTAAGGCACTCATATAATAGCCATATTTAAAATTAATCGGCAATAAAGATTTATAAATATTAACTTGAACCTTCATAGAAATTAATATAAAAATGACATTGAGGATGATTCCTATAAATAATACCGCAATTAAAACAGGATCAAAGCGAGCAATAATTACTCCAAGTCCTATCAAGGATAAAACTCGTGAGGCGATTGTAGTAAGACTTACTAATAGAGAGTGAATTGCTCCCATATTTGATATACCCATTTGAACATTTTTCTTTAATTCTAAATAATAAGAATCTTCTAAGCAGGAAAATGGCAAAGAGAGTATTTTTTCTGCCATCATATGATCAATCGCTTCTGTCATTTTAGGTTGATGGATATCTATCAACCTTTTACTAAATAAATTTAACAAAGCCAATATGACCTCAGCCCCCACTAAAAATCCAATATAATACATGCCCTTAGAAAAACTATTTGTTTCTATAGCCTGTAAAATTAAAGATAATGTGTAAGCACCTAATATGGTTGTAAAAGCTGTACATAATGCATGAAAAATTAAGACAAAGAAATATATTTTATATGCTTTAAATGCATAGCCAATAAATTTTAGGAAAATATGCTTTGGCTTTTTCATAGATTTGCACCTTCCTTTTGATAATATTTTCCTTGTGTTTTAAACATTTCATAATACCCTTTTTTATTTTTCATTAATTCTTCATGGGTACCACATTCTTTTAATCCATCCACATCAAAGTATGCAATGCGATCACAAAATTTTGTAGAGGATAATCGGTGGGAAATATAAATTGCAGTTTTATGTTGTACCAAATCATTAAAGGATTGATAAATTTCAGCCTCAGCCATAGCATCTAATGCACTTGTTGGTTCATCTAAAATAACTACATTTCCATTTTTATATAAAGCTCTTGCAATTGCTAATTTTTGCTTCTGTCCACCACTTAAATCCACTCCATTTTCATCAATTACCTTCAATAAAGGCGTATCATATTGTAGGGGTAAAGATTCAATTTTTTCTTTCAAGCCTACACAAGCAATACATTCTTTTCCTCTTTCTTTGGCTTCTGCAGAAATATCAGAACCAATCACATTTTCCAAAATAGTGCAAGCATAAACATCAAAATCTTGAAATACAGTGCTAAACATAGAATAATATGTATCTTTCTCGTAATCTTCAATAGGAATATTGTTTACTAGAATCTGCCCTTTTGTTGCATGAAATAAACCACACACTAATTTTACAATTGTTGATTTGCCTGCTCCATTTACTCCGACTATCGCAATTCGTTCTCCTGGATTAATTTTGAAACTAAAGTCTTTTAATATCCATTTATCTGTATTTGGATACTTAAACCAAACATTTTTAAATTCAATTGCCGGACTTAAAAGCGAATCCACTTCTTTTACGTTTCCTGAACGAATATAGTAGGATTGCTGATCCATAATTTTAAAATAAGCATCAGATAATTTGCCATTACTCATATATTCTATAAATGTAGTAGTAAAACTTCTTAGAACCGTAGAAAAGGCAACCACAGTTGTAACATATAAGGATACTTCACTTAATGATATTTTTCCATCCAATGCACTTTTTATAATCAAAAAATAGGAAACACCATCCTGTAGAAGTAACATGAACAATCCAATGAAACCATAAGCAAAACGACGATTGGCAATATCCTTTAAAACATTCGTATAATTTAATGATTTCTGTTTGTAATTACTCATCAATTGATCCTTAAGGTTAAAGACTCTTGTATCTTTTCCATAAGCAAAATCACTACAAACATTATTATAATAATAAGTATGTCTAGAAGCATGGGCTCTATCTTTTTTTCTTTTATCTATATATTTTGCAATTCTTTCATTTGCTAAAGCAGTTAAAATTGTACTTCCCAAACATAAAAACGCAATTCCCACTTGAAAAAAACTCAATATAATAAAGAACAGGATTATACTTACACAATAAACGAATAACTGGCAAGCATTATCAAACATAGGCTGTAATCCTTCACCATCTCCTTGTATAGCTTCAAAAGCAGTATGAATTTCATCTTGAAAAGAGGAATCTTCAATTTTTTCATAATCCACTTTTGCATAAAGATCAATACAACGATTGAATTCATTTATTCTAAGGCTTAAATATTTCGCTTCTAAAAAAGCATTCAAAAGATAATGTATAACATAAGAAACAATACTTGTAGCTGTTAAAATGATAACTAAAAGAATAAATCTTTTCTCTTGCCAATTCGATAGAATGGCATCTACCATAAATTTAGTAAAAAACACCCCTAACACAGGTACTATTCCCCCAAAAACAGCATTTATAAACCACAAAAAATAGATATAATATAACTTTGTAGACTTAATTATCCTTCTTTGATTCCTTAAATTTTTAAATAAAGTTAACTTTTTCATTAACAACCCTCATTTTTTAGAAAACAATTTTTGACATTGCTTCTTTAATTTTAGAATTTAAATCTCCTTTTACAGTTTGCCCCCCTACTTTTACCGTGCCAGAAATTGAAATAGCTGAAACATTATTCATAGATAATCCAGATTTAATAGAAATGTCACCACTAACGCTTTTTAAGGAATATACAGAATCATTACTTCTATCAATCACAATATCTCCTGATACAGTTGACATATTGACACCATCACAGCATAGCTCTTTTATTTGAATATCGCCATTAACCGTACCAACTTTAAATTGTTGGGAAACTAAATTCATAATTTTAATATCACCATTCGTATTATGAAGAGTAAACTCTTCCCCACATTCTACTCCTTCTAAATTTAAATCCCCATTGACATTTGAAATTTTTAAATTTTCACAGTTTAGCGAACATATATCTACATCACAATTAATATTGTTAATCAACAAGGAACTAAAACTAACATTAGATCCAATAAACATTTTTCCATCAAAATTTGGTCGATGCTTTTTTGTAAAGATAGATTTATCCTTAGTTGAAAGACAAACTTTTTTATCGCGAATAGACAATTCTATATATTCTTTTGCCCGCTCCTCTATTTCAAAATGAATCCCTGTTTCATCTTTTCTTATGATTTTGAAATCTGAGAAAATGGATAAATCTAATTCTCCTTCATATGAAGGTTCTGGTTCTTTTAAATCCTCATCCATATTTTCTTCAATTATTTCTTCTATTGATTTAAATTGAGCAATAATTTCTTCATCGGTCATTCCCGCTTCATACCCTAACTCAAACCGAGATTGATATAGCTTCAAGATTCCATCTATATTTTGAATATTTTCATTTTCTAATGCTTCTTGTAATTCTTTTAAATATTTTTCTTTCATCATTTATAACTCCTTTAACATTTTTTCTGCGACTTCAAAAGTAATTTCTTTTCGTTTTAAAGCTGTTAAAATTTCTTCTCTAGTCATTTTTTCTTCAATTGGAATATTTATAGTTGAAAACCCTAAAGAACGAATCAGTTCATCTAAGTTCTTTTTTACAGTAGGATAACTGATATTAAGTTCCTTTTCTACACCTTTAATATTTCCCGCATTTTTTATGAAGATATATGCAAATTCTTGAAGATCACTGGACAAATAATCAAATTTTGATAATTTAAATTCTCCTCTTACTGTCGTTCCACATTCTTTACAGGATAATTCGGATACAGAAAGTCTTCCATCACATATGGGACATATCCCTAATAATCTCTTTTTCATTTTTTCAACTCCTTACAATTATTTTAATATAAAAATTAATTTTGTCAATATAAAATATTAATTTTTTTAATAAAATGTTTAACTTAATTAATTTTTGTATTAATTTAATCAATTTTATACCTGAACAAATAAAAAAATAGGCGATTTCAGCCTATTTTTTTATATTTTATGATATGAAGGATGATTTTTCATTAATGTTTTAACTCCAATAGGTGCAGGAAATGCAATTTTTATAGATTGATCTGTTCCAACCCCTACAATAATTCCAACGCCAAAAACAGCATGTTCTACTTTATCTCCAACTTTAAAATCTTCAGATTTACTTTCTTTCTTTGATTGTATAAATTTACTTTTAACTGGTGCTTTATAATAAAAATCGCTCTTTTTGGATAGTTCAGCAGATATATTCTTCAAATGATCTTTCCCCATTTCTTTAATAAATCGGGATGGCATCGTTTCTTCTATTCTACCATACATCATTCGAGATAAAGCATTTGTAATATATAATCGTTCTTTTGCACGAGTAATTCCTACATAGCATATTCTTCGTTCTTCTTCTATATCTAAATCTTCAAAATGAAATTCGCTTGGGAATATTCCTTCCTCCATAGCAACCAAAAAGACATTTTTAAACTCTAAGCCCTTTGCTTGATGATATGTAGTTAAAATTACACAATCTTTATCTTCTTGTTCTTCTTCATTAGTCCTTAAAGCTACATCATTCAAAAAATTTTGAATATTTTGAATATTATCTTTGTCTTCATTTGCTGATTCACTTAATACATTTTTTAATTCAAAAATGTTGCCAATTCGTTCATGATCTTCATCCTCTATAGTAAGCATTGCCTTATAGCCAGTTTCTTCTAATATAACATCTATTATATTCTTCAGCGGAATATTATTGATTTGTTCACGAATTGTACATATCATTTTATAGAATTCAGCTAACGCTTTTCCACCTATACCCGTTCCATTAAAATAAGGGATTGTATCAAATAAAGATAATTTTTTTTCTACTGCAAGCATGTTTAATTTTTCTAGTAGTGCAGGGCCTATTTTTCTTTTTGGTTCATTTACAATACGATTAAAAGAAAAATCATCTTCAGGATGAAGAATAATCCGCATATAAGCAATCATATCCTTAATTTCTTTCCTGGCAAAGAAAGAAAATCCACCATATATTTTATATGGAATCTGATATTTTACTAATATATCTTCAAAAACACGAGAGATAGAATTTGTTCGATAAATCACTGCAAATTCAGAATATGGATCTCCAGATAAATGAAATTCTTTAATTTTATCTACTACAAACATAGCCTCTGCTTTTCCACTAGAAGCCTGATAATAAAAAGGGAGTTGTCCTTCTAACCGCTTAGAAAACATGACCTTTTTGATTTGATTTGGATTGTGATCAATAATTTCGTTTGCTAGATTTAAGATTGGCTCTGTAGAACGATAGTTTTCTTCTAAAAGAATCAATTGGAATTCCTTAAAATCCTTTTGAAACCGTCTTATATTTTCAATTTGAGCTCCACGAAAAGAATAAATAGATTGAAAGTCATCTCCAACAACAAATATATTATGATACCTGCTTGCAAGCATAAACATCAATTGATATTGTAAATCATTCGTATCTTGAAATTCATCTACAAGTATATATTGGAATTTTTCTTGATATTTATTTAAAATGTCAGGATTCTTTTTCAACAATTCAATTGTTTTAATAATCAAATCATCAAAATCAAGTAAATTATTCTCACTTAAGTATGCATTATATTTTTGATTTATGTTCGCAAAAATATCAGCCAAATAGGGATCTCCTATTTTATAATTTGGGAAATTTTTTGTTTTTGAAATCAAATCTTTTATTCGCTTGGGCTTAATCTCATCAAAAAATTCTTCTTTCATTATTCCTTTAACTATTTTCAATGAATCTTCTTCATCAATAATAACAAAATTATGATTATAAGGAGGAAGTGCATAATCAATTTCTAAACGTAGTAGCCGAGAACAAAAACTATGAAAGGTAGATATCCACATATATTTCGTATCCATATGGAGTATTTTTTCAATTCGTTGTTTCATTTCATTCGCAGCTTTATTGGTAAATGTCACTGCTAAAATACCATAAGAAGATATTCCCTGACTGATAATATATGCAATCCGTTCTGTTAGAACTCTTGTCTTACCAGAACCAGCACCCGCCATAACCATGACAGGCCCTTCTGTAGTTGTTACAGCCAACTTTTGTTGATCATTTAATCCTTCTAACATGCTTATCCCTCCTTACTTTCTATTTTTGATGTAAATCCCTTTACTCCTTAGAATCCAAAAACTCCTCGTAAGTAATCATTTTATCTATAATGGTACCATCTTTTTCAAAGGAAATAATTCGATTGGCTACAGTTTCTAGAAGTTCGGCATCATGACTTGAAAATAAAATATTTCCTTTATATGCTTTCATTCCTTCATTCAATGCTGTAATAGATTCCAAATCTAAGTGATTGGTTGGATCTTCTAAAACCAATACATTCGGTGATTCTAACATGAGTTTAGCAAACATACAGCGAACTTTTTCTCCACCAGATAAAACATTACATTTTTTTAAAGATTCTTCTCCACTAAACAACATTCTTCCTAACCAACCACGAATAAAACTTTCAGTTTGATCCTCCTTTGAATATTGTCTTAACCAATCGACTAAGGATAAATCTTTCTCAAAATATGTTTTGTTTTCCTGTGGCAAAAAACCTGTTGTAGTTGTAATTCCCCATTTAAACTTTCCACTATAATCCTGATCTTTACCAGATAAAATATTAAATAAAGTCGTTATAATTACAGAATTCTCAGCTAAAAAAGCAATTTTATCATTTTTATTTACACTAAAGGTTAAATTCTTAAAAAGGCCTGGTTTAGATAAATTTTCCACAAATAAAATATCATTTCCCACCTCTCGATTTGGTTTAAATCCAATGTATGGATATCTTCTAGAAGAAGGCTCTATATCTTCAATCTTTATTTTTTCTAAAAGCTTTTTACGTGATGTAGCTTGACGGGATTTTGACTTATTTGCTGAAAATCGAGCAATAAACTCTTGTAGCTCTTTGACTTTCTGTTCGCTTTTCTTATTTTGATCTTTAGCCTGCTGTAATGCCAATTGACTAGATTCATACCAGAACTCATAATTACCAACATACAGCTTAATTTTTCCAAAATCAACATCGCATATATGCGTACATACATTATTTAAGAAATGTCTGTCATGAGAAACAATTAAAACCGTATTTTCAAAATTTAATAAAAAGTTTTCAAGCCATCTTGTTGATTTATAATCTAAATTATTTGTAGGCTCATCCAAAAGCAAAATGTCAGGATTTCCAAATAGAGCTTGAGCAAGTAATACCTTAATTTTTAGTTTAGCATCCAAATCCCCCATCAACATATAATGGTAATCCTCATCTATTCCAATTCCATTTAATAGAGTCGCAGCATCAGTTTCTGCCTCCCATCCACCAAGCTCGGCAAATTCACCTTCTAGTTCTGCGGCCAAAAGTCCATCCTCTTCGGAAAAGTCTTCTTTAGCATATAATGCATCTTTCTGTTCTTTGATTTGGATTAATCTAGGATGCCCTAATAATACTGTGTCTAAAACGGTTTTGTCATTATATGCATTTTGATCCTGTTTCAAAACAGACATTCTTTCATTCTTATCTAATATGACTTCTCCAGTTGTAGATTCAATCTCACCAGAAAGAAGTTTTAGAAATGTGGATTTACCTGCTCCATTTGCTCCAATGATTCCATAACAATTTCCTTTTGTAAAAGTAATGTCTACATGTTCAAAAAGTTTTCTAGATCCATATTGCAATCCTAAGTTTACTGTTTTTAACATGGTTTTTTCTCCTTTTCTCTTAAAAATTGGGGCTGCAATGCAGTCCCTAATTTTTATAATTTAAATGATGATTTTAAACTAACTGTACAGTTGAAAACAAGTTCATCTTCTGTACTATCTTTATCTGTTGTATAATATCCATTCCGAACAAACTGATAGTGATCAAAAGGTTTGGTTCCTTTTAAAGATGCCTCAACAAAGCCTTTAGTAATAGACATTGAGTTTGGATTTAATCTTTCTATAAAATCACAATCCTTTGTTTCCTCTGTTTCTGGTAAAATCAAGGCATCAAATAAACGGAAAGTTGCAGGAAGTGCAGTTGTCTTTTCTACGAAATGAATATTTCCGTTTGGCTTTCTTTCATTGAATCCAGAACCTGAACGAGTTGCAGGATCATAGGTGGCATGAATTAAGGTGATATTTCCTTCTGCATCCTTCTCCACACTCGTCGCCGTAATAAAATAAGCATGCATTAAACGTACTTCTACACCTAACGCAAGTCGTTTCCATTTTTTGTTTGGTTTTTCTTCAATAAAATCATCTTTCTCTATATATACGTATCGACCAAAGGCAATTTTTCTAGATCCAAGTTCTTCATTTTCTGTATTATTCGGACAATCCATATATTCAATTTGTCCTTCAGGATAGTTATCAATTTGAACTAAAATAGGATTAAGAACTGCAGAAGGTCTTAAAGCCTTCATTTTTAAATCATCTCTTAATGCTTCTTCTAAAGCCTGATAGTCCACTGTTGAATTCACTCTAGATAACCCAGTCGAAAGAATAAAATTCTTTATGGAATCAGCAGTAAAACCACGACGTTTTAATCCAACTAAAGTTGGCATTCTTGGATCATCATAACCAGAAACCTTCTTAGTATCAACTAAAGTTCGTAAATATCGTTTAGACATAACCATACCTGTGATATTTAATCTACCAAATTCATATTGGTGAGAAATATGTTCAACTTCGGTATTCGCCAATACCCAATCATATAGAACTCGATGGTTATCAAACTCTAATGAACAACAGGAATGGGTAATTCCTTCAAAACTATCCTGTAAAGGATGAGCGAAATCATACATCGGATAGATACACCACTTATCTCCTTGACGATGATGATGCATATGAATAATCCGATATAAAACAGGATCTCTCATATTGATATTTGGACTTGCCATATCAATCTTCGCTTTCAATGTTTTTTCTCCATCCTTAAATTCACCTGCACGCATTCTTGCAAATAAATCAAGATTTTCTTCGATACTCCGATTCCGATATGGAGAATTTTTACCAGGCTCAGTTAAGGTTCCACGATACTTAGAAGTTTCTTCTTGAGTTAAATCATCTACATAGGCTAATCCCTTTTTGATTAATAAAACCGCTTTTTCATAGGTTGCCTCAAAATAATCACTTCCAAAGAAAACATGATTTGGAGTATATCCCAGCCATTTTAAATCTTCCTTAATCGCATCTACATATTCATTATCTTCTTTTGTGGGATTTGTATCATCAAAACGTAGGTTGGTTTTTCCGCCATAGGCTTTAGCTGATTCAAAATTAGTTATGATTGCTCGAGCATGACCGATATGTAAATAAGCATTAGGCTCTGGTGGAAATCGAGTAATGATTTCTTTTACTCTTCCCGCCTTTAAATCCTCTGCCATTAATGTTTTAATATAGTTACTAACCTCTTCCATAAGATTCCTCCTATAAAACTAAAATTTCATAAAAAATATTTAATCCTATTATACAATATTTATAAAAAAAATGATAGTAAATAAAAGCATTTTCTTAAAGAAAAAAACTCTATAAATTTATAGAGTCATTCTTTTGTTTCCCGTGTTATATCTGAAAACTCCATATATAGAGTTTTCTTCAAATCATTAGGACTTACTTTTACTTGATATCCAATCTTACCTGCTGAAAAAATGATATGTTTGTTTTCTTCAGCAGAGCTGTGATAAATAGTAACAAATTGTTTCTTCATTCCGATAGGACTGCACCCCCCTCGAATATACCCTGTAATTTTAAATAAATCTTTAACTGAAATCAGTTCAACTGATTTTTCTTTTACCGCTAAAGCAGCCTTTTTTAAATCTATTTCTTCAGTTACAGGGATGACAAACACATAATAATGCTTACTATGTCCGATTGTAACGATGGTTTTAAAAACCTCATTTGGATTTTGGTTTAGAAGATTTGCAACATCTATACCGCTCACACAAACGCCTTCTTCGTGAGGATATTCCAACGCTTCATATGGAATTTTTTTCTGTTCTAAAATACGCATTACATTTGTTTTTTCCATGATTTCTCCTGAAACATTTCATAAAGAGTTTCTACCTCTTTGAAATTCATTTTCTTATACATTTCAATTGGCGTTTCTCCTAATTCTGCTTCTAAATATAGTTCACATTTGTTTTTCTTTTTGGCATATTTGACACACGCATCCATTAAAGCAGAAGCAATTCCTTGATGACGATTTTCCTCGTCCACATATAAACTATAAATATAAATACTTTGGGTATATTCTAGCAGTAAAACGGTGCCAACGGTCTTACAATCAATCATTACAGAATAACTATTTATTTTGCCTTTTTTAATATTATCATTGACAAACTTGGCATATTTTTGAGCATATTCTTTTCCATATTCTTTATTGATTTTGTATATATATTCTAAATTGTCTTCTAGATAATTAAAACTTACTGTATAGTTCTTTTTAGTTAAACTGTGATAATGATAAGCATTCACATGGAGTAAAGCACAACTAGAAATTTCAAATCCTTTAAAAAGATTCTCATCCAACCAATTAGAGAGAAATAAAATATAATCTTCATAAGAAAAATCTTTTAAAGAATCAATTTTATAATCATAAAGATCATAATAATTTAAGCAATACCGTTCTTTAAAATCACTTGTGTATTTTAAACCAGTTTTTTTAGAAAACAAGATTGCTTCTAGATTTACAATATCTTTTTTTTCATCATAAAGTTTCTGCATAAAATAGGCATCTTCTTTGTTTTTATAATACTCTTTACGGATCCGCACTGTTTTAAAGCCTAGCTTTTCATATAAATGAATTGCATTAAGATTTGAAGGACGAACCTCTAAAGAAGCTTGTTTTAATCCTAAAGGAACAAGTTCATCTAAAACGAATGCCAAAAGTTTAGTTCCATACCCTTTAGATTGATAAGGCTTATCAATAACTATATTTAAAATTTCTAATGAGCACCCATCAAAAATCGAAGAAACAAAACCTAGAATTTGTTCATTTTCTTCCCATACATAATGATAAGCTAAGGAATTTGTTAAATCGGATATATAATAGCTTTCCTCTAAAGAGGATTCTAACTGTAGTTTTTCTAATTTTACAATCTCAGGAATATCTTTTCGTTCATACCTTCTAAGCATTCAAATTCCGCTCCGCTTCTGTTTCCCTTAAATAGTTTGGAACTAATAGCCTTGGTTCTTCTACTAAAGTTGCGTTTTTTATTACTTTAAAAGGATTAACTCTAAATTTTTGTTCTGTGACTTCATATTGATGGTCATGTTTCATTAATTCTTCTTTTGCAATTAAAGATTCTTTTACTTTATATTCCATATGTTTGAAATCATATATACAACCGAAGCAATTTCCTCTTCTTGCATCTATACTTGCTAAAACGCAAGCATCATCATACCCACTTGCCATTAAAAATAAAGTAGATATTGTATACAATTTGATTTGCGGTTTTAGTGTCGCAATCATTTTTCCCACAGTTACTCCCATTCTCACACCTGTATAAGAACCAGGTCCATATCCTACAATAACTTGATCTATCTTAGATACCTCTGTATTTGCTTGATGACATGCTTTTTCAATTTCCACAATAATTGCTTTAGCATGATCATTTTTTCCATTCACATAGGATTCAAAGAGAATTTTATCATCTTCACATAATGCAGTATATAACACATTTGTTGCTGAATCAATTAGTAATGTTTTCATAATTTTTTTAGAATCTCCTCATAATGTTTTCCATAGGCTCTAATGGTAATTCTCCTTTTGGTTTCATCCTTATGTTCTAAATGGATTTCTAAGTACTCATCAGGTAAAATTTCTTCTACCTGATGAGGCCATTCAATCACACAAACCCCGTTTCCATTCATATATTCCTCTAAATCATAATCCTGATTTAATCCATCTAAACGATATAAATCTAAATGGTAAAGAGGAATCCGCCCTGAATATTCTTTTACAATTGTAAAGGTTGGAGAGTTAATCACTTTTTTTACTTCTAATGCCTTCCCTATTCCTTTTGTTATTGTTGTTTTACCTGCTGATAAATCCCCTGTTAAAAGGATAACATCCGATTCATTTAAAAGTATTCCTACTTTTTCTCCTAGTTGTATTGTATCTATAGGTTGATTACTTTCAAAATGTTTTTCCATTTTTATCACCATAACAAGTATATCACTTTCTGTCATAAAAAACAAAATAAAATCTTGGAAACATAAAAAAACTCTCCTGAATTGGAGAGTTTTAAAATATTTATTCTTGTTGTGGCAATAAACCATCTTCTGTTAAATTTACTTTATATTCTTTAATTCCATCAACATATGTGCCTAGTTCAGAAGTATAAGAAAAAGCATAATAAACAGGAATCATTAAATAAATTCTAGCAAGTTCTTGTTTCCCATCGAAATGAACACAATAGGTTGGCATATAAGTAACAACAAGCATACGCTCATCATTTTCTTTTTTAGTAAAATCCTTTGGTAAAGTTACATCCTTTGAAATCGCTAAATTATCTAAAAGGGAAGCAGTTCTGTTTTCTACTATTGGAAAAGACTTAGATATACTTTTAGATAATCCATATTCCTTACTATTCATTTCATTTACAAAATTCTGAGCCGTAGTTGATAATAAATTTTTATTAAAATATAATAAATTAATTCGGAATTTTTCTAAGCGATCATTTGTAAATTCTTCAATATTTATTGCATTATAAAATAAAGAATCGTTTGCATTTGGAGCTATTTTCACATCATAATACGCTATATTTTTATCAATATCCGATTTTAAACTTGTTCCATTTAAAGTATCATCTAAGCTTAAAGCAGATTTTATTTCGGTTGCTGGATAATCTCTTATAAGTTCCGTTTTTGGTTTTTTACCGCTACATCCAGCAAGAAGGATTGTTATACTCATTAATATAATACATGACAATTTCTTCATAGATTTACTCCTTTATTTTTAACAAAAGAATTATATCAAATAATCTCACAATATACAAGAAGTATTTGATAAATCCTACAATATCACATTTTTAATAAGGGTCTTAAATACTGGGCTGTATATGAATTTTCTTGTTTAACAAGGTCTTCTGGAGTTCCTTCAAATAATACAGTTCCACCACGATTTCCACCTTCAGGGCCTAAATCGATAATATAATCCGCCAATTTAATTACATCTAAATTATGCTCAATAATAATAACAGTTGCTTTCGCATCTGCAATTCTTGCGATAACTTCCATTAAACGTTTAATATCATCTACATGAAGTCCTGTTGTAGGCTCATCTAAAATATATAACGTTCTATCTGTAATTTTGGAGTGGAGTTCATAAGCTAGTTTTACTCTTTGTGCCTCTCCACCACTTAACGTAGTAGAGGATTGTCCTAATTTAATATACCCTAATCCAACATCATAAATCGTTTGTAATTTGGATTTAATTTTAGGAAACGCATCAAAAAATTGAACAGCATCCTCCACAGTCATGTTTAGAACATCAGCAATACTTTTTCCTTTAAATTTGATATCTAGAGTTTCTTGCTGGTACCTCGTTCCATGACATACTTCACAAGGAACATAGACATCTGGTAAGAAATGCATTGAAATTCGTTTAACCCCATCTCCTGAACAGGCCTCACATCTTCCGCCTCGCACATTAAATGAAAATCTAGATTTATCGTATCCCTTTATTTTAGCATCCGTTGTTTGACTAAATAGTTCTCTTATATCATCAAAAACACCTGTATATGTTGCTGGGTTACTTCTTGGAGTTCGGCCAATAGGCTGTTGAGAAATATGCACAATTCGATCAATATGCTCTAATCCTTCAATTTTTTTAACTTTGCCAGGAGAAACTTTTTTAGCTTGGTATAGTTTTACATAGGCATTTTTATATAAAACTTCATTCACAAGTGTAGATTTTCCAGATCCAGACACTCCTGTCACACAAGTAATTTTACCTAATGGAATTGTTACGTTAATATTTTTTAGATTGTTTTCGGATGCCCCTATAATTTTAATTGATTTTTTAGTTCCTTTTCTTCTAGAACTAGGAACTTCAATTTTCTTTTTTCCAGATAAATAAAGGCCTGTAATACTATTCGGGTTTTTTATAACCTCATCTGGGGTTCCTAATGCTACAATTTCTCCACCATGTATCCCCGCCTTTGGTCCAATATCCACTAAGTAATCACAGGAACGCATCGTTTCATCATCATGTTCAACAACAATTAATGTATTTCCTAAATCTCTCATTTCTTTTAATGTCTGGATTAATCGAGCATTATCTCTTTGATGTAAACCAATAGAAGGTTCATCTAAAACATACAAAACGCCTGTTAAACGCGAACCAATTTGAGTTGCTAGTCGAATTCGTTGAGCCTCTCCACCGCTTAATGTATCTGCACTTCTGCTTAAAGTTAAATATTCTAACCCAACATTTTTTAAAAAAGATAAACGATCTGTAATTTCTTTGATTGCTAATTTAGAAATCATTTGTTTTTCTTCACTTAGCTTTAAATTTTTAAACCAGTCTAAAACCTCATCAATGGACATTTGACAAACGTCATTCATATTCTTTTCATTAATAAAAATATTAAGAACACTTTTATTTAACCGAGCTCCCTTACAGGTTTCACATTCATTTTCCACCATGTAGCCTTCAATCCAATCTCTAATCCAATCACTATTGGTTTCTACATATCGTCTTTGAAAATTTGTAAGAACACCTTCAAAAAAATCTTTCTTTTCATGAACTCTACCACTGGTAGAACGCATTTTAAAATCAATTTGATCCTTTGAACCATATAGGATTGTACGCTTATGCTCCTCTGGCAAATCTTTGAAAGGAGTATTCATATTTATTTTATAAAATTGACAGGTTTGTTCAATCGTTAAATTGGTTAAATTATCTTTTTCTTGATTTCGATAAGGAATGATACAGCCATTATTTAAAGATTTTGTTTCTTCAATAACTAAATCCTTAGAAACTGTAAGTTTCTTTCCCAATCCATTACAATCTGGACAAGCTCCTAAAGGACTATTAAAGGAAAATAAACGGGGTTCTAAGGAAGCCAAACTATATCCACATTCTGGACAAGCATGAACCGTAGAGTAAAAGGTGGTCTTTTCGTCACATACTACTTCTACGTATCCTTTTGAAAATTTAACAGCAAGTTCAACTGCTTCAGCAACTCTACTACGGACACCTTCTTTTAATACGAGTCGTTCAACAACGATATCTATCGTATGTTTTTTATTTTTTTCAAGTTGAATATCATGATCTAATTCAACCATTTCTCCATCAACAATTGCCCGAACAAATCCTTCCTGTAAGTACTTTGCAAAAATGCCTTTATGTTCTCCTTTTTCTCTAAAAACCACAGGGGACGTGATATAAAGTCTTGATCCTAATGGCATTTCTAATATTTTATTGACAATTTGCTCATTTGAAAAAGAAGAAATTGGAATATGATGTGTAGGACAATAAGGGGTTCCAATTCGAGCAAATAAAACTCGTAAATAATCGTAAATTTCCGTAACTGTTCCCACTGTAGAACGGGGATTATGACTTGCAGATTTTTGATCAATAGAAATTGCTGGAGATAATCCTTCTATACTATCTACATCTGGTTTATCCATAGATCCAATAAATTGTCTTGCATAACTAGATAATGATTCAACAAATCTTCTTTGACCTTCTTGATAAATTGTATCAAATGCTAGACTTGATTTGCCACTTCCAGACAAACCCGTCATAACGATAAATTTATTTTTAGGTAAAGTCAAAGAAATATTTTTCAAATTATTTTCTCTTGCTCCTTTTATAATAATTTCATCCATTTTATCACCATTATTATTCTTTTATTTTTTGAAGAAACTCGCTTTCTTCCATAATATAAATTCCCAATTTTTTCGCTTTATCATATTTACTTCCTGGATTTACTCCTAAAATTAATATATCTGTTTTTGAACTTACAGATTCAGATAAGTTTCCCCCAAAGCTTTCAATTAATTTTTTCGCTTCTGAACGGCCCATAGATTCTAAAGTCCCTGTAAGAACACATTTCTTATTTGTAAAGAAGTTCTCTTGAATTTGATCCATATGGTACTCCATATTCAACCCTAATTCATTTAATTGCTTTATTAATTGAATATTTTTAGGTTGCCTCATATATTCTACAACCTCATAAGCAATTGCCTCGCCAATATCATTAATAGCAGCTAACTCTTCAAAAGTAGCTGTCATTATTTCATTCATTGTTTTAAATCTTTTACATATAATTGTAGAAATCTTAGCTCCGCAATGTTTAATTCCCAAGCCAAATATAAGTTGATTTAAATTATTTTGTTTTGAATTTTCAATCATTTCAAGTAAATGATCGATGCTTTTTTTCCCAAGACCTTGAAGCTGAATCAGTTCTTCATAATGATCTTTCAAGCGGAATATATCTGCAATATCTCGAATAAAACCAGCTTCATATAATTGGATAGTAAGTTTATCTCCTAAGGAGTCAATATTATATGCTGGTTTTGAAGCAAAATGAATTAAACGATTCATTAATTTTTCACTACAATTTGGATTCAAGCAAAAATAATCTGCCTCCTGTTCCCTTCTTACCAATTGACTATGACAACAAGGGCATTCTTTTATCATTTGAAATGGAAGAACCGTTTGATCTCGTTCCTCTTTAATTGGTTTTACAACCTCAGGAATGACATCTCCTGCTTTACGGATAATAATTGTATCATTAATATGGATATCTTTACTTAAAATATAATCTTCATTATGGAGTGTAGCCTTAGAGATTAAGGAGCCTTGAACAAAAACAGGTTTAAAATTCGCTACTGGTGTAATCACACCACTTCTTCCTACTTGATAAGTTATTGATAAAAGTTTTGTTTTTACTTCTTCAGGAGGAAATTTATAAGCAATGGCCCATTTTGGGTATTTCACTGTTTCTCCTATCGTAGAATACAACACCTTTTCATCAACCTTAAGAACTATGCCATCAATATCATAAGGTAAGGTTGGACGTAATTCTCCCATTGCGTTAATGTATTCTATAACTTCCTCAATTGTATTACATTTTTTGTAATATGGGTTTACCTTAAAGCCTAGATTTTTCATATGCTCTAATGCGTGAACTTGGGTGTCACTTGTATCATCTAAAAGATAATAAAGAAATGCATCCAAATTACGTTTGGCGGCAATTTTACTATCTAGTTGCCGGATGGAACCAGCTGCCGCATTTCTACAATTTGCAAATAAATCCTCTTCATTTAATGCCCGTTCTTCATTTAATGCATGAAAACTTTTTTTAGGCATAAAAATTTCTCCCCGAACCTCAAGAGTTTTATGCTCCTTGATTGCAAGTGGAATACTCTTGATCGTTTTAACATTATTTGTAATATTTTCACCAATTTCGCCATTTCCTCTAGTTGCAGCTAAAACAAGAAGTCCTTCCTCATATCTTAAAGAAACGGATAATCCATCTATTTTCAGTTCACAACAATAAGTTGCGTTTGGAGCATCCTTCTTCACTCTGCGATCAAAATCCTTTAATTCTTCAAAATTAAATGCATCACTTAAACTCATCATTTTTGATGTATGAACAACTTTTTCAAATTTATCTAAAACAACACCACCTATTTTATTGGTAGGAGAATCTGCTGTTTTTAATTCGGGATGCTCATTTTCTATTTTTATTAATTCTTCCATTAGACGATCATACTCAAAATCCTCCATTGTTGGATGATCAAGAACATAATATTCATAAGAAGCTTGATTTAAAATTTGTTTCAGTTCAGTTAAACGATCTAATAGTTCCATGTTATCCCTCACCTATAGTTTTCTTAAATATTTTAAATTATATCACAAAAATAGACTAATTGTGGTTTTATTTTCACAATTAGTCTAAATTTAATAGCATAATCTGCTTATTTTTTAGAGTTTCTTTCATATCAATCACTCTTTGATTAGATGATCCTCGAAATTTTAGGGTGATGTCTTTTAAGTTTTCTTCAAACTTACCATCTACCAATACATCTACATAGGATAAAAATTCATCTGTGATTGGAGTATGAGCTCGTCCTTCTAAAAGATCTTTTTCTAAAGTATACCCTGTATAACACCATATCGTCTTGTTTGGAAATTGCTGTTTTACTTTTCGCAAAAAAGAAATTAATCCAAATTGATTTTCTGGTTCCATTGGCTCCCCACCTAAAAGAGATAAGCCTTCAATCATCGGATGGGATAAATCCTTTAAAAGTTCAATTTCAGTTTCCTCTGTGAAAGGTGTACCATAAGCAAAATCCCATGCGATTGCATTAAAACAATTTTTACAGTGATGAGTACAGCCACTGACAAACAAAGATACTCGAACCCCTAATCCATTTGCAATATCATATTTTTTTATGGTTGCATAATTCATTATAAATGAAGGACTCTTTCTTTAATTTCTTGGGTTCTTCCTTGATTCCAAAACTGAGTTCCAATATATCCACAAGTCCGACGAGCTACATTTAACTTTGATTCATCATGGTTTCCACAATTTGGGCATTGCCAAATCAGCTTATCATCTGCATCTGTAACAATTTGAATTTCGCCTGTATATCCACAACATTGGCAATAATCGCTCTTGGTATTTAATTCAGCATACATAATTGTTTCATAAATATGCCTCATTAATGATAAAACAGCTGGAATATTATTTTGCATATTTGGTACTTCCACATAACTAACAGCCCCTCCTGGAGAAAGCTTTTGGAATTTTGATTCAAATGTTAATTTTGTGAAAGCATCAATTTCTTCTCTAACATTCACATGATAGCTATTTGTTATATAATTTTTATCCGTTACACCAGGAATCACACCAAATCTTTTTTGTAATGATTTAGCAAATTTATAAGTTGTGGATTCTAATGGTGTCCCATATACGCTAAAGCCTATATTGGTTTGAGCCTTCCATTTTGCACAAGCATCATTCAACCGTTGCATAATCTCTAACCCTAGCTTAGATCCTTCATCAGTGGTATGAGTTTGTCCAGTTAAATAATAAACACATTCACATAATCCTGCATATCCTAAGGAGATTGTAGAATAGTTATTAAACAACAATTTATCAATAACCTCTCCTTTTTTCAATCTAGCAAGACCCCCATGTTGCCATAATATAGGTGCAACATCAGACGGAGTTCCTAATAATCTTTTGTGGCGACACATTAATGCTCGGTAGCATATATCTAACCGCTCATCTAAGATTTCCCAGAACTTATCTAAATTTTTATTTGAAGAACAAGCAACATCGACTAAATTTAATGTAACTACTCCTTGATTAAATCTTCCATAATATTTTCCTTTGCCTTCAACATAGTTCAAAGCATTCGCTAGATTTCCTAAATGCATGGTTGAATCAGGGGTAAGAAAAGAACGACATCCCATACAAGGATAGCAATCTCCCTCGCCATTTTCATTGATTTTCAAACCTTTCATTACTTTTTCAGAAATATAATCTGGAACCATTCGTTTTGCTGTACATTTTGCAGCTAATTCAGATAAATAGAAATACTTTCCATTAGGCTCAATATTATTTTCCTCTAAAACATAAATCAACTTAGGGAAAGCGGGGGTAATATAAACTCCCTTTTCATTTTTTACTCCTAATATTCTTTGATGAAGCATTTCTTCAATGATTAAAGCCAAATCATCTCGAAGTTGACCTTCAGGCACTTCATTCAAATACATAAATACTGTAACAAAAGGAGCTTGCCCATTAGTAGTCATTAAAGTCACCACTTGGTATTGAATCATTTGGCATCCTTTTTTTATTTCTTTTTTCACTCGCATTTCAGCAATATTCTTGATTTGTTCTTCTGTGACATTTAAATTTTGTTCAGCAAATTCTTCTCGTACCTCTTTAATTAGCTTCTGTCTTGAAATATCCACAAAAGGAGCTAAATGGGAAAGCGTAATGGATTGTCCACCATACTGGCTAGAAGCCACTTGAGCAATAATCTGAGTAGCAACATTGCATGCCGTAGAAAAACTCTTTGGTTTTTCAATCATTGTTTCGCTGATTACTGTACCATTTTGGAGCATATCTTCTAAATTAACTAGGCAACAATTATGCATATGCTGAGCAAAATAATCAGAATCGTGGAAATGGATAATTCCCTCTTCATGAGCCTTTACAATATCTTCAGGCAATAAGAATCGTTTTGTAATATCTTTACTTACTTCTCCAGCCATGTAATCTCTTTGTACACTATTTACCGTTGGATTCTTATTTGAATTTTCTTGTTTTACTTCTTCGTTATTGCATTCAATCAAGCTTAAAATCTGTTCATCTGTTGAATTTGATTTTCTAACTAAAGCTCTTTTATATCGATAAGTGATATATTTTCTTGCAATATTATAAGCATCAATCCGCATTAATTCATCTTCAACTAAGTTTTGAATCTCTTCAACATTTAGTGCATACTTTGCTTTTTTACATTTTTTAGAAACGTTATTTGACAATTCTATAATTAATTCTTCACTCAGTCTTTCACTTTCTACTGCCTCATCATTTGCCTTACGAATTGCTTGTATGATTTTATTCATATCAAATTGTGCTTCAACGCCACTTCTTTTAATAATTTTCATACGATAACCTCCTAAAATGTCTTTAAAACTTCTTCTTTTGTTCTATAAAGTATCCCTATTATAGCACACAAAAATATGAAAACATTATGAAAATATCATTATAATTCTATTTAATTTTTTGTTTGCAATCTATAAAAAAATTTTATCGTTTTACCCCTTGACAATCAAAATGTAAAGTTTGTTTTACTCATTTTTAGCAAAAAAAGGGTGTTTAGACAAAAACACCCCTTTTTTCCATAAATTTTATTTATAATGAGGATTAAAGGTTTTAGCACCTTTTTTACGTGATATTCGATACTAGATATAATGCTATTTATCTCAAAAGTTCCTCATATTTTAAAAGCTAGAAAAGTTCCTTGATGTTACATATCCTAAGGCTATAATATCCGCCTTAGAACATATTAGCCTTGAACCAGTGGCTAAAGTAAATGATGTATATGCGTTTACAGGGAAAGTAGGATAATTTATTTCATACATCGGATTACTCATAGGTATACCTAGTGTGGATAATCTATAATTATAAATTTGAGAAACACCATCAACAATAATATTTGCTGTAGCACTACTTGAGCATAATATTTGGTAAACCTTTATATTTGCTGTAAAGTTATCATTTAATGTTTTTGACAAAACCGTGCGATATAATGATGAATTTGCCAAGATGGAAATGATTTCTTCTTTATTATCAGATTCAATAATTGTAATGATATCTAAGCCATCCTCAATGTTATCAAAGTTTTCTAATCCCAAACAGTTTACTCCATAAATAATAGACTGAATCTCTTTGGCAGTTAATACACCTACACTGACTTGATTTAAAGAGTAGTTGATATCTATCGCATCCGTATCTGCAAGAGAAATTGCGGCAGCTTCTTGGTCTAAAATTATTTTTGAGATCGAAGTTCTTAAAATTCGACTATCTTTAACTGCTTCAATTTCACTATCCTGTTTAGGTACTGTAATGGTTTCAATCGTCAAGTCATTCGCATTTTGAATATGCATTCCCACAGTTAGTGCATAAACTAAGTTTCCTAATTCAAGTGAGTTAATATACATCTCTATACTCGTTTTAGATTGATATGTATATGGAGTATATTCTTGATCCAAAAGAACCAAAATAGAAGTTTCACTTTCACGAATTGTTTTAGAAAGGGTAGTACATAGTATTATTGAATTCAGCATTGTACCTA
Source organism: uncultured Anaeroplasmataceae bacterium (assembly GCA_910584005.1). GTDB lineage: Bacteria > Bacillota_I > Bacilli_A > Acholeplasmatales > Anaeroplasmataceae > Pelethenecus. Next base: position 221,083 of record CAJTXR010000002.1, on the reverse strand, counting down.
TATCTTCTTTTGTAGAAGGTAATAGAATTTGATCTAAGGTTAAATTTTTAGCATTAATTTTACCATTAGAGAACAGTAAAATTGCATTTAAGAAATTGTTTAATTCTAATTCCTCAATGATATCCATAGTTCTAATCGCTATTTGATGATCAAAAACTTCAATTGTTTCCTTAACAATGTCATCTACTGTAATAGCACCACTTTCTAAAATATTTTTAGATAGTGTTGAGGTCATTATTTTAGATAAAAGCAATTCTTCTAGCATAGAAGCATCAATTTCAATTTCTGCTAACTCATCTGAAATGGTATTAATATGAATTGTATCCGTTCCAACTAAAGCAAAAATAGCGTTAAAGAAATTGAGAATTTCTATAGTATGAATATTATATTGATTCTTTTCCTTTACCATCACAGAGCTTAATTGGGTCATTGGAATATTTAATTCTTCAACTTCTAACAATTTTTGAGATAAGGTCATATGAAGAATTTCTGAATCTAATACATGAGATATCGTCGTTTTCTTTAAGGAGAGTTGATTCATCTCATCCCCAATGGTCGCTGTAGAAATTTCAGTTTTCTCTGAAAGAATAAAAATGGATGTGAAAAATGCAAGCATTTCTAATCGATCAATATCTTTGCCTGGAATACCACTAGATAAGATATAGGTTTCAGTTTTATCATCTGGAACACTTAGCTCTTCTATATCTAATATTTTTTGGGATAATGTTGCTTTTACAATGTTAGATATATTTTGTTCACTTAAAATGGTTTCAATGGTAGATTTTTTAATAACTAAGCCCTCTAACTTCTGACTCATATTATGAATAGATAGTCCTTCTTGTTCATCTACTTCTAATAGTTCAAAGAAGGAATCAAAGAAATGCGTTATTTCTGTTTTTGTAATTGCTTTTCTAGAAGCTTTAAAAACTTGCTGTTGTTCATCTACTCTTATGACTTGAATTTCAGATGTAGTATTAAGTGGAACTTGAACTTGTTCAACATCTAAAATGTATTGCGATAAGGTGTTTGACATGATTTGAGATTCTAAAGCTGCATTGATTTTAGATTTGGTTAAATTTAAAGTTTCAAACTTTGTAGATATCGTATTTACAGCAATTTCTTCGACTTCTAAAAGATCATAAACCACATTAAACAAAATCATAAATTCGCTAGACAATATAGCTGAATCTTCATAAAGATCTTCAGAAACTTGAATTTCTTTAACATTTAGAATTTGTTTTGATAATGAAGCTCTTAATATTGCAGATTGACTAATTTTATGTGTACTTTTTTTAGGAATTACAATAGAGGTATTTAAAGAAGTTTCTACATCAAAATCATCTGGCAATTGCCCATTTTCATCACATACGATGCTCTCTATAGCATCAAGAAGATAATATAATTCATCATCCTCGACAATATCAATATTACCAAACCAAATATTTCCTATCAGATCCTGTTTTGTTTCACAGGTAGCAGTAAAGGATGTATACGCTGTTGCATATGAAGATGGCATAACAAAATAAGTGTCTGCTGTGTTGGACATATCCATAAAATTTCCCATTAACGAAGCAGATATAATGTAGTTTGAAACAAGTTCTACTTTATTTTTAAAGATTTCACCATATAGAATCTTTATATTGCCTTCTGAATCAAACTCAATAAATTTTTTCAAGAGAACAACCATTTCTGCTAAATCATCTGAACATATGACATTTACAGTTACACCATCCACTGTAGTTTCTGCATCAATTTCTTCTAGCGAGATACGAGGAACTACAAGTTTGAAGCCTTGTTCTGCAAACAAATCCAATTGTCCACTAATCGTATACTGTAATACTTTAGATTCCATCATAGTATAAATAATTTCATTTTCCAAATTCAAAATCGTTTCTGCTTCAATTGTATTATTTAAAATCGCATTAATTAAAGGATTTCCATCTTTATCTTTCGCATCCTTAAGTTCCTTGATTGCTTTAACTAATATAGAAATCTCCCCAGGTTTACCATTTTGTGCTAGCCATGCATCAGGAACAGCATATGCAATAGGAAGAATGATACTTTTTTCTTCTTTTGCCATTTTAATCATATAATTTGAAATTGTACCTTGAATTAAAAAGGATTGATCCAATAAATTCAGTAAATAGTTATTTGAAACCAAGTTAATATAATCAAAATTCTCTGGATCATCTATCATGTTGATAATGACATCCTCACATTGAACTATAAAATTCACAATTAATTTAATTTCATCAATTTTTAATATCTTATAATTTTCAATCGTTTCTAAAGATTCTTTTGGTGAATAAATCTCAAACTCATTAAAATCCATATATAATAAAATCGTTGAAAGTAAATAATGCACCAATTGTGAGTCGAGCACCTTATCTACTAATCGAATTGAACCATTTTCTTCAATAGGTTGATTCATAGATTTTGCTAAGGATATAAGCTGAGTCGCTTGTATATCATTTTGATTTTCAATTAAAACATAAATATCATTTCCACATTTTTTTAATAGATCCTTAAAACTGTCTAAGAAAATAGCAAGTTCTCCTTTTTCTCCCATATATTGTATATTTTTAGGAAGTTTAGCTTCTTCATTTTGAGTTATTGAAAAAACCACATCATCAAGCATTTTACTTATCATATTGGATTGCAACACATGCCCTAAAATTTGTGATTCTACGATTTGTTCAGTAAATAATGTATAAGCCTGCTCATTTTTAGAAGCCTGCTCTCCAGCAAACATACCAAATAAATTTTTTACTAATACATTTTGATTTGGATCATAAATGTGATATGCCAAATCAAAAGCAGGATCACAAGCCTTAAATAGTAAATTGAATTCATCTACCCAGATAATATCATCCAAATTTAAATCGCTAAAATCAATTTTATTTTCTTCATCTGTGGATGATTTTTCCATATATTGTATTGCAAATTTATATAACCCTGAAAATAATTTATTTCCAATCGTACTACGACTACTATCTTTAAAAATTGATATCTCTTGGATAGATTTAGTTGCCGCCTTCGCATATAAAATAATTTTCTGGGTATCTTTTTTCTTTTGTTCAAGTGTAGGTTCCGTCGTTTCATCTTCATTTACTGTCATTGGATCTTCTGATGCAATCGCAACAACATTTACCACAGATTTGAATAAAAATTTTACATCATCTTTTGTAGCCAAATCTGTAACCTTGATAGAGTCCTCTTCTAAAAATAATGTTTGAATCAAGTCCAAAATCAATTCATCATCCGTAATCAAATCCATATGGTTCACTAAAGATGTAATGGTTGATAGTGCAAGGTGTATAAAAAATGGTTTATCTTCAAATTGATCAATAAGAGCCTCATACGCTTCTACAAACTCAGGCATACTAAATAAAACTTCAATCTGTTTTATAAATTCATCTTGATCAATTTTTGAAAAGTCTAAATTTTCTATATAGTCTTTATCTGCATATTTTAAAAATAAATTGAAGGCTTCCTTCGTATATTGAACATAATATCCTAATTCATCTCTTAAATAAAACTTATCTTTTATTCCTAGTTTATCATCTTCAAAACTTCCTTGAAGAACTAAATCTGCAAAGTAAAAATAATAAGGAGTGCTCGAAGGATCTTTAATATTATTTAATATTTTAAAAATTCCTGTATTCCCCATCTTGCAGATATAACTATAATAGTCATAGCCTTTATTCATTTCTTCACTATTAAATTTAAGTTCATTTTCATCACTTTGAAGTTCATATCTGCTTTTTAATTCTTGGTTTCCAGTGACAATATAGATGAGTGCTCCAAGAAATGAAAAAGCAATGATGCCAGCAACAAATGCCCGGACCATTCCCATACAGCCACCAAGAAACCTTTTTTTCTTGTAAGGAGTAGGCCTTTCTCCTCTTTGAAATTCTTTCTCGACTCTTTTAATTTTTCTACGTACAGGATAAAAAATTAAATAAATGATATAAAATAAGAAGATAAATAAGAAATAAAAAATGTAGATTATAATTCCTATTGCCATTCTTAAAATCATTTCTACTATCGCAAAAATATAAGGTGAATCCTCTAAAATCAAATAAAATGCAAGAGGATTATCCGAATTAAGATTTGCAATATAGATTGCAAGAGTTTCTTGCAAGGTTGGATCTCCTTCAATCCCTAAAATTTCTTTACCTGTAGAAAGTGTATTTTCATCTAATTTTAATATTTCAATCCAATTTTTACCAAAATGATTTAAAATTGAATTGGTCATTGATGTGATATTTTGATCAAAATTTTTGCCATTTAAAAAAGCTAAAAAGACAATCAAACAGATCATCCCCACAATTAACATATGAATAAAAAGTATTGTAGTTTTTCTGAAACCTCTAATTAATCCCCATATAAATCCATTTAATATGATGAACAAAAATAAAAAAGTAGGTCCCCATGAAATTAAGAATTCAATCATAAAACTACCCCCTGCCAACATTATATTCCTATTATATCAAAAAAGCATAAACTAAAGCAAGAAAACTAGACGAATTTTGTCTATTAAAAATGTTTTCAAGCAAAATTATAAAATCTAATTTTAGTATAAACCCATTATTTACCAATTATTCTATATTTTATAGAAAACAATTGCAAATTTTTTAATAATATGCTATACTCATTATCGGAATTAGGGGTATGGTGTCAACGGTAGCACGCGGGTCTCCAAAACCTTTAGTTCGGGTTCGAATCCTGATACCCCTGCCAATTTTTATGAACTTACCCTTAATTATTGTGATGCAATTGCTCAATAATGACTTAAATACAAAGAGATTAAAAGGAGAGTCTTAAGACTCTCCTTTTTGATTTCTATATTCCAAATAAATGAGTTCACTTTACTATTTGATAGTTGCTTTCATTTTTACCATATTCTTTTAATCACTTTATAGTATTATTTACAAAATAGTTAAATAGGTTCATACCATTAAGATTTTTGTGCTTAAATAATTAGCACTATCCCCATTATTTACATTATTTAATCCACTTCATAAATTTCCTAAATCCAACCTCTTGCCAAGCATAAGAAATGCCTTTAATTCTATTCTATCTACTACCTCTTCTATGATGCTTCCTAAAGAGTCATAGGCTTTATTTAATCCCTTTATGATTTTTAAATCCTCTTGATTAAAAATATAAAAAGGTGGAACTGCATTCGTAGATATAGCTTGGATAGGCTTTTCCTTAAACTCTATAACCTTATTCCCTTCAAGAACGGCTTGTCCTGTTCTTTTTAATCTCTCTTCATTATCTTCTTTATAATACATTATTGTAGATATTCTATCTATATAAAAATATTCTATAAAAGAAGATAATGAAAAATCAAGTAAATTATCACATGCCATAATTAAGGTATCTTCTTCTATATTCTTTATTCCTATAAGTAAATCCTTAATGGCTCCTAATCTATTTTCAGGACAAGTTGATCCATCATCTATCACTTTAATTCTTTTATCCTTACTATATTCTAAAAACTGAGAGTAAAATCTATGATTAGAAACCAATATGATTTCATGGATAAAAGGATGTTTTAAATCTTTTAATAAATACTCTAGGATTCTTTTTCCTTTATATTCTAATAAAGCTTTGGGTGTATTTAGTGTCTTAGGATAGAGCCTTGTGGCATATCCTGCACATAATATAACTACTTTCATAAGACTACTCCATCTTTTAATTGAACTGGAACTATTTTAAAGAAATCTTTTAATTCTGGATAGAGTTTTATATATTCTTCTTTTATTTTAGAACTTATGAATTCTAGTTTTCTTTTTTCTATTAAGGCTAAGCTACTTCCATTAAAACCTGCTCCTAAAAATCTAATGCCTAATACACCGTCTATCCTTTTTGTAAGTTCAAATAAATCAATTAAGACTTTAGATCCACTTTCATAATTATAGATAGAGGATAGACAGGATTCAATCATCAATTTTCCAAACGTTATCATATCATTTTTACGCCAGGCTTGTAGTCCTTGTTTCACTCTTTTACTTTCACTAAAGAAATGCTGGCTTCTGTTTAATTCTATTTCATTTAATACATCTTTATATTTTTCAAAATAGTAATCTGGAATATCTCTTAATTTCCCACAAATTTTTTGTTCTATATTAAGCTTATCATAACAATCTTTTAGTTCTTCAACTCTTTTGTTATATTGAGATCCTACTAGATTTCTTTTGATTCCACTATAGAGAATGATAAATTGATACTCCTTATCAAATTCTTTATTCTCTACAGAAAAAGAATACTTGGTTAAAGTATCTAAAAAGAGTAAGGAATCTTTCTTTCCTAATACCTCACAGCTTGGATCTAGTATTCCTACATTTAATCTCATAAACTGGTGTTCAACTTGATAGACAATATCAATAATTTCTTCTTTAGTTAAAACAATATTATTGATTCTACAGATGGCTAATAAAAAGGCAATCTGGCTACTACTTGATGAAGATATACCTCCACTTGGTAAATCTCCTTGAAAGGTTCCTTTTAAACCTTTACAAAATTTATATTTCTTTTTTAATTCTTCTATTACTCCTCTAAAATAATCTGCCCAGTCCATACATCTACGATTATTAGAATGAATATCAAACTCATAGTTTCCTTTATAATCTAGACTATATAAAATTATTTTAGATGAATTGGTTTTTTCAAATTCAAATGTAATTCCTATATCTATACTTGTCCCACTGACTACGCCATATTGATGATCAATATGGGCTCCTAGAGGACAAATACGATATGGACAAAATGTTTTCATATCTTCCTCCTTTTAAATATAGCCAAGAGTGTTAAACTCTTGGCTATAAGATTCTGTATTTGATAATACTTTAAACTATTTGTTTTAATTTGCCAACAGTAATAGATGAATCTAAAACCAATTCTATATCCATAGAATCAATATAACTACAAAAATCAGAATCATAAAAATACTCAGTGATGATTACACCATCTTTTATGACTGCCACTATATTTCCTTGACCATTTTTTGCATAGTCATAATCTATAGTGTCTCCATCAAATGAAATATAAAATCCAAATTTATTGTCTATAAAAATAAATATTAAAAAGTTTATTAAAATAAAAACACTAGTAATATTGTTCAATTATAACTTGTTCTTTAGTATCAACTTCGTCAAAAATGAATTGGACTAAATCCCCACTTCTTTTACTTCCAATGTACCTTAGTGGTTTTCCATTTTTAATTGGCCATTCCGATTCTTGAACCCAGTGAGGGTAATGATTTTTTTCTAAACAAAACAATGTTTTACATCTATCTTTAACATATTTTTTTCTTTTTGATTCTGATAAATGAATTGGTAGTTTATCTATAATTTCTCTTTCTATATATTCACTAGCTTCATCACTAGCCAAATATTCTGGAATAGCATCTAAAGCTATTTCATAGTTTTTTTTATATTTCTCAAAATACTTGATATTATTTTCTCCAAAACATTTATAAACAATGTCATAAACACTATACTTTTTACAGAAAACATCCGATATACTAAGTGAATGATTCAATAGTTTTTGAAAAGTTTCATAATGAGTATATGTACTATATGAAAAAATATTGTTTTTTATAGCGTCCAAATACCTTTTATTTAAAATATCTATTAATTCTTTATCTAAAGATTTTAGAAAATCATTATAAGAAATATTCCCTTGTAAATATTCTTCAATAACTATTTTTTTATCCATTTTATTCTCCATCTCTAACACAATTTATTATTTGATAAATGTAAATATAATATCAATTATAGTTTTAATATCTGGAAAGTTATAATAACCATACATCTTATGAAATTTAATATGATCTGTGCGTTGAATTTGAACAATATTTTCAAAACTATTCTTTATCCCCTCTACATGATGAAGTTCAACTTTTTTTCCATCAAATCCAATTGGAGCTTTGCCTTTTTGCATACGACCCAAATTGCCATCCAAATCAATATCATAAGTTTTTCCAGCTCCTTTTTGATCAATTGCTTCTTTTTTCCAATATTTTTTACGTTGAGTACTCCTACAAGAGTTATGAACCAGTATACCCCTATCAGTTACATAATAAGTATGCGCATTTTCTACTTCAAAATTATAAACATCAACTAACTCTTCAGTGTGTTCAATAGATATCTTGTCTACTTCAACTATAGTATTATTATACAATACAACTTTATCTTTTTCAACTAATTCACTAGCCTTTCTCCAACCAATATCTACAACATAAAAAGGATGTCCTAGAGTTGTTGTTATTTCTTCTCCGGCAATAGATAAATGTACTAGATCATGAGTTTGATTTCTAAATAGGTTAGTAACCTTATTTAAAATCTTTTCTCCTGTTTCTTCACACCATGACCACACTTTATCACCAAGCTCAATGTCTTCAATTTTTTTATATCCTTCTGCTGCCATTACTAATGTTCCAGCTACAAAACATTGTGCTGGCTTAGCACATGATTGATTTGCTGCTTCAATACTTTTTTTAATAGCTCTTATTGCGCTTGATACACAATATAGAATTGCTCCTGTGGTAAATCCATCTACAAAGCCTGTAATAGCACTGTCTGCAAAGCCTTTAAAGAAGCCATTACCTTGAATGGCAGATATTATACCTCCAATCAGTCCTCCAATAACGGCTCCCGATATGGCTGCTCCTAATCCAGCATTAAACATACCTATTCCAAAGGCTTGAGTTCCTGGAATACACATCAAAATAATCGACACTGCAAATGTTAATGTAAAAAGCCCATATCGGATGACCGACTTCCAGTTCCTATCCCACCACGAATATCCAGCTAGGGGATCATAAACTGGATCAGGCATTAAATCCGTATTTGTTAATACTGTAAAGTTATTTGCTCCCAAATCTGTTGGGTTGTCTGTGCATATCGCATTTAAATTTAAGGCACCAATTGTATTAGATGAATCTAAAACTGTTTCTATATCCATAGAATCAATATAACTACATAGATTAGGGTCATAATAACGACCATTAATGAAATACATTTCTGTTTCACTATCATAATAATGCCCTCTCCAACGAATTGGATTTAAAGTTGCAAATGGATCTGAATTATTTAATATGTTAACTTTTGTATTTCCCCAAGCATCATAAAAATACTCAGTGATGATTACACCATCTTTTATGACTGCCACTATGTTTCCTTGACCATCTTTTGCATAGTCATAATCTATAGTGCTTCCATCGGAGGCAATATATCTAACTCCTGCTATACCCATTAAGTCATACATATATCTCAGTTTAATACCATTAGAGTAATCTTCTCCCAATAGTTTAGACCCATCATAATAATATTTAACTTTAATACCACCAGAATTATCCTTAGTAACACGATTTCCTTGATAATTATAAGTGAAAAATGTATTTAAGTAAAAGCTTAATAAATTACCTCTCTCCCAACCTAATTTGTAGGAATTGCCATTTTTTATAATATGATGAGGAAGCAAATTGTTTTCATGATATTGTAATTCTTTTATTAGAGAACCATTTCTATAATATTTAGTTAAACGATTTAATTCATCATATTCATATTCTTTAACCTTCGTAGTGCCTTGAAAAACCTTTGTCACTCGATTAATATCTTTGCTATTATTATCTAAATAACTATATGTATTATCTATTCCTTGACGAGTATTATATTCTGTTTTTAGTCGATTCAACTTATCATAAGAATAGGAAATATCAGTATCGCCATTTTTGGTGGAATGTATTCTTCTAATATTCTCATTTTCATCATAACTATAATCATATTGATAGGTTAAATTTTTCAATTTATGCGTTGAATTTTGAACTAAATTAGAATAGTAAACGGAATTATCATTAGGTATAAAATTAAGTTCTAAAGAGGAATCGCTATTATTTTTCTTTTTGACTATACCTAAAACATTATCATATTCATATGAGAACCCAAATTTTTTGACTTCTTTCCATTCATCTTTACCGTCATCCTTCGTGTCATCATAAATAGATGTTTTTGTGATACGGGGAGCTGTATAGATATTGTTTTTTTCAACAGAGGTTTTATAGTGTGTATTTCCTATAACATACTTGGTATTTTGAGAATCCATTTGCTGAATTCTTAAAATTTCTTTATCATTCTTTTCAATTTTATAACCACAAGCATCGTTATTGTTATCATACCAAAAGGTTGTTTTTGTCCCATCCAAACTATCAGTGATATGCTTAATCTTTGCTATACTTTGACTTTCGGCTAATGGAGTAGAATAACTATTTGAATTAATGTGAGCATCTTGTTCTTGATATTCAAATTCAACTTTTTTAAAAAAGATATCGCTAAAAAAGATTTTTCTAGGTCTACCATACTTATCCTTCTCAGTAGTGATTTTACAATTTGTAAAATGATTAATTTCTTCTTGTAAATCGCCACCATACGAACTACCATTAGGCGTAACAGATTTAGATTTCACATCAAGAATTTCTTTATTTTTTTCTATGTAATATTTCTTTATATTCCCATAAATATCATAATCAAAACCAAACCTATACTTTTCATTATCTGTAATTGCTTTAATTCTCCCAAGGGAATCATATTCAAAATGATGGTAAACCTTTTTATTGAAATCAAATAAAATAGATTGTTCTTGAACTCGATTTAAGATATCATAAGAAAAATTTTGTTCATAATTATTTCCAACTTGTATGGAATCAATTGTATTTAACATTTGCGAATTTTTTCTAATTTTCACAGATGAATTTTGAACCTTTGTATCAATGACCATTTCACGGTATTTTCCATTTTCAGACTCATCATCATATATATATCTAGTATAAAATCTTTTTTTACCAGATTTCACCTTATTATTTGAATCAAAATCGTCCTCCAATGCAGTTGTAGTACTTATAAGATTACCATATAAGTCATATTCATTTACCGTTTTTTTCTTATAAGCATCAACTGTTTGTAAAATTCTTCCTTGATAATCGCTTACCGTTGAATTTTTACCACCAAAATATGATTTATTAATAGAAACCTCATTATACTCCTCAAGTTTTTTAGCATAAAAATAGAAATATTTGCTTGTCGCACAACTATTATCTGAAGAATGAGTTAGATGTTTAATTCCCGAATCTGAAAAAATTTCAAATTCCCCTTTTAATTGAGTTTCGTCCTTAAATACTCTGAAATAAACTTTTGATACATTAGCTATTCTTTTTGTATTTCCACAATACACAAAATCAAATCCTGATTCTCCTCGAATCATTCTATTTTTGTAGGCAAATAAGATATCTGAATCAGTTAAAAAGTTTTCATGATCTAAAAGAATTGTGTGAGATCTGCCATTCGTCATTTGCAACCTAACGCTATAATATTCAGAAATGGCTGGCAGAGTATATTCCAGATTAGATATTTTTAATTTAGACATTTCGCCTTCCTTAATTCTAAAGTCAGATACTTGATAAGTTCCTGTTCCATCCGTTAAAAGATTAATTTTTGCAGCAGAAAAGTCAAAAGATTTCGATTGAGAATCATCGCGAATAGAAAAGGGAATGGTGACATACTGCCACGCACTATTTGCTGTCTTATCTATATAAATTTCTTTTTTAATCCAATTCATATGGAATATTTCGAAAGATATTTTCATATAAGATGCATTGTTACAACTTACATTAACCCAAAATGAAGCAACAAAATTGATATAATTCAAACCATCTTTATCGCGATAATATTTTAAATTTCTACCACCAATGAAGTTTCCACAATTTTTATCATCAACATCTAAACATCTAATAGCACTTCCTATAAGTGAAAAAGCCATACTTTTGTTGTTTATTGTTTCTGAAGTATATTCTTTTGGCATATCACACATAATGGATATCCCATTATCTTTTGTCAAAGTTCTTAAATGGCTTTCTTCTACTTCAAATACTCCTGTTACAAATCCTTTTTTATTATAATAATAACGATAATTTATATTTTTATTACTTTTAATATTAGCATAGCTTGAAAAATAATCAAAAATGGTCTTTTCTATAATTGTATTTTCTTGCATACCAAAGCTATCATAGCTTTCAAGAATTATCTTTTCATCACTATGTAGCTTAAATACGGAAGATTCTCCTAAATATAATAAGTCATCACTTTTAGATTTTACCAAGAAGTTGTCAGATATTTTTCCATCATTTTTCGCTCCAATCTCTGGTTCAATCATTGAGGAGGCAATGCTTTCACCGCTATATATTCCATCATTTAATGCAGAAAAAGAGTTCAGATGTAATTTAGAAATCCCCTTTTCCACAATGATTTTACTAGTAAATGGCGTAAATTTTAAAGCTAAACCATTAGGAGTTGCAGAGGTGAAAATTAGATTATTATTGGAATCATATTTAAAAATTGCAACTTGGGATAAAGCATTATTAATAAAATGATAGATTGACTTTAAATTTGTTCCAATATACGAATAGTAAATACTCTCCAGTTCTTTACCAACACTAATTAATGAGATTTTATAAAGTAGCGAATCTTTATACTCAAATCTAAAATAACGCTCTCTTTTTTCTGTTGATCTACTATCATAATATTTTGTTGGTCTTCCATAACTATCTAATTCAATTATTTTAATTATTGTATTAGGATTACCTTCTAGAGATACTTTAATCAAATTTCCTGAACTATTAAAATCATAGATGTTATTTTGTGCATCTTGAATTTGATATGAATTGTAAGAAGTTACTAATGTCATTCCGTTTCCTAGAGTATCTAGATAACGATTGCCATCGTATTTCACAAATCTATGGATGTAACCATCTCCATCTAAATATAAGTAATCGCCAACATTAAATCCTTCTAATCTCATACTTGATTCATAAGGTTTTATGTATTGCTGAATATTTAATTTCCAATTGTTGCCTACTCCTGTATCAACAATGTGACAATAATTATTGTAAATATGGGAAAGTCCCATCTTAAATGTTCCTTCTCCCATCTCCATATCCATATGTCTAAAGATTAATTCGGCAACAGAAGCATTTACACTAGCTGTACCTGCATCTGAAGCAAAATCAATATAGGAATGAGTAGAATAAGTTATTTTTGAATTTTTAAATTGCATGTTATTTTCTCATCCCTTCTATAATGTTTTTTATTTTTTGTTCAATTTGTTTCTTTGAATCATTTTCTATTTCTTCCAAAATAACTTCTTTATTGATCGTAACTTCTTTAGCATTAACTGCTTTAGTTAAAGCTACAAGCTCCTCAATTCGATTTGAAGCATCTTCTTGGTTAAATTTAATATGATTTTCTAAGGCAAATTGATTTAATTTTGTCATCACATATTCTTTTTTTTCAGCACCACTATAATTAGAAAACTTTTCTGCTTCAGTTATACAAGGAATAATCTCTCTTGTAATTTGTTCTGTTTTTTCTAAAACTCGCTTAAGTTTTTTATTCTTAACAAATTTTTGTAAAAAAACAACAGTTGTACATAATAAAGTTAACGTAGGTGCTAAAATAGAAAGATATAAATGTATATTTTCTGGATTCATTTTTATTTTCCTTTCTTGAATAAATAAAGGTCATAGTTTCTCTTACTTGAAGATATCTATGACCTTATGACTTATACGATAATTACTGTATTTCCACAAACCGTTTTTTCAGTTTTTGAAAAAGTTTGAAATAGGATGCATTGATGATCAAAAGATACATCCGGATTGCCATTTGCAACAATTCTCACATACAACTGTTCACTATTCCAAGGATTCATAATATCTTTTCTTTGTGTTGTTGTTAACACTTCTTTATAAAATTTTAATAAATCTTGCGTTTTTCCTAAAACAACACCTGCATTTAAATATTTGAATTCTCCTAAAGAATCTCTATTTTCAACCACATCAATTTCCATATTTGGATGATTGTTTTTTGTTGCGTTAAACAATATTTTAGTATTTAATTCTTCAAACTTTTGAATAAAGGTTTCATCCAAATTTTTAAAGAATAAAACATCATATCCATCAACTAATAAACAATACTCTGAGGTTGTTTGTTCTAATGCCTCTACATAATACTTAATCTTATCAATATTTGTCCATGATTCAACTCCCTCTGGACAAGCATTTACATATGGCATATTACTCAATTCTAACTGTAAAGCCGTAATTGCTTTATTTTTATTTGTAAATGTAGTAATTACAGAAATACGAGGGCTGATTTCTACTCTATTGGCACTATACTCCTCCACAATGTCCATAGATTTCTTCATGGCATTGCCTTGAAAGTGACCAATATATACTTCATTTCCTGTATGACTTAATATCTTTGTCATTTTATTTCTCCTTCCTTTTTTATGTTCCGCTTGAATCGGAACCTGATGAACCACCACTAGATGGTTTATTAATTTTTGTATGACCTAAAGCTGTTAACACATTCCATACATATTCTGTTGTAGCAACCTTTGTACTAGAATCATATACTGCTTGAGTTTGTGCTGTTGGGCCTATTGCTGAAACGACAGATGCCACTGCATTCTTAATTTCTGCATTAAGGGTATCCGCATTTAAAGCTGTTCCTTCTACACTAACTCTACCTTCAGCTCGCTCAACATCAACCGTTAAACTAACAATATTTCCATTTGAATCCTTCACTAAATCACGAACGATTAGTTTCTTACGATTTAAATGTTCTGCTTGTCTATTTTGAAAAGCCATATTTTTCCTCCTGTTTTTATGTTGGTAAATTAAGATCTCATTTTACTATCGTACTAGTAGCTACCTAATACATTTTTTAGTTTAAAACAATTTTTTAAAGCTGTCGAGGACAACATTTGTCCTTGACGATTAAGTATTTTTATGCATTTTGAAAAACTTAGATAAACGCCTATATTGTTTATGATTTTCAATGATAAATTTTATAATGTTTTCGGTCTTTTTCTTAAATCTTCTAACCGTTCTTTCACATACATAAGTATATTCTGCTATTTCATCAATTGTATATTTAGCTAAATCTACAAACAAATAATTAAAAATTTTTATATTTATATTGCAATCATCGTAAATATCAAGAATATAATAGAAATTTTTTACTAAATTAAATAAACTTATAATTAAATCTTTGTCCATAGCATTATCTGTATTCATCAGTAATTCCTCAAATAAAGATACTTGTCTAAGCATTCTATCCCTCCCTTCTTACTCATATCAAGACAAAAAAGGCAAAAATAGTTTTAAAAAATATTCTTGCCTTGCAATTTGCTGTCTATTTATTTTTTATTAATCTACAATTAAAAAACTGTGAATGATTACTACCTATTAAATGTAGTAATTCTAAAATCATAATTAGATTCAATAATTTTTGTGTTTTCACCCATATTACCTCCCTTCTAAAAAGAAATCATATCATTTATTAAAAAATTTGTAAATTAAACTCGAAAATAGGGAATAGATGGTTTTGAAACTTAGATTTAGAATGAAGATTATTTTTAATTTGTAAACGCAAGTAGTTAAAAAAGTCATTAGATATAAGGAATTATTATCTTCCTTATATCTAATGACTTAATTTACTACCCATTATAGATACTAAGAAATAAAAAGTTCTTCCCCTCCATAGAGATTATTTCTAACAGTATTTAAGTAGTTGGAACTGAAGATAAAAAAAGCCCTCAATAAATTACTTTAAAGTAATACATTGAGGGATAGGATATAACTATGGCTTCATTTTAAATATTCTTCAAAAAAATAACATCTTTTATCTTTGAATTATACCCAATAAGCATTCTATTACTAGTTATGAGTGTTTCATTATAAATGTGTGAAACAATTTGTTGTTCACTTCCATCAGATAATACTATTTTAATTATATATTTGACCGTACTACCTCTTACGTTTATTGGAATAGAAAGAGATACTTCCATTTCTTCATAACTATTATAGTTCAAAATCAAAAATTTCCTCTTTTTATGCCAATTTATCGGCAAATATATTAGTATACAAAAGAAAGGTAAATATACTACACAACATGCAAGAAAAAATTGAAATGCATAGGCTAATGGCACACTACAAAATAATGCAACTATGGATCCAATAACAACAGTAAAATATATCAATGAAATACTTAACATCAATTTAAACCTATTAGAATAAACTTTATATTCAATTGTTTCTTTTATATCACAAGAGTGTTTTTCCATTATAAATTAATGCGTTAGAGTGAAATTATCTAACGTTCCTTTCTCTATTTTTTATAGATTTTCTAAATGATTTTTTGCATTTTTCCATTCTAATTTTTATAAAAATGCCATTTTAATATCAAGTTTAATAGTTAAATTTAACCTTAAATATCACACATAAATTTACTCTTATTTTTATATTATGATTCTATCATTGCTATAATATAATGTCAACTTATATTGCATAAAAAACTATTTTGTGATACTATTATAGGAAGTTAAATTTCTACATGAAAAAGGAGCCTACATCTATGAAAAAAATAATTTATATTTGTGTTTTTTGCTTATTTTGTTTTATTGATTTACTACTTTATTTTTTTGGAGGACCTAGTCCAGCTGGTGGTACCGAATCTTCTTTATTCTTAACAGCAATTTTTTTAGAAATTGCCATTTATGGAACTCTGATTTTACTAGAATTATTAAATTTAAAAAAGAATTAGAAGACAGTGGATGTCATGGTTAAAAGTTCATATAATTATTTATTCACTAAATGTTTTAAAAACCATGTGCTTTATATTTCATTATTAAATAATCATCTTAAAGTTAATTCAAATAAAGCACTCTCTTCTATTTTTTTCATGATTATTATTTAAAAACATATTCTTTCATATCTGTAGGAGGGTAAATATGACTTGCAGCACAAGAAGGACACATTGTTTTTAATTGCACATGAAGCATATCATACTCTTTTAAAATAGAATAATGTTGTTTTGCCAAAGCTATTAACCGCTGTGGAGAGGGTGTAGAAAAGGTTGATATAATACTACTCATTATATTATGACTACTTGTAATATTCTCATATGGATAAAGGGTTGGCATAATTCCTCTTTGACAGCACCATATTATCCCATTTAAAATACTTTCATCTGTTTCGCCCAACCCAACAATAAAATTACAACTGACTTTTCCAAATCCAAAGATTTCAACCGCATGGAGTAAAGATTTCTTAATTTCTTTTATTGATTTGTTAGGCATAATATTAGATGCCAAAGTTTCATCATATAATTCCATATTTAATCGTATTTCTTCTGCTCCCGCTTGATGAAGATGAAGTAAATCAAGTTTAGATGGACATTTAGTAGAAACTCCAATTGGAAGGTTAGGGAATTTTTGTTTAATTTTTTTGATAACTAAACATAACTCATCGGCTAAATCTTCTAAAGATAAGGAATAGGGTACTGCTGTAGTTAATCCTATACTTTTTATATTTTTATTTTTGTTAACTTCAAGATCTGAACAAATAATATCTAAAGAATAATGCTTTAAATTTGTAGAATACGCTAAAGGGCAAAACATACATTTGACAGAACAATAATCATATAACCCTAAAAAAAGTTGTTCTGGAGCATGAAGTAGAGGCTTTTCAATAATTATATTTTTTAATATGATTTTAGAATCTTTTTTCAATATAAAATATTTATTTTGAATATCATAATCTATCATCCAACAAGAACTTAAAGAATATTGCATTTTAACTCGCAATCCTTTTTTTGTTTTGAAAAAAACATAGTCCTGCTTATGTAAATTTTCTTTATTGATCCATTCTTTTTTTCCATCTAAAATGTTATTAGAAAAACAAACCTTCTGATTTAATAAATGGGCTTTAATTTCAAACTCTTCCATATTTACTCCTTATTTATATATGATTTAAACTTATTATATCAAATTTAAATAGGTAAGTACATTCTTCAAGTTCTATTATCGTTCGACAAACCATTTTTTAATTAAAATGATTCAATTTATTCAATTTTAGTTTATTCTATAAAGTGCTCTATAATTATTAATATGTGCCTTGAAATTGTTAATTAACTAATGTTAATTCCTTATTATTTAAGAAAAATTAATATTTTCCTAACCAATCCTAACATATGTTGTTTGTAGTAAGTATATTATTTTTATGTTATAATAAAAATAATATACTAAGGGGTGGTTATAATGTGTAAAATTGTATCTGGCAGAACTCTTCTTTTTGTTGAAGATGATGATATTGTTAGAAAAGAACTCGCTTCTTATTTTAAAAAAAGAGGGAATATAGTATATGAAGCAGATTGCTTAAAACAAGCAAAAAATTTAATTTCACATCATTCGTTTGATGGAATAGTACTTGATATTATTCTTCCTGATGGAGAAGGATTAGAATTATTTTCTCTATCCTCATTACCACCTATAATTATTCTTTCTAATTTAAATAGCGATCATGATGTGCTAGAGGGTTTTCAGCATGGAGCATTAGATTATGTGATAAAACCAACTTCTCCAGAAATATTAGAAGCTCGATTGTCATTACGGATGCTCCCAAAGGAACAAGCAAAAATTGTATTACATGGTTTGAAAATTGATATAACGGAGCGAACAACAAACTATGGAAATACTCCTATCACTTTAACTAGTAGTGAATTTAATATCCTAGTTTTTTTAATGAAAAATTCAGGTAAGTATTATACTGCAGATGAAATATATGAAAAAGTTTGGAATATGCCCAGTTTAAAATCTACAACTATAAAATATCATATTTCTAATTTAAGACAAAAATTAATCAAATCAACAGGAAAAAATTTAATTTTAACTGCATTTGGAAAGGGGTATGCTTTTTTAGCAGCAAAATAATCATATGAAAAAAAATATAAAATCTATTCTTTCTTTTGGAATTTGTTATATTATAACCATTTTACTTGTCCTTAGTTTAGAAGTTTGGAAAAAGCCTATACCTGAAGCCAAATTAGAACAAAATATAGTAAATGAAAAAGGTGAAGAACTTGCAGCAGTTTGCATCACAGACTTAAAAGAATTACAAACACTTCCATATGTTAATTATACACCTAATGAATTTATTCATACATCTGATTTGACAGGCAAAGCAATTAAAATTGATAAAAATACGAAATTTGCTTCTCGTGGAACACTAAAATTTATCATTTTAAATATTAATCCAAACGCAGATGATTTTTATGAAAAATCAGATAAATTAAAGCCCTATTTGGAAGGAGATAATCAGTGGCATTTTGGATTTTGGTTACCAAATTGTTTCTCCTCTGCCAATATATATGTAAAAAGTGTATTATCAAACAAAATTGGTGAAATTAAAAACTATGATTTTATTGAATATTGTGATTATGCTGAAATAACAAACAAGCATAAGACAAAAACAAGTTCCTTATTACTTGATTTAAATTTTTATACACGAAGACAGAGCATGACTGAAGATTTAAAAAGCAGGGCATTCATTATTACCATCCACTATGAAGCGAAAGAGGAATATCTGTCAGGAATATCTGAAATTCCTATGATAGGCAGCATAAAAGCAGTAAAAAATCTAAAAAATTCACAACAAACGTTTACCATAGTAATTTCCTTAATTGCAATTATCATAACGGCAATACTTGCTTTTACTTCTCTTTTAAATAAAGATTTATCCCAATTACCTCAAATCATCATTACTTTATGTATTTCTTGTTATATATTTACTAACCTCTTATTAATGACTTCCACTACAATTCCATATTTACTTCTATTTTTTGAAGCTTTGAGTTTATCTATTATTTCTTTAATCTTTTTATTGACAACTCATTTGAAAATAAAGCAGTTTTCATTTCGTACTGTTTTTATCATTTTCGCTTTAATTTATACTTTTATGTTCTCTTTCTGCAGCATCAGTAAATTAGATATTACATCAATATTTACTTTAGTTTTAAAAATAAGTTCTATCCCTCTAGGCTTAACTACGGCTTATATCGGATATGAAAAATCATTTCATGAAAAAAAGTTAGAGGAGGGCATGACCTGTTGCATCATATCAGTACTAGCGATTGCATTACCTTTTATGGATATAAATAAATTAATTCTTACTTCCTCAATAACTTGGCTACTTATTCTCATTTTGTGTATTACCACCTATTCTGCATTTACATTTTTTATTAAACTTGAAATGCAAAATAAGTATCTTACAAATAATCTACAAAATGAAGTTGCAGCACAAACAAAAGATTTAAAACATATAATTGAGGAAAGAGAGTACCTACTTAGATATTTATCTCACGATATGAAAAAGCCTGTATCTAGTATCCAACGATTTCTACAGGATTTAAAAGCAGATGAAAACAAAGATAATAAAATTAAAAAAATAGAAATTATAGAACAAAAAGTAAAAGATATAGAACTTAATTTAGTAGATTTACAAAAATTTGCAAAAGAATCCTATACCATGGAAGAATCCAAAAGAATTGATGTTGCTAGTATTATTCAGCATACTTATGAAACTTTAAGTCCAGATTGTGAAGCCAATAACGTCATTTTAACATATTCTGCAAAATCTATATACGCTTATGTCAAACAAAATACATTGTATTCTGTTTTAAATAATTTAGTATTTAATGCATTAGAGCATAGTGAATGTAAAGAAATTAAAATTACTTCTTCTAAAGAAAAAGAATTCGCAAAAATACAAGTCATTGATGATGGTGTGGGCATTCAAGATAAAGAGGGTATATTTAAGCCTTATCACACTTCTGAGCATGAAAAAGACAATTTAGGATTAGGACTATACATATGTAATCAGCATATTATTTCTATGGGAGGAACCCTTGAAGTTAAAAGGAAAAAGAATAAAACCATTTTTGTAATAAAACTTCCAATAGCATAAAAAAAAGATACAGTTGTATCTTTTTTTTATAATACGAGCCATAGTCCAAATAAAGATACAAGCAGTGTAGGTATAGCCGTTATAGCACCATATAAAATAAACTCTTTAAATCGAATTTGAACATCGTAAATCTTTAAAATAGATAACCACATCAATCCTGCTAATGCTCCAACTGGTGTAAAATAGGCACCAATATTAGATCCGATTATAGTTGCGTAGGTTCCTCCAATAAACTCTAATTCTGTAAAGATTCCTGTTTTTAAGATTGATCCATACATTACGCTCATCGGAATATTATTAATAATGTTGGCACTAAGAAAACTTGTAATCCCCATTGTAAAAATAGGATTTGCTTTTTTAAAAATTTCAGCAATCTTTTCGGTTATTCCACTATATTCTAATCCTAAAACTATCGCAAACATTGCAAGCAAAAAAGGAATTAACTCATAAGGTAAACGACAAATTGAACGTTTTAATAATTTACCATTTTTTTGTATTAATGAAAATACCAAACATATGATAAATAAAGAACTTGCAAATCCTAAGGGAATCCAAAACATTTCTATTTCAATATATGAACTAATCGCTAGTAAAAGGATACAAGCAATTAAATGAATTAAACTAAGAATTAACATAGGCTTATGGAATTGAATAGAAAAAAACTCTACATTCTCTATTGGTTCTTTCAAAACCTTATGAAATAAAAACAAGAGAATACTTAATGATACTATGCCTGCTAAAATTGTAGGGAAAATCATATACTGAACATAGGTAAAAAAAGAAAAATGAGCCATGGTTGCCAAATATATATTTGTTGGATTTCCTATCAGTAAACACATACTCCATGTATTCGCTGCAAAAAACTCACCAAATAAATATGGCAAAGGGCTGATTTTCGCTTTTTTTGCAAAGCAGCATATAAAAGGTGTAAAAGTAAGTATGATAATATCATTAGAAGTGAATATTGTAAGTATAGATACCAAAAAATAGAGTTTAATAAATAATCCAATTTGATTTTTGGGTTTTCTTTTTAGAATAAGATTTGCTAAAAATTGAAAGAAACCCAGTTCATCTAATACAATAGATAAGAAAGTCATTCCCAGAAATAAAATTAAAATTTTTATTGGATTTACTGGAGTTGGTTCTATAATTCTATTCCACAAATATTTGATGGGTAACTGGTGAAAAATAAGTAAGAATATTGCCCCTAATAAAGAGATAATCCAATATGTTCCAATATTGAAATGCCCTATTCTTATTACAGGCTTAAAAATAACAGATAAGCATACCAATACTCCAGTTAAACTAGCAATACATAAAGTTATCATAAATGAGCCAATAGATCTGCCAAGCCAATAAGTTGTTCTAAATTTGCTTTCTTTTCTGTTGTTTCAATTCGTACTGGTTCAAATATGATTTCTATATTTTTCATTGATAATAATAGCTCTCTAACCTTCTTCCCTGCTATCAGAGCCCATGTACCATTTTCTATAATAGCTACATTCTTATTGGATACATTTAATGCCTGCATATCATTTAGAAGGTCATGCATTTTAGGATAGATTCCTCCATTGTAATTTGGAAAAGCCAAAACAATATTTTTAACTCTAAAAATCTCAGCAATTAAATAGGAAATATCCACTTTAGAAACATCATATAATTTAATATTTTTGACTCCTCTATCGGCCAGCAAAAGAGCTAAGTCCTCACATACATGATAGGTATTATTATACATTGAACCATAAATAATAATTATATCTTGATCTTCTGCCTCATATCGACTCCATAAATCATATCTATGAATAAAATCTTTTAAATTCTTTCTCCAAATAGGACCATGAAGGGGACAAATCATCTCTACTTCTACGGCTTGAGCCTTTTTTAAGATTGCTTGAACTGCTGGACCAAATTTACCAACAATATTTGTATAATATCTTCTAGCTTCTGCATAAAAGGTGTCATTGAGATTTACCTCATCAGCAAAAATATTTCCTTGTAAAGCCCCAAAGGTTCCAAAAGCATCTGCAGAAAATAAAATTTTATCAGTCATATCATAAGTAACCATAACTTCAGGCCAGTGTACCATAGGAGCCATAAGAAAGGTAAGTTTATGATGTCCTAAATCAAGGATATCATTTTCTTTTACGATATGTGTAGCAAAAGTAATCGGTTGATCTATAAACTTTTGAAACATTGCATAACTTTTTTCATTAAAAACGACTGTCACATCAGGATAACGTAAAATTACCTCTTGTATACAAGAACTATGATCGGGTTCTAGATGATTTACAATTAAATAATCTAACTTTCTCCCATTTAAAGCACAGTTCAAATTGGAAAAAAAGGATTCCTCCACAGCATGATCTACAGTGTCTAATACACATGTTTTAGAATCTATAATACAATAAGAATTATAACTTACTCCTTCGTTTATTGGAAATAAATTTTCAAATAAATGCAACCGCATATCCGATGCACCTATATAATAAAGATCAT
The DNA here is from genome assembly GCA_910584005.1 of uncultured Anaeroplasmataceae bacterium. GTDB lineage: Bacteria > Bacillota_I > Bacilli_A > Acholeplasmatales > Anaeroplasmataceae > Pelethenecus. The sequence goes on along the minus strand of CAJTXR010000002.1, from coordinate 197,721 downwards.
TTTTTATTTTTCTAACAATTTTCATATAAACTAACCTCTGATTTCAATTAAAGTATTGGATAATTTGAATTAAATTATTCACATTGAAAATAATAATACTTTTTATCATAAAATGCAAGAACTCTGTACATAAAAAAATATCAAGAATTGTTTCTTGATATTTTTTGTTTTTTTATAAGGTTTTAATCCACTCAACTATAATCTCCCATAAAGAATGATAATTGACTAATAAAGGAGCAATAATTAAAGAAATGATAGACATCAACTTAATTAAAATATCCATTGCTGGTCCTGCTGTATCTTTAAGTGGATCTCCAACTGTATCCCCTGTAACTGCAGCATGATGGGATTCAGAACCTTTGCCTCCAAAGTTATCTTCTTCAATATACTTCTTTGCATTATCCCATGCTCCACCTGAATTAGCCATAAATACAGCGAGCATAATCGCAGATAATAAACCTCCAATTAGCACTCCTCCTAATCCAGAAGCTCCTAAAATCAACCCTGCTACAATAGGAGAAAAGACCGCTAAAACACCTGGAAGAATCATTTCTTTTAAAGACGCTTTAGTAGATATATCCACACATTTTGCATAATCCGGGTTTGCTTTTCCCTCTAAAATTTCTGGGTTAGCTTCAAATTGACTCCGTACTTCTTCAATCATCTTATTTGCAGCTCGACCAACAGAAGCAATAACTAAAGAGCTAAATAGATAAGGTAACATAGCCCCAATTAATAATCCAACAATAAATACAGGATTAGATATATCAATTAGATCAACCCCACATGAATTGAAATATCCTACAATTAAAGCTAATGAAGTTAAAGTTGCAGATCCAATGCAAAACCCCTTTCCAATAGCTGCCGTTGTATTCCCAACAGAATCAAGCTTATCCGTAATTTCTCGCACGTGTGGATCTAATTGGGCCATTTGAGCAATTCCACCAGCATTATCACTAATTGGGCCATACCCATCCACAGATACTGTGATTCCACAGGTAGAAAGCATTCCGACTGCAGCTAATGCGATTCCATAACTACCACATACGAAATAAGCAATAGCAATTGCACCAACTAAAGCTAAAATGGTAAATCCCGTAGATTTCATTCCACTACCAATGCCAGCAATAATATTTGTTGCATGACCAGTCTGTGATTCATAAGCTATTCTTTTCACTTCTTTATAGTCACTAGATGTATATACTTCTGCAATAAAACCAACCAGTATCCCAGCAAGGAGCCCCGCCAAAACGGCAAAGAAATATTTAATTGATTTCATATAAAATATTCCAATGAAAAGGGTTGTGATAATGACAATTCCTGTTGCCACATAGGTAGCTATATTTAAAGCTTTATGAGGATTCTTCCATTGTCGTAAGCGAATAAATATAACAGCGAGCATAGAAGCAATTACACCTACACCAGCAATCATTAATGGAAATAAAAAATTTTTAATTGTCCCTGTATTCATCACAAACAAACTTGCAGCAATCGTAAGTACTGAAATAATAGAACCGACATAAGATTCTGTTAAATCTGATCCCATTCCAGCAATATCTCCAACATTATCTCCAACATTATCTGCTATAGTTGCAGGATTTCTTGGATCATCCTCAGGAATTCCCGCCTCTATCTTTCCTACTAAATCCGCACCTACATCAGCAGCTTTTGTATAAATTCCACCACCAACACGAGCAAACAAGGCAATCATTGAACATCCTAACCCATACCCTGTAACTACTTTAGCAGCTTCATCAATTCCAAATAACTGATATGCTCCAAAAAATAATCCAGTTAATCCGAACAAACCTAATCCTGCAACCGTTAACCCTAATATCGCTCCACCGCTAAATGCCGTATTTAAAGCCTGAGGCATTCCTTCCTCATCCGCCTTCATCGCAGTTCGAGCATTGGCTTTAGTTGCAGTAAACATGCCAATCCATCCAGCCAGTCCTGAAAAACAAGCACCAACAACAAAACAAATTGCTGATTTATACCCTACACCTTCTGCATTTTCAAACGCAGGGATAAAACCTAAAATGGTTAATAAAATCGCAAAGCACAATACAAAAGGGATGATAATCATAAACTCTCTTTTTAAAAATGCAATAGCTCCCTGATGAATATAGTTTGCAATCTCTTCCACTTTTTGATTCTTAATTTTTATTCTACTTACTCGCCGAAATAGAATAAAAACATATGCTAATGTGACAATTGCCGCACATAGCACACATGAAAGAACAATAATACTCTCTCGTTCCATAAAATATTTCCTCTCTTTTTTCATAGTAAACTTAAGTATATTCATTATACCCTAAAGTGCTTACAAAATAAATGCTTTTTGTCAAAAAAACATTTTTTTAAATTTTTTTTACCATTTTTTCAAAATGTCAAGAAAAAAATGTTATAATAAGTTTAATTTTAAAGAAGGTGAGTATTTTGTGAAAAAGATTTTAATTGTATTCTTCATTTTTTTCATATTCTTAGTTGGATGTTCTAATGAACCTATAAAGAAAAAATTTTATACTGTTGAATTTAATTCCGATGGAGGAAATTTCATACCAAGTCAAACCATCGAAGAGGGAAAGAAAGCAACGAAACCTAAAAATCCATTCAAGGAGGATTTTATATTTGATGAATGGTATTTAAAGGATGCCCCCTTTGATTTTAATACTTCTATTACCTCTAATCTTATACTTAAGGCTCATTGGAAAACAAATGGTAATACAAATGAACAACCAGATGGATTTGAAAATTATGGAATGCCTGTCATTGAAATAACTTTAGATGATATCTCCATAACTCAAAGTGGATTTTATACCTCTATGGAAGAGGTGGGAACATATATTCATCTCTATCATACTCTTCCAAGCAATTATAGAACAAAACAGGATTTTAACAAAAACGATTATACCTCTCAAAATAAACTAAGTGTAGGAGGAGATCAATTCTACAATCGTGAAGGTCTTCTTCCTTATAAAGCAGGTCGAACCTATACCGAATGTGATATCGATTATAAGGGAACATCTAGAGGTTCTAAAAGAATCGTATTTTCTTCAGATTACCTTATTTTTTATACAAGCAATCACTATGCGTCCTTTTCTATTTTGAGGTTTATATGAAAAAATTAAGAATTGATTTAAAAAAGTATAAAACTAAAGAAAAATTATTATGTTTCCTCTCCACTCAAATGGATGAGCTATATGGAATGAATTATGATGCCCTTATTGATGTCCTTACCTTTATCAAAGAACCCCTACAGATTCTAATTAACAATAAAGAGTATTATGAGGATTGGAATGCTTTAAAAGAAACCCTAGAGATTATTACAAAAGAAAATAAAAATATAATAGTAAAATAAATAAACCCCTTGTTCTTTTACAGATGACAAGGGGTTTATTCTTAATATAAAATTTTATTTAGGGAAATTTAATACATTATATTCAACATTTCCATTCGCATCTTTCGCAGACAACACACACCCTTTAAATGGATTTTTCTTATTCCAATTACATAATGCCAATTCAATTTGAATTGTCTGTCCTGCATATTTTTTTAGCCAATTATATTGAGAAGCACTAGATGTATACAATTGCATTTTCTTCTCAGAATTCGTAGGAGAAACTAAATAAAGATTTGAAAACCGATCCGCTTCGACAACTTCTATAGTCACGTCTACAACATATACTTGTGTGGTATGATCTTCAGCTGTACTTAAGCTAATCAAGTCTTCTAATGTTTTTGTATGATCAAAAGTATCTTTAGCATAAGCCGTATTTCCATAAAAATTAATTACCAAAGAACAATCTAATAAAACGGATTGACCAAAGGAATTTCCTTCATGTCCAAATAAGGTTCTTTTACCCTTTAAAATAACTTCATTTCCTAGATTAACTTTAGATAAAACATCTTTACTAGTTGTGATAGCTATTACACCTGTTGAATCAATTAAATAAAAACCATCTCGATTAACTAAGGAAGGTCCCACGATGCCACGTACAATTACTTCCGTGCCTCCATCTGTAATTGCATCTGCATCAATAGCTTCTTTTACACTAATCGTTTCTGGGATATCAAAGTGTTCAACAGTAATTTCAATTTCTTTAGAATACTCATATGTTAAATAACTTGCAGTAATTTTAATTTTCACTTTTCCTTCTGCAAGAGCATGCATAACGAGTTTTTGATTTTCTTCTTTAAATATAATCTTATTTGTATCACTTGAAGTATAAGTTAATTTTACATCTGAAATATTTAAAAGCTGAGAAGAAACTGTAGTAATTAATTCTAAAGATGGATCACTCATATAAGAAGTTAAGAATTGATCTACGCCAAAATAATCTACTGCAAATTTAGGAGCATCCTTAGGATCAAATGTATAGCCTTCATCTTTTACTTCAATAGGAATAAACCGCCAAGAACAGCCAGAAGCTGAAGATTTTGCATTAATTGCAGATAAATACACTGTACAAATTTTTCCATCAAACTCATCTAACCAAGCAAAATCACTTCCATTGCACTGAGTATAAGTATATGAACCAGTAGCCCCATCTATATCATCAAAATAATAATTAACAAATCCAGTACCTTCTGATTTCTTAACCAAAGCATTTACTTTGTAAATCGTTGTAGTAATATTTTCAGTTACTGGAGTATCCATAATTTCTTTCACCGTAGAGGTTTGAATCCAATTCTTATTAAATTCATTCTTTCCTTCATCATTACTTAATAGATGAGCCTTTGTAACCTGACAGCACCCTTTATAATTAAACTTAGTTGCATTTTCTACTTCCGTATCTAAGATCCAATAATCCTTAGTAGCAGCAATCTTAATTTTGTTTCCTACCGCAACACGTGGTGCAATTTGAGAATCATAAACATAAATAGAGTTCGTTTCATCAACTAAATAGAATCCACTTGGAATTTTTCCTGTTGCGTAAGTGATTCTAGCAACAACACCTGTAAGGATTACCTTATCGCCTTTGGCAGCATCTCGTGCGGCATGAATTGTTACTGCATTATAATCAGCCTCATTAAATTCCTCTTCATTATGGACAAATTCTTTAATCCATGCACTTTTTAACTCTGGCTTACCTTCAAAATTTTCTAGTAACCCATATAATAAAACCTCATCTCCTGCATAAGGTTTCTCATCCAACTCACTATACCTTTTCACACCATCACTACTATAAGTTCCATAAACATACAAAGAACCTGTTTCATCTTCTATAGTCATTTCCCCATAGGTTGGATTAGAAATTTCTAAAATCGTTCCACGCACATATATTCGTTTATTTGATTTATACCCTGCTTCTGCACACAATTCGTTTGCTTCTGCACAAGTTAATATCTTTTCCCATTTGGCATACAAGGTAGTTTTAGTACCAACATTATCTTTTTCAAAGTTAAATGCATGGTTTCCTTCTTTATCTGTATACCACCCTACAAACATGTACCCCTCTTTTTTAGGATCCTCTGGTTTTTCTATTTTACCAGCCTCAGTTGTGATTGTTTTATAAACATCTCCTTCAGACACTTGAAAAATGACATCAAATGAAGTATTCTTTTTATCACATGAAATCAAACCCAAACTCAGAACAATTGTTAAAATAAAACTTAAAAATACTTTTTTAATTCTCATACCTCTTTCTCCTTCCTTATAATTTTATTATACTGAATAAATGTCGAAAAATAAAGAAAAATAAAAGAATAAAAATATTATTTTAAAAATTTCCTATTTTACGGGAACTATTTAATGAAACAAAAAAATTAAAAAGAAAGGAAATTAACATGAAAAAAATTTTATTTTTGTTATCAATTATTTATTTTATATTCTGCTGGAATATAAGACGTTCGATTACAGCAGAAGCCATCTCAATTGAATCTTATGAATTATACTGTGAAGACCGAGCGTTTGACTCAAATGATTTTATATGTTTAGATGCTGGATTTTATCTCATCTCTTCTACAAACCAAATAATGTCAGAACAATATTTTAAAGGCGATATTAAATATTATGAGATCCAACAAGATCCTGCAACCTTATCCGTAGAAAATATATTAAACATGATGAAAATTAGTTCAGAGAACCAAAGTCAATATTCTACTATTTTTCAAAATTTATTAAATGAATTTAAAAACATCTCCCAACCATTTCGTTATAAAGGATACATTCTACAAGTAAACAGCCAGGCCGTATTTTATCCTAAAGAAGATATTAGTGAAGTCTATGCTGTATGGGCGAAAACGAAAAAGGAGTATCAAAATATCCAACTTGCAGGGCATAAGACACATATTATTAATGTATCTCAGCCTAAATCTTTAGAAGATATACAAAAAAAATATTCTGTAACAGATAATGCAGAAATTATTGAACCTTTATCCTTCTACTCTAATTATACTTTAGATAATCTTCATGTAGGAACTTACTTTATTTTGGTTACCGCAATAGATTCAGCCCAAAATCAAACGAGTGCTGTAGATATAATTTCTGTAGTGGATTTTGATTGCCCCATTATAACTTTATCTCAAGAAGAGATAATTATTGATGTAGGATCCTCTTATGATATCAAAGATGCAGAATCATATTTTAATATTGAAGATAATTATACACCAACTTCTAAAATTAGAAAACAATGGGATTACCCCCAAAATTTTTCTACGAATCAAATTGGACAATACCGCTTAGGACTAACAGCATTTGATTCTAGTAATAATGAATCTGAAAAAAAAGAAATCATCTTACATGTAAAAGATCGAATTCCACCAACGATAAAAATCAAAAATAATATGGACCGAATTATTACGAATAAAGAACTGACTAATAACGAAATCTTATCTTTCTTAGAGGTTGAAGATAATTATGATACAACGATTTCTGTTGATGATATTGAAATAATTGAAAACACCTGTTCAGGAAAGGCTGGACAAATCTATAATATAAAAGTTAAAGTTCAAGATCAATCCGGAAATCCTACCATAATTGATATTCCTTATGATTATCGGGACACCATTGCACCTATTATATATGTTACTGATGTTCTTTATTTAGATCCAACGAAAGAATATACACCAAAAGAAATTCTAGCTTTACTTGAAGAAGCAGGGATTAAACTTTAGTTTTATGATAAAAATAAGTTTTATTATCTTTATTTTATTCAATTGTTTTGGCATTTCTACTTCTGCAAAAGAAACAGAAACCCAATATGCATATTTTCATATTGTTGATATAAATCATCCCACTCCTTTAGAAGAAATTCAAAGGAAATATCGTACAATATTTCCTAACAATGAAAATATAAATAATTCTTTAGTTTTTGAAACAGAGTATTCTGAATTCTCCTGTATCGTAAAAAAATATGAATTACGTATAACTCTAAGTAGTTCTTTCCAAGAAATTCATCAGTTAGATTACATTTGGGTGATAGATTTTGAGGCTCCCCAAATTGAATTAGATATAGACAAGTTAGAGCATAATTTAGATACACCATTACAAAAGGAAGATATTACAAAACATATCAAATTCATAGATAATTATGATCAAGAGGCAAGTGAGTTCATTCTCAATGATTTTGATGCATTAACAGAAGCAGGAGATTATCAACTTTTGATTTATGCATTAGATTCTTCTGGAAATCTCTCAAATAAAATTTACCTTCCAATTCATTTAACTAAAACCATCTTTGATTACTACATTCCTAATGAAATTGTCTTAACTAATTTAAAATTGACCCCCGAAGAAATTATAACAATGTTTTTAAAAGAAAATGAGATTGATTCAAATTATGAATCAATCTCTACCCAAAGCAATTTCTTTTCTGCTAAAAAAGCAGGAATATATACAATTACTTTTACCATAAAATATCCAAACCGTACTGATATTTATCATGGTAAATTAAATATTAAAATAGAAAATCAAAATAAGCAAAAAACCACTATTACTATTTTAATTACATTAGGAGTTTTATCCGTTCTTATCCTAATCTTGTATGTCATATATAGAAAAAGAAAATCAGTTTAATTTTACATCAAAATGGATTGGCAATTCTTCATAGGAATATACTTTATTTTTTAAAGTGGCATAATATTTTAAATCTAAAGGATCCATATCCTGATACTCTTTTAAATAATTTGTAATTCGATTTTTAATATAATTTTTAATTTGATCTTCTGTTATCATCTTTTGGCTTTGATATATCTCATAATCAAAATGAACAGATAAACTAGCAATTTCATTATATTTTACCTTTATCTTATAATTCTTAAATGAAACAGATGCATCCTCAATCAAATCATCAAATTTTTTAGTTGTGGTTAAATAAGGACTTCCAGGATTTTCAATAACTTTTTTTTGAGTCCCTTGATAAAAATATAGGGCATTTACACAATAACAATTTTTAACCTTGCTTCCATCCACTGACCAAATTTCTTCTACATCTAAGTACGGTAAAAACAAAGAACGATCTGAAAAATAACGTCTAGAAAATTCTAAAAAATGCATAGGCTTTGCCACCAAATAGATATCCTTTACATCTGCCGTGGAAACCAGCATTGAATTTAAAACACTTTCTTGATTTGGATTTTCAAATTCATAAATATCTTTTAGCTTTTCTTTTGTTGTAAATAAATAGCAATTAAAATCAATCTCCAAAGAATATTTAATAAAGTCTATAAATTCACGAATAAACGAATCGGTAACTAAATCATCTTTTAAAACAATACTAGAAACATGTCTAAAATTCATTTTTAAAGAAGAGGTTATATCTACATTTTTGAATAAATCTGGAATACTATTCCCACTAACCTTAGCATATTGTCCCTTCCCCTTATTTTCAGCACTATCCGTTTTTCCTATATCACTACTTAAAGGTAAATAAAAATACCCACTATATGTTTTATCTTCTCCCTTTTCAATACCTATACTAGCAATAAAAAGAATTTTAGAGATATCAAATGCATTTGAACATCCAACCAATAGAAAACAAAAGAAACTTAAGACTACAAGTTTGAATTTTCTCATATCAATTTCCTCCTCTTCTTATTTTGTACTTGAAGTGGTGGTTCTCTTCGATCAACTTTCAAGTCTGAAGAGGATAAGAAAAATTTATGAATTCCTTTTATATCAAATGGAAGAAATGGGTAAAAATAACGAACCCCTAATGTTTGTTGATTATAAAGGAAATACGCTAAAAAAACACTTGCGATTACGACTCCAAACAAGCCAAAAACTAACGAAGAAAAAAGAATAAACAATCTTGCAATTGCGATTGCAATTATATTTGTTACATTTGAACTCACCACAAAAGACAATAAAAAGCATATTGCGGTTGCTGTCATAATAAATACCCCTGCAATTCCAGAAGAAATTAAATTTTGACCAACAATTAAACCACCAATCAGAACAATTGTTGAAGAAACTGTAATTTTAGACTGACGAAACCCAATTAAATAATATAATTCAAACATACCTAATACAATTAATATTTCTACAAATATTGGTAAATAAATTCCCATTTGAGATATCTTTAGAGTCGATAATACCGTCAAGGATAAACTATCCATTTGAAAGGTCGTAAATGCACTTAACAATCCACAAAAAAAGATAGAGAAAATCGTAGAAATTAAAACAAAAGTACGTTCAAATACTGAAAATAAAGGAATATTAATTCCATCAATCTTTAATCTTGAGGCATATGCGAGAGTCGTTGGAATGCTTACTACAATGCATATTCGATCAATAACAATCAAAAATTCACCATTATATAATCTTCGACATGCTGTATCTGGAGTACCAATGTAATGATAGGAAGGAAATAAGTTTTTCCTTTTGAAATAAGCCATTAAATCCTCTATAGAAATAATTGCATCTATATCAATTTCTTTTAATTGTGCAATAATCTTTTTTTTGATTTGCTCATTATGGATATCCTGAATAGATAAAACAGAAACAATTGTTTTACTCCTTCTGCCTACATCTACTGCATCAATTTGCAATTTATCATCCTTAACTCGTGTTCGAATTAATGCAATATTTTCTTTAAAATTTTCAACAAAGCCATCCCTAGATCCAAATACGTTTTCTGGTTCAGCAATAGAATCACCTGTGGTTCTAGAAGGCGTTTTAGATAAATCAAAAACATAAAATTTATGATTTCTTTCTACTAACAACAAGCCTGAAAAAACAAGCTGAACCAATTTTTCCTCATCAGCTTCTACTGATTTACAAATCCCTGGAAATATTTCATCTACATTGCTTTTCAAATCTAAAACTAGTTTTGGATAAAAGTCTTTCATAAATTCCAAAACATTACACAAATGTTCTTGATAACAGATTACACAATTTGCTTTAGTTTTTTTGTAAACTATATCATAATTATTCTTTAGTCTTTCTAACATAATAACACTCCTTTATAAACCAAAAGAATATACAAAAGCTCAGCAATAATAAAATACTTACAATAAGCATAATTGCTTGTCCCATAGGTATAAATTTATAACTAATGATTCCCAATACAAATATAGTAAGAAAGATAATTCCACTCATTATTTTGGGAGATATTTCTGTACTGTTTCTAATCAAACTAAAATTGTAAGTATATTTAAATATACAGCAAATCATAATGTAAAATATATATGCAAAATCAAAATCACCAATATACTGAGTGATTGGTTCTATAGATAAACTTATAAATCCCACCCATTCAAAATTCTTAAATAAAACATCTCCTGCATTCGCAATTAAAATAAAATACTCAATTCCAAATAAAACAACTCCTAAAAATAAAGCTAAAATATAGTTTAAACGACTAAATTGAATTTCTTTTTTATTAATAAGTAAAGTAAAATTATCTGCCAAAAACATAAAAATAAAAAATGGAATCCCAATAAAACTTGGCAGTTTTCTTGGATATAGAACAGAAAAATCTAAATCTGGATAAAAAAACAGAGTTAAAGTTAATATTCCATATCCAACAATACAAAACAAAGTTGCAATTTGCATTACGTCACTTGTTTTCAATTTGGAAAAAAATGAAATTAGAAATGCGATAAAAAAAAGCATAATAATAAACGATTGTTTAACAAATAAAGCCGAAAGAATATAAACAGAGAAAGTAATCCCAAATACACATTCTAAAATTAGAATCGTATAATAAGAATATTTAAAATAAGATTTTTTGAAAACTTCTTCATAATCAAAATTAATAATTTTTTTTGGTATAAGGAATAATAAAAAAAGAATAATGGCCGCAAAAATTAAAATATAATAGATTCCCATATTCCCATATGAATTATAAAAAAAATGAAATACTATTATTCTTAGCCACAAGTAGCTATATATAGAACTAAATAAAAAAAAGCTTACTTTAGATAATTTGGTCATTCTATCACCAATTATAGTATGTCTAAAATAAGCTATTATTATTTAATTAAAATGTCTTTTTAATACTCTTTTTGAAACGATAATTTCAATTTGTTCAGGTAGAACAGTTACTTCAATACGACTCAATTTTGGTAATCCTTCTCCATCCGTATTGTAAGGAATTGCTTTTTTTGAGGTTATAATCATATTAGAAGCCTCAAAATGTTCTATATTATGTTTATAGCCTTCACCAATTAACATAAATAAAATAAAATCAATAGTATTTATAAATCGATTGGTTTGGCGAATAAGTGTTATATAAAGTTTTCCATTATTTAAATAAATTCTTTTTTTTCTATGGAATTTTAAAGAGGCCAAATAACGCGTATTAGTTGCAAGAAATAAAAAATACTTACCACTTATTTTTTTCCCATCTGCTTCAATATCAATATGGATTGATTTATCCTTGCCAATAGATTTAACTGCTTCTAAATAATAAGCAAATTTACCAAACATTTTTTTGGCCTTATATTTTGCTTCATAACTCACATTCGTTAAATTTCCAGCAGCTAAACCATAAATAAAATATTGTCCGTTTATCTGATTTACATCTAAAAAAGTCTTATTCTCATCTAAAATAATTTTCATTGTTTTTCTAAGACTTTTCTTTAATCCTAGTGTTTTACCCGTATCATTACAAGTTCCCGTTGGAACATAAGCTAAAGTTGGCCTAGGTTTAATCATCATAAGGCCGTTTACTGCCTCATTAATTGATCCATCTCCACCAGCAGCCAAAACCAAATCAAAATCTTTGGCATTTTGAATTACATAATCACGAATAGAGTTAGGCCCTGTAGATTGAAAGGTTTCAACGATTTCATATTTAGTTTTTAATTTTTGACAAATGTAATCGATATGTTTCAGGATTTTACTTTTTCCACTAAAACCATTGTACACGACCAATGCTCGCATATTCTCACCCTAGTTTGCTTCTTGATTTATAAATGCTTCTACTTTTCTAATTTTTTGTTTTGTTCCAACTAAAACCATAATGTCTAATGGTTCTAAAGAGTCAGTACCTCGAGGAATATAAAATTCATCATTATGAATAATACCCACAATATTAACATCAAATTTATTACGTAAATCCATCTCGATCAATGTTCTTGATTTAAATTTAGCTCCTACTGCTATTTGGACAATAGCATAATTCACATCTATAGAATAATAATCTAAAATTGCATCACTTGCAATTTGATTTGCTAAAGAAATGGCGGATGCTTCTTCTGGAACAATAACTTCGGTAGCTCCTAATCGTTTAAACATTTCTTTATAATTCGTAGAATCACTTCTTACCGTTATGTGTTTAACACCTAAAGTATTTAAATTCATTGTCGTTAAAATAGAAGCCTCTAGATTGTTTCCGATTGCAACAACCGCATGATCAATAGAAGCGACTCCCAATTCTTTTAATGTCGCTAACTTAGTAGAATCTGCAATAACGCAATGCTCTATATCTCGAATAATGTCCGAAACACAATCTTCGGAAATATCTACTCCTAAAATATCACAATTTAAATTGGTTAATGCTTTAGCAACTGATGCACCAAAGCGGCCTAATCCTATAACAACAAAACTCTTTTTCATCCGATGATAATCCTCTCTTCAACATATTGTATATTTTCTTTTGACTCTGTCATCCAGTTATGATTGACAACTCCAATAATAGTCAATGGTCCTAATCTTCCAAAGAACATCATAAAACATAGTACAATTTCACTAAAACTATTTAAAGCAGGTGTAATTCCCAAAGATAATCCTGTGGTTGAAAAGCTAGATACAACCTCAAACAAAATTGCACTAATACCTAAATTAGGCTGACTAAGGCCAATAATCAAAGTTGCAACTAATACAATCACAACAGCAACACCAAACAATACAAATGCCTTAAAAATAGAACTATCTGATATTCTTCGGTGGAAAATCTTCGGTTTTTTTCCTCTTGCATAATAAATGAAAGTTAAAAACATAACAAATAAAGTTGTAGTTTTAATTCCGCCTCCTGTAGAACAAGGAGATGCTCCAATAAACATAAGAACAACAGCCATTACATAAGCTGCTGGCGGTAAATGGGACATATCAATACTTGTAAACCCTGCCGTCCTACAAGTCACAGATGTAAATAATGCTTGAAGCCATGTAATATCATTCCACATAGATATCTTAAATATAAACATACCACTTAATATAAGAAAAAATGTCATGAGTAAAACAATCTTACTATGAATAGATAATTTTCTTAAACTCCGCTTTGCAACGATTTCCTCTATAACAATAAAACCTAATCCCCCACTGACAATTAATAAAATTGTCGAGATATTAAGTAAAATATTATCTTTAAATGGAATTAAACTTCCATTTCCAAAAATATCAAAACCAGCATTATTAAATGAAGCAATTGAATGAAAAATAGAAACTCCAAATGTTTTCCAAAATTCATAATTATAAGTCTTCATTAAAGCTAAATAATTTAAAAAAGTACCAAAAATTTGAATGATAAAAGAAATTAAAATAATTCTTTTAACCAAATGAATAATTCCTGCCAAAGAGTTTTGGTTTAATGCTTCTTTCAATAAATAACGATTTCCAATTCCTATTTTTCCACCTAGCATAGCAAAAAAACAAACCGCAATGGTCAAAAATGAAAGTCCTCCAACCTCCATTAATAGTGCCATAACAATTTTACCAAAAATACTAAGTTTAGCAGCCGGTATTATAACAGAAAGTCCTGTGACACAAACACTAGAAGTAGACATAAATAAAGCATCTACAAATCCGAGGCTTTTTCCATCAGTAACTGCCCAAGGAAGCATTAAACAACAGGTTCCAAGCAAAATTACACATAAAAATGTTAAAATTATAAATACATAAGGATGAATTTTAATTCTACTTTTCTTTATCATATAATCACTCACTTTATTTATTATACAATACTTTTTGCCATTTCACAATAAAAATGAAACACATAGGAAAAAAATGGCAATTCCTTGCCATTGATTCTTTATAAGTTATCTGGTAATTTTTTGGTAACCGTTATCGCTAAAGCTCCATCTCCAATATGACAGGAAACAGAAAGAGATAATGGATTACAAAGAACATTTTGAACGCCAAACTCTTCTTCAATCATTTTTACAAATACTTCTGCAGCAGATGTATCTGTTCCAGTATAAGCAACCGCAAAATGAATATTATCTGTTCTACCATCTACATCCTTTAAAAATCCTTGGATACTATTTTTAGCAGATTCAATCATAATTCGTTTTGCATTTTCTAACGTACGATTCATCATTCGATGCTTATCTAATTTCTCTCCAAAAATTCTTAATACAGGTTTAATCTTTAATAAACCACCTACTGCAGCAGCTGCAGGGGTAATTCTACCCCCTTTTCGCAAATATTTAAGAGTATCCACCATGATATATATATCAGATTGCATCTTAACTTTCATCAATATATCATGAATTTCTTGACCTGTATAGCCTTTCTTAGCAAGCTCTATTGCATCTAAAACAGATAACCGTTGTGTAACAGAAATTCTTTGATTATCTACCACAAATACTTTCCCTTCGTAATCTGCCTTAGCGGCACGTAGTGCAGTTGCACAAGATTCTGATAATCCACTTGACATAGGAATATATACGATTTGATCATACTCTTTTAAAAGCTCATCCCATAAAGACATAACAAAGCCAATAGATGGCTGTGAAGTAGATACATTTACATCGCCTAATAAAAATTTATAAAATTGCTCTTGAGTCAAATTAATATCTTCAAAATATTCTTCACCATCAATAGTAAAAGGCATTGGAACGACTTTTATTCCAAGCTCTTCTGCTTCTTTTTGGGTAATTCCACTATTACTATCTGAAACAATTGCTACTTTCATATAATAACTCTCCTTTTCTTACACTCTCAATTTATATCAAATTCTGACAAAAATGTCAATTAAATTTTACTTTTTTATTAGATTATTCAATCGCAAGTGGACTAATTATTGCTATAAAAATATTCTATTTTATTTAAATACTAACAACAGGATACTTTTTATCTATTTCATTGCTACTACGATAGTATGTCTTACTTAATATCATAGGAATACAGCAATTTCTTCTATAGTTAATAGTTTCATCTTAAGCTATTTAAATTTTTATTTTTCCTCATTTTGCCAAAATAGTAAAAATTAAATAAAAAAATCCATAGGAATAAAAATAAGAGGATTGATTTTATTTTTAGATTATCTTATGAATTATTTTTTTCCATAACACCTCCATTTTTTTAGAATTTTAATTAATTTCTACTATTCGTAGACTTTTTTTTAACTTTTTAATAGAAATTGTATTTATGTTTATAGTATAAATATATCAATGGAGGTTTTAATTATGGATAAAAATTATGAAATAGGAAATTTTATAGCGCTTTTAAGAAAAGAGAAAAATTTAACTCAAAGTAAATTAGGTAAACTTGTAGGCGTTTCTAATAAAGCAATTAGTAAATGGGAAAACGGTCAAGGACTTCCAGAACCAAAATATATGAAAAAATTATGTGAGGTTTTGGAAATTTCCATTGATGAACTCCTTGAAGGGAAAAGACAACTTGTTCTTGAAAATGAAGCTCTAGATGATTTATATCGTTTAGAACATGTTTATAAATATTATAATAATGATTCGAGAGTAGAAGTTGGATTAAAAGATATTTCTTTAAAGTTTAAGCTTGGTGAAATTGTTGCGATTACAGGTGTATCAGGTTCTGGTAAAACAACTCTTATCAATATGGTTGGTGGGTTTGATTCCTTTGAAAATGGTGAAATCTATATAAACAATGATGGCATTTCTAAATATGATTCATTTGATTATGAAAATTATCGCAAAAAATATATTTCTGTAGTTTTTCAGGACTATGGTATTTTAGAAAGATATTCTATATTAAATAATCTTATATTAATTCGTTTACTAATGAACGACTCTTACAAGGAAGCCAAAAATAAAGCTTTGGAAATCATTAAAGAAATCGGCTTTCTACGATTTAAAAATAAAAAGGCAAGTAAATTATCTGGTGGTCAAAAACAGAAACTTGCAGTTGCAAGAGCGATTTTAAAGGATGCACCAATTATACTTGGAGATGAAATTACAGCTAACCTAGATAGTACCTCTGGAAAAGAGATCTTAGAATTGTTGTTCTCTCATGCTAAAGATAAACTCGTTCTTTTAGTTACCCATCATTATGAACAAATAGAAAAATATGTAACCCGAAAACTTACACTAAGTGAAGGGGAAGTAATTGAAGACAAAAAAATAAAGGAAGTATCATATAGCACTTATAAGGATACATCTCCTGTTAAAAAGAATGATTATTTATTAGCTTCGCTTTTAACCATGATGCAAGTAAAAAAGAATTTTTCACATTTCTTTTATTTGTTTATGATTCTCTTTTTGTGTGGAGCTCTTCTTTTTACTGGAAATATAATTGGAGATTATTTTGTAAGTGATTATAATATTCCTATGTTTATTAAAGACAATACAATTATTGAAGTTAAAAAAAATGATTATTCTTATTTAACTGAAACAGACGTAAATGAATTTAAAAATATAAAAGGGACAGAAAGTATTTTCGTTCCTGAATTATATTCTGCACGAACTTATGTGGAAGGAATTGGAGATAATAATATGAATCCATATTATATTATGATTGATGACACGCTTAACTTTGGAGAATGTATTATTTCCTCTATAAATAAATTAACTTATTTTTCAGAGAAATGTTATCTTGATATTAGGATACCTGGTGTTCTTCCACTACTTTCTGTTCCACGACCTTATTATCAGTTAAAATGCGTAGACCTAATTCGTCCAAAACGAATTATTCCTGAAACTAATATTGTATATCTATCTGATTCTACCTTCAACTATATTCAAAGCACATATAATATTCAAAAAGATTTTAATATTAAAAATACAGATTTTGGTCTTAGTTTTGAACTGGATTATGCAGAAGAATCTAAAGAATTATTTACGGTTGATAAAAAATTAATTATTGATTTAACAAATTCTTATGAAAATCTTACATTACCAAAATCTTGGTTTGATTCCAATGAAAATATTTTAACAGCTTTAATAGAAAATCCTATGCTTGTTTGGAAAAATAACTTAGAAATTAAAGTCAATTTAATAGAATATAATTTAGAAAATGCAAAAATCTCTTATACTTTTTTTGAGGATTTAGAATTACAAGCAAAGTCATTGTATGTAATATGTAGTTTAAAAGATATTATGCAAGTAGATCAAAAGCTTTCAAAATTAGGATATTATACTTTTAAAGAACAAGATATTGAATTTCCTCTTGAAAATCCTACATTATTTTTTAGAAACAGTGCTTTCTTTGCTATAAATATTGGGATAGCATTATCCATTTATGTTCTTTTGAAAATTAGTCTGAAAAAAATTATAACAATGAAAAAAAGAGAATTTATAATTTTAAAGAAAGTAGGGTTCTCCAATAAAACAATTTACCTATATATTATATTCCCTATTCTTATATCCACAATTCTCATTTTAATTGCTTCTAGTTTCATATATCTTGTCCGACCTTTTCAGATGTGGTACTATTATTTACTTCCATTTGGTTCGTTTATCTTAGTAATATACAATGTATGTAAAAACATATTTGAAAATTATGATTCTATCATAAAGGAGGAAAAATAATGTTATCTGTTCAAAATTTAAGTAAATGCTATGACAAAAACAAAATAAATCAGTTTTATGCTCTAAAAGATATAACATTAAATTTTCCAGAAGCTGGTTTAGTCAGCATATTTGGACCGTCTGGCTGTGGAAAAACAACTTTGCTAAATATTCTAGCAGGAATTGATACCCCTACTTCTGGGAATGTATCTTATGATAATATCAAAGTAGATGATGATTTTCGTTATCAAAATGTTGGAGTTATATTTCAAGATTTTGGTTTATTAGAAAATAAAACTGTTGAAGAAAATATACGGATAGGATATCTTGAAGCAACTGACCAAGCATTAGATGATACTTTAAAAGCATTAGATATTTTAAATTTAAAGGAACGACGCGTTTCTATGCTCTCTGGTGGCGAAAAACAACGAGTGAGTATCGCAAGAGCTATAATAAAAAAACCTGCCTATATATTAGCAGATGAACCTACAGGAAATCTAGATTTAAAAAATCGAATGCGAATTATGCAAATTCTAAAATCACTTTCTACTCACATGCTTGTTATCCTTGTGAGTCATGATGTTGAATTGGTTACCAAATATAGTGATCGTATAATTAAACTTGCTGATGGAAGGGTAGTAGAGGATAATGATACAGAAATTGAGTATACAAATAATTTTGAAATTAAGCAAACCCCTTCTAGTTTCAATTTATTAACTTATATAAAAGAAACTTATAATTTAAAACGAAAAACCAGCTTCATAACCATTCTTTATATGTTTGCTTTAACTACTTTAATATGCTTTATTTTTGCAAATATAACTGGATATAAATATCAATCCTGCCCTATTCCAAATCATTATATTAAAACAGACTTACCCTATTCTAAAACATTTGAAGCTATAAAAGATAAAGGATATTTTCAATATACTATTTATATAAATGATTTTCAAATTCCTATTGAGAAAAATTTTATTAAAACATATAAAACCTTGAGTATTAAGAACCAAGAAATTCTATTATATCCATATAATGATGAAAAAATTCTTTCTTCTATTCAAATTGAAAATACAGAGAATTTACCTGTATATTTATCTTCTAAACTTGCAAATCGTTTATTAAAGGAAGGGCAATTCGAAGATTTTAGTGCTCCAGGCAAAATTCCATTAAAAAAAGTATATATTCAGAAACAAGAGGATTTTTTAGGATCAAAAATCCTTGCAGATAAAACATATGATGTTGTCGGAATCGTAGATAGTAAAGTTGAAGGTATATTATTTCCTGATTCCTACTATGCGTTTCATAATTCTTCTTTAGATTTTGGAGTTTTACCTTATAGTATATATAAAAAATATAATCCAGAAGCCCCACAAATTGTAGTAGGAAGGGCAATTTGTTTAGGTGAAAACCATCTTGATTCAAATCTTCAAGAATTTGGTTTTAAAAGAATTATAAGAGTTACAGAATTTATAAAAGATAATTTATATTTAGATGATAAAAGTATCAAATTTGTGTTAAATGATTTTGATTATTATCAAGAACATAAACCTAACATTTTTCATACTACTCAACTAGAAGAAGTGACTTCTATCTTAAATGAAGCAAGAATCTCATATGAAATCGAAGCTACAGGTTATTATAAATCTGTAGATTGGCTTATGAAAAATGTCATTACTCTTGTCTATTTAGTAATAGCAAGCATACTTCTTATATTTAGCCTGTTTTTTATCCTTGTAGATACTAGTAATTATATAAACCAGCAAATACAAGATATCGTTATTTTAAGAAATTTAGGAATATCTAAAACCAAAATTATAAATACATATTCGATTAAACTTTATCTAAAATTATTACCTAGCTTTGTTTTAGGATTTTTAATTGGTATCTTAGGAACTTATCATTTAAAAAGTTTTGATCATACGATATACTTTTTCTTTGAGGTAAACCCTATTACATTGTTATCATGTTTTATTATTGAAGCAGCTATTTTATGTGCTATTATTTATTTATATTTGTTTAAAAGATTTAGAGTATCTGCTGCTTCACTTAAAGTTAAAAATAAAGTATAAAAAATAAGTGCAATTGCACTTATTTTTTTACTTAATGTATTTATTTTATTAGGCCAGAAGGCAAAGTGTTGTGAATATGATTAATGAAAAAATTATTGTTGTTATTGACCACTTATGATTCTTTTTTTGTTTATTTTTCATAAACATCACCCCACTCTTTGCATATTTAAAGATTAGTTTTTGTACTAACGCAACACCTATCCTAACCCCCACTTCTGGCCTAATAAAATAATTTTTTTCGACTTAATTGGTTAAATCAAGCGAATTTAGAAATTAAAAACACAATTAATCAAAACGTATTACTTGTGTTCTCTTAAGGATGTCTTCAGTCTACTGAAGTAATACCAATCTTAATGAAAATCGACTGAAAATGAGTAGTTCATACCCCATTCACCCTAATAAAAGATACCATTTTAGATATAAAATTGAGGTGAAAAGTAAAAACAAGGGCCGCAACCCTTGTTCAGACCCTGGGCTTCAAAAGTTTCCAAGGTGCTATCCGATTCTTATTATAAATTATTTTCATTTTAAAGTCAATACTATTCTTATGAAAAAACAAGTGAATAAGAACCTACTATATTATATGTTATATCAATCTAAAATATGTTCCCAATTTTCAGGAAATCCCATATAGTTGTATATCTCCTCAATTTTGACACTATGTAAATTACTATGAATATACTTTGTTTCATTCTTAATACTATTGATTAAGGATTTAAAGGTCTTATTATCTAAAAGGATTTTAAGACATATAATAACAGAAAATAAATCCGTTTTTCCATATCCATTATTTAAAAAATTTTGAATAGCTTTAAAATTATCATTCTCAAATTTACTAGGCAAAGAAAACTTATGACTAAAGCAATAAATTCGATTCCCATGTGCACATGCATTTCTAATTAACGTTAAAATTTTTAGAATAGTTCTTAAATGATTTTCTGGCAAGTTATAGATTTTAGCAACTGACATTCTGCAAGAAATTGGCATGCATTCATAAAATTTACTAATCATTCCAAAAGTCATTTGTGTAGCAAGAACCCAAAGAGGTATATACCCATAAAATTTAGGCAAAAAAAACAGATAATCTCAACGTATTATCTGTGTTCTCTTAAGATGTCTTAAGCGTACTGATATAATACCTTCAAAAAAGGTTAGGCGTACTGAAGTAATACCAATTTTAATGAAAATTAACTGAAAATGGGCAATTCGTACCCCATCCACTCTAATAAAAGATATGTTTTTGATACAAAATTACAAGAAAAAATAAAACTTTTTTGTTACAACAAACAGATTTGGAATTGTGCCAAAAAAAACGGTTCAATAACTATATGCTCATCAAAATCCTTTCTTTAAAATAAGCCATTCAATCCATTTTCTAACAGTTGATGCTCTCCGCATTGCAGTGGTTTCTGAAGTGATTTTTTCGATTTTTATCAAATCTTGAGCAATAGTCTCTATATCAATTCTTTTATTTAATAAATAATTATCTAATGTTTTTTTGAATATTTTGTTATTTAGCAGTTGAGAAATAATATCTTGTTCTAATGTTTCCCTATTACTTCTCACCAAATTAGCACTTGAGGTAAATTGACATTTGTTATTTATATAACCAAAAAATTTTAAAGCAGATAAATAATACGCAATTTGTCGTTCATTATTTACATTTAGATCTTTTAGTAATTTGTCTTTGTTTTTTAAATCCTCTTCATTTAGCATCGCTAAATCAATCACCTTATTTATATCATTAGCTTGTGGAAAAGGTATTCCATCAGGCATACCTAAAATAATTATTTCCTTACCCGTTTTTCTTCCACTCCCATTAGAATTAATATTTCTCAATGTAGAAATATGTTCTGGAAAATAACTTATTTTATATCTTGGATCTTCTTCAAACAAAGCTATTACTTTATCCGTAGCATTGTTACTTAAGATAATTATCGCTCTTCTATCAATAGCTTTATCGCAGGTTTCTTTTAGTTTTCTAAAATCTTCAAATGTAAATCCTTGAAGTTGATATTTTGTAAATCCATCATCATCTTGATAATCGTATGGTGGATCGATATAAACAATATCTCCATCACCAGCTTCAGTCATTACTACCTCATAGGATTCGTTCATTATGATTATATTATTTTTAGACAAATAGTTGTGGGCATCTCTTATAGTTGCTTCATCACATATAGTAGGATTCATATATCTACCAATGGGAGTATTAAATTCCCCTCTACTATTGACTCGATATAATCCATTATAACATGTTTTATTTAAAAAAATCATTCTTGCAGCTCTTTCAACAGGATCTTTGGTACTCCATTCTGGAGCTCTATCCATTTGTCTTGTATCATAATATGTACCATCTTTATCATCATCATAATTAGTCTTATACTTTTTTAGTAATGAAATTAATTCTTCATATCTGTCACTGGCAATTATTCTATATGCGTTTATTAAATCTTCATTCAAATCATTTATTATTGCTTTAGAAGGTGCTAAATCAAATAAAACGGCTCCTCCTCCTAAAAATGGTTCAATGTATCTAAAAGAACAATTAGTATCTTCGGATATTGCATCATTAATATAATTTTTAATTTTAGACAATATTTGCCTTTTTCCGCCTGCCCATTTAACAAAAGGCTTCATAGGTGCACCTCCTTTTTATGCTTTTAATAGTTCTTTGGTTTTTAAATAAACCATCTCCTCTATGTCTATCTCAGATATGACATCAAGTAATCTTACACTTCCAATATTAGACACATACTTTGCAATTTTAGCGAACAATTCACCTGTTTCTCTTGCATTAGGCACTTCTTCTATTGCTTTTTTTTCTCCTTTAATACATCCTCTTATTAAGTGTTTTTCAGAAGAAAAATTACGCCAAGTAAACTCTCTAAATCTTAAAGGATTATCAATTATCCATCTAGACAATTCATATTTATCAGTTAATTTGGTATCAACAGTTAATGCAATCCTAAAATAGCATCTTGATAGCACTCCGAAGAATATTCCTCTTCTTGCACCTCCTGAATGAAGCCAATGATCTTTAATAGTAGATACTCCATTAATCTTCATCATACTTTTTACTACAGTATAAAATTTTTCAAAGTGCAACCATAACCAAAATCTATCATCACACAAAATGAAATTAGGAATACTTCTTAATGATTCATATAGCTTTATAGAATTATCAAAATCAATATCTTTATCCTTAGAATCTTGATTTTCGGTCAATTGGAAATCTGGAATAAAAATTTTTTTATCAATAAAAATAGGTGAAGGAAATGTCGATTCAATCCAAAAGTTATCATCATTTTCTATTATTTTTTTTGTCACCTCTTCAAGATGATTTTTCAAAAAAATATATGCATCCTCTGATAAAACTTTAACATTAATATTAGCCATAAATTATTCCTCCTCCGCATTTTGATTTTGCTTTTTTGTACTTTCAATTAATTTTTCCAATGCAGATTTTATAGGCTTTCCTAGTATTTCTTGAGCAAATGCTATAGGCTGTTGAATATTTTTTATAACATCAATTGTCAATTGTTCACCTTTCAGTCTTTTATATTGCTTTAAAATTGCTGCAAACCATTGGTAATTAACAATAATATCATCTAATTCTGCACCATTTTTCACATCATTAAAACATTCTGTTAGAGCCTGAGATAATGCTGGAATTAGTATCATATTGAAAAAAACTTCCTGAAAAATAGGCATTGAATAAACCACATTATAATTTGTATGATCATATTCAGACATACTAATCAAAATTTTTTTTGAATTTTTATATTGAACATTAAATAATCCATCTGCCATTTCTGATAAAGATTGAATGGAAAAGATAGATTTCACCAAACTTTCTTCTGTATCTTTATGCAAAACTATTTTGGAAATCCCATCATTTACACATAAAATGTCATATTTCTCAATTTGAAATGTAATGTTATTATAATCTTCATCAACATCACTGGGGCAATATTCAAAATTGACTTTAGCATAAGCAAATAAAGAAAATTCAACTTTTCCATTTAATTCTTGGTTGGATATTGTTATGTCTACTTTTGTATTTGTGACATCAAAAGTTTTTCTCATTATTGTATCAGCGCATTCAACAACCAAAACAACTCCAACTTTTTCTTCTTTGATGAGTTCATTAATTGCAGTTGCATCAATTACATAAGTAACATTGTGCAGAATTAATTTATCATCTGTACTTGCATTATCAAATTTCAAATCAAATGATTTTTTGATAAAATTAGAAAAAACTTCATTTTTATTTAAAATAGGATATGGAAATAGCTTTCCTCTTATTTGCATATAATCTTCACCTCACATCCAAAGAAACCATTTATATTTGTTTTAACATCTAAAACAATCTTTGAATTTTCTTTTATTTCAAATGGACCAAATTCAAGCTTGTCTTTTGATTCAATTTGCACACCATTATTTTTCATTTCTATAATTTGTACTTCTGTTGGTGAGTTATGGTCATCTAACATATTTAAACTCAGGTAACAATTATCTGCATTAATAGGAGATATCAATACAACTCTTATTTGCCCCACATTTTTATCAATTGATATGACCTTGTATCTAACACCTTTTAACTTGGCATTTTTAAATAATATGGAATCCCCTTCTTTTAATCCTTTTGGCTCTGTTCCTGGATGCGAACCACCACCGTGCTTTTCATTATGACCTAATGGAACCTCAACATCATTACCGCTTTCTTCAGCTGAACCTTCTACAGGTTGAAGCCCCTTTCCATCCTCTGCTTCTTCATTAGCATTTTTTTCATAAGTAACATTTTCTTTAAATGCAGTTTGCATTACATCATCATTACTAGCTTTTGATTTTTCACCCTCACTTTCTGTAGGCAAATTCCCTTCATCAATATCAGGCAAGTAATCTCCAGCACCAAGTGGATCAATTGGTATAGATTCACCACTTTGCAAAACCGATAAGATATAATCATTTATTTGATTATCTATTTCTGCAATACAATTTTTTACTTCTTTCCTTTCGTAAGGATCTGCAATTCGTTGTACTTGCCAACTAGTATGCTGAGGGTTTTCAATGCTTAATAATGTTTTTCCTAAAGTATCATCTTTTATCTTACACAAAGCCGAAATATTATAATTCGCATAATTATTTGCTTTAATAAACATTCCAGGATGTCTTACCATAAAGCATTTGTTTGTTGCCTTTGCTTCATCTTGTTTAGTGTATGCTTTCAAATATAAAGTACATGTACCTAGTTCCGTTGAAATATCAAAAACATGAATATCTGTTTCAGAATATAAAATATCAAACTGTGCAACGATAGACTTATCTAATTTTAAAAAATCTAATTCCATTAATTCAGGTAAAGTATTAGAATTAATTTCTGTTCCATTGAAAGAAACTTCAAGACTTTTCTCTTTAATGGCAACCATAAAAGAGCTAATAATCTCTTTTATTATTTCTTTATCCCATTTATCACTTTTTTGCATTCCAATCACAAAAACATCAGTACCATTTTTCATCCTTCTATCTAAAAAATTTGGATCAATGTTTAAAATATCATAACTAGGATTACATTCTTCTCCAATTGAATAAAACCCTGTCCCCTGGGTCAGTGCCCTGTTTTTTGAAACAGAATCATCTGCATATCCAGAAACAAGTTTAGTGACTCCAATAGTTCCTTGAGAATTATTCGTCTTAGTGGAATAGAATACCATTTTTAATTTTGACAATAAAAATGATGCATTTTTACCTACACCTTTAGAGCCTCCCGTTAAGACGCCTTTTTTCTTTGAAGAAAAACCAGTGCCCTTAACCAAAGCAAGGTAGTTATTTTCTTCTAGGTCAGTAGTTTCAATTCCTATCAATCCAGTTGTATTCATATCAC
The DNA here is from genome assembly GCA_910584005.1 of uncultured Anaeroplasmataceae bacterium. Lineage (GTDB taxonomy): Bacteria > Bacillota_I > Bacilli_A > Acholeplasmatales > Anaeroplasmataceae > Pelethenecus. Next base: position 171,669 of record CAJTXR010000002.1, on the reverse strand, counting down.
TAATTCTCAAGCACGGAAAAACATCATTACATTCAACATAGTCAATCATATCTTGATATATTTTTCCATAATCTTCTTTTGATGACCATAATTCTTTGCATCTTTTTAGTGCATTCAAATAATCAAATATTCCAGGAATTTCATTTTTATTTAACTCAAATTCCGCAAATTCGATTCTTACTGGTTCTTCATCAGAATATCTAACATCAATTGAATTTTGTAATAACTCTCTAGCAAATGCCTTAAAAGGAAACTCTTTAAAAGTTTCTTCATCACCACTACTTATACCTTTGAATTCTCCACCACTTGATAATGGAAATCGCCATTTCAACTCATTCATATTTTATACCGCCTTTCTATAATTCAAATCTTGTGCTTTTTTTCTTTTTAGATTTCAATAATATCTCTTTAGACTTTTTCATTTCCTTTTCAATTGTAAAGAAAATTTTTTCAACATCTTCTTCTGAGTATTCATAAAAAGAAGAATTATTTAAATTTGTCAACTGTTCAAATAAAATTATAATCTTTGAAACGCGACTCTCGGATATACGGATAAAATTTTCTCGTTTTATATTCTTTTTTTCTGTCATAATTTTTACCTTTTTCTTTGATTATAATTAAATTATATACCCAAATCACACAAATGTAAATAATTATTTTATAATATTTTAAAATTATTTTTATATTATTTCGAAATTATAAATAAAAAAGACATAGATATGTCTTTTAATTTTTTTTCATTCTTATGATATAATCCGTAGTTTTATATGATTTTTCTGTATATTCTATCTCAAAATGATCATCAAAAAAAGTTCTAACAATTCCCACAAGTAAATATTTATTCCATTTAAATTCTAGTTGCGGATATACACCATAACCTAAATAACTGGTTGTGTCTATATTCCCGACAGTATTGATATAGAAACAAATTTCTTCTTTTATTTTTTCTAGAGCATCATCACTTATTTCAAATAATTCTTTTTTTATTAGTGTATCAATACTTATTTGAATATAATCATCACTTACTTCATTCATAAATTGAAGTAGATTATCTAACTTTTTAAAATGCATTTTATCAGCATATTTTGATAAGCCTGATACAGTTATTTTGTCTAAGGAATATGCATATGACACCATTAGTTCTTCATTCGATAATTTCATTAAAGTTGAAGTCGAAATAAATGGTTTTTTAATTCTATATTTTTTGCTTAATAATAATTCACAAATTTTAAAAAAATCATTAGAATTGTTATAAACACCTAAACTATTCATTAACTCTCTATATTTCAAACGCATTATGCCAAAAATTTTATTCGAACTTATCACTTCTGTGTTTAATTCTTCGAACAAAAGTTGTGTTTCAAAAACTATAAGATTTTTTAATTTCGTCACTACATCTAATAAATTTTCATTTTCAAATATAAATCTACTTTTGTAAAACGAATCTAGAAGTTCCAAATTAGCCTCTGAATTTTTCGCAATTTTTTCGTTAGAAAAATATTTGGAATTAACATATTTAAAAAATTTACTTTTATAATTAGTAAAATAGTAGTAATCATCAAACAAATAAAAGTCATTAAACGCTGTCGACATGCTAGTTAAAACTTTATTTAATGAATCAATATTACCAATTAAAACATTTGATTTAGTATCATCATATCCCTTTAATAAAAGATATTTTTTGTATTGCTTCATAGTAATATTTCTAAAATAATTCTTAACTTCTATTGGTTCAGCTTTTATATGCCTTCTAATAAGAAAATAACACTCATCAAGATTTACATTGTAATTAATTAAAATAGTTTGTAAAGATCTAAATTGATGTCCTGCCGTATGATTTGTATTCAAAAATATATTGTTGAAAGGAGAAAAATTTGTCTTCTTTTCGTATGAAAATACCGATGCTTTACTGAAATCATACATCATAGAAACAAGTTCTTCGTTTGATTTAGGATTCAAATCATTTACATATCTTATTACTTCTAAAGACAATTGATTCCATTTTGATGTTTGAACTACAAAATCTTTATATTTAAAAAGGTATGGAATGGTATTTTCCAATTCATATCCATAAATTCTTTCATTCATATTTAGTTCATAATATCGCTTACCATTTATTATTTTAATACCATATTTAGTAAAAATATCCATATCTTCATCCTCCCATTTTACATCTTGTCATTAAATGGCTGTTTTTCATAATGAAATTTCTAATTTTTCTAAAATTGTTATTTGATTTGAGCCTCATTGTATCACATTTTTCTAAAAAAAACTATAAAACGAACTAAAATTCTACATACAAATAAAAAGATTCCAGAAAATTTGGAATTCCTAGATAATATAGATTTCAAGAGCCTACTAAAGAATGTGATAGTCATTAATAGAAATGAACTAGAATTTTTAGTGAGCTCTGAAGATATCAATTATCTTCCAAGCAAATCCCAACCACTCTTTGAAACAAACTACGCATATAAAATAAGAAAAACGAGATTCATTTACAAAACTGGTATTTATATAAGAAATTGATAAAAAGATCATTTGAATGGTCTTTTTTATGTCCTGTGTGAGTCCGAACCCCCTACTTGACTAGAGGAGTAGTTTGACCTTTCACTCAGTGATATATCTTGGTAAAATTTTTTTTCTAAATATCAATAAAATGTACTTTTTTCTCGAGCTTAACCAAAAATATATTTTTGTGTAATTTTGCGTAATTCGGTTTGATTTGGTAAATCCAAGTAAAATTATGCATAAAAAAACAAGTAATCTCAACGTATTACTTGTGTTTCTTTATCATGGTGACCTGTATGGGGTTCGAACCCATGAATGTTGCCTTGAGAGGGCAATGTGTTAACCATTTCACCAACAGGCCAAGGCTAGAATATATGCAACCAAAGTTACATATATTACTATACCATAATTTTTATTTTTTTCAAGTTTTTTATAAAGTTTCTATTACTTTTTTTATTCTATTTATTACTTTATCTTTACCTAAAATTTGGAGTACATAATATAAATTGGGAGAATTCTTTTTACCAGATAAGGATAATCGTAAAAATTCAGAAATATCTCCTACATGTCCCTTATAAGCCGTTTTATCTTTTTTCCATACTTTTATATTATCTGCAAATCCATGACGAACCGCTAATTCTTTAATTGAATTAAACCATTCTTCTTCTGATAGATTCAATTCGATATTTTCCACATAGTCTTCTAATACTTGTTTAATTTCACTCTTAGATATTTCTGGATTCCATTCTAATTGTTTTAAATCTATTTGTTCATAAACATCATCATAAAAGAATGATATAATTGGATAAATGTCTGAATACTTCGCATAATCTTTACGTGGCTTTTCTTTTTCTCTTTCTATATTTAAAATAGAAACAAAGTAATCTTCATTTTGTACAATATGATTATAGAAGTTTTTATCGTATTTTTTTGCCCATTCCTTCACTTCATTTTTTAAGTCTTCTGCTTTTCGATATGCCATTCGCTCTTTGGATATATTTGCCACTTTAGCAATATCAAATAAAGCTCCATCTAAAGCCATTTTATCAAATGATAATTGAAAATCAGTATAATCCTTATCTAAATTTTCATTTCTCCAAGCTTCATAATTGGAATTAGCGATTGTTAGTAAATATTCTATAAAACCATACTTAGGATAACCTTGTTCTAAGAAATAGCTAACTGCTGCTTCCTCATCTTTTCGCTTAGATAACTTTCTTCTTACGCCATTATCCATTTTCATTACAACTGGTAAATGAGCATATTTTGGTCTTTCAAAACCAATAGTATCAAATAATTCTAAATGAATTGGAAGGCTTGGTAACCATTCTTCTCCTCTTGTAATATGAGTTGTACGCATAAAGTGGTCATCAACTAAGTGTGCAAAATGATAAGTAGGAAGTCCATCAGATTTGCAAATTACGATATCCTGATCATTTTCTGTCAATTCTAAATCCCCTTTGATTTCATCATGGAAAAATACTTTATGATTATGATCTCCCATAGATTTAAATCTTATAATATATGGGGTCCCTTCCTTTATCTTTTGAATTGCCTGCTCTATTGGATAATCCCGATATTTAGCATATTTACCATAATATCCTGGAATCTCTCTTCTCGCTTCTTGTTCCTTTCTTAACTCTGCAAGTTCTTCTGCACTACAAAAACATGGATAAGCTCTTCCCATTTCGATTAAATGCTTAATGCAAATGTTATAAATATGTGAACGATCGGATTGCTTATATGGTCCATAATTTCCCAATTCTGCTTCTTCAGAAATATATCCCTCATCCGGAATAATATCAAATGTTTTTAATTGTTCAACTAAAGCCTCACCTGACCCTGTAATTTCTCTTTTAGTATCTGTATCTTCTAAGCGGATATAAAAAATTCCATTGCTTTGATGAGCCAAATAACAATCAACTAATGATACAAATAGACTACCTGTATGTAAAAATCCAGTTGGTGATGGAGCAAACCGAATCACCTTTGCTCCTTCTGGTAAATTTCGTTTTGGATATTTCTTTTCCAAATCCTCAATTGTTTCCGTAATATTTGGAAAAATTAAATTCGCTAGATCTCTATAATCTGCCATATATAATCCCTCATTTCTACGCTTATATATTATAACAAAAAACAAAAAAAATACAAGAAAAGAGAAAAAGAAAAGCCTTATTTCTAAGGCTTAAATAAAATATCGGTATTGCTTTAATTCAATGGAAATCTTTTTACTCTCTCCATTTCTCATAATATCAAAAATAAGTGTATCTTCTAAATTCAAATTTGCCGAATATATAAAGCTATAAATCATTTCCACTGTTGTAGTTTGAGCATTTATATTTGACATATATATACTAGGTTTTGACGTATCTTTATAAGTTATAGTAATAGCACTAATTCTATCATTAGCAAGCAATAAATCGTAATCTGAGGAAGTAGAGTTTGTTGCTGCAGAAGCAATCCCAATACTTGTTCTAGTAAATCCTCCATAACTATAGCCAAGCGTAAATCCTAAATTCCATCTTCCATTTACAAACCCTGTTTGCCAAGTTCTATCTTTTGTATTATAAATTGCAGTTTGAACTAGCTCATCAACTATCTTTTTAGCTTGATTTGCAGGGATTGCAAAACCCAATCCTTCTATTCCTGAAGATGAATATTTCGCATTCACGATACCAATTAGAGCCCCTGCATAATTAAACAATGCACCTCCAGAGTTACCAGAATTAATAGCAACATCCGTTTGAATTAAATTCATCGTATGGTAATCATCAACCTTAATTTTTCGATTGTTATAGGAAATAATCCCTGTAGACACACTTCCTGGCAGAGTCCCAAGTGGGTTACCGATGCAAATTACTCCTGAGCCTAGTTGTAATGTATCCGTATCTGAAAACCATGATGCATAAGTATATTCAATTCCTTCTATAGAAAGTACAGCAATATCACTTTCCGCATCACCCCCAACAAGAAGTGCATTTACAATTGTATCATCACTTAAAGTAACTTTAAAAGAATCACAATTTTCTATTACATGATGACATGTGACTAAAAAACTTAAGTTTAAATCCTTACTTTTACCAAACAAAACGCCACTACCACTTCCATATAAATTGTTATTTAAATATGAATCAATCGCTACAACGGAACTATAAACTGAATCAATAGTATCCACAATGGATGAACTATTTAATGTTGTATTCGTATATGTACTTTCAACCTGTACCTTATCTTTAAGTTCTACTTCCTTATCTGTTTTGTCTTTTGTTCCATTTGAACAAGAACAAAAAATAAATAAAAAACATAAAAGAAACCCACTTAAAATATATTTCATTTTTTTCATATTTTCACCTCTAAAACAAGAGTATTATAGCATGGAATTATGGGAATAAAATGTTAAAACTATAAAAATTTATTAAAAAAAGATGTTTATAATCACTAGAACATGTAAATAAACATCTTAATCTTTTACTTTGAGCTATTCTTTTTTATTTAAAATAACGATTTAATAAGCCTTCAAATCCTCTACCATGACGGGCTTCATCCTTTGCCATTTCATGAACTGTATCATGGATTGCATCTAAATTTAATTTCTTTGCACGAGTAGCTAAATCTAATTTACCTGCTGTTGCACCATTTTCAGCTGCTGCTCTTAATTCAAGATTTTTCTTAGTAGATGGAGTAACAACCTCACCTAATAATTCAGCAAATTTAGCAGCATGCTCTGCCTCTTCCCAAGCAGCCTTTTCATAGAAAAGCCCAACCTCAGGATATCCTTCACGATAAGCAACTCTAGCCATAGCAAGATACATACCAACTTCACTGCATTCTCCTTCAAAATTCATTCTTAAATCTTTAACAATGTCTTCAGGAGCATCCTTTGCAATTCCAACGATATGCTCACATGCATATGTTGTTCCTTCCTTTAATTCTTCAAATTTTTCTTTTGGTGCCTTACATTGAGGGCATCTTTCTGGTGCCTCTGGACCTTCGTGAACATATCCACAAACCTTACATACATACTTCATTTTTTTCTTTCTCCTTTTTCATACAGTTTTGACACAATCCATAAAAGACTATATCACAAGTTTGAATTTGATGCATACTTTTTCTTTGCAATTTTGATAATGTTTCTGTCTTATCAAAATGAACATCAAATATTTTTTTACAATCCTTACAGACAAAATGTGAATGTTCTTTTTTTATTGTTTCAAGAACATCTTTCCCTTCTACTTTTACTCTTTTAATCTGTTCATCTTCTAATAAAATAGATATATTTCTGTAAATGGTTGCTAAAGAAATATCTTTACGATGCATCTGAATAAACTCAATTAAAGATTCTGTAGAGGCATGGCCTAAAATGGCTAAAGAATCATATACAATTTTTCTTTGGCTTGTATTTCTTCTTTGCATACTTCCTCCTTATTAAGAATTATTCTTAATTTTATTATACTGATTTTTCCATTTTTTGTCAATCCAAAATTTTCAAAATATCATTTTTTGTAAATAAAATATGATCCTCTTGACTATGAATTATATTTTGAGCCAATTCATTCTTCACTTTTTGTAATAACAAAACCTTTTCCTCAATTGTATTTTTACAAACTAATTTTAAAACATGAACATTCCGCGTTTGCCCAATTCGATATGCACGATCTGTAGCTTGGTTCTCTGCTGAAACATTCCACCAAGGATCTAAATGAATTACCATATCTGCTCCAATTAAGTTTAATCCTGTGCCACCAGCCTTTAAAGAAATCATAAATACTTTAATTGACTCATCGTTATTAAATCCTTCTACTAATTCAACTCTTTTATGAGGCTTTGTTGTTCCATCTAGAATATAGTATTTTATTCCAGAAGTAGCTAGCATACTTGCTAGAATAGGAAAAACACTTGCAAATTGTGAAAAAACCAAAATTCGATGCGATGAAGCAATCGCTCTTGTAATTAGCTCCAAAGCCAAAGCCAATTTTGCACTATTAAATTCTTGATCATAAATTAACTCTGGTGTAATACAGATTTGTCTTAAACGAGTAATTAAGGCTAAAACCTGATTTCCACCTTCTTTTAAATTATCCTTTATATCATTTTTAAAAGATAAATATATTTTTTCCTGTTCAGGATCCATTTTACAATAATATATTTCTTCAATTTTATCTGGTAATTCCTTTAAAACATCTTTTTTAGTTCTTCTTAAAATAAAGGGTTGAACCCTCAATCGAAGAAGCTCCAACGCCTCTTCATCATCATGCAGAATTAAGGCTTCATATCGAGATTTAAAGTGAGAGTAATTTGCTAAATAGCCAGGCATTAAATAATCAAATATACTCCAAAGATCTGCTAATCCGTTTTCAATAGGCGTTCCAGTTAAAGCAAAATTCATATCAGATTGTATCTGTTTAATTGCTGTTGATTTTAAAGTATTTTGATTTTTTATATATTGGGCTTCATCAGCAATAACAAAACGGAATGTCTTTGTATAGAGCTCCACATCCCTTCTTAAAGAATCATAAGATGTAATATAAATTACTTTTTTATTATAATCAATTCCTTGAATTATTGCTTCCCTTTCAGTAGCAGATCCAATAATCAGACAAACAGGTAAATCCAAGTTCCACTTCATACACTCATTTTCCCAGTTATAAACTAGACTCATTGGACAAACAATTAATGTGGGCTTTTGACTCTCATCACTAGCCAAAAAAGAAATAATTTCTAATGTTTTTCCTAGTCCCATATCATCTGCTAAAATGCCCCCAAAGCCAAATTTAGAAAGCATTTTTAACCATTTAAATGCGTCAATCTGATAAGGTCGTAACACAGATAAAAAAGGCTCATTTGGCAATTCATTGCTATCTTTATATTGCTGGATTTGCTGAATCATTTCTAGAACCTTGTCATCACAAGAAATTGTATCATCCATTCCTTTAACTAGCTTTAATAAGTAATTTAAAGGCTTTTGAATTGGTTGATTTATTTTAGAAACATCAATATTAAAGTCTTCTAAAAAATTATCTAAAGGTTTAATATCTTCTTCTTTTATTTCTAAAATGATATCATTTTTCAATTTTATAAATTTCTTTTTATGCTGATAGGCTTGTACCATCAATTGGATTTCCTCTAAAGTAAGATTACCACCATCAATTTGAAAATCTAGTAATCCAACATGATAAGAGATGGATATATTAATTTTATTTGATTTCTTTAATATAATTTTTTTTATAGATTCATCAAAGTAAACATCACCATAATTTTTGATTGAATTTAAATCAGCAATTAAAAATTGGTATATCGCTTCACTAGAATTTAAATAATATTTTCCTTTTTCATTTTCTAAAAAACCAAATGATTTTAAAGTTTGAAGATATCCATCAACAATTTGATTTACATAAGGTGTATTTTTAAATTCTTCTAATACTTTTAATTGATATTGACATATAATATTTCCATTTTGATATTCAAAATAAGTTTCAATCGTCACTTCTGGAAGAGAATATTTTTCAAAAAAAGAATCTTCAATTTGGATTTCACGCTTAATTAAAGGTAGTAAAGATCCAATAAAAGAAACCTCATTAGCCTCTATTAGTAGTCCTTTTTCATTACATTTAAATAAAGTTCTAAAAAGTATGGCTTCATTTCGCTTTTTAAAATGATAAGCATAAATCTTCTCATCGGCTATAAAATAAGCCGAATTGATGCCACATATCAACTTTTTGGTTCCTTCTGGCTTATTTATACTTATAAATCGATCATTTAAAACGATATCTAACTGTTCTAAAGAAACTAAAGTATAATACTTTGTTTTCTCTTGACTCGTATAATAAATCCCACTATTTCGATAAATTTCTAAAATTGTTAAAAAATGACCCCTTTTAATCAAAATACTCTTTAAAGAATCCTCATGACTTAAATTCAATAAGAAATTATAAAACTCTTTAGACTCGTCATCTAAAACTTCATAAGAATGGACAAATGAAAGTTTTTGGCCATAAGAGAAAAAAGAATTGTTTTCCATATTTTTAATAAAGTCAGAAATGCTTTTAACGATATATTCTTTATCATATCCAATATGCAAAGAAAGATAAAGTTTAGAATCAATGAGTGAAATTTCCGGCACTAAATGAATCTTTTTAAAATATGATGAACTAGTTTTTAAATCTTCTATTAACGTTGACAACAAATGATTATGATCTAATAACATCTTATTTGTTTTATATTTTTTGTATTCTACAGTATATTCCATAGGATTTAATGCCTCTAAAGCCAAAGCATATAATATTGTAGTATGAGCACATTCTTTTTTTCTATAATGTTCTAGGCACCCACATTCTTGAGATATTACTCTATACTTAGAATCTAAAACTATAGATATTGTTGTAGAACCTAAGGTTTCAAAAAACAAATCCAAAGGAATAACTTTATAAAAAAATTGATTATTTTTCTTTATTTTTTTTATTGTAATATATTTTTCTAAAAGTAAATCTTTATCCTCTAATAGTGTATTCATTAAAGGAAATTCTTTATATTTCATTAAAAGTTCTGATAAAGACATTTTCTTAATCCCCCAAATATATTTGTCTTAATTTTTCTTTTTCTAAAGACGTTATTGATAAATTATTTTCTAAATAATTATCCATACTACCAAATTGTTCTTTAATTTTACTGAATAAAATTTGAAAATAGTTTTCTTGAACTCCAAAAAGAGTTTCTAAAATTTCTTTATATTTTTCACCATATAGCGAAGTAAGATTTGCAATTTTCTTTTGATAATAGATATTTGTATCCATATAATCTTTGAAAATGACATCCATATCAAAGTCCAAACAATATAAGATTAAAATCGTTGCAAAACCAGCACGATCCTTCCCAGCACTACAATGCCAAAGTGTTGCCCCTTGTACATCTTCTAGCAAAATATGGAGAAATCTCTTATACCCTTCAGTTGCGAAAGGGGTAAGAAACTCTTCATAAATCTTACTCATAAAATCTATTGATTTTTGAATTCCATTTTCATGTAAAACTTTTACAAATTCTTTAAAACTGTCTTCATCCTTACCCTTTCTTGTAATTCCCACACGTTCATTAGGTAACACTGGACAGTGAATATATTCTATAGTTGAAATCATTAGGTCGGGTTCTGATATAATTTCATTATCACATCTAAAGTCAATTATTCGTTTTATATGATATATTTCTTTTAACTGTTTTACATCCTCTTGATCAATATGGTTTAAAGCATCACTACGAATTAAATAATTCTTTTTTATATGCTGACCATTTTTATTTACTAATGAGGATAAGCTTCTCGTATTTATAGTATTGTTTAACTTAATATAAGAAGATTCCATAATTATCACCTAAAGAATATTTTATCATATTTTTTATTTTTTTTGAATATATTTTATTGGTGATTATTGAAAATGAATGAAATTGCTCGAAATTATAATGATGATTTAACCAAAAGATCCTTCAACAACCAACAACAATCGCATATGACACAACAAATTAAGAAAAAAGATAACAAAAAAAGCAAAAAAAATAAAAAATAAACATTCTTTAATTTTTTTCACTTATAGAGTATAATAGAGGTGCTAGGCGGTGGAAAAATGTCTTTATTAGAATCAGGAGAAAACTATTTAGAAGCTATTTTAATGCTTTCAAAAAAACAAAAAGATATTCACGCAATTGATATTGTAAATCAACTAAAATATTCTAAACCATCTGTTTCAATTATGCTGAAAAAATTAAAAGAAAATGGATATATTTTAATTGATGCGAATAGTCATATTCTTTTAACAGAAAAAGGATTTAAGGTTGCTGAAAAAATTTATACTAGACATACTTGTCTTACTGAATTTTTAGAAAAAATCGGGGTTCCAAATGGCATTGCTGAGGAAGATGCTTGTAAAATTGAACACGATTTATCAGATGAAACATTTGAAGCAATACAAAAATTAACAAAAAAAATATAATAAATATTAGGATTTTAAATTAATTAAAAGGAAGAAAATAATTTAATTGAACAAAAGCCCAATTCAATAGAGAATTGGGCTTTTGTATTTTGCATTTGTATAGATGTCATAAATTTAACGTTTAAGTTCTAGTCCCCTAAAAGTTTACAATACAGACTCTTAAAAAATTATAATTCATCTGATGCTTTGCAATCTACCATTATTAAAATCGTGAGATCAAGTTACTTCTCTTACCAATGGTAAGATTATTTATTTGACACTGGCTTTTATAGATTTGTTTCATATACCAAAATTTTTAAAATTTAAATTCATGCACCAAAAAATACAATTTAAAAGCAAACAAATTAAATCATTCTATTTTATGTGAACTTTATTATAAATGAATATTTTTTAAAATTTATTTTTTGTTCTAATTGTTCTTTCATTTCTTTATTATTTGGCTCTAAAATAAAATAGTTAATACATTTATTTAAAATAGAGTTAAAGTTCAACCTGTCAAAATCAATATTAAATTTCAAAATTAATTCCTTTGAAAATACATAATTAAAATAAGTTAAATTTGTGTAAATATTTCCAACAAGATAATCATATTATTCTTAAAAGGGGCAGAAAAGAACAGAAATATAGTCTTTCTCTTTAGAATCCACATATTTTTTATATTTTCAATAACATAATAGCCAAAAAATGATGTTTTTCATATTACATTGCCTTTCAACCTTTGTAATTTTTCTATAGCATTTTACTACTTCAGCCAAATTACAACGATTAATTTTTATAATTAAATTCGAAATATATATCTTTTTAGATATAGAACTAATAATTTCAGTATAATATTTTAAGTTTCTCAAGTAACCAACTTTCTTTTATTCTAAATAAATTCTATTATTAGATGTTTTATTTTATATTGTAAAATATTTTTCATAAAAACAATTATTTCATATAAAACTAATTCATTTGTTTAAAGAAAATAAAATATATCAGTCATTTTCAAATTTTAAATATTCTTTTGTAGATTTACTATTTTACTATAATTTGAAAAAGTAGAAAATTTTTTACACATGATGTCTAAATCTTGCATACATAAATGTTTAATGTTATAAGCAATTAAAAAAAATAAAAGGTATTTGTTGCCCAATACCCTTTTAAGCATCTAGGAGGTAAATTATATAAAAATTATTTTTTTACCTTTCCTAGATTTTCTCTTAATTGAATATATGAAAAATCATAAATCCAATAATTTTTATTATAGTCATAACTTACTAGATTCTTTTCTTTGGAAGCACTAGTATTATATCTAACTAATTCATTGATAATGAGGTGATTTCCTCTATTATCATTAATAGCAATTTTTGGTTCTTGAAATTCTTCTTCATCAATCTGGTACTTATAATCATATAAATTATTAATAATTGAATAAGAAGAAATATAGTTATTCTTCAAAAAATAATATTCAAGATAAGTATTTAACAAAACACAATCATCTAAAATATTCTGAGTTTCTTCTCTAGTATTAACACCAAAAATAATAACCTCAATCTTGAAATCATTTACTTTATTCCAAGTGTTATTAATTTGCTTAATACTAATATCGTAATCAGATAACATTTCCCTAATGAAGTCTAATAAGGCAACATCTTTAACCCCATTTAATTTGATATGGATTGTGCCTATCCAATATTTGTTCTCCTGACACTCTTTGAAAAACACTAAAGCTTCAGAATGATCAAAAAAATTAATACTATCATCCTCATCAGTTTCTTCATCAGAGGTAAGCTTAATCTCATAATGATTTTGAACTTTAACAATTTCAAAATTTTTTTCATTGGCTATGAAGCATGGGAATTTATTTGCTTTCTCATCATTAGTTGTGATGTGGCAACAAATCAAGTTTGATTCAGAATCTTTACCACCTTGAGTTTGAGGGTAAATATGGTCTAGGTTCCAGCCGTATTTGCTGTTACGATTACCATAAGAACCCTTATCTATTTCTCTTCCTGCAAAATCCTTAACCCTGATTGCTTTACCATAGCGTTTATTCCAAAGCATCATGGCATTTTCGCGATTAATATTCATAATTGCATCTTTTTTTATAAATTATTACCTAAATAATTTATATAAATAAACCTCCTATTTTATTTTTTGGTTCATATAAATGCATTGATTAATCGCTAGGGCAACCTAGTACTGAAACCTCAAAGGGCAATCCTCATACAGTATTTCCAGAAGATTCATTAATCGCCTATACTTCTATAGGGGTCAGATTTATTGAACCTTACATATTTTAACATAATTTTTTTAAAATAGCAAGAAAAGAGCATTATTTCTTCACACTAGAGCTAACTTTATTCCAACCTATTAAAGTTCAAAATCTATGATAGTTATATGCTATCCTGCTCTACATATAATTTTTTTTCACTATTCAGAAGATTCAAAGACAAAAGAGAAAGTTTCTTTTTAAAACCATAAAACAATGTATTTTAACCTTATATTTTTCGTGTTATTAATGATGTTAAATTTAATTCAATGTCATGTTCACTACTATCATGGATTCCTAAATTTACATATGATAAATACTTTTTTTTGTCAAAAAAACAAAAAAAAGCTTTTCCAATCTTATTATCTATAAATATTTTCTTATCATCCATATTCTTATAATATTTATCTACAGTTCCCAAATCTATACTTAAAAATCTTGATGTTTCAATTTCGTTAAAACCTAATAATCTAAGCAATATAGAATAATAATACTTTTTATCTTTTCTTTTCCCTTGCATCATATTTTTTATAAATTCGTGTTCTTCATATGATATTCTTTTAATTCTACTTAGATCAAATAATTTCATTTTTCTTTTAAAGAATGGAATATGCAATATATTTCCATTTGACCATAAAAAACCTATTGTGTTATTAGGAGTATAATAATTAAATGAAAACAAATCTTCAGTATTATTATAACCTCTTATGAATTTTTCATTAACATTTAAAAATTTACTTATCTCTAAAATTTTAGAAATTTCTGAGGAGTCAAAAAAATTATTAGATAGGTACTTCGTTTCATGCTTATTAATATATTTTATTGTTACAAAATCAGACAAATTATTTTCTAAAATATATTTACTAATATTTTGATATGCGTAATCAGTTATTATTAAAGGAAAGACATAAATATGCCCTTTGAAATGTATTTGGTATTTTAAATAATTTAATGCTTCGATAATAGTTAATCCACTACCAGAGTAATCATCAAAAATTATAACATTGTTCTTATTCAAATCAGAAAGCAATGGTTTATTAATAATGTTAACTTTTTCTAATAATTTTAAACTTGCATTGTAACTATTATGAGTTCTATTATCTAAAATAGTTGATATTATAACAGCATCTTTACATAAAACATATGTTTGATTATAAAATTCTTCTACTAATTCACTTAATCGTTCTTCATTAATAAAAACTATTTTTTCAAATAATTTATCTAATAAAGGAATAGATTCATTCGAAAATTGTTTTAAATATTTCTCATAATACTCATTATAAAAATTTATTGATGTAAAACTATCGCACCATTTTTGAAAGTTCATAATTTACTCCTCAAATCTAAATTATTTAATTGATTTAAATAATAAATACCTTTCTCCTTATCTATCATATAAATAAAACTAGCTAATCCATATAAATGACCAATATAATTTTCTTTTGAACAATGTATGTGACTCATATGACTATCCAATCCATACTTATGAATATATCTAATGGCATTATCAATTTCTCTAATTTTTTCTTTAGGGACAGATATTTTCTCATTAGCAACTATACCTGTAATTAAAAACCTGCTTCCCTGATAAAAATAATGAAATTTTTGTGAATTCATTACAAATCCTTCATCTATCAAAATTTTAGAAATCATATTTTTCAAACTATAAATCTCATTTTTATTTAGCTTATTGCTTGATGAAATTGTAATATCATCTGCATAACGAGTAAATATCAATCCGTTTTTTTCACAATATGAACTAATTCTTGTATCTAATTTTAAACATATAAAATTTGATAAAGCCGGGCTTGTAGGAGCACCTTGAGGCAATTTCATATCAGCATTTACACAAATTCTAGTTAAAACATTAGAAACCTTTTTTCCATAACCAAAAAATAAAAATTGTTTAAATACTTGATAAAAATTAATAGATGGAAAAAAATCTTTTATGTCAATTTTTATTAAGGTCTTTGCATTAAGATGTGGGATAGCATTATCAAAAATACTTCTGCCTTTCACAAATCCCATAGCGTATTTGGACATATTAAATTTTGATAATATCACTTTATTTATTGCAGTCTGGATGCTTTTCAGTTTAGCATTAGGAATACTAAGAACTCTAATTCCTCCATTTTTTTTTGCTATTTCAACAGTCCTATACAAAAATACTCTTCTATTATTTGAGTAGAAGAGCATTTTCATATCATTTAAAGTTAAATTCAAAGCTTTAAATAATACAACCAAATTATCAATGACAGGTAAATTGTAATAATTTAGCCTTTTAACATTAGGATTGTCTAAATAATCTTCCGGTACTGTGTCGCATAAATCCCAATCAAAATCATTTAGAAATTTCATAATATCTATTTACTCCTTCATTAAAAAATGCTGTAGACGCAAATGTAATTTGCGGATTATTACATTCAACATTTTACAATGTTGAATAGAAAAGAATCTTAAACAAAGATATTGGAACGCCAATATCTTACCTAAATTAATTAAAAATCAATTTTGGTCTTCACTAAATAGATATTAATATTATACATTATTATACTTTATATTTCAATTCTAAAATATTTATAGAATGATCATTTGTTTTATTTTTTTTGTTGGAGCACTTTCAATGTGTGTTAATTGAACTATACTCTCAACTATAAGTCCCTTATCCTAGTTAAATAATTTTAATCAAGACATTTGCTTGATTTTATAATTAATACTTATTCGGATCAAATTTACTACATTTGAGATCCTTAAAATGAAGTTTTTTTAAAGATTTTATTTTCTGCTTCATTTCTTCTATTTCTAATTTTTCAAAATTCTGCAATATCTCATCCTCTTCTTCATAGCTTGGCGCAAATAAAACATATCGGAAAAGTTCTTCATTCGTTAATAATATATAAGAATTTCCATATGAAGAAAATGTGTAATGTACTTGCCATTTTTCAAGGGAATGAAGAATTAAATCTAATGTACTAAAAGCTTGAGAAAACCATTTTAAATTATAATATCTCTTGCCATCAAAAAAAGATAATGCATCCAAAGTATCGCTTATTTCCCATAATATAATTTGTTCAAGTGAAGATTTGGTTTTCTTTTCTTCTGTCTTGAAGCCACCATTAATAATCCAATTATAAGTATTTGCCCAATAAGCAAGGTGCTGAGCTGTAATACTATGTTTTTGATACTTTTGAATAGCAAGTAATATATTTTCTAACTTATAATATTTTTCAAATGGATTCTCATAATCATATTCCATTTCTTCTAGATTTTCTGCTTCAAGCTCAGCAAAGGTACATTCAACTCTACATACCTTTTCAAAAAAATCTTGATTAAACATAATTTATCACATGACCTTTCATATCAAAACGACTAGTTAGTAAGTTTTAAAGCCTCAATAAGCTTATATACATTTGTAGAAGAATTCCATTCCCATATCTTCAGTTGAGAATTTTCACCATAACGTTGAATATGATTTGCCACTCTACTTTGATAATTGATTTTTGCATTATTCATTGCGGTTTTGTAATAAGGAAGAAAATATTTTTTAAGGATTTCTTTATCAGTCTTACTATAAGAAAGTCCTTCTTTCTTTTCACATAAATATTTATCTAAAACACGCTTGTGTCCTTTTATATCCATTTCCTTACTACACTCTTGAAAATGCATAATTAACCATACTTCAAAAGCCAAATTTGAATAAGCAAACCTCACTCCATATTGAGTGGCTAGTTTTAAAGCTGGAAGCAATCTGTTTTCTTCATATGTGTAGTCTATATCAAAAACAACCCAAACTTGATTTGCATTCGTCAAATATGACTTTGCATATTCTATAAGACCATAGGGATCTTTATTAGCATACACAATTTTCACATCATAAATGCTTTTTTGAGATTTCAAAAGTGTAAAATAATTATACTCTGTTTCTTGCCCGTTGGTAATAATATAAAATTTATCTCTTGTTTTTCTTTCCTTAGTATTTCTAGCCATTTTGAATTACCTCACACTTCTTTATTCATATCAGGTAATTTAGAATAAAAACCAGCTAAATAACGTTTACTAAATAAATTCTTCTTACGAACATTTTTAAAATCACTTAAAGAAGCTAAGGAACTTTCACCGAATGCATCTTTACTAGTAAAATAAATTTGATCTCTTCTCAAATCTTCATCCATTAGCATAACATTATGTGCAGTACAAATCAATTGAGAATTCTTTGGATTTTTATCAATAGAATTAAATAATTTAATTAAATAGTCGGCAACTAAGAAATGTAGCTTTGCATCTATTTCATCAATTACAATTACTCTTCCTTGATCTAAAGCTGCAAGAATCCATCCTAAATAAAATAATAATCTTTGTGTTCCTTCAGAATTAAATCCAGCATCTTTTAATAACATAATTTCTTTTTTAGAAATAGGCTTTTTACTCTTTGAATCATAAACATCAAAAAATGTACGCATATCAATATTAAATATATTATTTTCCTCTTGTTTTAATTGTCCTAATAAAGGTTTTGGTTGGATTTGCAATTCTGTATTAAAGCGTAATACATCATTAAAATCAGCCATATTAACAATTTTGTCTTTAATTACATCAATATTTTTAATTCCAATATCGGCAAGGGCTAATATTTTTAATGCTTGTTCTTTATACTTACCATTTGCCATAGTATATATATCTAAGCTATTTGCATTATTCTCAAAAACAATAAGTAGCCTTTGAAACCATGTCATTACATCATTTAAATGTTTAGCTATATCTAAGTGAAAGTTTCTACCAACAGATAAAAATAAAGATGTTGGACTAAGATTAATTAGTTTTGCTGCAGCTTTATCTGGACCTATGATTTCTAAACGATTTTCAGAGCGTTTAAAAATAGTAGTTAATCTTTCTTTTCTTCTTTCTAACCATTCTTTTTTTACAATACGATCATTTATAATGAAACCATATTTGTAATATGTATTATTTTGAATAAATTCAACTTCATATAAGCTATCTTCTTTTATTGTATTTTCATAAAATGCAAATACTTCATTACTTTGTACAATGGGTAATTGAGATGCTGAATATAATATAACATTCTTCATATAGGCTAAAGCCTTAAAAATATTAGATTTTCCTGAAGCATTTCCACCAAAAATAATAGCAGATTTCAAAAGAGTATTTTCTCCTTTAGGCATTAAATTTTCATCAATAGTAAAAGTGTTAATTTGTTTTAATTCTTCATCTTTAGTTGCTTGCATACTTAAAGATGTATCTTCATAAAAAGACCTAGAGTTTAAAAAATTGAAGTTTATTAACATAGTAATCTTCTCCTTTAATATACTTAATTTTACTATTATTATATTCAAAAGTAAATACTTTAATGATTATTTTTGAAAAAAAATTGCAAAAACCATAATTAGCAATAAAAAGATATTCATTTTATTGAGAATATCATAATATAAAAATAAAAGTCATAACTAAACAAATTATGTTTAATAGTGGCAATCATTTTAATCAGATATATTTAATTATTAGTGATTCGTTTGGCTTTATGAAATTCTTTTACTTTCGACATGTCAATGCCTAGCATTTCACATTTTATAATCATTTCATTCAAATCTTCTTCCTTTAAATTATCAATATGAAAATTAAGTGTTTGCTTCATTGCATCTTTTATAGATATCTCACTATTAAAATTGAAATCTATTGAAGTTGATAAAGGTAAATACTTATCTATCAATCGCAAATACTCGAGGGCTGGATAATCACTAATTTCTTGTTTTAAAGATTTTTCATATTTTTTCAAATGTTTCTCTTTGAATTTTAAATTTAATTTTTTAATACAGTCTAAATCTAAAAGACGATATAAGAAAATCGTTAAAATTGCTATTTCTTCTTGGCTTAATAAAAACTTATATATATCCTTATACCCATATGTTTTTATAACCTTAACATTATTGTCAAAAACATATTCTAAATTCTTGAAAGTTCTAATATAGTCTATTTCTTTATTGAATTCTAGTTCTAATACAGAATAAATAAAAAGAAACTTTTTATTAAAACAATTCTCAATTCTATTCAATTTGAGATTTGTCATATTTCTATATAGATACTTTCTAACATTTAAATGCTCAAATCCTGAAAGGAGCCAGTCAAAATAAAAATCATCTAATGCATAAGCATATCCCTTCTCAATACAAATTTTATATAATTTCCATTTTTCTTCATCAAATTCAGAGATACGACTTGCATAATCATATATATATTCTGGCAATGCATCTTCTTGTTTAACATATTCTTCCATCAAATTAATAGATAACTTATAATAATCATCTATCGTTTTTTTCATAATAGTATCTCTATTTTTCAAAATTATAGTAGATTCTTCTATTAATTCATATATTTGATTATGATTCTTTAACTCATCATAATATAGTTTTTTTGAAAGTTTCTTATGGCTTTTATCTCCATTAATATCTTGGTATTTACCTGTGTAATTAACAAGACGTTCCATAATATCGTAATCATAAAAATCAATGCTTTTTTTCAAAAAATTTAAATAATCATTTATCGTAATAGTTTGATCGACTTGAGCTAGTTTTAGTTTATTTCTTAGTTCATTTAATTCTTTTTCAAAAAAAATCTGCCTATATGCTAAAACGATTATCCCCTTCCAAAACTCTGTAGCAAATTTATCTAAAGTACATTCATTTAAATTTATCCATGTATATTCATCTTGAAGTTCTTTTGGAAGTAAGTTATGCTTAATTATAATCATCGAATTTACCATTTTATCCATTATCATTTTAAAATTAGAAAAATCATCATTATCTTTTTTATATGAATAGGAAAAATTGAAAGCATAACCATCATTCAAAGGATTTTTAATTTGCTCCATTCCACATACTTCTGTAAAATTTTTCCTATAATGAACTAATAAATCATTAAAATTCTCACTTGATATATCCAAATAAAATTTCTGATTACTATCCTTAACTGAAATAGATCCATTATAATAGTGAACAATCATTATTCTATTTTCTAGCATATTTTTTCTCCTTTTATCACTTATAATTTCATTTGTTTTTTTAATAATTATCAAAAAAATCAAGTTTTTCTCTTATAAGAACTTCTTTACAATATTTTTTAAGTTTATTAATATTATCATTTAAACAATCTTTATATTCTAAATATTTAATGCCCTCAGGTATTGTTGATAGTATCAAATTGAATTTCTTTATTTTTTCATTAACAGCATTAACTTCACTTCCAGACCATGATAAAATAGATGGGTAGCTTATTATTATTTTATATAAATCTATCGGTATTCTTTTAATAACAACTTCTTTATATATATTAATTGCATTTGCACATGAACATCTTGAAACAAGTTCAAATAATAACATGTATTCATTATCTTTACTAATTTCTTTCACCTTGTTTTGTGCCCATTGCAAAAACATTTCACCATCATCATCAAAATTAAGAAATGCACGTTCTAAGAATAATGGGGTTAAAATCAAGTCATTTTGCTTTGCCACTTCATCAAAAATAATATCAGCTTTATTGAAAGAATCATCTGCATACCACAACCCTGAAAGTAAGTCATAATCAAGATGAAGTCTAAAATCTATAAGTAAATCAGTTATTTTTTTTTTAAAACTCAATATCATAATTTGATATAGAATACACATAATCTTGAAGATCATGAGATTTCAATTTATTTGTGACAAAATACAATACTATTTCTTCTAGTAAATGTAGTTTGTAACATTTTACAAATTTACCAATTAACTCATCTTTGTCAATGCAATACTCATTAAAAAGTAAACCAAACCATGATTGAGCTTTAATTTTATTTGATTCCATCACTTGAAATATTTTTTGTATTTTATCAATAAAATCTAAGTCGTTATCGGAAAACATCAACAAGGTATCTATTCTTCTTGCAAAAATAATTTCAGAGGATACCAAATCCCGTTCAAAACAATCGTTAAATATACCTCTTAAATAATCATCAATATCATTTTCATTTATGTGATTAAATATTTCCATAAAACATTCTATTGTGACTAAGTCTTCTTTTCTTGCAAATAAATACTCCAATGCTTTGTCATTATTTCCAGTAAAATAGTTTCCTTTAACTATTTGGATTTTAATCTCAGAAGATACTGTTGATAAAAAATCATTATCTAATAAACCTGTTAAAATTTCCGCATTAAAGCCCTTGAATAGGAGCTCTAAAAAAATATTTATTTTTCCTGTCAAACCATTATCCTTTAATAAAAGGCTATCACACAAAACCAAGCTTTTTTTAATCTCATCTAAAGCGGAATTTGCAATAAACTCATTAATATCACTATGATGTTTAGTTTTTCTAATGGAATACTCTAAATACTTATCTTTAGGATCAATGATTAATAAATATAAATCCAAATCAGTTTCATCATGTATTTTCAGAGCATCCTCTTTCATCTTAAAAGAATAAAATTTTTCCAACATTTTTACCTTCAAAATTTTTTCTAACACATAATCGACATTCTCAATAGACTCAATTAAAACATTAATATTTTTGATATCATTTTTAAAAATATTTTTAGAATCCTTTTGAGGAAAATGATTTTGATAATTTTTTAGAAGATCATATTTATGCTCATCATCAAGAAGAAACGTTAAATTCCATATTTTATTTCTATATTGAATAATACCAATATAGGTATCTTTTAATGAAAAGTGATTGAATAAAATATTTTTATCATTTGTATATTGACTAAATTCATAATCAAATTTTAATGATTCATTTATTATTATTTGTAACACATCTTGAAACCAAATCTTATCACTAAATTCTTTAATAATAAAAATCAAATCATTATTAACTATTCCATTATAAAATAACTCTGGTTTTAATATAGCTATTCTTTTTAAAGCTCCTAGTGCATAATTTCTTATTTCTTCATAATCAAGACATTCTAATAAAAGATTAAATGCATCTTTATCATTATTCTGTCTGGCAATCGTGAAAATCATTTCAATATAGTCATTGTGATCTGTAGGAACTTTAATATTTATGTTCTCTAAAGAGCATTTTTTATAGCTGTTCTTAATTATATTATAGCAATATATGAGAGCCCTAGTCGTATCACAAAGATAAAAAACTTTAATAAATATGTCAATTTCTTTTTTATCAGCCAAATAATCCCAGGATTTTTTAATCTCTGACTCTAAATATAATCTACTTTCTTTAGAAGAATAAATATTTAAAATTATATTTAGAGAATCAACAATTTGACCTTTTTTAAATACTATTAGTTTTGTTATCAAATCAAATATTGTACAAATCTTTTTTTCAATGAATGCCTTCTCAATCAAAAAATCTGATAAGTTTTGATCATTTATTTGCAAGACACGGTCTTCAAAAATATCGATTAGTTCGTAATCTCTAAGTAATGTAATAGAATTCTTAAATTTATTAAAATTAATCTTACATAGCGTTAAAATATCTTTATAGGAGTCCTCATCTTCAATGTCGGTTCTTTTAAGAAAAGCAATCACTCCAAGAACATCATAGTATTCATTAATAATATCATTAATAGCTTCACTATTAGCAATAGTGAAATACTCTCTCATAATAGTTTTGCTATCAATCAAATTTTTCACACCTCTATCAATTGCCACTTTTCCAGCCATAAATGCTAATCTAGGATTCCCTTTTGACAATATACATATTCTCTCAAGCCATTTATCATTACAAATATTTAGATTCGTTGATAGAATGGTCTTAATAGCATCATCTTTAAATCTATCTATTCTCACTATCTTATATGTATAATCAAACTTGTTTAATATATTATATATTTTTGATAATGCATATTCTCTTATTGTACACACAATTTTTAGTGAAGATGTCTTCTTTGCCATATCAATTGAGTTTAATAGCCGTGAGAATGAAGAAATTTCATTAACATCATCTATGAAAAGTATTAAATCTTTACTTTTTTCTAATAAATAATTCAATTTTTCAATAGATTCTTCATTAGAAGAATTTATACAATAAACAACTTGTTCAAATTGTTTTAATGTTTGAACTACAAGCATACTTTTCCCAACGCCAGGTTCACCAGAAATCAAAGTTATAAAATTATTATTAATAGATGAAATGAGTTTTTCTTCATCTTCTTCTCTTTTGTAATATTTAAAAGAATGATCTACCCCTTTATATTTCTTCGTAGAATAAATGAACTCATCTAGGGAATATATTTCATTATCAAAAATTGTATCATTAAACATTTCTTTTAGTATTAGCCTATGTTTTTTGAGAAGATTGCAAACTTCTAAGTTTGTGTAAATTTTAAAGTCAACAGTTTTAGTAGAGCATAGTCTTTTAACAGAGTCTATAGTTACAGGTGAAATATTATTGCTATTACAAAAATAAAGTATTTTTGTGAGTTTCATTTGATTAAGAGATTCTGATTTTTCAAGACATTTTTCAATATCACTAATAATTTTATCATCTAAATTATCTTTTTGAGTTGTATATTCTACAAAAATAAATGAATTGGATTTTTCATCAAGAATATATGAATCTGGGGTGCCTTTTCTTGTCTTTGATACTCCTTCACAATTACCATAAGGAACAACGTTAAAACCTTCATCAGAAAGAATGTAATCACAAATTCTTTGAAAAGATGATTGGTCAATTTCTTTTAATTTTAATTCTAATTCAATTCTATTCACCTTAATCTCCCTTTCTTCTAATCATCATTATGCTATGAGAAATTTCTTTTATAGCTATTTTATCACAAATATCATAACATTTCGACGTTTTAATAATATTTTCAGTAATATATTCTCAAAATACTAATTTCATATCGATTAATTATTTTAATTTTTTTTAAAATCTTTAAAAGAAAGATGGATGAAATATTCTTCCGGATAAAAGAATATTAAATAATATCATCTCAACTTAACTGCTTTCCGAAAAAATAAAACACCCTATCAAAGTTGACTGGTTTTATATATAAACCATAATTTTTAAAAAAATGTCGTCAAATAGAAATTTTATCTATCTAACGACATCATTTATAATAGTTATTTATTTTATTGGAGCACTTTCAATGTGGGTTAATTGAACTACATTCTCAACTAATGCTGTCTGAGGAAACATATCCAAAGGTGTAATAGAATTGACCTTATACCTAGCACTCAACTTCTCTATATCCTTAGCCAAAGTTGCAGGATTGCATGATACATATACAACCTTTTTCACTTCTGTTTTAAGAAGTGTATCAATCAATTCTTTTCCTAATCCCGTTCTTGGAGGATCTACTACTACAACATCAAAAGTTTCCCCTTTAGTTATCATTGCTGGCAACAACATTGCAGCATCTCCTTGATAGAACTTGGCATTCTGTATTTTGTTTAATTTTGCATTTTCATTTGCGGCTACCACAGAATCTTTATTGTACTCAATACCTACAACCTCTTTTGCCATATTTGCAAGATATAAGCCAATTGCTCCCACCCCACAATATGCATCTAAAACTCGCTCTTTTCTTGATAATTTACATGCTTTTAAAACCAAATCAAAAACATTTTTCGCTTGAGCGGTATTTAATTGAAAAAAGGTATTTGGATATAATTTATATTTTATCGTTCCAATCTGCTCAATGATATAAGGCATTCCTTCTAAAAGATTCGTTTCTTCACCAAAAAATACACCTTCTTTTTTAGATGTATTAAAGGATTCATAAACTCCTTTCACCTCAGGAATTAAAATGATTTTTTTAGCCAATTCTTTGATTTTATTATTCTTCTCTGCACATATTAAGCATACAAGCACTTCATTTTGAGCATTTGCTCTTACCACCAAATATCTCAACACACCTCGATTAAACTTTGGCAAATATACAGATATCCCAAGTTCTTTGGCATATACCATTACCTTTTGATTGATTTGATTGATGATAGGTTTTTGAATCTTACATTCCTGAATTGGAACCAAATGATTAGATTTCGCTTTAAGCATTGAAACCGTATATTCATCATTTATTTTTTGAATTGTTAATTGGCTGCGATTTCGATACCCAAATTGCTCTAAAGAAGGAACTGTCTTTCTAATTTCAAAAGATCTAGGATTTAATTTTGTATATCTCGTTATGGCTTCAATAACTAAATCCCGTTTAAATTCTAGCATCTTTTCATATGAGATATGAGAAACATTACATCCGCCACATTCCTCATAATAAGGACAACTAGGAACCCTACGATCACTTGAGGAATGTTTAATCTCAATACTTTTTGCAAAAACCATTTTATCTTTCACATCAGTTACTTCAACCAAATGTCCTTCCCCTGGAATTGCATTTTCTACAAATGTAGTCATTCGATTATAAAATCCAATTCCTTCACCATTAATTCCTAATCGCTTGATATCTAAAATAAAACTATCTTTTTCTTTCACTAACCTTCACAGCCTTTACTTTAAAAAATTTAAATCTTCCATACCCATAAGATAGGGATGCTCCTCTAGCGTAAATTCCTATTTTACCACCAATCCATCGCCCCGGAGTTGCTGTAAAACATTGCTTTAAGCTTGTCCCATTAAATCCCAACTGATAAATTCCAGGATATGTAAACTTCATTGAAAAAAGTATTTCGTTATTTTGATAAATAGAATCAAAAATAACAACATCATACTCTTGATTAAATGCCCCTGTCCGAACTTGAAGATGATTCACACCATGAATTCGCTTTATGCAGATATATGCATAAGTATTTCCCATATAGCATAATCCTACTTCATCTTCATCTTTTGCTAATTTGATTTCACATAAACTTTCTACTTTAAAAGAAGGGAAAGCAAGTTTCGTTAAGAATAAATTTGGTGTTAAATTTAAAGCCTTTAACGCTTTTTCATTGTGATAAAAACAATTTAAAATCAAGCCTTCATGAAATGAAAACCACCCATCTTGCTTATTTGCTGGCGTCTGCCACATTAAGCTCAATTTATCATTTTTGAAAGTATCTTCAGTTTGAAGTTTAAAATTTGATTTTTTTGGAACTAAATATTCATGTTTAAGTACCGGCGTACCCGATAATAATTCATCATGTGCATAGCCACATAATGGCCAATCATTTACCCATTTTACAGGTTGTAAATGGCAAATTCTTCCATAGCATTTTTTATATTGAAAATGGATAAAGGCCCATTCATCATTCTTAAGTTCAATTAATGCTCCCTGATGAGGTCCATTGATAATAGAATCATTTTGCATCAAAACAATTTTTGGTTCATAAGGACCATATATATTCTTACTTCTAAGACAAACCTGCCATCCAGTTTTTACAGAACCAGCTGGAGCCATAATATAAATCCAGCCATTTCTTTGATTAAACTTTGGCCCTTCAATTGTCGGATTCATATTATGTCCATCATAAATAATCGTATAAGTTTCAGAAATCTTATTTTTCAAATCAGAGGTTACCTCATATAAGCCAAGACAAGAGTTAAATCCAGCTCGACTTTTCGCAAAAGCCAAAACCATATAACACTTATCTTCTAACCATATTGGGCATGGATCTTCAAATCCTTTTCCCTCAATTAGACACCAAGGTTTGCTCCAGTTCCCTTTTTCAATATCTGTACAGCTAGCAATATAAATCCCCTCATCTGGAAAAGGGATAGACACATAATATAAACCATTATGATATCTTAAAGATGGTGCCCAAGCACCATCTCCATGATGTACATCTTTAAATCTTTCAAAAGGGATGCTTTCAAAAACATGCCCTATAATTTTCCAATCCACCAAATTTTTACTTTTTAAAATTGGAATTCCCGGCGTATGATTAAAACTTGAGGCAATCATATAAAAATTATCCCCTCTCCGGATCACATCTGGATCGGAATAATCTGAATAAAGTATTGGATTTGTATAATCCATAAAATATCCCTACTTTCTAATTAAACGAACTATATCATGATAGGTCACATACACAAATAATATCATCAAAAGAATAAAGAAGACATTATTAATAATATTTTCTACCTTCTTACTTGCTTTTTTTCTAGTTACTAATTCATATCCCAAAAATACAATCCTTCCGCCATCTAATGCAGGAATTGGCAATAAATTCATAACTCCTATATTTACAGATAGCATCGCCATGAATGCCATTAAGGATAATATTCCAGAAGCTACAAAGGTTTGAATCAACCCAAAAATACCAACAAAACTAGATAAATCATTCACTCCAACCTGACGGATTCCTTTCGTTGGTGCAATTAATAAAGCTAGCGTTCTAAAAATCAAAGTAAAATCCTGCCAAAAATCCTTAAATGCTTCGCCAATACATTCAAAAAACTTAAAATGCATAGTTGGGGACATTCCGACTCTAATTTGAATTTTTTCAATTCTTTGATTATTTAAAACTTCATCTCCATACGTTTGTAATGTAGCACATTCTTCTATGGATACTAAATCCCCTTTATCATAAGAATAGTATTCAAACTTAACATTCACAACATCCGCATTCTTAAATATACCAATCAATTGACTCCAAGACTCAATAGGAACAACCTCTCCTGGTTCAATTGTTTTATCTTTGTTTACCTTATCTACTTTAATTTTCGTTAGAATATCGCCTTCTTTGATTGGATATTTTCCTTTTTTTCCATCATCCAAATAACGTAAAGCAATATTTCCTAAAGTTACACCTTGAATTCCATTTGGCTTTTCTTTTTCTTCTACTTGTATATCAGAAATACCAAGGGATGCAATATAGGTATAACAATTTACATGGATGGTATGCTGAACTCCATTTCTTAGAATTTCCATCTCAACATTTGTTTGATTTGTATCTAAGAGATCATCTAATGCAATACTCACATCATCCCAGTTTGAAACATCTTTTCCATTAATCTTTTTGATTTCATCTCCAGATTTTAAAATGGATTCTCCATTTTGAATCAAATAAGAGTTAGAGCCTGGCATACTTCCAATTTTTGAAGATGCGTTATTTGGAACGCCTGTAGCAAAACTAACAATTAAATAAAGAAAAATTGCTAAAATAAAATTCATAAAAGGTCCAGCAAACAAAGTTAAAAATCTTTGTAAGATACTTTTGGATTCAAAAGAGCGATTGTAAGGAGTAATCTGCATTTTCTCGCCCTTTTTCAAGATATAATAAGCATCTTCTACTACCTCATAATATTGATTTTGAAATCCATCATAAATAGTTATATATAATGGGTTGCCTTCTTCGCCATATAAATCGACATCAACAACCTCACCACGAACCATTGCATCTACATCTTCAACCGTAATTATTTCACTTATTTTTTGATCTAAAAGATTGACTCCAATGGTATCTCCAACTTTAACTAGTTCATTGGAAACCTCTTCTCCTGCCATAGATACATACCCACCAATAGGAATGGCCCGAATACAAAAGGTCGTTTCTTTAAACTTATGTTTATATATTGCAGGTCCCATTCCAATGGAAAACTCATGGCATAAAATTCCTGCTCTTCTTGCAAAAAAGAAGTGTCCACCCTCATGAATTATGATGATTACTCCTAAAACTAAAATAAAAGCAAGAATACTAACGATAACTAGAGGTACACCAGTTAATGCTAAAATCATATAATCACTCCGTGTTCTTTTAAAATATTCGAATAAACTTCTTGACTAACCTTTAACCGTTCTTCTAATGAAGGAACATACTCACGGCTATATTCTAATTTATTAATCTCTATACCAATGATATTCGTGATTTCTAAAAAAGAAATGTAACCATTTAAAAAAAGATAAACTGCAGCTTCATTTGCCGCATTTAAAACCGGTAAGTAAAGTCCACCCTTTAAAGCGGCATCATAAGCATATTTCAAACAAGGAAATCGTTGAAAAGATAATTCCTTAAAATGTAAATCCAGTAAAGAAAAATCTAAATCCTTTCCCGTTTGAAAGATATGTTCTGGATAATTTAGTGCATAAGCAATAGGAACTCTCATATCTGAAACTCCAAGTTCCGCTTTAATTGTACCATCCTTAAATTCAACTAAGGAATGTACTATACTTTCTTTATGAAGCACCGTATCAATTTGAGAATACTCTATATTAAAAAGATAATGAGCTTCTATTACTTCAAAGCCTTTATTCATCATCGTGGCAGAATCAATTGTTATTTTAGGTCCCATCTTCCAGTTTGGATGTTTTAATGCATCAGCTATAGTAACATCTTTTAATTCCTCTAAGGATTTATCTCGAAATGCCCCACCACTAGCAGTAATAATGAGTCGCTTAACCTGACTCTTTTTTTCTCCAGTTAAACATTGAAGAATAGCAGAATGCTCCGAATCAATAGGAATTAACTGTACTTTATATTCTTGTAATAAAGAATAGATAATATCGCCACCAACAACTAAAGTTTCCTTATTTGCTAAGGCGATATGTTTCCCAGATTGGATTGCTTCTACTGTAGGCACTAAACCAGCAACTCCTACTAAAGCATTTACCAACCATTCTTCATCATATTTATGATATTTCGCTACTTCTACTAACCCATCATCTCCATATACGATTGTTGCAGAATAAGAGATAGCAAAAATATGCTCCTGCTTCCTAAAACAAATAATCTCTGGTCGAAACTCCTCTATAAGTTGCTTGGCTAAAGATAAATTAGATCCCACACTCATCCCAATAATTTTAAAGTCTTTAGATTGTTGCCTTACAACATCAAGTGTTTGAGTCCCAATAGATCCACAAGCTCCTAATAAATATAAGTACTTCATTTTACAACCCCATCATTATTGGCCACGCAATTCGTACAACAGTTATGAAACATAAGAAAATGATACTTGAAAATAAAATAGAATCAAAACGATCTAATACGCCACCATGACCTGGAAAAATATTTGAAAAGTCTTTAATATCATATGTTCTTTTAAATTTAGAGCATACTAAATCTCCTACTTGAGAACCAATAGAAACAAAAATAGTTAAAATGATTATAGTAATTACCATTATTGCATTAGGAATTCCTTCTATATTAAATATCCCCTCAAAGAACCGAATAGGTTCAGCAGCTGGAACAAAGTAATGCCCAAAATAATGATATAAAATCGCAAATAAAGAACCAGCTATTGTTGCACAAGCTGTACCACCAATTGCACCCTCCCATGTTTTTTTAGGAGAAATCGTTGGACAAAGCTTATGTTTACCAAAACGAATTCCAAATACTAAAGCAAAAATATCAGTGAACACACAAACCAAAACAATATAAATAATAAATCTCATTCCATAAAATAATAATATCGTAAAAGAGGAAAATCCTAAAGATACATATAAAATAATCATGAAGCATCTTCCTACATCTGCAGCATCAAAATCTTTAACAAAAACCTGACATGCAAACACAAGGACACAGGCGATTGTAAGAGTTGTCAAAATACTCACCTTAAAATCCAATTTATTCATCATCTTAGTTATAATTGAATCTGTTGCCGATGGATCTTCATTTACTATACCCATGTAAATCAAAAATGTCATAAATACAATTAAAATTTTTACTCCAATCGAGAACTTTTTTGTTCGTTCACACATATGGATCATTTCTACTGTTGCGATTATGCAAAAGAACATAATAACAACCTGTAATAAAGGAAACAAATCCTTAATCAATAACAAAGGTATTAAAATGATGGCTAATACGATTCCAGTAATAATTCTTTTTTTCATAAGGAGTCCTCCAACCATTTTGCCTTAAACAAAATATATTAGTATTATACCACCACTACCCAAAAATTAAAAGACAAATTATGTATTTTACATAATTTAAAAGAAAAGAAAAACCCAAGTAAAAAACAATGTGTTTTCCTTCTTGGGTTTTTATATAGACATTAAATCTTTATTTTTTCTAGCAGATATTTCCTCAACTGCTGCTATTTTTTTATCTGTGAGTTTTTGGATGTCTTCTAATGCACCCTTCTCATCATCCTCAGGTAAATCCAACTTCTTAACTTCATCATTAGCATCTCGACGAATATTCCGCACATTTACTTTAGCTTGTTCTTCCATCTTGCCAACGACCTTAGTTAGTTCTCTACGTCGCTCTTCTGTCATTTGTGGTAAGATTAAACGGATTCCCACACTATCATTTTGAGGAGTTAGTCCCAAAGATGATGCAGAAATTGCTCTTTCTATATCTTTACATGAAGATTTATCGAATGGTTTAATATAAATTTGATTTGCTTCTGGAATTGTAATGCTGGCTATATTTTTAACAGGAGTCATCACACCATAGTATTCAATCATAATTGAATCTAAAAGGGATGCAGATGCTCTTCCTGTCCGAACTGTAGAAAGTTCTCTTTCAAATGCTTGAATTGCCTTATCCATTCGATCTTCTGCTTCTAACAATGTCATTTCTAATTCTTCCATACTTTCACCTACTTTACATGTACAAATGTACCAATTTTTTCTCCCTTGACTGCTCGAACAATATTTCCTTCTGTATTCATATTAAAGACAATTAGATTTAATCCATTGTCCTTACACAAGGATGCAGCAGTTGCATCCATTACCTGTAAATCTTTAGATAAAATATCTTCAAAGGTTATATCATCATATAACTTAGCATCTTTATTTTTTCGAGGATCAGAATCGTAAACACCTTCTACTTTATTCTTTGCCATTAAAACAATCTCAGCTCCAATTTCAGTAGCACGCAAGATACAAGCAGTATCTGTAGAGAAATAAGGTGACCCTAATCCACCTACAAAAATACAAACTCGACCTTTTTCTAAATGGCGAATGGCTCTTCTACGAATATAAGGCTCTGCTACTTCATCGATTTGAAGTGCAGATAACACTCTTGTAGGAACTCCAATTTGTTCTAATGCATCTTGAACGGCCAAACCATTCATTACAGTTGCAAGCATTCCCATATAGTCTGCTTGAGCTCGTTCCATTCCCAATTCAGAAGCTGTTTTACCACGCCAAATATTGCCTCCCCCAACAACAATACCAATCTCAACTCCTAAATCATGAGCATTCTTGATTTGTTTTGCGATAGATTGTACTGTTTTAGAGTCTATACCAAAGGAGGTTTCTCCTTTCATCGCTTCACCACTCATTTTTA
Source organism: uncultured Anaeroplasmataceae bacterium (assembly GCA_910584005.1). Lineage (GTDB taxonomy): Bacteria > Bacillota_I > Bacilli_A > Acholeplasmatales > Anaeroplasmataceae > Pelethenecus. The sequence goes on along the minus strand of CAJTXR010000002.1, from coordinate 138,804 downwards.
ATAAAACGCGTTTATACATATTCTTCCCCTCTTTTCATTTGATTTTAAAAATAGGGGAGGCTATTTAAAAGCCTCCCCTAAAACATTACTTATTGAAGGCTGCGGATTGTGCTGCAACCTCAGCAGCAAAATCATTGACTTGTTTCTCAATTCCCTCACCAACCTCAAGTCGTACAAAATAAACAACATGAGATTTCGCACCTTGAACATATGCTTCAACAGTTTGATCAGGATTCTTAACAAATGCTTGTGACAATAAGCAAATTTCTTTTAAGTTTTTCTCTAAACGACCTGGAACAATTCTTTCAGCAATAATGTTTTCAGGTTTTGGTTTATTAGATTGGGCATTTTCATTTAATGCAGCTGCCAATATAATTTCTCTTTCCTTTTCAATAACATCGCTTGGAATATCATTTTTAGAAATATATCTAGGATTTAATGCCGCTACATGCATAGCAATATCCTTTGCAACAACATCATCATTACCACTAAGAATAGAAATCGTAACGATTCTACCTCTCATATGCTTATAAGCACCAAATACTTCATCGCTTTTCTTTTCAATTACTTGTACTCTACGTAATGTAATCTTCTCACCAATTACACCAGATGCCTCAAGAATAACTGTATTTAAGTCTTTTCCTTCAACATCTAAAGCTAATGCTTCTTCAGTGTTAGAGGCATTTGAATTCACTAAAATCTTACCAATTTTTTCAAGTAAATTCAAAAATTTTTCATTTTGAGCAACAAAGTCTGTTTGAGAATTTAATTCAAAAACAATACATTTATTGCCAGAAATTGCATAAGAGCATAAACCTTCTGCTGCAACAGCACCTTCTTTTTTCACTGCTTTCGCAATTCCTTTTTCACGTAACCACGTAACAGCTTTTTCCATATCACCATCTGTAGCTGCTAATGCTTTTTTACAATCTAACATACCTGCAGATGTTTTATCACGTAATTCTTTTACCATTTGTGCAGTAATATTTGCCATAATTTGTTCCCTCCAAAATTATTCAGCTGATTGAGCTTCTTCAACTTTTACAGGCTTCTTTGCTGCAGGTTTTTTAGCAGCAGGCTTCTTTGCTTTAGGAGCATCCTTAACAGCAGGCTTTTCCTTAGAAATTTCTTCACTCAAATTTACTTCTTCAACTTCTTCAAATTTTTCAACTTCGCCACCATTTGCTTCAATAACTGCATTTGCCATTACCCAAGTAACAAGTTTAACCGCACGGATAGCATCATCATTTGCTGGAATAACATAATCCACATCATCAGGATCACAGTTTGTATCCACAATTCCAAAAACAGGAATATTTAATTTACGAGCTTCTAAAATTGCATTACGTTCTTTACGTGGATCAACGATAAATAAAGCATTAGGAAGCTTCTGCATATCCTTAATACCACCTAAGAACTTTTCTAATTTTTCACGTTCTGCAATAAGTTTAATAACCTCTTTTTTAGGAAGTTTTTCAAAATCGCCATTTTCTTCCATTTTATATAAATCATGTAATTTGGCAATTCTTTTCTTAATTGTTTTGAAGTTTGTTAAGGTACCACCTAACCATCTTTGGTTTACATAGAATTGACCAGAACGTGCTGCTTCTTCTTTAACAGCCTCCTGAGCTTGTTTCTTTGTGCCAACAAATAATACCTTCCCATCATTTTTAGCGATTTCTAAAAGAGCAACATAAGCCTTTTCTATCTCGTTTGCTGTCTTTTGTAAATCGATGATGTAAATCCCATTTCTAGCCGTAAAAATATACTTAGCCATTTTTGGATTCCATCTACGAGTCGCATGTCCAAAATGAACACCTGACTCTAATAATTGTTTCATTGAAACTACTGATTCAGACATTTTCTTTTTCTCCTTTTTATTTTTGTTTTGTCCTCTGCTTTCTTCAATGCCAGCCTCCATCAATTTCACTTGCACACGACGACCAGCTCCAAAAGCATGTGTATTTTTTGTGCCTTTAATATAATAGCATAACTTTACTATAATTTCAAGAAAAAAATTCAATTAACTAGAGAAAGAAAAAAGAAAAATTGTTGATGTGTAAATCAACAATTCATAATAAAATCTAAAAAGACAATACGTGGTCCTCTTCCTTAGGAAGTTTAGAGATTTTTTTAGCATGAAGAATAACAACCTCTTCTTGTGCAAAGGAAGAATATTCATGAGTAATTGTGGCCTCTAAAAAAATACAATCCCCTATGGATAAAAATGTTCCCGTTTCATCCACTACTTCATAGCCTAAAAACTGAATATCATTTTCACAACAAGTCATAACATTACGACCAACCACAAATGTATCCTTTAAAATATCCCTAACAAATGTTTTAAATCGAATTGTTTTTCCTTGATATTTTTCAAAATTATCAAAAACATCAATATACCAAGTTGGATAATCATCTTCTTCTAATAAAATTGTATCCTTCGTTATATCATAAGGAAGATCTTCGTCTAACATAGATGTAAGTTGTCCATTTTTTCCTTCAAAACCAATCTGACACTCTGTATTTAAAGCTCTAATTTGGCGACGATAAGTTGCCAAATCTTTTACTCCATCTGAACGATTAAAAATAATTAAAGAAGAATACTTGACTAAATTATTAAAAATTTGTTTCATGTTATTGAAATAAAGCGAAAATGTTGTTGCATCAATTAAAGTAATTTGCTGGTATACTGGCATATATTCTGGAAAATCCAATTGTTCTATATCAAAAAAACAATTATATTCTATAACAATTTGTGTGGGTTGATATTGTTCATCTAATTGAATCAAAAATTTAGAGTTCAATTCTTCTACAGAAGTTACACTAACAAAATGTACATCATAGGTCTTTAACCATTCTTTATCATATTCAACTTCTCCATCTTCACAAGCAATAACCAAAGTATTTCCAGATTGATAAGAAGCATTATTTTCAATTATTTCTTTTATTAAAGTAGTTTTACCACTTTCCAACAAACCATTTACAATAAAAATAGGCACTTCAACCATATCGCATTACCCCTAAAATAAACTTTTAATTTTCTCTTTATCTATCTTTGATCCGATTACACAAATTTTGCCAATAGGGCAAGGTTTACAAGGCTCTATCAACACTTCATCAGGTGTCAAATTAAACTGAAACCACTGTTGATTTTCATCACAAAGAACACCTTTGGCACGAACAATAATACCATGTTCCCCATTTGCCATTTCTTCTAATACCGTATTTAATTTACTCAAATTATATTTTTTTACAGTTTCAAAACCAACGGAGGTAAAGATTTCATCCGCATCGTGATGGTGGTGATGATGTCCACAACCACACTCTTCTTCATGGTCATGATGGTGATGTCCACAACCGCACTCTTCTTCATGGTCATGATGGTGATGTCCACAACCGCACTCTTCTTCATGGTCATGATGGTGATGTTCTACTTCTAAGGATTGAATTAGCTCTTGCATAAAATTATCTGTAACACCTTCATATGCTGTTAACAATTCTTCATCCTGCAATTGTAAAAGAGGTGTAGTAACTACAACTGCATTTTCATTATGATTTCTAATGATTTCTAAAGCCTCACCAACTTTTTCTTCAGTCACTTTTTCTGTACGCGTTAAAATAATTGTATGAGCAGCTTTGATTTGATCTAAGAAAAATTCACCAAAATTTTTAGAGTATAATTTTGCTTTAGAGGCATCTACCATACAAACTAAAGAATTTAAATTTGCTTCTAAACCTGCATCACAAACTGCATGAATAATATCTGATAATTTTCCAACTCCAGAAGGCTCTATAACAATTCGATCTGGATGAAACCGTTCAACCACCTCATTTAAAGATTTAGAAAAATCCCCAAATAAACTACAACAAATGCATCCTTGAGATAATTCTTTAATTTCTATTTTCGTATCTGCAAGAAAATCGGTATCTACAGATACCTCTCCAAATTCATTTTCAATTAGCACAACTTGTTCATTTGTAATTCTTGTTTTTAATAAGCGTTTAATTAATGTTGTTTTACCAGCACCTAAAAAACCAGATATAATGTCAATTTTCATATTTATTCCCTCATTTCCATTTTAATATTATATACCAATTTCCCAAAAATTTAAATTGATTTGTGATAAATCTATATATTTTCCGTTTTATATTTACTTTATTAATTGATTATGATAGAATTTAAATGCTTAAAAAGCCTCGTATTTTTTTGTTTCGGAGCGACCAAACAAAACAAAATATGAGGCTTCTTTTTTTATGTCTGGAGGAGAATAAGTTGGAAAAGAAAAAAATATTACCCTTAATCATTAAAATGAGTTTGCCACCTGCACTTTCTATGATTATACAATCCTTATATAACTTAGTAGATTCTATGTATGTTACCAAATTTGATCCAAAAGCTATGGAAGCTATATCTATCGTTTATCCCATTCAAAATTTAATCTTAGCTCTATCTGTAGGAATTGGTGTAGGTATGAATGCATGTATCGCAATGAAGTTAGGACAAAATAAACATAAAGAAGCCGAAAATGCCGCCATATTAGGCCTTATCCTTTCTTTTATTCATTATGGTGTTGTCTTATTATTAGGTTTATCTTTATCTAAGCTCTTTATTCAATCCTTTACAAACGAATCTATCGTAATTGAATATGGTCAAACCTACATTTCTTTAATTATTATATTTAGTTTTACAACCATTTTTCAAATTGCGATGGAAAAGATATTACAAGCTGATGGAAAAATGGCATTACCAATGGTATCTTTATTGACAGGTGTAGTTCTCAATTTGATCCTAGATCCAATATTAATCTTCACTTGTCATTTAGGTGTATTAGGGGCAGCCCTAGCAACTGTAGTTGCCCAAGTTGCAGCCACAATTGTTATGCTTGCTTTTATCTTATCCAAGTACAATCGTATTCGGATTCACATCAAAGATTTTCACGTTCAAAAAGAAAACTTAATGGCAATATATCGTGTTGGCATTCCTTCCTTTTTTATGAATGCAATTCCTTCTTTTATGGTTACTATTATGAATTATATCCTTGTTAGTTTGAATTCATTAGCTGTAACCACCTTCGGATTATACTACAAATTACAATACTTTGTTTACATGGGAGTAAGTGGTATTGCTCAAGGAACTATGCCACTCATGAGTTATGCTTATGGAGCAAATGATACGAAAAGACTCCATCAAATTTTAAAAAATGGATTGGCTCTCTCCATCGGAATTGGAGCCTTGGCTACAATTCTTTTTTTAAGTATTCCCCATCTTCTTATGAGCATCTTTTATTCGGATCCAAACATAATTGCACAAACAAACACATTTTTAAGGCTTGCATCCATCGGATTCGTTTTTGGTTGTATAAATTATTTGATGGCATCCTTCTTTCAATCCATACAAAAAGGCTTACTTTCCTTATGCATCAGTCTATTAAGACAAATGATTTTCCTACTTCCTTTAGCTTATATTTTAAGTCTGTTCTTATCAGAAAATGGAATTTATTTAGCAGTTTCTATTGCTGAAATCATTTCCTCTGCTAGCGTTTTTCTTATGTGTATTCCTCGCATCAAAAACCAAATAAATCATCAAGAGTGTTTGTAAATTCTATTTTTTAATTGTTTTATATCCTCTGTAGCATCATAGTATTCTTTAGATTCATAATAAGTAAAAATAACAACGAAAAATAATAAGAGTATTGAAAGAATAGAAACATTGATAGAGTAAATCTGCTGAATGTACATAACGACAACAAAATTAAGAAGAATAATTAATCCAGTATAAAGTAAACTAAACAAAAAATTTATTCCTAATCTATTTTTAGAATATCGAAAAATAACTGCGAAACTATAAAGAAGTAAATATACAATTGGATTTATACCCACATCCGAAACATAATAGATGGGAATATAAAAATAACAAAAACCCAACAAAAGAAAAGAAAAAAGAGATTGCAAATAAAATCCAATTCGATTGGGAATATAGGATAAAACCAATAAGCAACTTATTCCTAAACAAGCCCAGCCATAACAATGATTTAAATAAAGATTTCCTATCTTAAGTCCATAACAAAAAAGATAAATCGCAAAAAATAAAAATATACCAACAGATAAAAATGGGTGGTTCATCCTATAATTTATTTCTCTTCTTAAATTATTTAACTCTTTTACTTCCTTTGAAAAGATAGGGATATCTTGATAGATATCTCTTTTTCTAATTTTGAATTTTTTAAAATCTTTTACTGGTGTATCATCAAGAATAATATAAACAAATTTTTTATGATAAGACTTAGCAAATAAAATCTGCTGATACACCCAATCATCATATAAACACTCCTTGCTTAGAAGGCATAAAAAAATATCTGCCCTTTGGATATGCTCCTTGATTTCATCTTGCCATGAACGATTTTTTAAAATCAATTGATCAAACCAAACCATATAGCCTTGGTCTTTAAGCCTTGTATAATATGAAATTGCCTGTTTACGATTATGCACCTTATAGGATATAAATATCTTTTTCATATGTTAATCTCCATAATTTTATCTTACAATATTTCAACAAAAAAAGGTAGCCTTTTCTTTAAAAAGCCACCTCTTCATTTTTTATTCTACAGATTTCAAAGATTCTACCATCTGAATTTTCTTAATTTTAGGAATAAATAACAATAAAACTATAAGGATAAAAACAATAGTTAACCCAAAAGAAGAAACATAATGAATGATGGACAACTGGGTAGAAAAGCATTGACCTGGACTAGAAATTTGAGTCATTACAAAATAATTCAATACAGGACCAAAAATGAATCCTGATAAAATACCTAAGAAACTCATGATGATAATCTCTCTAAAAATGAAACCTAAGACTTCAGAACGATGATATCCTAGCACCTTTAAAGTCGCAATTTCTTTGATTCGTTCATTTATATTAATATTGGTTAAATTATAAATAACAATGACTGCCAATATTCCTGAACATAATAAAATCAATATAATAACAAATCCAATCCCATCACTTAAAGAAGCATAAGTTTTTTTGGTTTGAGCAATATCTTCAATGCGGGAAACTTGACGATGCAAGTCCTTAGAAATTTCATCATATCGCTCTTGATCCCTCACACCTAATTTTACATAAATCGTATTATTATCTTCTTCAGTCCGTTGGCTTTTATGAACAATTATATAATTTCCAATGTAGTTTGTAAAGGTGTGTGTTATTTTAAACTTTTCAATTTCTTTGTTTACTTGAACCTCTATAAAATCATTCTTTTTCATATGGAATTTAGAAGAAATTTGGCTAGAAATAATAACACTATTTGGCCCAAATTCTTCTATTCCAAGTCCCATAAAATCAAATATAGCTTCATCCGTATATAAAATCGTAACCTCATAATCTTTATTTTTAACCATTTTTACTTGCTTACTATATAAAGAAAGTGTTGTACTATCTTTGAATATAGATTCATCAATCTGTTTATCCGTATTCAATATAAAATCATATTTTATAATATTCTCATATTGATTTATTGAAAAACTTTGGATAGAATCTCTCAACCCAAAAGCCACCATCATTAATCCTGTACATCCACCAATACCGACAATCATCATAATTAGATTTCTTTTGAAGCGAAATACATTACGAATTGCAGATTTAAATTTGAATTTTAATCGGTTCCAAATAAATCCAATTCTTTCTAATAGAATTCTTTTTCCTGCCTTTGGAGCCTTTGGCACTAATAAAGCATTTGGTTTTTCTTTTAATGTTTTTAAACACACAAAAAGCATAACTAAAAGAATCGTTAAGCTCATTGTGAGCATAGAAAGAATTATACCAAAATGATACCAAACAAAATAAAATTTTGGCATAATAAATAAAGCATTATAACAAATGAAAATAACAAATGGCAATAAAAATACGCCAAAAAATAAACCTAAAAAACAACCAATGACACAAGAAAAAAATGCATAGAAAATATACTTTCCTAAAATTTTAAGATTAGAGTATCCTAAGGACTTCAAGGTGCCTATGGAACTTCTATCTTCATGTACCAATCGAGTAACCGAAGTTAAAGCAATCAATCCAGCAATAAAAAAGAAAAAGAAAGGAAAAACAACCGCTACTTTATTAACTTTATTTGAATTTTCTTCAAAAGCCACATAACTTGTATTGGATTTACGGTCTAGAACATACCATTCAGCATCTATGCGATTTATTGTTTCTTTTATACTTTCTTTATATGCAAATTCAATTTCATTTTTTTGTTTAACAAATTCTTCTTGAACAAGTGAAAGTAAAATCTCTTCTGAAATATTAGGGCTTTGCTTTAATATCTCTTCTTTTATATGCTCCTTAGCACTTAGCATTGCTTGATCATATCCTGCTTGATAGGCTTCTTCTATCCTCTTATTTTTTAATTGGTCGATATAAGAAGGACTAAGAGTTTCTATTGTTTTTTTTGTATTTTCCACATAAGCTAAATACTTTTTCCCAAAAGCATCATATTTTTTAGTAGACTTAAGCGTAACCACTATATCAGTAATTGGCAAATCTGAATGAAACATAGCATCTACATAAACAATTGAATTCAAATCTCCGTTTCCAATTGTAGTCATTTCAGAAAGTTTGTAAAAATAAACTGAAGATTCACAAATCCCTGTTATTGTGTATTCTAAATCCGCAATGTAAAGTTTCTTTCCAATAACATCCGCATTATAAAATACACCCATATTTTGAATTAAACATTCTGATTTTGATTTGGGATATTCGCCCTTAATCACTTTCACTTTATTAATTGAATTAGAAAAGGAAGTAGCAATAAACCTAGTTGTGATTTCTTGATTTTCATATACAAATTCATAATCCATTTGATGAAATGCTTCTATTTCGCTAATCTCTTGACAATCCTGTTTTAAATGAACAACATCTTCTTTATCAAAACCAATGGTCGATTTAATATCAATATCAAACATATTTTGTTGATTATAAAATTGCTGAACAGAATGTTGCAATGTAGGCGTAGCCGATAAAAGACCAATTAAAAATCCCACCCCCAATGCCATAATTGCAATAATAGCAATAAACCTAGATAAGTTCTTCTTAAAATCACGAAACATAGTCTTAAGAAATGTTCGATTCATATCATCACCACTCAATCTCTTCAATAGGAAGTGGTGATTCATTATAATATTCTTCTATTACTTCCCCGTTTTTTACTCGAATAACATGGTCAGCCATCTTAGTAAGTTCTGCATTATGGGTAATTACAATTACGGTCTTAGAAGTATTTCTACAAGTATCATGAAGTAATTTTAAAATGCTTTTTCCCGTCAAATAATCTAAAGCCCCCGTAGGCTCATCACAAAGTAATATTTTAGGATTTTTAGCAATTGCTCGAGCGATAGAAACCCTTTGTTGTTCTCCACCAGATAATTGAGATGGAAAATTATTCATTCGATCCTTTAAACCAACAGATTCTAATACTTCCTTTGGAACAAGTGGGTTTTTACAAATTTCAACGGCAATTTCAATATTTTCTAATGCTGTCAAATTCGGCATTAAATTATAAAATTGAAAAACAAATCCAACATCATGACGGCGATATAAAGTAAGTTCCTTTTCGTTCATTTTACTCACAACTGCATGATCAACAATAATATTTCCTGAATCACAAGTTTCCATGCCACCAAGTAGATTTAAAATAGTGGTTTTCCCAGCTCCCGAAGGACCAACAATAACACAAAACTCCTTTTCATTTATTGTAAAATTCACGTTACGATTTGCAATAATATCTTGTGTCCCCATTTTATATATTTTAGTTACATTTTCAAAAGTAACGTACCCCATGATATGCACCACCTTATATTAAAAATCTAATTTTCATAAGCTAATTTAATTATATAATAAAAACAAATAAAAAACATTAAAAAAAACAAAAAAGATAAAGCTTTTTACTTTACCTTAAATTTTGTTTTTATAAGAAACACATGAGAAAATATATCTTTTCCTTTTTAATAATTCCCGATTCAATAAATGTGAATTTTTAAGTGGTTTTTTTAGATTCCTACTATCTTTAAGTTGTTCCTTAGATAATTGTTCTATACTTTCTTTTGTTTCCTCATTAATTACATCGATTGTACTCCGTTTTTTCTTTTCCCATTCGATAGAATGAGATAAAAACAAAGAGGCCTTAGCACAGGAGGGTCCGACAAATTCATATAAAACAGAGGAAGCAAGAATTATCGTAGATAATAAATTTCCTAAATCTGCTGGCAATAATCTTTGTCCTAAAACGGAAAGCCCAATCGCCACTCCAGCTTGAGGAATTAAAGCCAATCCTAAATTATACCGAATATCTTTATGCTCTTTAGTAACAAGGCATCCTAGATAAGAACCTATATATTTACCAATAATACGAATAAAGAAATAACTAACACCAATAATCCCTACACTAAGTAAAGTCTTCATATTGAGTTTCATTCCAGATAGAACAAAAAACAAAAGCATTACAGGTGGTGTAAAGTTATCAATTTGATGAAATAGATAAGTATCATCTGTAATGTTCACATAAACTGTACTAAAAATCATACAACAAAGCAATGGAGATACTTCCAAAATTGAACATATTGCACATAAAGATAGCAAAGCCATTATTACTAAAATTAAACGATTTTCTTTACTTCTTTTTGGATTCAATACCAATCTTAAAATTAAAGCAAGGATTACACCAATTCCAATGGAAAGTAAATTAAATCCAATGGGTTTAAGAATGTCCATTGCCTTAAAATTACCATTAGAAGTTGAAGCAATTGCAGTTGCTACACTAAAAGCAAGTAAGCAAACAATATCATCTAACGCAACCACCTGCAATAAAACATCAACAAATTCACCCTTTGCCTTATACTGCTTTATTGTCATCATTGTAGAAGCTGGAGCAGTTGCGGAGGCAATTGCTCCTAATATTAAAGAAAACTGCCAGGATAACTTAAAAATAAAATGCATAGCTATTGTAACGAACAACATAGCCATTAATGCCTCAAATATAGTAATTATAATTACCTTTGTTCCCGCTTTTTTCAATACTTCTTTCTTGAAAAATTTTCCAACACCAAAAGCAATAAAACTAAGTGCAATATCACTAATAAAATCCATGTGTTCTAACATATCTTTAGACACAAACTTTAAGCAATAAGGACCAATAAGAATTCCACCAATAATATATCCGCTTACGTTTGGAAGTTTCAGTAATTTTGTTACTCGAGTCATTAAGAATCCAGTTAGTAGCATTATACTTAAAGATAATAAAACTTTCGTTGTATTGGATAAAACAGAATAAAAAGCTAAATCCGTCATATTTAAAAACCCCTAAAATTATACTTCTTCTATACATAAAAATTATGTTTATGCTCTTGATTTTAGAAGAAAAAAGTTTTAAAATCAACTTATAATATATTGTATAGTTATAATTTTTTATTATATCAGGAGGAACTATGATTACCCAAAGACTTCAAACACTATTGACAGTTGCAAAAACAAAAAACTATTCTAAAGCAGCAGATGAGCTTTCTTTAACTCAGCCTGCCGTAAGTCAACATATTAAGCAATTAGAGGAAGAGTTCAATGTAAAAATCTTTAGAAGAACCAATCATAATGTAGAATTGACAAATGAAGGCATGATTGTGGTCAAATATGCAACAAGATTAAATAATATATTCTCTAATTTACTACAATCATTAAAAGATAGTCAGTATAACATTAAACGGCTTACAATTGGCCTAACACCTTCTGCTGAAAGCAGTATTATAAGTAAAATATTAGCAAAATATTCTTTAGAAAAAGAAAATTTACATATAACAATTATTTCTGACACTATAAAAAATCTTTATAGTAAATTAAAGAATTTTGAGATAGATGTAGCCTTCGTTGATGGAAAAATGGTGGATGATGATTTAAAATATATCCTATTAGACACCGATTCATTGGTATTAGCTGTAGCAAATAATAACTCATTATCTAAAAAGAAAATTATTTCGTTAGAAGATTTAAAAAAAGAAAAATTAATTCTTCGCTCAGAATCTTCAGGCACAACAGAACTTTTTGAGCATCAGCTCAATCGTTGTGGCGAATCCATAGAAAATTTTGAAGTAATGATGCAAATTGATAATATCGCAATGATTAAAGATCTAGTCCGTCATAATTATGGAGTATCTATATTGGCCAAAAGCACATGCTTAAGAGATATAGAAAAAAATCATTTTAAAACAGTTTCCATTGAGAATTTAAGTATGATTCGAGAATTAAATATTGTGTATCATAAAGACTTTTCTCATATTGATATCTTAAGTGAAATTGTAGAATTATACCAAGAGGCGAAAAAACATATTGAATAAAAATTAAAAGTAGAGATTCTTAATCTCTACTTTTTTCTCATTATGGATTCCATTGGTATTTTTTTAAATCCACACATATTTCATTTTTAAATTCTACTCCTTCAGCAAGTAGTTTACCTTTTTGTTCATACCAACAAGGCGTAATTCTTCCTATATGATTTACTACTCGATGACAAGGATAATCGCCATAAAAGTCTGCATGACTTAAAATAGATCCAATTTGCCTTGCATTTTTTGGCTTACCGACTAAGGAGGCGATCTGACCATAGGTGGCCACTTTTCCATATGGAATCTCATTAACTACACTGAGCACTTCATAAATAAATTTTAAATTCATTTCTTTTGACTGCATACTTCATTCCTTTAATATAGTTTTAAATACTCTTCTACTCCATATAACAATGCATAAGCAATTTTATACTGATATTCCTCTGTCTGCAATAATGCCAACTCTTCTTTGTTAGACATGAATCCACATTCAATAATACAGCATGGAATCGTAACTTTGTTTAATAAGAATATATTTTCTCGTTTCACGATCTTACGATCCGTATTTTTTAAATACTGAATTAAATTTCTTTGAAGAGTGTCTGCAAGTAATGCATTTAAAGAATTTGTAGGACTATAAAATACTTGAGCTCCTTTATATTTTTCAATCGTAAATTTGTTTAAATGAATTGAAATGGCCAAACTTGCATTTGAAGAATGAATTTTATGCACTCGGTTCATCATGTCTTCTCGTTTCACAAATTCATTACTACTTAGATCATCTTCTGTTTCCCTTGTCAAAACAACAGCAATTCCATTTTTTTCAAAGACTTCTTTTATTTTTTTAGATATGGCCAATGTTAAAATAGATTCTTTCATTTCTCCTATACTTGCTCCTCCATCCACACCCCCATGTCCAGGATCAACTACAATCGTACATACATAGTTTGGTTGAGCAGAAGCAATTCCTATAAATATACTTAAAAAAAACATTATTACAATTAAAATAAGTGAACCCTTTTTCAAAAAAATCACCTAATACATCTATATGCTTACTTAAGTTCTTTCATGTAAAAAAGAATCTTATCAACCCATATCGCTTGATAAGATTCTTCTACTTATTCTTGTTTTTCTTCTTTATTTACTGCAGGAATAGATAAACCAACAACCTCATCTACTGGCAAACTAAAAGCGATTCCCTGCCCAGGTGTATTTAGTCCAACACTTTTATAAACCGCATGCAGAATCTCTTCCTTTAATTCTTTTGCGACAAGCATCATAACAATTTCTTTTTCAGGCTCAATTGTAATATTAAATAATTTTTCTGCCTCTTCTCTTGCAGTACCCCTCGCATTTAACACTGTTCCACCAATTCGTGAATCTAATTCCCTTGCTGCCGTCATAACACTATCTGAAAATCCTAAATTCACAATGCAAAAAATTAATTCAAATTGATTTGCCATATTATACTGTCCTTCTTCCTTCAACATTATTACTTAAGAATTGATAAATCAAAACTCCAATAACACTGGATATCGGAATTGTAAAAGCAATTCCCTTACCATTTTTCGTTTTAAAATACTTATCTTCATAAGCAGCAAAAATTTCTTTTATTTTTTCTTCCTGTACAACACTAATAATAACTGCTTTCCCCATATGGCTCAATCCTAGATATTGCATCATCTCAGAAGGAGCAGTTCCTTTACCGAAGATTGTTGCCTGTAAATTCACCTCATATCCTTCTAATACATCCATATAAAAATCAACTTTAGAACGATCAACAATTGTCATAAGAATTTTTAATTTTTTAGGAGCTGTAAGCCCAGAGGATTCTTTTGATGAACGTAGAGATAATCTTCGCTCTTTACTTTTTCCGTTTTTTTCTTCTGTCATCATCTTCACCTACATAAAATGAATAATTTGCTCATCATCAGCATCAATAATCTTTTTCAATCTTGCTTTTTCTTTCACACGTTTCACAAATACATCCTTAAATCCTAAAAGTTGAATCGTAATTAAAGGAGTCATAGCAACCATTGCAACAATTCCAAATGCATCATTTAAAACTTTATTTGCACTCCCATAGATTGATATACAAGCTCCAATCGCAAAAGGTAAAATAAAACTTGAAGTCAATGGTCCTGAAGCAACTCCACCAGAGTCAAATGCAATTGCTGTATACATTCTAGGAACAAAAAAGGAAAGCCCTAAAGAAATGAAATATCCTGGAATAATGTAATATAAGATAGAAAAATCAAATACGATTCGAATCATAGACAACCCAATTGAAATACCAACACCAATAGCCAATGCTAAAAGCATAGAACGCTTTGTAACACCACCATTTGTGATTTCTTCTACTTGTTTATTTAAAACATGTACTGCAGGCTCTGCCATAACAACAACGAATCCCAATATAAAACCAAAGACAATCATATAAGCAGGATGATGAGTAGCAATCTCCATTCCCATCTTATATCCAATAGGTAAAAAACCAATCGTAACTGCAGTTAAAAAAATTACTAATCCAATAAAAGTATATAAAATACCAATTCCAATTTGAATTAATTTCTTCTTTGGTAATTTTATAAAAATGAGTTCTATAATCATAAAGAAAACAACAATCAAAACTAAAGCGATAATAACTTCCTTAGAAACAGAACCTAACGTTTTAAAGAAGGTTCCCCAAAAATCCTCGCTAACAACATATTTTGGATCCTCAAAAGGTATATCTCCTTGAATTGTAATTCCTAAAATTAATACTGCAAGAATAGGTCCAATAGAACACAAAGCAATCAATCCAAAGCTATTTTCCTTTGAATTTCTTCCCCCTATGGTTGCGGCAATACCTACGCCCAACGCCATAATGAAAGGAACTGTAATTGGTCCTGTAGTAACACCTCCAGAATCAAATGCCAAACTTAAAAATCTTCCATTTCCACTTAAAATTACTAATCCTGTAAATGCAAACATAAGCATATAAAAAAACATAAGCAACATGGATAAATCTTTTTTAAAAATTATCTTTAAAACTGCTAATACTAAAAACAAACCAACGCCAAGTCCAACAAACATCATTAAAATCCATGGTTCAATCACATCCTGGACCTGTGAAGCTAAAACCGATAAGTCTGGTTCTGCAATCGTAATTAAGACTCCCATAATAAAGCAAACCAAAACAATGATTTTAACCTTTTTACTTTTCATTAAAGAAGACCCGACCTTTTCTCCCATCGGCTGCATAGCCAAATCGGCTCCCATATTGAAAAGACCAATTCCTAATATCAATAAAATTGCAGCAACAATGAATACAATTAATTCATAGTTACTTAGTTTAATTAGAGGCGTAAAATGCAAAATTATAACAATACATGTTACAGGTAAAACTGAAATCAAGGCCTCTTTAATTTTTGTCCACAACAATGTAAGCATTTTACCCTCCCCTTATGAAACAAAATTATCTTGTGATTGATCAATTTTTAAATATGTAAATATATCATCTAAATCTTCAATGTCTGTGTAATTTAAATCATGCAATATGGCATCTAATGCACTAGCTTCTGCCTTGGATAACCCATTATCTAATAATTTGAAAGACAAATGATTTTCAATTGTTTTTAAAGCCAATCTATATCTCAATCCTAATTTAGATTTATCAATACCACCTCGAAGATAAAATAATTTAGAATAAAGAATATTCTTCACTTTTAATCTCGCATAAACATCTTCACTTTTTGGCAATATTCCAACCGCACATACTACATCAATGTGAAACTTAGAAAGTTTATTATACCCAACAATGATATCCTCTTTTACCCAACTAATAAAGAGAATGTTTGTTCCTTTTTTTAATTTCCTTTTTGCCTGAGCAATTTTCAGCAAAGGCACATTTAATTTTTCAGCAAGAGCACAAGCATATCGGTAAGAATGCCCACACCTAGAACTATAAACTACAGCTTCTACCATAGAACTCACTCCTCATTTTTTAAATTATACCATATTTATTTTTTAAAAACTATGACAAAATGGTATAAATTTGCTCTCTTTGTAAAAAAAAGCAGTGCATTTTTTTTCTACATCATATATAATTAAAAATAGGAGATGTAAAGCGATGATTGAATATGTGAAAATTTATTTACCTAAAACAAAACGAGAAGTTAAAATAGAAATATCACTACCTCGTTATTACGATGAGAATACTCAATTTGACACCCTATACTTTTTGGATGGACAAAATGCATTTAAAGACTCTCATGCAGCATTTCATAGAGCAATAAGAGCAACAAAATATTTAGGCTACACAGCTTCTATAACCAATCGTAAAATTATTGGAATCGCGATTTATAATGCCGAATCTGATATGGGTAGAATCAATGAATACACTCCATTTCGGATAACCCATGCAGCCAATGAAGAATGGAAAAACCAAGAAATCCAAATTTGTCATAATTTTTGTGATGATGTTGTAGAGTCCATTATTCCTTACATTGAAAAAAAGTATAAAACAAGCCAAAAAAGGTTTATTTATGGATCTTCCTTGGCTGCAATCACTGCCCTTTATTTAGGATATAAATATGATGTATTTGCAGGAGTTGGAGCCTTTTCAACTGCTTCTTTCCTTTGTAAAAAAGAATTCAATTCATTTATTAAACAAAATATGAAACCTGAAGTAAAAATATTTTTATATGTTGGCAAACAAGAATCCTCAGATGGATCTTATGATCAAAAACTATATTATAATACAAGTTTAGAATTATACCACTTTATCAAACAATTTACCAATCAGGTTCGACTTGTCGTCAGTGAATCTGGAGTTCACTGTGAAGCCACTTGGGAAAAACAACTATTAGACTTTTTAAGTTTTCTTTACTTTGATAATATTATTTATAGGAGTTAATATGAATCGTTTGCTTATCATTGATGGTCATAATCTTTTATTTCAAATGTTTTATGGAATGCCCACAAGAATTATTAATAAAAATGGAAAACAGATACAAGGTATAGTAGGATTTATTGGTGCTTTATTTAAAATGATACACACGTTAAATCCCACACATCTTTTGTTAATTTTTGATGGAGAAAATTTAAATCCTAGAACCCTCATTTCTTCAGATTATAAAGCCAATCGCATAGATTATTCTTTAGTTCAGGAATCCGATTCTCCATTTTCTCAGTTACCTTCCATATATCAGGTGTTAAAGCATTTGGCAATCCCTTTTATTGAAACAACGGATGTTGAAGCAGATGATGTTATCGCAAGCTATGTTCATCATTATAAAAAAGAAATAGAAATTATTATATCCTCATTTGATAGTGATTTTTTTAGTTTGATTGATTCAAATGTTACGCTTTACCGATATAGAGGAAAATCTAGTTATCCTATAAATAAAGATTTTATTTTAAAAAAACTTAATATTGAACCTTATCAATACTCACTTTTTAAATCTTTAGTTGGAGATCCTGCTGACAATATCAAAGGAGTATACGGTATTGGTCCTAAAACTGCATCCTATCTCGTTAGAGGAATTTCCACAGTAGAAGAATTATTTGAAAAAACGAATTATATAGAAAATGAAAAGTTAAAAAGAAAGATTCTTGAACATAAAGATATTTTAAAAAAGAATTATGCTTTAATTCAATTTCAAATTTTAAAGGATTTACCTCTATCTTTAGAATCTCTTATTTATAAATTAAAAGATACAATGACAAGTACAATCGCTTTAAAAGAAACAAATATATGGTAAAAAAAGACTAAAATCTTTAAAATTTTAGTCTTTTTTTCTTAAGTATTCATCAATTGAAGCTGCAGCAGTTTTGCCAGCTCCCATAGCCAAAATTACAGTTGCTGCTCCTGTAACCGCATCTCCACCTGCATAAACACCCTTTCTGGATGTTAGACCATCTTCATCCACAATAATTCCACCCCATTTTTCTACATTTAATCCAGAAGTTGTATTCCGAATTAAAGGGTTAGGAGATGTCCCAAGGGACATAATTACACAATCTGTATCAATTGTAAAATCACTATTTTCAACTGGAACTGGACGAGCTCTTCCAGAAGCATCTGGAGTAGATAATTCCATTCTTTGACAATTCATTTGACAAACAAACCCATTATCATCTCCAAATAATTCAGTTGGATTCGTTAAAAACCGAAATTGAATTCCTTCTTCTTTTGCATGTTCAACTTCTTCTTTTCTAGCAGGAAGTTCTTTTTCAGTTCTACGATAAACAATCGTAACTTCTGCTCCTAAACGCTTTGCACAACGAGCAGCATCCATAGCGACATTTCCACCACCTACAACAACAACATGTTTGGCATTCTGAACTGGTGTTGCACTCCCGTTTTGGTAGGCTTTCATCAAATTAACACGTGTTAAAAATTCATTTGCAGACAAAACGCCCTTAAGAGATTCCCCTTTAATATTCATAAATTTTGGAAGCCCTGCTCCTGAACCTATAAATATAGCTTCATATCCTTCTTCAAATAATTCATCAATCGTTAATGTTTTCCCAATCACTACATTTGTTTGAATTTGGACCCCCAATTCTTTTAAGGCTTCAACCTCTTTTGCAACTATCGTTTTTGGCAGTCTAAATTCTGGAATCCCATAAACTAAAACACCTCCAGCAGTATGAAGAGCCTCAAAAATAGTTACAGAATACCCTTTTTTTGCCAAATCTCCTGCACAAGTAAGTCCTGATGGACCTGAGCCTACTACTGCAACTCTATGCCCATTCTTTGAAGGCAACTCTTGCTTTTCAGTTTGATTTTGATTATGCCAATCGGCAACAAAACGTTCTAATCTACCAATAGCTACAGGTTCAAATCGGATTCCCAAAGTACATTTACTTTCACACTGAGTTTCTTGTGGACAAACTCTGCCACAGACAGCAGGCAAGGATGAATCTTGAGAAATCGTTTGATAAGCCCCCTCAAAATTGTGTTTTTTAATAAGTTGAATAAACTTAGGTATATTGATATTTACAGGACAACCATTCACACAAGGCATATTCTTACAATTTAAACAACGCTCTGCTTCAGCAACAGCAATTTCTTTAGTATATCCTAAAGCTACTTCTTTAAAATTTGTTGCCCGTATTTTCGCATCTTGAGTTGGCATTTCATGCTTTTTGGGATTTATACTCATATTCTGCCTCCATCTTCTTTAAAAAGATTGCAGTAATGCTCTCTTTCTTTTTTTTCAAATTCTTGATACATGCTAGATCTAGATATTGCTTCATCAAAATCCACTTCATATCCGTTAAAATCAGGACCATCTACACAAGCAAATTTTGTTACATCTTTTCCATCTTGATGTAAAGTAAGTCTACATCCACCACACATACCCGTTCCATCAATCATTATTGGGTTCATAGAAACTGTTGTGGGAATATTAAATGGTTTTGTAGTCGCAACTACATATTTCATCATAATTAAAGGTCCAATAGTGATAACTTCATCATATTTCTCCCCTTGTTCAAGAGCCTCTTTTAAAGGGAGTGTAACTACTCCTTTTCTACCATAAGAGCCATCATCTGTCATAACCGTTAACTGATTAGAACATGCTTTAAACTCACTTTCTAATATTACAATGTCTTTATTTCTAAAACCGATAATAGAATGTACCTCAGCACCTAATTCATGAAATTTTTGGGCAAGAGGTAAAGCAATTGCACATCCAACACCACCACCAACAATACAAACCTTTTTAATTCCATCCGTTTTAGAAGGACATCCTAAAGGACCAACAAAATCCTCAATGAAATCTCCTTCATTTTTCATATTCAAACGCATAGTAGTTGCACCAACAATTTGAAAAATTATTTTTACAGTTCCCTTTACACGATCATACCCAGCAACAGTCAAAGGGATTCGTTCCCCATCGTTATCCACTCGCAAAATAATAAACTGACCCGCTTCAGCCTTTTTTGCAACCAATGGAGCTTCAATATCCATCATTGTTACAGTAGAATTCAATTCTTTTTTCTTTACAATTCTATTCATACTCTAACTCCTTATAATTTATCATATTTTACAACCATTATTATAGCCTTGTTTTAATTTCAAGTCAATAAATGACTGTATTTTATAACCTTAAATTTCATTGACACTTTTTTCACTTTGCAGTAAAATATAATAAGAAAAATTCAAAAAAGGAGCAAATCAAAATGGGATTTTTAAAAGGAAAAACAGCTATTATTACTGGCGGTGGTAAAGCAAAATCATTAAAAGATGGAAGTGCTGGTTCTATTGGTTATGGAATTGCAATTGCATATGCCAAAGAGGGAGCAAACCTTGTAATTACAGGTCGAAATGAACAAAAATTATTAGAAGCCAAAGAGGAATTAGAACGATTATATCAAATTAAAGTTTTACCTGTTGTGGCTGATATTAATGCTGGAGCAGATAATGAAGAAACAGTGAAAAAAGTAGTTGATTTAACAATAAAAACATTTGGAAGAATTGATGTTTTAATTAATAATGCTCAAGCCTCTGCTTCAGGAGTTACTTTAGCAGATCATACTACAGATCAATTCAATCTTGCTTTATATTCAGGGCTATATTCTGCTTTTTATTATATGAAAGCATGCTACCCTTATTTATGCGAAACAAAAGGGTCTGTAATCAATTTTGCTTCTGGTGCTGGTTTATTTGGAAATTATGGTCAATGTGCCTATGCAGCAGCTAAAGAAGGGATTCGTGGGCTAAGCCGTGTTGCAGCAACAGAATGGGGAAAAGATGGAATTAATGTAAACGTAATTTGTCCACTTGCATGGACTTCTCAATTAGAGCAATGGAAAGATTATAATCCTGAAGCCTTTGCAGCAAATGTTCATATGCCACCAATGGGACACTATGGAAACTCTGAATTAGAAATTGGTAGAGTATGTGTACAGCTTGCTTCTCCTGATTTTAAATATATGTCTGGAGAAACCCTTACACTTGAAGGTGGAATGGGATTACGCCCATAAAAAAGATTAAAAAAATTAAAGAACTTTTGATTAAAAAAGAAGCCAGTTCAATTATCAAATGAACTGGCTTCTTAGTTTTTATGTGAACTTCTCCATTTCGTGATAATAATCAAAAAGGCTTTCAAAAAAGAAGTTTTAAATTTCTGAATTATATTTCAATTAATTTTTTATAAAGATGCCCCAAAATCACTTACCACAACCTGACCAGTAAGTGCTTTAGATTCATCCGAAGCAAAAAAAGTAATTACATTTGCAACATCTTCTGCCATACAAGGCTTAAGATTTAAATCCGCATGCTTACGCATTGCCCCCATCATTCGCATATCTAAATCTGCTGGTTTCATATTCATGGTCATAGGAGTTACAATTGTACCTGGACATATAACATTACAACGAATATACTGATCAGCCAACATAAGTGCTGTATGCTTTGTAAGTCCAATAAGAGCAGCCTTTGTTGAAACATATGCAGCTCCGCCTCCACCATTGTATCCGGCAACAGAAGCAACATTAACAATAGATGCACCTGACTTCATGTGAGGAATCACAGCTCGAATGCATTGCATTGTCCCTACTTGGTTTACAGATAAAACTCTTTGTAATTCATCATCATTAAATTTATCAATTGGAGCAAGTCCAGTATCTAATACACCTGCATTGTTAACTAATATATCAATTTGTCCAAATTCCTTAATTGCAGCATCAGCAAGATTTTTACAATCCTCATCCTTTGCAATATCTGTAGGAACTGCAAGCACCTTTCCACCTATTGCTCTAATCTTTTCTGCCACCTCATCTAATGCAGCCTTTCTACGAGCACTGATAACGACATTTGCTCCCTCTTTGGCAAACAAAATAGCAGTTGCTTCTCCAACACCTGAATTTCCACCTGTAATAATTGCAGTTTTTCCTTTTAAACGTTCCATATTTTCCTCCTGATTTTTAAAAATTAATTTATGCTATAACACAAATAAAATAATTAGAACATATCTTAACAACAACCATATTCACTGTTTATTTCCTTAATTTTCTTTACACTTTCTTCTATTATTAATTCTAATTCATCATCATTAATCCAGACCAAGTCATATGCCTCTTCTAAATCTTTTATTTCCTGCACTTTTTCATTATATACTGCATAATCGACTAAACCACAGGGTAATAACACAATATTGTTTCCTAATTTAATATACCCAACGTCAGTCCATAAAAGATTTTTTTCGTGTTTTTTATGAAACAGAACAACCTTACATTTATCATATTCTCCTAGCGAGAAATGATCATGCTTGATATAATCTTGGCCACTTTCATCTTTATATAATCTTGCCATCTGTGTTAACTCATCTTCCTCACATGAGGTAAAAAATAATGCACCTAATACACACTGTATAATACCTATAATTATTATTATGTTTTTCTTCATAAATTACCTCTTATTTAAATATCAGATACTTCTTTATTATTAAATAACAGTGTTCCATCTAGATAAGATTGTAAATCTACATCTACTAAAATTGCTATACCATTTGGTAAAATATAACTTCCATTTTTTGTTGTAAATTTTGCATTTCTTATTCCCATTATCGCACTAGCAAAAACTTTTTTAAAATCTAATTTAGCTTTACATCCTAAACATGTAGCATATATAGGATTCTTATCTAAAACTGCTTTTAATACATAATGTTCTTTTGCTTCTCCGGATGTATCTCCACAAGAACATGTATTTTTATGAGTTCTTGTATCAAAATATTGCATCGTGTAGTTATGAGAATGCATTATTTTTCGGATGGACTTATACGCATTTAATTTATTTCTTATATGCATTATGAATTAAATATGCATCCGCTAACGCAATTGCTAAACATGCCTCTAATACAACCTGTGCTCTAAAAATGATTGCTGCATCATGTCTTCCTTCAATTAAAAGTGGTTCAACCTTTTTTGATTTAAAACAATAGGTTTCTTGAACCTTAAATATAGATGGTGTTGGTTTTACCATGACATTTACAACAATATCATTTCCATTGGATATTCCACCGTTAATTCCACCATTATGATTCGTTTTTGTTTTCCCAGTTTCATCAATAATTAAATCATTAAAAGAACTTCCTTTTAAATTTACCCCCTCAAAGCCAATTCCAAAGGAAACTCCTTTCACTGCTCCTATTGAAAATAACAGATGAGATATAGAGGATTCTAGCGAATCAAAATATGGTTCACCTAACCCTATCTCAACATTTTTGGCTCTTAGTTCAACAACACCACCAATTGAATCTTTTTCTTTTACTGCTTCTTTTAGGATATTAGAATACTCCTGTGGATTCATACAACCACCTAAATTTGTAATCTTTGTTTCAAAAGAAACATCCTTAATTATTTTTTTAGCAATGACTCCAGCAGCAACAATTCCTAAAGTAAGTCTTCCAGAAAAAGATCCTCCTCCACGATAATCCTGATATCCATTATATTTTACATTCGAAACAAAATCTGCATGGGAAGGTCTTGGATGATTTAATAAATTATCATAATCTTTACTTTTGGTATTTAGATTCATAAACCTTAAGAGGATTGCACCTCCTGTGGTATACCCATTAAAAACACCAGATTCAATATGAATTTCATCAGATTCAATTCTAGATGTGGTTCCAATTCCTCCAGGCTTTCTTCTATTCAAATCATAATCAAAGTCTTCTGGTTTAATCTCTATTCCAGCAGGAACTCCATCAAGTAAAATGCCAACTGAATTTCCATGACTTTCGCCAAATATGCTCAATTGAAATAATCTGCCGTAATGATTCATTCCTTACACCTCTTTTTCTTTCTTAGTGGAATACTCTATAAATTCCTTCGTTTTATACCAATATTTTATCCCCCAATTTTCATAATTCCATTGTTCCATATAAGAATTACATTCGTAATCAATATAATAGATTTGATGATTTTGAACTACAAAATTCGTAGGAAAATAATCAATGTTTAGTCCGGCTGGGTATAAAAGATTACACATTTCTTTTAATTGTGTACGATACTCTTCTTTCAAACATCCTTTTAAAATAAGTTCATAAATGGTAGGTCCATCTATATATTCTTTTATTATACGTTCATTTTTATAATCTACAGAAAGTAGTTTGGGCATACATATACCAATATTCTTTAACGTTTCATAATCCTTTAATTCTGACTCAAGTTTATTACCAAAAGTATAATAAGAACAAGGCTCATGATGAATTTGTTTGCATACATAGAACTTGTTTTCAAAAGACACAAGATAAGAATATCCGCCCTTTCCTTTTCCCAAAAGTTTTAAAATGGTATACCTTTTTTCATTTACCTCTATATATTCCAATACCATTCACCTAGTTTCTTTTTAACTGCTCTAAATATGAAATAGGAATATATTTTTGATAGATTTCTTCTGTCATCTTTACCCCTAAAGTTTCTAATAACATAGAATTAAATTGATCTGTTTTTAAATTATATTCAAAGCTCCATAAAAGCCAAGCATAATCATAATATGGATCTCCCAAACCTGCATTTCCAAGATCAATAAAACCACAAAACTCATTATCTTTATTTACTAAAATATTTGGCAAACACAAATCTCCATGAACAAAGGAAGCTCCTACACTATCTTTTGATTGGAACGGACAAGAATACTGGTCTAGTTTTCTTAAAGTTAAAATTGCTTGTTTTAAAATACGAATTAAAAGAAGCGGTTGATCTAAAAACCGTTTAGAAGATAAAGGCTCTCCTTCAATAACTGTTCTTAAATAATATGATGTATCCCCTTCTACCCATGCCACACTTTTAGATCCTAAAATCTTTTCTGATAGCCAATCTACACATTCTTTTTCTCTTTTTAATGCACTTTTATCCTTAGATATTTTTAATATATATTTTTGTTCAAATTGGTAAACATAATCTTCGCTTTGTCCAATCTGATCTTTTGTAAAAGTAAGATCTTTTACATAAAGAAAAATTTCTTTAGGTAAATCTAGCAAAAAACGAAATGTAGAAAGAAGAAAACTTATTTGAATTTCTAATTTTCTTTTTTGCCAAATTTCTTCTGCCCGAATGGCTTGAAGAACAAGCATATAAAGTCCATTCATTCCTGAATTTGCATCCTTCAATAATTGTGTTCTTTCAGGATTAAAAATAATATCTATAACTGTTTTTGCTTGAAGAGCAATCTCCTTTGGTACAGGACTTTCATTTACATTTGGATACATTCCTAC
This sequence comes from uncultured Anaeroplasmataceae bacterium, assembly GCA_910584005.1. Classification (GTDB taxonomy): domain Bacteria; phylum Bacillota_I; class Bacilli_A; order Acholeplasmatales; family Anaeroplasmataceae; genus Pelethenecus. The sequence goes on along the minus strand of CAJTXR010000002.1, from coordinate 113,227 downwards.
AGGAGTCGTATTTACCAAAAGATCTATATCTTTATTCTTTAATTCAAAATACCCAATTTGATTAGTATTTGGCGTTCTAGATACAGTAGAACATATGCCTCCTAAATCCTGAAGCACTTGTAGAACTGCTAAAGAAGCTCCCCCTGTTCCTAATATATAACAATTTTTATTTTTGACATCAATTTGATAATAGTTTAATGTTTCTAAAAATCCATCATAATCTGTATTAGTACCATGAACCTTACCATCTAGAAGGTACACTGTATTTACGCTACCAATCTTGATTGCCTTTTCATCTATAACATCTAAATAAGACATTATCTTTTTCTTATATGGAATTGTAACATTAAAACCAGAAAATTCCTTGGTTCTTATTTTTTTAATCCAGTACTTTAAATCTTGTTCTTGACATTCAATCAAAGAATAATCTGCATCCAAATTAAATTCTTTAAATAAATATTGATGAATCATTTTAGAATAACTATGAGATAAATGTTCTCCTAATAAACCATAATGTTTCATTTAAGTAAATCCTTTTGGTAATCTTTAGATGAAGATAATACACCTTCAAAAAAAGTTAAATAATACATTGCTAATTTCTTATCCTTAAGCAATTCTAAATGATGAGCAATAATTTCCTGTTCCCTTGTTCCATCAAAAATAGGTAAACCATTTTCTTTTTTATATTCTGCAACCATTTCAGATGCTTTCATTCTCTCTTCAAATAAACGTAACATTTGTTCATCGATTTCATTTATTTTCTTTCTTGCAATTTCTAATTTATTCATAAATTATCTCTCCTCCTAAGGCTTTAAATACATCCCAAAAATCAGGAAATGATTTAGAAACACATTCTGCATTTTTGATGACAATTTCTCCTTCAGTTTTTAAAGATGCCATTGCAAGTGCCATAGCTACCCGGTGATCATTATGAGAATCTAAAATAGCTCCTTTTAGTTTTTCCACACCTTCTATTTTCATTCCATCGGAAAATTCTTCTATTTTGGCTCCCATTTTTTCTAATTCCTGCCGCATACAAGTAATTCGATCACATTCTTTGATTCTAAGCCTGCTAGCCTTTATAAATAAAGAGGTCCCTTTAGATAAGCTAGCCAATACAGTTAATGCTGGTCCTAAATCTGGAGATTGTGAAAAATCAATGGTTGTTCCAACCGTTTGGCTTGGATTACAACAAATATAATCTTCTTCATATCTTAGATTTCCTTGCATTTTTATGATATCTTCAATTATTTTTTTATCTCCTTGATAGGAATCTTTTCTCATTCCATATAGTTTAATATCTGCCCCCAATGCTCCCGCAACTAAAAAGAAAGCAACTTGTGAATAATCGCCCTCCACCATATAATTACAAGGACAATAGGATTGATTTCCTTTAATATAAAATTCTTTATAATTTTGATGAGATATAATAATTCCAAATTGTTTTAGGATATCTAAGGTTAAATCAATATATCCTTTAGATTCTAATTCTGTTGTGATGATAATTTTAGAATCTCCTTCTAATAAAGGTAAAGCATAGAGTAACCCTGTAATAAACTGTGAAGAAACATCTCCTCGCAAATAATACGTATCTGGTTTTAATTTGCCATGAAGATGTAAAGGTAAATACTCTTGTTGTTTATGCGTGTAGGAAATCCCCAACTGCTCAAAAATTTCAAAATAAGCATCGAGTGGACGATGAACCAGTTGATTTTTACCTGTAAAACAAATCGGTTCTTCATTTACTAAAGCAATCGGAATTAAAAAACGTAAGGTTGACCCTGATTCGTTCGCATCAATTTGATCCTTACAGCGTTGAACTTTAGTCCCCACAATTGTAAGGGTATGATCTTCTATTGTAATTTTGGCTCCAAATGCTTTCATTCCTTCAATTGTTGCTAAAATATCCTTTGACAATACAACATTTGAAATAACACTAGTTCCATGAGCCAAACTTGCTGCTATGATTGCTCGATGAGAAAGACTTTTAGACGGAGGAACCACAAGGCTTCCTTTTAATTTTCTAGGATGTATTTTAATATTCAATTATAACAACTCCTTTAATTTTGATTCTTCTACTGGATATAAAAATGCTTTTCCAATATCTCTTAAAAGGACAAATTGAATTACTCCAGCTATATTTTTTTTATCGTAAACAATATCTTTTACATATGCTTTGTAATTGTACTCTTGATAAGAAATTTCATATAAATTTAAAATAGTTAAAATTTTAGAGTATACTTCTTTATTTGTAATTCCTAAATCAATTCCAAAATGAATTGCCATTAACATCCCTAATGCGACGGCATGCCCATGCTTTAAATTATATTTCAGTTCAATTGCATGACCAAAAGTGTGTCCAAAATTAAGCAGCATTCGTTCCCCTTGATCAAATTCATCTGCTTCTACTAAATGCTTTTTTACAGTTAAACTCTCAAAGATAATTTCTTCATCAATTTCAGGTTTAGATAAAAGCATTTGAAATAATTTTGGATTTCCAATAACAGCATGCTTTATCAATTCTCCCATTCCATTTTTAAATTCCTCTACCGGAAGTGTATTTAATGTATTTGGATCAATTAAAACGAGTTTAGGCTGTTTAAAACAACCAATTATATTTTTTCTTTCATCAAAATCGATTCCTGTTTTCCCACCGATAGAGGAATCCATTTGACTTAAAAGCGAAGTTGGAATACTCATATATGGAAGCCCTCGATATAAGGTTGCCGCAACAAAACCAGTTAAATCCCCAATTACACCCCCACCAAGTGCGAGTAATAGTTCATTTCTTCTGATATTTTTATTTAATAATTGTTTTACAACTGAACAATAGGTTTCTATGGATTTAGAACTTTCCCCATGGGGAACAATGACATCTTCTACAATAAATTTTTCTTCTAATATAGTTCTAACTTTTTGTAAATAAAATTCGGCAACCTGATCATCAGTAATGATATATATTTTTTTATTTTTATAAATTTCTGCAATAAAAAAAGAAAGACGAGAAAGTAAATCTTTTTCTATTATGATTTCATAAGAATTTTTTTTTAATTGAATCTTTACTCTTTTCACTTTTCCATCTTCCTTCTAATTTGTGTTGAGGTTTTAAATAATTCATTTAATTTAATTTGATCATTTGTTTTTAATGCATTTTTTAAAATGTCTAACTGCTCTTCAAATGACTCAATATGAGATAGTAAAGCAGTTTTATTTTCTAAAAAAAGTTCACTCCAAAGATTTTCATTAATCATTGCGATACGAGTTAAATCCCGATAGGAATCGCCTATAAAATTCACAGTATCGCAATCATGATCACTATTGACTAAAGATACCGCAATCGCATGAGTGAGTTGAGAAGTAAATCCAATCATTTCATCATGTCGTTCAGGGCTCATAATAGAAACTTTACCAAATTCTAAATCTCTAGCAATTTGATCTAAAATTTTAATTGCTTCTATTGGTGTGTTTTTTAACGGCGTAATTAAAAAATTTGCTTTTTTAAAAATAGAACAATCTGAAAATTCAATTCCGATTTTTTCTTTTCCTGCCATAGGGTGATGAGAAAGATATAAAGCAGGAGTTGCTAAAAGTGTAGCTTTATTTACAAAACTAGATTTAACACCACAAACATCTGTAATCAATTGTCCTTTTTTAAAATTGGATTGATTATCCTTTAAAAACTCAAGAATAGCTTGAGGGTAAATTGCAAGAATGATAATATCTGCCTTATTTATAATCGTTACTTTAGAATCTAAAGTATCTTGAATCCAGCCTTTTTCTATAGCATACTGGATTGGCTTTTCATTTTGATCGATACCATATACCTCATATCCCTTTTTAGAAAGCCCTTCTGCATACGAACCACCAATCAATCCTAAGCCTACAATTAAAACTTTCATTCTTCTATTTTCTTTCCTACAATAGGAGCAATCAGCTTTAATTGCTTCATCATATGATCAAATCGTTCTGGTTTTAAACTTTGAGCCCCATCACATAACGCACATTCAGGATTATTATGGACTTCAACAATAATTCCATCAGCACCAACTGCCAAAACGGCCTTAGATAAATCTTCTACCATAGACCATTTTCCTGCCGCATGAGAAGGGTCAACAATGACAGGCAAATGCGATAATTCTTTTACTGCTAAAACAGCAGAAAGATCTAATGTATTTCTAGTATATTTTTCAAAGGTGCGAATTCCTCTTTCACATAAGATTACCTTATCATTCCCACCAGCTAAAATATATTCTGCAGCCATTAACCATTCTTCTATAGTTGCAGAAAGACCACGCTTTAATAAGATCGGCTTATCAATTTTGCCTAATGCCTTTAACAAATGGAAATTTTGCATATTCCTAGCACCAACCTGAATAATATCCACATCCTTTACAAAACGATCAATTAAATCTTCAGATTGAATTTCAGTAATAATTGGCAAGTGAGTTTCCTTTCTAGCTTCCATCAAAAGATCAAGTCCCTCTAATTCCAATCCTTGAAAAGCATAAGGGGATGTTCTTGGTTTATAGGCTCCACCTCTTAAAATATGTGCTCCACTCTTCTTTACACTTTCGGCAACACTTACAATTTGGTCATGGGTTTCAACAGAACATGGCCCTGCCATAACTGTAAAATTTCCTCCCCCGATTTTCACTCCACAAACATCGATTATTGTAGGTTCTGGGTGAAATGCTTTCGATGCTTTTTTATAAGGAACTTGAATTCGAGTAATCGTATCCACTCCTGGTAAAGCATAAACATCGCTATCCATTGTTTTGGTTGTATCTCCGATGATACCAACAACGATTACATCTCCACTACTTGCATCTTTGACTTCTAAATTTCTATCTTTAAAATATTTAACTATATTTTCATATTCTTTTTTCGTTATATTTTGTTTCATTCGTATGATCATAAAACAACACCTCTCATATTCATTATTCTTGGCTTTTATTTTATCACAATATTCTAAATCTTTCAAGAAAAGGCGAAAAGGAAAAGGGAAACAAAAAAACTGCAAAATACTTTGCAGTTTCTATCGAAAGGTTTGGAAAACATAGAGTTGTTTCAAAGTAGAATCATATAATAGAATACATGTATTCTCCTTTTTCTTCTTTTTATTTACCAAAGATGGATAATCTAAAGGAAACTTTTGTTCTAAATCAATTTCTAGATTAGAATGCTTATACCAGCTTTCAACCTCTTCTTTTAGTTCTATATTCATCGGATGAAACTCATCTAAATCCAACTCCGATTCAATTTGAAAAATGGTATAATAATCCCCCTCACCAAAAAAGGAAAATCCACTTTGTTTATAATACAAAACTTGAGAGCTCTTAGGTAAAGCAATATTCCAATTTTTCTCTATACTTGTTTGTTTCCACCGATTGCTATTTGGGCGAAAAATAAATGGAATAAGAATGATAATGAATAATAAAACAAATGATATGCTTAATCCAATTCTAATTTTTCCTGATGTATTCATATGCTCTCCTACTTCTTTACTCATAATATTTAAATCAAAATTTCTTTTATATTATCATAGAATATTATATTTTGCAAATTAAATTAGCTTCATTTATTTTTGTTCAAATTGTGAATCATACATATCTTTATAAATCGGACATTCCTGATATAAAGAACTATGACTTCCCTTCCCCACAATTTCTCCATGATCTAAAACCACAATTTCATCCGCATCCTTAATTGTTGAAAGCCGGTGAGCAATAATAAAAGTAGTTCTTCCCTTAGCTACAACATCCATAGCCTGCTTGATTTTAATTTCCGTTTCACTATCAATATTAGCAGTAGCTTCATCTAGAACTAATATTTTAGGTTTGCGTAACAAAATACGAGCAAAAGATAAAAGTTGTTTTTCCCCTAAGGATAAGTTTTCCCCTCTAAAAGATATCGGTGTATCTAGTCCAAGTTCATTTTTAGATAGCATATATCCCGCTCCAACTTCTTCAATGACCTTTGTTATTTCTTCATCGGTATAAATATCCCGTTCCATTGTTACATTAGAACGAATCGTTCCAGCGAATAAAGCAGGAGTTTGCAATACAATTCCTAAGTTCTTCCGGTAGGAGGCTTTATTATACGTTTTAATATCTACTCCATCTACTAAAAGTCTACCTTCTTGGTAATCATTGTATCCTAATAATAAATTCATTAAAGAAGACTTACCACTCCCTGTATGACCAACGATACCAATTTTCTTGCCAGCTTCTACCTTTAAAGATAAATCCTTTAAAACATAATTATCATCTATATATGCAAATTTAATATGCTCAAATTCAACCGCACCAATAATTTCTTCAGGTGCTTCTTCACCATCTAATACTCTTGTATCATTATCCTCATCCATAAACATAAACACACGATTTGCGGCAACTAAAGAATCCTCTAATTCGTTTAAATTATTAAAAATCGCATTGATTGGGTTAATCATTCGAGCAAGATAATCTAAAAAGGTTGTAATTAATCCCGCTGTAACAACAATACCTCCAATTTGAGTAGCTTGGAAGCCTAAATAAAATAGAATTCCTGTTTCAGCTAAACGGCGGACGATAACTAACAATTCCCATCCAAAGTAAATATTAATTGTATTCGCTTTAACGTCATTATAATTATACCGATTTACCAATTCTTTATACTCATCCATCATATTTTCTTCTTGATTAAAATCTTGAATAATTAAAGCCCCACTGATTAATTCATTTAATTTACCCGTAATTCTCGAGCCTGTTTCTCTTAAATCTAAATAATATCCATGAACTTTCTTACGGTATATTGTAATCCATATTAGGATTACTGGTACCACAGCTAAGATGATTAATCCTAGCATTGGTTCTAATAAAATTAAACCTACGTAAACTATACAAATATTTAATAAAGCATTTATTATAGAAAACATGGTCATATAAAATGTACGAACCCCATTACTATCAGATGTTATTTTAGCAACAATCTTTCCATCTGGTTCTAAAGAATAGTAGTCCACAGGTAAATAATCAATTTTACGAATTGCATCTTCCCTTAAATTTTTTTCAATATGCATTCCTGTTAAAGTTTGAACATATTGCAAAAAATATCGCATAATAACTACAATGATGATTAAAACAAAATAAATAATTAAGTACTCAATGATTTTATTTGTTGCTTGAATCGCAATAAACTCATCTAGAATTTTTTTTGTAAGTAATGGAGAAATCGTCGTTAAAACAGCTACTCCTATGGATAGCACAAAAGCAAGTAACACTAACCATTTTTCCTTCAAGATATAAGGTAATGTCTTTTTAAATAAGGTTGATTTTGAATAAACTGTTTCCTTTTTACGCATGTTCTTCACCTTCTTCCATTGCTTGAGCTAAAAATTGTTCATAATACCATCCCTTTAATTCCATCAATTCTTCATGGGTTCCTCGTTCTACAATTTTTCCTTGATCTAAAACGATAATTAAATTCGCATGCATAACTGCAGATAACCGATGAGCTACAATGATGTTTGTCCTATTCTTACGATATTGATTTAAAGAATGGATAATATTTGCTTCTGTTTTACCATCTACAGCGGATAAAGAATCATCTAAAACTAACACATCTGCATTTTTTAAAAATGCTCGAGCGATTGCCAGTCTTTGTTTTTGTCCACCCGACAAAGTCACTCCATACTCACCTACAACTGTATCATATCCATCAACTAGTTCAGCAATATCCTTTTCAAAATCGGCCATTACCACTGCTTCATTCACTTCTTCTAAACTAGCACTTGAATCTCCTAACAAAACATTTTTCATTACAGACCTGGAAAATAGCATATGTTCTTGAGGAACATACCCAATATGACTACGTACATTATTTTGGTTATAATCTTCAATCTCTTCACCATTAATAAAAAGCGTACCTTCTTCAATTGGAAGTTGACGAACAAGTTGGCGAACTAAAGTTGACTTTCCACTTCCTGTCTTACCAACAATTCCTAGGGTTTGTCCTTCTTCAATTTTCAAGTCAATGTTTTTTAATACATCTTCTGTATCTCCAAAATATCGAAATGAAAAATTTTTAAATTCAATTGTTTTGATTTCTTGAAGGTCTTCATTCTTTTTATCCACAACACTACTTTTGGCATCATAAATTTCATTAATCCGATCTGCAGATATTAAGGATTGATAAAAATTATTAATCATATTACCAATATTTGTTAGTGGAGCTTGAAATAAATTTAAATATAAAATAAATTGAGCTAATTCACTTACATCTATATAGTTTTGATAACAATAATAGGCTCCTAAACCATAGGCAATAATCGTTGCTACAGCAACAATTGATTGAAACATCGGCTGGAAGATTACATTAATCTTAAGATTAGCCTTTTCAATTTCATATGTATCCTTAGAATATTTTAAATTTTTTTGGTAATTTTCTTCTTCCTTTGAGAAGGCACGTATAGTTCTTACATTTGTGATACTTTCTAAAATGACATTCCCCATCAAAGAAGATTTTTCACGAACCAATTGCCAATTTCTTTTCACTTTTCGTTTAAGGAGTAAATTGGTAACAAAAATTAAACTAAGTGGAAGAAAACATAGAATTGCAAGAATTGGATGAATGAGCATCATCGCCACTAAAGTTACGACAACAGTCATAAACTCCAAAAACATATTAATAAGGCGGTTCCCACCACTAAAATTTACACTTTTGACATCACCCAATGCTCTTGTCAATAAATCTCCAGATTGAAACTTTTCAAAAAAGGTTGCATCTTGTACTAATATATTCTCCATGTATCGAACTTGTAAAGCATAGTATAAGCGAACCTTTAAACGATTTTGAAGCACACGTTTTGTAGTCGTAACTAGATAAATCGTAAGCATTGTACCAAGATATGGCAATATGATTTTATAAAATAAAAAAGCCAAAGTGATTTCCTCATTTTTTACTGCATCAATTAAAATCTTAACAATAAAGCCGGGAACTAAATTTAGGATAGGAAAAAGAATTCCCACAAAAACAATGCTAAGATATCGATACCAGTTTTTAGAAATAAACCACCATAGGCTTTTAATAAATTTAAACATACTCTCACCAGCTTTTCATATTTATTATAAATATAAATCGCTTCGTTGAAAAGGAAAAATCAACACAATTTTTTAGTACTTTCGACATTTTTTCAAAAGTTCAATTTCTTTTTGATATCCCTCATCTTCATTTGGCGTTTCAAGATAAAAAGGCAAGTCCTTTAGTCTTGGATGATTAATAATTCGTAAGATTGCTTCTAAACCAATTGTACCCTGGCCTATCTTTTCATGACGATCCTTATTAGAAGCAAAAGGCATTTTAGAATCATTCAAGTGAATCGCTTTTAATCGTTCTAATCCAATAATTGCATCAAATTCCTCTAATACTTCATCTAAATGATTTACGATATCATATCCTGCGGAATAAACATGACAGGTATCTAAGCAGACCCCCAATTTTTCTTTATAATCTACCCTGCGGATAATCTCGGCAATCTCTTCAAAACTTCTACCAATTTCACTACCTTTACCAGCCATAGTTTCTAATAAAATTGTCGTTTTCATTTCAGGATAAATAACTTCATTTAAAATTTCAACAATTTGACGAATCCCTTCTTCTACACCCTGACCTGTATGACTTCCAGGATGAAAATTATATAAAGCATTCGGAAAATGTTCTAACATAATAATATCTGATTTAAATACCATTCTTGCAAATTCTCTTGTTTGAGGATTTGCCGAACAAGCATTTAAAGTGTAAGGAGCATGACATAATAACCCTTCAATTCCAACAACTGATGCATATTCCATGAATCCATCAAAATCTCCTTGATCCCAAGGGCGTGCTTGTCCTCCTTGTGGGTTTCTAGAAAAATACTGAAAAGTATTTCCTCCAAGTGCAACTATATTTTTTCCTGCTTTTAAAAATCCATTCGCAATGGATAAATGACATCCAATTTTAAACATTATATTCCTCCAAAATTTTATCTATGATTCTCATGGTTATGTCGATTAATCTTTCCCATTTTATAGAAGGGATTTGCTTTGCAAATTCTTCCACATAAGGAATATGAATAAATCCACATTGAATATTTAAATGATTCAAATTTATATATTCTAATTCTTGATAGTATACATCATTGCATACAAAGGTTCCTGCATGATAAGATATGGCAAAATCTTCTAAAGAAAGACTTTTCTCTAACTCTTTATAGTTTATTGTAGATTCATAAGCTAAAGGTCCATTTCCAATTTTTTGATGACTGCAAAGCATCCCTTGATTATCGGTTATTAAACTACTTCTTACATTTAATGCAATCGCCTCAAAGCATACTTTATATCTTCCTCCTGCCAACCCAAAAGAAAGCACTATATCAGGTTCTATTTCTTTAATTTTTTCTACTACCGTTTTCCCATCTTGTTCATAACCTACATCTAGTTGTAGAATTTCTATATTTTCATTTCTTCTGTTTCTCAGTTCCTGTATTAAAATACTTGTAGGATTATTTTCATGTGGACCAAAGGTTGAAAAGCCTGTTAGAAGTATTTTCATATAATCCCTCTTTTCCTTCCCAATATATTTTACCATAAAAAGAAAAAGAAAAAAACTGCTGGTTTTACCCAAGCAGTTTTTTCACCACTTTTTTTACTTATTTGGATATTCCATATTTGCTAAACGTGTATAGTTTGCAAAACGCTTTTGAGCATCCTTTAAGTTAGATTCTAATAATTCTTGAGCCTTTTCTGGATTAATCTTAACCAATTGAGCATAACGACCTTCATTCATTAAGAAATCATTATATTTAGACCAATCTGGTTCTTTAGAATCCATTTGGAATGGATTCTTACCTTCCTTAGCTAAATCCGGATTATATCTGAAAGTTGGCCAATATCCACATTCAGTAGCCTTCTTAGCCTCCATTTGACTCATGAATAAACCTTTTTTAATATTATGAGCAATACAAGGAGAGTAACAAATTACAATAGATGGACCATCATATGCTTCTGCTTCTTTTAACGCTTTTATTACTTGATTTTGATTGTAACCATGAGAAACAGTTGCAACATAAACATGACCATAAGACATAGCAATAGAAGCTAAATCCTTTTTAAATGTAGGTTTACCAGCAGCAGCAAACTTTGCAATAGCACCAGTTCTAGAAGATTTAGATGCTTGACCACCAGTATTAGAATAAACTTCTGTATCTACAACTAAAATATTAACATCTTGGTTATTTGCGATAACATGGTCAAGTCCACCATATCCAATATCATAAGCCCAACCATCACCACCGATAATCCATTGACTTACCTTAACTAAATAATCTTTTAAAGATAGAATTTCTTTTGCATATGGTGCATCAATTGCTTCCATAGCTGCAACAATTTTTGGAGCTAATTCTTTTGTCTTAGACCCGGATGTTCTATTCTCTATCCAAGATTGACAAAGTGTCTTAGCATCCGCAGGCATTTCATCCATATTTAATGCCATAACCGTTTGAATACGATCACGTAATGTTTCAACAGCCATTCTCATACCAAATCCAAATTCAGCATTGTCTTCAAACAAAGAGTTTGCCCAAGCAGGACCATGGCCTTCTGCGTTTGTAGTATAAGGGCTAGATGGATAAGAACCAGAATAAATTGAAGTACAACCTGTTGCGTTAGCAACCATCATACGATCACCAAATAATTGAGATACAGCTTTAACATAAGGAGTTTCTCCACATCCACCACAAGCACCAGAGAATTCAAATAAAGGCTTAGAGAATTGAACATTCTTTGCGTTTGCAGTTCCTGCAACATCGCCCTTATAGCTTACCTTATTATAGAAGTATTCACAAACTTTAGCTTCTTTATTTTTATTAGATTCTGCCATAGAATGAGAAGTTAATGCAGGACGTTGTACTAAAGCACCTGTTTCATCTTTCACTTTCTTACCAGGACAAACAGTTAAACATACACCACAACCTGTACAATCTAAAGTAGATACTTGTAATGTATATTTATATCCTTTAAATCCAGTTGCATCTAAGAATTGAGCACCCTTAGGAGCCTTTGCAACTTCTTCTTCTGTACATAAGAATGGACGAATACATGCATGTGGACATACAAATGCACATTGATTACATTGAATACAGTTTTCAGAATTCCATAGAGGAACATCTGTAGCTACACCACGCTTTTCATATGCAGCAGTTCCCTGTGGCATATGGCAGTCATCCCCAAATTTAGCAAATGCAGATAAAGGTAGTGAATCTCCATTAATTGCGTTAATAACATCAGCAATTTCTCTTACGAATGCTGGACGCTTCATATCTACTTTCTTTTCTTCATCTTCTAAATTAGCCCATTCAGGTTTAACTTCTACTTCAACAAGTTTTGTACCACCCATATCAATAGCCTTATGGTTTTGATCTACTAATTCTTGACCTTTTCTTAAATATGTCTTAGTTGCAAATTCCTTCATATGTTGTTTTGCTTCTTCATAATCCATAATTTGTTCATTTAATTTGAAGAAAGCAGATTGCATAATTGTATTTACACCTAAGCCTGGACGGAATCCACATTCTCTAGCGGCAGCATTTGCAGCAATAATATAGAACTTCGCATGCTTTTGAGCTAAAATTCTCTTATACCGATTTGGCAAACGCTTTTCAATATTCTTTGCATCTACTACAGTATTTAATAAGAATGTACCACCATCACGTAAACCTGCAATCATATCAAACTTATCAAGATAAGCATCTAATGAACAAGAAACGAAATGTGGTTGATTAACTAAATAAGTAGAACGAATTGGATGCTTAGAGAACCGTAAATGTAATCTTGTAGATCCACCAGATTTCTTAGAGTCATAAGCTGCATAGCTTTGAGAATAGAATTCTGTATAATCTCCAACAATCTTAGAAATATTTTTACAAGCACCAACAGTACCATCAGAACCTAAACCAAAGAATAATAATTCTGTAGTTGTAGGATCAGCAACATCGATTTTTTCAGTAACATCTAAAGAGGTATATTTAATATCATCATTAATACCAAGAGTGAAATGATCCTTTGGTTTTGCTTTCTTTAGATTTGCATATACGGCATTAATCATATCTGGGGTTGTATCTTTGCTAGATAAACCATAACGACCACCAACAATAATTGGAGCTTCTTTTGCACCATAGTAAGCAGCCTGTACATCTAAGCATAAAGGTTCATATAATGCCCCTTGTTCAATTGTACGATCTAAAACTGCAATTTTCTTTACTGTTTTAGGCATTGCCTTTAAGAACTTATCTACGACAAATGGACGATATAGATGAACTTTTAATAAACCTACTTTTTCTTTTCTTGCTAATAAGTAATCTACAACTTCCTCAGCACATTCTGTTACAGAACCCATAGCGACAATCACATTCTTTGCATCTGGTGCTCCATAATAACTAAATGGTTGATATTTACGACCAGTTGCTTTAGAAATAGCCTTCATGTATTTTTCTACAACTGGATAAACCTCTTCATATTTATGATTTTGTAATTCTCTTGTTTGGAAATAAACATCATCATTTTGAGCAGTACCACGTGTTTTAGGATGAGCAGGATTTAAAGCATTTGCTCTAAATTTAGCAACTGCATCACGATCTAACAACTTATCAAATACTTCATAATCAATGGGTTCAATTGTATTTACTTCATGTGAAGTTCTAAAACCATCAAAGAAATGAAGGAAAGGAATACTAGATTCAATTGCAGATAAATGTGCAACACCAGCTAAATCCATAACCTCTTGAACAGATCCTGAGCATAGCATAGCAAAGCCAGTTTGACGGCAAGCCATAACATCCTGATGATCACCGAAAATAGATAAAGATTGAGCAGCAAGTGTACGTGCTGAAACATGGATTACTCCAGGTAAGCATTCCCCAGCAATCTTATACATATTAGGAATCTTTAATAATAATCCCTGTGATGCTGTATAAGTTGTAGTTAAAGCTCCTGCCTGTAAAGAACCATGAACCGTACCAGCAGCTCCTCCTTCAGATTGCATTTCAACAACTCTGACTGGCATTCCGAATAAGTTTTTCTTACCCTGTGATGCCCATTCATCAGTATACTCCGCCATTGGGGATGATGGAGTAATTGGATAGATACCAGCAACTTCTGTAAATGCATAAGATGAATATGCAGCAGCATAGTTACCATCTATCGCCATTCTTTTCTTTTTCTCACTCATAATATCCTCCTAATGAGATAAAAATTTTTTATACGATTCTATTATAAACTTTTTAACAAAAATTATCAACAATCAACAAACCAAACCAATCAAATTTTTTTTATTTTTTCTGTTTTTCGAGAAAACGTTTTAGCTTTTTTCCTTTTTTCAAAGAAAAAAGCTCTTTAAAGAGCATTAAAATACAAGTATTTAGTCATCATTTATTAAAAATAAATAATCTTCTTCTAACTTTCTTCTTAACGAAAGGGAAGGTTCTGCTAAAGGCAATCGAACTTTTCTAGTTTGAAACCCCATAATGTATAACAAATATTTTATTGGGATTGGAGAAGGTTCAACATATATATCTTCTGTCAAAGGAAAAATTTTTTCATACATTAATTTGGATAAAGGTCTATCCTTTTCATATGCATCGACAATGACTTTCATTTCTTTTGGAAAAGCATTATTTATTACCGAAATAACTCCTACTGCCCCTAAGGACAAAGATGGAAGCAAAGTCAAATCATCTGCAGCATATAAAACAAAGGATGAATTACAAAACATGGAAATTTTTGTTTGATAAGCAAAATCTCCTGATGCCTCTTTTATTCCAATAATGTTTTTATGATAGGATAATATTTTTACAACCTCAGCATCTAATGAAAATCCGTTTCTTTTTGGAACATTATAAAGAATAATCGGTCGATTTACATGATCCGCGATATACGTGAAGTGACGAATTAATCCTTCGGTATTGCTTTTCACATAATAAGGAGCACTTACCAAATAACTGTCTATACTGAGATCTTTTAAAGCATCAGCAAATAAAACAGCTTTTTTTGTATTATTCGAGATGATTCCTACCATTATCGGTATACGATGATCTAAATATTCACATACATACCGAACGACAGAATATCGTTCTTCATCGCTTAAACTTTCTGCTTCAGCAGTTGTTCCTAAAAGTAAAACCCCATCTGTTTTATTTTCAATATGATAATCTAATAATCTTTTAATTTCTTTAAAATTAATTTTATTTTCTTCATCAAAAGGTGTGACTAATGCCACAATGCTTCCTTTTATCATATGATCACCATTTTATTATATGACAAAAAGAAAAAAGGAGATACCAAAATCCCCTTTTGTAATCAAATTAAAACTTAAGCTCTTTTAACATCCTTAGCTAATTGACCACGTTCACCTTCTACAACTTCAAAAGTGACTTCTTCGCCTTCATTTAATGTCTTATAGCCATCTGCTAAAATTGAACTGAAATGAACAAAAATTTCTTTGCCATCTTCAGAAACGATAAAACCATAGCCTTTTTCGGCATTAAACCATTTAACTTTACCCTTCATGAGTTACTCCTTTCAACCCTATGAATTAATTATACCTCAAAAATATGCTTCAAGCAAGGTTTTTAAATGAATTTCAACAAAAAGTGATTATTTTTCAATCGCATTTTTTAAAAAAGAATTTCTCTCAATCTTTTATTATTATAAATTCTATATTATAATTAAAATAAAAACGAAAGGAAGAAAATAATGAAGACAAAAATATTAGAAAATTTTATCCGCTATGTGAAAATAGATACCATGTCAAGTGAAACATCTACTTCAACACCATCAACTCAAAAACAATTTGATTTAGCTCATCTCCTTATAGAAGAATTAAAGGAATTGGGATTAGTAGATATTTCTTTAACAGAGCACTGCTTTGTTTATGCAACCCTTCCCTCTACGCTTACTACAAAAGAAAAATCCATTGGATTTATCGCTCACATGGATACAATTCCTGGATTTAGCGGTGCAAATGTCCACCCTCAAATCATTTCAAACTATGATGGGGAGGATATTTCTTTAAAAAATATTGTATTATCCACAAAGCAATTCCCTTTTTTAAAACATTTGAAAGGAAAGACTTTAATTACTACAGATGGAACTACAGTTTTAGGAGCAGATGACAAAGCAGGGATTGCCGAAATAATGGCAATGCTTTGGTATTTTAAAACGACAAATACTCCTCACACAGAGATACATGTAGCTTTTACCCCTGATGAAGAAATTGGAACGGGAATTGAAAAATTTGATTTATCTTTATTTAATTGTGATTATGCTTATACCGTTGATGGTGGTGCATACCAAGAAATCAACTTTGAAAACTTCAATGCTGCAGCAGCTTTAATAACCATTCAAGGATTAGATATTCATCCTGGAAGTGCAAAAAATCAAATGATTAACGCAAGTGAAATTGCAGTTGAATATCATAGTCTTTTACCAAAAGAACAAAAGCCCGAATACACAGATGCATATGATGGATTTATTCATTTAACAGAAATGAAAGGTATTGTAGGTGAAGCAAAATTGTCCTATATTCTTCGTGATCATGATGCTTTAAAATTGCAACAAAAAAAAGAAGTTCTTCTTGCGGCAAAAGATTTCATTAACCAAAAATACCAAAAAGATATCGTTGAAGTTGAAATAAAAGATTCTTATAAAAATATGGCAGAAATAATCAAACAAAATCCAGAGTGTATAGAACATGCGAAACAAGCCATGAAGGATTTAAATATTGTTCCTATTGCAAGTCCAATACGAGGGGGCACAGATGGAGCAAGAATCACGTTTATGGGATTACCAACTCCAAATCTTGGCACAGGAGGTTATAATTGTCATGGACCATATGAATTTGCTTGTCTAGAGGAAATGGAGCTTGTAACTAAGATTTTAATTCAAATTGCTAAATTTAAATAAAATGACAAGATGTTTTTAAACAAGAAAAAAAGGTTTATAAACATCTTTTTTTAATTTAAGCTCCTTTTTTAAATAAAGAAAAAATGAAAGCTAATAAATTATTGGGATAATAGTCCATAGGAGCATTGGGATAAATAAAAATAAATCTTAAAATGTACGTGAGAATTATAACAATAAGGATAATACTCCAAATCAAAGGTTTTTTTATCCATTTTTGAATGATGTTATTGTCTTTAAAAGCAATACCAAAAACAGCAAAAGGAAACAAATAAATAAACGGATTATACCGAAAAGCCTCAGCAAAATCAAATCGCATTAATGCAAATGCTGCCCTACTCATTCCACAGCCAGGGCAAGGGTATCCAATCAATAGCTTTACTATACAATTTTGAATTTCCAAAGCATGAGTCATAAATACATATAAAGCAAACAAGGATAATAAAACATTATATTCACTTATAAAACACATCAAATTTTTAATTGCTTTTTTCATGTTCTTTCTCCTTTAAAAAAGAATTCACCTGTTAAATTTAACAGGTGAATTCTCTTGTCTTAATCCTCATCTTTTGCGTGACTATTAATTGAATTTTGGGCAATTGCCATACCAACAATTGGTGTAAGGAATAACCCTAGTAAAAAGTTAACAATTGCGTTATTTTCACCTGTAACCTTGTCCACCTTTTGATAGAACTTATAATCCCAATAAATTAAGTAAATACCACAAGTGACTATGCCTAAAAGTATTGCAAGAATATAATTCATTAATGGTTCTTCATCATCTTCCACATTTAAATCTTCTGCGGTTGTATAAAACCAATATAAAGAATAGATTCCACAAGTAAATAGGCCAAGTAAAACAACAGTTAATACTTCTCTTTTTTTCATTACTATCCTCTCCTACATCTTAATGAATATATTCATATTATAAA
Organism: uncultured Anaeroplasmataceae bacterium; assembly: GCA_910584005.1. Taxonomy (GTDB): domain Bacteria; phylum Bacillota_I; class Bacilli_A; order Acholeplasmatales; family Anaeroplasmataceae; genus Pelethenecus. The sequence continues at coordinate 95,322 of CAJTXR010000002.1, read as the reverse complement.
ATGTTTTACTTGACTTTGTCAAGTGTTTCCAAAGGATTCTATTTTTTAAAAAATAAACATATGAAGAGAAATTTTATGAAATTAGGCCTCTTCTTTCATATTTCTAATTTTAGCATCATATTTTTTTCGTTCTACTGTATCTAATATACGTTTACGCAAACGAATATTTTTAGGTGTAATCTCAACGAGTTCATCCTCATTTATAAATTCTAAACAAGCTTCTAAAGTTAAAACTCTTGGAGTTTTTAAGACAACGGTTGTGTCCTTATTAGAAGAACGAGTATTGGTTTGTTGTTTTGCTCGAACTACATTGACAGCCAAATCTAAATTTTTATTTGCTTCACCAACAATCATGCCTTCATAAATTTCTTCTCCTGGAGCAATGAACATTGTTCCACGATCCTCTAAAGCACCAATAGAGTATGCTGTAGATTGACCTAAAGCCATAGAAACTAAAACTCCTGTCGAACGTTCTGCAATTGCTATATTTTCCATAGGACGATATTCTAAATAGCTGTGATTTAGAATGCCATAACCTTTTGTCGCAGTCATAAAATCTGTATTAAAGCCAATTAATCCTCGAGAAGGAATTGTGTAAATTAATCGTGTTTGGGTTTCCGTATTAGACATACTTTCCATAGTTCCATGTCGATTTCCAAGCATTTCAATTACTGAACCTGCTGAATCTGAAGGCACATCAATCACACAATATTCATAGGGTTCGCAAGTTACCCCATTTACCTCTTTCATAATGACATGAGGCCGTGAAACTTGAAATTCATAGCCTTCTCTACGCATTGTTTCAATTAAAATACTCAAATGTAATTCTCCACGACCAGATACAAGCCATTCTTCTGCCCGTTCAATTCTTTGGACCTTTAATGATACATCCTTTTGAACCTCTCTAAATAAACGTTCCTCTAATTTTGTTGCGGTGACATTTTTGCCATCCTTTCCACAAAAAGGAGAGGTATTCGTACCAAAAGTCATTTGGACAGTAGGTTCTGAAATATGGATTTTTTCTAATGCTTCTTCTTGTCCTTGTGTACATATGGTTTCCCCAACTGAAATATCCCCTAAGCCTGAAACAGCCACAATTTCTCCAGCTGAAGCCTCTTTAACTTCTATACGATCTAAACCTAAAAAGCCATAAAGTTTCTGTACTCTAAAACTTTTAATTGTTCCATCTAGTCTACAACAAGAAACAATTTCACCTGAGTGAATTGTTCCTCTTGCAATCTTACCAATTCCAATACGACCAACAAAATCTGTATAATCTAGCAAAGCAGGTTGGAGTTGGAGAGGAGATTTTTTATCCATACAAGGAGCAGGAATTTCTTTTAAAATCATGTCTAATAAAGGCTCCATTCCTACTTTTTGAGTTGAAAGATCACTTGACAATGAACAAGTATTATTAACTGCTGATGCAAAACAAACAGGGAAATCTAGTTCATCCTCATCACAGCCTAAATCAATGAATAGCTCTAAGACCTCATCAATTACCTCAATTGGTCTTGCAGAAGGTTTATCCACTTTATTAATAACAACAATTGGCTTTAAATGAGCTTCAAATGCTTTTTTTAATACAAACCTTGTTTGTGGCATTGTTCCTTCATAAGCATCCACAACCAAAACCACACCATCCACCATTTTCATAATTCGTTCTACTTCACCAGAAAAATCGGCATGTCCAGGTGTATCTAATATGTTAATTTTTGTATCCTTATAAATCACTGCTGTATTTTTAGCCAAGATTGTAATTCCTCTTTCACGCTCTAAAGCGTTAGAATCCATTACTCGTTCTTCTACAACCTGATTCTCTCTAAAAGTATGTGAACTTTTTAATAACTTGTCGACTAAAGTAGTTTTCCCATGATCGACATGAGCTATAATCGCAATATTTCTTATATCCATAAGCAACCTCCAACAAAAATACAAAAGGTATTATACCAAAAATTAAGAATTATATCTATATAAATTTTGGATTATTTCCCTTTTTTATACTCCTTTAATGGTAATGATAATGCATAGAGCAAAGAATCATTTTGATTTTGATATAATTCCTGCAATAATGTTATATATTTTATTGGTCCTATCGCATTTTTATCTATGGCCAATTTTAATAATTCTTCAAAAGAATTTTTAATTAATGGATTTTTGATATCCGTTATTTTATCTATATGCTGTAATGAAGTTTTATTTTTCTTGATAAATCGATAAAAAGATGAAACTAAAAATGGCTTTCTTCTCCCTAAAGACATTGGATAAAGTTTACCTGAAAGAAGTTGATAAATTTTAATAATTTCTAGACCAATTGCATATTCTTTTAACTCTTGAATATCTTGATCTTTGTTTTCATAATTTAATAATTCCTCAATGAGCTCCATTCGCCATAAGAAACGATGCTGATTAGAGGTTGCAGAAGGGTACAAAGTAAAATACAATTTTTTTAATTCCTCAAGTTTATCTTTGTAATTTCCTTCCATATCAAATAAATTTATAGCCTCTATTGACATATGAATCAACATTGAATTTTGTCGTTCATCCTTAGCAACACTTTGTAATTCTTTTAATAATGTATTACATTCTAAATAATAGGATTGGATTAATTGTTCAACATCCACTTTCTTTTTTTCCACACCTTGTCCTGTATAAATATCATAAGAAAATTCTTTTTTTGTTACGCTCTCATTATCAAGGATACAGTATGCAAGAACAGAAGAATTATACATACGATTGGCAGGATGCCCAACCACATCATTTCGAATATATTTTAATTCTCTTAGGATTTGATTTTTATTAATATTTATAAAACTTTTACTTTTCGTTAACGAATAAGAGAGGGCATATAAAGAATCTATTGAAACAAAAAGACTCTGCAATAATGCATAGAGTTTTAATACATTAAAAGAAATGGTTGAATCCTCCTGTTCAAAGTAGCATTTTTGTATTTCATTCGTCGTTTCTAATGCTGAAAGAGAAGCCACCACAGGATAATTTTTTGCTTTTTTAAAATAATTTATATCAAATTTTTCTATTTTTCTTTCGTTATCTAATATCAAATCTTTAAGCATATTTTTCCCCTCTATTCTTTTTTTCATTATATCACGAAATAAAAAAGAAAAGAAGATACTCTTCTCTTCTTTTTACTCGTGAATGAGATATAAATATAAAAGCTTTATTGTCTGCTCAATAGAATCTAAATGAGTTCGTTCCATTCCATGACTTGCATGTACTCCTGGCCCAATTAAAGCTCCTGCACAATCTACTCCACTTCTCCATGCTGCTCCTATATCTGAACCATAATATGGAAAAATATCTACTACATATTGAATTTCATTTTGTTGAGCCAAATGAATTAGCTTTGTAGTAAGATCATAACTATAAGGTCCACCTGAATCTTTCGCACATATAGAAACCTTATATTCATTTCCAGCTAAATCTTTTCCTATACATCCCATATCTACTGTAACAAACTCATCAATTTTAGCATTCACAGTAGCTGCACCATGTCCTACTTCCTCTTGATTCACAAAATAAACAAAAGTATCATATGCAGGCATAATCTTTTTTTCCTTTATTTCTTTTAACACACAAAGAATTGCACATACACTTCCTTTATCATCAATAAATCGACTTTTTAAAAAACCACTAGGAGTTATTGTTGTTTTAGGATCAATAAAGATATAATCTCCATGATCAATTCCTAAATTTCTAACATCCTCCTTACAGAAGACCTTTTCATCAATCCGAACCATCATTGAATCTAAATCTCGAGGTTTACTTTTCGCATCCTCATAAACATGAACAGATGCACTTGTACATAAAATTGTTCCTGTATATTTTTGATGTGAACGGGTCACAATGGTACAGTATTCTCCATCTAATGTTGGAATAGATGGCCCTCCTACATTTGTCACAGATAGGGTCCCATCTGAATTTATAGACCGCACCATCAATCCTAATGTATCCACATGGGCACTTGTTGCTACCGTTTTGGAATGATTTTTCCCTTCAATAAAAAGTTGGATATTTCCTTTATTTGTAATCTCAGGATAATACCCAAGATCGTTTAACAACTGTAAAAGGGTTTGATTTATATTATGACTATATCCAGTTGGAGAGTCACACGCAAAAATTTGTTTTATTATTTGAGATAAATATTCTTTATTCATAACCATCCTTCTTTCTTGTATTAATTATATGCTTTTTAAAAAAAGAAAAAAAGTACTTGTTTTTAAACTAGTAAATATGATATAATAATCAAGCGTTAAGAGATGGTTCGGTGGTGTAGTGGTTAACATGCTAGTCTGTCACACTGGAGATCGCGGGTTCAAGTCCCGTCCGAACCGCCATTAGAAAAGCTTGCACCCTTAGATCAATTGGATAGATCGTTTGACTACGGATCAAAAGGTTAGGGGTTCGAATCCTCTAGGGTGCGCCATAAGAAAATTCAAAAAGCCAACAGTTATTGGCTTTTTTTTATTTTTTATTTACTTCCAACTAAATACTCTTCTTCTTTTTCAAAGTTCATATCAAAATCATCTTCAGGAATCCAACTTTTTCCAAATTCAACATCTTGAAATAATTTTGAAAGACCCGTGATTTGTTTTAAACGCAATATTTCATCCTTTTCCATTCCTAAATGCTTAGAAATCCAAGCATCAGAACGTCCAAGTTCATGAAGTTCACTAATAATATTACTCATTAAATCTACATTATGAGTCCCGCGAGCCCGATTATGCCGAATTGTACTTGCCATCCTCTTTTCTAATGGCTTGTCTATAACAGATACAGGGAGTAATCCTTTTTCTCTTTCATAAATATCTTGATATTCAAGCATTACTCGATAGCGATGAAACCCATCAACTATAATATAACGATCTTCAGCTTTATTATAGTAACAAACAATTGGCATCGTATATCCGTCTTCTTTGATACTATCATAAAGTAACCTCATCTCTGGAGGTGCAACAGAATTTGGATTATAATCATTAGGATCAATCTTTTCAATCGGAACCGATCTAATATTGTAAACAGGACTTTTAAACTCCATTATAATTCCTCCAATCCATCATATTTTTCTTTTATCATTTTTATTTTATTTTGCTGATCTCGAGTGAGTCCAAATCCCATAGATCTGCAAATATGATCATTTTTCAATATACAATAACACATTCTTTTCCAGCTAGGGATATCCTTTGTGGATTTAATATCATCTGTATGATCAGGTATCTTACACATAAATACAATTCTAGAATTTCTAAAAATAGTATAATTTGAAACTCCATTTCTACGAATTAAATATCCATGCTCCTCTAACTCTTTAATTGTTTCTTCTTCAAGACCACCACCAATTGTATGCCAAAAATCAATTGATGTTTTAAATTTTTTAATATAATTGTTCCTAATCCTTCTTGGCAATGTGGAGAGTAAAAACTTTGTATAAGATTCCCATGTATGACCTTCAGGCAGTGTAATATTGCGATATCCTAAGGCTTTTGTCCGTCCATATATACAAGCAAAATTTACGCCTTTAACTCTACCTAATAATTTAGTCCATGTTTCAGGTTCTATCACACGATATAAATTTAGACAATCCTTAGCGTAATCATTAAAAGGAGAAGCTACTCTCATTTGGGTTGGTTTAACTCCTGCCAAATAAAGCATATCATATAATTGATTATAGGTATATCCATTTTTGGCAATCGCATGCCATACATCCTGAACACTCCAATCATAAAGCGGAGAGGCACACCATACATTTTTAAATTGTTGAGTAATATAACAATTATGCTTATATCCTCTTTTTTTATTTAAAAAACCATTATATCGTTGTAAGGATTCATCTGCTCGAATTCCTAATAAGCAGATGGTTGATGTATCCCCATGAGATAGTTTATACCATCTACCAAATTGCTTCGCAAGATCTTCTTGATGCATACGATACTTATAGGTTGTAATTGGATTATTTTCTAAAGTAATTACATATTCATGGTTTGGAATAGGTCTTACCCATATATCTTTGGCTTTGTCATCCCAAGGATACCAAAACATTTCATAATTACTCAGTGCTGTTCTAGTAGCCATTGGCAAGCATACCCAATATAGCTCTGCTTCATCTTTGATTCGTTCAAATGTTTCTTCTACATATTTTGTTGTGTAGGAATATTGAGCTTCAAAGTCCTGATGGAATACACCAATTTTGCGATGAGGGTAATGCTTCTTTTGAAAGTCTAAAACCAGTTCTAATAGTAATCCGCTATCTTTTCCTCCTGAAAAAGATACAAAGATATTCTCAAATTCCTCAAAAATGAATTTTAATCGATTTAATAGGCTTTCATATACATTAATATCTAAGTATTTCTTTTTCATAAACCGGCTCCTTTTAGAACAAAATTCACTTTATTATAGCATAATTTGGTAAATTTTACCATTTTTTATCAATGAATTTAAAAGAACTTTGAAAAATAAATGCTGTTTTTTTAGCGACTTTTCTAAACAAATAAAAAATCACTTTCAATTCAAAGTGATTTTTTTTAAAGCTAATAAATTTCAGGTTCACTTTCTTCTATAAATTTATTTTTAAATTCTAATAATTCGCTTTCAATATTTAAATTATACTTGTCTGCTATATCTTGAAGAACATCATAAAATTCTTGTGTACAATATCTCTCACTAAATATAATAAATTTTAAAATCGGATTTACCTCTTTTTTCGTACATTCTTCTATCCATTTCAACAGGTAAGATGGACTTTTTTCCGATAATTTCAGCAAGGATTCAAAATATTTTTCATCTTCAGATTCTTGAAAATCCTTAAGAAATTTTTTCGCTCTTCTTTTGAAATTAGAATATGTATCGCGATAAGTAATTCGGTAAAGGATAACTCCAAAATACAAAACAAGTACCACAACTGCTAAACAGGTAATCAATACAGATTGGTCTGTCTTATATATGTTTACGAGGGTGATGACAAGGATAGGAAATACATAATGAATTCCTCTTTTAATGTAAAGCAGAACTTTTCCCAATTTTTTTGAGTAAATCATATTTTTATTAATAAATTCTAAAATATAGCATACCAATAATCCTAAAAAATAAGCCATAGCTAATTGAACATATAACATTTTTTTAACAATTAGAGAATAAATGATTAAAGATAAACAACAAGCAAACACAAAAAAGGAAATACAATACTTTGTAATTTTTCTTTTTCTTTTATCAATGGCAATTTTAGAAATTACAACTCCACCAATCTCAAAAAAGATTTCTAAAAATATCTCTACAAAGAATTCAACTAAAACTTCCATAAGTTTTTCTCCTAATTATTTTTGATTTAATTTAGAAAGTAACTGGTCCATTTCTGAATCATTAGAATAAAAATCTTTTCTTGAGCATCCTGCTCTTCCACCACCAGCACAGGCACATGCACAAGCACAGGCACAAGAAGATCCACCAGAATGAGATGAACCCCGATTTATAATTCTTGGATCTTGAATACGATCTCCATGATGATTCACTCCTGAGGAGTACCACCACCAATGGTGATGATGAAAATTTCTTCCACTAAACCCACGATAAGTATAATACTCATCTCTTCTCAGCCAATTGAATATAAGAATAATAACCACAAATAATAAAATTATACTTACAACTGCAACAATAATCCACTGATCGTAATTCTTAGGTACCGCATTATTCTTTGATAAATTTGTAAAGGATGACGCATTATACTGTATATCCACTTGAATGCTCTCTCCAAAATCTAAAGAAGTACTCCAAATATAATATTTATCATCATTTGAATTTGAATTCTCGCTTATAACATCTTTCTTTTCCCAATAAACGATTAATTGCTTAACTTGTATTTCATCAAACCAGCCTGGAATAATCCGATATTGTACCTCTTCTTTTTTTAAGGAGTAAATATGGGTTTGAAGAAAAGAAAACTCCATAGTAACTGTTTCTTCTGCATAATAGGATCTATCTAAATTGATTCTAACATACGCACCATCATCTGAGGAAACACTGATATCTTTTATAGAAGAACTTTGACTAGTTAAAGATTGAATATGATAATTAGGAATACCAATTTTTACCCACTCTAATGGCCCTTCTTTTTCTGAATTTAAAACTTTCCAAACAATTTTATAATTCATTTGAAGATTCCCTTCTTCTGTTGGGGCTATATGAATTATATATTCTTCTATTTCATCTAGAGGTTCTATTTTATCCTGACAAGAGGTTAAAAACAAGAATACAACCAAACAAAAACAGTAGTAAATTTTTTTCATTATTTTACCTCCTGTTTTAACAAGCAAGTTTGTTGGGTCTTACTCGCCATATTCCGTATTCGTAATGATTCTTTATGATTCCAAATGGATTTCCAATCATTTTTCAAAATATTTCCTAAGGTAATTCCATTTAACCATGACTGACAGGGAATTACATCTCCATTGGGTGCAATGGCCATATTAGATAAACAGGCCCCACAAGATGGTACAACAAGGTTTAATTGTTTTAAGTCAGCTTCTTTGATCCAGCCTGGAGATGTAAAAGCGATATCCAACTGATGATCTCTGCCGTAAATAACAGCATCCTTTACTACCTGTAAAATATCTGCTTTACTTAAAGCTGTAATACTAGATTCATCGCGTTTCGCATTTCCCGTAGGAATTAAGCCTGAGCAAGAGAAATAATGAACTCCAAGACTCGCAGCAAAATGAACCGTTTTTTTATATTCACGATTTAGACTGCATAGAGGGGTATTGATACTCACATCTAACCCAGCAGCAATTGCATTTTTAATTCCTAAGACAGTTTGATTAAAGTGATCTCCACCAACTAATGTATTGTGAATTGCAGGATCAAAAGAATACAAAGTAATTTGCACACTATCTAGGCTAGCCTCATATAATTCTTCACATAATTTTTTTGTTAACAAAATCCCATTTGTATTTAATCTAGTAACGAACCATTGTGAATATTTAATTAATTCTACTAAATCTTCTCGCAAGGTTGCTTCTCCACCTGTAAACGTAAGAGCTGGAATACATGCTTTTTTACATGCATCAATCATTTGTTTCCATTCATCTGTTGTGCATTCTTTTTCATTGGACTTTTTTTCATTTGCAGCATAGCAATGAAGACAATGTTGATTGCAATGCCATTGACCTTCTTTTTCCATTGCAGAAACCATTAAATCCATGCGATGAGGAGCTTGCATATATTTTGCATATGTAGAAAGGCTCATATACCCAATAGCCTCGTTTGGCTCTTTCCCAAACGCAACGTCTTTTAAAGTTAAAACAATTTGAGCTAAATCTTTTTTTATGATTTCCTTATCTGTCTTTGTAAATACCTTTTTCACACGTAAAATCGTTTTTGAAATCAGCTCATCTATATCCTCATCTGTTAAACCAATTCCATCTGTTTCATTTAACTCTTCCATAAATTCTTTTAATAAAATTGCCCATGAAGTCTGTAAAGGAAGAATAGCATATCCATTTAAGACAACAACCCAAGGTATGCCTGCCTTGGGTTTTTTCGGTGGAACTAAATGAATTCGGATGGCACTAGTCTTTCGCGGATCAAATGTGGTATGATATACCTCATTACACCCTTTTAAGTACTTACCTAATCTCATGTATATCCCTCCGCAGTTTATTTTTTGTCTTTTACAACTTCAGCAACTCCTGCAATTGTAGAAGCTAAATCTTGCATATTAGAAGGGATAATAATCTTTGTAGATTGACCATCAGATACTTTTTCAAATGTTTCAAATGATTTAATTGCTAAAACTTCTTTTGTTACTCCTGCTTCAACAAGCATTTTATAACCATCCGCTTGAGCTTGACGAGTTAATCTAACACCTTCAGCTTCTGCAGATTTCACTTTCAAAATAGACTCTGCTTCAGCTTCTGCTTTTTTAATGATTGCTTGCTTTTCTGCATCAGCTCTTAAAATTTGAGATTCTCTTTCACCTTCAGCTTGAAGAATTTGGCTCCGCTTTTCTCCTTCAGCTAATAAGATTTTCTCACGACGCTCACGCTCTGCACGCATTTGGCGTTCCATTGCTTCCCGGATATCCTTTGGAGGTAGAATGTTTTTTACCTCTACACGATTAACTTTAATTCCCCATGGATCTGTAGCTTCATCTAAAATAGAACGCATCTTTGTATTTATAATATCACGTGAAGTTAAGGTTTCATCTAAATCTAATTCACCAATGATATTACGTAAAGTCGTTGAAGATAAATTTTCTAATGCTGCAATAGGGTTTTCCACACCATATGAATATAACTTTGGATCTGTAATTTGAAAGAAAACAACCGTATCAATTTGCATAGTAACATTATCCTTTGTAATTACTGGTTGAGGATCAAAGTCACTAACCTGTTCTTTCATAGAAACTACTTGAGCAACACGATCAATAAAAGGTAATAAAAAGTGAAACCCTACTGACCAAGTGGCATGGTAAGCCCCTAATCTTTCAATAATTAATTTTTGAGTTTGACGAACAATTTTAATTCTTGTAATTAATAAAATTAAAATAACTAAACCTAAAACACTTAATACAATTGCGGCAATAATACCCGAATTGATTCCTAAAATTAATCCCATAAATATAACTTCCTCCTATATTAATTAATTTTTTTCACAATAACTTTATTTCCCTTAAGAGTAACAATTTCTACAATTTCATCTTTTTTGATGGTTTCTGTTTCTTCTTCCATTAAACTCGCATGATAAATTATATCATGGATTTTAACTTCTCCATTTTCAAACTTTGAAATGTCAGAAACCACTTTGACTCTTTTACCGACAAATTCATCTACATTGGTATAACGGATTGCGTTGAACAACAATTTTTTTACGAACGGTCTTGTTAAAGCAAGAGTCAAAAGTGAAACAATTGTAAAAACAACTAATTCCACATACCAACTGATGTTTGGAAAAGCAGATAAAATCAATGCAATAACTGATCCTAAAGAAAACCAAATAGAAACTAATTCCTGCGTCAAAGACTCAATGATAACTGTAATAATGAATACCCCTAACCATATCCATACCATATAAGCTTCCATTATGACACCTCTTTCTCCATATTAATTATTATTACCTTTTTCTCTTTATTATAACATGCTGGATACCTTTTAAATTCTTTTTTTTCTATACTTAGATTGAATGCCTTAGATAAATACTCAATCAAAGGTCTAGAACATATTCTAGCATATGTCTTAGAAATAGAAACAGGCAAAAGGGATGCTTCATTTAACTCTCCACTCAATGCATAATCTTTATTAATTGTGTAAATTTGAATTTCATTTTTTTCTTTATTCACCGCAACTCTTACTCGATACGCATCTGTTAAATAATTCAAAAGAGTTTTATTCAAAGTTATATGACTATCATAGATGCTTGCAAAGCCAGATAACTGATCATATTCAAAAAACTCTAACATGATTTCTACCTCCTTTATACTTATATTATACACTACAATTAAAATAAATTCAATATAATTCATAAAAATTTCAAAATAAAATTATTGTCAAAAAAAGAAGCCTGTAAATTAATACAAGCTATCAATTATTTAACTCTTTTAAAACTTAAGAATCAACTCATTATTTCTTTCAGAAATTTGTTTTATTTCAGTTTCATCTAACCAACCTAATTCATATGCTGTTTTTATATTTTCCACTATGTCCTCTTTGTGATTATATGCAAAGCAATAACATTCACGACAATGACGGTTTAATTCATATTCCCCAATCGTCATTGGTGGGTAATATATAGCTATTTTATCTTGATCACTTTCCTCATGGAATAAGGCAACATCGATCTTACCGTATCTTCCTAGTCCATATGCATCAGCATTTTTTGATATCCCCCATGAACCATCACCTTGTTGTAAAAATTTAGCAAGCATAGCATCTGCATAGTGTTCTTTACATGAAAAAAGCGTAACCCCAATCATAATGCCAAAATGAGCCACATACCTATTTTAATAATCTTCTTCATATTGGTGCTCCTACCTTTTTATTTAGAAAGTTTTATATCTCTTTTATTTGATTATAACAAATTTTCTTTATTTTAAAACAGATAAAACATTACTTTTTTATAAATCGTAAAACAAATTTTGACATTTTTTTCAAATAAACAAGGACTGCAAAAACTTACTTTTTAAAAGTATAGTTTCCTGCAGTCCTTGTTTTTACTTACTATTAATATCTAAATGAATTCTCTTTCCTTCTTTTGATGCACCTGCGTAAAGTATAGTACGTATTGCTTTCGCAACATATCCATTTTTACCAATGACTCTACCAAAATCATTTGCATTTACCTTTACTTGATATTCTAGATTTTCTGCATCATCATTTTCCAAAATAATTTCAACATCTTCAGGATAAGCTACCAAAGGAAGAATTAAACTCTTTATTAACTCTTCAAACTTTATCATAGGCCACCTCTTACTTAGTCGTCTTGATATTATTTGCTTCTAATATATTTTTAACAGTAATTGTAGGTTGGGCACCATTAGCTAACCATTTGTTAATTTTATCCGCATCAAGAGTAATTGTAGCTGGTTCTGTACATGGATTATATGTTCCAAGAATCTCTAAAAACTTTCCATCACGAGGAGCTTTAGAGTCAGCTGCTACAATACGATATCTTGGAGCCTTGTGTGCACCAAATCTTTGTAATCTTAGTTTTACCATAATTCATAACACTCCTTTTTTATTTTTACGCTAGTATTATACCATATAAAAAAGATGTGTCAAGTATTTTTTCTTGACACATCTACTAAATAGATTTTAATTTCTATATTGCCACTACAGCTTTCGAATAGGTATCCGCAATAAATGCTTTAATTTCTTCTGATGTCAGTATTTCATATAGAGTAAGAATCGCTTTATGATTTTGGTTTCCCTCTCTTACAACGAATACATTCGCATAAGCTTGAGCAGAAATTCCTTGGCTTGATTCATAAAGTAAAGCATCAGTGCTCGTTAAATTATTTTGTAGAGCATAATTACCATTAATTACTGCAAAGGCAGCATCCTTTCTATTTTGTGGGATTTGGGCAGCCTCTAATTCCACAATATCTAATTGATTTGGATTTGAAATAATATCTTTCTTAGTTGCAAGAATACCAATACCTTCTTTTAATTTTATTAAACCCGCCTCTTCTAATAATAGTAAAGCCCTAGCCTCATTTGTAGTATCGTTTGGGATTAGAATTTGATCCTGCTTCGCAATATCTTCTAACTTATCCTTTTTGCCTTTATATATAGCAAAAGGCTCGTAATGAATTTTTCCAACGGAAACTAAATGTGTATTTCTCTCCTCATTAAAAGAAGATAAATAAGGCGTGTGCTGAAAATAATTCGCATCGACATCTCCATCTTCTGTAGCCAAATTTGGTTGGATATAGTCCGTATATTCTTTAATAATTAATGTATATCCTTTAGCCTCAAATAAAGGCTTAGCTGCTTTTAAAATTTCTGCATGTGGCGTAGGAGAGGCAGCTACTCGAATTGTCGTTTCTTCTGCACCTAAAGGTTGCCAGTTTTTTCCGCAGGAACAAAAAGATATAAGACCAAATCCTCCAATAATTAATAAATATATTTTTTTTAGTACATTTTTCATTTTCTATTCTCCTTTTCTTCGATGATCTAATTTTTTTGCCAATAAAATACCCAATTCCTGAAAAACTTGAACGATTATAACCAAAATAACCAAACATATAATTTTAGCATCCAAATAATTTCTTAAATAGCCATACATGTACGCTGTATTTCCTAATCCTTCTGCACCAATCGTTCCAGCCATTGCAGTATACCCTAGAATTGTTGCAAAACTGATTGTGCCTCCTATGAGTAAAGAAATCTTTGTTTCTGGTAAAAGTACTCGAAATATAATTCTCATTTTAGAAGCACCTATAGCTGTACTAGCCTCAATAATTCCATAATCAAGTTCCTTTAAAGAAGATTCTACCATTCTAGCCACAAAAGGAACTGCAGCAATAATTAAAGCAATTATAAAGGCCGTATTCCCTGTTCCTGTTCCGATAACTTTTCGGATCATTGGAAGCAAAGTGACTAACAATATAATAAAAGGGGCCGACCTAAAAATATTAATAATAAATCCTAATATAACATGAATCGGTCTACATTTACATAATCCATTTTTATCTGTGATATTTAGTAGAATTCCAATAGGAATGCCAATAATATAAGCAAATAAAGTCGATACTCCTACAATAAATAATGTAATCCCTGTTTGTTTAAAATATTCTTGTACACCAATTCCACTCCAAGCGATAATCATTATAGTTCCTCCTTATTCGTTAGTTTATCTTCTAAAAAATCAATATTTTCTTGCAGCAGATAATTTTTCACTATTTCTATCTCTTCAAGATTATTCGGTAATTGTAACAACATTTCTCCATAAATTTCATTTCCTTTTCTTATAAGATTTGCTTCCAAAATATTAACCAGTACTTTTGTTCTTAATATAAGCTTAGCGAGTACAGGTTCTAATTCATTCCCGTTAAATTGTAACTTCAAAATGACATTTCCAAATTCAGAATTCATTTGTTTTAAATATGGATATATCAAATGCTTTGCGATTGAAGTTTGTGGGTTTACAAATATATCAGAAACCAATCCAGTTTCTTTAATCCTACTTTCATCAATAATTGCTACTTTATTACATATTTGTTCTACAACTTCCATCTCATGTGTGATTAAAACAATTGTAATTCCATAAGTTTCATTGATTTTTTTTAATAACTTTAAAATAGATTCTGTTGTTTGGGGATCTAATGCACTTGTTGCTTCATCACACAAAAGAAGATCAGGTTGATTTGCTAGAGCCCTTGCGATAGCTACCCTTTGCTGCTGACCACCTGATAATTGAGCTGGATATGCATCTATTTTATCAATCAATCCGACTAAGTTTAAAACTTCTTTTGCTCTTTTTAAGGCTTCTTGCTTTTTTACATGTGCCACTTCCAATGGGAATAACACGTTGGATAACACCGTTCTTTGTTCTAATAAATTAAAGTTTTGAAAAATCATTCCAATGTTTTGTCTTATTTTTCTAAGTTCTTTATTTTTTAAACGGGATAAATCAATACCTTTATAATATATCGTTCCTTTTGTGGGTCTTTCTAAAAAATTTATACACCGTATTAATGTCGACTTTCCTGCACCAGATAGACCAATAATCCCATAGATATCCTTCCGTTTGATACCCAAGTCAATTCCTTCAAGAGCGACAATTTCTTTCTTTTTCACCTTATATATTTTAGTTAAATTTTCAATCCGAATAATTTCTTCTACTTTCATTTCATTCCCTCCTAAAACAAAAAAAATCTCATCCTTAAATAAGGACGAGATATAATTATCACGCGGTACCAACCTTGTTCGCTAGTGTTTTAATCCTAGCCTATTTTCAAGCACTATCATGCTCTATCGCTTTAACGGGCGAATCCCGTTACCACCTTACCTTATATCAAGGCTCAGTCGTACAACTCCAAGACCATCTTCATAAAACTTCCTCTTATTCTCTTTCACCAAATGAGAACTCTCTAAAAAGCATCCATTTTACTACTCTTCTTTTCAATGTCATTTTATTATATAATTTATAAACTCATTATACATTACCCATTTGAGTAAAGCAATACTTTTTTTAAAAGAAACTTAATTTAAATTTATTTGAAACTGATTTCTTTAAATCATTCAAATCAGAATCGAGTTTGCTTTGTAATTTTCTTTCTAATTCTTTATATTCCATAACATAAGGATTTTTATAAAGTTTCGTTTTTAAATTTATAAATTCAGTTTGGTATTTTTTTAAATCTGGATGATATTTTCCATATTCCTTAACTTCTAAATATTTGGCCTCTGCCGTTTTAAAGGCAACAATCGTATTTCTTAAATTCGTTTTAATATACGTTTTTAATTCTACTAGTTTTTTAAAATCTGCACTTTCGATCAATCGATCGGCATATTGTTCTGCTAAATCATATATTGTTTCCATAGTTCTCCTAAATTAAACTTGTCAAAGAATATAGTAATTGAAATTTGTTTTTAAAATTCTCTAACTTATCAATGGGTCTTATTTTTAAATTTGTTTGAGCCTCTTTTAAAAAATCTTTAAAATAAGCAGGCTCATAATATAATATTTTATACCATTTTGGATGATACCGCAAGTACATCAATAAATCTAAATGCTGGTAAAGATAATTCATATATTCCATTAGTACCACTCATCAAATCTTTTATCAAACAACGGATCCCCTGTTGATTTTTTTGCTAAGGCTGATCCTGTTGCGGCTCCACCGATCCCTCCAAATAACTCTAACACCTTTTGAATACTCGTTACTGTTTTCGTTACTTGATCTGGATCAATTTTTTTCACATAGCCAACTACTGTTTTGATTAAATCTTCTGTACTACTACTGGATTTATTTTCCTTTTTTGGTTCTTCCTTAGCTTCTTCTTTGCTATCCTCAAATGCACTTTCTCCCAAAATGCAATAGTCCTCATATAGCTCTTGCCATGTTTTTTGTTTACTTTGTACCATTCCCTTTAATAAGGGATGCCGTTTCACAAACTCTTTAAATTCATCTAGCTTTGCACTCATAGCCAACACCCTATTTTATTTTATGCGTAATGTCTTTGTTTGTTTAATCAAAACAAGAAAAACATAATATAAACCTAATAATAAAATACTATATAATAGAATATTTAAATACATAGGATAATGAACAAGTGAAAAACAAACTCTAAAAATAACAACTAAAAAAGCACTAATAAAAACCGCAAGAAAAGAAAAGAAAACACTCTTTATATTGATCCAAAACAGATGAATACCCTCTTTATGTAATACATAATATGCCGATAAAATACATAAGGTTACAGAAATAATCGTTGAATATATTGCTCCCATATATCCCATATGAGGAATGAATAAATAATTAAGTGTATATTTTAATACCGAACTAAACAAAGTAGAAATAATAATATAATGGGCTTTAGGGAGTCCAAGAGAAAGCCCAATCAATACTTTATATAACCCAAAGAAAATAATTAAAGTAGAAATATGGTAAAGAATTTGCCCCCCATTTTCCTGTTGATAAAAAATTCCATAAAGTTCTTCTGCGAAATATCGCATGACAATCATTAGGGGTATCAAAATAAATATAATTAGATTTGAACTTAAACGAGCGATATGCTTTGCTTCTTCTATTCGATCCTCTTTAAACATATAATTCATTTTTGGATTTAAAACACCACCTAATGCTTGAGCAATTACAATTGGGAAAAAAATTAAACGTACAGTTTCAAACATGTATGCTGTATAATACCCTTCAACAGGTAATAGTATGGACAGTGTTAAAGAATCAATGAATTGGTAAATTGTAAAAAACATAGTAGCAATGCCAAATGGAATGCTTGTTTTTAGCAATAGAGGAACCGCATGAAATTTTTCTTTCTTACATTTATAAAAAGGGATTATTTTAACAAGAAGAACGAGCAATCCTAAAAAATACCCCAAAAAGTAAATTAAGAAAACAACATAAATTAAATTCATATTTTTTAAAAAATGAATTGCAAAAATATACAATATCAGTTTTGTGAGGTTTTCTATAATAATCGAAATACAAGAAGGATACATAATTAAATGCCCCTGCAAAAACCCTTTATAAAAATTAAGCAAAGGGATGATAAATAAAGAAATAGACGCAAATAAAAGATTCATTCTTACAACTTCAAAGGTTTCTTCTGTATAACCATCAAAAAGCGAAACAGAAAGAATTTGGCGACTAAAAAAAAGCATAAAGAGGAAAAAACAGATTCCCGCAAGAATACAATAAATTGTCCCTCGTTTCAATAAATAAGGAATTTTATCATTTTCTTGATCTCCTAGCATTTTAGAAACCAACTTAGATGTTCCAGGAATTAAACCAAAACAGGATAGATCTGCAAACAAGGAAAAGGGAACATATGCAAATACATATAAAGACATTCCATCCTTGCCCAAATCATTAGCAAATCGAAATAAAAAGGCTAAAGATAAAATTTTAGCTGCCACTTGTCCTACACCTAAGATTAATGCCTGTAATACTGTTTTATCCCTCATCGGTATCCCCTCTTCTCTTAGTATTTTCATAAAAAAAGAAATTCATTCATAAAATGAAGTAGGTGAGAAAATGTTTAATAAAAATAAAAACAATACAAACTATGACTATTATGAAAATATGCAATTAAATCGTATTTATTATGAATTAGAGGAATTAAACCGGAGAATACGAAATTTAAATAATCGCTTAAGAAGAATTGAAGGTTTTTTAGGTTTGACTCAGGATGAAGAGAATAAATAGGCAAAATCCTTAACAATTTAATTTTTACGAACATATTTTAATGTAGGAGGTGACTATAAATGTACTATTCAATGCCTACATATGGATATGGTTGTGGCTGCATGAATCAGCCTTATAATTGTTGTTCAGGCAAAGGTCGAGGTGGTTATTCATACGCTTTAATCTTAGTTTTATTTATTCTTCTTGTGATTATCGGTGCAGCAAGATGGTAGTATTTTAAATGATTTTATGCTATAATTATCTATGGTGATAATTATGTATTTAAATAAAGATATAGTAAAAGAAGGAAATCAAATCCTAAGAAACCAATCAGCACGCGTTGGTGTTCCACTAACAACTGCTGATTTCAATTGCTTAAAAGGCTTATATGAATATGTTGTAATATCCAGTATGGATGACCTTGTAAAACAATATAATATAAGACCGGGTGTTGGGATTGCAGCACCACAAGTCGGAATAAACAAAAGAATGTTTGCGATGAATGCGGTTGATTTTTTAGATGAAAATCAAACTAGATATTTATTTGCAATTCTAAATCCTGTCATTACCTATAAAAGTAAAGAAATGACATATCTTCCTGGCGGTGAAGGCTGTCTATCCGTAGACAGACCAACCGATAATCTCGTAACTCCAAGACATTATGCAATAACAGCAAAATGTGCGATTTATGATTTCAATATAAATAAAATAAAAAATGTCACATTAAAGCTTGAGGGATACCCTGCTATTGTCTTTCAGCATGAATATGATCATTTAGATGGCATCTTATTTACAGATAAACTTTTTAAAACGGAAGAGTTAGATCCAAACATATTCCCTTTATTTGAAGAATCTGAAGAGTGAAAAAAACCGCCTAAGCGGTTTTTATTTTTTTCTTTAAATAAAGATTTAACTTTGAAGCATTAAATGAATAATTTCCTTATCTGTTTCTTTCATTCCTAAACTTGCAATCGCACCAATATTACGTATGGTATCTTCTACACTAGCTGTCACAATTCCATCTCCACTATGGAATACATTTCCTTCTTTGCACAATTGATACCCCAATATGCCTGCATCTACACTAGAAGCAATTTTTGCTGCACAAGAGGCCTTTGCCCCATCACATATCATTCCCGATACAATCGCTAATGAGTTTACAAGCGTATGAGCAATATCCTCATCAGAAGCATCATATAAATAAGCAATAGCCGCTCCAGCTGCACATCCTGCAGCAACTGCCCCACAAAATGCGGATAAACGACCAATTCCTGTTTTTATATGAATCGTAAAAAGATTAGAAAGAAGCAATGCTCGATAAAGTTTTTCTTGGGTGCATTTTAGTTCTCTTGCATAAACAATAACAGGAACTGAACATGTAATTCCTTGATTCCCACTTCCACTATTAATCACAACTGGAAGTTCGCAACCATTCATACGAGCATCTGATGCTGCCGCAGCATACGCCTTTGCTTTTACAGCAATATCATTGGGTGATGTTTTTAATAATGTGCTCCCAATATTCGCCCCATAAGAATGATTCATTCCTTCTTCTGCTATTTTCATATTGCAGTTGATTTGTTCATCCAAAATATTTTGAACATGGAGAATATCTATGGTTTTAGCATAATAAATAATATCTTTTACATCTAATATTTTGTGATTAGTTAAATCACTAATTTTTTTTACATTGTTCAATTGCCGTTTGATTCGGTAATCCTGATTTTTTCTTAATAGAACTAGATTCGTATGATGATCTACAATTCTAGCCTCTACAACATCCTGTTTTGAAAACATAAAAATATGAATATCAAATATAAATTCACTTTCAGAGGCATGAATTTGGATATTTGCTGTTTGTAAAAATTCAATACATTTTTTTCTGCTTTCTTCTGTCACTTTACAAAGACATTCTAATTGTGATTTAGCTTCACCACCAATCATTCCAATTGCAATGGCAGCTTTTATACCGCGAAGTCCTCCTGTATTAGGTACAACAACAGACTTAACATTTTTTAAAATATTTCCAGAAACGAAAATTTCAACCTTATCAGGCATTTGTCCTAAAAGGTCTTTTGCAATACAAGATAAATAGCTAATCGCAATCGGCTCTGTACATCCCATTGCTTTTTTCAATTCTTCATTTAATATAGTAGTATATTCTTTTTCGTACCTCATATTTTACCTCAATTGATACATGATAATACTTCCTGCAATAGCTACATTTAAAGACTCAGTATTTTCCATAGAAATATAGATATTATCTAAATTTAAATCTTGGACCTCTTTAGAAATTCCATTGCCCTCATTTCCTAATACGATTGCTAGCTTTTCTTCTTTTTTTATGGTTTCTAAAGGCTTTCCTAAAACCACATTTGTACCATAAATTTTATATCCTTTTAAATTGGAAATGAAATCCCTTGGATTTCCAAAGATAAAGTTCAATTTAAATATTGCTCCTTGTGAGGCTCGAATCACCTTATCATTATAAATATCAACCGAAGAATTACTAATGAATAAGGTTTTGAACCCAAAGGCACAAGCACTACGGAGTAGTGTTCCCATATTTCCTGGATCTTGAATTCCATCTAAAATTAAAATATGTTGACTTAAATCATTTTTTTCAATATATTTACAAAGACCAACTTCTTTAACTACAGAATCCGTATTTGAAATGCTTTTCATTACTGCTTCTGATACTTTAGTATATCCAGGTTTTTCATCAATAGAAAAGGCTTCAAGTAAAACTCCTATTTTCTTTGCTTCTTCTACTAAATGTGCTCCTTCAACTATAAATTTTCTTTCTTTTTTCCGATATTTCGCAAGAACGAGTTTCCGAATTTCTTTTATTTTGGGATTATCAACAGATTGAATCATACAACACCTACATAATTGTTTTTCTTACAAATCTTCCAATTGTTCCTTTAGCTGGAGCAATGATTACAAATACATTTGGATCTACACTCATACATATTTTTTTAGCCGCCGCAAGCTCATAACTGGTTAATATAATAAATGCATCTCGCTTAGGTATGTGAGTATACCCGCCTTCTACACTCATAAGCGTAACGCCACGCTTTAGTTCTAACATTATTTTTTCAGCAATCTCATCCACATGCTCAGAAATAATATCTAAACGCACAAAGTTATATGCAGTATGAATTTTATCCACAACAATAGACGAAATGATAATCCGAATTAGAGTATACATAGATATTTCCCAAGCATTTGAGATAATGCCACCACCAATAACTGCAATCAAGCAATTGAAAATCATTGAAAAGGTGCCAATAGAAATTCCTTTTTCTATAGATAATGCTTGAGCAATGATATCTAGTCCTCCTGTGGATGTTCCAAACCGTAAAGCAATCCCATTTGCAAGTCCAGTGATTAGACCTCCAATTAAAGCAAATAATAGTTGATTATCTAAAGCATTAACCCCAAAGGTGTATACAGGAATCCACCCCATCATAATCAAGGATTGGACAAGTACCGAAAGGAGAGAGTATATGGAAAAACGTATGGATACTTTTTTCCATCCATACAAAAATAGCGGAATATTAAAGATAAAAGTCCATACACCTAATGGCACATGAAATTTAGTCGTCATATATATGATTTCCCCAATAATCTGTCCTAATCCTGTAACGCCTGCAGCATAGAGCTTCGCAGGTGTTAAAAACCACATAACACCTAAAGAATATACAACTGCAGATGTTAAAACGATAAACACATGGAAAGATTCTTCTAAAATATACTTCTTTTTCATATTACACTTACTCCTATATTTTCTCATATCTTATTATATCGCGAAATTTAGCAAAAAAAAAGGTGGAATTTTTTTCCACCTTATAGATATATAGTAATTACTTACTATTTTTACCCTTTTCGTATAACTTCTTTGTCATTTCTCCACCTACTCTACCATTCTCTGCAGCAGTAGCATTTTTACCAGGTTGGATACCTAATTCAGAAGCAACTTCTTGTTTTAAAGCCTCAGTATTTGTAGATTTCTTAGCACGTTCAACGGCACTCTTTGTCATACCGCCACCTACTCTACCATTCTCTTGAGAAGATTTAGAAGCCTTATTATTTGACATAGAACTTTTCTTGCTTGCCATAATTTCACCTCCTCGCAGTAATTATTCTTACCACGATAGACAAAATTATACAATTTTACTGATTTTTTAATTCAAAAATAACTTCTCTTACTTCTAAACCAAGAAGAGATAAATCTAAATCACTATTTTGATCTATGGTAATGCTGTTTGTATGCTCTACTGCTTCAGTTACTAGAGGATCAAAATCAAATTTTTTTTCAAATGTTTCACATTTATCAATTTTAGGTGCTGTAGCAGGAGCTTTAGGTACATATACTGTACAACAATCTTCAAATGGTTTGATGGATAAATCATAACAATCAATCTTTCTAGAAAGTTGAATAATATCTACCTTATCATAAGTGCATAATGGTCTTAAAATTGGAAAATTGGTTACATAATTGATCGTCTTCATACTTTGCAAAGTCTGACTTGCTACTTGACCAACAGACTCTCCATTAATCAAGCACAAGCAATTCTTTTTTTCAGCTAGTTTAGATGCAATTCGATACATCATTCTTCGCATAATCGTAATATTATAACTTTCTGGTATATGTTCAAGTAAAGCCATATGGATTTCTTTAAAAGGAACAAAATGAAGATTGATTTTATTTTTGGGTGCATATTTTGCAAGTTTCTTTACAAGATCAACAACTTTTTGTGCAGATTCAATTGAAGTAAGTGGCGTCGATTCAAAATGAACACACTCAATTTCAACGCCCTGTTTCATCGCTAAATATCCTGCAACAGGAGAATCAATTCCTCCAGACAGCATCAATAACCCTTTTCCTGCTACACCAACAGGATATCCTCCCATAGCTTTAATTTCTGTGTTATATAAATAACAATCATTTCCTTTTAATTCAATATGCAAAGTCACTTCTGGGTGATGTACATCCACATGTAAAGCAGGGTGGTTTGCTAAAACATAACCAGCAACCGCTCTTGTCACTTCCATTGAATGTAGAGGGTATGATTTATTTGCTCTTTTCGTTTCCACCTTAAATGTAGTATCTTTTACAGCAATCTCTTTCATTAATTCCAATGCTGTTGTTTTAATCGTTTGGATGTCGTTCTTGCATTTTACCACAAGAGAGTATGAAGAAATACCAGATACATAATCTAACCTTTGAATTACTTCTTCTACTTCACAATCATTCAAATGAATATAAATTCGGTCATACGTATTTTCAATCTCCACTGCTAATCCTTGCATCTTAATTGCCATTAAATCATATAGCCGATGCAAAAATTCCTTTTGATTTTTACCCTTTAAGGTCAAATCACCAAAACGTACTAAAATTTGATTGTAAAGCATAAAAAACCCCTCTTTTCTCTCATAGGATATTATATCAAAATATCTTTTTTTTTCAATGGAAATCTCTTCCCCTCCATAGTATAATCAAAAAGAGTGAGGAAAAATAAAAATGAAATACGAAGAAATGTTAAAATATTTACCAAATTTAATAGAAAATAATACTTACGAAATATCAATGCTCGCTAATTTTAGTGCTTTTTTATTTGAACACTTAGAACAAGTGAATTGGGTTGGCTTTTATATTAATATAAAACAAATTCTGAAATTAGGCCCTTTTCAAGGAAAAATTGCTTGTACAGAAATCCCTTTTACTAAAGGTGTATGCGGACATTGTGCAACAACACAAAAAACAATTATGATTCCCAATGTATGCGAATTTAAAGGACATATTGCCTGTGATACACAATCTAAAAGTGAAATTTGCATTCCTATTCTCTTTAAAGAGAAAGTTTATGCAATCCTAGATATAGATTCGCCTATTCTAAATCGGTTTTCAATTGATGATAAACGATTCTTAGAACAAGCAACAAAAATTTTAGAAAAAGAATTAGAAAAAATATTGCTTTAAGTTTAAGAATCGTGATTTTTAATTTAAAGAATAATAAAATGCATTCTATATTTTTATAAAACCAATAAAAGATTTTATAATTTACAATCTATATAAATTATAATATAATTTTTTAAGAAAGGGGAGGATAATATTGTTTTACATTCTCATGTACTTAATATTTTCGGCAATTGCAATTTTTTCAAGTTTTCCAATTGCATATGTAAATAGTATTCCCTATTTAGATATCATTACTGACTATCTTGCTTTTACTACATTTAGTGGATGCCTATGTGCTGGTATAATGCTAATTGCAAGATATGTAACTAAAATTAAATTTGATCCAAATAATAAATTTTTTCAAATACCAAAATGGGAACAACGGTTTTATGAAAAAATAAAAATAGACAAATGGAAATCTCTCATTCCTGATTTTGGAAAAATAGTAAATTTCAAAAAGAAAATTGATTTTTCTCAAGCCAAAAATAAAGAATTTTATCATCGATTTATATATGAAAATATAAATGCCTCTATTCTTCATTTTACTGATATTCTTTTAACCCCCTTTTTCTTCTTTTTTCTTCATAAAGAATTTTATATTACAATTGGGTTATGTGGCATGTTATTAATTACAATTTCAAATCTAATGCCCGTAATGTTACAAAGATATTTAAGACCTAGATTTATTCGGATTTACAATAAACTTAAAAAGCATGAAGAAAGAAGTTTAAATTGACTTATTTTTTAAATAAGTATATAATTAGATTATGGGAATGATGTTCTCCCTTGTGTTACACAAAACCGCTATTTATAGCTGATGACGTCTATAAGTTTTTTTGCTTATGGATTCATCAGCTTTTTTTATATATTAAAGGAGGGAATTCTATGTTTTTAAGTTTAGGTCTAATTTTTTTCTTGGGGGTTATAGGGGGTATAGGATTTGAAAAAATAAAAATTCCAAAAATTATTTGGTATTTGATATTGGGAGTTTTATTAGGTCCTTCTGTTTTCAATATTCTCAGTGAAGATTTATTAAATATATCAGCAGTCCTTAGACAAATTGCACTTGTACTTATATTAACCCGTTCAGGATTATCTTTGGATTTAAATTCATTAAAGAAAGTTGGAATATCAGCGATTTTAATGTGCTTTGTTCCTGCATGCTTTGAAATCATTGGTATTGTTATTTTTGCTCCTATACTTCTTCACATTTCTTACTTAGAAGCATTCCTATTGGGTAGTGTTCTTGCTGCTGTTTCTCCTGCAATTGTAGTTCCAAGAATGATCCAACTAAAAGAAAAGGGATATGGAAAAACTATTCCTGAATTCATTATGGCTGGAGCTTCTTGTGATGATATTTTTGTAATTGTACTTTTCTATTCTTTTAAAAGTTTATTATCAAGTCAAAAGTTAAATCCTATACAAATTTTGCAAATTCCTTCGAGCATTCTATTCGGAATTTTAGTAGGATGTATAATAGGGATTATAATTAGTAAAATATATAATAAAATCAATAATTTTACTTCTTATAAAATCATAATTCTTATTGGAATTTCTTTTCTTTTCATCTTTTTAGAAAACATTTTGAAACCCTATCTAGCATTCTCTTCTTTACTTGCGATTATAATAATGGCCATATGGATAAAAATAAGGAACAAAGATCAAGCTAAAAAAATTCAAGCAGGGTACAATCAACTTTGGCAGGGATTTGAAATTCTTTTATTTGTTTTAGTTGGTTGTGCAACGGATATTACTTATGCCTTATCTAAAGATGGAGCTATTCTTTTAGGATTATTATTTATTGGATTAATCTTTAGAAGTATTGGGGTAGCTTTATGTATTGTAGGGACATCATTTAATCTAAAAGAAAAAATTTATATAATTATTTCTTATCTCCCTAAGGCAACTGTTCAGGCGTCTATCGGTGGGATTGCTTTAAGCGAAGGGCTATCCTGTGGTGCTTTAGTCTTAACAGCAGCTGTAATTTCTATCCTTGTTACTGCACCAATCGGGGCTATCGCAATGGACTTAACCTATAAAAAACTGTTGCCATATGATCCTTTATCCGATACGAACAATATTTAAAAAAGCAATTGACTTTTCTATATTATTTATGATATAATTTCATAGCGTGGGTAAAAAGCAGCAGTCAATTTATTTATAGTTTATATCTTAAAGCCTTAAAGGCATTGCTAGTAATCTTCGCTGCTTCATGGTGAACGTATAATTTAAGATATCCTAATAAATAGTGACTATTATTTTACTCCAAAAGAAAATTTTAGGAGGATATGACAGATGTCAAAATTTACAGGTTCAACTTGGAAAGTATCTCGTCGTTTAAACTATTCTGTTAGTGAAACAGGAAAGGAATTAATCAAGAGAAAATACGCTCCAGGTCAACACGGTGCTAAGCGTAAAAAATTAAGTGAATATGCACTTCAACAGGCTGAAAAACAAAAAGTAAGATTTACTTATGGTGTATCTGAAAAACAATTTAGAAAGACTTTCAATGAAGCTTCTAAAATGAATGGTAAAACAGGTGTTAATTTCTTAAAATTATTAGAGGTTCGTCTAGATAACCTTGTTTACAGACTTGGATTTGCTGCTACTAGAGCACAAGCTCGTCAATTAGTAAATCATGGTCATGTATTAGTAGATGGCAAGAAATTAGATATCCCTTCTTACAGAGTTAAGGTTGGTCAAACCATTTGTATGAAAGAATCTTCAAAAGATTTAGTTGTTGTAAAAGCAGCTTTAGAAGCAAAACTAAGTCGTGCTGAATATCTATCATTTGATGATACTACATTAGTTGGTTCTTTAGTAAGAACTCCTGAACGTGATGAATTCTTACCAGAAATTAATGAACAATTAATTGTCGAATTCTATAACAGATAAGGATAAAAAAACATCTTCAATAAAAATGAAGATGTTTTTTTATTTTCATTTTTTTCTAATTTCCAAAAGAAAAACTACTTCTGCTAGTCTTCCATTTCATCATTTTCATCATAGGTAAATATTTTTTTAAATTTAGTTTTTCTTTTGGAACTCCATTTTTTCTTTGGTAAAAAAATTTCTACAACTGGGATTGTTAAAAATATAATCCACCCTGGATGCCATAAATCCCAAACAAATCCCATGATTAAATATACAATAACAGCAATTAATGGGTATAAGCCCATAAAACTGTCAATTCCTAAAATCATAGGAACCAAAGGAATGGCAAAGAAAACAATCCAACCTGGATGCCAAGCATCCGCACAAAATCCTAATAATAAATACACAATTACGGTAATCAAAGGAGTTGCCGCAATAATTTTTGTTTTCAAATGCATTTTATTCACCCTTTTCTTAACTTGTTTCTTATTATATCATAATTTTTGAAAATATGATATAATGAATTGGTGATAATTATGGAAAGAATAGGAAAAAATCATAATCTTATAAAAATGATCCGAGAAATGAATAAATCGAATCCTTATGAAGACCTCATTGCAAGTGATGATTTAGAAGTTCTAAAAGTTGTTTTAAAATATAATTTAGAAATTCCTTATTTGCTATATTCTTTTGAGCAAAACTATCAAGTTGATACTTTAGATTTGCTTAATCAGTTAAAATTAAGAGCTCAGGCTTGTTTTGAAATATCCAATCATGTATATGAAGGAATTAAACAAAAAGATAACCATGCAGGAATTTTAGCTGTAATTAGGATACCGCAATTTAAATTAGAAGATTTGGGAGATTTTATCATTGTTTTAGATCATTTAGAAATTCCTGGAAATGTTGGTACAATTTATCGAACCTTAGATGCTTGTGGAGCAAGTGGTGTCATATTTATAGATGCTATTACCAAAAGAAACAATCTAAAGTTAGCATCTTCTGCACGAGGAACAAATTTAATTCTTCCAACAGTTAACTCTACTTATAAAGATACGCTAACCTTTTTGTTAGATCATCAATATACCATCTATCTAGGGGAACCAAAATTAGGTCATAATTATAAGGAATATGACTATCAAGGAAAAATTGCGATTGTCGTAGGAAATGAACGCTTTGGAATTCAAGAAGATTGGTATAAACATCCTCATCAAAAGGTATATATTCCGATGAAAGGAAATAACAACAGCTTAAATGTTGGAGTTGCAACCTCTATTTTGGCTTATGAGGCTGCAACAAAGAGAAATGAGTTTAAATAACAAAAAGACACTTTTGAAATCAAAAGTGCCTTTTTAATTTTATATTGCTTTTTCACAAAGTTCAATAAAGCTATCCGCATTTAAGGATGCCCCGCCAACTAATCCACCATCTATATTTGGTTGTGCCATTAATTCACTGACACTCTTAGTTGATACAGATCCACCATAAAGAATACGAATTTTGTCGCTTGCTTTTTTAGAGTATAATTTTTCAATTAAAGAACGAATATACCCACAGGCTTCATCTGCCATTTCAGCAGAAGCAACCTTACCTGTTCCAATTGCCCAGATAGGCTCATAAGCAATAATTATTGTTTCTAATTCTTCTTCCTTAATGTCTTTTAAGCCTAAAGTAATTTGTTTTTCTAAAACAGAATGAGTAGTTCCATTTTCTCTTTCTTCTAAAGATTCCCCACAACAAACAATTGGTTTCAAATCATGAGATAATGCAGCTTTAATTTTTAAATTAACTGTTTCATCTGTTTCATTAAAATATGCTCTTCTTTCACTATGGCCTAAAATTACATACTCTACTCCTGTAGAAGAAAGCATAACTGGAGATACTTCACCTGTATATGCACCACTTTCTGCAAAATGGCTATTTTGAGCACCAATTCGCAAATTATCTCCCTGTCGTTTTACTAAATCTCTTAATATAATTGCTGGAGCACAAATAATTGAGTCTAGTTTATCCTTACTAGGAAGCTTATCACTTACAGCATATATAAACTGCAAAGCCTCATCTCGTGTCTTATTCATTTTCCAGTTTCCAGCCATCACTGGTTTTCTCATAAATTATTTCTTCCTTTACAATTATTTTTCAAGGATTGAAGCTATATCCTGAATTGCAGCTTCCGCTTGATCTCCTGTAGCTTCAATAACAACATTCTCTCCTTTAGGGATTGCAAGTGACATTAATCCCAAAATTGATTTAACATCAATAACTTTATTATGATAATGTAAATTAATATCTACGGAATATTTTGATGCAGCTTGAACAACCTTAGCAGCAAGACTCGCATGTAATCCTACTGTACTTTTTACTACAATTTGCTTTTGCATAACTTCAATTCTCCTTTTTTATTTTAAAAAATTACTTCTCATCTACACAAGCGATGCCTGGTAAAACTTTACCCTCTAGATATTCTAAAGAAGCTCCTCCACCTGTAGAAATATGAGAAAACTTATTCGCATATCCTAAAGATTCAGCAGCAGCTGCAGAATCGCCACCACCAATGATTGTATTTGCATCCTTTAAATTCGCAAGTAATTCGCATACACCAATTGTACCTGCAGCATAGTTTTTCATTTCAAAAACACCCATTGGTCCATTCCATACTACAGTTTTTGCTCCTGCTAATACGGTTGCAAATAATTCTAAAGTTTTAGGTCCAATATCTAATCCCATATCATCAGCAGCTAAATCATCAACAGATTTGGCAACTCCTGGAACATCAGCAAATTCTTTTGCACATACTGTGTCTACAGGTAATACTAATTTATTACCAGCTTTTGCTAATAGTTCTTTAGCTAAATCTAATTTATCATCTTCGCATTTAGAAACACCGATATTCTTTCCTAAAGCCTTTAAGAAAGTGAACATCATTGCTCCACCAATTAAAATCTTATCTGCTTTTTCGCATAATGCTTCAATTACACCAATCTTGTCAGAAACCTTAGCACCACCAAGAATTGCAATATAAGGACGAACAGGTTCATCTACTGCTCCACCAATATATTTGATTTCTTTTTCTAATAAAAATCCTGCAGCAGTTTCACTTACATTCGCTGCAATACCTACATTAGATGCAGCCGCACGGTGTGCTGTACCAAATGCATCATTGACAAATACGTCACCTAAAGATGCCCAATATTTTCCTAATTCAGGATCATTCTTTGATTCTTTCTTTCCATCTAAGTCCTCATATCTCGTATTTTGGAACATTAGAATTTCTCCCTCACCTAATTGAAGAGCTGCTTCTTCTAATGCTTTGCCTCTAGTTGCGTTAACAAAATGAACAGGTTTCTTAATTAGTTCTTCTAAACGCTTTGCCACTACAGTCAAATCATTTTTCTTTAAATCTGCCTCTTCTTTAATTCTTCCTAAGTGGGAAAATACAATTGCTTTACCTCCATGATTAACAACATATTCTATTGTTGGTAAAGCGGCACGGATACGTGTATCATCTGTAATTACACCATCCTTCATAGGCACATTAAAGTCAACACGAATTAAGACTTTTTTGCCTTTTACATTTAAATCTGAAACTATTTTTTTAGCCATATTTATTAATCCTCCAAAAATAAAGCCTTTTTTAACGATAACATTATACCATTTCTATTTTTAGATTTCAAATAAATTTCATAGAAAGCGTATTACATATTTTTTAAATATAAATTAAAATTCCCAAAAGAAGAATAAAAAAGAAAGAAATGAAAAAGAAAGGAGAAATATCTCTTTTTTTGAAATTGTATTTTTGTTTTAGAAGTTTTTTTTGTACTCGCTGTATTTTAAAAAAAGGGTGAAATAAAAATATAAAAAAAACGAATACCACATAAAAGCCTAATACGCATCCATAGACTATTTTCATAAAACCACCAATTTATTATATGCATTATTTCTCCTTTTGTTTTGTATAGCGTTTCACTCTTGCCTCATTAAAATTTTTGGGATGAGAGTAATATTCAAATAAAGCTTTTCTGGATTGTGTACTCCCCAAGTTTTCTGAAAAAGAAAGTAGGCGAACATAGTTATCTTCTATGAGCTGGTTTTTTACAAGTTCGGCTAAAGCATAGCCACTTTCAGGATGATATCTTAAGGTAAGATAGTAATAAAAAATCTTTTCTTTTAACGTTTTACATTCTTTGTGATAGGAAGATAAATAGGTTTTCTTTTTAAAATAAAAGATGAGTTTAGATAAGTAATCATCATGTTTAGAATAGGTTTTATATTCAACATTTTTTTTAACTTTATCTAGTAATGCTGAAGCCGTAATATATTTCAATTCTTCTTGTGTATCTATATACACTTGAAATGCAATGGTATAATAGTAAAATAAATAATCCTTAGGAATAGAAACAACTGGATTCTTATACCGCTTCAAAAATGTATTGTACTGTATATTTTTAATGAAATCTGTAAAATAAAATGTTCCCTTACAACTAGAATATAAACTACGATAAGTTTTTTTGTGACCTCTTTCAAAATAATCTAAATAAGCAACTTCTTCTAAATAAAATCGTTTTTTTAATTCCTCAAATTCTTTTATTGGTGCCACATCTATCCAATTACTTTTATTTGTTAAGATAAAATTGTGTCTTTTACAAATTGCCTCTTTTGTTTTTTCGATTGCTCCTTCAATAAAAAGTTTTTCCTGATTTTTTATAATATCTTTATTAAAAATCATTATTCCATCTAAATCTATTTGTTCTTCTTTAAAGTCTTTTGTTTTTAGTTCATTTAAAATAAACTCTTTAGAAGTCATTTGGTATTGTGTGTCTATAACTCCAGTTTTTTCTTTACCATTTGTAATGATTAGGTATTCTAAGTTGTGAATATTGCCCTCCATAAAAAAATATACAATATATCCTTTAGAAATAGAAATCTGTTCTTCATTTATATGAGATTCATACATCGGATTAGAAAGAATGGCATTTTTATATTTATTTATTATTTCTGTATCTACTTCATTCAAATTATGGATATAGTAATTTTCCAAAGGTATCACCTAATAAAAAATATGATAGAGTTCAACACTCTATCACACTTTTTATATAAAGTTTATTTTGATTTGATTTTGGATCTTTTCGAATTGAATAATCAATTAAATATAATTTATTATTTTCAATGGATTTGATTTTTTTATAATCCGAAGGAAAAATAACAAAATCAAATGTAGTTTTCCCATCAGATAATTCTCCAACAAGCATATGTTCTTCTTTTTTTGTTTTTATTTCATGCTGATGCTGAAAAGAAATAACGGCTTTTCCTATATTTTGTTTTATATAAGTGGTTTTCGTTGACTTATGTTTTTCTTCTATCGTATTAAAAACATCATATTCTAAATTGAAACCTAAATATTCATATTCTTTCCTTTGCAATTCTTGGAAACTATACTCTGTATGGTCTTCAATTCGATCAATTAGATGCTTTGCAAAAATATCACTATAAACCTCTTTTTCATCCATCATTTGCTTTTTTGTTATTCCAAAGCAATCGAACGCTCCAGCAAAAATCAGAGCCTCTAATAGCGTTGAGTTCAGTTTGGTTCTGGATTTAAAATCTCTATAATCTTTAAATAAACCATTTGTTCCTCTTTCATCCACTATTGTATTCGTTATTGCTTCTCCGATTCCCTTAATCGCTTGTAAAGGCATAAAAATACCCACAGAACGAACTTCAAAGATATTAGTTGAAATATTTACATTAGGTTTATACACGATAACATGATGCTCTTTTGCATATGTGATATAACTAAAGAGGGTAGATGCAGACCCAATAACATTATTCAATATTTTTGAAATAAAAATATGAAAATAGTTTGCCTTCAAATAAGCCATTTGGTAAACAAGCAAACCATAAGCAACAGAATGAGATTTATTAAAGCCATAGTTTGCAAACTTTAGTATATAGTCATAGATTTCATTAGCCAAAGTACTAGAGTATCCTTGTCTTTGAGCACCTATAAGAAAATCTCTTTTCATTAATTTTAAAGCATCTTCTTGTTTTTTAGATATTGCTCTACGTAATAAATCTGCCTGTCCTAAACTAAAGCCTGCAAACCGCTCTGCAATCTGCATGATTTGTTCTTGATAAACAATGATTCCATAAGTGGATTTTAAGATTGGTTCTAAGATAGAATGAAGGTAAGAATATTTTTTCCCGTGTCTTCTTGCGATAAATTCATCAATATTTTCCATAGGACCTGGACGGTATAAGGCCAATACAGCTACTAAATCATCAAAACAAGTTGGCTTTAAATGGAATAAAACTCGTTTAATACCAGTGGACTCTAATTGAAAGATTCCTAATGTATCTGCAGATGCAAGGAGCGAATATGTTTTTTTGTCATCTAGCGGAATACTTCTCAAAGTATCCATAGTAAAATTGGGAATTTGATGGATTACATCACTGAGTATGGTTAAATTACGAATTCCTAAAAAATCCATTTTAAGAAGACCAATTTCTTCTAAATCATGAGCTTCTAATTGGGACTGATAAACCCCATTGATTCCTTCTTGCAAAGGCACAATGTCAGTAAGAGGATCACTAGAAATGATAATTCCTGCAGCGTGGGTAGTAATATGTCGAGGTAAATTTTCTAGACCTTTTACGATATATAATAAATTATATATTTCCTCCCGATTCTCAAACTGCCTCAATAAAGCATTAAAATCTGATGCCTCTTCAGTCAAACGAATAATTTCATCTAAACGTTCTCCTTCTATTTTTTGGATTCTACCTAAATCACGAATTGCAGAACGTATTAAAAATGTGCTAAAGGCTGAGATATAACAAACATGATTATGTCCATATAGTTGATGAACATAAGAAATGATTTGATCTCTAAATATATCTGGAAAATCCGTATCAATATCTGGCATACTAATGCGTTCAGGGTTTAGAAATCGTTCAAATAATAGATTATATTTGAGGGGATCTATTTCTGTAATTCCTAAACAATAGGCAACAAGTGAGCCTGCAGCACTTCCTCTTCCTGGCCCTACTAAAATTTCATTTTTTTTCGCATAAAGAATAAAATCCCAAACAATTAAAAAGTAATCCTCATATCCCATTTTATGAATAACTTCAAGTTCATATAATAAACGATTTTGATAGATAGGAGGAATTTTACCTTTCAATCTTCGATAAAGTCCTTTCCCACATAAGTTCTTTAAAAATGCTTCTGCTGTAAGTCCTTTTGTGTTCGGAAATTTTGGCAAATTGGCTTTTGTTGCAAATAAATTTAAATGAATTTTTTGAATAAATTGTTCTACTTCACTATTTAAAACAGGGGTGGTAGGAAAACTAAAATCCTCTGTATTTTTTACTTTTATCTCACTTCCACCAATCTTTGTCAAGGCTTCATAAATGATTTTGTCTTGAGGATTTAAATATCGACAATTGTGAAGAGGCAAAGTTTTTATTTGATGAAGATGAAGAAATTGTAAAGCTTCATCTATTGAATCCTCTACTGAAAGATAATTCGTTTTAGAGTACCCAACATAGAATTCTTTCAAATCACTATATGCTTTTAATTGCTCTACCAAATTAGAGTTTGGATTTGATGTATAAAGCCTTTTTATAATAGATTCTTCATATACAAGGATAAAAGCTAAACCTTCTGTATATTCTCTTAAAAACCCAAAAGAAGTTGGTATAGGATTTGTATTCAGATAAGTGGTTAATTTTATTAAATTTTTATATCCTATATCGTTTAGACAATATGCCAGCATCCGTGATGGATACTGGTCGATATCTACATATGTTATTTCTATTCCAACAACTGGGGTGATCTGATGTTTTTTACAAGCTTTATAAAACTTATATACTCCATATAAGTTTTTATCTGTGATAGATAAAAATGTAAATGAATTTTCTTTGGCTTTTTGAATATAATCTTCTAAATGAATTGTATTATTCAAAAGATTATATTCAGTTTGACCATATAAAAATCCTTTCATTCTATCACTTCCTTTTTTTATTTCAAAATTTTTCGCCTTTTATTATATTTAAAAAATAAAACTACTCCTATTATACCAAATAAAATGACACCAATACAAATAAAGATTAAATTTTTTAAATTAAAAGATTCGGATGATTCTTTTTCATATATTGTAACAATAATGGTTTCTGTTGTAGAAAGATTAGAGGAATTAACCACGCTAACATTTACTACATAAGTTCCTGCCTGAGCGTATTCTACCTTAGAATCATCCCATTGAATTTTCGTTCCGATTGCTAAGTCTGAGGGATCTTGGACTGTGATATAATCTAAATAGTTCGGTTTTTGTCCTACAGGAATCGCTATGTTTTGAACCAACAAGATTGGAGGTATACTTGCTAAAAGTGTAACCTCGCATGAAATTGAATTTGTTTTATCTTGATCAGAAAATATATACTGGATTGTATAATGTCCTACTACATTTTTTATGGAAGAAACATCAATCTGAATTTCATTTGAAACATCTCTTTTGCCATACATTGCTTTTTTAAGATTTGCCTTAAAAGCCTTCAACAAATCTGTATTATAATCAAGAATTATCTCTTTATGATATAGTTCAATATCAATTTTGTCTTGATTGACAATGTCTATCGTAACCATATAAGAAGATGAGTTTCGTTGTTGATCATAAAAGAAAACTTCTAGATCAAAGGTTTGTTCTTTTTCGGTATCAAATTCTTTATATTGAATTGAATTTGTTACATCCCCATCAACTTGATCATAAGCTAAGAAAAAACTTTTTATATCTGGCAGTTCTCCTCTAGCAAGGACAATACGATTATTCTCTCCTTTAAAGGTTATCACAGGTCCCACTGGATCTTCTACCTCTAAATTCATTTCTACCATAGTTATATTATACCCATCATTTGCTTGAATGTAAACGGGATAATTTCCTGGTATATCATATCGGACTAAAGAATCATCAACTGAAACTTCACAGGACCCACTATTATCTGCTGCGATAACATGGGATTGATAGTCAGGAACGGGCATGCCAATAAGATATTTTAAAGTGGCTGGGTAAGTATGAATGAGAGGGGGCTCTTTATCTACCACTTTAAATGTAATTAAAGTTTTATACCCCTGGCATTGTCCTGGTCTATATTTTGTTTCTAAAACTTTGTACCAAACTTGGTAATCTCCAACTTTTGATGTATCCACATCAGTCAGTACATAGAGCCAATCTCCAGTTGGAATATACTCTATAACCGCATCAAAAAGCTCTTTTTGATCTTTATATAGTCTTGCTTTGGGAATATGAATATAGTTTTGAAGTGTACTTCCTAAAGGTACTTCTATGGTTGTTGTGGATTCATCCCACACAAAACGCCATGTACTTGCCTCCGCCTGTATAAAAAACAGGAAGATAAATAAAATGATTAGGCCGATTTTTTTCATATATTCTTTTCCTTTATAAATCGTTTGAATGCTTGATTAAAATTTTTGTATTTCCCAAGATTAGAGCAAATTTGACATAATTCTTTTAAAAAAAATATAATTTCAATTTTATTCCCTGTAATTGCCAAATGAGACATAATTACATCACTAATTTCATTATAGCATTCTATTTCCTCATTTAAGGTTAGGTATTGGGCAATACTAGGACTAAAGTCAAAATCATAAAACCTGTGTTTATCTAAAGACTCGTAGTATTTTTTATAGTTTCCTCGATCAAAAATATAGATAAATACAAGTCGTGCAAAGGGGCGTAATTCCGTATAATAATGAGATTTTGCCTTTAAACTTTCTTCTTTAATATCTAAATAGAATTCAAGCGTTTTGATATATACTTTTTTCTGTAGATTCTTCATTTTAGATCGAATGTCATCCCACATAGAATTATTCAACATAAAAACACAAGTTAAATATCTAACGTAATCCGCAACATCATATTCTGTTGTATTCAATAGATCATTTAAAACCTGTTCAGATAAAATTAAGGTTCTTGGACTATTTAACTTGAAATAGCATTGCAAACAAATTAAATATATAATTTTTTTAATCGTTTCTCCGGTTTCATTATAGGGTCGAGTTGAAGTTAAATTATCTAATACTTCTTGGTATTTCTCTTCATGGTAAGAAAGAATAGAATGAAATACCATAAAGACGATTAACTCTTCACTAGACATAACACTCGTTATTTTAAAAAGATCATGAACAACAAATGAGGCTTCTTCAAACCGATAAGTTGCAATATAAAAAATCAACTGAATCAATTTACTTCTATAATTTTCAAAGCCCTTACATTCTTCATAAGCTCGATTTAAAAATATTATGTTTTTCTTATAAAATTTTTCTACACAATCCATGAGTAGTTTTTTTAAATTAAATAAAAGGTCAATTTTTGGAACTGAAAGATCCAGCTTTTTACAAATCTCTGTTAACATTGCTCGATTTGGTTTCATTTTAGCAGTTTCTATTTTACATAAATAGGAAACAGAACAAATATTATTAGAAATCGAGGAAAGGGTTTGAGATTGCTTCATTCTTAGTCTTCTCAATTCGGCACCTACCATTTGGTAGGCATTATCATCATTCTTCATTCGCCTTGAGAATTCTTCAATAAATATACTTTTTTTCACACACAACTCCTAAATTAACCACGACCGAATACATCCCCTATTATATCTTTAAATTTTTGGATTGCAAGATATCTTTCATTTTAGAAAAAACTCATATTTTACTAATTTATTTTTATTTATAAAGTAATAAACAGGAAAAAGAATAAATTTGTTCACTATTCCATGCAAAATGGCTTGTTTGATATAAAATATTTTTAATTTCTATTTTTGGATTATCTAAAAAAAATTGATTGATTGCATCTTCTAAATCCTTTTCATGTTCAAAATCAAATAACTTTACTTTCATAGTTTCACCTCCCCTTTATTTTATCTATATTAAATATCAAAAAAGATAAAAAAAAAGAACTAATGTTCCTTTTTACAATATTGTTTTACCCTACAAGATTCACATTGAGGTTTAATTGCTTTGCAATGATATCTACCAAATAATAAAAATAAATGATGAGAAATAATCCAATCTTCTTCTTTGATAAAAGTTCTAAAACTTTCTTCAGCCTCTTTGACTGAACCCTCTTCAGATATATATCCAAATCGCTTGGCCATGCGGACCAAATGGGTGTCCACTGGCATTGCAGGGATTTTATACCCTTCAACCAAAATTACACTTGCAGTTTTTCTGCCTACCCCATTTAATCTTTGAAGTTCTTCTAGTGTATTAGGAACAACATCATGAAACTCAAAATGTAGAGTTTTAGCCATTTCAATTAAATTGATAGATTTCGTTTTTGCAAACCCCAAAGATTGAATGATGGAATAAACATCCAGTGGTTGAGCCATACTTAAATCCAATGGAGTTGGATATTTAGAAAATAATGCTGGAGTAACCTCATTCACTCTTTTGTCTGTTGTTTGACTAGATAAAATTACTGCACATAATAATTCAAATACAGATGAATAGTTTAATTCACATTTTGGATTAGGAATAATTTTTTTTAGCTCATTTAATATTTCATATGATCTTTCAAGTGTCATAATTAAATCCTCTTCATAAAATCTTGGAAAACCTGTGGAGCTTTTGTATCTATTTCTTGTTTTGATTTTTTATTTACTAAAGTTAAAGCGATTGTTTTTAGGGATAATACTCTTTTTGAAGATTGAATCTGTTCAACAGCTTCTACAATAGATTCATAAGAATAGTGATCTTCTACCATTAAGTTTTCAAGGATTTCAAGTTCGTTTGCAGTTAATACTCGATTTAAATTTTTGCATAAAAACTGATTTGCTTTTTCTATGTCATATGGATCCTTAGTATGTTCTTGTTTTAAAAGGTATTCCAATCGCGAAAATAATGGGGTAAAAGAAATACATTCCACACCTTTTCCATTGTCATAGGATAAATAAATTTCATAATAATTGCGTTCCATTAAGGAAGCAACAATCTTATCTAAATGATTAGATTTTATTAAAACTTGAGTTTGTAATTCCTCTATGGATAAGATCTTAGTTGTCAAATAATTATCCAAAATTTTGGTTAATACAAATGCTTCTTCTGCATTTAATCCCAATGCCTTAGAATATTCCATAAGTAGCTTTGAATAATTCAAAAAGCCTTTTAAATATAATTCCTGTAACATCGTTTTACCTCCTAAATCATTTTTCTTAGTTCTTCATCAAAACCAGTAATAAAAGCCTTTTTATTGAGTATTTCATGACGTAATATAACTCTTTCATCTGCAGATGAAAATAAAATCTCATGAATTGCGGGAGCTTGATTAATTCTTAAAGATTGAATTTTAGTTTCTGGAATCCCTAACTCCTTCGCTAAAACCTTTGCTGTTCCACTAGGAGCATCCTTCTTTGTCGTTGCATGAACCTCAATAAAATCTAATAAATCAAATTCATCTTTGCACTCTTGAATTAATTTAGAAAAAAGTTTTATTCCTTTTGCATAATTGGCTTTCCATACAAAAGAGGTTTTGTTTTTTTCTGCCAGTTGATATAAATCTTCAATCATTTTCATATCATATCCAGTAGTTCCACTCAATAAAGGAATTCTCTGGTTCAATCCCTCAACTAAGTTTTGGTAACATTCTATAGAAGAAAAATCTACCAAAACATCTATTTTCTCCTTACACTCTAAAATACTATTATAAGTTTCTACTATCGGATGTTTTAGAATATCAATTCCAATAATTGTAAATTCATTTTTATATTGTTCATAGATTTGGCTTCCCATTTTACCACAGATTCCTATAATGGCCATAATCATATAACATCACCTAATGTATTATATGATTTTACCTTATTTCCGAACTTCTTTTTTTAATGCTTCTTTAGCTGCATTTTGTTCTGCTTCTTTTTTACTCTTTCCTATACCTTTCCCCATGAGAATATCATCCATATAGACTACAGCCTCATATGTTTTATCATTCGCAGGACCCGTTTCCTTCACAATTTCATAATGAAGTGTTCTTTTATCTGCTTGAACATGTTCTTGAAAAGTAGATTTATAATCCTTAAATTGAACCACTTGATCATAATAAGGAAACACAATTCTTTCTACAACTTCGTAAACTGTTTCATAGGAAGAGTCTAATAATATCGCTCCAAGCATCGCCTCAAAAGCATCAGCAATAATAGCAGGTCTTGTTCTTCCACCACTATGCTCTTCCCCATTTCCTAAAATAATGAAATCTCCTAAATGAATTTTCTTAGCATAAACATTTAATGCTTCCTCACATACTGCTTTTGCACGATTTTTAGATAAAACACCCTCATTTAAATGAACATTTTTATATAAAAATTGTGACATACATAATTCTAGCACAGCATCTCCTAAATACTCTAACCGTTCATTGCACTCAACCCCATGCTCATTTGCATAAGAGGAATGGGTTAATGCTAGTTTTAGAAGGGATTCATTTTTAAAAAAATAATTAATTTGAGTTTCCAGCTTTAAAAACTCCATAAAATCATCTCCTAGTACCGATCCTCATCAAAATCAAAAGGGTCTTCTTTTTTATAGAGAATATGAACTCGTTTCGGATGTTTCATATCCATTTGAACCACAACTTTATCTCCCGTTTCATAATATTCCTTACTATAAGCTATACGATTTTCATTTTCAATGCGTAAATGAACTTTATATGTTGTATGAAGTATGCTTTTATGTCGCTTTCCCGTTGTGCTTTGAGAGGATAAACTTGTACCTAAAACAGTTGCGGTAGCTTGTCGGTAAGACCCTTTACTATGAAAATGTAAGGAAAAATGCTCCTTAAGTTTAACAACTATGAGAGCAATTAAAATTTCTGCCATTCCCAATCCAAAACAGATAAATCCAGCTATCATTTGACCTATAAACATACAAATTACAAATCCTATAATACAGCCTAAGAAAAATAAAAGAAACAAAGTGCCTTTTATTTTATCTGCTCTATCACTATTTTTCCATGTGTCTGTTACCATCCGGATTTCTTGTACGCTTTGTTCTAAAGAATTATCTCCTGTAGATGCATTAATCTCATCTATAATTTCATCATTCGATTTTGTTTCTTGTCGCTGATATTCTTTTTTGATTCGCTTTAAATATAGAGGAATCATTGCGATAGCTAGAATGAACAATGAACAAAAAAGAATATAAATTATCATTGGATTTTTTGTGAACATAGTTAAGAAAAAACATCCAAAAGTAATAAAAACAACAAGAAAACTTATCCATTTTCTTTTCATATTATTCCTTATTTTCAGGTAGCTGATCTACAACCTTTTGAATAATATTCGCTTTGACAAGATCATAAGCTAAACAAATGGCATTTCCATATGTGACAGGATCGGAATTGCCATGAGCTTTTACAACAATTTTGGATAAGCCAAACAGCATAGCTCCACCAACCTCTTTTGTACTCATTCTTTTTTTAAATCTTTTTAAATTTTTCCTCATAAAAAGATACCCAATTTTCCCACCAAAAGAAGATTTGATTTCTTGAGAAAGCATAACCCCCATAGATTTAGCAGTCCCTTCAATTGCTTTTAAACAAATATTTCCGGTAAATCCATCAGTCACCACAACATCACAAGGACAATTCACCATCTCTGTTGGTTCTACATTTCCATAAAAATGAATGCTTTTTACCTCACTTAAATAGGCAAATGCCTCCTTTTCATTTTCACGACCTTTTCCTGGTTCTGAACCAATATTTAATAGGCCGACTTTAGGCTCTTTAACCCCCAATATCTCTTTAGAAACAACACTAGCAAAAATAGCTAACTCCCCTAAATGCTCTTTTTTTAATTCAACATTAGCTCCAACATCAAGTAAAAGTCGAGGATGTCCATCCAAATTCGGAACAAATGGACACAACGCAACACGTTCCATTTGTGGTAATCTTCGGACAAGTAAATGAGCTCCGACAACAACACACTGAGTTGGACCACTAGTTACACAGGCATCAGCTTGTTCTTCTTTGCAAGCCTTCATTGCTAAACATAAGGATGCTTCCTTTTGATGACGGATTGCCCGTACAGGATCCTTTTCTCCCATCGAAATTGTATCTTTTGTATGATGAATATGTATTCTTGTTGAATCTGTCAATAAGGGCTTGATTTGGTCCTCATCCCCATATAGATCGATTTCTAAATCTTTATATTTTTGTATGGCAAGCATACTACCTGAAACAGTAGTATTGACTCCATAATCTCCACCATTAGCGTCTACAGCTATTTTTATCATAAATGAATTCCTCCATTTCAATTTATTTTACCATTTTCTAATTGTAAAAACTAGTTTATTTTCGTTTTTTTAGAAGAAAGCTGTTTAAAAAGAGCATCATATTTTTTATTTTGAACTTGACCATTCACCCAATGCTGAACAAATTCTTTGCTGTCCTGAATGGCACAATTCCAAATCATCATATCATTAGATTCAAAATCAAAGGCTAAGCTTTGAAATCCAGACTGTGCTTCCCCTAAATAATCTCCTGGACCTCTTAGTTTAAAGTCCTCTTCAGCTAGTAAAAAACCATCCGTTGTTTCTTCTAAAATTTTTAATCGTTTGGCTTCCTCTTTTTTGCTTACTAAATAACAATAGGACTGCTTGCTTCCTCTACCAACACGACCTCTCAATTGATGAATTTGGGATAATCCATATCGTTCAGCATCTAATATAACCATAACTGTTGCGTTCTTCACATCGACTCCAACCTCAATTACAGTAGTAGAAATTAAACAGTCAATTTTTCCCGACTTAAATGAATTCATAATTGTTTCCTTTTCTATAGATTTCATTTTCCCATGTAAAACCTCAATAGAAGCATTGGGAAGCAAATCTGTAAAAATGTCCTTTGCTTGCTTAATATCAATAAAATCTAAATTGTCATTTTCTTCTATTAAAGGAACAACAATATAGATTTGTTCATTCGCAACAAGATGACGTTCCAATATATAATGAAGACTTTTGATTTCATCTAAAGGAATCAACTTTGTAATAACTTCTTTCCGCAAAAGTGGTTTTGTATGAATTAAAGATAAATCTAAATCTCCATATGTTGCCAAACCTAAAGTTCTAGGGATTGGTGTTGCTGTTAAATATAACGCATCTACCTCTGGATAGCGATCCATTAATAGTTTTCGTTGATTCACACCAAATCGATGCTGTTCATCAATAATCAACAGCCCTAGTTTTTTAAATAAAATTCTTTGATTTAAAACTGCATGAGTTCCAATTAAAAAATCAATTCTTCCACTCAATAATTTCTCATAAATTTGTTGTTTATCCTTCTCTTTTATGGATGAGGATAAAAATTCTATTTTTAGCATCGGAAATAACGTTTTACTATTTTCATAATGCTGTTTGGCTAAAATCTCTGTAGGAGCCATAAGACAAACTTGATACCCAGCCAATTTGGTTGCATATGCAGCTAAAAATGCGACAATACTTTTCCCTGAGCCAACATCACCATCTACTAAACGATTCATCATTTTAGAGGAAGATAAGTCTTGCAAGATGTCAGAAACAGCTTTTCTTTGATCCAAAGTTAAAGAAAAAGGAAGCATAGATGTATATTCCCAAATCTGATTGGTAGGTATGGTTTTAGGAAGCTTATGATCCAAATTTCTTAAAGAACGCAACCCTTCTAAAGAAGCTCCATACCAAAAGAAATCTTCATACCGCATACGCCTTCTTATCTGGGTACAATCTTGAATACTTTTAGGAAAATGAGCAATCCGAACAACTTCATCCATCGTTTTTAAACGATATTTTAAAATATAATCTTCTGGCAATTCATCTTCTATATGAAAATCCATACTCAAGATTCGTTCGATTGCCTTATGTATCGTCGCATTACTTAAATCAGCGATACCATAATCCAATTCTATTTTGCATTCAAAATCTTCAAAAAATAGTGTTTGTAGACTAAATTCTTTCTGTTGTGTTCGATATTTTCCATAACAGATAACAGGGGTGTTCGGTTGTAGTTTATATCTTAAATAATCTCCTGAAAAAATAATACATTTATACTTTATATTTTGAAACAAAATATAAAAAACAAAAGCTCTTGAGTTTTTCGTTATTTTAATTAATACAGGCTTAGAAACAATTACAGCTCGGAAGCAAACCAGTTCTCCTGAAAAAACATTCGTTTCATCAATCATAAAAAAATGATATTTTTTTGGAAAAAGTAACAATAAATCCTTAGGTGTATAAATATGATGAGCATGTAACTTTTCTAATGTTTTTGGTCCTATATTTTTCACTTCTCCTAATTCCAAAAAAATACCTCCTTTTTTATAAAAAATGGTTGGATTTTTCCAACCATTTGTACCTTTTTATTCTACTGCGATAATGTAAGAGTAAATATCTTGTCTTCCTTCTATAATTTCAACTTCTACTTCAGAATTAATATCCTTACACATATCCTCTAGAAGATTCATTTCATCTTCTGTGGCATCATTTCCACAGAAGAATGTGATAATTTGGCTTTCCTCATCAACCAAACCCTTTAATAAAGTTTTCAAAGCCTCATCTTGCGATTCTTTAGAAGCGATAATATCGCCATTTGCGATTGCCATAAAATCGCCAGAATTAATTTTCACTCCACCAATTTCTGTATCTCGTATAGAATAAG
Source organism: uncultured Anaeroplasmataceae bacterium (assembly GCA_910584005.1). Lineage (GTDB taxonomy): Bacteria > Bacillota_I > Bacilli_A > Acholeplasmatales > Anaeroplasmataceae > Pelethenecus. The sequence goes on along the minus strand of CAJTXR010000002.1, from coordinate 50,417 downwards.
TGATTTCACCTGTTTTTACATGGTCTACAGCTTCACTCATTGCCTCTAAATTGGATTCTAAAGAGCCTTCTGGATCAAAGCACATTAAAGAAGCATATCCTTGAGAAATTGTCTTTGCTTTTAAGACTTCTACCTTAGCATCATTGACAAGTTTTGCAGCTTGTGCAGCAGCCATTACAACATTCCCGTTGTTTGGAATGATAATAATATTTTCTGCATGAATCTGTTTACAAGCATCAACAAAGGCTTCTGTAGATGGATTCATAGTTTGACCACCTTCAATGACATAGTCTACACCCAAATCCTTAAATGTTTGAGAAATGCCATCTCCAAAGCATACTGCAATTATAGCAATTTTCTTTTTAGGTTCTTCTGAAGTTGGTTCTTTGGCTCCCTCTTTTAAATTAGAATGCTGTAACCGCATATTTTCTATCTTTAAAGTAATAAACTCACCGTATTTTTGGGCAGCATCTAAAGCACGTCCTGGAAAATTAGTATGAACATGAACCTTGCATATGTTTTCATCTTTTACTACAACAAGAGAATCCCCCATCATAGAAAGAACTGATTTTAACGCTTTTTCATCAAATCCTTGTGGATCCTTTAAATCTAAAATAAATTCTGTACAATATCCAAACTTTATTTCAACATCTAAATTCCCCGCAGCAGATGTTTGCTTTGCAGAATCTTCAGTTGCCTCAAGCATTTGACCGTTTAAAGCCATAATCATTCCTTCAATAATTTCTAAAAATCCAGCTCCACCACTATCTACAACCCCTGCTTCTTTTAAAACTGGTAAAAGATTTGGCGTGTTATCTAAAGATTTTTTTGCTTCTGCTAAATAAAAATCTAGTAGTTCATTAATTGTTTTTAATTCATTAAGATGTAATTTTGTATTTTCAGCAGCTTCTCTTACTACAGTAAGAATTGTTCCCTCTACAGGTTCCATTACTGCCTTATATGCAACCCTACAGCCAGATTCTAAACAATCCATTAAATCAGAAACTGTAAGCTCATTATGATCCAAATTTTGCATTCCAACATAAACTCCACGGAAAAACTGAGATAGAATTACACCTGAATTTCCTCTAGCTCCCATTAAAGCTCCTCGGGATAAAACTTTTCCTACTTCAATAATTGAAGATGATTCACAAGAATTCATCTCTCGAACACCTGACATAACTGTCATAGACATATTTGTTCCTGTATCTCCATCTGGTACAGGGAAAACATTCAAATCATCAACCTTTTTATGGTTATTCTTTAAGTTTATAGCACCATTCATTACCATTTTCTTAAATAAAGCCACACTAATACTGCTCACAACCATGGTAATCCTCCTAAATATCAAATTAAATATATGTGTTATAGCAATTGCTATAGATCGTCAAAACTAATAAATTTATAAAAACTTTTTCTAAAAATGATTACAATAATATTGGTTAAGATCATCACCCCTAGATATAAAATGTTTAATTCATTTAACATTATAGCACCAAAATAGCAAAATGTAAAATAAATTTTGCATTTATGGGCAATAACCTTTAAAACTATACCAATTTTTTTGTGAAATGTCAAATACTTTGAAAAAAAATAAAAAAATCCTTGCATTTCACATAGATTTAAGGTATACTAATAAGGCTTGATGAATTAATTTTATCGTCATAAGGAGGTAAAAACTATGGCTAGATGTTATGTAACTGGAAAAACCACAGTAACAGGAAATAAAAGATCACATGCTTTAAATGCTACTCGTCGTACTTGGAAAGCAAATCTTCAAACTGTACGCATCAAAGACGAAAACGGAAACGTTAAGAAAGTTAAAATTTCTGCTAGAGCTTTAAAGAGCGGCAAAATTGAAAGAGCATAATTTTAGATACTTATGATTTTAAATATGTGATATTTGATTTCACAAATGAGGCAATAGAGCCTCTTTTTTTTTACAAAAAAATATGAAGACATAGATATGTCTTCATATTAAAACAATATATTTTTTTTATTTCCATTCTTTTATAATTAATTGATTTTCATGAGTTGTATAATATAGGGTTCCCTCAATTAGAAAAACTCGAGTTGATTCTGTAGAAGAATTTGTTGTGATTTTTTCCTTTTTATAAATAGAAACTGGAACCCCTGGATTGAAAACATCAATTTTAAAAATGATATATTCTTCTTTTGACACGTTAGTACCTATATAAAAATAATGATTATCATTATAAATAAATAAGGCTTTATGATTTTCAAACATGTCTAACCGAATGGTTTCAGATTCATAGTCTGCATTATCATAATATTTATTTTTTGAAAGAATATAATCCTTACCAATTTGATTTAATTGGTCTTTATTTTCATATACAGAAATTTTAGTACTTACCCTAGAATCCGTATATCCAAGACCAAGAATATATGGTTGATCCTCAATTGTAAAATTATGGAGATAGTTTGAGTATCCAGGTGCTTGATAAGAGGATGTGATTACTGGGTTCATAGGATCACTACAATTAATTTCATATAAAGGATCTTTATTTTCATATGTCACAACGTAACAATTTGTTTGATCAAAGCGTACAGATCTTACAGTTTGTCTGCCTATCCCAATTCCTTGATTTAAATACCCAACTCTTTTCAATTCTTGATTCAAATCGTAAATACTAATAGAATTTAGTTTCTCAGCATTTTGAGTTAAATCTGTAGTAACAATTCTAAAATACCCCTCATATTCGTCCATTGAAAATTGATTCAATACATAACCATAGCTTTTCATAACCCCTTTTGGATCTAACTCATAATCAAACATTGAAACTGCCGTAATTACAGGTGAAGTTCCCATAGAATAGGATGAGGAAAGGTAAAACGCATTTAAAGAAGCATAAACCTTGACTGTTTCACCAACAACTTCTTGTATAGTTTTCATTTCATTTGTACTTAAATCATACTTTGTGATTGTACATAACTGAGCCGGATTACTACACTTATCATAAAAACAAGCGGAATAATCTACTTCTTTCAAATTTTCAAAATATACAAAGTATACAATATTGTCTTTCAATCTTGAGGTAATCATTTTGATTTTTTGTTTTGAATTTATAGTTTGAATTTCCTCATTTTGAAAAGATAAAATATGAAAACTAACCTCCCCAATTAAAACTATTTTATTTTGATAAATAAAAAGTTCTGTAGCACTTTTAAAATTCTTTTCACATACGATTGTACCTTCTAAATTAAAAATCGTAAGCGTATTATTGGATAAAACATAAATGTATTTCCCATCGCTTTTGGCAATATCTGCTTCATCTATTCCAACAGTTTGGACATTAGTATCAAAGGATCCAGGATTATCTGGATTGGTAGGAGGAGCTGGAGAAAGATCATCTGTATCTTTCATTGATGTACATCCCTTTAGTGTAAAGATAGAAGAAAGTATAGATTTCTTCTTTTTCTTTAATAAAAAATTCGGTCTATAGGTTTCCACTGCTTTTTGATACTCTTGTTTAGATTGAATTGCTAGTAAATCTGTAGATTCTAAATTTACTTGACTTTGCATTTGATCTATTTTTTTATTATGAGCCTCTATATTTTTATTTTGAACTGCGATATAACCATGTTGGATCAAGAGTCCAATAACTAAAACACATAATCCAATTGCAAGTGCAAATTTGATTCTAAAATGAAAAGATCTTTTACAATTTCTTTTGTTTTTAAACGTATTTTTGTATTCCATTTTTAATTTTTTTTCAAATTCTTTTACTTTCATCGTTCTACCTCCAGGCTTTCTTGTAATTTTTTTCTAGCGTGGTAAAAGGTTTGGTTCACATTTGAAGGAGATATATTCATTATCATAGAAATCTTTTTTGTTGTGTGGCCACACAATACCTTCAAAAGAAAAACCTCACGTTCTATTTCATCAAGGTGGCGAAGAGCAAAATAAAGATATGGGTGTGTATCCTTATCAACAAAATCACATGCATCCTGTTCAACAAGAATTTCTTTTTTCTTTTTTATATAGTCTAAAGCAATATTTTTTGCAATCGTATAAATCCATGCCTGAAAATTATGGGATGAATAAGCAGGAATCATCTGACATACTTTCATATAAGTATCTTGTATTAAATCTTCAATGATATACTTATTTTGAATTTTTTGATAGATTGCAAAACGTACTAATCCATACGTTTCAGCATAGATTTTATTAAATACTTCTTTATTGCCCCGCTGATACTGTTCTACTACTTTCTCTAAGTCCACTTTCCCCACCTCACTTAATAAAACGATTAAGTAATGAATTTTTTATTTAATTTTAACAAAAAAAAGATAAAATGTCACTCATCTTATCTTTTCTTATATGTTCCACACCGCATTGCATTTAAAATTGCAAGTACAGCAACTCCAACATCTGCTAAAATTCCAAGCCACATATTACTAATTCCAATTGCAGATAGAATAAGAACAGCCAATTTAATTCCTAAAGCAAAAATAATATTTTCCATTACAATACCCATTGTCTTTTTAGCAATTTTTTTCGCTGTAGAAATGCCGGTTAAATTATCTGTCATTAAAACAATATCGGATGCTTCTATAGCAGCATCAGAGCCTACACCTCCCATGGAAATTCCAATATCCGAACGCATCAGTACAGGGGCATCATTTATGCCATCCCCAATGAAACATAGCCTATCTTTTTCTTTTTTTGATTGTAGAAGCCGTTCGACCTCTTCTACCTTATTTTGAGGGAGTAAGGATGCTTTGTATTCTGTTACCCCAATTTCCTCTGCCACGATACCAGCAATTTGTTCGTTATCTCCGGTAAGCATTATGGTTTTACCAAATAAATTTAATTGAGTTATAACTTCAGAGGTTTCTGGTTTAACTTCATCTCGAATACATATGTATCCTAAAAATTTATCATTTTTAGCAACATAGATAACTGTTCCTGTTTTTGTCGCAGGAACATAGGAAATGTTTTTTTGTTTCATCAGTTTTTCATTTCCACAAAAAATAGTTTCGTTATCTTTTTTCGCGATGATTCCAAATCCAGCTATATTTTCTAAAGCGTAGGTAGAATCAGAGTATGGATATGCTTTTAAAATAGATTTTGCAATCGGATGAGTAGATCCTGTTTCTGCAATGGCTGCACATTTTAAAATTTCTTCCTTTTGCTCTAAAGGAACAACATCTGTTACTACAAAGTTTCCTTTTGTCAAAGTTCCTGTTTTATCAAAAACAAAAATATTTGCTTTATGAAGGAGTTCTAAGTAATTCGATCCTTTAATTAAAATTCCCTGCTTAGAAGCTGCCCCGATTCCAGCAAAGAAAGAAAGTGGAATTGAAATTACTAAAGCACATGGACAGGATACAACTAAGAAGTTTAAAGCTCGATATATCCAGTCAATCCAATTTCTTGTAAGAATGCCAGGAATAATTGCGAGAACTAAAGCAGCAATCACTACTGATGGTGTATAATACTTTGCAAATTTAGTAATGAAATTTTCGGCCCTTGACTTATGCTCTGATGCATTTTCTACAAGTTCTAAAATCTTAGAAACTGTAGAATCATAAAACATTTTCGTTACTTTAATATGAAGGGTTTGGGTCATATTGATACATCCACTAATAACCTCTTCTCCCGTAAGAACTTCTTTGGGAATGGATTCCCCCGTTAAAGCCTTAGTATCTAATGTTGAACTTCCCTCTACTACAATACCATCTAAAGCAATTTTTTCTCCAGGCTGAACAATGACGATTTCACCAATTTGTACTTCTTCTGGATCCACCGTAACGAATTGTTCTCCTCTTAAAACACAAGCAAAATCTGGTCGGATATCCATTAAAGAAGCAATGGACTTTCTAGATTTACCAACCGCATAATTCTGAAAAAATTCTCCTACCTGATAAAATAATATTACAGCAACAGCTTCAGGAAAAGATTGAATTGCAAAAGCTCCAATAGTTGCGATACACATTAAAAAGTTTTCATCAAAAATTTGACCATGAAAAATATTTCTTATTGCTTTCCATAACACATCGTAAGCAATCATCAAATAAAGAAAGAAATAAAGACCCGCTGGCAATAGCCAGGCAATCTTCTCATTAGAAATTACACTTTCTAAATGGATAAAATAATCAGTGATAAATAAAACAATAAACGCGACTAAAGTGATTCCTATTCGCCATAAATTTTTCTTTTGTTTTCTTGTCATTTTCATCCCCCCTTAAAATAAGCAGACAAAAAGCATAGCACACAAAATACCAATAAGCATGCTTACGGCAGGCACACGTCCTTCATCCATTAAAATAGATTGAGGAATAATCTCACAAAATGTGACATATAGCATTGCTCCGCCAGCAACACCCATACAAATTCCAATAGCTAAAGTTCCAATTCCGCCAATTGCTTGACCAATCCCAGCTCCTATTACCGTTGCAGCCCCTGCTAAAAAGGTCAATGCGATGGTCTTCCATGCTTTTACCCCTCCACTTGCTAGTGGAGCAGAAATTGCCATTCCTTCAGGTATGTTATGAATTGCAATTAAAATCGCAATCAAAATTCCCATACTTTCATCTGCAGTTCCAGTAGCTCCAATCGCCATTCCTTCAGGTATATTATGAAACATAATTGCAAGAAGCATAATAATTCCAGCTTTAATCAATGATTTTTTCTCTGCTTTGTCAATCGTTTGATCTTTTGTGAATTGTAAAACTTGAGTTTCATGATGCAATTCTTCTAAACTTTTATGAGTATCTCTAACATTCTCAATTTTATCTAATGCTTTGTTCAAACCATATGTCAATAAAATACCAAACAGAATTGCCGCAAAAGTAACAAATACACCATAAGTATTTCCTTCAAATTTAGTATTTTCTATTGATTCAGGAATCATTTCAAAAACAACAATTCCAACCATTACTCCACCAGCAAAAGTTAGAATTCTGCTCATTACCTTATTTCCCTTATTTTTAAGTAAAACTCCAAGAATCCCTCCGACTCCTGTTCCTACTGCACCTGCAATAAGAGAAAGAATTAATATTAGCGAGTTCATATAACAACTCCTAAATCTTTATCGTTTTATTTTACAATCAGGTTCAACCTTTTTGCAAACCTTAATTACTTCATCCATGATTTCTTCAAAACGAGTATCATCAGCTTCTATCGTTAATTTTTGGGATAAAAAGCTAACTGTTGCGGCTATAACTCCTTCAATCTTTAAGATTCCTCTTTCCATTTTGGCAGCACAATTTGCACAATCTAAATTTTCTAAACGATATACTTTTTTCATATTATTCCTCTTCTTTCTTTTCTAATACATGCTCTAATGCTTTTTCATAAATTAAAACGACATGCTCATCGGCAAGTGAATAAAAAACTTCCTTGCCTTGTTTTCTAAATTTAACTAAATTAAAATCCCTTAATACTTTCAACTGATGGGATATGGCTGACTTTGTCATATTTACAACTTTACAAATATCACAAACACATAGTTCATGCTGAAATAAGGCAGCTAATATTTTAGTTCGTGTTGAATCCCCAAAAACCTTAAATAATTCGGATACATCATATAGGTTTTCCTCTTTGGGCATCAATTGTTTTACTTCTTTGATGATATCCTTATGAGGATGATTAGATTGACATTCTTCAAGTCCTTTCATATATTCACCTTCTTTTAGTTGAATGTTCATTCAACTATTTATATTATAGTTGAATGAACATTCAACTGTCAAGAGAAAAATAAAAAAAAGAGAAATTATTTTTCTAATAATTTCTGCTTTGAAAAGGATTCATTTCTTTCTTCTAAAGATCGATAGAAATCTAACTAAAAAATTGGGTAATGTAATAATTAGTATTTTAATAATATCACCTTTAGTATACCTTATGAAAATTAATTATCATTTATGCATAAGTAACTTTAATTTTTCCTCCGGATTTGCCGCGTTTATAATATAACTTCCACTAACAGCCAAATCTACATAAGATGAAACTAAAGGTAATGTTTGATCATTAATTCCTCCATCAATGCTAATTAAAAAAGAATACCCATGCTCTTCTTTCATTCTTTTTAAATACTGAACTTTATTTATTGCTGAAGGAATAAAAGATTGTCCCCCATAGCCAGGATGAACAGACATAATCAAAACAAGATCAACATACGGCAACAACAAATCAAGCACATCCACAGGCGTATCTGGATTAATACTGATTCCAGCTTTGATGTGAAAACTATGAATATATTGGATTAACTGAAGAGGATCTTGGGTTGCCTCATAATGAAAGGTAATACAATCACTTCCTGCTTCAACAAAAGTAGAAATAAACTTCTCTGGATGAGCAATCATCAAATGAGTATCAAAAAAAAGCGAGCTTTCCTTACGAAGAGATTGAATAAGAGCAGGTCCAAAACTAATATTGGGTACAAAATTGCCATCCATAACATCTAGATGTAAATAATGAATACAATTAGAAAACTGGTCTAATTTTTGTTTTATATTGGCATAATCAATTGATAATATAGATACGGATATTTCCATTATTTTTTCTCCTTGTTTACAATTTGTTCAAGCATTTTCAAATAATTTTCGTAGCGAGTAGAAAGTATTTTATTATGGATAGAGGCTTCTCTTACTTGACAACCTAAAGCATTTTTTTGATGGAGGCAATCCTTAAACCGACAAGGATAAGATTTAAATTCGATAAAAAGATTGGAAAGTTCATCTTTTTCAATTCCTAAGACATCCAGCTTTGAAAATCCAGGAGTATCCCCAATATATCCATCCTTATAGGCATACAAGGTTGTCTGCCTTGTCGTATGTTTCCCTCTACCCAGTGCTAAACTAATTTCTTGTGTCTTCAATTCAAAATTAGGTAGAATTGCATTAATCAAAGTGGATTTTCCAGCTCCAGTTTGACCAGACAGAACTGTTATCCTTTTCTCCAAGTGCTTAGCAACTAAGTCAATTCCTTCTTTTGTAATACTATTGACATACAAAACCTCATATCCTAGATTAATATAATATTTCATTTTTTCTTTAAATTGCTTTAACTCTATTGGAGTAAGTTTATCTATTTTAGTAATTACGATTAAAGGTGTAATTTTTTGTCTTGTTATGTTAACTAAAAAAAGATCTAAAAGATAAAAGGAGAAATCGGGTTCTTTAGCTGCAAATACAATTAATATTTGATCTACATTTGCAATATCTGGACGAATCAACTCATTTTTACGCTCTAAAATTTCTGCAATCATGTCATTATCAACCACAACCAAATCTCCAACCTTAGGAGATAACTTTATGGTTCTCATTTCTTCTTTTTTACTGATTGCTTTTCCATTAATGGCTAGCATTTTTATACTTCGTAGTTTCCCTCTTGCCTTTACAGAGATTGTATTCCCATCTTCTAAAACAACCTGATATATGCCACCATTTAAATTTGTAATTCGTCCTACCATATTTGCTCCTATTCTGTTATCCAAAGTATATACTTCACCCTATTATAATCATATAACTTTTGAACCTGAAACGCAACTAATTTGTTTGATTTTTCAGAAGAACAAACATAATTCACTTCAACTTCATACCCCAATAGTTCAATAACATGGATAAAATCATCCACCTGTACTACTGTTGTTTTATCTAATGCCTTTGAAACATATAGGTCAATTTGAGAACTATTATATTTACTTATAATTGTATTTTGTGGGGTGGATTGATATAAAATAATATCCTCTTCAATTGGGGTTTGATAATAATTTATATTGATTTTAATTTTTGTATCTTTTAATAATTCTAAAGCATCATTTAAATTCATTCCCACCAAATTCGGCATTAAAAAACTATTTTGATTAGAAACGATTGTCAAAGTAAGTTCTTGTTCTTGATTTAAAAGACTTCCTTCATTTATCGATTCTCGGACAATCATTTGGCCTGGCAAATCGTTATGTTCTTCATATTCTATCTTTAATTGCAAATGATTTTTTTTACAGAGTTGTTCGATTTCCTCTTCAACAAAAGAATAGATTTGTCCGATATAACTATGATAAGATTCTGGCATAATCTTACCTATAAACACATCAATTCGGTTCCCCTTTTTGATTGTTGTCCCAGGAAATGGGATTGTTTTTTTAACCACCTCTTCCTTATCTTCTAAATATGTAATTTGATAAGGAATTTTATTCTCTTTTAAGATTTGAACAGCTTCTGCTTCTTTTAAATTTAAAATATCTGGAATGGTCATAACTGCACTATGAAATAATTTTGGAGAAATAAAAATAAAATAAATCCATATAATAATGATACCTAAAATAACAAGCCAAAGTCGATAAAAAAGTTTCATAAAAAATCACCATTATTATTTTTGGCAAAACAAAAAAGATTATGAAAAAAGATGTTGATATATAAAATATTTTTATCAACATCTTTTTTCTTATTTTAAATGTTTACTTCTAAGTTGCCCACAGGCTGCATCAATATCAGATCCTTGTTCTCTTCTTAGCGTTACATTTAAACTTCGCTTTTTTAATTGATCATAAAACGCATGCATCGCTTCTAAACTTGATCTTTGATAAGGTTTTTCTTTTACTTCATTATAAGGAATTAAGTTGACATATACATTAAGTCCATGAAGTAAATCGGCAAGCTGATTTGCACAGGCTTTGGTATCATTAAAATCTCGCAATAAAATATATTCAATTGTAACACGACGATTGGTTTTATTTATATAATACCGAATCGCCTTTATAAGTTCTTCTAAAGGGTATGCCTTATTTATTGGCATTATTTGATTTCTTAATTCATTTGTAGGAGCGTGGAGGCTTATTGCTAAATTCACTTGTAAATCAAAATCGGAATAAGCATAAATTTTATCTACAAGTCCACAAGTAGAAACCGTAATATGACGAGCCCCTATTTCTAATCCTAAGGGATAATTGATGATATGTAGAAATTGAACAACATTTTCATAATTATCAAATGGTTCACCAATTCCCATAACAACAACATGGGTAATTTTAAGTTTTGTCAAGTGCTCTACCATAAGAATTTGTAAGACCATTTCATAGGTTTCTAAATTCCTGATTTTCTTCTTCAACCCTGAGGCACAAAATGCACACCCCATATTGCATCCCACTTCCGTTGTTACACAAACACTATATCCGTAAATATGCTTCATTAATACCGTTTCTATCAAATTCCCATCTTGTAATTGAAACAAAAATTTTATAGTTCCATCACTACTATTTTGTTGTTGAATTAAATCAAAGGTATCCAAAATGAAATCTTTTTTTAAGATTTGAAGAAACTCTTTCTTCATATTAGTTATTTCATCAAAGGATTGTATCTTATGTCTATATACCCATTCAATAATCTGATTCGCTCGAAATGGCTTTTCTTGAATGCTTAAAAGATACTCTTTTAGTGCTTCTATTGTATATCCATAAATATGTTTCATATTAATCTCTTAATTTTGCTTGAAAGTGATATTCTAAGCGATTTAAAATAGAATGCATCATTTTATCTACATCGGCAGATTCTAAGGTTTTGGTTGTATCCTCTAATGTCAATTTAATTGCTAAAGATTTTTCATCATCTAAAACATTTTCACCAGTATATAAATCAAAAACCTCTACCTGAACCAACATTTTTTTCGCTGTTTTACGAACAACATCCAATATATCTTCTGCTGGTATATCCTTTTTGACAACAATCGCTAAATCTCTAGTGACAGATGGAAATTTATTTAAAATTTTATAAGCAAAATCTTCCTTATCCTTCAAGAATTCTTCTAATTCTATCTCAAAAGCAACTGTTCTAGATAACCCATTTTCCTTTGCAAATTTTGGATGTAGTTCCCCTAAAATTCCAATCCACTTCCCTTCCACATATAAGCCTGCTGTTCGGCCTGGATGGAAGTTTGGTAAATTGGAAATAGGTTTATAAACCACTTTTACATTCATTTTTTCAAAATAGGTATCTAAGACCCCTTTTAATAAATAATAATCTGAAATTTGTTGGTTGCCTTTCCATAATTGTGAACTAAACAATCCTGTAATTGCTCCCGCAAGTTTTACCGTTTCTTCTTTTATAGTATATGTATTTCCAATTTCAAAGAAAGAAAGATTTTCGACCTTTCGTGCTCGATTATAACGAACGGCTTCTAATACTCCATTTAATAAACTTTCTCTCATAACTGCTCGATCTTCAGTCATAGGCATTAAAACTTCAATTGGCTCTTCTTCCTTAATCGTATATAAATACAAATCCTTCTTAGCAATCAAAGAATACGTTACCACTTCATTAAATCCCATAGAAGAAAACATCATCCGTGTATTTCTAATTCTTTTTTGTTTAAAGGTAAGTCCTCCACATTGTTCTGTTTTCGCAATTGTTGTTGGAATAGAATCATATCCATTCATACGAGCAATATCTTCTATTATATCTTGATCACTTGCTTCTAAATCCATTCTTCTAGATGGGATTAAAATTGAGTATACCAAATTCTTTTTTTCATATGTGAAAGCAAGACGTTTTAATACTGCTTCCACGGATTCATCAGATAAAGAAGTTCCTAATACACGATTTACTTTTTCTGTTGTTATTTCTACTGTTTTTAAAGGAGGTTCTTTTTTAATCTTACCAGAAACGCCAAGACGAATTGTACCACCGGCAAGCTCTTGAATTAACTGAGTTGCATAATCCAAAGCTCGATCTAAACGATTGAAATCAATTCCTCTTTCAAAGCGAATAGAAGATTCACTTTTTAAACCTAATCGAGCTGAAGTTTTTCTTACCTGATAAGGTGAAAAATAAGCAGCCTCTAAACAAATTGTTTTCGTTGTTGCTTCAACTTCTGAAGATAAACCTCCCATAACCCCCGCCAAGCAAACAGCACCCTGTTCATTGGCGATTACAAGGTCCTCTTCTGTTAGTTTTCTTTCTATGCCATCTAATGTGATTAGCTTTTCATCAGGATGAGCATTTCTAACAATAATATGATTTCCTAGTTGATCCATATCAAAAGCATGAAGGGGCTGACCAAGCTCTAATAATACATAATTTGTAACATCAACAACATTATTAATTGGACGAATTCCACTAGCAATCAGTCTAGCTTTCATCCATTGAGGAGAATCTGCAATAGTAACATCATCAATGACACGCGTTAAATATTTATAACACCCCTCAGTTTCTATATCAACAGTGATATCATTTGGCTTTTGTCCCTCTTCAAACTCAGGTAATATCGTAAGGACTTTTTGATTTAAAACAGCTCCTAAATCAAAAGCTACACCTTCAATTGAAAGTAAATCTGAACGATTTGAAGTTAAATCTAAATCAATAACTACATCATCAAGCCCTAGATATTCTAATGGATTTTCCCCAATAGGTGCATCTTCATATAAAAGCTGGATTCCATTTTTAAATTCTTCATCAATATATTTTTCTTCGATTCCCAGTTCTTGTAAGGAACAAAGCATTCCATTAGATTCAACACCTCTTATTTTAGAAGACTTAATTTTAAAATCGCCTGGAAGTATTGCACCCACATTAGCTACGATTACCTTCTTCCCTGCAGCAACATTAGGAGCTCCACAAACAATCTGCTCCATATGACCTTTTGATACCTCAACTTGACAAATATGAAGATGATCACTATCTGGATGCATTACACATTCATGAACATACCCAATGGTTAAATTAGAAGCTTCAACTAATCTTTTATAAGATTCAATTTCACAAATATGAGCATTAATTAAAGCAAATAATTCTTCATCAGAATATGAGCTTAAATTTAAATACTCTTTTAACCAATTCTTAGAAACTTTCATTTTACTTTACCTCCTTGAACTGATTTAAAAACCGGATGTCATTTAAATAAAAATTTCTTATATCATCAATATGATATTTTAACATCGTCACTCTCTCTACGCCAATTCCAAATGCATAGCCTTGAATTTTATCTGGATTATATCCACACATTCTCAACACATTATTGTTGACCATGCCTGCTCCTAGTATCTCAATCCAACCTGTATTCTTACACATTGAGCACCCTTTTCCACCACAACGAGAACAAGATACATCTACTTCGACAGAAGGCTCAGTAAAAGGGAAAAATGAAGGACGAAGTCGAATATTTCGCTCTTTACCAAACATCATTCTAGCCATTTCCAATAAAGCACCCTTTAAATCTGCTAGAGTAACATCTTTTCCTAAAACCAATCCTTCACATTGCATAAACTGATGAGAATGAGTCGCATCATCCGCATCTCTTCGGTATACCTTCCCCGGACATATAATCTTAATTGGCTTTCCCGATTCTTGTAACATTGTTCGGACTTGAACAGGAGAAGTTTGGCTTCTAAGTAATAACTCAGGATTAATATAAAAGGTATCTTGCATATCTCTGGCAGGATGTCCCTTAGGTAAATTTAATTTTTCAAAACAATATTCGTCCGTTTCAATTTCTGGTCCTTCAGCAACCGTATAGCCCATAGAGATGTATAAGTCCTCTAAATCCATAATTGTTTTTTGTAAAGGATGAATTGCACCAACATTAAATTTAACACCAGGAAGAGTTACATCAATAGTTTCTGTAGCAAGTTTTGCTTGAACAATTTTATTCTCAATGGCTTTTCTTTTCGCTTCAAAACGAGCTTCTAATGCTTGTTTTACTTGATTGGATTTCATTCCCAATTCTTTTCTTTTCTCAATAGTCAAATCCTTTAAATTTGCCATTATCGTTGCGACAAAGCCTTTCTTGCCTAAATAGTTTGCTTTTAATTGCTGTAAAGCATTTAAATCATCCACTGCATTCAATTCTTCTTCTGCTTTGCCACATACTTGCTCTAATTCTAAATTTTCCATAAATTTTCCTCCAAAATAAAAATCCTTAAGATTTCACTCCTAAGGACGAATTTTTCCGTGGTACCACCTTAGTTCTATATATGTCTATATAGCCCTCATTATCCATTAACGCTGGAACACGGATGCGATTAACACCACTCCAAAGGTGAATTCACTAAGGCTATCCATATGAGGCTCCCACCATCCCTCATTCTCTAGTTTGTAAGCACTTGAGTTACTACTCCTTCATTATCATTTTCATATATTGTATATTCTATCAAATTTTAAACAATTTGTCTAGATAATTACTCTTTATAAACTTTAATTTTATCTAAAACACCTATAGTATCTGTAAAAGACTCTGGAGTGGTCTTTTCTAACTCTTCTCCTAAAACTCTAAACTTAGAGTCAATTGTATCAATGTACCATAACGCAATTGCCTCTGGAGTCATAGGCCGCTTCGCAGCTCCATATAAAGGCTGTCCATGATGAGAAATCAGCATGTGTTCTAATAGTTTAACCTCTTTGGCATTCTGATATCCTAAAGTGCTTGCAACCTTATGAATTTCCATAGCCCCAATTACCAAATGACCAAGCAGTTGTCCTTCTAAAGAATATTCCGTAGATTCAACTCCAGTTAACTCAACTGTTTTACCTATATCATGTAAAATAATTCCTGCATATAAATAATCTTTTTTTAGATAGGGATAATTCACTAAAAACGAATCTGCCAATTGAAGCATTCCTACTGTATGATACGCTAATCCTCCAACATATGCATGATGCATACGTGTAGCCGCTGGATATAAAAAGAACTTATCTTCATACTGTTTTACCATCGCCTCTGTTATATTTCTTATACAAGGATTTTCAATCTGATCTATGGCTTGTTCAATTTTTTTTCTTGCAACAGCATTATCCATAGGAGCTACTGGAAAAAAAGATTTATAAACTTCATATGCATTATCCTTTTCTATAATAGAATGAACCTCCTGTAATAAATAACTTGTCCGCTCACCGTAACTGACTTCTACATCAAATTCATAGAGATGTCCAATATTTAAAGAGGTATTCCCTTTCGTTTTAATATTGTATACTTCATTTTTATCGGTAACTACACTTACATTCATACAACCATCAGAGGTATTCATTCCTAAAATTTTACCTATAATCTTCATTATTTTACCTCCTTAAATATATAAACTCCCTTATCTATCAATTCAAATTCATTTCCTTGAAGAGAAGATTGATGAGAACCATCAAAAATCATTTCACATGGATTTAAAAGGAAAGTATCACTTTCATTTTTATTTTTAATAATTATAGTCAATCGATACTCATTTCCTTCTAGACCATAACATAAAACATGTTCACTACAATATTGTTCAATTAAAAACATTTTACGCTCTATATCGTAAAGGTTCGTCATTCTAAATTCAGGATATTCTTTGCGAATCTGCAAAAGTTCTTTAAATCCTTCAATATCATCTAAATATAAATCCCTTCTTTGATAATCAAAACTATTGATATCATCGCTTGAATTATAGGAATTCTCCACTCCCTGCTTTGTACGATAAAATTCTTGTCCAGCATGAATAAAAACAACACCCATAGAGATTGTAATCATCTGTAAAGCGAGTTTTGCTCCCTCTATAACCTCTTCTCTAGGTAAATGTAATTTATAAAATGCATAGTCATATAGGGTGTAATTATCATGACATTCGACGTAATTTATGGTTTGATTTGGATTAGAGAATTTATAGTTATTTAAAACACTACCACTTAACAAATGAAAAATATCATGAATTAAATTAGGCTGTCCAAAACAAAAACCAACAGATCCTTCCCACTGACTACCTTTAAGAATATCTCGATACTTATCATTGAAAAAAGCGAAATTCGGCATTTTATAATGATTATACGCATGAGGTCTAAAAGCATCAGGTATCGTGTTTGGCATATTCCATCCTTCTCCATATACCATAC
Source organism: uncultured Anaeroplasmataceae bacterium (assembly GCA_910584005.1). Lineage (GTDB taxonomy): Bacteria > Bacillota_I > Bacilli_A > Acholeplasmatales > Anaeroplasmataceae > Pelethenecus. Next base: position 33,602 of record CAJTXR010000002.1, on the reverse strand, counting down.
AAGAAGAATCAATTTTCTTTAACTCTTGATAAGCATTATTTAAAGTTTCTATATCCAACAATCCCATTAAATCAAAGCGGAATCCAGAAATATGAAATACTTTTGCCCAGTATTTCAAATTATCAATAATGAAACGAGCTGCCATACGTTTTTCAGTCGCAAAATCATTTCCACATCCAGAAATATTCGTATAATTTCCATATGCATCCACTCTAAAGAAATAACCAGGAACCAGTTTTTCATATGGGAATTGTTCTCTTTCATAAACATGATTGAATACGACATCCATAATTACCCGAAGCCCTCTAGCATGAGATTCATCAATTAATTCTAAAAATTCATTTAACCGCGAATATGGATCCTCTGGATTTTCTGAATGCCATCCACTTGGAACAAAATACTGTTCTGGATTGTATCCCCAGTTATACGCTTGTTCTTTTTGGATATCATCTACACCACCAAAATCATAAACAGGCATCAATTGAAGATGGGTTACTCCTAAGGACTGAATATAGTCTAGTCCATGATTTCCTTGTTCATCAATCATCCCTAAAAAGCATCCCTTCTTCGTATCATTTCGATATAAAGTCATATCCCGAACATGAGCCTCATAGATTACCGCATCCGTATAATACCCCGAAAAATAAGGTTTTTTATGTTTCATTTTATATAATTTTTTAAGGTCAATGACGTAGCTCCATTCTCCATTAGTACTAGAAGATATTGCATAAGGGTCAACAATTCGTTCATATTTATCAAATAGCTTTACATAGTAAACATATTTATACCGATCCAAATTTCCCTTTATTTCAACTGACCAAACTCCATTTTTAAAATGCGTAAGTTCACGACGATCGATGCATCCTTCTGGGCTTTGTAAACATATAAAGATGGATTTTGCTACTGGACTCCATACACGAAAAACTGTTTCATCTTTTGTATATTCAAAACCTAATGGACCATCATAATAAAATTCAGATTCAAATTCTGTTGTTCGTACAATTGAACCAGAATAAACGGCTACACTATTATTTAAATCATCCAAAATAGAATAATTATGATGTAAATTTAACTTTGATTTTACTTTTAACCCAATTTTAATTAAATTATTTTCAACGGCTTGGTAATTCACTTTTAGTTCTTCTACTAAGTCTTCATCATCATAAAGATAAAAGTTTTTCCCCTTATATCTTGCCTTTCTACTGCGAACTAAAAATGTAATTTCATCATAATTATCAATAAATGCCATAAAAGTTTTTTTCATAGGATTCTCCTTATTTCAGCAGTAATCTCTTCTGCTGTATTCTTTAATTCATTTTGTAATAACTTTTTTTCTATTAATGGAAGTATCCTTCCTATTTTATTTTTATCTAGTGTTGAAAAATCAAAACAAATATCTTTAACCTTATGAATGGGTAAATTTTGATATTTTTGATTCACTTCTTCTACTTGAATTTCTCCTTTAATCTTTTGATAAATAGAAATACTATCTAAAAGAACTTCTTGATTTCCATAATAAAGTGCTTCAGCATTAAAATCATTCCGAACATAATAAGCTATATCTTTTGCTCTTCGCACTCTTTCCTTAGATATTTTTATATTCGTAGGAATAAAATTATGTAAGCAATAAAATAAAGCATAGGCATCCTTGCAGGAATAGGTTATGCATTCTTCAATCATAACCTGATAAAAGGGATAACTTCTAAGAAGAGCAAACTCACATATATAAGATAGCCCCTTCCAATAAGGATCATTTAATATATTGTCTAATATTGGAAGAATATATTCTTCTTTTAAATGCTTTAAATAATCATTTTTAAAGCTATTTTGAATAGATTTATCCAAATCAAAATTATATCGAGAGGAAAGTTCAATTGCCCGTAGTACACGATAAGCATCTTCTTTGAACCTAATTTCAGGATTCCCAATACAACGAATCTTTTTAGAGTTTAAATCTTCTACTCCAGTATATAAATCAATTATATTTAAAGAAGAATCCATAGCTAAAGCATTGATTGTAAAATCTCTTCTTTTTAAATCCTCTTCAATCGTATCTACAGCTTGTACAATAGGGTGTCGATAATCCATATAAGAAAGATCTTTGCGAAAGGTCGTTATCTCAAAAAGGACTTGTTTATAAAAGACTTTCGTACTTAAATAGGAAGGATAAACTATAGCATCAGGAAAAATCACCTTTAGTTCACTAGGTAGAGCATTGGTTGTGATATCTACATCTTGAATTGGTTTTTTTAAGCAATAATCTCGAACCGCTCCTCCTACAATATAGGCTTTATACCCCTTATGTTCTATTTTTTGTAATACTTTTAAACCGATTGTCCATTTATCCATTGTTTAACACCAAAACCATTATAAATCAAAATGAACTAAAAATCTATCCTAATTGAAAAGAATTCATAAACAATGTATAATAGAATTGGTGATTACCATGAAATTAATTCAAGGAAAATATGAATCTACCATTGTCGTTCATAAATCAAAATTTATTGGTCAGGCTTTTCGAGTAAATACAATGGAAGAAATTGAAGATATTTTAAATCTAACAAGAAAAAAATACTATGATGCAACTCATAATTGTTATGCATATCGTTTGGGAAATCATATCCAAAAAATGAGTGATGATGGAGAACCAGCAAAAACCGCTGGGGCACCCATTTTAGATGTTTTATTAAAGCAGGATATTGAAAATATTTTAGTTATAGTGACAAGATACTTTGGAGGAATCTTATTAGGAGCTGGTGGCCTAGTAAGAGCATATACACAAGCCACCGTAGCTGCCTTAGAACACGCTAGTTTTTATCAGCTTGAGGAACAGGTTCGGTTTAAAATGACGATAACTTATTCTGCTTATCAAACCTTATTAAAGTTAATGCCTTATATAAAAATAGAAGAAACCTCATTTCTATCTGAGGTTGTCATTCAAGGACATACAAAAGTTGAATTCTTTGATAAAATAAAGGAAGATGCCTACCAATACAAATTAGGAGATATTAAATTGATTCGGATAGGGGTGTTCCCGATTGAAATTCCTTTTGATATTTCAACTTAGTTGCTTCTCCGCCTCTTAAATGGCGGACTTTTTTATTGTATTCTAACAAAGATTTCACTTCTAAAAATAAAGTATAGTCCATATGCTCTAATTTTGTTGTTAAATCATGATGAACTGTAGATTTGGAATATCCAATCAGCTTTGCAACCTCGCGTACAGTTCTTCTTCCATCAATCATTAAATACGCCATTTCTAATACTCTATTATTTTCCAATACGAATCACCTAATATTAAATATGCTAAAATATTAGATAATATGAAAAAAAGGCACAATTCTACTGTGCCTAATATCTCTTACTTGCTAGAGCTAACTTCTTCAATTTCTTTTCCAAATAAAGTGGTTGGATTTACATATTCATTTTTTACTTTAACTTCTAAATGAACATGAACGCCTGCTTCAACATCTGTAAGAGAAGTAGATGCTTTTCCAATGACCTGTCCAGCAGTAACTGTGTCGTTTACTTTAACAGATACATCACTTAAAGAAGAATACATAGAAACAATTTCATCAGAGTGTTTAATTGTCACACATACACCATTTAATTCATCTTCTTCTACAGCGGTTACTGTACCTGTATAAATGGAACAAACATCAAAAACAGCATTGTCTGATTTTGCATAGCTAATCCCCTTTGACTGAATCATATAGCTACCATTCATGATAATAGCAGATTCTAATTCCTCATCAGTTAAAGAAAGATCAAAGAAGGTGCGAACAACTTCATATTCTCCAGTTACTGGAACCATAAATTTTACCTTTACTACAGGCACATCTGGTTTGTTTGAATCATCAGGATTGAGTACTGGTCCACTTGGATCATCTGGTACATCAGGGGTTGGCTTTGTAACAGGTGTATCTCTTAATGCTAAGCTGGCAATCGTAATTACCGTTGCAAATACTACAACCACAACTGCTATGAATACTAATAATTCCTTCTTGTCTATGAAAAATCTTTTAATTTTATCTTTCATTTCTTTCACCTCACTAGTAGTATGGTCCTAATCCTATGAGGTTATACAAAGAAAATAAATTTTTTTATTATAAAAATAAATGGAAGATATAATTCAATCCATAAGTAATAATAAACGCAATCACAAAGGATAGAAAAAAATATGCAATTTGAATATGAACTACTTTCCCTTTTTTAAAGCATTCCTCTAAACGAGATGCTTGGAGGACTAGAAAAGTAATTACAAAAAAAATACAAAATCCTGTTGAAAATAAAATGACTTCTCCCATATGGATCACCTAACCTTTAAAAAGTTTAGAAAGGCGTAATTTGATACGCCTTTTTTTATAATTGCCCAGCTTTAGAATTTTTCAAATGCTCACGAAGTTCTTTTTCTTTTTGAGTAAAATCAACTTGTTCTTTTCGATTTTGGTTTAGCCGTTCTTTTCTAAATTCTTCTAAATGCATCTTCGCACTATCTTTATTGGTCCCAATGTGTGCCTCTTGAGCTAAAACACTGACTATGTCATCATGAAATTCAAGTATACCATTTACAATGGCAATAAAATATTCTGCCTGATCTCGAACCAGCTTTACATAGCCTTCATCCATAACCGCCACTACAGGAACATGATGATTCATAATTGCAAATTCACCATCTGTGTTATGAACAACAACATATTCTACGACTTCATCATATAGTTTTCCTTGATGAGTTGAAACTAATATTTTCATTGTTCTAACTTCTTTGCCTTTTCTATAGCATCATCAATTGTACCAACAAGTCTAAAGGCTTCTTCTGGAAGATCATCATGTAATCCATCTAAAATTTCTTTAAACCCTCTTACTGTTTCTTGAATTGGAACATACGCACCTGGAACGCCAGTAAATTGGCCACCAATAAACATATTTTGAGATAAAAACAAACGAATACGACGAGCTCTAAGAACAACCAACTTATCCTCTTCAGATAATTCATCCATACCTAAAATTGCAATAATATCTAGCAGTTCATTATATCGTTGAATCATTTGTTGAACTCTTCTTGCAACTTCATAGTGCTCTTTACCTACGATTTCAGGAGATAAAGCACGTGAAGTAGAAGCAAGAGGATCTACTGCTGGATAAATACCTTCTTCTGTTAATTTACGAGATAAGTTTGTTGTAGCATCTAAGTGAATAAATGTTGTTGCGGGAGCTGGATCAGTATAATCATCAGCAGGAACATAAATAGCTTGAATGGATGTAATAGATCCATCCTTAGTTGAAGTAATTCTTTCTTGCAGTTTTCCCATTTCCGTAGCCAAGGTAGGTTGGTATCCAACCGCAGATGGCATACGGCCTAAAAGGGCTGAAACCTCAGATCCTGCCTGTGTGAAACGGAAAATATTATCTATAAATAATAACACATCCTGATGTTCTTGATCTCTAAAATATTCGGCTAGAGTTAACCCTGTTAAAGCAACTCTCATACGTGCTCCTGGAGGTTCATTCATTTGTCCAAACACCATAGCGGTCTTGTTAATAACTCCACTTTCGCTCATTTCAGAATATAAATCATTCCCTTCTCTCGTTCGCTCTCCAACTCCTGTAAATACAGAAATTCCTCCATGTTCTTGAGCAACATTATGAATTAATTCCTGAATGAGAACTGTTTTTCCAACACCGGCACCGCCAAATAAACCAATCTTTCCTCCTTTAATATAAGGAGCTAAAAGATCAACAACTTTAATTCCAGTTTCTAATATTTCTACTTCTGAAGATAATTCTTCTAGTTTAGGAGCATCTCTATGAATTGGCATATGAGGTTCATCTGTCAATGCTTCTTTTTTATCAATAGGGTTTCCTAAAACATTAAAAACACGTCCCAAAGTTTTTTTACCTACTGGAACCTCTATTGGATTTCCTGTTGCATGAACCTCCATTCCTCGAACTAGTCCATCCGTGGAATCCATTGCAATACAACGTACAACCTTATTCCCTATATGTAGGGCAACTTCTAAAGTTAATTCTATTGCTACTCCATGATTCTTTTCTGCTTCTATTCCAATTGTCAATGCTTCATTAATTTTAGGAAGAGTAGAATCTTCAAAAATCACATCTACAACTGGTCCTTTTACTTCTATTACGCGTCCAAGCATCAAGCATCGCCTCCTATCGCATTTGCTCCACCTATGATATCAATTAATTCTGTAGTGATTGCTCCTTGACGAGCACGGTTGTATAATAGTTGAAGTTTGCTAATTACTTCTTTTGCATTATCTGTTGCATTCCGCATAGAATTCATTCGAGCCGAATGCTCAGATACCTTTGCATCTAAAATAACTCCATAAATCATATCTTGTACATACATAGGTAAAACTAAATTTAATGTTTTTTCAATTCCTGTTTCATATAAATAATCAATCTCAGCCGCACTTGATTTTAAATTCGTGATGGGTAATAATTCTTCAAAAACAACTTCTTGAGTCAAAGAATTTATATAATGATTATAAACAAGTACGAGTCGATCAATTTCCTTATTTTTATATAAATCAATAAAAGATTTAGCTAAGGGTAAAATGTCAATAAACATGACATCATCTCTTACCAATGTAGGATATTCATGAATTAATTTATAATTTTTCTTTTTTAAATATCCAAAGCCTTGTTTTCCTATTGCTCCAAAAATTAGTTGTTCTAAATTTTCATGGCGAGTTTGTATTCTTTCCTCTACCGCTTTAAAAACATTGGCATTGTACGCTCCTGCAAGCCCTCGATCAGAAGTGATTAATAAATAAGCTATTTTTTCTGTAGAGCGTTCTTCTAATAACGGATGTTTAAAATCTTCAGAAGCCTTATGAATCATATTTTGTACCATTTCTTTTTTTCGAATCATAAAATCTTGGTAGTTTTTAAAATTCTTTTCTGCCTTTTTTACTTTTGAAGAACTAACCATATACATGGCTTTTGTAATTTGGGCTGTGCTCTCTGTAGATGAAATCCGTTTTTTTACCTCTCTTAATGAATTTGCCATTTTATCACCTACTAAAACTTCTTTTTAAATTCATTAATGTAAGAATCTAATTGATTCTCTTCAGGCAATACTTTATGTTCAAAAATGTATTTGCTTATTTGTTGCCCCTCTTCTGTAACCTTCATATCTAGATAAAGTTGTTCTTCAAAACGAGCTAAATCTTCTATCGCAATTGTATCCAAATGCCCTTTGGTTAAGCAATAAAGGATAACTGCCTCTTCCTCCATAGAAAGAGTTTTATGTAACCCTTGTTTTAAAATTTCTTGGGTTCTTCGACCTCGATCTAAGCGTGCTTTTGTAGAAGCATCTAAATCTGAACCAAATTGAGTAAAAGCCTCAAGCTCACGATAAGCAGCCAAATCTAACCGTAGCGTACCTGATACTTTTTTAATTGCTTTTGTCTGTGCAGCCCCACCAACACGAGATACAGACAATCCTGCATTAATCGCAGGTCGAATTCCTTTATAAAAATAATCAGACTGCAAAAAGATTTGGCCATCTGTAATAGAAATTACATTTGTCGGTATGTAAGCAGAAATATCCCCTGCTTGTGTTTCAATAATTGGTAACGCAGTAATACTTCCTCCACCTAGATTTTCTGATAGTTTTGCAGCACGCTCTAACAAACGAGAATGCAAATAAAAGACATCTCCAGGGTAAGCCTCTCTTCCTGGTGGACGATGGAGTAGTAAAGACATTTCTCTATAGGCAACTGCGTGTTTTGAAAGATCATCATAAATAATTAAAACATCTTTTCCCTGATACATAAAATACTCTGCCATAGAAACACCAGAATAAGGAGCCAAATATAGCATTGGAGCAGGATTGGAAGCTGATGCAGACACAATAATTGAATATTTCATAGCATCATGTGCTTTTAAGGTTTCATAAACATTAGAAACCGTTGACTCCTTTTGCCCAATCGCAACATAAATACAGATTACATCTTTTCCAGCTTGATTTAAAATTGTATCAATCGCAATAGATGTTTTTCCTGTTTGACGATCCCCAATAATTAATTCTCTTTGTCCTCGGCCAATAGGTACTAAAGCATCTAGTACCTTAATCCCGGTTTGAAGAGGTGTATTCACACTAGAACGATCCATAACACCTGTAGCCTTAACTTCAATTGGTCGGGTCTTAGAAATTTTTATTGGCCCATTACCATCTAAAGGTTGTCCTAAAGCATTTACCACACGTCCAATAAATTCTTCACCCACAGGAACCTCAAGTACACGACCACTACATTTAACAATGTCGCCTTCTTTTACTTTGGCACTATCTCCTAAAAGAATAACTCCAACACTATCTTTACGCAAATCCTGAACCATTCCATAAACGCCATTAGGGAAAATTAAAAGTTCAGAATACATTGCATTATCTAAGCCATATACAACGGCTATACCATCGCCGACTTCTACTACGCGACCAACATTTTCTGTATATATCTGTTCTTTATATGCCTTAATTTGTTCTTTAATAAGGGCTGATATTTCAGATAAATTAATATTTGCCATATATTTATCCTTTCTATAAGGATTCTTTTAATTTATATAGTCTATTCTTCAAACTCATGTCCAACCGTTCTCCATTGCACATGATTTGTAAACCATATAAAATTTTAGGATCCACTGTATTTTCAATAATAAGTTTTTGGTTTTTGTATTTTAAAACCAATTTCTCTTCAATTTTCTTTAATCGATCTTTGCTTAATTTTTCTGAGCTGATTACTTCTATTTTTAAAATTTTATTATAAGAACTTTGAATCTTATCATATTCCTCTTTAATATTGCCTAATAAACAAAATCTTTGATTTTTCACAAGCAACTTTAAAAATTCTAAAAATATAGGATCAAAAGAGTGAAACACTTTTTCTGTAATTTTATTTTTTTCTTCAAGTTCAATACTTGGAGAGGAAATCAACTTCAAAAAATCTTTTTCTCGATTTGTAACATCTAAAATTGCATTTAAGGAATCAGTAAACTGTTCGACTTTATTCTCTTCTAATGCTAAATCAAATAAGGCTTTAGCATACTCATATTCCACCATTACTTGCTATCTCCCTTCAAGATTTCATCAACGACATTCATATATTGGTCTTGATCAATTTCTTTAGCCACTATTTTTTCAGCAGCAGCGAAAGCAATATCTACTATTTCTTGGCGGATTTCTTTTTGCATACTATTTTTTTCTTGTTCTAATTCAAGCTCCAAATTGTCTAACCGACGCTTAGCCTCCGCTCTAGCCTCAGTAATGATTTGTTCTCTTCTCATATTTCCATCTTTTTCGGCTGTAGAGATCATCTCTTTAACCTGAAGTTTTGCATCTAAAAGTTTTTGAGCCAATTCCTCTTCTAAGGCCTTTGCTGATTCTTTAGATGCTTTTGCTTCCTCTAATGCTGTATCGACAGCCTCTCTTCGTTTTTCTAATATATTCGTAATGGGCTTCCATAAAAAGAATCGAATCACAACAAAAAGTAATATAGTTGCACAAAGTTGAATGAGTAAATCACGAATATCAGAGCCTGTAACCTTTAGTCCATTTAAAGGACCAAGACAGTTATTTACAACCTCAGCAATTTTTTCTAAAATCTCATTCATAATTTTATCTTTTTGTCCCTAAAGACAAAATTCCTTTCTTATATATTACTTACCTAAAAGCATCAATGCAATAATAAAACCATAAAGACCCGTTGTTTCAGATACAGCTTGTCCAATTAACATAGTAAGACGGATAGATCCAGCAGCCTCTGGTTGACGCCCAATTGCCTCTACTGCTTTTGCAGCTACATTTCCTTCTCCAATTGCGGCTCCAACACCTGTAAAAACAGCAATTGCGGCTCCTATATAAGCCATACCACTTTTGAAAAACTCATTGTACTGAGCTCCCTCAGCTAAAAAATTAAGAATTGTTGTTAAAATTTGCATTTTTCTTTTCTCCTTTATAAACTAAAAATTTTATCTTCTTCTTTTATTTTCATCGATGTAAAAATTATCGACAAAATCACAAATACTGCAGTTTGAATGATTCCAAAACCAATATCAAATACGATATTAATGAAAGGCATAACAGGAATAGAAAACCATCCAAAAAAGCCTTTTATTAAAATCGCAATTACCGAACCACTAATTACATTTCCAAATAAACGCAAGCATAAGGAAATAGGTAATGAGAACTCACTGATTATATTCATAGGTAACATAATTGGGTTTGGATCTAAAAATCCTTTTAAATAACCAAAAAATCCATTAGAAACAATCCCTGCACTTTGAATAACAAAGAAAGACGTGACCGCAAGTGCTAATGTTATCATCACATATCCTGTTGGATTTTCCAGTAAAAAAACAGCCGACATATTCGATATAAAAATAAAGATAGAAATGCTTAAAAACCATGGGGAATAGGATTTCCATCTTTTTCCTATGTTTTGTTTAATGAAAGTATTAATCATATCAACAATCATCATAAAAGGAATAAGCCATAGAGGTGTTTTCTTTAAAGGATCTACTTTTTTTATTTTAAAACTTAATAATATACATATGATGCAAAGCACAATTGTGATAATAATCGTAGAAAGTACGGGTTTAGAAATTGTACTTAAATCACAAAAACTTTGCCAAAAATCAGCCACTACTCACTCACCTTCCTCCTAAATATTAAGTATACTACAATTAAAACAAATTTAACCGTTGCATATCCACCAAATGCAATTGCAAGACTCCAAATTCCATTCGGATTTCCATATGCACGTTTAAAATAAATTGCGATAAATACACCTAAAAAGACAAGAAGTCGCAAAAGCAAACCGAACCAAGCTTGTTTTTTCGCAACAATACTTGCATGATCAGGATCTAATTCTGCCATTCGAACAAATCTTCTATTAAACTTTAACATTAACCCAAAGTTAAGTAATCCCGTAAAAACACCAATCAAATAATAAATCCAATCTTGTTTGCAAACTCCTAAAATAATTGCTACAATTGCGGCAACTACCCAAGTAATTGGAACAACGAGAATACTAATTCTCTGGTCTAGAGGTCGATTCATTCTTTTTCTCCTCCTCTTTTAATAATTTCAAAAGGGTAACAATAAAACTGGCAATACCACAAAGGGCACCCAAAGCAGCCAATACTCCTGGCCAAAAGGAATTCTTATCAATTTTATTTCCAATGAAATACCCAATCAATAGTAATACCACTATAGTTAATATCCCTTGAGTTGCTATAGCATATACCTTAGCATGCTTCATTATTTTGTACCAAAAAGACGATCTCCACAGTCACCAAGACCAGGCACGATATACCCTTTTTCATTTAATTTTTCATCTAAAGCAGCTAAATAAACATCTACATCGGGATGATTATTTTGAAGTAAATCTACTCCTTCAGGGGCTCCAACAAGTCCAACATACCGAATGTCTTTACATCCTCTTTTTTTGAGCATTGTTATTGCCGCAGATGCACTTCCTCCCGTAGCGAGCATAGGATCTACAATTAATACAATAGAATTTGCAATTGTATCAGGAAATTTAGCATAATATTCACATGGTTCTAAAGTTTCTTCGTTTCTATACAATCCAATAAACCCAACTTTAGCTGTTGGAATCATATTTCTAATTCCTTCTACCATACCTAATCCGGCTCTCAAAATTGGAACAATAACTACATCGTTTGCTAATTCTTTTTGGATAGATTTACAGATTGGAGTCGTGATTTCTACATCTTTTAAAGGGAAATTTCTTGTAATTTCATAAGCCATCAATCCAGCAATCTCTTCAACATTTTGATAGAAATCCTTAGTCTTCGTTTCAATTTTTCGGATTAGAGTTAACTTATGCTTAATCATAGGATGATCTATAATAGTTAAACTCATTTTTCTTCCTCCTCATATTGCTTGATTTTATTTATTCTTCTATCATGACGCTCTTGGTTTGAATAAGGAGTATTTAGCCAAATAGATACTATTTCTTTGGCAGATGATACATCAGTATATTTAGCTCCAAGTGCTAAACAATTTGTATCGTTATGTTCACGAGTGAGTCTAGCAGCATCAGCCGTATACACTAAAGCACAGCGAACACGCTTTACTTTATTCGCAATTATAGACATACCAATTCCTGTAGAACAAATTACAATTCCACGTTCAACCTCATGATTTTGGATGCTTTTAGCAACTTGATATCCATAATCCGTATAGTCACAACTATCCTTTGTATATGTCCCTTTATCAATGATTTCATGCCCACATTCCTTCAAATACTCAATTAATTTTGTTTTTAACTCTAATGCAGAATGATCACATCCAATTGAAATACGCATATAATTATACCTCCTGTACAATTTTGCAAAACAATTATAACACATCTAGTCGGTTTTTTTAAGTATTTTCCTTTTTATTTTTTTAATTTTAAATAAAATTTTATAATATAATTCTTATTTCTAATTCTATCTTTAAAACAAAGAAATCAATATGTAAATTTATTTATTTTTCTTAAAAAAAATGATATAATTTTTATATATTATAGAATAGGAGAAACGACTTATGTGTACACTTGATATTATTATTCCACAATATAAGGAATCTAATTCCATACTTGAACGTTTACTCACTTCTATTTATAACCAAAAAAACATTGATTTTAATCAATTAGGTATTATTTTCATTAATGATTGTTCACCAAGTCCAATTTCAATGTCATTAATTCAAAAATTTTCTGATTTAAAAATTCAATCTTTAAAAACGACCAAAAATGTTGGACCCGGACTTGCTAGGCAATTTGGAATTGATCATTCCACGGCGGATTATATCACTTTCTTGGATGCGGACGATATGTATTATTCAGATCATTGTTTTGAACAAATCTTCCAAATCCTAGAACAAAAGAAACCCACCATTTTATTAACCAAATGGGTAGAAGAAATTTTTGATTCTTATGGAAATTCAAAACAGATTATGCACACATCAGATATAATTTTTCTTCATGGCAAAGTTATCAAACGTTCTTATTTAATTGAAAATAATATACGATTCAGCCCCAAATTGCGATTACATGAGGATTCTTATTTTTGTACGATTCTTCTTCTAAGTACCCAGGATATTTTATCTACAGAGGTAATTTTAAATTACTGGAGATATCGGAAAGATAGTTTAGTAAGGGAAAAAAAAGAATACCATTACCTCGTACGTACATTTAAAGATTTATTAATCTGTAATAAAGAAGTTGCAAGAGAACTAGAACAAAGAAATCATCCCTATAAAAATGAATATATCATTAAAGCAATCGTTTATTTATATTGTATTTTGGCATCTTACTTTTTTGAAAATAAAAAAGATAAAAAACTTCAAAGCCTAAAAAAAGAATATGAAAAACTATTCTTCTTATACCTCAGTGAGAATCTAGATATATTTCATCAAACAGATTCAAGTCTTGTTGTTCAGTATATGAACGAACAAATGAATATGTTTATTCATACCAATTCCAATATGGGTATGAAAGAAACATGGACAGAATTTATTACACGATTAACAAATGAATATGTGGATTAAAAAAATGCCATTAAAAGAATGGCATTTTTTTTATTTATTTTCAAAGGAACCTACACAAATTTGCTTGAACTTTTCCTTTTTTAATCCTATAAAAGAAACATTTTTTACTTTTACATGATTTACATATTCAAAAATCAGCCCTTCTCCACTCATTGGAGCTAAGAAATCCATCATTGCAGGAATTCCGCTTACTGGTTCATCAGCATAATTGAATTGAACATTTTCAATACAAATAGAATCAATGGGTTGTTCTGGAAGACCATAGAATGTTCCAGCAGCAACATTAACATTTTCACAAGAAATATCTCTAAACACAAATTTTCCTAGATAAGGTGTATTATCATCTACAGGTAATGGCTTCTTTGTATATACATATTCTGAGTGTCCATCAGGATCACAATAATAAAACATATTAATAACTAATGGAGTTAAAACATGATCCATTTTTATATTTTCAAATGTTATACCATCAATTACTGCATCCTTGCCTCTTCCGCGTCTTGTTTTAATTCTTAATCCTCGATCGGTTTGATTAAATAAGCACTGAGATACATTGATATTTTTTATTCCTCCACTCATTTCACTTCCCAAAACAACAGCCCCATGACCAAAATTCATGGAACAATTGCGAATGTTAAAGTTTGAGGAAGGTTTTTTAAATTTGCGGCCCATATAAATTTTTCCTGACTTGATTGCGATACAATCATCCCCAACACTAAAATAAACACCAATAATATCTACTTCATCGCATGATTCTGGATCACATCCATCTGTATTTGGAGAATTTTTAGGACTAATCAATTTCATATCCAAAAAACGAATTTTTTCAGAAAAATAAGGATGTAAATTCCATGAAGGTGTATTGGTTACTGTAACACCCTGAAAAGAAATATTTTTACAACGATTCAAAAATACTCCTCTTGGACGCCAAGCAATTCTTTTTACTCGCACATCCTGCCACCAATCTGCGTTTTGTGCGTTCCCATCAATAACACCTTTTCCAATTATCTTTACATTTTCTACTTGGATTCCTGTAATAATACTAGCAAAACAATCCAAAGGATTTCCTTCCCATGAACCAAGATTAAATTCATCTTTTTCATCCGTTGTATATGTCATACCAGGTAAAATTGGATAATGATTACGATCAATATCTCCAACCAAATGTGCATTTTCATGTAATTCAATTGTGATATTACTTTTTAAAAAGAGAGGCCCAACATAATATGTTCCTGCTGGAATGTAGACTCTACTATTTTCAGGGCAAGCAAGAATACAGGCTTGAATACAGGCAGTATCATTCGCAATTCCATTTCCTTTAGCCCCAAAATCCTTTACATTTAAACATACAAATTCCTTGTCAGTTGTAAATTTAACTTCTTCACCACAAACAGAAAGAAGATAAGTGGTGTCTGGATTTAAATGATATATGGAATAAACATTCGTTGTAACATTTTCTGCAATTTGTTTATGATTTAATTGAATCTCATAAGGTGTAGTTGAAAATGGATCTTTATTTATCATTTCAATTGTTACACTTGTTGAACTTTTAAAAATTATATTAAACATTTCCTATATCCTCTCTAATAGAATCTCTTCTATATTTTAGTCGTTTAGAAGTATAAATAATCAAATTTTTAATTCCTAAAAATATAAAATCAATTAAAATATAATATAATCCATAAGAAAATGGCTCAATACCGTAATTGGTAGTACCAAAGGGGTTAAATACCCATCCATGCATACCTAAAAAATAAATAATGAAATAGATAATAATAGAAATAATAAGGTTATATACCAAAGCAATTAAAAAAGAGATTAAGCCTTTCATATTGATCATATTATATCGATATGTACGCGTCTGCCTATTATTCATCATCCGAATGACTGGTCGAATAAGATAATTCGTAAATAAAGCTAAAAATAAACCAATTAAAACAATTAAAGCAATATCTTGTGCTAAAACAGCAGCCATATTTGTTTCATCAATCTTATCAAAATCTAAGCCAATATCTAATCCACCAATTACACTAAAGAAAACGGCAGCCGCAGCTGCCCAATACTTTAATAATAGAATAATAAGCCAAGACGGAATCTTTGTAAGCCAATTATCTTTATAAGGAGCTTCACTCTGAATCTCATCTTTACTTTTTTTCATTAGAATTTTACCTTTTTATAATTTTTATCTCTCTTGAAATATCCTAAGATACATCCTGCAACAGAACTAATCATAGCTAGAATTACACATACAATTGACATTGCATAATTAACATCAAATTTAATTGGCTTTTCCAAAGAAATTTCTTTTGCTACAGCAAATGAATTTATAATTGAATAAATCCATAAAATACCAAAGACAAAAATAACTAATGAACAAACAGCAGATACAATTAAAGTTCCTAAATTTCTTTTAGAACTAAATGTCACACCATTAAAAATATTGATACATCCAAATAAAACCATCATGAACATATAGAAACCTGATAGATTTGCTTCGCCTGGATGTACGATGAAACTAACGTTAGAATGGAAATTCAAGAAAAAACCGATAAATAATCCTGGTAAAGCAATTAAAATACCTGCCAATTTACAAGGGTTATATTTAAAGGAATCTAAAAAAGATAACCAAATGTTCAATAAATATTTCTTAAATGACTTTTTTTCAGTTGCAGATGCATTTTCATCATAGCCCCTAACAAATGCTCCCTCATCAGCAGCACTATCCATTACAGGTGTTTCTTCAACCGCAACTGGTTGTTCTACAGGTTCAGCAAGTGTAGCTTCTTGTACAACTACTTCTTCTTGTAAATCATTTACTACTTCTTTTACATTATCTTGTTGTTTTTTGCTCATCTCACTCACCTACCTAATTCTTACTTCAGTATTCTTATCAAAGAATAGCATTTTTGTATTTTTAAAGCAAGCTTTGATTACTTTATCTTTAATTTCATCTCTACCATCTGCTTTAGCAATGATTCTTTCACCGCCAAATGTACCATAAATAAGTTTGTAAGAACCTAAGAATTCAAAATATTCAACATTCAAATCAAAAACTTGTCCTGAATTCTCTGCTAAAGATGCATCATCAATAAATACATAATCTGGTCTTGAAGCCATAATAATTTCTTTCCCAGCATAATCTGCAAGTATTTTCTTATGTTCTTCAGTTAATTTAATTTCAGCTCCAGATACATGTATGAATTTAGTACACTTATCATCTATTTTACCATTGTAAAAATTACATGGTGGAGTTCCAATAAATCCTGCAACAAATACATTTTCAGGATATTCAAACATTTCTTTAGGTGTAGCAATTTGCTGAACATATCCATCCTTCATTACAACAATTCGTGTTGCAAGTGTTAGGGCTTCAATTTGGTCGTGAGTTACATAAATAAATGTTGCTCCTAATCTTTCATGTAATTCTAACAATTCCTTACGCATTGAACCACGCAATTTAGCATCCAAGTTAGATAGTGGTTCATCTAGTAAGAAAACAACAGGGTTACGTACAATTGCACGTCCTACAGCAACTCTTTGTCTTTGACCACCAGATAACGCTTTTGGTTTACGATTTAAATAAGGAACAAGTCCCAATACAGTTGCAGCATACATAACCTGTTTATGAATAGTAACAGGATCTGTTTTACGAATCGTTAAAGAGAATGCTAAATTTTGATATACTGTCATATGAGCATATAGTGCATAGTTTTGGAACACCATTGCTATATCACGATCTTTAGGAGCAACATTATTAACTCTTTTTCCGTTAATAATTAAATCTCCTGTACTGATTTCTTCCAAACCAGCAATCATACGAAGCGTTGTAGACTTACCACATCCAGATGGACCAGCAAGTACTATAAAATCACCTTTTTTAATATCGATATTGAAATCATATACTGCATGGAATCCATTTGGGTATACTTTATTGACGTCACGAAGGATAACGTCAGAAACAGATTGCTCTAATACATTTTCGTTTTCCATCTCTTATACCCCCTTACTAGTATCCTGTGTAGCAATAAATTCAGAATATTTTTTAGAACGGATTACTCCAATTAGACCACTAGATATAAATGCAAGAGCTGCAAGTACTAAAAATACAATCATTATTGTACCTCTTACATAACCGTTCATCCATAAATACGCATTATTTAAATAAGACCCCGTAATTGTTGGACCTAAAGACCCAACAACTGTATTGTCTTTTAAGTAAGCTGCATAATCTACAAATAAGGTCAATGGAGCCCACAATATTCTAAGTCCACAAACTACACCTATACCGATTAAAACAAAGCTATAAGTTTTAGAATAAGCCTTTGCTTTTTCAATAGAAAGGAACCCAAATAGCAATATAATAATGTTCATAAGAATTTTAAATATGATTGTAAAGTTCCAAGATAAAGAGTTGAACCCTACGAATGCTCCTAAAATACTAAAAAGTATTCCAAACATTCCCAATTTATAAGATAATGAATTGTTTCTATAACGCATCATCTCTCCTTCAAGATTCTCTGTGTTATAGTATACCTTTTCAGTTGGCTTAACAATTTCGTTATTTTCTATTTTATTAGGCATTTTGATCAACCACCTTTTCACTTAATTCTTTCTTAGTCAGCATATATCTATATACGTTATATGCTAATAACATTCCTGTAACTAAGATAAAGATGATGATTACGATTCCGTAAACAATCAATGGAATTGAATTTAACATAAATTGTGACGTATCTTTATTTTCCCATAATTTAACTGTGTTCTCATAAGAAATCTGATTTGCTAATGCTCCCCAGTTTAAATCATCATAGTTTTTAGATAAACTAGATAATGGTAAGAAATTAAATATTAGTGCCACAATCGCAAAGATTATTGTTATAGCAGGACAAACCACACCAGAAACTAAATTTGAAATATAGTATTTTTTTCTTGTTACATTTGCACATACAAACATAATTGCCAACATAACCAAAGATACTACTCCTAAATAAAGAATCATATTATTTGCAGTTTGAAGTGAACGATTAAATTTAAACATAGTTTGGTATAATCCAGAAAAACTAGTACCTGTATCTACACAGAATAAAGCTAAATATTCATTTCCCTTCTGTATACTTTGAATTTCTCCAGATAATACTTCTGAGTTATAGTTCACTGCTGTATTATTATAAGGAGTTATATAAAAGCAAGCTATAATAATGAAAGCAAACCCAAATATACCAAATATTAGATAAAACAATTTTGCATGTTTTTTTAAAAATTGAGTCATAAATACCCTCCAATCAAGTATTTTCTAGGAGGAGGTTTTTCTCCTCCTAGAATACTCAAAACTATTATAATTTTTTAATTATTTTGCTTGTTGTAATTTTAATAATGCTGTATAGTGAGATAAGTATAATTCAGCAGATTGAGCAAATAATGCCTCTAAAGAAGCTCTAGTCTTACTAGATCCATCCCAACCTTTTAATACAACTTCTCTCCATTCAGATCCACCAACACCACGACTCCAGAAATCAATTAAAGATTGAACTTTATTTGTATTTTCTGTTGAAGGATTAGAAGACCAAATAGCAGGAACAGTTGCACCAAAACCAGCTTTTCTTGAAGTTAATGCTACATTAACAACACCACTTGCAACAGCGTTAGATACATTACTTGCGCCTGTAATACCAGCTGCATTTGTAAATTGGTTTTCAACACCATTAGAACGTACATGTCCAATACCTTGAGTTGTACCCATAGCCATACGACAATAGTTGTTCCAACCTAAACCAGATTCATTCACTGCAGTAATAACAG
The DNA here is from genome assembly GCA_910584005.1 of uncultured Anaeroplasmataceae bacterium. Taxonomy (GTDB): domain Bacteria; phylum Bacillota_I; class Bacilli_A; order Acholeplasmatales; family Anaeroplasmataceae; genus Pelethenecus. Next base: position 14,224 of record CAJTXR010000002.1, on the reverse strand, counting down.
TCTTGCTATACTTAGGGAATGTTTCTTGACCAATCTTAATTTCACCATCACGGTAAGCTGCTGGACCATAGTCTTGTAATAAAGAACCTTCTGTTGAATAGAAGTAATCAGCTAATTTACATGCTGCAATATTATCAGCTTCATTATCATGCTTAGGAATAATTGTACCAGATTTCTTGTTTGCACGAGCAGACTCTAAATATCTAGTATAAGCATACTTAGTAGGAGAAATATTATCATTTTCCCACTTAGTTAGAGGAGGTAATACAGGCATAACTTTGCTGAATTTAGAATCTTTTGTACCAATTCCATTGCTATCAACTTTGTTATTAACTGTTTGAGTTGCATTGTAATCAAACATACATAATGCAGCACCAGTCTTACCAGTTAAATATAAAGAGTTATATTTTGTTTTATCACCAGCATCAAATCCAGAAATGATTAAACCTTCCTGATATAATTGATGAAGTTTAGCTAGACCATCATAGCTTGCAGCAGTTGTACGACCATCACAAAGATTTCCATCCTTGTCATAGTATAATGCATCACTTTCTGCCATACCACGAATACCTTGAATACCAAAGATTTGCATTAACCATAATACTGAGTCAATACGAGAGTTAGATCCTTCACGAGGAATAAAACCTTCTACATTTTTCTCATAACCATATTTTGCTTTTAATAAAGCATTGTTATTTACTGCAACACGCATTAAAGCGATTAAATCATCGGTAGTATAACATGCGTGTTCAGAAGTAAATACTTCAGAACGCTTTGTAAATGTCTTATCATGCATATAAGCAGTATCAATATAGCTTCTTAATGCATCTGCATAAGTCTTACCATTTTTAGTTGTTAAAGCATTTTGAGCTGCAACTGGGTTAGTAGCCTTCTTAACAGTTAAATCCTTTGCCTTACCATTTACAGAAATACCAACTGTGAAATCCTTTGAAGTATCAATCATTGGTTGATATACTGTATCTTTTGCAGGTGCAGTATCAAAGTTATTTGTATTCTCAGAATCTAATAAGTCTTCTACTAATTCAACATTTAAAATGAATAAGTGTTCTGGACTATTAATACCATCAAAATATGGCATAGTGAACATTTCACCATCAGCAGTAGTCATTTCTGCTTTTACAGCTGGGTTTGCATCTAAGAATGCCTTATAGTTTGGCATATATTCCATATACTTGCTAAGGTTTAACAACTTACCATCAGCTGCTAACTTATTTGTGTTAGAATTACCTAACATAACTAAGTCTAAATTCTTAAAATTAGCGTAATCTTTCAATTTTAGATATTGATCATCATCTTTTACTGCTACATATTCATCAACATCCCAAACAGCATCTTTAATTGTACATTTTAACTGAGTTTGTACTTCTTTCCACATTGGAAGCAAATCACCTTTTCTATAGGTTTGCTTATCAATTGGGTTTTCGTAAGATTCAAACTTACTTACTTTTCCAGTAAAGGTTGCACCATATTGTCCTGTATAGTTGATATATACATTCATGGTTTTTCCTTCTAAATCTGGTGTTACATACTTATCTTTGTCATCTTTCTTGTCACAACTAGCAGCTGTTGCTACAAGACCTAAGGCTGCAACACCTAATAATAAAGTCTTCTTTTTCATTTTTTTCTCCTTCTTTTCCTTCCTAAAACTTTATTTTTTCTATTCTTTAACTCCACCAACGTTAACACCCGCAGCAAAATACTTTTGAATTTTAGGGTAAATAACGATGATAGGAATGATAGAACAAACTAATAATGCATACTGCATAGAATAAGGCGAGTAATCCAAAACAACTCCTCCAGCTCCTACTTTATCTAATACAGTTTCTAATACCCGTCGGATATAAACCTGTAATGGCTGATCATCTGTACCCAATAACATTTGAGCCCACAAATAACCATTCCAACGTGACATTGCATAGAACATAGCAACGGTAGCAATAGATGCTTTTGACATAGGAATATAAATTTTTGTCAATAATTGGAATTCTGTAGCACCATCTATTGTAGCAGCTTCTTCTATCTCAGTAGAAACTGAGCTAAAGTAATTTCTTAATAATATAATATTAAATGCATTGAATCCTAAAGCAATAATATACATATACCTATTATCAACCCCTAAGGATTTAAAATTGTAATATGTAGGAATCAAACCTGCACTAAACCACATTGTAAATGTAAGCAAGAAATTAAATCCTCGACCAAACATTAATCTTGTTTTTGATAATGCATAAGCACCTGTAATAGCAACAAGCATGGAAACAATTGTACCATACATTGTATAGAATAGGGTATTACAATAAGCTAACCAGAATAATGAATCAGAAAATACTTCTTGATATGCTTTGATTTGGAAACCAATAGGCCATAAATATACAATTCCTTTATCCATTGCTTCTACACTAGATACTGAAGCAGACAATAGATAAATAAATGGATATAAGCATGCAATAGCAAAAATAGTTAATATCACATAGGCTAAAACCTTAAATATTATCTCTGAACGATCTAATCTTTTCATATATAGCCTCCTAGAATAATGATGTAGATGAAACTCTTCTACTGATTGCATTTGCTCCTAAAACTAAGCACATCGCAATCAATGAGTTAAATAAGTCTGCAACTATACCAATTTGTTGAGCACCTTCAGCCGCAATGGTTGATGAATCTCCTGCTCGTCCACTCAAACGATAAACTAAGGTAGAAATAACTTCTGATGTTTCATAAGAATTTGATTCTGTACCTACTAAAAGAATAATTTTTTCATATCCTACATTTAAAATCTGACCAACACGCATAATCAACATAATTGTTAGTGTAGGAGCCATACCAGGAAGAGTTACATACCGAATTTGTTGCCATTTGGAAGCTCCATCTATTCTGGCCGCTTCATAATTGGTTGGTGATATTGCCATTACAGCAGCAAAATAAACGATAGAACCATAACCTGCACCTTCCCAAACACCAGAAATTTGATAAATTGGTCTAAAGAAACGAGGGGATGATAATACATTGGTTCCACTTTCTAACCATCCCATAGAACTTAATACTTGATTTAATATACCGGCAGCTCTTATTGCAGTTGTCTTTTCACACCATAAACGAATCAATGTTGTGATCGCAACAACAGAAACAAAGTGAGGTAAGTAACAACATACCTGTAAAAAACTACGATACTTTTCATTTTTAACTTCACTAAATAATAATGCTAGGAAAATTGGAATTGGAAAACCAAAAAATAATCCATACATACTATTTACAAACGTATTTCTAAAAGCTCTCCAGAACCAAGAAGAATATTGACTAGTAGAACTAAACAACAAAGCTCCCCATTTGAAACCAGCCCATTGTGTAGCTCTTAAATCTGTTCCAGTTCCCCAGCGGAATCCCTCCAAAATACCAGCAATTGGTCTGTACTTATAAAGTACGAGGAATAATAACATTGGAATCAATAACACATACAAACGCCAATCCTTAACTATTGTATGTAATATATTTTTCCATCTGTTACGTTCCACTTGATCGACAATGTCTTGATTAATTGTCTTATCCATTCTTATAATCCCCTTTCTGTTCGTCAAGTTTCTCTTCATCAGATAAATTTAAACTAAAATCCGTTTCTGCTTCTTTCCTATCTTGTTCTTTTCGTATAAGATCTTTTTTGATATTAACTAAAATATTTTGCCTACTTAGAATAAATGCCCCCACAAATAGAATTGCATATCCAAATGCATTCCATATTATAAAAGATAAGAGTAAAAATTTTTTAGCTAGTATTAAATAAACCAAGCTTAAAACTAGTAAAGATATTATGCAATCAATTGCACATAACCCAAAAGTTAATTGAATTGATTTCGTAGTTTGATATTCATCTTTAATTTTTTTAAACCACAAGATATTAAATGAAACACTTAAAAGCTGGAAAACTGTAGCAATGTAGAGTTTCCAATCATAATTTATTCGATAAGTAACTCTTGGATTTAAAAATCTTCCACACAATATAGTAGCTAGTGCTAATATTGGTGCAAGAATTAAACCCTTCCACCCCCAGCGAGTGGTTGCAGCAAACATAATTAATAGTGAAAATGCTGTAGACATCATCACACAAGTTAACATTGCATTAAATGCATAAATTCCAATTGCTTCAACAATGACACCAATCACGCCTAATATAGCTAAATCAACAAGCATGTATTTCTTTAAACTCGTATTTCATCCCCCCTTATTCTATGAATAAGTTAGGAATATATATTAGAACGCTCCATACTTACACAGAAACGACTGGCAAGAACACCTTTTTGTAAAACAATTTAAAATGTTTGCTCCTATAATTCCTAAAACTAAAATACTTTCTATTAAAAAAAACTTAAAACTTTTCAATAAAAGTATTAAAGAAGTCTATGAATAAAAACAGAATTTTCATTCAATTTTAAGCGTGAAAAAATAACGCTTACATAACTTCAATTGTTATTTTAACATTTCTAAACTTTATAGTCAATAGAAAACGCTTAATTTTTTTAATAGAACTGTTTTACAATATATCCTAAATTTTGCATAATTTATGGTATAATAAAAATGAGGTGAGAGAATATGGAATACAAAATTTTTCCAAGCATGTCTATAAATTCTATCCTTAGTAAAGCGAAATCTGGAGATGTTTTAATTTTAGAAGATGGAATCTATCGTGAGAAAATTGAAATATGGGTTCCAAACATTTATTTAAAAGCAAAACATCCATTAAAGGCTATTCTTACAAATAAAGATTATTATCATAAAATAATGGAAAATTATAATGAGTGTAATACATTTAACACTTTTACTTTATATGTTGGAGCAGACCATGTAAAAATTGAAAACCTTATAATTCAAAATGAAGCTACTCCATCAGAGGTTTACGGGCAAGCAGTAGCTCTTCATGTAGATGGATCCTACTTTTCATGTAGAAATTGTTTTATAAAGAGTGCACAAGATACTTTATTTACTGGCCCTATGCCTAAAGATTTGTTAGAAAGGTATGAAGGGTTTTACCCTGAAAAACGTTTAAAAGGCATGCCTACAAAACAGTTTTATTACAACTGCACAATTGAAGGAGATGTGGATTTTATTTTCGGATCTGCTACTGCATTATTTCAGCAGTGCAAACTTATTTCTTTAAACCGCACTCATATGGAGGCAACCTATGTTACTGCTCCTTCTCATCCATTAGAAATACCTTATGGTTATTTATTTTATCAATGTAGTTTCATAGGCAATCAGACACCTGCTTATCTAGCAAGGCCTTGGCGAGATTATGGTTGTGCAGCTTTTATTCAGTGCAATATGGGAACGCATATATTACCTATAGGATATAATAAATGGAATAATACTGAGCGAGATAAAACAGCAAGATTTTATGAATATTCAGAAGGCATCAACTTAAATCAACGTGCTGCTTGGGCACATGTATTAACTAAAAAAGAAAGTGAAGAATATTTATCTTCCTATTTTACTTATATAGAGCTAGATAAATTCAATTAAAAAAGATTGCCATCATAGGCAATCTTTTGTTTTTAAAAGTTCATATAAAGTTTGATGAATCTGAAAATAATTTAAGGTATCTTCTACTTCTTTTAATAAATTAGCATTTGATTTTAAATTTTCAAAAGTAGCTCGAATAAATAAATTTTTTAAAGAACCCTCAGTGTCTATATACTCTAAAATTTGCGTTTTATATCCCATATATTGTAATAAATTTGCCCGAATACTATCTGTTAGTATAGCAGATATTCTGTCTTTTAATATGCCATGACGAGTAATCATATGATATTTATCTGACTTTAATTGCATATTTATTTCATGTTGACAGCAAGGAACAGAAAAAATGTATCGACATTTCATTTGTATCGCATGAAACAGGGCATAATCCGTTGCCGTATCACATGCGTGAAGTGTCACAATCATATTGACATTTTGTTCTTCCATATATTGAGATATATCGCCAGTAAAAAAATGCAAATGCGTATAATTATATTTTTCAGCAATTTGGTTACATTTATGTACAACTTCTTCTTTTAAATCCAATCCGATTATATCACATTGTATTTTTTTATTTCGGTTAAATAATAGTATAAGATAAAAGTAAGATAGCTTTTCCCACAACCAAAATCAATTATTTTTAAATACATTTCATCTTGAATGCTATCTTCTATCAATTCAATGAAGCGATTGATTTGCTTAAATTTTTCATTTTTACTTTTCACAATTCTTCCATCACTAGTCATAACACCTAAATCAATTAAAGCTGGAACTTCCATCCCTTCTTCTATTAAATAATTCTTTTTCTTGTTGTGATCTATAGTAATAAATTGCTCTTTATTTTTTCGCTTATTAGTTAGTAGTTTTCCTTTGTTGGTCAATTTGTATCCATAAACATATTCCTTAGTGAAAAGTTCTACACATTGAAAATCTTTTTTTAACACTTCATTTAAAAATGAATTCAAATCTGCAAAATTAATATTTTGATGAAAAACTTGGGTTTGAGTATAAAAGACAAACTGATAAATATCTTCATTTTTAATATGTATAGATTGAAATTTACATTTGACATACTTACCATTTTTATAAGGGATAGAATAAATCCCCTTATATATTTCTTGTGGAAAATCAATATTCACAGTATCACATCCTTAAAAAAGACATCAGTTTCCTGATGTCTTTTGCATTTTTACTTATCGTTTTTTTCAGAAACTTCTGCATTCTTATAATAAGATGCTACGGAGATGGCAGCAGATTCAGCTCCTTGTTTAGAACTATATGCTTCACCAATTGCAGCAACTCTACCACTTGCAGTGTAAAGTTTATAATGATAAGAACCACTCTTATCTTTAATTGTTTTAAAAGATCCTGTTTCTACATTCTTTTTAAAACTTTCAATTGAACTCATAACACCACTCTTAGAAGTATATCCTTCAGCTTGACATAAGATTTGACCATTTGCAGCTTTTAAATCCCAGCTAAATTCACCGTTGAATTTTTCAACAATAAATTTACCTCCTGTTTTATCTTCTGCTCCTGAGATATCAACAATTGATTCTGTAACATCTTGATCAGCTGGAGTATCAATTTCTACAGTGTCTGCTTTAATTGCAAATTTTTTAAAAGACTCTGATGCACGAACTGCACTTGCTTGAGTTGTATATGTTGCTCCTAAGGCTAATACTCGATAGTTCTTAGAGGTTAACTTGAATTTATACATACCATGCTTATCTTCAATTATTCTGATTTCGCCAGTTTCAATGTTTCTTTTAACTGCATCAATTGCTTTCATGGCACTGTCTTTAGTAGAGTAAATCTCACTTAAAACCAATTGCTCACCATTAGAAGCCTTAAGTCGATATTGATATCCATCTCCACTAGGAAATACTTCATATTTTCCATTATATTGTCTACCCTTTGGTGCTGGTGTAGTTTCTTTCTTTGGAGTTGCTTTTGTCATTGTAGAAGTTGTTTTCTTAGTTGGTGCTTTTGCTGGTGTTGATTTTGTTGTCGTAGTCTTTGCACTTGTTTTGGCTGGACTCTTTTTAGGCTCAGCTTTTACTGGCTTAACTTCTTCTTTGACAGGTTCTTCAACCTTTTCTTCTGTTTTTGATTCTTCTTTTTTTACAGGTTCAGTTTTCTTAGCTGGTGCTTTTGTTGTTGTAGATTTCTTTGCAGGAGTTTTTTTCCTTGGCTCTTTAACCACAAAAGCCTCTTGAACTGGAGTTTCCTCTGGCTTTGCTTCTTCCTTAGCAGGTTCATCTTGAACAGGTTGTTCTTTGATAGGCTCTTCAACTTTTTCTTCAAGAAGTTCTTCTTCTTTTACATCAGATTCTACTTCGCTTGGTTCTTTCTCTACAGCATCTGTTTTTAACTCTTCTTCAGCTGGTTGTTCTTCTACTGGTTGAACCTCTTCTAATTCTTCTTTATTTTCTAATGCATTTCTCTTATTGTATTCTGCTTCATATTTCTTATCTCTTTGATGTTGAACAATTTTAGATGCAATAAATACAATTAATAGTAAAACAATTGCAGCACCTAAAGCAATAAAAAATGCAATATCTGCGGGATTTTCTAAAAATAAAAACATAAATTCTACACCTCATTCTTTTTCTTTATTCTTATTATAAACTAATAAACATTTTTTTTCTACAAAAAAAAGATTTTTTATATGATTTTTTTTCTTTTTTATTTCACTATTCTAATTTTATGAATTTTACGCGTTACTTATGCCGTAAAAAAGCAAAACGAAATTTCATTTTTGTTCTTTTATAAATCATTTGTTCTTTTATAAATCAAATTTAATAATAAGATTTTTCGTTCAATACAAAAAGGGACTTCATTTATTTAATTCAAGAATACATTAATTATATAAATAAAAAAACCTCTAATAAATAGAGGCAAGTTCATATCTAATGGAGCGAGCGATGGGAATCGAACCCACGTCATTAGCTTGGAAGGCTAAGGTTCTACCATTAAACTACGCTCGCATAAATCAACTGGTCGGAAAGACAGGATTTGAACCTGCGACCTCCTGGTCCCAAACCAGGCGCTCTACCAAGCTAAGCTACTTTCCGATGTATATAAAGTGAAAATATTTTTCACGCTCATATATTCTATCACACTCATATTAATAATGCAATACCTTTTTTCAAAAATTATAAAACTAAAAAAGAAAAAAGACTGTTAATTCAGCCTTCATGGAAGATTTTAATTTGTGGGACTGGATGTTTCCAGCCCCCCAAATTGAACTAAAAGAATCCAAAAGAATTTCTTCGATTACAAGTGCAATTATTTGTATTAATTACAGGTGTATGATCAAAGTATGTTGCAATAGCTCTAGCAATTATATCACATAAATTACAATCCTGAATAATTTCTACTGGATCTGTATTAATAAATGCTTGATAATATTCCATGTTATTGCAGCAATTTTCTCTTACAGATATTCTTGCAATACAGTAAACAGATGTAGGAATGTTGCAAGGTGTAGCTACCAAATCATATGTATTTTCGTTTACTTGATTTAATTCATATTTAAAAGTAGTATTCCCAACAACAATTTCTTGTTTACATTCACGATCACAATCGTGTTCTTTTCTACACATATTTTAAATCTCCCTTCGTAGCGTTGCTACAATAATAATATATGAAGGGTTTAAAAAATGATATAGGTAATTATAATATATGAAGTTTTATTGTATCAGTAATTGCATTTCCTACTGCTGAAGCACCCGTAATAATTACTTTATCTCCCTTTTTAACAACATGAGTTTCTAAAGCTTTATCAATAGCATATTGGAAAAGTTCATCTATGGATGCTTTCTTTTCGGCATAAACAGGATATACATTCCAAGCTAAATTTAATTGACGACATGCCTTTTCATTTACAGTCACAGCAATAACAGGACAAACAGGACGATAAGCAGATACCTTAAATGCAGTTAATCCATTATTCGTTACACATATGATTGCCTTTGCATCTACTTGGTAAGCAGCATTCACTGCCGCATTGCAAATAGCAGATAAAAAATCTTCCCCTAAATTTAATTTATTCTGAAAATACCGGTCTTGAAAATTGATATCACTTTCAGTATACTCAGCAATATCCTTCATTGCAGATACGGATTCTAAAGGATATTTTCCAGCAGCGGATTCGCCTGATAGCATAATCGCTGTCGTACGATCATAAATCGCATTGGCTACATCACTAACCTCTGCACGTGTAGGACGAGGATTTGTTTGCATAGAATCTAACATTTGAGTAGCTGTAACTACGATTTTTCCTGCATGGTAACACTTATCTATTAACGTTTTTTGAATAGAAGGAAGCATTTTAAAAGGAACCTCGACTCCCATATCTCCTCTCGCAACCATAATTCCATCGGATGCTTCAATAATTTCATCCATTTTTTCAATTCCTTCTGTATTTTCAATTTTAGAAATGATTCTGATTTTACCAGAAGTATCATATTGATCAAGTAACGCTCTAAGTTCTAATACATCTTCTTTTCTTCTTACAAAGGATGCTGCGATGTAATCTACACATTGCTCTATACCAAAAATCAAGTCAGAACGATCTACTTCTGATATATATGGCATATCTACGATTACATTAGGAATATTAATTGATTTGCGGTCAGAAAGACAAGCATCATTTAAAACCTTACAAATCACATCCTTACTTTCAACACGTAGTACTTCAAAGGAAACCTTGCCATCATCTGCTAAGATTTTAATTCCTGGACGATTTACATATAGTGCTAAATTAGGATAGGTTAATCCTACTTTAGTTTCATCTCCAATCAAATCATAATCTGAACTAAATGTGAATTCTTGGCCTTTTTTTAATTCCACTTTTTTATTTTTAAAAAGTCTTACCCTTATTTCTGGACCTTTTGTATCTAGTAAAATAGGAAGCGGAATTCCCAACTCTTTTCTAACCCGTTTTACACGATCCATTCTTACCTTTTGTTCCTCATGGGTTCCGTGAGAGAAATTTAATCTTGCACAATCAAGGCCATTTTGTATCATGGCTTTTAACATTTCGTCTGTATCACAAGCTGGACCTAATGTACATATAATTTTTGTTTTACGCATTTGTTTTGTCACCTCTATCAATATCATACCACAAATCAAAATAAATAAAACCCTTCATAAAAAGAAAGCGTTATAATTTTATAAAAAAAATAAGCCTTATCTTGATAGATTAGGCTGTTTTAACTTCATAGAAATGGTGCCGAAAAAAGGAATCGAACCCTCAACCTACTGATTACAAGTCAGTTGCTCTACCAATTGAGCTATTTCGGCATTAATGGTGGAGGTTGACGGGCTCGAACCGCCGACCCTCTGCTTGTAAGGCAGATGCTCTCCCAACTGAGCTAAACCTCCATTATTTGCTTGTACTTATTTATTATAACGAAAAAACAAAAGAAATCAAGATAATTTTGTTTTTTTCTAAAAAATAAGGCAAATAATCTCTATATTATACCAAACCAATGAAAATATTTATGATAACTTTCCATAAATTTGGATAGCATAAATGTATTTGATTTTTCAGTTCTTCTTTTGTAAAAAGAGCAACTCCATCTTCAATAAAATACTTCCATTCCCCTCTGCATTTATTGCCAATTGCAATTTTTCCTATAGCCACTCCACCATAAGCAATATCCTTTGCAATAGCAATGCCTCCTATTGCATATATTCCAATAGAAACTCCACCGATAGAAAATATGCCAATAGAGATACCTCCAATAGATAATAACCCTAGAACAAGACCGCCTAAGACAATTCCGCCAAGACCTAAAGAGCATAAACATAAAAGCCCTATACCAATAGGTCCAAAACACAATATTCCCAAAGATAGAATACCCAAAGATATTATACCAGTAGAAATATTTCCAATCGCTATAATTCCTTTTGCACGATACATGCCTGCTCCAAAATTAACATGAACTAAAGGAATACCCCATAAAGTGCATTTACTTTTATATTCATAGTGAAATTTGGTGTGTTGCTTTTTATTTGCAACTTCAAATCCAACCAACTCATCTATTGAAATTTCAAATAGTTGACTTAATTCGATCAGTTTGGTCATATCAGGAATCGTATCTCCTAATTCCCACTTCGAAATTGTCTGTCTTGTAACATTAATCCTTTGGGCAAGTTCTTCTTGAGATAGACCTCTATTTTTTCTCAACAAATTTAATTTTGTACCAAAATCCATATATAACACCTCTTTTATATCATACCTCTTTCTTATAAAAATTGCTAGCAAATTACATTGGAAAAAGAGCACGTGAAATTAACATTTGTAAATTTTAGTACTAGTAAAATATTTACTTATAATCACATTGAAATATGTATCATAAAAAATGCTTTTTTATCTCCAAGGATGATGGAAAATAAAGATAACTCTTTTACTTTTTTTTGACTATATCTAAGCAATAATTCAAAAACTCATCTAAATTTGTATCTTGTACAAGTTGTAGTTTATCTCTCAAACTAGTGATTTCATTAAAAGAATTCAAAGAAAAAGGCTCACTATTTATAGGAAAAGTTTTGATATAATATTCACCTTTTTCTTTAGTTTTAATTTTTTTTACCATTATTTTAGATTTTACTAAAACACTCTCTAAATTAGGTATGTTTGAAATAGGAACTATATAATTATATAGTGGATGGGATTTGAACATTTCTTTATTTAAAAATGCTTTTTTCTGCTCTTCCATACAGTCATCAGTATCCATAATAATAAACAATTTAAAATCTACTAATATCTTTTCTTATATTCAATATCATATTTTTCACTAAACTCTTTTAAGTTCAAAAAAGATTTATTATTTAAATATTTCAATAAACTAGTAATTTGTATTGATGAATGACCATTATCTTTTGAAAGAATTTCTAATTTCAAATGCAGATTAGATTTAATATATTTTACAATTTGAATTTCAGATAGTCCATGGCAAATAACACCACATTTTGTATAATTTAGTTTTCTCATTCTTTAAACTCACAATTATCATCTTTTAATTTGCTGATTATTTCCAAATAATCCACACTATCAACAAATGGAATCCCGCCATATAATCCTTTCATATATCTTACTCGAGGACTATTATGATCTTGTATTTTATAATCCGATAAGCATATTATTTCTTTTGTACCATCATAATTTCCATTAATTATATATACCATCTTTGGATCTAAAGATTCTAACAAACTTGTATTGTGAGTGGTGAAAATTAGTTGACCAGTTATATAATCTTTCATTGATTCTATTATTACTTTCAATAATAGGTCGTGGACCCCATTATCTACTTCATCTATAATAACTGTACAGCCACAAAATACTCCAAATAAATTTCTCAAAATATTCAAAATTTGTCTTGTTCCTGTTGATTCTTGTTCAACTGGAATTAAACGAATTTTATCATTTATATTCTTATAAAACATCAAATGGTACTTAATTCTTTTTTCTTCTTTTTCAGTTTTAAAAAAAACTTTTTTTATATCAGAATAAGTTTGTGTGAAAAAATCATTAATGATTTTTTCAGTATTATCTAACAACCATTCATTTTCAATAGATATATCTCCTTTTTCCAAATTGGAAATAAAATTTATATGTTTAGAAGAGGAAATCATAGCTCCACCATTCCCTTCTTTCAAATCAACCGATGTTTCACTAATCATATTATGAAAATCAAATAAATATGGTGAAATGTTTTCTTTCATATATTCTTGATTTAATTTTTTTAGCATATCAAAAGTTATTGCAAGCATAGAGTGTCTTCCCCAATACTTTAGGATAAGATCTTTTAATTCTTTTTTTATTTTATTTGTTTTAAAAATTAAAGGAGCAAATTTTGGTTCTTTGATTAAGTCTTTTTCAATTTCAAAAATTAATCCATTTTGATTTCCAGTAAAATAATATAACTTTTCATACGAAATTGTTTCTTTAAATTCAATTATGTAATATCCTTCATGTCCTTCAATTTCAAAGCCAAATTCAATTCTTGTACTATCCTCACAATCAACTGTTCTTGAATTAATATAAATATTGGAAACAGTATTTTTTCGAAAAATTTCAAAGAAAAAAGGAGGAATATTATTTTTGCCTTTTTCATTTAAAAATTCAGTAAGTTCTATTTCGTTTTGTTCTATATCAAAAGAATGCATAAGTCTTTCTAAAAAATAAAATGATCTTATTAAGTTAGATTTTCCACAACCATTTTCACCATATACTGCAACTAATTTTTTTATTTTATCTTTTGTTTCTTTTAAATTAAAAAACACATTATTTAACGAACGATAATTATATAATTTAACATATGTAAACATAAATAAAGCCTCCTCATATAAATAGTATATCACTTTTTTAATTTTTATTCAATAATTCACTAATTATTATTACAAAATGTAATAAAAAACAGCTACTTTTCATTTTATTATAAAAAAAAACATTAATTTTATAGATAAAGCCTTAAATATATACCCAATAACTATTTTCTTTTTTAGTTTCTTAAAATATGTTTTATTATTTTATTTTTTCATTAATATATCTAATATTATAATTAAAAAAGCTTGAACTAATTAATTCAAGCAATCTACTTTAATTTAAATTCATTTTATTTCATGGCGCCCGCAGTAGGACTCGAACCTACGACACCTTGATTAACAGTCAAGTGCT
>CAJTXR010000001.1:368926-635153 GCA_910584005.1 uncultured Anaeroplasmataceae bacterium | reverse complement strand
TATAGTAATCTAACAAACTATAGTAAAGTCATAGAGTATCTAACAAAGATTATCAATAAAGAATCCATCCGAATGAATCTAGATGGTTCTTATAAGGATATTTTATGGAATGGAACGATTGATTTTGTTTATCAAACGGAAACAAAACAATATGATATTTTAGCTAATTTGATTTTAAAGATACAAGATATTCAAGTTGAATTTGAAATTCGAGTAGTCAATCAAAAGATTTTCATTCAATTCTATGATAATGTCATTTGTATTCCTCAAAAAGAAATTATGGGACTTATAAATGATGTGTTTGCAAAATTAGGATTACCATTGATTAATTTTGATTTTACTCTATCTCTTTCTGATATCTTACCTATTTTAGATATTGTTTCTGTGAAAGAAAATGGAATTGTTTTAAATTTGAATTCTATCCTATCAAGTTTATCTGTTGTGATGATTGATTTTATTCTTTATAATAATGGTATGGAAATCATTGTCAATGAAACGAATTTAAAATGCAATGTAGTTCTTGGTTCTTCTAATGTAACAGAGGTTCAAGAGCTTCTTCCTACGATAGAATACAATGATTTTGTTCTATTATTAGATCAAATTGGATACCTTATCCAATTATATAAAGGGCAAGCAATCCATATTGAAATTGGGTCTACTAAAGTAGAGATTCAAGAAAAAAAGAAGAAAGAAGAAATTCAATTTTCTGGTGCATTTGACTTATTGTTAAATAAATCTTCATTTATTATGCAGGGAAATCTTACCTTTACTGGATTTGGAATTGATTTAGATATGCAATTTGTTTTAACAAAGGATAAAGTATATGTAACGATTTCTAATCAAACAATTATGCTTTTATGGAGTGAACTTGATTCGCTAATTTATGAAGCAAAACAAATCCTTCAGCCAATACTAAAGAACAATCCATTAACTTTACCTAAATTTGATTTAAAGGGTTTTGATATTGGAGATTTGAATTTTAAAATTGATGCGGAAGGTATTGCTTTAACTTTGGATAATATTGTTGGCAAAATATGTAGTATTGGTGTTGGTTTAACTTTAATTCAAGACAATCAAGATATTAAAGGAATGAATCTTATCGTTAATGGAGTTTATGATTCTATTCGTTTACAGATGCCAATCACTTTATCTGCTTCAGCTCTTACAAAAATAGAAGAGCCAACCGAAAATTTAATAACCAAGACGGAGCTTCTTCAGCTTTTAGAATATGGAGTTGAACTTTATACATTAGCTCAACAAAAAGAATTTAACTTAGAAATTCAGACAACACTTTCTAAAAATGGGAATGCAGTTGCTCAAATTGAAGGAATGCTTTCTTTAAAAATCTTAGAGAATAACGAATTTGATGCTAGAGCAAAAGTAATTATCCGTGAGTATCAAAATGGGAATGCAGTTGCATGGCACCAATTAGATATCAATATAATTTCTTTAACTACTATGAATACTTTAGATTCAAGCATTCAAACCCCTATGGTTTATATAACATATGGAAATAATGAATCAGATTTAAATGCTGTAATAAAAGTTTCTTCGACATACAAAGGAATTACGGATTTGATAGAATCTATAATGAATTTGATGAATATTGAGATTCCTGTTTTACAATCCGGTCAGACTAACTGTATCTGTCTATCTCATATCCTTAATTCTATAGATATTTCAAATACTAAACTTTCTTTAGGTATAAATTTAAAGGATTTATTTGCAGCAATGCAGGATGAAGATCAGGTTTTACAATTAGAAATTATGCGGAATGAAGAAGGAAAAATTATAGAACTTAATGCTTCTAATATTTATCTTTCTTATACAAATGCATTACAGTTCATGACAATGGATCAGGTGACAATTTCTTTAAAAGAAGAAGGTTTATCTGTAGAACTCCCTTCAGAAAAAGAAAGTTATTATGATATAAGCAATATATCTAATTTATTTGAGGCTTTATATTACAATGCATTAGAAAAGAATTTTGAAATTACAGGAACTGTAACCTTAACTGCATTAAGCATTGTGAATGTGAATGTTCCGATTACAATTAAAGTGAATGTTGATGAAAAGGGTGCTCCTACTATATATGCACACTTAGATATGGGAAATCTAGGTCTAGGTGCAATGATGATGAGCAAGAAGCAAATTTATATTTACTATAAGGATGAATATGTATACATTCATAGAGATGATAGTAAGGATAAAGATGATCGTAAATTAAAGATTCATTATACAGAATTCTTTAACAATTTGGTTTATTATTTGATGGATTATGCTATGGGATTACCAGAAAGTATCATTTCCCTAATTAATAAAACACCTGAGGGGGATGGATTTATTGATGCTTCCCAATGTGTAAATTCTATTTCCATAGGAACCGATCTTTTTGAGTTTAATTTGAATTTAAAAGAGATTGTAGATAATAATGATTTAGGTGATTTAGAGATTACGCTTGGTGCTACAAATGTAGCGAAAACAGATGAACAAGGGAATTATATATATGATGAAGCTGGAAATTTAATTTATGTTCCAATGATTTACAATATTCCAAAATTTAAATTTGTTTGTGTGAATGTAATCAATTTAAATAGTAATAGTTTAGTTCTAAGTAATATTCAAAAGGATGAAAATGGTAATCTTGTTGTACAAGATGTATCTATGAATGAACTAGATCAATATATTTATGAATTTGATTCTCAGTTTAACGCCGATGAAGAGTATATCTATACGAATGGTGCATGGGTAAGTAATGGTCGTTTAAAGCACATTGTTTCATTTGATATGGGGCTTGCTGGATCTAAAATTATAAAGCTTTCTGAAGGAGAAAAAATTAATTTCCCTTACGCAACAGGAGAAATCCTTTCTGTTCCTCAAGAAGAAGGAATGAGATATTATAAGATCATGGGCTGGTACTATGATGCTTCCTATTTGAAACCTATTTTAGATATTCAATCTCATTTGATGGCAAATAAGGGCTTAGTATATTATGCTAAGGTAAAGGATGTCACAATTCAACTTGAAATCACTTCTGATTATGATGAACCTCAGATACTTACAGTATATGAAGGATATGATTTACTTTCTCATGTTGAAGAGTTGTATTCTATTAAAAATATAAATAATGTAATTTATAAATTCAATGGTGTAAACGATGCTTCAGGGCAAAAGGTTGATTTGAATTCCTTAGCTCCTGGAACTTATGCTTTTGTGGTAGATTGGGTAGAAGTGCAGTATGATTTTTATGCTTTATATGGAAAAGAAGAATACCGGTTAGAACAAACAGATACAATGCCTTTCTTAGATCAAGATTATGGAGTTGAAAAAAATCAAAACTATTTTATTTATCTTGCTTCAAAATTAACTCCAAATTTCATTTTACAAAACTTCGCAAGTACTTTTGTTTTAAATGAAGAAAGACAAAGATTTGAAATTCAACTATTTGCGGTCAATGATGTAAAATTTGAACAATATCATAAGATTACCTTTGAAACAGCAAGAGAAGAATTCAATAATAAAGGATATTATGGATTCTTTATACGAAAGGATAGGAATACAGATATTACTTCATATCTTCCAAATGGAAGCTATGATTCATATGAAATTAATGCTTGGGTTTCTAATAGAGGAACATACTACTCTTTTGACGATTTAAAACAAATTAATGATTCATATGAATTCTCTTCTTATATTTCTACAAAACAATCTTATTTTGAATTTGAAGTTACAAATGATATGGCTTGCATCTCTCTTTATACGGGAACGGCTTCAACTGTAATTTTCCCAGAATTTGCTTATGTGGGATCAAGATGGGTTCCAATTGGTGCCATAAAAGAGCAAACAGAATCTCAAGATTCACCATTTACTGCTAACACATCAATAGAGAATTTAGTATTTAATGAGAGTTTAGCAAGTATTCCTGCAAACGCATTTAAAAATTGTGATGGATTAGTCAATATTTATTTACCTGCTTCTTTACAGGCATCAGCTGTTGCTGTAGATGCTTTCTATTTTGTGAAAGAAGGAGCTCTAAATTTTGAAAAGGCAAGAGATCAAGCAAAAGAACTTAGATTCCATTGTTCTGATGCTCAAGCTAATGCATTCAATTTAGTCGCTTGTAAATATAATGGATCTGATCGTCATTATGGAAAAAATGAGGCAGGCTTCTTAGGTGCTGGTCGAGCAGATTTAAGAGATTCTTTTGTGAAAGAAAAAGTAGATATTTTAAATATAAGTACGAATTTAATTAAAAACTTATAAAAAATAAAAAGATGCATCGTAAGGTGTATCTTTTTATGCTATAATAAATATATTCATATGAATTTGGGTGAGAATGATGAAATTAAATTATGATGATATGTTTTGTTATGTATTGGCTGAATTAAATAAAAATAAGGGAATTAAAAGCAATAAGCCTCAACTTTCCTTTCGGAATCGTTTTGAGCACATCAAACGTGTTTTTGGTTGGGCAAAGCGAATTATAGTTGGAGTTGAAAATTGTGAGGAAGTGGTTGTATTAACTGCTGCTATTTTCCATGATTCAGGATATACAAAAAGCTCTATTGTAGAACACGCAACAATTGGAAAGGCTATATTTTTAGAATATGCCAAAAAGAATCAATTTGATTTAGAATTTACAAATAAGGTTGCGTATCTAATTGAACATCATTCCAATAAGGCGTTACTTAAAAATCCAGATATTCCTATAGAACTTGTGGTTTTATTAGAAGCGGATTTAATGGATGAAGAGGGAGCTTTAGGAATTGTCTTTGATCTTTTGGCAGAAGGCTATAAAACTCCAGATTCTTATGATTCTGTATTTAATGAAATTATGATTCATTCTGCACATATTCTCAAACAAGATTATATGGTGACTCCTTTGGCTAAAAAATTTTGGGAACAAAAGAAACAATTTATTGAAACATTTATAAGAGATTTAAAATATGATTTATTTATGGAGTGATGGCAATGAAGGTTAGAGTAATTGGTGCTGGACTTGCAGGATGTGAGGCGGCATACTACTTAGCGAAAAAAGGATATGAAATTGAATTATATGAAATGCGTCCTAAGAAAATGACTCCAGCACATAAAACGGATCGATTTGCAGAACTTGTTTGTTCCAATTCATTACGTAGTGATTCTTTGGAAAATGCTTGTGGTATTTTAAAAAAAGAAATGGAACAATTTGATTCTCTTATTATAAAGGCAGCCAGACTTCATTCTGTAGAGGCAGGGGGAGCTTTGGCAGTAGATAGAGAAGGATATTCGGCCTATGTTACAGAAGTAATAGAGTCCTTTCCAAATATACATATTATTTGTGAGGAGATTACAAGCTTGGATTTATCGATTCCCACAATTATTGCGACTGGACCTTTGACCAGCGATCCATTTTGCCAATATATTAAAGATTTATTTGGATTTGAGGATTTTTATTTTTTTGATGCTCAAGCTCCAATTATTTATGCGGATTCTATTGATTATTCAAAGGTTTATTTGAAATCTAGATATGACAAAGGTGTTGCTTCTTATTATAATTGTCCTTTTACAAAAGAGGAGTTTGATCGGTTTTATGAGGCTCTTATTTCTGCTGAAGGAGTGGAAGTTAAGGATTTTGAACTCAAAGTCTTTGAAGGATGCATGCCTATAGAAATTATGGCAAAACGGGGACCACAAACCTTGACCTTTGGTCCTATGAAACCTGTTGGATTAAAAACCCCAACAGGAGATAAGCCTTATGCTGTTGTCCAATTAAGACAAGATGATGCGGCGAAATCCATGTATAATTTAGTAGGATTTCAAACCCATTTAAAATTTGATGAACAAAAAAGAGTATTTCAAATGATTCCTGGATTAGAACATGCTCGTTTTGCAAAATATGGAAGAATGCATAAAAACACATATATTAATGCCCCTAAAATTTTAAATCCAACCTATCAAACGAAACAATATCCGAATTTGTTTTTTGCAGGACAAATCAGTGGGGTTGAGGGGTATGTAGAATCAGCAGCTAGTGGAATTGTTGCCGCTATCAATATGGATCGATATGTGCAGGGATTGACTTTAATTTCTTTTCCTAAAACTACAATTATGGGGAGTATGGCATACTATATTTGTAATGCCAATTCAGATGATTTTCAACCGATGAATGCAAATTTTGGTATTGTGGAGGAATTGAACTTTAAACATAAAAAGAAAGAAAGAAAAGGATTATATGCGAAACGGGCATTAGAGGATATTGAAAAGGTGGTTACATCCTTATGACAGAACAAGAAGCTATTGCGAAATTTATGGATTATTTAGCGAATGTAAAGAACTATTCTTCAAATACAGTTCTTAGTTATCATAAGGATATCCAAGAATTTTTAGAATTTATTCATAGCGAGAAAATGGCTCCTTCTTTACTTTCTATCCGCAATAATCGAGTATGTAAGAACTACATTTCCTATCTTTCTTCTAGTAATCTAGCATCAACAAGTATTAGTCGAAAACTTTCTTCCTTACGAACTTTTTATCAATATCTTTTAAAAAGCGGTGATGTTCAAACGAATTTTTTTGAAGAAGTAGAGGCTCCTAAAATTCCAAAGCGATTGCCTAAAACGATTAAAGAAAATGAAATTATGATGTTGTTAAACGTTTGTGATCAAACCACTCCTTTAGGATTTAGAAATTATTGTATATTAGAAATCTTATATGGTTGTGGATTGCGAGTTAGTGAATTATGTGCTTTAGAGATTAAAGATATAGATTTTATGGATTTGACTATCCTCATTCACGGAAAAGGAAGCAAAGATCGAGTTGTGATTATGTTTGAAGAACTAAAAGATCATTTAAAACGATATATATCGACCTTTCGGTTGGATCTCCTTTATCGGTCTAAGGATGAAACCAATCGGCATGTTTTTTTAAATAAAAATGGTACTACGCTCACTCCTAGAGGGGTACGAGTTATTTTAAATCAGTTGATTAAGGATTGTGGAGAAACCTTTCATCTATCTCCACATATGCTTCGGCATAGTTTCGCAACTGCATTATTAAATCGCGGGGCGGATATGAGAAGTGTACAGGAGCTGCTTGGTCATGAAAATTTATCGACAACTCAGATATATACTCATGTAAGTTTTGAGCATGTTCGTAAATCCTATGAGCTGAGTCATCCTAGAGCTTCCAAAATAAATGATAAGAAATAAAACAAAACTACTTTTATTGCTAAAACAGATGGTTTAGTATATAATGTTGGTAGTTCAAAAGGTGGGATTTTATTGAAAACGGAAAAGCAAAAAAATAAAGAACCCGTAATAAAAAAAGACAAAGAAGAAAAGTTCAAAGAAAAACTAAAGGAATTTAATCAGAATATAGAAGATTTAAAGCATCGATATCCAGATGCAGATTTTACGCAGATAGAAGATTTATTATCGAAAATAGAATCTACATCTGGTGCTCTTACTCCCTCGTTTTCTTTCTTAGGATTTATAAAAAGGATTGGGGGAATGTTTTTAACGATAGTTTTTAATATTTTAGTAATTGGAGCGGTGTTTGGTTTCTTTGCTCATTTTATTAATTACACAAATCCTCTTCGATTAATTTATTGTACGTTAGGATTATCTTTCATCTTTTATTTTGCTCCTATCCTTATTTCATTACTTAGCTTTTTTTCTAAATCTCATTCTTTGGATTTCTTTTTGACATTTGGTTTAATTCTTTTATTAGCATTTTTAGATCAATCATTTTTCCATATTTGTAATCAAACACTGAATTCCATCGTTATACTAATTGTGGTAATGATAGTATTAGAGGGAGTAAAGGCGTACCGTATTTTAAAATTTTGAATTCGGAGGTGAAACCAATGGAATATATAACTATTGAAAAAATAATGAAAGATAATAAATTGACTCTAATTAGTGGTAAGGGTGGTTTAAAACGACATTGTGTGGAAGATATGATTGCTCGACCTGGATTAGAGTTTACGGGTTTCTTTGATTACTTTGACTCTAAACGAGTTGTTTTGGTAGGATCAAAGGAAGCTACTTTTTTATCTCAACAAAGCCAGGATGTCGTAGAGAAAAATGTTCGTAAATTGTTTGAACTAAATCCACCTTGTATAGTTTTTAGTGTAAAAGTGAAGATTCCTGAAATATTTATTCAATTGGGAGATGAATATAATATTTGTATCTTAAAAAGTACGATGCGAACTACGCCAACCTCTTCAAAACTTTATAATTATTTACAAGAGCATTTAGCAGAAACTATTTCTGTTCATGGTACATTTTTGGATATCAATGGAATGGGAACTTTAATTATTGGTAAGAGTGGGATTGGTAAATCAGAAACCTCTTTGGATTTAATCAAAAGAGGACATCAATTGATTGCGGACGATTTAGTAGAAATCATGGAAAAAGAACCTGGAAATTTAATCGGAACTGCTCCTGATATTTTAAAGCGATATATGGAGATTAGAGGAATTGGTATTGTTGATGTTGTCACTATGTTTGGTGCAGGAGCATATCGAGATCGGAAGAATCTTCGTTTGGTTGTTGAACTAGAAACATGGAATGAAGAAAAAAACTATGATCGATTGGGCTTAGATCATGCAACGATAAAATACTTTAATACTGAGATTACTAAAATTACGATACCTGTTCTTCCAGGCCGAACAGTATCTTTATTGGTTGAATCTGCTGCAATGAATGAAAAATTAAAATTACTAGGCCATCATGCAGCATTAGAATTTGTGACTAAGGTCGATAGAAAAGCAAAAGAAGGAGGAAAAGAAGAATGTTAAATTATATCAACCCTTCTTTTAAATTATTTGGAACGATTGAAATCTATTGGTATGCAGTTTGTATTTTAATCGGTGTTATTTTGGCTGTACTAGCTGGAGTGCGTGAGGGAAAGAAAATCGGTATTCCAAGTGAGTACATCTATACTGGAGTTTGTATCGTTCTTCCTTGTGCAATTGTAGGGGCAAGGTTATGGTACATCTTATTTAATTTAAATGATTCATGGACTTTTAAAAAGATTATTGGATTAGAAGGCGGCTTAGAAGGTCTTGCGATTCAAGGGGGCTTAATTGCTTCGATGATTACGATTTATATTTATTGTCGAGTAAGAAAAATATCTTTATATCGGATATTAGATGTCGTGGCTCCAGGATTTTTGATCGGTCAAATCTGTGGTCGATTTGGAAACTTCTGTAATCATGAGCTTTATGGTCCAATTGTTGAAAATCCAGGTTTTTTAAAACTAATTCCTATTTTAGGAGAGAATATGTTTATTGAGGGTGCTTATCGCCATCCAGCCTTTTTATATGAGGCTTCATTGAATTTGGTTGGGTTAATCATAATGATTGTACTCCGAAATAAATTTAAAAAACTAGAATCCGGAGATTTAATTGGTGGATATTTTGTTTGGTATGGATTTGTAAGAATTATTACAGAAACAATTCGTAGTAAAAGTGGTGTAGATGAAATCCTTATGGCAGGGCCAATTCCGGTATCCATCTTACTTAGTGTAATTTTTATTGTTGGCGGACTTGCGTTCTTGGTTATCAAGCGGTTTGTTGGTCCTAAAACGAATTATCTAGAATTAAAACAAAAAATCAAAGACAATCGGTATGATACAATTCTTTTTGATTTAGATGGAACACTTCTAGATACAAAAGAATTAATTTATAAGAGCTTTGTATATACATTTGCACATTTTAGACCAGATAAAGTTTTAACTGATGAGGAATTAGATTCTTTTTTTGGACCATCATTAAAGCAAACTTTCTCACGGTATAGCGAAGATGAACAAGAAATAGAAGAGATGATTCAGTATTACCGAGAATATAATGTTTCAAACCATGATGAAATTGTTAAGGCTTTTCCAGGAGCCAAATCTGTTGTTCGCTCCTTAGCTAGAAAAGGGTACAAGTTAGGTGTTGTGTCCTCTAAAAAAACAGATTTAGTTGAGCATGGATTAGCTTTATTTGGAATGCGTGAAAATATAAGAGTTGTTATTGGCGAAGAAGATGTAAAAAATCCAAAACCAGACCCAGAAGGAATTTTAGAAGCGATGAAGCAATTAGATTCTAAAAGAGCACTATATGTTGGTGATGGCGTTGGAGATATTTTGGCAGGCAAAAATGCCAAAATTGATACCGTTGGAGTTTTATATTCGGATCGTAAGGATCAAATTATAGAAAGTAATCCTACCTATACCATAAAGAATTTAAATGATATTTTATCAATTTTAATGGAGTAAGAATATGAGCTTTTCTTTTGATGTTAAGGAAGATATATTAAAAGTGAATAGTGATGCTTCCCTACATCTTATAGAATTGGAAGCATCCTTAAGATTGGCAGGAGAAATTGTATTGTCCCAGCCCATCAAATTGGTTTTTAAAAACACAAATCTACATATTTTAAGACATTTTGTTTCGCTCATTAAACGGTTTTATACGAATGTGGCTTATGAGATTACAGCAATTACTCAAACGAAACTGAATAAAAAAACCATATATTCTTATACAATCACAGAGAATGCAGATGTGATTATTAAAGATTTGGAATTGTTGAAGGACAATGGAAATTTAAAAGATGAAATTATAGAAAATTCTTCTAAAACTATTGCCTATTTAAGGGGAGCTTTTTTAGCTAAAGGAAGTGTCAATGATCCCAAAACTTCCAACTATCATTTAGAGATTTCTACAGACAAAGATAGTGAGGCATTATTTTTACAAAGAGCAATGAATCAGTATAATTTAAATGCTAGAATTGCCAAACGAAGATCCATATTGATTGTATATATTAAAGAAAAAGATTGCATTGTTGAATTTCTTCGCCGTATAGGTGCTAATGTTACGATGAATTATTTTGAAAATGAAATTATAAAAAGAGAATTGTCTGCCAATGTTAATCGAATATTAAATATAGAGGTTGCCAATCAGCAAAAAACAAATCGCTCCGCGAAGGAGCAACTAAAATATATAAAATATTTGGAATACAATTATCCTTTAGAAAAACTGGATCCGAAACTTTTACTTATCATGAAAGTAAGAAAAGAAAATCCAGAGGCTTCTTTAAATGAAATGATTCAAATTATCAATGAAACCTATGATGAAGCAATTACCAAATCAGGACTCAATCATCGATTCCGTAAACTAAAGGAAATTGCGGTGGATTATGAATTAAGAAGGTCGATGTAATATGAGAGTTGGAATTGATATGGTTGAGCACCAAGATGTTCAATATAAAGAGGAGCGATTCATCAAGCGGATTCTTTCGTTAAAGGAATATGAAATCTATTCAACTTTTACCAATCAAAAAAGAAGAGTTGAATATTTAGCTTCCAGATTTGCATGTAAAGAAGCAATCATTAAATGTTTGTCCAAACAGGTGAGTATGAATTTTAATGATATTACTATTTTAAATAAAAAAAATGGAGCTCCTTATGTCCTTATTCATGATAAGGAAGTAGAACTCCAGATTAGTTTATCCCATACGGATCATTATAGTATAGCTGTGGCTATTCTTCCATCAAGTGATGATGGTTTGGAATAAATAAAGCAACAATATTGATTAGAGCACATACTCCAATGAAAATATAAACGATTCTTGTTAAAACAGATCCTTCTTGAAATGCCCATGTAACAAGATTAAAATTAAATATTCCAATGATAGCCCAAACAATTCCACCAAGTATGGTAAAAACTAGGGCTATTTTTTGTATTATTGACATACGATTGGCTCCTTTCTTTTTTTAGTTTTTCCTAAAGAATCTAAATTTATGCATAGTTGATTATTTATAAGCATATTGTTTAATGATTATAGAAGATGGGTGGAAAAATGAAAAAAATACTTGGTTTAATTTTATTAGGTTTGGTCGTTTTAACAGGCTGTAAAAAAAATGATACTACGGATGAGGTAACAAAGGTTACAAAGTATTTGTCAGGCTTGAGCTCTTATAGCTTAGAATCTAAAATGACAATCAATCGTCCAGATAAAAATGTTAGTCTTGGTGTACAAGTGGATTATTTATCTCCAAATTATTATAAGGTATGCTTTAAAGGAGATAGTGAACAGTTGATTATTAAAAATGATAGTGGAGTTTATGTGATTACGCCTTCTTTAAATAAAGAATTTCGCTTTGATAGTGATTGGCCTTTAAATAGTTCACATGCTTATCTATTAGAAGCCATCAATAAAGATATTAAAGCTGATAAAGAGGCTAAAGGAAGTAAGGAAGGCACACTAACGATGGTTGAGGCCAAAATTACGCATAAAACCAATCAAAAGCTCGAAAAGATGAAATACTATTGTGATCAAAAATTGACACCAAAAAAGACAGTTTTTCTCAATGATAAAAATGAAGAAGTTGTCGTTGTTGATTTTGAGTCTTTTACCCCAAATAGCAAAATAGGAAAAGATAATTTCAATGAGAAAAAATATTTAGGCAATCAACAGGAAGGTCCAAAAGAAGAAGAAACCTCTTTGGCTGTAACAGCAGGGTATGTTGTTGATGGCTGTACATTGAAATCCTCTAGCACAAAGGAAGACAGCAGTATTCTATGCTATAGCGGAGAAAATGCTTATACCATAATTGTATCTAAGGTTGAGGTTACAGATGAAGTTGTGGCGATTGACACATATGACAATATTGAATTCTTAGAATGTGGACTTGGCTTTTTAAGCAATAATACATTGAAATACTATAATGGAAATTATGAGGTAACAATCTTCTCTGATAAGTTATCTGTGGATGATTTCATTCAAATTGCTTCAAGTATTACACTTGCATAAATAAAAAAAATAGGGTTCTCTATGGAAAAGGGGTACCCTCTTTTTATTTTCTGTGGTATAATGAAGTTAAGTTCATGTAGTTGGAGATGTAAAATGAAAAAAGAATTTATTAAAAAAATAAAAAAAGGGTTAGGTTCGGCTCATTTTGAGCTCTATCAAGCCGAGAATAAAGAAGAATATAAAGATTCATTACGATATGCTTGTTTGCATGATATGTCTTATTCTTATGTAGAAGAATCCAAAGGAAAGTATTTGTATGATTTGATTTCGGTTTATGAAGATAAATGTATTTTCTTACAAGAAATCAAGACAGCTCTTTTTACGACGAAATATTCTTCTGTTTCTTTATTATGTCAATATTTGGATTTATTGGTATGCTTTTATATAAAGGGACAAGAAACTACTGTAGAGAAGATTTTATGGGAGTTTTATGAGGATATGTTAACTCATGGTCGTTGGACAGATAAAAAGTATTTATGCTTTGAATGCTTATGCTTTGCGTTAGACGAAGTCAGTCAATTGGCTGGTGTAAAGAAAATCTTTCAAGATATTAAAGAACGGGATTTAAATCAAAGCAATCTATCAAATTTTATTTTTTCCTGTGTTCATATTAAATACAAGAATCAAGTGTCCTTAGGCTCTAAAGAACTAAGGTACAAAAAAGATAGAACAGAAACGAGTACACCCACTTTTAAGGAGTTTTTAAACATTGTAAAGAAAAAGAACCAAGAACTTAAAAATTGGTTTCTTTGCTCAACTGAAGAAGAATATAAGCATGCCCTACAATATTTAAAAAATGTAAAAGATAAAAAAGCTTTAAAAGAAAGCATCAAAGAATTCCAATATTCAGATATTTCTTTATCTAAAGAATATACAATTCAATTATTATTTGATTTAATTGATCGATACGATGAAGAAATTACGGAAGAAATCTATTTTTCTTTATCCCGCTTTAAATCTAAACGTGTAGAAGAATTAGGCGTAATGCTTTTACAATCGAAAAAAACAAGATGTCATGGAATTTTAATGTTGATGCAAAATTATCAACCCAAATATCAAACAATCATAGAAAAGGCGTATCGACAGGTTTCATTTTCCTTTCGGTATGATCGCCCATCTACACAGCTTTTATTTCGGACAATTGATTTTATGGATCATACAAAAAAGAAATATCCTGATCAAATCCTTTATACTGCTTATCAGGAAAGCTATGATTCTTTTCATCGAAAATATATTGTAGAGTGTATGCTGAAAAGAAATCTTTTAACAAAGGAAATTAAAGAGGAATTGAAATATGATTCTAATGAAGGAATACAAGAGTTTATTTCTTATATCTCCTTAGATTCTTAAATGATTATAAAGCGAAATGAAATGAATTAAATTGCGGTTTTTTCTTGATATTTTAGTCTTTTTATTTTATAATATATTAGACTATTTTAACAGAGGAGGAATTCAATTTGGCTAGAGCTGTTAGAAAGGTTTCTCGTGTTCGTACGAAGAATCAAAAAAAAGATGTAAAATTCAATAAGAAATGGTTGATTGCTATCTTCGTTTTTGCAGTACTTTTGGGTGTTGGCTTGGGGTTAGGCTTAGGCTTATATTTTGGAAACAAAAAAACAGAGTATGTTTCAGATAAAATTTATTTTACAGGCGATATAAAAACAAGTAATCCAGATGTGACGGTTCAGTTTACTAAAGAAAATTATCAAACAATTTCTCGTTTTATTAAAGATGGTGCAGCTAGAGATATTTTTATCTTTGCTTATGATGGTAGTGCATTTCATGCTGATGAAAAAGATGAAAAAAATTATAATGAAACCTATGAGAAATTAATTACACGTCTTGCGGATTTACAAAATAAAGTGAATGAGGCCAACAAAAAAGAAGAAAATAGTGTTGTCCTATATATTGTTGATGTTCGGGTGGATAACGCCGTGAATGCAGGGATTTTATCCGATTCTGCTTTTGGTGCTTTAGGAGATGAGGATTCTGTATATTTTGAGCCTACTTTTATTTATCTTCATGAGGATCAGTTCAAAGATAAAATAGAAATAAGGGATGTATCTCACAAGATATCAATTAGTGATTTAAATGAAGTATATACATCTTCAATTCCATATGCAAATCAGTATATTGATAGTCTTTTTGAATAAGAAAAATAGCCTTCTTTAGAAGGCTTTCTATTTTCATTATAGGAGGTTTTTTTATGAATGAACAAATTATAAACGAGATTGCAAAACAACTGAATATCAGTGTAAAACAGGTTACTGCCGTTTTAGAATTATTAGAAGATGAAAAAACAGTGGCGTTTATCGCAAGATATCGAAAAGAAGCAACAGGTGGATTAGATGAAGAACAGATTCGAGTAATTGATGATGAATACCAATATGGGCTTTCTTTGCAAAAGAAAAAAGAAGATGTCATCCGTTTAATTGAAGAAAAGGGATTGATGACAGAAGAACTTAAGGAAGAGATTTTAAAGGCTTCTAAATTGGTTGAAGTGGAGGACTTATATCGTCCATATAAAGAAAAGAAGAAAACGAAAGCTACAACTGCAATTGCTTTAGGATTAGAGCCATTAGCAGATGTTATGCTTTCTCTTTTACCAAAGGGAGATAAAATTGAAATTGCAAGTCAATATGTCAATGAAAAAGTTCCTACTCCTGAATTTGCAATTGAACAAGCTAAATACATTGTAGCTGAAAAAATTTCGGATAATGCGGAATATCGTAAACATATTCGGGAAGCATCTTTAAAGTATGGAAATATCCGTTCTAAAAAGAAAAACAATGAGTTAGATCCAGAAGAAAAATATAAGAATTACTATGATGCGGTTGAACGGGTGGCATTTATTAAGCCGCATCGAGTTTTAGCATTAAATCGTGCTGAAGCTGAGGATGTTATTAGTGTAACTATAGAGTTACAGCCTGAGCGTGATGTGGAATATATGAGATATCAAACGACACATAATAAATCCTCTATATTTAACGATGAACTTGTTGCCTCTATTGAAGATGCTTATAAACGGCTAATTTCACCATCTATTGAACGTGAAATACGTTCGATATTAAGTGAAAAAGCGGAAGAACAGGCCATTCATATTTTCTCAATGAATCTTCAGCATTTGTTATTACAGGCTCCAATGAAGGGCCATGTTGTGCTTGGAGTGGATCCAGCATTTAGAACAGGATGTAAACTTGCGGTTATTTCCCCAAATTCTAAAGTATTAGAGATTGGAGTCATTTATCCAAATGAAAAATCGAAGGGAGCTTCAATAGATCCAAGAGTACTTGAAAAATCAAAAAAGACCATTCTAGATTTGATTATGCGTTACCATGTAGAGATTATAGCGATTGGAAATGGGACAGCTTCAAGAGAAACTGAGAGTTTCATTGCAGAAGTAATTCAAGAAAATCATTTAAATGTAAAATATGTTGTAGTAAGTGAAGCGGGAGCTTCTGTTTATTCGGCATCTCCTTTGGCAATGGAGGAATTCCCAGATTTATCGGTTGAACAACGTTCTGCCATATCCATAGCTAGAAGAATACAAGATCCACTTGCTGAGCTTGTAAAGATTGAGCCTAAATCTATTGGGGTTGGTCAGTACCAACATGATGTTGCCCAAAACAAACTTTCAAAATCTTTAGAGGATGTTGTTGTGGATGCAGTGAATAAGGTAGGGGTAAATTTAAATACTTGTTCCTCTTCTTTATTAAGTTATGTTTCGGGTTTATCTAAAGGTGTTGCCAAAAATATAATTGATTACCGTGAAAAAAATGATAAATTTTTAAGTCGTGAGGATTTAAAAAAGGTAAGTAAACTTGGTCCTAAGACATATGAACAATGTGTTGGCTTTTTAAGAATATTAGAAGGAAAGAATCCTTTAGATATGACCGCTATTCACCCTGAAAGTTATGACAAGGCAAAAGAACTTTTAAAAATAATGAATCTTACGGTTCAAGATTTGGGGACAGAACAAATGAAGGAAGCTGTACAGTCTTTAGACCGTTTGAAGCTACAAAAGGATATTGGGATTGATGCATATACCTTAAATGATATTCTAGACGCCTTTGTAACGCCTTTGAGGGATATAAGGGATAGTTATCCCGGATTGAAGCTAAGAAGCGATATAATGCACTTTGAGGACGTTAAAATCGGGGATGAGTTAGATGGCGTTGTCCGCAATGTAGTTGATTTTGGTGCTTTTGTGGATTGTGGAGTAAAATATGATGGACTTTTACATGTTTCTAAAATGTCATTAGAAAAAGTGAATCATCCTTCAGATCTAGTTGCTGTTGGAGATGAAGTTCATGTTCATGTAATAGATATTGACTATACAAAACATAAGTTAGCTTTATCCTTATATAAAATATAGGTACTTCTGGTACCTTTTTTTATTTCAAAACTGGTTATTGCAAGCATATCAGATTTGTGATTAAATAATGAGGATAAAGGAGTGGGGTTGGAATGAATAAGCAAAATCAATTATTATATAAGATGGTCTTAACTGCTATTTTTTCGGCATTATGTTTTGTAGGAGTTTATATTAAAATTCAACTTCCTGTGGGAATGATTCATTTGGGGAATTTTATTTGTATTATGGCTTCCTTATTATGTGGTGGTCTTATTGGTGGAATTGCTGGTTCTTTAGGAATGGGGATTTCAGATATCATCTATTACGGAGGATTTAGTGCAGGGGTACTTCGTACAATTCTTTTAAAATTCGGAATGGGATTCATTGTAGGTTCTGTTTTTCGATTGTTTTATAAAAAGAAGTGGAATCCTAAAATCATGAATACGATCTGCATGAGTATCTTTCTAATCTTTTTTGGTTTATCTATTGCTGGTTGTGCACTTGGTGGATTTGATATAATGGAAAAGCATATTCAAATTCACTTTACGATTCCTATTTTTTTAGGGTTAGTAACAATGCTATATGGTTTGGTATTTATCTTTGATCATAAACTGAATCGAATTTCAAAAATAGCTTTAACTGCGACTTCACTAGGAATTTTGTTTAATATTTTTGGAGAAATTTATATTAAAGCTCTTTTATATTATTGGATTGATACCAAATATGCTAGTTTTGATGCTGCCTATGCCTATGCATTAAGCGGAATTCCGAGCTTGGCAATTACTTCAGCGATTACTTGTATATTAAGTGCATTTATCTTTTATCCTCTTTTTAAGGCCACAAGGAATTATTTGAATTTATCTATTACCGATGAAGAATAGAAGAATCTATCTAATTATATATAAAACAAAAAAAGCTCAAAATTTGAGCTTTTTTTTATTCTGAATAAGGTCTAGACCAGTTGACTGTATCCTCATACCAACTATTAAATTTATCTTCTTTATTATAACTTTGAGAAGTTCTCTTTAGATAGCCTTTATAATTTGCCAATTGCTTTTCTAAGGTTGTTTGATTGGTTGTAATATTTAATGTATCAAACAATAAGTAATTTTGGAAATCAGAAGAAGTATAACGAGTAATTGCGTCTGTGAACATAGCACTCATTGTATCTCTTAGAGTTGAGTCAAATGTAGAAGAGATTCCTTTTTGAAGTTGTACGTAATATGTAAATAATTGATTCATTGTAGCTTCATTTTCTTTTTCGTTATACAAATCTTCAACCATTACATAAATGTTATCCTCTGTCGTTTCGGGATCTTTTTCATTAAGAAGTAAGCTGAAATTCTTTTGGTATCCATTAGAATCGCTAGAAGCTGTATTTTTGGTTGTAGAAGGCTTTTCTACCTTATTTACAACAATCATATGGAAGCCAAATTCTGTAGCACATAAGTCTTCTTTTTTTGTAGGAGCATCTTTTCCACTGCCTAAGAAATAGAAGATAGGCTCATCATCTTTAATTTCTACCTTATCATCGATTGCTTTTTTATATAAAGCCTTAATATAATCTCCAAAATCTTTTACATAATTGCCAACATTACTTTGATTAGTATCACCATTAGAAGATAAGGATTCAACCTTAAGTAAGAAATTATAGGCCTTATAGGTATTCCATGTTACATCTTTATTTGAATAAAGTCTTTCATTACGACTGTAAGCACCAACAATATATTCTAATATATCCATTAAATCATTTGATTTCGTAAGTTCTTCACAATTTGCTTCATTATAGATTGCGGTAGCAAGCTCATTTAAAGCCGTATAGAAGTTATTCTTTTCTGTTTCGTTGAAGTTTCTTAAAAATTCTTCTGGATCATCTGGATTTCCATCTCCATTATCATCGATATAAATTAACATATGATCAATATTAATAGAGAATAAAGAAGAATAGTTATCATTTCCAGCTTTTAAAATATTTTCTAATATATTTAACTTTTTGGTGTCAATTGTATGATCTTCTGTAGCCCACTCATCAAATACAGTTTGAGATAAATAGCTAGATAAAGCGGAACTTGCAATTTTATTATATTTTAAAGCATCATTCACTGTGCTATATCCCGTCGTTGTTAGTAGATAAGTTGCTTCACCTATTGCAGAAGGATAAGCTGCCATTTTGTTCTTCTTGAAAGAAGATACAGAATCATTTAAGGACTTTTTCATATCCTCTATGTCATCTTTTTCCACAAATCTTGTATGAAGGTCATACATATATTCATATTTAAGTAATTTAACAATAACATATAAACCATTTTCTTTTGTTGCATCTGCATAGAAATCATTTACTGTATAATCAGCAGTTACTTCATTAGATTGACCTTTTGGTGTATAAGTAATACTGAAGATTTTATCGTTATTGAAATTAGAAGGCTTAATTACATCATAATTATCATTATTTGCTGCCTTAAATTGATATTCAAAATAAGGATCATAGATTTCGATTTTTGCATCTTTAATTCGATCAGAGATTAAAGTAGAACTATAAGTTGAAATTCGATTCTTAATTAAAGCATCACGCACTTCATCTTTTACTTTATTTAAATTATCTGCAGATAAAGTGGTTGATAGCTTATCCCATTTTAATTGTTCATTATAAGGGGTTATATTATATTCTTTGTTTACGGATAACTCAGTTAATCCACGATAAACCATAACATATTTATTATTAACATTAAAAGGTTCAGAGATGTATGTTCCATCTTCATCTAGCGTAGTAATGACTAAATTCTTAATAGAAGAAGAGATAGCAGACAATTCATCTTTATAACGGTCAACAACAAATACATTCTTAGATGCATTATTTGGATCTACAACCCAAGGATTATCTGTCGTAAGCTGTGGACGATAATTATAATAGGTATTATAAAGATTTACATAGAAGTTTAATGCATTTTCAGGAGTTAAACTGGTACCTTTTGAAACTTTATCAATTGTTTCTCTTGCTTCAGTTAAATTATTGAATTGAATAATGATTGCACGATATGTACCATAGGTTTTAATTGTAGATTCGTAGAAAGAACGTATTGCATCATCAGAGATATATTGAGAGTTATTGACTTGCTTTCCATCTTCATCTTCAATTTTTTCTTTTAAAACAAGTTCTTCTAATTCAGTTTTTGTTGCCTCATTAATCGCAAGTGTTAAAAGTTTAGATTGAATAATTTCTTCAGGAATGCTTTTGAAAACTATTTTTTCTACGCCATTCCGAAGTTCAAAGGAGTAGTTGGTTTCATCACAATCTGCTTTTGTAATAAAAATTCCTTTATTACTACAAGAATCAATATATTTTTGAATTGCAGTTTCTTTTTCATCATCTGTAAGGCTCTTGATAGATTTTGCTGTTGCTGTACCATAAATATCCGTTGCATAAGCATCAAATAAAGCCTCTTCCTCATCTGTTACAATTGAATTAGATAAATTAATTTGTGATTTTACCAAATCCATTTCTTTGGCAAAAAGTTTTTCTTTGATTTTATTTTCTACTAAAGTATAATTTGTAGCACGTAATCTTGTATAATATAATCCATTTTGAATGGTGTAGCTTCCACTAGCTGCAATCGCAGTAGAAGTATCTAAAGATCCCATAGGAACAGAGGTATTTCTTACCTCTTTCCCTTTACAAGAAGCGAGTGTAACGACAAATAATAAGGCAATAGACATTAAAAATATTTTTTTGAATTTTTTCATTATTTGCTCTCTCCTTCCGTTAGTAATATTTCACTTACAATTTTTTCAATATCATTCCACCAATTTGAGTATGTATTTAATGTTCCTGTTGGATCTTCTTCAATGTACACCTCTACGTAATCATCTGTGGTTCTATGATTGATATCAAGAATTGTTTTATATCTTGAATTATTATTTTCTGCAAATTCAATTGTTGCATTTCCTGATTTTTGTTCAATGAAATAGATTAAAATTTCTCTTTGTGTTTCCGCAGATGTATATCGCGTAACTACAGGAGATAAGAAATTAGTAATTGCAGTAGAGATTACAGATGGAGATAGGTTAGAAGTAGAAGAAGTTACATACTCTAATACATATAAACGAATCTGTTCTAATGTTAATTGTTTCTCCTCATTATAAACACTACCAATTTGATGATATTCATCATTGTAAAATACAGAAATATTTTCAAAGAACTTTTGTGGGTCATCCTCTGCTTTAAACTCAGCAGAAGTATGGAAATCAGCAGTAGTAATTAATAATAGATTATATCCATCCTCTGTTTCTAGAATGGAATTTGTTCCTCTAACATCTTCTAAATACTCTGTTGGAGCTGTTTGATTGATGCTATAAGAGGATGAATGATATATTTCAAGCATTCTTTCCTTTAATTTAAAATCAATATCAGTAGAACTATTTGTAGCAGATACTTCTTCAAATGCTACATTTAATCCGATTTTACGATATTTTGCCCATTTATTTTCAGGAGCAATTGGATTTTCTTCAAATACAGCTCTTGCAGACTCATTTATTTCTTTTACAATATTTGTAATTGCTGTATCATGTGAACCAGTAGTAGAAGCAACTTCAGTATAGATTTTACGAATTAATTCTTGAGCTAGATTCTTTTGTTCTGGTGTCCATTTTTCAATTTCATCTCTTTTTGAATCATCATCAACATCTAAATATACAACTAATTTCTTGCCACTAATAGAGAAGTAATTTTTATAAATTTCATCTGAATAAGTTTTAAAGAAACCTAATAATTTATCAGAGTTATAATTGGTTAATAGTTTAGCTGAAGCACCATTGACACGGTAAATATTATTTACGATTTCATTAATATTTGCTGTATGGAAATATAACATCATGAAATTATATTTTCCAATGGTAGAAGAATAGCCACTAGATGCATAATAGTCATTAGAGAATGCGGCTAGTACATATTCGATTGTTTCCTTATAATCATCAATATCAGATTTAGTTTCTTCATATGCCTTTGTATCTTTTACGACTTTTCTACTTAATATATCAATTGCAGTCGTAATTCCGTTTTGAGTTTCTAAGGTATTATAAACTCCACCAGATAAAGCCTTTTTATCTTCAAGGTCTTCTACAATATTTACGTTCCAAGTTTTTCCCTTGTATTTTAATGTAGCAATAACATTACTATTTGGAGCCTTTCCATAGGTCTTAGAATAGTTGGTATTGCTTGCTGCATAAGCAATTTCTAATGCTTCATCATAGATTTTTACTGAAACATCCTCTTTTCTCTTGTTTACTGCTTCATCGATAGCAGAAGATGTGATTTTATCTTTCTTTAGTTCAGTTTCAATCTTTGTTTTTAAATCTTGATTTTCTGCAATACTAGCATATAGATCATCATCAACTGTATTTTTATTATAAATATCGGCATAAGGATCATTTTCTTGAGTAAATTTAAAAGCAATCCAGTAAGAACTATTGTAGGTTTGAACATTAGAAGAGTAGCAAATGCTGTCATTATCTTCTGCATTTTCATTTTCAAATGGTAAACATAATGTTTCATATAGATAGTTTGCAAAAGAAGTATCAATTTTATCAATTTCTTCTCTTGTGTAGATTGTATCTATGGTACTCAAACTTGCATCCCAATATTGTAAACTTTCAACAATTTTATTAAATTCTTCTTTTTCTTTACCTAAAACCGCAAGTTCACTTGTACGATCTTTAATATCAGCTGTAATTTCAATTAGATTTTCTACTTGATTAAATTTGTCTTCATATGATTTTGGACAAGGAAGTGTATTTCGGTATCCACCATAAAGATAGTTATACATTTGAATATAAATTTCAGCAATTGCTAAAGTATTTAATCTGACATAAGTACCAGGTACTCTTAAATCAGAAGTAGTTAAATCATCATAATAGTCACAATATTCAGCAAAGTTTTTTGCAGAATCAGGTTTAGGGATATAGACAAGTGTACTTTCAAATTCCTTCAAACCGAATGCACGAAGAGTAGAAGTATATTCTGCTTCAGTTGAAAAGTGAATTAATACCATATTTAAATTGCCTTGATTTGCAAATTTAGATTTAAATTTAGAGGTATATTCATTTTTGGAAAAGTAGCCTAAATCATCTTCATCTTCTTTATCACGATTGTCGTAAGCTTCTTTGATTTGCTCATCTAAAACATCATAAGCTAGTAACTCCTTTGCTAAAGAAAGGTAATATGTATTTTTTAATTCTGGTAAGCTTGCTATGATAAGATAATTGTTTCGGTTAGTTAAGGCTTCTTTACAGAAGTTTTCAACTGTTTTGCCTTGAATAGATTCTACTTTATAGTTAGAATAGATTTTATCTTGATATTTAAGAATTAATTTTTTAGCATTAAATTCTTCTAAATCTTCAATAGAATCAAAGCTATTTTTTTCTGTGGAAAAGTTAAATTCATAGATGTCATTAATGACATAATTTTCAAGACTTTCCTCATATCTTTTCTTTAAAGTATCATAATCGTCATTTGTAAAAGAATCTCCAAATTGCTTTTTATCCTCTTCAGTTAAGTCAGAATAAGACTTATCCATAATCAATTCAACTTTGGTTAAGTAGTCCTTCATGACAACTTCTGTGATTTTTTCTGTTAATATCGTATTGGAGTTCCATTTTAATTCATTCCATAATTCTCCTTTAGAAACCGTGTACTTGTTTCCTACAGAAACATATGGAGCATCTTTATCCAGTTTACCCACTGGATTTCCTGCCGATTTACAGGAAGAAAGGGATATAAGTAAAACGAAGAATGCAATGACGAGGAACAATCTTCGTGATTTAAAATTTAAACGTTTAAACATAGTGATAATAACTCCTTTTTATTAAAAATTTAAATCATAGCATTTTATATAATAACACTATTGGATGTAAATTTCAAGATTCAAGTTAAGGAAACATTGAAAATATTGGGGAAATAGGCAAAACAAACTAAATTATTTTATATTATTACATAATATATTAGTAGAAAGGAAAGGAGGTGCAACATCTATGGCGAACTGTGGATCTAATGAATATGGATATGCATTAATTTTAGTTTTATTTATTTTACTTGTCATTATTGGTGCAGCTTGGTTAGCATAAGGCTTCCTTAAAATCTATTTTAGCCGTTTGAGCGGCTTTTTTTTGCATTAATTTTCATAATATGATATAATTTTAATGTTTGAGGTGTTTTTATGAGAATCAAGGTTTTAGCAAGCGGATCGACAGGAAATTGTTGTTATATTGAAACGAAAGATCATAAAATTTTAATTGATGTTGGAATCAGCAAGAAGGCAATTGATTTAGGATTGTCTTCTATGGGGGTTGATTTTAATGAAATTGATACGCTCTTGATTACGCATGAGCATGAGGATCATATTCACTCCTTAGGTACAGTTCTAAGAAAAGGTCATATTACCTGTTATATGACTCGTGGAACCTATCAGGCGATAGAAAGGGGAAAGAACCCAACACTTGCGGCAATTGTAGCTCAAAGAGTGAAAGACCATTCCCTTATATTATTAAATAGGTTAGAAAATTCTATACTTTATCCTGATATTTTTTTAGATGAAACATTAATACATGTTCTACCTATTTTCCATGATGCAATAGAACCTATTGGGTTTAAAATTGAATCAGATGGGAAAAGTGTAGTATATTTAACGGATACAGGCTATGTTCATCAAGCACTTTATCCTACAATTGCAGATGCGGATTGTTATGTTTTAGAGTTTAATCATGACCCATATATTTTGATGTCTTCAGATCGAACTTATGCATTAAAACAAAGAATTTTATCGGATCATGGTCATTTATCTAATGAGGATGCGGCAGTGACTTTAGCACATGTTTTAGGGGAGCATACAAAACTTGTTTTTTATGCTCATATTTCACAGGAATGCAATTTATCTGAGATTATAGAACTCACACGAAAAAAAGTTATGGATTCAATCGGAATTGATACTACTTGCATAGATTTTGTTCTTACATCCCCTGTAGCTACAAAGGAATATGTTTTATGAAAATTACTATAGTAAGTGTTGGGAGTATAAAAGAAAAATATTTAAATGATGCGATTAAAGAATATGAAAAGCGACTTTCAAAATATACAAAAATCGAATTTATAAGGGTAAATGATGAAGCAATCGCGGATCATCCTTCTTCTAAGGAGATTGAGAGTGTGAAGGACAAAGAAGCAGAACGATTAATTAAATCTCTTCCTAAGGATTGTTATAAAATTGCTTTAAATTTAAAAGGAGAAATGCTTTCTAGTCCAGAACTTGCTAAAAAAATTTCATCTATTTTTGATTATAAAAATTCTCATATTGCATTTGTTATTGGGGGATCCTTAGGTCTTGGGGATCGTTTATTAGAACAAATGGATTATCATTTATGCTTTTCAAAGATGACATTTCCGCATCAATTAATGCAGGTAATTTTGTTAGAGCAAATTTATCGTGCTTTTAAAATTAATCATAATGAAATTTATCACAAATGAGGTGGAAATATGATCCGAATATTTGATACCAAGCGATTGGTAAAAGAGGATAAGATTGAAGGAGAAATTCCCAATTATTTAAAAGTCGTAAAGGATGTTATGAAAATTGTATGGCCTTCTATGGTGGAAGGCTTTTTGGTCGCTTTAGTCACAATGTTTGATGGAATAATGGTTTCTTCCATTGGGAATAATGCCAATTCGGCAGTTACAATTACCAAACAGCCAATTTATTTTATGATTTGCTTTATCACTGCTTTAAATATTGCATTGACAGCGATTGTTTCAAGAAGATTTGGGGCGAAAAACCAAAATTCAGTGAATAAAACTTTACATGAAGGGATAAAACTATGTTTTGGTATTTCGGCAATTTTAAGTATTTTAGTTGCTTGCTTAGCCCGCCCTTTATGTCAGTTTATGGGAGCAACAGAAAATACCATTGACTATGCGACAACCTACTTAACAATTATTGCTTCTGGTTTTATTTTTAATGGTCTTCGTTTGACTATCAACGCTTGTCAAAGAGGAATTGGGAAAACGAAAATATCGATGTGGACAAACCTCGTGGCAAATCTTGTGAATATTGGATTAAATTATTTGTTAATTGAGGGGCATTGGGGTTTTCCGCAAATGGGGATTGCTGGAGCCGCAATCGCAACAGTTGTTGGAAATGCAGTTGCTTTTATGATTTGTTTCATCACGATTATACTACCAAAGGGGTATTTGAAACTGCATTTTAAAGAGCTATTTCATTTGGATAAAGAAACGCTTAAAGATATAGGACATATATTACCTTCATGTTTTATTGATCAAATTTTCATGAGAATCGGTTTTATTTTATTTGCTTTAATCGTCAATTATTTAGGGGATGATGCGACGTATGTGCATGGGATATGTAACGATTTGAACAGTTTAATGTTTACGCTTGCGGATGGTTTTTCTATAGGTACAGCTGCTGTAGTAGGGCACCGGTTGGGAGAAAAGCGGAAGGATTTGGCAATTGTGTATGCAAAGGTTAGTATGACTTTATCCTTTTTCTGTGCAGTATTGATTTGCATTATCATGTTTTCAGCAAGAAACTTAATGATAGGGATGTATAAGCCTGAAACGACTGAGCGAGCCCATATGGCCTCTATGATTATGATTATTGCTGCTTTTACAACGCTTCCTCAAAATATTCAGTGGGTAATTACAGGGATCCTAAGAGGAAGTGGAGATACGAGGTTTACGGCAACCACCTCTTTAATTAGCGTGACTTGCATTCGCCCCCTTGTTTCTTATCTTCTGTGTTACCCTATTGGGTTAGGAGTCATAGGGGCATGGATTGGAATGCTAGTGGATCAATCCTTGAGAATGGGGCTTAATATTTGGCGATTTGCTCAAGGAAAATGGGTGCAAATTCAAGTTTAAGTAAAGGGCTTACATTTTTCATTTGTAATTCGTTGACTAATTCGATTTTGCGTGGTAAAATTAAACTATATTATGCACACTTTTATAGTGTATGTGGAGGAAAAAAACGTGGAAAATATAAGTAGTAAAATAGTAAATAAGGTGAAACATCCGGTAAAGATTATGCAATTTGGAGAAGGAAACTTCTTACGAGCTTTTATTGATTGGATTGTAGATTCTATGAATAAAAAGGCAAATTTTAATGCAGGTGTTGTTGTTGTTCAACCGATGCCTTTTGGACGAGTTAAGGAGTTATCTGAAGCTGATGGTTTATACACTTTATACCTACAAGGTATAAATAATGGGCAAACAGTGAAAACTCACCAGGTTATTGATTGCTTAGAGGATTTTATTAACCCTTTTACTGAGTATCAAAAATATTTGGATTATGCAAAAAGCGAGGATTTAGAGTATATCATTTCTAATACAACAGAGGCAGGAATTGCTTTTAATCCAAATGATACAGATTTTACAAAGACTCCAAATAGTTTTCCTGGTAAACTTTTAGCCTTTTTGAAGGTGCGTTATGATTATTTTAAAGGGGATTCTTCTAAAGGCTTGGAGATTATTCCTTGTGAATTAATTGATCATAATGGAGATACATTAAAAGATACCCTAGTTGAACTTGCTAACCATAATCATATGGATGCTAAATTTATTGAATGGGTAAAGAATGCAAATCGCTATTATAATACACTAGTGGATCGTATTGTGCCAGGATATCCAAGAAATGAAGATAAGGAATTATGGAACCAACTTGGGTATATTGATCAAAACATGGTTGTTGGAGAAATCTTTCATTTATGGGTAATCGATGGTAAGACGGTTAAAGATTTAGAGAAGAAACTTCCAACCCAAAAAGCTGGTTTAAATGTTTTATTTGTAGATTCTATTAAGCCATATAAGGAAAGAAAAGTTAAAATATTAAATGGTTCTCATACTTGTTTGGTTCCAGTATCTTATCTTTCAGGAATTGATACTGTTCGTGAAACAATTGAGGATAAACAATTAAATCGTTTTGTTTTAGATTTCATTTTTAATGAAGTTGTTCCAACTATTAATATTCCAAGAGATCAAATGGATTCTTATGCAAATAGCGTATTAGAGCGATATGGTAACCCATTTGTTCGCCATGAATTAATGAGTATTGCTTTAAACTCTGTTACAAAATATAAGACAAGAATCCTACCTACTGTTTTACAAAATTTAGAGGATTTAAAACATTTCCCTAACCACGCTTTATTCAGCTTAGCTGCATTAATTGCATTCTATCGTGGAAAGCGTGGAGAAGAAGACATTAAACTTGCGGATGATGCTTGGGCATTAGATATTTTCAAGAATCTTTGGAAAGATTTTGATGGTTCGAGAGCTACTTGTAAATTGATTGCCTCTCATATTTTAGGTTTGAAAAAGCATTGGGAAGTTGATTTGACAAAGTTTGATGGTGTCTTAGACTATGTAACAGATTGTCTATATGAAATTACATCTACTTCTATGCGTGAAGCATTAGAAAAAATGGTAAAATAAAAATAAAAGGAAGATAAATTATGAAAGATTATATCATCATTAATCCATTGGATAATGTTGCAGTTGTACTTAGACCCTTTACAAAGGGGGAGTCTATAGAAAATGTAGTACTTCTAGAGGATATTCCTCAGGCACATAAAGTTGCATTGAAGACCATAAAAAATGGTGAGGATGTTATTAAATATGGTTCTCCTATTGGACATGCAATAAAGGATATCAAGGCAGGAGCCCATGTTCATACGCATAATGTAGCTACAAATCTG
This sequence comes from uncultured Anaeroplasmataceae bacterium, assembly GCA_910584005.1. Taxonomy (GTDB): domain Bacteria; phylum Bacillota_I; class Bacilli_A; order Acholeplasmatales; family Anaeroplasmataceae; genus Pelethenecus. The sequence goes on along the minus strand of CAJTXR010000001.1, from coordinate 606,269 downwards.
GATGACGTGATTACATATACTTACGAACCAAAATATCCTGAGGTTTTAGGATATAAATCCAATCGGACTGTAGAAGTATATGAGCGTTCTACAGGAGAATACGGAATCCGAAATGAACTATGGGTCATTCAAACGGTAGGATGTGTTTCTGGCATGGCTAAGGATATGATAGAAAATTTTAAAGCTAAGTATGGCACAGAAGGAATTGATGGTGTTTATACTTTCCAGCATCCTTTTGGCTGTAGCCAAATGGGCTCTGATTTAGAATTGACTCGAACACTTTTACAGGATATGGTAAAGCATCCAAATGCTGGTGGAGTTTTGGTTTTAGGCTTGGGATGTGAGGAAAATCTTGTTTCAACATTTAAAGAAACTCTTGGAGCTTATGATGCGAATCGGACTCGATTCTTAATCGCTCAAGAGGTAGAAGATGAGGTAGAAGAGGGAACGAAACTCTTAAAAGAACTCTATGATCAAATGAAAGAAGATAAAAGAGTTACAAAGCCTTTATCTATTCTTCGCATTGGGTTAAAGTGTGGTGGTTCTGATGGTATGAGTGGAATTACTGCTAATCCATTATTAGGAAGGTTTTCTGATTTCTTATCTATCAATGGAGCAACTACGGTTTTAGGAGAGGTTCCTGAAATGTTTGGTGCAGAAAAACTATTGATGGCTCGAGCAAAAGATGGGAAGACTTTTGAAAAGATTGTTGATCTAATAAATGAATTTAAAATTTATTTTAAAAATCACAATCAAGTCATTTATGATAATCCATCCCCAGGAAATAAAAAGGGTGGAATTACGACCTTAGAGGATAAATCTTTAGGTTGTACACAAAAAGCGGGAGCAGCGGTAGTCCAAGATGTTTTAAAAATGGGAGAACGCATTCGCACGAATGGTTTAAATCTTCTTTGTACACCTGGAAATGATTTGGTTGCAACTACAACCCTAGGGTGTAGTGGTTGTCAAATGGTCCTATTTACTACAGGAAGAGGAACCCCATTTGGAGGCTTTATTCCAACGGTTAAAATCGCAACCAATACAGCATTGGCAACAAAAAAAGCCAATTGGATTGATTTTAATGCTGGAGATTTAGTTGATAAAAAGAATATGGATGAGCTTTTAGAGAATTTTATTGATTTATTATGTGATATTGCTTCTGGTAAAAAGAAAGCAAAAAATGAAGAAAACAATTTCCGTGAAATATCAATTTTTAAAGACGGTGTCGTATTATAGGAGGAAAAAAGTTATGAAAAATTTTATGGATAAAGATTTTTTACTGACTACAGAAACAGCAAAAAAATTATATCATGAGCATGCAGAACACATGCCTATCATTGACTATCATTGTCATTTACAGCCAAAGGAAATCTATGAGGATAAGAAGTTCCGTAATTTAGCAGAGGTTTGGCTAGGAGCAGGAGATCGTTATGGAGATCACTATAAATGGCGTAGCTTACGAGCAAGAGGCTATGAAGAGGATTCTATTTCAGGTCCAGATGATGATTATAAAAAATATTTACAATTTGTAGAGTCTATGCCTTATTTGGTTGGAAATCCACTCTATCATTGGTCCCATTTAGAAATGAGAAGATATTTTGATATAGAAGATATCATCAATGAAAAAAATGCGAAAAAAATTTGGGATGCAGCAAACAAAAAATTAGAAACTCTAACAGCTAGGGAAATGATGTATAAATTTAAGGTGGATACCGTTTGTACAACAGATGACCCTGTAGATAGTCTTGAGTGGCACAAGAAAATGAATGCTGATGAAACATTAAAAGTACATGTTCGTCCTGCTTTCCGCCCAGATAAAGCAATTAATGTTGAGCTTTCTTGGTTTGCAGATTGGGTAAATCAACTCGCTTCAGTTGTAGGATACAAGATTAAAGATTTACATGATTTAGAACGTGCTTTAGCTGAACGAATTGATTTCTTCCATGAAATGGGATCTAGATTATCTGATCATGCTTTAGATGTTGTTCATTATGCTCCATGTAGTTACGAAGAAGCGAATGCTGTATTCAAAAAAGGTATGGCTGGTAAACCAATTTCTGAGGTTGAACAAGATTGGTATAAAGGGTATATCCTAATTTTCTTAGGAAAAGAGTACCATAAGCATGGTTGGGTTCAGCAATACCATATTGGTGCTTTGAGAAACAATTCTAAATCAATGCTAAAAAAGATTGGACCTGATACTGGTTTTGATGCAATTGAGGACCAAAACTACATGGCAAAACTTTCAGGCTTATTAGGTGCTTTAGATGAAACGGATGAACTCCCTAAGACAATATTATATTGTTTAAATCCTAGAGATAATTATGCGTTGACCGTTCTTTCCGGCTGTTTCCAAAAAGAAGGAATTAAGGGACGTGTACAGGTTGGTACGGCTTGGTGGTTCTTAGATCAGCAGGATGGTATGCGTCAAAACTTAGAAACTTTAATGCAGGTTGGTCTTATTGCTCAATCTGTAGGAATGTTAACCGATTCTAGAAGTTTCTTAGCTTATCCAAGACATGAATATTATCGTCGTTTGCTATGCCAAATGCTTGGTAACCTTGTAGAATCTGGTCAATATCCAGTTGAGGAATTAGATACGTTAGGTCAAATTGTTGAAGATGTTTGCTATAACAACGCAAAAGAATTTTTTGGATTCTAAAATAGATCTATCGAAAACAAACTTTATATAAATAGAAATTTCCTAAGATTTATCTTAGGACTTTTTATTTTGTCAAAATTATTGTATAATACTCAGTAAATGAAGGAAATTTAGGATTCATAAATTTAAAATTTTTTCATTTTATAGTTAGATGATATAAGAAAAATAGGAGGAAAATAAAATGCTAAAGAAATTAAATATAATTCAATATGTTCTTATGGGGATTTGTTTGCTTATTATTCTTCCTGTTGGATTTATTAAAGGATTTGATACACCAGAAACCTTTATTACAGTATTATGTTGTGTTTTATTGGGGTGCCCTTTGATTTATTTAATCATGATGCTGTTTAGAGAAACGTTTGTTCTAGAATATGATACACCAAGAATGATGCCGTTTTGTATGGTATCTATCATTTTACTTGGATGTTTGATATGGTATTTATTTTTTCATGTTGAGCATGTATTTGCAAACTCAATTGGATTATGGTATGGGGCAGTATTGTTAGCTTTAGCCATTCCATATTTGATAATGAAACTAATTGATTTTATTTTAAGCAAGAAGAAAAATAAAAATAATAATGGACCTAAGTTCATTAAAAATAAATAAGGTGGAGGGGCTTATGAAAGAGTATAATCACATTGAAATAGAAAAAAAATGGCAAGAATATTGGGAAAATCATCATACCTTTCAAACGGATATTTGGGATTTTTCCAAACCTAAATTTTACGCTTTAGATATGTTCCCATATCCTTCTGGACATGGGCTTCATGTAGGACATCCAGAAGGGTATACCGCAACAGATATTATTTCAAGAAAGAAAAGAATGGAAGGATATAACGTTCTTCATCCAATGGGATGGGATGCTTTTGGTTTGCCTGCAGAACAATTTGCTATAACAACAGGACACCATCCAGAAGAATTTACAAAATCAAATATTGCTAATTTTACAAAACAATTAAAAATGCTTGGATTGTCTTTTGATTGGTCAAAAGAAATTTCTACATGTGATCCAAAATATTACAAATGGACACAATGGATTTTCAAACAGTTATATAAGGATGGGCTAGCAAAACAAGTAGATATGCCTGTAAACTGGTGTGAGGAACTTGGAACAGTATTAGCAAATGATGAAATTATAGATGGCAAAAGTGAGCGAGGGGGCTACCCTGTAATTCGTAAAAACATGAAGCAATGGGTAATGGATATCCCTGCTTACGCAGATCGCTTGTTAGAGGGATTAGAGGATTTGGATTGGCCTTCTTCTACCAAGGAGATGCAAAAAAATTGGATTGGAAAATCTATAGGAGCTTATGTTGATTTTAAAGTGAAAGATCGCTTTGATTCCTTTACGGTTTTTACGACTCGTTGTGACACTTTATTTGGTGTTACTTATTGCGTTTTATCTCCAGAACATCCTCTTGTTCACAAAATTATGAGTGCTGAACAAGCAGCTAAAGTACGAAGCTATCAAGAAGAATGCAGTAAAAAAAGTGAGTTAGAGCGTACAGAATTAAACAAAGATAAAACAGGTGTTTTTATTGGAGCTTATGCGATTAACCCTGTCAATCAAAAGGAAATTCCAATTTGGATTTCAGATTACGTTTTGGCTAATTATGGTACAGGAGCTATTATGGCCGTTCCCGCTCATGATGAAAGAGATTATGCTTTCGCAAAAAAATTTAATTTAGATATTCTTCCTGTTTTAGCAGGTGGAGATATAACAAAAGAAGCCTATATCGAAGATGGACTTCATATCAATTCTTCCTTTTTGGATGGATTGAATAAAGAAGAAGCCATTTCTAAAATGCTTGCTTGGTTAGAAGAACATCATTGTGGTTCAAAACAGGTGACTTATCGAGTTAGAGAATGGATTTTTGCTCGCCAAAGATATTGGGGTGAACCTATTCCAGTTGTTCATTATGAGGATGGTACAAGTGAAGCATTAGAGGATCAAGATCTTCCATTAATTTTACCTGTATTAAAGGATTATAAGCCAAAAATAAATGGAACAGCTCCTCTAGAAAATGCAGAAGATTGGGTCAATATAACTTATCATGGCAAAAAGGCCAAAAGAGAAACAACAACGATGCCAGGTTCAGCGGCATCTAGCTGGTATTTTTTAAGATATATCGATCCAAATAATGAAACCGAATTTGCAAATTATGAGCTATTAAAGCATTGGATGCCTGTCGATTTATATATGGGTGGTTCTGAGCATACCGTTGGACATTTGTTATATTCTCGGTTCTGGAATAATTATTTGTATGATAAAGGATATGTTCCTTATAAAGAACCATTTAAAAAATTATTTCATCAAGGAATGATTTTAGGTGAAAATAATGAAAAAATGAGTAAATCTAGAGGCAATGTAATTAATCCAGATGATATTGTAAAAGAATTTGGAGCGGATACTTTACGTTTGTATGAAATGTTTATGGGACCATTAGAGGCTTCTCTTCCTTGGAGTAATAAAGGGTTAGAGGGAGCCCGTCGGTTTTTAGACCGTGTATGGCGTTTATATACTCAAGACGAATATAAAACGAAATTTACGAATAAAAATGATGGTAAACTAGATAAGGTATATCATCAAACAGTAAAAAAGGTGTCAAATGATTTTGATAGTCTTAATTTTAATACTGCAATTGCTCAAATGATGATTTTTTTAAATGAAGCATATAAAGCAGAATCTTTATATTTTGAATATTTAGAAGGATTTATAAAATTACTTTATCCAATTTGTCCTCATTTAGGAGAGGAAATATGGCAAATGCTTGGTCATCAAACGACAATAACATTTGCATCATGGCCAAACTATGATGAAAGCAAATTGGTAGAGGATAAGATTAATTTAGTTGTACAGGTTAACGGCAAACTTAGGGATAAATTAGAAATATCTTGTTCCTTATCCCAAGAAGAAATAATTCAAATGACAGTTGAGAGTCAAAAAATTAAGCCTTATATAGAAGGACATGAAATTATAAAAACAATATATGTACCTAAACGTTTGATTAATATTGTTGTGAAATAGGAGATTATATTGGAAAATGGTAAAATGGTTATTTTTTGATTTTGGGTCAACACTAGTGGATGAAAGAGAATGCGAAAAATATCGTTTTTTCTATCTTTTAAAACAAACAGATTTTCTTACAGAAAAAAGTTTGAAAGAAAAATATAAAGAATACATTATGAAGAATCAATCTCCTTACAAGGCAATAATCAAAGAATTCAATTTGACTCCAATTTTATGGCCAGTTCATTTAGAAAAAATATACCCTGAGGTTCCTTATGTTTTGGAACAACTTGCAAGAAAATATAAGTTGGGTATTATTGCCAACCAAAGTTTAGGTACAGAAGAGCGTTTAATTCAATATGGAATTAGAAAATACTTTGATATAATTATTTCTTCTTCAGAAGTTGGTTATTCTAAGCCTAATAAAGAAATTTTTAATATCGCTTTGAATGCTGCTAAGTGTCTTCCTAATGAAGCATATATGATAGGAGATCGTTTAGATAATGATATTGAGCCTGCAGGAAAGGTAAAGATGCATACAATTTGGGTAAAACAAGGACTTTTTGGCGGATTTAATTTAGAGTCCATGAATAACAAACCAGAAATTATTGTTAATACAATTTCTGAAATTTTAAATTATGTATAGGAAGCGATAATTCGCTTCCTATGTTTGCGGTAAAGAGGTGAAGTAATTTGAAAAAAATTGGATTAAGAACGATAAAAACAGCAATCAGTGTTTTTGGGTGTCTACTTGTTTTTATCATTTTAAAATGTTTTGAGTTGATTCCTTTAGTTCCTGAGGACTTTGCTTTTACTTGGTATAATCCTTTTTTTGCTGGTATAGCTACCGCTTTTTCAGTTCATGCAAGTAAAAGTGCAAGTTTAAATCAAGCCAAAATAAGATGTGTTGCTTCCTTAATTGGTGGTATTATTGGGATACTGCTTATTACTCTATATGAATTATGTGGTGGCAAATGGCCGAATTTGGCGGCTGTAGATTTAAAAACTTTAAATTTTGTATTACCTTATCTTTTAATTTCTTTGTGTACTATTGTAGTGATTGTTGTTGGGGTTGCCTTAAAGCAACAACAGGCAGTCTTTGTTTCCATACTTACTTTTCTTTCTGTTACTGTAAATCCGAATATTAATGTTGGACAGTGGCAGTGGCAGTTTGGAACTAACCGAATTCTATCTACAATTGTAGGAGTTTTGATTGCCTTGGGTGTCAATTTATTTCGGTTCCCTCATCGGTTTAAAAATAAAAATTTATTATTTTGTGTTTGTATAGATGGAATGCTTTTAAAAGAAGAGGATCGTTTTAAAGGGTTTATGCAGTATAAAATGAATTATTTGCATCGCATTCATGCAAATGTTACATTATTTACAACTAGAACTCCAACAACTTTTATGCCCCTTTTAGAAGATGTGCAAATTGAACACCCTGTTCTTTGTATGTCGGGAGCAGCTTTATATGATCCTAAAACTTGTACCTATTTATCTACAGAAAAAATGAGCATAGATATAGCAGAAGAGCTTAAAACAATTTTTAAATCGGCACATATTTCTCCTTTTATTAATCTCATTAAAAATGATGTTTTATTTACGTATAATGAGTCATTAGATAATGAGGGGGAAAAAATTTATGCTGAGAGCAAAAGAAATGCTGGGTATTGCTGTTATGTTTCTGGTCCTGCCCCAAAGGAAGAAGTTCTTTACTTTTTAATTGTTGAAAAAGAAGAAGTGATTCGGCCTGTGGTAGAACAAATCAAACAAAATGAAGTTCTTGCCAGTCAGGTATCTATTTTAATTTATGATGTTTTTGAAACAAATCAAGCCAAAGATTTAAAATACATTAAAATTTATAGTAAAAAAATTGAAAATTTATCTAGTATCAAGGCATATGCCCAGCAGAACCAATTTGAAATTGTAGGGTTAACCTCATCTACTTTATCGAATCATTTGCTGAAAAACGCTAAATATGCAATAACAATTGATACAAATAGAGAGGAAATCAAATCTCAATGTGAAAAAATTATTGACCATAATCATCCAAATGAATTATTTAAAGAGGTCAACAAAATTTATCATTATAATTTAGCAAAATATGGTAAAAATAAAGCATAATGTGGTATAATAACAAATGCTTGTAGAAGAGGAGTTGTATGAAGCAATGCAGAATATTTTAGAAATAAAAGATTTATATGCTGGTATAGATGGAAAACAAATTTTAAAGGGAGTGAACTTGACAATACGTACTGGAGAAGTTCATGCGATTATGGGGCCTAATGGGACAGGAAAGTCTACATTGTCTTCCATTATTATGGGCCAGCCTAAATATGAGGTTACCTCAGGAAGTATTACTTTAGATGGTGAAAATCTTTTACCTCTTGCGGTAGATGAACGAGCAAGAAAGGGAATTTTTTTGGCTTACCAATATCCTGCGGAGGTTAGTGGTGTTACCAATAGTGATTTTATTCGTACAGCGATGCGGTCCTGTAGTGGAAAAGATGTCCCTTTATTTTCTTTTATTAGGAATTATGAAAAAGCGTGCGATGAGCTTAAGATGCCTGAAGATTTAGCTCATCGATATTTAAATGAAGGTTTTTCTGGCGGAGAAAAGAAAAGAAATGAAATTTTGCAAATGAAAATGCTTCATCCAAAATTTGCAATTTTAGATGAAATTGATTCAGGACTTGATGTGGATGCCTTAAGAATTGTAGGCGAAAATGTAAGTCAAATGATTGATGAATCTTTAGGATGTTTACTCATTACCCATTATGAAAGGCTTTTAGACTATATAAAGCCTGATTTTGTGCATATTATGATTAATGGAAGAATTGTTTTAACGGGTGGAAAAGAGTTAATTGCTAAGATTGATCAAAATGGATATGATTGGGTTAAAGAAGAGCTCGGTATTGAGATAGAAAAAGAAGATGATGAAAAGACCCATGTTCTTTTAGGCTCTTGTGCTCATAATCCAGTTCAAAAATGATTCAGTTGAGTAAACTCGCTCATCCTGTGGATTTTGGTCTTTTTCTAGAGGATGGCACTTTTGTTGTTCAGCAAGCGTTTGAGGAATATATTTTACTTGAACAGGATGCGAAAATTAGAGTAGAAACGCAAGGAAAAATAAGAATTTTAGATTGTACTATAAATCGTTCAATCGAATTATTTGTAAGTGAAGATGCAGAGGTTGAGTATCAAATTTTAAATTCTAAAAATTCAAAACGTTGGATTTCTTGTGAAGGTAAAATTCATATAACTGAAATCTCTTTAGAACCAACAATTGAGGAAGTTTTTCTCGAATTAAAAAAGGAAAATGCAGAGGCTAGAGTAGATTTATTATCCTTAGGAAATGCATTTTCACAAATATTTAAACAAACGATTTGTCATAATGCTGAACATACTTTTTCAAATATATCAAATTTTGGAGTAGCAATTCATAAGGCTGATCTTTTATTTGAAACAACAGGTAAAATAGAAAAGAAAATGGCAAAATCAAAATGTAGTCAATTATCTAAAGGAATTGTTATGGATGATGTTTCTAGCATTACTTCTAAGCCAATTTTATTGATTGATGAATTTGATGTTGTAGCAAATCATGGAGCCTCTATTGGAAAAATGTCAGATGAAAGTTTATTTTATTTGATGAGTAGAGGATTAACCAAGCAGGAGGCTTTTTTATTAATATTAGAGGGGATTATTCGCCCTTTTGTACAAAAAATATATGATGAATCTTTAAAAGAAACCCTAAATCATAAAATAGAGCAATGGATAACGAGGTGATTATGAAATGCTAAATGTAGCAAAGCAAAGAAAAGATTTTCCAGTTTTAAGGGAGAATCCAACGCTTGCCTATTTAGACAATGCTGCTTCCACATTGAAGCCAGATTGTGTAATAGACGCAGTGGATGCTTACTATAGAAAACTTGGCGTAAATGTTCATAGAGGAGTATATAAGCTAAGTTATTTAGCAACAGATGCATATGAAGAAGCTCGCAATAAAATTGCCGATTTTATTCATGCTGATTTTGAAGAAATTGTTTTTACCAGAGGAGCATCTAGTGCGTTAAACTTGGTTGCTTTAAGTTATGGAATGTCTACCTTAGGCCCAGAAGATGAGGTTATTACGACTGAGCTTGAACATCATTCTAATATGATGCCTTGGTTAAATGTATGTGAAAAAACAGGAGCCAAACTTCGTTATATCCCTTTAAATAAAGAAGGGAGAATAACCGTTGAGGCTTTTCAATCTGTTTTATCAAAGCATACAAAGGTCGTTGCAATTACATATGTATCTAATGTTATGGGATACATTACGCCAATTGAAGAGATTATACATTTGGCTCATTCTGTTGGGGCTGTTGTATGTCTTGATGGAGCTCAAGCAGTTCCTCATATGCCAGTGGATGTAAAAAAATTAGATTGCGATTTTTTAGCTTTTTCTGGTCATAAGCTATGTGGGCCTACTGGAATTGGTGTATTATATGGAAAGAAGACTTTATTATCTAAAATGCCTCCAGTTGAATTTGGTGGCGATATGGCAGATGATGTAAATCTTTACGATATGACTTATAAGGATACTCCTTACCGGTTTGAAACGGGCACTCCAATTATTGCTGAAGCTATTGGTCTTGGAGTGGCTTGTGATTATATAAAGAGTATTGGCTTAGAAGAAATTGGAAAATATGAATATTTTTTAAAACAAAAGGCGATAGAAGGATTAAAGAAAATTCCGAATTTAATTCTATATAATGAAACTGCAGAAACAGGAATCATTACTTTTAATATAAAAAATGTTCATCCACATGATGCAGCTAGCGTATTTGATAATAATGATGTTTGTATTCGAGCAGGACATCATTGTGCTCAGTTGATTACCAAATGGTTAGAAACGATTGGCACGATTCGGGCATCTTTTTATTTCTACAATACTTTAGATGATGTAGAAAAATTTGTACAAAGTGTAAAAGAGGCTATGGAATTTTTCAGTTCCATTTAGGAGGTACTAGATATGGATTTAAATACATTGTATCGAACTGTGATTATGGATCATTATAAAAATCCGAAAAATAAAGGATTAAAAAATACAGATCCCTATCATTTAGTTCATTTGACAAATCCAAGCTGTGGAGATGATTTAAGAGTAGAAATTATTGTTGAGGATGGAAAGGTCGTTGATGTTCGACAGGATGGAAAGGGGTGTTCCATTTGTCTATCCTCTGCTTCTGTAATGAGTGAACTTTTAAAAGGGAAAACAGTTGAAGAGGCTCATGATTTGATTGAAAGTTTTTATTCCATGGTTAAGGGTGAGGAACTTCCTGATGAGGACAAGCTAGAAGAGGCAATTGCCTATAAGGGTGTCCGCGATTTTCCAGCAAGAATCAAATGTGCGACTCTCGCATGGAAATGTGTAGAAAAAGCGATTGATGAGGTAGAACATCATGAATAAAGAAAAAGTTGAGGAAATTGTCGGGGATTATAAGTATGGGTTTAAAACGGAAACGAAGGCTGTTTTAACGAGTGGAAAAGGCTTATCCAGGCAGGTTGTTGAATTTATTTCAAAGGCAAAACATGAACCGAGTTGGATGAAAGATTTTCGTTTAAAGTCTTATGATTCCTTTTTGAAATTGAAAAATCCTAGTTGGGGGCCTGATTTATCTGGAATTGATTTTAATGAATATACATATTATATAAAATCAACAGAAAAAACGGAAAAGAGTTGGGATGATGTTCCAGATAAAATTAAAGATACTTTTGAAAAATTAGGAATTCCAGAAGCGGAAGCAAAGTATTTAGCAGGATCATCCACGCAGTTTGAATCTGAGGTAGTTTATCATAATAATTTAAAAGAACTGGATGAACTAGGTGTAATATTTTGTGATACAGACACTGCATTAAAAGAGCATGCAGATCTTATGCAAAAGTATTTTGGTAAACTTATACCTTATACGGATAATAAATATGCGGCTTTAAACTCAGCCGTGTGGAGCGGTGGTTCTTTTATATATGTACCAAAAGGGGTAAAGCTAAAGAAGCCTGTTCAATCCTATTTTAGAATTAATTCTGAACGAATGGGACAGTTTGAAAGAACTTTAATCATTGTAGATGATGATGCAGATATCCATTATGTTGAGGGGTGTACAGCTCCTCAATATTCAAAGGATAGCTTGCATGCGGCTGTTGTAGAAATTTTTGTAGGCAAAAGGGCACATTGCAGATATTCCACTGTTCAAAATTGGTCCAATAATATTGTGAACTTAGTTACGAAACGTGCAATTGTGGATGATGAAGGACATATGGAATGGATTGATGGAAACGTAGGGGCAGGATTAAATATGAAGTATCCCGCTTGTGTTTTAAAGGGAAAATATAGTAAGGGAACGACTGTTTCGATTGCTTTTGCAGCAGAAAATCAAATCCAGGATACAGGAGCTAAGATGATTCATTTAGGGGAGCATTCTAGTTCAACAATTATTTCTAAATCGATTTGTCGTGGGGGCGGTAAAGTCAATTATCGTGGTACAGCATCTTGTGGAGCTAAGGCTTTGGGAGCACGAGCTCATATTGAATGTGATACATTAATATTAGATAATATATCGACTTCAGATACGATTCCTACAAATATAGGAAAAAATAGTGATATGTTTATTGAACATGAGGCAACTGTGTCTAAGGTTAATGAAGAACAACTTTTTTATTTAATGAGTAGAGGATTAACCGAAGCAGAAGCGACAGAAATGATTGTCATGGGATTTATTGAGCCTTTTTCAAAAGAACTTCCTATGGAATATGCAGTTGAATTAAATCGTTTAATTAAACTTGAAATGACGGATTCTATCGGCTAAAATAAAAAAACTGTCTTATTTAAAGACAGTTTTTTTGATTAAAGGTCAATAAACTCCTTCATTATTTTTTTAAAACAGGTTGGGATACTGATTTCCTTTTGTAGTTGTTTTACAGAATAGGAAGGAAAATTTTGAATGTCCAAAACGTTTATAAGATAACTTTTCATATACCAAATTTGATGCGTAAAAATATGCTTATTATCCTTTAGGGGAAGAATGTTTTTAACCATGAATCCTTGTTGTTCGATATATTCTATTGCTTCATTTGAAGTAATAAATGAATCAATAAGAAAAGGAGCAGGAAGTCCCTTTAGCACATTTTGATCTTTTGGTATTAATATATAGTTTTTTCCATTGGTAACAAATAGACAGGTATATTCAAAGATTTTCTTTTCTTTTTTTTCTGTCCTTACAGGATATGCCAACTGACTATGATTTTTAAAGGATTTACAGGTTTTCATTAAAGGGCATTCATCACATTTTGTGATTTTTGGCATACAGATTGTAGCTCCCAATTCCATAAGACTTTCATTAAACATTCCGCTTTGTTCGGGCATGATTTTTTCAATTTCAGATTTGAAATAAAGTTTTGTTGATTCTTTTTGGATATCTTTATCACAGCATAGATAGCGAGTTAAAACGCGTAATACATTTCCATCCACTGCTGCATACTTCATTTGATAAGCTCTAGATAGGATCGCTCCACAAGTGTAGGCTCCAATTCCAGGTAAAGCAATTGCATCTTCGTAATTTGCAGGAAAGATTGAATGATACTTGCTCACAATTTGTTGAGCACATTTTTTTAAGTTTCTGGCTCTAGAGTAATATCCTAATCCCTCCCATAATTTCAGTAATCGTTGATCTTCACAAGATGCTAAAGCATTAAAATCAGGTAGTTCTTTGATGAAGCGAAGATAATAGGGTCGTACAGTTTCTACTCTAGTCTGTTGTAACATGATTTCACTGATGAGGATAGAATAAGCAGAGGTTGTATTTCTCCATTCTAAATCTCGTTTATGTTCGGGAAACCAGTTGAGTAATAGGGGAACAATTTCTTTCATTTTTTTCTCCTTTCTTACTCTTATTATATCATAAAGAAATAAAAATAGAAGAAGCATAACCTTTTCATTTTTGAGAAAAAATGATATAATTTAAAAGTATGAAATTTATAGATGGAGGGGAATATGAAAGATTTAGCGTATATATTAAGATATTTAAAGTATTATAAAAAAGATTTAATTATGGCAATTGGTTTAATTGTATTTGAAACTGTTTTTGAATTAATTATCCCCTTTTTGATGAAGGATATAATTGATAAAGGAATTAAGAATTCTGATATGAATCAAATCTTACTTTCAGGGGGATTGATTATCGGTTGTGCATTGATTTCTTTACTCACAGGCCATTTTTATGCCAAATATAATGCTCGCTTAGTTACCAATTTTTCTTATCATTTAAGACAAGAGGTATTTGCCAAAATCCAAAGTTTCTCATTTTCTAATTTAGATCATTTTAGAACTTCTTCCTTAGTTACTCGAACGACAAATGATGTGATGATTTTACAAAACACGCTTGTTGGAGGATTAAGACCTTTGTGTAGATCGCCATTAATGCTCTTTATGGGAGTTGGTCTTTCCTTTCTTATGGCACCAAAAGTGGCTTGGATATTTGTAGGGGCAGTTCCAATTTTAGGAATTATATTATTTTTAATTATCCGATATACCGCTCCAAAATATAGTATTCTACAGGAAAATGTAGATGATTTAAATCGCGTGGTAAGAGAAAACGTGACAGCCATTCGGACAGTTAAAGCCTATGTAAGAGAGGAACATGAAATTAACAAATTTAATCAAGCAAATGAACAAGTCATGCAGACTACGAAAAAAACATTTCGCATCGCTCAATTAAACACGCCTTCCTTCCAATTCATTTTATATACAATTACGGTTTTGATTTTAACTTTTGGATCAATTTTAGTTCATAATAACGAATTAGAAGTGGGGAGCCTTTCGGCACTTTTATCTTATATTTTACAAGTTGTCAATTCTTTAATGATGATATCTAATGTTTTTTTATTGATGAATCGTTCCTTTGCATCTTCTAAAAGAATTAAAGAGGTTCTAGAGGAGCAGACCGATATTGTTTCAAAAGAGAATGCGATTACAAAAATTGAAGCTGGAACAATTGAATTTAAAAATGTGAGTTTTAAATACCAAAATGGAACAGGTGAAAATGTTTTATCTCAAATCAATTTACATATTCATTCAGGGGAGAGTATTGGAATATTAGGTGGAACAGGTTCTGCAAAATCTACTTTGGTTTCTTTAATTCTAAGGTTGTACGATGTTACTAATGGAGAGGTACTTCTTAATGGAATTAATGTAAAAGAATATGACATTGTCGCTTTAAGAGATGCAATCTCAATTGTTTTACAGAAAAATGTTTTATTTCATGGGACGATTAAAGAAAATTTATTATGGGGAAATAAAGAGGCTACAGATGAAGAAATAAAGGAAGCCTGTCAAATGGCCTGTGCGGATGAGTTTATAAAGAATTTACCTGGACAATATTCTTATGATTTAGGTCAAGGAGGTGTCAATGTTTCTGGAGGGCAGAAGCAAAGACTTTGTATTGCTCGTGCGTTATTAAAAAAGCCGAAAGTAATTATTTTTGATGATTCTACATCCGCTTGTGATATGGAAACAGAAAGAAAAATTACAAGTGCGATTCGCTCATTAAAGGACACAACAAATCTAATCATTGCTCAAAGAATTACTTCTGTGATGAATGCGGATCGGATTGTGATTTTAGATGAGGGAAAAATTCAAGATATTGGCACTCATGATGAATTATTAAAACGAAATGAAATTTATCAAGAACTCTATCATCAGCAGTTAGGAGGTGTTTTATAATGCCACCTGTTGTTTCTGTAAAACGGCCAGATCATTTGAAAAAAACAATACGAAATTTATTGTCTTATATGGGACGACATAAGGTGTTACTGTTTTTGGTGGTTCTATTGGTTAGTTTATCCGCAAGTGCAAACTTACTAGGTACTTATATGTTTAAACCGATTATTGATACTTATACAAAGGATCCAGCTTACTCTAAATTATGGCAAGCAGTTTTGCTTGAAGCAAGTATTTATGGTATTAGTGTTTTATCTACTTTGGGATACTCACAAATTATGATTCATTTATCACAAAAAATAATTTATGAAATGAGAAGAGATATGTTTTCTCACATGGAACAATTACCTTTATCTTATTTTGATGGACGTACGCATGGGCAGATTATGAGTCATTATACGAATGATATTGATACTTTAAGTGATGCCCTTAACAATGCTTTCGCAATGCTGATTTCTAATTTTATTCAAATTATAGGATTAATTCTATTAATTTTTATTTTAAATTGGTTCTTATCCATCATCTGTGTTTTATTTTATTTATTGATGTTTACATATATTTTTTATGCTTCTAAAAAATCAAAAAGAGCATTTGCTAGACAACAACAAGTGTTAGGAAATGTGAATGGATTTGTGGAGGAAATGATTTCTGGTCAAAAAGTAGTTCAAGTTTTTAATCATGAACAGGAAAATATAAACAATTTTCAAAAAGAAAATGAACAATTAAAAAAGGCAGGGTATCAGGCTTTGAAGTATACGATGTCGATGATTCCAATGGTTGTTTCTATTTCATATATCAATTATGCAATCGTAGCGATAATAGGTGGGTTAATCGCATTAGGATATTTTCCATTTATTTCCTTTACTTTAGGAGGCATTGCCTCTTATTTGGTTTTTGTACGACAGGCTGCCATGCCAATTAATCAATTCACTCAACAATCCAATTTACTCTTAAATGGTCTTGCGGGAGCAGAACGCTTATTTTCGCTTATGGAAGAAAAAGTGGAAATAGATCAAGGAAATGTTAAACTAATTAAAAAAAATGAGGGTGAAAACGCCCAGTGGTTTTGGCAATATGAGGATCAATCCCTAACTGTTTTACAAGGGGATGTACGGTTTTGTGATGTAGATTTCTCCTATCATAAGAATAAGAAAATATTAAAAGAATTAAATTTATATGCAACTCCAGGACAAAAAATTGCTTTTGTTGGGGCAACAGGTGCGGGAAAAACCACCATTACAAATTTGATTAATCGGTTTTATGAAATTGATTCGGGAACCATTTTATATGATGGGATTGACATAAAGCAAATTTTAAAAAAAGATTTAAGACATTCTTTAGCGATTGTTTTACAGGATACCCATTTGTTTACGGGAACCATTAAGGAAAACATTCGTTATGGCAGACTTACAGCTACAGATGAAGAGGTATATAAAGCGGCAAGACTAGCCAATGCGGATGGTTTTATTAAACGACTTCCAAATGGGTATGATACGATAGTGACTGCAGATGGAGGAAATTTAAGTCAGGGTCAATGCCAGTTATTAAGTATTGCTAGGGCTGCGATTGCAGATACTCCAGTTTTAATTTTAGATGAGGCAACCTCCTCAATTGATACTAGAACGGAACGTTTGGTCCAAGATGGTATGGATAATTTAATGAGGGGAAGAACGGTTTTTGTGATTGCCCATCGGCTATCTACAGTTAGAAATTCGGATGTGATTCTTGTTTTAGATCATGGGGAAATTATGGAAAGAGGAAACCATGAGGAGTTGTTAAAACAAAGAGGAATATACTATCAACTATACACAGGGAAATTAGAATTAGAGTAAGGATAAGGAATTGAAATCCATATCCATTGGGAGTATAATAAAAATAAGGTTAGGAGGATAAAGAAACTATGGCAAATATAAAAGTTGAAATCAATGTGGCAACAGTAGCCAGTAAAGAGGTTTACATTTTGGGGTCTTGTCCAGCTTTGGGAAATTGGAATCCAGAACAGGCAGTGAAGTTAGAATACTTAGCCGATCAAAATATTTTTCATGTAGCTAAGTTGCTTCCTGAAGGTCAATTAATTGAATTTAAGGTATTGGCAGATAAAACGTGGGACTCTGTAGAAAAAGGATGGTATGAAGAAGAGGTTGAAAACCATATTTTAACCCCACATAAAGGCTTAGTTGTTTCTTTAGAAATTCCCAGATTTCAAAATAAATAAGTATTAAAAAAAGAAAAGGTAAAACTTTTCTTTTTTTGGTCTAAAATTCTTTGCTTGTCCATATACTATATTGTAGAAGTACATCTTTTTTACGGAGGAATATATGAGAAGAATAAGAGTAGTACAATATGGTTGTGGTAAGATGTCTAAATATATCTTACGATATTTACACGAAAAGGGTGCAGAGATTGTAGGTGCAATTGATATCCATCCAGATATTGTAGGGAAGGATGTTGGAGAATATGCAGAATTAGGAATTCAAACAGGAACACTCATTTCATCTGATGCAGATGCTGTTTTAGATTCCTGTGATGCAGATGTAGCAATTATTACACTTTTTAGTTTTGTATCTGATATTTATGATGCATGTAAAAAATGTTTAAGTAGAGGAATTCATGTCATTACGACTTGTGAAGAAGCAATTTACCCTTGGACTACGGCAGCGAAACTAACAAATGAATTAGATCTACTTGCCAAACAAAATGGATGTAGCATTACAGGATCTGGCATGCAGGATATTTTCTGGATTAATATGGTTGGTATGGTATGTGGGGGAACGCATCATATTCAAAAAATTAAGGGAGCTTATAGTTACAATGTTGAAGATTATGGCTTAGCCTTAGCTCAAGCACATGGATGTGGACTAACAAAAGAAGAGTTTGAAAAAACTTTAGCTCATCCAAAAGAGGTTGTGCCATCTTATGCATGGAATGCAACGGAGGCTATTGTTTCAAAACTGGGCTTAACGATTCGGTCTATTTCCCAAAAGAATGTTCCTTATTGCATAGATGAGCCTTTATATAGTTCAACCTTAGGAAAAACAATCCCTGCAGGAAATTGTATTGGTATGTCAGCGGTAGTGACTGTAGAAACTTATCAAGGAATCACAATTGAAGAAGAAACGATTGGTAAGGTATATGGTCCAAATGATGGCGATATGTGCGATTGGGAAATTACGGGTGAACCAAATGTTAAATTTAAGGTTGAAAAGCCGGCAACAGTTGAACATACTTGTGCTACAATCGTCAACCGTATTCCTAGCCTGTTATTAGCAGAACCTGGATTTATTACATGTGATAATTTAGAAGAAATAAAGTATTTGACTTATCCATTATCATTTTATTTAGAATAAGAAAGAAAAGGCATGGTTTCATGTCTTTTTTCTTTTATTTTTCGGAAAATGTGTTAAACTATTAGTGTAGGTGATTTTGATGAAAAATAAAGAATTAGTGGAACTCTTAATTCAAAAAAACTATAAAATATCTTGTGCCGAAAGTTGTACAGGGGGAATGCTAGCTTCCACAATTGTTGATGTTCCGGCAGCTTCTCAAGTAATCGATATGTCTTTTGTTACTTATGCGAATGAAGCAAAGGTTCAGCTTGTTGATGTATTAGAAAGCACGATAGAAACTTATGGTGTTGTCAGTGAAGCGGTTGCAAGAGAAATGGCTTTAGGTTGTGCAAAAAAAGCAAATGCTCAAATTGGAGTAGGAATATCTGGAATTGCGGGTCCTACAGGAGCAACACCAACAAAGCCGATTGGTATGGTCTGTTTTGGATTTTACATTCAAGGAGAACTTTACAGCGTAACCAAATATTTTGGGAACGTGGGACGAATGGATGTACGTTTAGCATCTGTTGATTTTGTGCTTGATTTTTTAATTGAAAAATTGCAAGGAAGGGTCTAAAGAAAATCTTTAGATTTTTTCTTTTTATGTCGAAAAAAGTTTAAATGTATGATAGAATAGATTGAAGTAAGAAAAGAGGCTAAATATGAAACCAATTTTAATTACAATTGCTGGAGGTACAGCAAGTGGAAAAACGACAGTTGTTCATGAAATTATGGACCATTTTGATTCTAAGGATGTAATGGTAATTTGTCAGGATAATTATTATAAATCTCAGGATCAAATGACAATAGAAGAGCGTAAAAAAACAAATTATGATCATCCAAATTCTTTTGATATGGATTTATTGTTTGATGATTTAAAAAACCTTTTGTCTGGGAATACAATCTATTCTCCTGTTTATGATTTTAAGGAACATACAAGAAAAAAATTAGAAGCGAATGAAATTCATCCAAGCAAAGTTATTATTTTAGAAGGAATTTTGGCATTATATGATAAAAGAATTCGAGATATTAGTAATATTTTAATTTATGTTGAATCTGACCCAGATATCCGTTTTATCAGAAGATTGAAAAGGGATATTAATGAACGAGGAAGAGATATGAATAGTGTAATTCTTCAGTATTTAAGTACAGTTAAGCCAATGTATGATGAATATATTGCTCCTACAAAACGATTTGCAGATATAATTATTCCAAATGATACAAAGCACGATGTAGCAATTGAAGTTTTAGCCGCGAAAATTAAAGATATTATACAATAGGAAAAGATTTGACAAAATAAGTAATAAATTTTATAATAATAAAATGTATGAGAGGTGTTTTACATGGTCAACAAGGTAAGTGATAGATGTAAATTAGATAAGCATGCAAAATTTTATTATGCATCAAATCGAATGTTTTTTGAACTAAAGATTATTCGTATTATTTTATATTTACTTGCTGTAGTACCTGTTGTACTTACTTTTATTCCTCAGGTAACAGAAACGCAAAGTTTAATTTGTTCTTTAATTTCCTTTGCATTAACTTTAATAACAGAAGCGGCAACTTCATTTTTAAATAAACATAAGGAGGTTGCGATTTCTTCCTTACAACTATATGAAACTGGAGTTACTGGATCTGCTTTTTCCAAAATAGAATATGATCGAGAACTTACGAATGAGTTAAATGAACTAGCGATTCGTAAAGGATTACCTAAATTAGAAAAAGTCGAAGAATATAATGAAATATATGTTCCAAAAGAAATTACAGATGATTATAGTTATTTATATATTTGCCGAGTGAATGCCGCAACGAATAAATATCTCTTAAGTAGAATTTTTTATCTTTATTTCTTTATTTTGATTGGCGTTATCGCCTTATTTGTAGGTGCCGTGTTCTTCAAAAAAGAAACGAGTCAGTACCTAATATTAGTAATCAGTTTTTATCCTTTAATTAGTCCAATATTAAAAGCATGTAACTCTTCTAAGGAATGTATGAGAAAATGTACTAAAATTTGTGCAGATATTGATAATTATTTTGCAGATGGGGATGATTCTCTCGAACGGTTGGCTAGAATGTATTATTATGTTCAACAGATTGAATTTGAAATGTATTTATCTAGACCTGCAATTTATGGGGTGTTTAAATTTTTATTCTCTCATGGGGTTACAATTTTACAAGCGGGTGTTACAGATCGTTTTTTATCCGCTATTGTTGAATTAAAACAAAAGTCTTTAGTAAATAAGGGAATCTTATCTGTTCCAAAGGGAAAGTCCTTAATTACGCAGGTAGAATATGATTTAGCTAAGTTGAAAAAATTAGAAAAAGAAAAGAAAGTCATTAAGGTAACAGTTAAGCCTACTGCCAAAAAGCCAGAGGAAAAGCCAGTCGAAAAGAAGGATGGTAAAGAAGCAACCAAACCGGCTGTTGTTTCAAAGCCAGTAGAAAAGGGAAAAACGACAACAACAAAGGTAACTCCAAAGCAGGTGACTCCTGTTTCTAAGCCTAAACCAGTGGTTCAAAAACCAACTCCGAAGGCAAAACCTAAGACGACAACAAAACCAACGAAAAAATAAAGTCTATTTTAGAAAAAATCTGAAATAGATTTTTCTTTTTATCTATATTCTATTGTAAATTAAGGAAAAACAATGTATAATGAATTTACCCATAAAGAGAAGATGAGAGGCAAGCTCTGTGACTCTTCAGCAACCTTTTAAGTAAGGTGCTAATGCTTGAATGATGGTTTTATATTTTTTCTAAAAAAATGATGCCATCTTTTCTGATGGCTTTTCTTCATGCTATAAAGGAGGGAACAGGATGATTGCAAGTGTAATTGTAAATGTGAATGCGAAACAAGTCAATCGAAGCTTTGATTATCTTGTTCCAAGCCATTTAGAAAATGGAATTCAAATAGGGTATCGAGTTAAAGTATTATTTGGAAACCGTGTGGTTATTGGATATGTAATTGAACTTAAGAATAAGACAACGTATACCAAAAAATTAAAGGAAATTTGTGAATTGGTTGATGTGTATCCCGTCTTAAATGAAGAAGCAATTGAGCTTGCTAAATATATTGCTGAACATAATTTTTCTTTTTATGCTGTTGCGTTAGATACTATGATACCTGCAGCATTAAAAGTAAAATATCAAAAGGTAGCTAAAGCAGATCCTATTCCTCAAGGATTAGAGGATATATTTAAGGGAAGAAAAGAGATTATCCTTGATCATCGGACTCCAGAGGAGCTAAAGCGTATTTTTGATGCTTATAAACAAAATTTAATTACTCTTGATACAAAACTGAAAAAAAATCGAAATGAAACTTATATAGAATATGTTTATATTTTAGATGATACAATTCCGCTTACCAGCAGGCAACAAGAAGGCGTAATTGCCTATTTACAAGAAATAAATGAACCAATACCAATCGGAGTTTTATTAGAAGATAGTGGGTATTCTAAATCAGTAGTAAAAACTTTGTTGGATAAAAAAATATTAGGTTCTTATAAAAAAGAATTATTAAAAGAGGAAAGTGGTGTTTTTAAGGACTTTACTACTTATCCTCTCAACGCCGCTCAAGAAAATTGTTATCATAGTCTTCAGCTAAATGTGCATAAAACCTATGTTCTTCATGGAGTTACAGGTTCAGGTAAAACCCTACTATATCTACGGTGGATTGAAGATGTTTTAAAAAATGGCAAAGAAGCCTTGATGCTTGTTCCAGAGATTTCTTTAACTCCTCAAATTACATCTATTTTTAAAAATCATTTTGGAAAAGAAATTGCAATTCTTCATTCTAGACTAACAATGTATGAGCGGTATAGTGCGTGGAAGAGGATATTAGATCATAAGGTAAAAATCGTCATTGGAGCTCGATCTGCAATTTTTGCTCCCCTCAACCATTTAGGAATTATCATTATCGATGAAGCCCATGAAGGATCATATCAGCAAGATAATCAGCCTAAATATAATGCCTTAGAAATAGCATCAATAAGAAGTAAGACTCATTCTTGTCCATTAGTATTGGGCTCCGCTACACCGAATGTATGTGATTATTATAAAGCGATTCAAGGAGAATATGAACTTTTAACATTACCTGTACGAGCCAATCAACAGCCCTTACCTAAAAAGATATTAGTAGATATGGCAGAGGAGTTGAAACAGGGGAATAAGAGTGTGTTTTCTAATTGTTTAAAAGAAGAACTTCTAGCGACTTACAAAAGAAAAGAACAAGCGATTTTATTTTTAAATCGAAGAGGGCATTCTTCATTTGTTATGTGTAGAAGTTGTGGTGAGGTAATCAATTGTCCGCATTGTGATGTATCTTTAACATATCATCGTATAACGAATACCTTAAAATGTCATCATTGTGGGTATACTAGGCCCAATGTAACTGCATGTCCTTCTTGTAATAGTGATAAAATCCGTTTTGTAGGAAGTGGTACAGAAAAAGTATTTGAAGAGATTGAAAATCTTTTACCTGATGCTAGAGTTCTACGGGTGGATTTAGATACAACCAAAAAAGTATGTGACTACGAGGAAGCATTTTCTAAATTTAAAAATCATGAGGCAGATATTTTAGTTGGAACGCAAATGATTGCTAAGGGATTGGATTTTACAGATGTTACTTTGGTTGGTATCGTGAATGCAGATCTAGCTTTACATTATCCAAATTATGATTCAAATATGGTGGCTTTCAATTTGATTGAACAAGTTTCAGGTCGAGCAGGTAGAGGTACAAAACCAGGGAAAGTTATTATTCAAACCTACAAACCTAAGCATTTTGTTCTCCAAAGTGCTTTATATGATGATTATGATTCTTTTTTTAAAAAAGAAATGGAATATAGAAGGATTACAAATATGCCTCCTTTTTCAACTGCAGTAGAGATTTGTGTAGAATCAAAGGATGCAAAAGCTGCTTATGAAGAAGCCTTAAACATTCTATATATTACTCAGAAGAAAGCTCATAAAAGTGTGGTTTTAGGGCCAGCTGAAGCCCTACCATTTAAATTAAATGATGTATTTCGTTATACTGTTCAGTTAAAAATAGTAGAGGATGAAGTATTTGAATGCATTAAAGAGATTTATCCTTTCTATCAAAATCATAAGACAGTTTCTATTAAAATAACAAGGATGTGATGAAATGAAAATTGTATTTATGGGGACTCCCGATTTTGCTGTACCAATTTTAAAAGCGTTAGATGAGAAGTATGAGGTTCTTCTTGTGATTTCTCAACCCAACCGGGTGAAGAAAAAAGGAATTTTCTTAGATACACCTGTTGCAAAAGAAGCAAAAAAAAGAAATCTTTTTCTTCGTCAGCCTGAGAAGGTAAAAGAGCTTTATGAAGAAATTAAACAAATGAATCCAGATGTATTGGTTAGTGCGGCTTATGGGCAATATGTGCCTTCTACGATTTTGAATCTTTTTAAAAAAACTTTAAATGTTCATGGTTCTCTTTTACCGAAATATCGTGGGGGAGCACCGATTCAAAGAGCGATTAGAAATGGAGATACCAAAACAGGAGTTACAATCATTGAAATGGCAAAAAGACTTGATTCTGGTGTGATGTATGGTAAAACTGAATGTGAAATCACAGATAAAGATACTTCATCTATGGTGTTTGAACGATTGTCTTATTTAGGAAGAGATTTGTTATTAGAAGTTATAGAGGATGTATATAATGGGAAAAATTTGGGCATAGCTCAGATTGAACAAGAGGCTACCTACGCTCCCAATATAGAGCCTGAAGAAGAAATTCTAAATTTTAATAAACCAAGTAAAGAGGTTCTAAGACAAATTCATAGTTTAGCTTTAGAACCTGGGGCTACAATTTTCTTTCATGGAATGAGAATCAAGATATATGAGGCTAGGGTTGTTTTAGATTCTAGTAGGAATTGTCCAGGAACAATTTTATCTTTAAATAAGAAACTTTTAGTTAAAACCTTAGATGGTGCGATAGAGATAGAAGAAATTTTAATTCCAGGAAAGAAAAAAATGAAAGTAAAAGATTTTTTAAATGGTCAAAAAATATTTAAAGAGTATGATGTAATTTCTTGTTGAATTGTGATATAATTTTATACGTTAAGGGGGTTTAGATTTTGTCGTTAAAAGCAAAAATAAAAAATAATAAGTTTTTCAGCAATGCTTTTGGATTTGAAAGCGGAATTGATATAACGGATGATACAAAAGTTTTATATCGTAAAAATATAGTAATTAAAAACATTATTTTTGTTTCCAACCTCATCTTTACATTAATGTTTGCTTTTTTGAGTTTTGGAGAACGATCTAACATTGTTTTAACGTTTATTTTATTTCCTGTCACATTTTTGGTAAATGCAGGATTGAAAAAAACCATTAATAAAAATCCTGAAGATAAAACAACCCAAACCATTGCAAGTTATGTTGCTTGCTTCTATATGTTTTTACTGTCCTTAGTTATTTATTTTAAATTGAAATATGGCTCAGCAGATTATTTAAAGGAATGTGGATATATCTTAATTTATTACTCTTTAGTGGTTTGTTCGTTTTACCAGGATAAAAAATTATTAAAATTTGTTTTTGAGTGGGTTATGGTTTTGGTAACCATTTTGCATTTTACGGTCACTTATGAAATTATGTTTTCCGATATTGCAAGTGATTTTAAATTGTTTTTTACAACTTTTTTCACCAGCAATGAGTTTAAGGATATTCTAATTCGTACAATTCTATTAGGAATCTTTATGCTCGTTTTATATTCCATTGTTTCTATGAGTGGATATATGCAGGAAGAGCGAAAAAAGGAGTTAATGAAGCGAAGAGAGGTTCAGGAAAATTTCACAAGTGTGGTAACCAAAATATTTGACGCAACTTTAGCAGATTCTTCTAGAAGTGAAGCAGATAAAAATAGTATTCTTTTAGCTTCAGTTATGGCTAGAAGGCTAGCGGAATTATTAAATTTACCAGAAGAAGAATGTCTTCAAATTGAAACCTTTGCTAAAATTCATGTGGAACGTACTGTGAATTTTATTCCTCAGGGAGCAAGTGAAGACGAAAAGTTTGAAATGCTTAAGGAACAAACGGATTTGGGAAGTATCATTATTTCAAGATTACAAATTGAAAGAAGACTAGAAAATATTATGAGAGCTCCTTTTGAAGGTTCTGATACAGAGGAATTTATTTTAAGCATGAAAAGTGTAGGGTTTGATACCCCTACTCAAATCATAATGATTTGTGATCTATATGTGAATATGAGAAATATCAAATCGTTTAAGAAAGCTTTAAATCATAAGCTTTCTATGCAATATATGACCGACCGATTCAAGATTTATTTTGATGATAATATCTTTGAACGTTTTGTTCGGTTCGGGGATGAATTTGAAAAAATATATGATGATAATGAAGGAGAAACATATGACTTATAATTATACAACTGAGGGAACATGTTCTAAAAAAATAACATTTGATATTGATGAAAATGGAATTCTTCATAATGTGAGTTTTTTAGGGGGATGTAATGGAAATTTAAAAGCAATTGGTCTTTTAGTAGAAGGAAAAAAAGCAACGGATATTATGGATATTTTAAAAGGAAATACTTGTGGCATGCGACCAACCTCTTGTGCGGATCAGTTAGCGAAAGCAATTCAGGAGGTTATAAAATGAAACGATTATTTACATCAGAATCTGTAACCGAAGGACATCCAGATAAAATAGCAGATCAGATTTCAGATGCAATTTTAGATGAAATTTTGGCACATGATCCTAATGCTCGAGTAGCTTGTGAAACTATTTGTACAACGGGTCTTGTCATGGTATTTGGCGAAATAACGACAAATCATTATGTCGATTTACAAAATATTGTTCGTAAAACAGTAGCCGATATTGGTTATACAAGAGGGAAATTTGGTTTTGATGCGGATAATTTATCTGTATTATCGGCAATTGATCCTCAATCTCCTGATATTGCGATGGGTGTTGATGAAACATCTAGTCATGAACAAGGAGCTGGAGATCAAGGATTAATGTTTGGCTATGCTTGCAATGAAACAAAAGAACTAATGCCTCTTGCGATTAGTTTGGCACATAAACTGGCAAAACGGTTAACAGAAGTACGAAAAAAGGGAATTTTGGATTATTTACGACCAGATGGAAAAACACAAGTTACTGTAGAATACGATGAAAAGGGTCATCCTTTCCGGGTGGATACGGTTTTAATTTCAACCCAGCATTCTCCAGAGGTAGATATGAAGATTCTAGCAGAGGATTTAAAACGTGAAGTTGTTCATCCAATTATTCCAAGTTCTTTATTGGATTCTAATACAAAGTTTTTGTTTAATCCTACAGGAAGATTTGTAGTAGGAGGACCTGCTGGAGATTCTGGCTTGACAGGAAGAAAAATAATTGTAGATACTTATGGGGGATCTGCCCCTCATGGTGGTGGAGCATTTTCAGGTAAGGACCCATCAAAAGTGGATCGAAGTGCTTCTTATATGGCAAGGTATATTGCAAAAAATGTTGTTGCGGCAGGACTAGCAGAAAAATGTCAGATACAATTGTCTTATGCTATTGGTGTGGCTCATCCTACTTCTATTCTTGTAGATACTTTTGGGACATCTAAAATCAGTGAAGACCAAATTTCTAAGGCAATAGAACGAGTATTTCCTTTGACACCAAAGGGGATTATTGATGGTTTAAATTTGAAACGGCCTATCTATTTACAAACAGCTGCTTATGGTCATTTTGGAAGAGAGGATTTAGATCTTCCATGGGAAAAAACGGATAAAATTGAGGAATTACTTGCAGCCCTATAATAACTACTTGCAAGGAATTTAGAGTTGGAGGGGAATTAAATGGAATTTGGTGTTACTAGTAGAATTGTTTTACCTATCGTTGTTTCAATTGTTTTACTATGTTTTATTTTGGTCATCCTTCTTTGGTTTATTATCACTCGCTATAAATTTAAACTTTTTGCGATGGAAATTAAAAACCTAGATACTCAAATTCAAACAGATTTAGAAAAGAAAAAAGAAATTATTCAAAATTTAATTGAAGAGGATCTTCCTATAGAAGTAGGACAAACGATAAAAGAATATGTTCAAGCAAATGAACAATTCAATCAACTATATTCAGAGTGTGAAGAGAAGAAAGAACAAGAATCGACTGAAGTATTAGAACAATTACTTTCTATTGAAAATCACTTGGCTTTATCTATTCAAAATTATAATCAAGCCGTTGCTACTTTTAAAGCGAAGTCTTTAGAATTTCCTCATTCGTTAGTTGTGGGAACAAAATATGAAAAAATGGAATATTTTGATAATTCTAAGGTTGAGGAATTGAAAAATTAGATTATATATTTTATAAAGAAGGAGAAGAGATTATGGATTCTTATACACAATTAAAACAAATCATTCAAACAAGTAAGAATATTGTTTTATTCACAGGAGCTGGAATATCTGTCCCTTCTGGTATTCCAGATTTTCGTTCTGAACAAGGATTATATCATGAATCTAAAGGTAGAATTTCGCCAGAAGAAATCATTTCTCATTCTTTTTTTATGAAGCATCCAGAACAATTTTTTGACTTTTATGGAAACAAAATGGTTTATCCAAATGCGAAACCAAATATAGCTCACACTTATTTTGCAAATTTAAAGCAAATTAAAGCTGTGGTTACTCAAAACATTGATTCATTACATCAAGAAGCAGGAAGTAAGGTTGTATATGAACTTCATGGAAGTGTAAAAAGGAATTATTGTATGAATTGTAAAAAGTTTTATGATTTGAAAGCGATAGATCCAACAAAAGTAAATCGTTGTTCTTGTGGGGGAATCATTAAGCCTGATGTTGTTTTATATGAGGAACCTCTTTCTATGGATATTGTTCAAAAGGCGATTCAAGCCATTCAAGAAGCGGATTGCTTAATTGTAGTTGGAACTTCACTTGTGGTTTATCCAGCTGCTTCTTATTTGCAATTTTTTAAAGGGAAAAATTTGGTTTTAATAAACAAATCTAAAACATCTTATGATTCTAGAGCACAGCTTGTTTTTAATGAAGATGTGGTAGAAGTCATTCAGAAAATAATGGAATAAATATTGGGGCTAAAAGAATAGCCCCTTTCATATTTTTATATTGAACTCCATATAGTTATATAGGCTGGTGATAGTATCGATATAAAAATTAATGGGTTAAATTTGAATTATGTTGTAGAAGGCACAGGAACTCCAATCCTTTTGCTTCATGGATGGGGGGCATCCTTACTCACCTTTACAAGACTCAGTAAATCATTGAGTTCACAGTATAAGGTATATAGTATAAGCTTACCTGGGTTTGGGGAATCAGAAATTGGCGTTCCTTTGTCGGTTGCAGATATTGCTGATGTGATACGGGCATTTGTATTAGATCAAAAGATAGAAAATCCTATCCTGCTTGGGCATTCCTATGGTACGAGGGTTGCTGCGATTTATGCTTCAAAATATCCAGTTCAAAAATTGATTTTAGTTTCTGCTGCCGGGTTAAAACAAAAGTTGAAATTTTCAAAGCGATTAAAGATTCGTATTTATAAAATTTTCAAAAAGTGCCATTTGCCAGTTAAAATGGGATCTACGGATTATCAAAATGCGGATAATGTTCGAAGAATAATGCTTGTCAAAGCGGTTAACTATGATTTATCTGGGGCTTATAAAAAAATTAAGGTTCCAACCATTTTGATTTATGGAACAAAGGATTCCGTTACGCCATTATCTTTAGGATATAAAATTCAAAAGTTAATCGCAAATTCTTATTTATTAGAAATTGAAGAATGTGGCCATTTTCCTTATTTGGAACGAGAAAGTGTATTTACTTTAATTTTAATGAGTTTTCTTGTAGGAGAAGATCATGCAAATTAGTATTTTCATCTATGCCTTTTTAAAACTCTATTTGATTTTAAATATTTATCAGCAGGCTCATTACCAATTTCGCTTTTATTTCAAGCATTTTATTTTAAATTTCATCTTTTATGATATTTTTCCAATTCTTATAGTTTTGATTGGAATCTATCATCAAAGTATTCTTGTTATTAAAGTTATAACGAGTATATATTTAATTTTATATGCTATTTTTTATCTTTTTGCGAGGGTTCGGCTGAAATTTACAAAAAGGAGTATCCGTCTAGGATTTTTAGGAATTCTTTATTTAGGGATTGGATTTATTCCATTTGTAGGTAACTATCTCTTGTTAGGCTTAGAATTTACCATTTTTCCTTTATTATGTTTAGAACGCCTTATCTCTTTTTTGCTGAATTATCCTTATATATCTCAAGCGAAAAGGAAAATAAAATCTTATCAAAATCGATCAATTGGAATAACAGGTTCTTTTGGTAAAACATCGACTAAGGTTTTATTGAATCAAGCATTAAATCTTTATAGTAAGACAGCGGCTACCCCTAAAAGCTACAATACAGAATTAGGAATATCTAAATTTATTAATAGTATTGTGGATTTGAATTTATATCAAAATTTAATATTTGAATTTGGGGCAAGTCATCAAAGGGATATTGCTAAATTAAAAAAAATTGTATCTCCACAACATGTTTTTGTTACTGGAATTGGGTATATGCATGTGGAAACCTTTGGTAGTTTGGACCATATTATCAAGGAAAAGATGAGGATAACCGAAGGGTGTGAAGTTGCGGTATTAAATTATGATTGCCCATATATAAGAGCATATCCGCTCCCTAGAGAAATTAAAAAAATCACGTATGGAATATCTTATGGAGAGTATCGGGCTTTGCATATAAATGCGGGTAGTTTTGATGTTTATAAAAATGAGGAGTTGCTTCTCCATGTGAATACTTTTTTAGTAGGAAGTCATCAAATCCTGAATTTGACAGGCATCATCGCTTATTTATATGAAATGGGATATGATTTAAAGCGATTAGAAAAAGGCATTCTTTCTTTTAAAACTGAAAAAAATCGGTTAGAAGTAAAGAAGATGCCAACATATACTCTATTAGATGATTCTTTTAATAGTAACTATAAAGGATTTATTGAAGCATTAAATATTTTAAGAACGCATGAGGGAAAGAAAATACTATTGACACCAGGTATGGTGGAATTAGGAAGATACAAAAAGGAATTGTTTGAAAATCTTGTCAGTTATATTGCTTCAAGTGCGGATATCATCATTTTGATTGGCTATTATCAAACAAAATATTTATATTATCGCTTGAAAAAATTTAACAAAGAAATTTACTTGGTTAGAAATTTTATGGAGGGATATCGATTGTTTTTAATGCTTTTAAAGAATTATGAAGGGGCTATGCTGTTGATTGAAAATGATGTGCCAGATTTATATAGGGTGGGATTATTATGATACGACTTGGGATATTATTTGGGGGAAGAAGTTATGAACATGAAATTTCAATTATTTCTGCCTTTCAGTTAAAGAAAAAGCTCGAGCGATTCTATGAGATTCATCTTCTTTATTGTTCTTTGCAGGGTGAATTTTATAATGCCGATCAAATGAAATTAAATGATTTTAAATTTGGCAATACTAAAAAATTAAGGAAATTAAAGCTAAATAAAATGAAGTTAAATGCGATTGTTGGAGCGATGCATGGCGAAAATGGGGAAGATGGTTTGGCTTGCAACTTTGCTAAAATTCATCAAATTAAATATTTAGGATGTGATACTTTTGCAAGTGCGGTTTCAATCGACAAATATAGAAGCTATCTCTATTTGAAAAATAATGGAATTAAAATGATAAAGACAATTTATTATACGTATGAAGACTATTTAGAAGGGAAAAAGGTTAAGATTCTTCCTGCGATTTTAAAACCTCTTTCTTTGGGTTCTTCCATTGGGATTCAAATTGTGAAAACAGAAGAAGAGTGGGATAAAGCTTTTTCTAAATGTTTTGAGTATGCTCATGAGCTCATTATACAACCCTTTTATGAATCAATTGAAGAATTTAATTTAGCATTAAATGAAAATGAGTATTCAAATTTAGAACGAATTTGTAAAAAGGATGAAATTTTTACATTTGATAATAAATATAGTGACTCCTTTAAGGTAATGCATCAAGCCTTAATTGAAGACCAACGATATCTAGACTTTTGTAAAATTGCTCGAAAAGTATATCAACTGATTCAAGCAAGCGGAATTATCCGAATTGATTTTTTTATGATAGATGGTGTGATTTATGTAAATGAGATTAATACAACGCCAGGAGCTTTATCCATGTATTTATTTCCAGATTTTCATAAAGTTTTCACTTCATCCTTAAATTTATGCTTAACTAAAGAAGAAAAAACATATCCAAATTCACATTTCTTATTAAAAAACAATATCAATAAATAAAAAAATATGCTATAATCAAGGAACAAAGGATGTGGTGGTTTTGAAATATTTAAATGCAACATTATTTCAAAGATTTTTTGCTTATTTTATTGATTTTTTACTTATTGAGCTTATAGCCTCTCTTTTCATAAGTTTTATTCCTGCATATGAAGAGAATTATAAAGTTGTTTTAGAATTTATAAAAAGTTTTGCTGCCGATACTGCATATGATTTTGATGGGCTTACGCAGGTACTAAAAAGTTGTTTGATTGTTTTTGCAATTAATTATGGCATCTTATCGATCTTTATTTTACTTTATATGGTATTGTTGCCTGTCTTTTGGTCTAAGCAGACCATTGGTAGAGCCGCAATGGGAATCAAGGTTGTACGGAAGAATCCAACTGACCCAATGCATTTTGGATATTTCTGTTTAAGAGAATTAGTGGGTGGATTATTACTTACGAATATATTAGGTGGAAGTATAATTGTATTGATTATCAATGTTGTCTTTTGTTCTTCTTATGGGCGTTCGATTGGCGATTATGCGAGTGGTACAAGACTGATTAATGCTCGCTTTATCCCTGAAGAAGATCCTGTTGAATTTGAATTTAAACCTGAACAAAAAGAGGACTATATTGATGCTGAAGTTCATGAATATAATGATCAACCCTCACAGGAACCAGAAGAAGAGAATTCTGATTATAAGGTATATTAATTTATGGAGCATTTTTTACTTTTAAAAACAGGCAAAGAATATTTTCCTTTAATTGAGGATGTATTACAGATGCTTTTAGGAACACATAGCGTTCAAGAAAACGAAAATATTTTATTAGTTCGGTTTTCTAATGGCAATAAAAGCGAAATTATAGATACGATTCATTCTTTGGAAGAGGATTTGAATACGTTAATTTCTTTATATATTTCTACTTATGATTGTTTGGAGGAAGTAAACTTAATTTATTCTCTTTTCTCTAAGGCTAATCATGATACTTATGATTTTAAATCTTTATTAATTAAGAGCAAAAGAATAAAACATTCAAAAGACATATTAGAATTTATTTTAAATAAAACAGGAGTGACAGAAGAAATTATTTTAGCAATGGCTAAAAATGATTTAAATGTATCTAAAACTTCAAGTATGATATATATGCATAGAAATACATTATTATATAAAATCGATCGTTTACTTCAACTGAAAAGTTTTGATTTAAAATCTTTTTATGATGTGTACATTTTAATGAAATTGATTTATTCTTAAAAGAAATGCTTTAGTTGCATTTCTTTTTTTTGTACAATTTGCACATAGTATTTGGTTCTTGATTTTAGTAAAATATAAATAAGAAAATGGAGGAAGAAGTATGGCTACTTTAAATTTGAAAAATATTAATAAGATTTATCCAAATGGTGTTCAAGCTGTTTTTGATTTTAATTTGGATATTGAAGATAAGGAGTTCATTGTTTTTGTAGGTCCATCTGGGTGTGGTAAATCTACAACACTTCGTATGATTGCTGGATTGGAAGATATTACAAGTGGTGAGTTATATATTGATGATGTGCTTATGAACAATGTCAATCCAAAGGATCGTGGAATTGCAATGGTATTCCAATCCTATGCATTATATCCACATATGACAATTTACAATAACTTAGCATTTGGGTTGCAATTACGTAGAGTTCCTAGACCAGAAATTGAGGCTAGAGTTGCTGAGGCTGCTAAAATTTTAGGTTTGGAAAATTTATTAGATCGTTATCCAAGACAATTATCTGGTGGACAAAATCAGCGTGTTGCTTTAGGTAGAGCAATTGTTCGTAACGCAAAGGTATTCTTAATGGATGAGCCTTTATCTAACCTAGATGCAAAATTGCGTGTTACAATGCGTGGTGAGTTAACTAAATTACATAGAAGATTAGGTTCTACAACGATTTATGTAACTCATGATCAAATTGAGGCTATGACAATGGCATCAAGAATTGTTGTTATGAGAGATGGGCGTATTCAACAGGTTGGAAATCCAAAAGAAATTTATGAACATCCTGCTAATGTCTTTGTAGGTGGATTCATTGGTACACCTCCTATGAATTTCATTCATGGTAAGATTGATAAGAATGGTAAATTTACTTCTCATGATGGAGCACAACATGTTCAAATTCCTGAAGGAAAGATGAGCCTTGTTAAAGAAAAGAATTATATAGATAAAGAAATCATATTAGGTATTCGTCCTGAGGATATTCATGATAGCGAAGTAGTTTTAAACACTTATGCAGATTCTATAATTGATGTTATCGTTGATGTGTCTGAGCTTTTAGGTGCTGAAACAAATATTTATGCTTCAATTGGTGAGGATTCTATTATCGCTTCTGTACCTGCTAGAGATGATTTAGCTAAAGGATCTTCTATTCGTTTGGCATTGGATATGAATCATTGTCATTTATTTGATGTTGAAACTGAAGAGGCTTTATTTTAATAAAAGATTTAATCCACTGTCATTTTGATGGTGGATTTTTATTTACAATTTTTAAATATAATGTTATAATAAGTAAAAATTTAGGAGGTTTATATTATGGCAGTTTTTGATAAAGTAAAAGAAATTATTGTTAAAGAATTAAAAGTAGATGCTTCTAAGGTTACTTTAGATGCTTCTTTAAAAGATGATTTAGGTGCTGATAGTTTAGATGCAGTTGAAATTGTTATGGATTTAGAAGATGAATTTGGTGTTGAAATTGATGATACAAAGGCTGAGGCAGTTGCTACAGTTGGGGACTTGGTTGCCTATATCGAAGAATTAACAAAGTAAGAATCAGCCGCTAGTTGCGGCTGATTTTTTAAAGAAGAAAGGAGGAATTTAAGATGAAACACGACTATACTTATTGGATAGAAAAATGGAATAAAGGAAAGATTTTTCGCGTAGAAAACGATCGTGTTAAAAAGAAGTCTTTTATATTTTCCTCTTTTCCTAAAACGAATTTGTATGGATTTCAAGATGCTCGATTTCGTTCTCTACTCGCTTGTGATTTTTATTCACGTTATGAAAGAATGAAGGGGATCAATGTTTTATTTCCAACGGGGTTTGATTCCTTAGGATTTTCCTCTTTTATTGAAAATAAGAAACATAATATAGCGATGAAAAAAGATATTGTTAGTATCTTTGATGAACAAATGAAGTTCTTTGGAATTGGAATAGATGAACAAAAGAAAATGGATTTAAAACAGCAGGATTATTTAACCTCTTTACAGCTCGCCTTTGTAGAGCTTTATGAAAAAGGCTATATTCGTTATGATTGGATTGAGGTATATCAAGATGTTGCTGGAAAAAAAATCTTTGATTCCTATTTTTCTAAAGATCAATTTGTTCCAAATCGAATTAAAGCCTTTTATTTGGATTTATCCTCTATTCAAAATGAAATTTTAGAGAAAATTCATCATTTGCCTTGTCAAGAAGAACAAAAAAATGATTTGTTGAAAATGATGGAGCCTAAAGAAATTTTACAAATGAATCTTGCGGTTACGAATGGGGCAAAACTTCCAGTTGAATTAGAAGAACCTCAGTATTTAGGGGGGCTTTCTTTTATTTTAATTCATCCAGATTATATGGATATTTCTTTATATACTTTATATGAAGAGTATCCAGCCATAGAATTATATTTATCTTTAGAAAATGAAAATGAT
The DNA here is from genome assembly GCA_910584005.1 of uncultured Anaeroplasmataceae bacterium. Classification (GTDB taxonomy): domain Bacteria; phylum Bacillota_I; class Bacilli_A; order Acholeplasmatales; family Anaeroplasmataceae; genus Pelethenecus. The sequence continues at coordinate 570,560 of CAJTXR010000001.1, read as the reverse complement.
TTTGGGGTTTTCAGTGGTACTTATGCCATCAACCCTTTAACTGGTAAAAAAGTTCCAATCTTTATTAGTGTAAAATATGATGTTCCTGTTTATTTGGCAAATCCTTTTTTAAACTCTTTAGATCATATAACAGCCAAAGAAGAAGGGCTACCTATTATAGATGTAGTTCAAAATGGTGTTTTTATTGAAAGTGATTTTTTAAATGGCATGAAAGAAGAATTGGGAAGAGAGGTAATTATAAAGAGTTTTTTAGATGCGGATATGTGTCAGTGTAAAATGGTTTATACGAAAGATAAAATTTTACTTTCTTCTTTAGATTCTTTAGGAGCTTTAATTCCTTTTTTAAAGGATAGTGAGGATCGAATCTATTCTTTGAAAAAATATTTGCCATTTATTTTCTCTGCTAAACTTCGCCCTATCTTAGATGAAAATATTGATGTTCCAGGAAATATCATTTCTGGTTCAATCAATCATATTTTTTCTACTGGAATGCTTCCAATCCTTTCGCTACTTTATGATGATATTGGAGCGGTAATTTCTATTTTTTCAAAAGAGGCAATTGAGTTATATAAGGCATGGTTTCCGATTCAGTTTATGGCAATTTATCAAACAGATTTATTTGAATCTATCTTTTTTCCACTATGTATTTTTTCAATTATTGAAAAAGAATCTAAGGTAGAGCTTCCTCCTCTTTTTCAGAAGCTAGAAATTGAAACTTATGGGTGTGATGAAAATGGGAAACCTTTTACAAAAGCGAATCATAATCTTTTTGAAATGAAAAATTGTTTAGAACATATTCATGGGGATGCTTTACGGCTTTATTTTTTATCTAAGCCACTGAATCAAAATTTTATATATTCGGTTTTGGAATTAGAATCCTTGAATAATTTATTAAAGGGCATAGAGGAAGTCTATTATCGGGGGTTTAGGCAAACCTCTACATTAGATTCTGTTTTTCCATCTTTCATTAAAGAGGAGGAAAACTATTTAAAACAAGGGGATATTCCTTCATATACCCTACATTTAATTACATTTTTTAAAACCAATATTTATAAAGGAGTAATGAATGTAGATCAAGGAAAAACTTTTTTAAAGTTGCTTTATCTTGTTTGCCCTTTTTTAGCAGATGATTTGTTTGAAAGTGTATTTAAAAGTAAATATTTGCTTAATGATGATGGGTGGTTGAATTAAATAGATCTCCTTGATATAGATTTTGTTTTCTTAAAAGCTTGTCGATTTCATTCATGACGACAAGCTTTTTGCCTGTCCATTTTGGAGCAATTAAATCTTGTTGAACTCCATCCGCACAAAGCCTATGAATGATGATAGAAGGTTTTAAATAAGCAATTTGTTCTGCAACAATTGATGTGTATTCTTCTAAAGAAAGAAGAGGGAAAGGATGCTTAAGGTAAAGTTGTTCTAAAGGAGTATTTTTTAATACAAGAAGCATATGAAATTTGATTCCTTGAATATCAAATTGATTTAAATAGTGAATGGTTTTCAGCATATCTTCTTTCGTTTCATAGGGTAATCCATTGATGATATGAACGACAACTTCAATGTTTCTTTTTCTTAATTGATGAACGCACTCTTCAAATTCTTGGTTAGTAGAACAGCGGTTAATGAGTTGAATGGTTTCAGGTTTAATTGTTTGAAGTCCAAGCTCAATGGTGAGGGGAATTTTTTGATTCAGTTCCTCTAAATAATTGTAAATTTCTTCTGTAAAGCAATCGGGTCTTGTTGCGATTGCAAATCCTACAATATCATCATCTATGGACATGATTTCTTCATAGACCGCCTTTAAACGATGAAGAGGAGCGTATGTATTAGAATTTGCTTGAAGATAAGGGATACATTTGGCATTTGGCCATTTCTTTTTTAATTTATCTTTGATTTCTTCGTATTGCTGTTTTAGAGGTAGATTTTTATTTCCAGCAAGATCTCCACTTCCTAGTTTTGAACAATAGATGCATCCTTTTGTTCCTTTGGTTCCATCTTTATTTGGACAACTAAAATTTGCATTGAGAGCGATTTTGGCAATTTTACAATTATATTTATTTTGATAATATGCAGTTAAAGTATGATAATGCTTTTCTTCATTCATAGATTTTTTTAATCCTTTCTCTTTTATAAAATATATTATAACAAATTTTTATTCTTAAGTGGTAATATTTGTTGTTTTTTGGTATAATAAAAATAATGTGAGGTTTTTAGATTATGTTGGAAAGATTTAAGGATTGTATTTGTCATCCTAGGTACATTGGAAAATATAATAAAGACAGCTTTGGTAAAGTGCTTCTCTTGTTGTTTTTATTTTTTTGCATTGCCTGTGGTATGCTTGCGGGAAGAAGTTATATTGAAAAACCTTTTAATGAGGCTTCTGCATTAGAGATTACATCTAAAGTGATTACGGGAAATTTAGTTTCTGCTCAATATGATGCGAAAGAAAAAAAATTAATTGGAAATTCTGGTGTCATTAGTGGGAAAGGCTTTAAAGTACATATTTTAGATAAGGAATGGGATAAAACTCGCTCAAGTTCTGACATATTAATTCTTTTAAATGAGGAAGATGCAAAAATTTATGTTGGTGCTAGAGAAATTTCAAATAAAAAATATATAGATATTCAAACGGATAGTTTTTCTTTTGAACAAATAAAAGCTAATGATGCAACAAGCATTTATTATTTTAAAATTTTTATTCTGGATGTTCTTTATTCTTCTAATTTATATTTTCAATCAATGAATTTTATAGATGAACTTATTTCTTTACTGATTAGTTATGTTCTTTGTTTATTATTTTCTTATTTTCTTTCCTTAGTGATTAATCCAACAATTGATCGTGGAGTTCGTGTTCGGTTATGTTTTTATGATTCCTGTATCTATTTTGTTGCCTCCTTTTTTGCTTATTTGTTTAATATTAGTTTTATCAGCTATATCGCGTTAGCTTTACCATTACTCTATACATTAATTACTTTTAGACATATTGTCAAAGTCGTTATTCGCAGATAGTTTTCTTTTTGAGGTGAGTTATGAAATTAGTAGAGATTTTAAAAAATGAAATATTTGAGGATCAACCCTTTGAAATTCAAAAAGTTCGGTTTCATCGCAAATCCAAGGCGTTAGATTTTATTCTTCATGCCGAAGAATCCTTAAAGTATGATGCTTATATGAAACTGATTTCAAAATTACAAGAAATTTTTTCATCTTATCGTCTTGTGAAATTAGAAATTATTTATACGTATCCTTTATCTAAGGCTGAAGATTATTTGGAATATCTTACGCATATTTTAGAACAATTAATCGCTCGAAGTGCTCGGTTTAAGACTTTAGATATTGATGATGTTAAAATAGATGGAAACCATATTGAATTTATGGTTCCTTATGATGCATTAGGGGTAGAGGATTTATGTGCTCCAATTGTAAAAGAGTTTAAGAAAATGGGAATTGATGTACGCGTAGCGATTTGTAAGGATGAACAAAAAAGTGTTCAAAAGGAAATTGAAAAAATTGAACAAGATTTATATGATACTTTAAATAAACAAAAATTAGAAGCAGAAGCAGCCCAAAAATTAAATGTTCAATTACAAAATGAAAAGAAAAATTATAGAGGAACTGTTCCTACCACTTTAAGCTATATTAAGGATATTCCAAATTCTATTAACGCAATTGCTGCGTATGAAAATACGCAAGGACCAGCAGTTTTTTTATTGAATGCTTATATTTTTGATGTGGAAATCCGAAGTTTTGCAAAAACAAAATCATTTTTGGCTACTTTTAAAGTGACGGATGAAACAGATTCAATTATTGTTAAGAAGTGGTTAAGAGCGGAAACGGAAAAAGAACTTTACGAAAAAAATATGGTTAGAGGGGCAAATTTAAGAATTATCGGTAAGGCTGAATATGATTCTTTTGCCAAACAGGTGGTACTTACCGCTTCAACGATTGAATTTTTAGGAATGAAACAAGATGAGGAAGTTAAGGATACGGCTTTAGTAAAAAGAGTAGAGCTTCATTGTCATACAAAAATGAGTAATTTAGATGGGCTTACTGAGGCTACGGATTATTTAAATACTGCGGCAAAATGGGGTTGGACATCTATGGCATTTACGGATCATAATGGGATTTATTCTATTCCAGATATTGATCATGCGATTGGAAGATACCCAAATTTTAAGCCGATTTATGGAGTTGAGTTAAATTATGTAGATGATGAGGAATATTATATTGCTTTTGATAAGCAAGATATTTTACTAAAGGATGCATCTTATATTGTTTTTGACTTAGAAACAACAGGATTATCGCAAACCTATGATGAGATTATTGAAATTGCGGCTGTGAAAATTTATCAAGGGGGAATTATTGATAAATTTGAAACGTTTGTCAATCCTAAAATGCCAATTCCAAAAAAAATTGTGGATATTACTACAATTACGGATGAAATGGTAGCAGATTCGTTATCTATTGAAGAAATTCTTCCTCAATTCTTAGAGTTTTGCAAAGGGAGTATATTAGTTGCCCATAATGCCGCATTTGATGTTGGTATGATTTACCGGGATATCAAAAGATTTCAACTGAATGTGGGACATTTTCCTGTGATTGATACAGTGAATTTATTCCGTGTTCTTCACCACAACGATGTTAAGAAATTCAATTTGGCGGCAATGGCAAAGTTCTTTAAAGTTAAACAAGAACAACATCATAGAGCGATTGATGATACGAAAGTTACGGCAATGTGCTTCATTACCATGCTAAATGAACTTTTTAATCAAAATATTTATAATTATAAAGAGATTAATACTTTAATTAAGCCTGAGGAATTTTTCCGTTATGTGATTCCTTCCCATATTACATTGCTGGCTAAAAATCCGATTGGTTATAAAAATATGTATAAGATTATTTCTGATGCCTTAACGTATCATTTTTATAATGGAGCTCGGGCCTTAAAGTCTGTGATAGAGGCACATAAAGAGGGGATTTTAATTGGATCTTCGTGTGTCAATGGTAAGGTTTTTGAACTTGCTTTAAATCGAAGTGATATGGAGTTAGAAAAGGAAATAGAAAAATATGATTATATTGAGGTTCAACCGCCTTTGGCTTATAAACAGTTATTTTTAGATATGCCAGATGGAGAGTTAAGAATTAAAGAGATTATTCAAAAAATCATCTCTATTGCTAAAAAGGTAGGTAAAATGGTTGTTGCAACTTCAGATTGTCATTATCTTAGACCGAATTTGAAAAAGTACCGGGATATTTTAATTGCATCTCCTCAGGTTGGTGGAGGGACTCACCCATTAGAGCGGTATGAAGAATCTCCAGATATGCATTTGCGTACAACAGATGAGATGCTAGCTGAATTTGAGTTTTTAGATTCGGATTTGGCTTATGAGATTGTTGTTGCAAATACGAATTTAATTGCGGATCAAATTGAAAAATTTCCAGCATTTAAAAAGGATATGTTTGCTCCTAGGGATGATGAATTTAAAAATACATTTCTTCAAATTCCTTCCATAACGGATGAGGTTAAACGAATTGTTAAGGAGAATACAACTCGACTATATGGGGAACAGCCCCATCCAATTGTGACAAAACGGATCAATAGAGAGTTAGATTCCATCATTTCTAATGGGTACGCTTCTGTGTATTATATGTCACATTTAATGGTTGAAAAATCGTTAGCAGATGGATACTTGGTTGGATCCAGAGGTTCTGTTGGATCTTCTTTAGTTGCGACCATGATGAATATAACTGAAATTAATCCTCTTTCTCCTCATTATCGGTGTAAGAAATGTAAATTTCATACATTTAGAATGCGAGATGATGAGATTGAAGAATTTGGGCTTCGTGATATTGAGAAAAAATATCAGCCAATCCTAAGAACAGTAGATTCAGGATATGACTTACCAGATGAAAAATGTCCTGTATGTGGTGAAGAGTTAACCAAGGATGGTCATGATATTCCTTTTGAAACTTTTTTAGGTTTTAATGGAGATAAGGTTCCTGATATTGATTTAAACTTCTCAGGGGAATATCAAGCAAAGGCTCACGAATATATTCGTAGTGTTTTTGGCTATGAAAATGCTTTTCGTGCAGGTACGGTAGGTACAATTGCAGATAAAAATGCGTATGGCTATGTTAAAGGATATTGTGAGAGAAAAGGAATTACCTTGCGTTCTTGTGAAATGGATCGCTTAGCTTCTTACTTGGTTGGAATTAAACGTTCTACAGGTCAGCATCCAGGTGGAATTGTTGTTGTTCCTCATTATGTTGATATCTATGATGTTACTCCAGTTCAGTATCCAGCAGATAATACAGAAAATACATGGCGAACGACACATTACGATTATCACTCTTTTGAGAGTAATCTTTTGAAATTGGATATTCTTGGTCATGATGATCCAACTTTAATAAAGTATTTTATGGATTATGTTCATTTACATCAAGAACAGTTCCCATTTTCTTCTCCACAGGATATTCCAATTGATGATAAAAACATTTATCGTTTATTTAGTGGAACAGAGATTATTGGGGTCAAAGAAGAAGAAATTGGAAGTAAGGTGGCTTCCTATGCTGTACCAGAGTTTGGAACAAACTTTGTTCGTCAGATGTTAGTTGAAACCTTACCAAAAACGTTTGCTCAATTGGTAAAGATTTCTGGTTTATCGCATGGGACAGATGTATGGAATACAAATGCTCAGGATTTGGTTGCAGGAAAAACTGAATTTGGCAAAATTGAATTTAAGGATATTATTGGTTGTCGTGATGATATTATGGTCGATCTTCTTCATATGGGGCTTGAACCATTACTCGCATTTCAAATAATGGAATTTGTTCGTAAAGGAAAGGTTGCAAAGGATCCAGAAACTTGGTCAAAATATAAAGAAAAAATGCAAGAAAAAAATGTTCCTGCTTGGTATATTTGGTCTTGTGAACGTATTAAATATATGTTTCCTAAAGCTCACGCAACTGCTTATGTTTTAATGGCTCTTCGTATTGCATGGTTTAAAGTAAATGCACCTGCATTATTTTATAGTGCTTGGTTTTCTAAACGGGCTAAGGGACATTCCATTCAGGCGTATCTTGGTGGTAAAATTGCGATTGAAGCCGCGATGGAAGAAATTAGTAAAAAGGCAGATCGTACCGCAACAGATGACGATAAGTATACTGCATTACAAGTGGCATTAGAAATGACATCTAGAGGATTAAAGTTCTTGCCTGTAGATATTATAAAATCAAGTGCAGATATCTATGAGGTTGAGGATGGAAATTTAAGAATTCCGTTTGTTGCGGTAGACTCTTTAGGAGAAAGTATTGCAGTAGATATCGTTCAAAAAAGAACGGAACAGGCTTTTACTTCTAAAAAAGATGTTTTAAAGCGGACACGGTTAAGTCAAACTTTATATGATTTATTTGATGAAATGCATACATTTGGTGATTTACCAGAAGAAGATTTGGAAGAAACTCAAGGATTATTTGCTTTTGCATAGAAAAGTTATGTGATTTTATGTGAAAAGAAGAAAGGGAATTGCAGAACAAGTTAGATTGTGCTATAATTCTTTTATCTAAAGGAGGATGAATGATTTGAGAAAGAGTCCATTATTTTCAAATATTCAAACAGGAGAAGTTGTTTATGATGATGTAGACCGTGCCACTTATAAAGGAATCACGGTTAAGACAAGTATTTTATTATTAATTACAATTATTGTGGCTGCATTTGTTGCGTTTGCTTTACCAAAGATTTTAGATAATAATGCTACTGTATTTTATGTATCTTTGGTTATCTCTTCAATCGTTGGATTTATTGCAGTCATTGTAGGTAGAATGTCAGAAAGAAAAGCAAAATATGCATCCGTGATTTATGCAATTTGTGAAGGCTTATTTTTAGGAAGTATATCTGCAATTGTGGAAGATTTTGTTCCAGGAGCTGTTGTTACTGCTGTATTTTCTACAATAATTCTATTTTCAGTGATGTTGACATTGTTCGCTACAGGAATTATTCGAACTGGAAGTAAAATGCGAACGGTGTGCTTTGCACTTACATTAGGAGCCTTAGGAATTATGCTAATGATGGGATTGTTTAGTATGTTTATTCCAGATTATAAAACTTATTTAGGCATTATGATTGGAGTTGAAGTATTCTTACTGGTTTATGGTGTAATTACCTTATCTTTAAACTTCAGTGAAGCGAATGCTGTAGTTTCTATGGGAGCATCTAAGGGTGCTGAATGGTCCGTAGCTTTAGGGCTGTTAGTGAGTATTGTTTATATCTATGTTGAGGTATTAAGATTAGTTGCTCTTATAGCTGCAAGAAGTGATAATTAAAAAAAGAAAGAAGGATTTTATAAATCCTTTTTTTATGGGGTGAGATTGATGAAAGAAATAAAAAATGAAAGATTTGGATTAGAGCGAGCTTTATATGGGGCAGAAAATATTAAATTAGTGGATTGTCGTTTTGATGGGATAGAAGATGGAGAGTCTGCATTAAAAGAGGCAAACCATTTTATATTAGAAAATTGTTTTATGAATCTAAGATATCCCTTATGGCATGATAATGATGTAAAATTAGAACATGTGGAAATGACTGAAAACTGTAGGGCAGCTTTATGGTATAGTTCTAATGTTCAGATCAATAATTCAAAACTACACGGGATAAAGGCTTTAAGGGAATGTAGGGATATAGAGATTAAAAACACAGAGATTGAATCTCCTGAGTTTGGTTGGAGAAGCAAAAATGTTTCTTTATCTAATGTGAAAATCAACAAAAGTGAATATCTATTTTTTGAAGGTCAAAACTTAACCTTAAAGAATGTTGATTTTACAGGAAAGTATTCTTTTCAATATGTAGAAGATATGCGAATAGAAAATAGTAATCTAGATACCAAGGATGCTTTTTGGCATTCTAAAAATGTAACTGTAATAAATTCTACAATCAGAGGCGAATATTTAGCATGGTATTCTGAAAACTTAACGTTGATTGATTGTAAAATCATAGGAACTCAACCTTTATGTTATTGTAAAAATTTAAAATTGATACATTGTGAAATGATTGATACAGATTTAGCTTTTGAATATTCAGATGTAGCAGCAACAATTAAAGGCTCTATTGATTCTGTAAAGAATCCTAAATCTGGAGTTATTGAAGCAGATGATATTAAAGAAATTATAATTACAGATGATGCAAAATATAAGTCAGAAGCTAAAATAAAAGTAAATAAAAAACAATTTAGTTTTAGTTCTTAATTATTTAAGAACTTTTTTCTTTTATCCTAAAGCCTATTTCATATGAAATATATTTCATATATTATTGGTGAGGAGGTAATAAAAAATGAATTTCTCAGGATCTAATTGTGGCTGTGGAAGTGGATGTCCTACAACTGCTCCTACATATCAACAATGTAATCAAGTTGTTCAAACTTGTAATGTAGAAGATGTTCCACATTATACAAATTATCATACACATGTAGTACTCAACTAAAGCTACACAAAGTGCCTAAAAATTTTGGGCATTTTTTTCACACATGTAAAAACACAAGACTAAATTTATAAAAAATGAGAAATATCTTTAAAAAAATTGTTTTTTATGTATAATTATGTTAAGTAAATGAATGTAGAAGGAGATAGTTTTTTATGGATAAAAATGAAGAATACTTAAAATTATTAGATAATACAATTATTCCTTCTAATGAAAATTATATTGATATGACTAAAGGATTCAATAAAATAATAGATTTTGTTAAAAAAAATTATTCAGGAAGTATTTATAGATATAGGGCTTATAATCAAAAAAATATTTCAGCGTTTAGCAAAGATTTATTGTTTATAAGTGATAATAAATATTACACGGATTTATATGATTCATCAATCAGTATAGATTTGGAAAGTATAAATCAGGATATTATAAATGAATGCTTAAAATTAGATAGAAAAGACTTGATTGATAAGTTGAAAAAGATAAAACTACCTATTACTGAAAATATTATAAAAAATTTAACAAAATAAGATAATTTTAAATTCGTTGAAGAAAAAAAGAAATAATGTAGATTAATACAAAAAAATTTGGTATAATATGCAATGATGTTAAATTTTGTATAAAAATGTCATGAAATAATAAAAAGTGAAGGGAGAAAAGTATAAAATGAGTAAGAGGATATATATTTCAAAAAAAATATCAGACATTGAAGTTAGTAAAGTTAATCCTAGATTTGTTCAAACTGTTTTATTAGAAGAAAATGCTATACACAAATTAATTGATTTGGATTTAAAATCGATGGAAAAACTTGTAGAGAGTATGATAGCAAATGGATTAGACCAACCATTGTTCATTGCTTTAGAACAAGATGATGATACTATTTTGATGGATGGAAATAGAAGATTATCTGCTTTGAAAATATTACATGACTCCTCTCTAATTCCTCAAGGAAAAAAGTATGATAAACTGAGAGCAATTTGTGAAAATAATATTACTTTGAATATTGATGAAATTCAAGTTGAACTTTGGCCTAAAGATTCAGACTTGGATGCTTTATTTAATAGAATAAGTAGATTGCATGTTGAAAATGATGGAACTAAGTCTGAATGGACAATTATGGCTCAATATCGCTTTGCAAAAAAACTAAATAGAGCATTTCAGTCATGGATCAAAACATTTACATATTATATTAAAGATGATGAAAAAATTGATGAGATTTTATTCAAAAAAGTGGATGTTTTTAAGCGTATTTTTACTAATAAAGCATTTAAAGGCAAAATTTCAGAAGAAGGAAAGATTTTATTAGAAAACGACAAACAGATTTTTGATTCAGTCAAAGAATTTGGCCTAAAACGGAAAGCTGTAACACGTATGGATTCTACTGAAATAGAAAAGGAGTTGCAGTTAATCTTTGAAAGCTATAAAGATAATTTCCCTCCAAGTGATATAGAAAAAGAGGAATTAAATGTACCTAATAATCAAGAAAATGAAAATCCTAATTCAAGTGGACACAAACCTACTAAAAATGGAACTTCGTTGCTAACTAAATATAGAAGATTACCTAATGCAGTATCTAAAGATAGTCATATGTATTTTCTTCCTGAAAATTTTTTTGTTAATGAGAAATGTTCTTCAAAGTTAAAAACTATTATTACAGAATTAAAATATTTGGATGTTATATCATTTCCTTATTCTAGCACTATGTTATTGAGAGCGATGTACGAAATGGCTTTACAGGAATATTCAAAAAATACAAGTTCAAATTATAAATATAATGAATGTCAACTGGAGAGTTCTTTTAATGGTGCATTAAATGATTTGAAGACCAGTGGATTGATAGGAGAAAAAGAATACAATATTTATAAAACAGTAATAAATAAGGAAAAATTTGTGAAAATACTTAACAATAACATTCATGATATAATTGATTCTAATACTAGATTTGAGATTTCTGAGATTAATTATAAACTTATTGATGTTATAAAACTATTGATAAATCATTAATAAAGGTGAAACTATATGGCAACAAAAAGATGTTCTCCTCTTAGATATCCTGGAGGAAAGGGGAAAATGTATAATCATATTAAAAATATAATAATTAAAAATAATCTTTTAGGCTGTTCGTATTGTGAGGTTTTTGCTGGTGGAGCTGAAGTTGCATTAAGATTACTAGTTGAAGGTATTGTTAGTAGAATTATAATAAATGATTTGGATTTTAGAATATATTCTTTTTGGTATTCAATATTTAATTTTACAGATGAATTTTTAGATATGATTGATAAAAAAGAAATCACATTGGAAGAACGTCTAATACAAAAAAAAATAAATAAGACTTGTGATGATAAAAAAATATTAGAGGTTGGGTTCTCCACTTTTTATTTGAATAGAGTTAATCGTTCAGGAGTAATATCTGCAGGACCTATTTCTTCAAAAAAAAATAGTGAAAAATATTCTTTGGGGTGTAGATATAATAAAGAGGAGTTAAAAGGACGTATTAAAAAGATAAGTCAATATAGAGATAAAATTGAAGTGTCAGGCAAAGACGCGAATATTTTACTAGAAGAATTAAAGGAAAGAACGGATGATTTATTTCTCTTTATAGACCCGCCATATTATACTCAAGGTAAAAAATTATACTTAAATTATTTTAATGAGTATGATCATATAAAATTACATGATAAAATAAATCAGATTGCTTTTAGGAATAACATAAAATATATTGTGACTTATGATGATGTAGATGAGATAAATGAAATATATAGTGATTATGTCCCAGAGAAGTATTATTTGACATATACTTTAGAAAAGAAAACAAAAGGAAAAGAAGTATTGTTTTATAGTGCCAATTTAAGAATTCAAGATATATTTGTCTAACTAACTTAATAGAATAGGCTGTTAAATATAAAAGTATTCTTAAATAGTTTAATAGTTAGCATCTTTTTTATTGATATTAAAATCATCGAATAATTCCTCTTTTATATTCAATCATTAAAGGTTTTAGAAGAAACGTAGAATCGGTTCTTTAAAATTTTAAAGCAGTGGGAGAGAATTAACTCAAGTTTTTTGTATTCTTTTTAATTTATGTATACTTGCGTTTATATTGAAAACTGTCCAGTAAGGTGAAGAAACATCACTTTACTGGACTTTTTCTATTTTTTTAGTAGAGTGAAAAGATAATAATTTCTTCAAATAGATTATATCTTACTAACCTAAAATCTAAGTTTAGAATCAACGCGTAAAAGGTGGGCTATACTAATAGCCCCCTGCACGCGGACTAAACTCCATTTAGTGATAAGGTATTATACAAGGAGAAACTTTAACATAGGATAAGCTTTCTCCAGCATAAAATTATTAAAGAATGGAAGAATGCTTATGCCTAAACAAAACATTGAATATATAGTAACAAGAAGTTTTGATTCTAGTAAAATGACATTACTAGAAAGATTAATTGAGTATATAGAAGAACAAGGGGAGATAGAGGATGATGGTGAATCACCAGATTCAAACTGTGGGGATTTATTGTAGATTATCAAAAGATGATAATACAGGTGTAGAGTCAAACTCTATCACCAACCAAAAACTATATCTAACCGATTATGTGAAACAAAGAGGGTGGGTCATCTACAAAATCTATATCGATGAAGGGAAAAGTGGAACCAACTTTGACCGTGATGGCTTCAAAGAAATGATTAGTGATATAGAAACTAAAAGAATCGATTGTGTCGTTGTAAAAGATTTATCTAGATTAGGAAGAAACTATCTGGATAGTGGTTATTACATAGAAAAATATTTTCCAGAACACCGCATTAGGTTTATCGCAGTCAATGATTCTTTAGACTCTAATGATGGAGAAAATGACTTTGGACCATTTAAAAATATCATTAATGAATGGTATGCAAAAGACATCTCTAAAAAAATTAAATTTAGTTTTAGTGTAAAAGCCAAACAAGGTACATTACTACAAGGCTTTGCACCATATGGATATTTAAAATGTGAAGATCGAGTTGATTATGAAATTGATGAAGAAGTCGCTGATTATATTAGATATATCTTTAATAGTATCTATAATAACATTCCTGCAAAGGATGTCATTAACTACTTAAAGAAAAATAAAGTCTATGTTCCAGGCTATTATAATTATCTTAAAAAAGGAATCAATAAAGAAAAATATGAATCCTATACAGAGGAAAAGAAATATGATTGGGACTACTGGAAACTAGATATGATTTTAACAAATGAAATCTATATTGGAACATTAGTCAATTTCAAAAGAAAGAAACTGAGCTTTCGGAGTAAAAAACTAGTAGAAAACGATCCTGAAAAAATGGTGAAAGTTTATGATAGATTTCCACCTATCATATCTAAAGAAGTATTTGATAAAGTTTCTGAAATTAGACATCTAAAATATAGAGCCCCTAGAAATGACCAAAACATATTCTCGAGATTAGTTTTCTGTGCAGATTGTGGTAAAAAGATGACTCTAAGAAAACAAGGCTATAAAAATAGAAGTCATATTCTATATTATCACTGTAGTCATTGTAATGGTCATTATATAAGACTTGATCTCTTAAAACAACAAGTCATTGATGATTTTAAGCATCTTCAAGAATTCATTTCCTCCGTCCCTCAAGACGAGCTTGTAAATGAAATCAATAAAATTAACAAGAAAAAAGCGGAACGAAAAAATAAAATAGATACGAAAGAATATAACTCATCTGTTGAACGTAAAGTGCAATTAGATAGTCTTATTTCTAAATTATTAGATTCCTATACAAAAGGAATCATTCCAGATGATGTTTATGAATCTATGATGCAAAACTACAAGAAAGAATATGATGAATTAACTTCTAAAGTCAAGAAATTAGAAGGGACTCTTACAGCTAATGATACTGAAATTCAAAAGGTAAGTATCAAAGAGTTAGAATACATTTTAAGTATCGAAGAAGAGGAAATCTTAAAAAGGGAATTTCTAAATGCTGTGATTAAAAAGATTCAAATTCAAGATAGTCAAGATGGTGAAAAAACAATTAGAAATACGCACATTGAATACTATTCTATTGGAGAATTAAAGGAACTTTATGAACAAAACAGCAGTATAATTGAGATCTAATAGATAAATTATTATCATAGTATGTTATAATTTATATAAAAGTGTATGATGAGGTAAAAAATGTTATCTAATAATCAAAGAGAAAAGTATCTATCCAAACTTAAAAAATTAAAATTTGAAAAAATTAATGAATGTAAAAATCTATTATATATTCTATTACATGAAGATTTAACAAAGACCATTGATTACATAAAATCTTCCTTATTTTTTAAATGTATAGGCAAAAATTTGGAGCAAATCACTATTTTAAAGGAATATTATACATTTTTACATCAACTTGCTAAAAAAGAAGATTTTCCTTCATTAGTAAATTACTTGAAGTCAATTAAGATAGTTTTTAAATTGTATGAAAAATTTAATAAGAAATTGAAACACTTAAGTACAATAATGAGTATTTACTTGTATGAAAGTGATTATGAAAGTGTTATTAAAAATATATTTGATTATATGGCTATATTATATTTTAAAAATGATAATAAGCTAAATGACTCTACAATAGATTATGTTAAATATGCATTTAGATATTTAGATAATCAACCATTAAAAACTATAAGAAGAGTAAATGTTCTAAGCATATTTAATGCTCTACAATTATTATCAAGAATAGAAAACTTAGAGTATTTACAATTGTTGTTTGGAGCAAAAATTCAAAAAAGATTTGATGGTTTATTATTGCGAGTAAATAAAGAAAGAGCCATTTTTGAAATGTCAAATCGACGAAAAATTATAAAGATTGAATATGAACGCAGCAATATTTTAAATAAAATAAATAATATGGATTTATATCAAATGGTGGATCAATTAGATATTTATAATACTATAGCCATGATGAAATCTAACTCTATTAAAGAATATATAGATTTTTATAATATATTTAATCCAAAAATATTGAATATGATAGATAAGGATGTTGTTTTTGAGAGTATAAGACTTGGAATGAAGGCTAATGATTTTTTAAACATTGAAATATTTAAAACAGTAAGAGTAAAAGAGATAGTTAAGGTTTTTTCTTTTTTTTATTTTTATGCTTCTGAAATTTCAACACAAAATATTGGGCAAAGAATTACTAGTTTGCTAAGAAAAAAGGGTGACTTTTTAACATTTTTAACCCAACTTTTAAAAATTTCAAGAACAAAAGCAATTGAGATTTTTGATTTGCTATCAGCAAGAAGTGAATCTTATATTGACGCATCATATACTCCTATATTAGTTATAAATGATATTTTGTATTTTAATGCAAAAGTTTTATCTTCTAATAATATAAGCAGAAATTTAGTTTGTATGTTATATAAATCGTCCTGTTCAACATTTAATAATAGTAATAGGGAAGAATTTATGCTGAAATATTTAGAAGAATTGTTTCAACAATGTTTTCCTCCTAAAATGATTTATAAAAATATAAAATATAAATATATGAAAGATAATATAAAATATGAAGGAGATATTGATTTGATTTTAGAATATGAGGCAGATATCTATTTTTTTGAATGTAAATCTATTCTTAATATTGTTGAATATTATGAGTACATGCGTGTGGCTGATCAATTGAAAAAAGCAGAGACTCAATTGGATAAAATAAAAAATTATATAACGAATTACTGTCATACGAATAAGAAGATACATTTTGCTGTTATTTCTACAACAAAATTACTGATGGGAAATAAATTTATTTCGTATCCTGTTGTTTCATTTGAGGATATATATGATTTTTTGGAAAATAAGAAAATAATATTACCTAATTATTATATAAAACTTGACACTATTAATAATGATAATTTTAATCAATTGATTTATGATTATTGGTATGAAAAGCTAATTTATAATGATAAATTATATGTGGTGAAGACAATAGGAGTTTTGTTCAATGAAGAACAATTATTTTTTAATTATTTTAAATATAACCATATCTGTAAGAAACAAAAAAACTTTGTTAAATATTCTAATTATAAAACAAATTTCTTATTAAATGTTATATATGCTTTAAAATTTTTATTTGTGAAGAGAATAAAGTTTTAATATTAGATTGGAGAATTAATATATTTTTATGTGTAGAATAGCAATTTATGCTAGAATCAGTAGAAGTGATGATTTAGAACATCACACTTCTATTGATCATCAAATTAAAGGTATAACAGACTATTGTAATTCCCATGGATTTACAATTAAGAAAATATATAAAGATTTGAACATTAGTGGTAGCACAATGGACCGTCCAGCATTCACTGAAATGATGAATGATGTAGATGCTGGAATCATAGATACTATTATCGTAAAAGATTTATCTAGATTTGGCAGAAACTATTTAGAGGTTGGAAAATATCTAGATGAAATATTTTTAATTAATGATGTACGATTTATTGCTATCGATGATAACTATGACAATAAAGGATTAATGGAGGAATTTGCTGCATTTAAAAATATCTTTAATGAAATGTATTTAAAGGATATTAGAAGAAAAATTAAATCTACATTTGATTATAAGGCTAAAACGAAATTATTAAATTCTAGGCTAGGAGCTTTTTATGGGTTAACTGTAGATGAAAATGGTAAATACATCATCGATGAAGAAGCAGCTAATGTAGTAAGAAGAATATTTTCTTTATACATAGAAGGACACAGTACCAAATCCATTGCTAATTTATTAACAAGAGAATGTATTATTACACCAGGATATTATCGCTTTATAAAATATAACGATCAATCATCTTTAACTGAACATAAGTATAAATGGAAGGATTGTACCATTTATAAAATAATTACAAATGAAGGATATATAGGTAAATTCATTAATAGAAAATATCTTTGTATCCAAGGTAAAAGAATATTAAATCCTAATCCTATTGTTATAGAGCATGGATTACCACAAATCGTAGATGTAGAAACTTTTTGCAAAGCTCAAGATGTAAGATTAACCAGACCAAAGAAAAAAGATAAAGTCTATATAAATCCTTATCCTAATATGGTTCAATGTGGGTGTTGCAAAAAGGATATGAGATATACTTATTCTAAATCTATGAATCAACATTTTTTTGTATGTAGTAGATGTAATACTAGAATTTATATTAATGACTTAAAATATATTTTAAAAGAGGAAATCCAAATACAACTTTCTAAAATAAATGATTCTGATTTTATTTCTTATAATGAAAAAAGTATCCAAAAGATAAAAAAAGAAATAAAACAACTAGATTTAGAATTTCAAAAAAACTTTGAGGATTATGCGAAAGGCAAAATAACTGAAGATAAGCTAAAACTTGCAATCGTAGAATTGACGAGTAAAAAGAATGAACTACAATTGAATTTAAATAAAAACAACCAGCATACTAAAACTATAATTTTCAAAATAACAAATTGTAAAATTGATGATGAACTAATACTAAAATTAATAACTAGTATATCAATTATTAACATTGATAAAAGAAAGTATAAGGTTCATATCAACTATAATTACTAAGCCGTATTTATTATTGTTAATTTTTTATTTAGGCAAGTTTTATACTTATAAAAATAATTTGAAGATTATCAAGTATATTGCTAAAGTTTGCTAAAAATTGTATAATTAAGAAAATGCTAAAGAAAAAATGTTAGGAGTAATATATGGAAGAAAATGTGGGTAAAATCTTATATGAAAGTATTATTGAACATAAGTGGATAGACATAGCATACAAACAAAACAAAGGGAACACATATTTTTGGATTGCAATTATAGAAATTGTTAATTATTCTAAAAAGATATTAAAATGTAAAATGGTTAATTATAGAAAAGGATATAAAAATGCAGAAGAGACAACTATTGATGCTGACAGAATAATTTCTGCTAGACTAATCAACGGAAGTTATTTTAAATGTTCTGATGAATTAATAAATGCTATTTTTTCCTTCCCAGATAGGTATTCATGGTTAGAACCTCAACACTTCAATGATAATATATTAAGATATGTTTGTGATTGTTATAAGTTTGATAATGATCCATGTATTTTAGAAACTGAAAGCCATAATATTTCTGGTTTAGCATACGATGATTTTCATAATTATGTTGCATTATTAACTCAAGAACAGTTAGATGAATTTGTGGAGTTAATTCTAAAAGTGAATAAAGAAGATGCAAAAGATAAATTACAACAATCTGAAATTTGTCTGAGCTCTTTAGCAATTAGTGTAAAAGATAAAAAGTATGTTATAGCTTATAGAAAAATTAGTATTGATTTTGATAAGAAAGAAGCTAGACTGGATGAAAAGAGCACAATTAACAAATCCTTTTTAATTGATGGAAAAAAGTATAATTTATATAACTATATTCAATGTGACCCAAGTGAGTTTGTTGATAATTTCGATGTAAATTCTAAAATGTATAAAGAACTAATACAATCTAATTTATCTTTTTCAGAAAAGATAGATACTAGAGAAGAAGTGTTTATACAAAGACGAGATTTTGTATGTGATATTGACCAAGTGGC
This sequence comes from uncultured Anaeroplasmataceae bacterium, assembly GCA_910584005.1. Classification (GTDB taxonomy): domain Bacteria; phylum Bacillota_I; class Bacilli_A; order Acholeplasmatales; family Anaeroplasmataceae; genus Pelethenecus. Next base: position 551,527 of record CAJTXR010000001.1, on the reverse strand, counting down.
AAATGAAATTGTCAAAATGGAGAATGACAATAAGTTGACTAAGCCGTTAATGGCTTATTTTGGAAAAAATTTATCTAAAAGAAAGGCTAAGAATAAAGAGCCATTTATAGTTATAAGAGATAAAAATGCAAATCCTGATCAAATTAGAGTGGTTTATAATACTATGACGAATTACATTACTTATGTAGAAGGACCTCCAGGAACAGGAAAAACAAAAACTATTGTTAATGTAATATTGTCTGCAATGGCTAATAATCAAAGTTGCTTAATTTGTTCTAACAATAATAAGCCTATAAAAGATATATATGATTCTATAACGTTTATTTATAAAAACGGCGAAGAAGTATTATTTCCTATGATTAGAATAGGTAATAATGACGTTAACGCAGAGACAATAGAAACCATTTCTAAGTTATATAAACAGGCTGTAATCATAAAAGATAAGAGAATAAATGAAGCCCTGACAGAAAATTCTAAGGAAAAAGGATTATCTATTTTTAAAGATCTTAAAAAAGCTTTAGATGATTATGAGCAGCAACAAGAATTATTACAAAAAGAAAAGTGCTTAAGGAAAATAGAAAAATCCTTAGATAATAAGCAATCTAAATCTTTTTTGCTTGAAGAACTTGAAAATGTACATAATGAATTAAAGAAATATGAAACTTTAACAGATTCAAATATTCGTAAGTTAGTTATACCAGCTGATGAAAATGAAGATTACAAAAACTATTTATATTATAAGTCTTTATGTTACATTAAAAAATTAGCTGATAAAACAAATAAAGATTTAATTGATATTATTTTATCTCAGGATAAAGATGAAGCACTAAGGCTATTTAATAAATATTTAAGTGATGATGAAAACCTAAATAAATTTATATCTATTTTTCCTTTTGTAATAACAACAAATTTATCTGCAAACAAACTTGGAACTCCAAAGCCACATTTTGAGTTATGTATTATGGATGAATCAGGACAATGTAATATTGCCACATCGCTTCTTCCGATCGTTCGTGCAAAATCTTTACTCTTAGTCGGAGATATTAATCAACTTAAACCTGTTATAGTATTAGAAGAGAATCTAAACAAAAAATTGATGAAAAAATATGAAATTCCAAACAAATATAATTATATTGATAATTCAATTTTAAATTTAATGAAAAATAATGATAATACCTCTAAGTATATTATACTTAGATATCACTATAGGTGCCCTAAAAAGATTATTAATTTTAGCAACAAGTTGTTTTATGATGGAACGCTAATTCTTGAAAATGAAAAAGAAGCTAATTTTAAATTTATAAATATAGAGAATAATAAAAAATCAGAGATTGGAAATGCATATGAAGCAGAAGCAGAGGCAATTGTAGATATTATTGAAAAAAATAAATATGATGACGTAAGTATTATAACTGCATTTCGAAACCAAGCGACATTAATCAACAAAAAATTAAACGAACGAGGTATAAAAAATGTTAATGCTGGTACTATTCATACAATTCAAGGTGCGGAGAAGAATACTATTATTTTTTCAACAGCTTTATCAAAAAAGACTGGAGAGAGAACATTTAATTGGATAAAAAATAATCAGCAATTAATTAATGTAGGTATATCAAGATCAAAAAGAGATTTTATAATGTGTGGGGATTATGAAGTGATTAAAGCTCTTGATAAAGGAGAAAATAGTATTATTTTACAGTTGGCTAATTATGTGAGAACAAATGGAGATATTACTACTGTTGAGCCAATTCCAAGTTTAAGAAGTAATTTTTCTAATGATTCAAAAACTGAAAGTGAAATGTATGAAACTTTATTACCATTTTTCAAATTGAAGTCCAAAATATCTATAGAAAGAAATCAAAAAGTAAGTGAAGTTTTAAAAATTTCTCCGAAGGATTATAAGGATTATTATCATAGATCTGAGTTTGATTTTGTAATTTTCAAGAAAAACATTTGGGGAAATAAGCAACCTCTTTTAATTATCGAACTAGATGGTGGTGAGCACATAAGCTGTTCTAAAGCAGTTCAAAATGATAGAAAAAAAGAAATCATTTGTAATCAAGTGAAATTAAAAGTTTTAAGAGTTCCTAATTCTGCTTCTAAAGATTATGATTATTTGATAGAGGTTTTATCAAAACTTTTGAATTTAGATAAGCCACTTACAATATTTGATGAAGCAGAGGAGTAAATGATATAAATGGATGATAATTTTTTTAATATTGAAGGAAAACAATTAGATAAAGAACAAATAGATAGTATAAAGTTCATTGGGAATCAATTGGTGATTGCAGGAGCTGGTGCTGGAAAGACTTTATCTATTGTTGGAAAAATAAAATACTTAGTCGAAGAACTTAAGGTGAACCCTAAGGAAATATTATTATTAGCATTTACTGATAAAGTTGTTAATGAATTAAAAGAAAGAGTTTCTAAGGTGACTAATAAGAATATTGATATTTTAACTTTCCATAAATTAGGATTGAAAGTCTTTAATAGAAGTGATAATCATAAAGAAATATATATAAATGCATTTTATGGTTTTTTAAGGCAATTCTTTTATGAAGGAGAATACGAAAAAGATATCCAGTTTGCTTCGGGGATAGTTCATTTTATGAATGAAGAATATAATTCATACGATGTAGTTGAATTAAGCGAGATAAAGGGACTTACTGCAAATATAAGTAAGATCTCTTTAAATGGTGAAAAGGTAAATAGTGTAGTTGCATTAATTGTTTGTAATATGTTATTTCAAAATGATATTGATTATGAATATATAGTAAAAAATAAGTACTCTCATTATATAATATTAAAAGATAATAATATTATTCATTTCACTAAAGATGCAATTCCTGGAGATTTGACTTTAAAAGGTGTTGATTATAAAAATGCACCTTATCATTTGTATAATTATTTAAACGTACTCGGATATAAAGTGAAATCTTTTCGCTCATATAAAGATTATTTGGATAGTCCAGCAATTGCAAAACGTTTTGAAGAATTTTTTGAATCATTAGAAGAAGCACAAAAAATTGCTTCAGCTGCAGATGTTTATGATGAAGATTTTGATTATTTAATTGAGCATTATTGTGGTAATAAACCAGATAATATTATGTTTATTCAATTATTTAGAGAAATTAGACAAAAGTATTGTGTGTGGTTGAAAGAGGTTTATAGTACAGATTTTGATTTTATGATATATGGACCAATTGAGATTTTAAGAAAGAATAAGTTTTTACCATATAAATATATCATAGTTGATGAATATCAAGATATTTCTCCTGCAAGATATACTTTATTAGTTGAAATTCTAAAACAAAAAAATGGCTTTTTGATGGCGTATGGTGATGACTGGCAATCTATTTATTCTTTTTCTGGAAGTAATAATCAATTTTTTATGGAGTTTAGTAAGAAAATTGTGGATGCTAAAGAATTTTATTTAAAAAACACTTATAGAAATAGCCAACAATTGATAGAGGCCTCCTCTAAATTTGTAATGATTAATCCTTGTCAAAAGTCTAAAAATATTAGTTCTTTTAAACAGTTGGAAAAACCAATTGTTGTACTAAAATATTCTGTGTCCAATGTAGATAGTTTAATATTTGCTTTAGAAAAAATTAAAGAACTTGAAGGAAACAAAAAAGTAGAATTAATGGTTCTAGGGCGAACGAATTATGCGATAGATAGTATTAAAAATCTAGATGAAGTTATTTTTGCTAAATGTGATGAGAACAATAGAGAATTTTATCAATTTGAAGAATATTCAAATATATATATTCAATTCTTAACAATTCATAGAGCTAAAGGATTAGAGGCAGATTATGTGTTTGTCACAGGTGTAAATGAAAAGGATATGCCTCTTGAAGTAAATAAGAAAAAACCATATGCTCAAATTTTAAACAAATTAAATGAATATGAAGAAGAAAAGGAACATGAGAAATATGAGGGATTACCAAGTTCTGAAGAGAGACGTTTGTTCTATGTTGCTTTAACAAGATCTAAGAATATTGTATTTCTATCTGTTCCAAATTTGGATTTCTTGAAACCATCTAATTTTATCATGGATTTATTGAGTTCATCCAAAGATAAACTTGAGTTTGTTAATGTTCCAAATTTATTTGAGATTCAACCAGAAATGACTTGCCCAGAGTGTGGTGGGATGATTGTTGAAGTATCTAAAAAAGGTAGAAAATATAAATTTTGTGAAAACAAGTGCAGAGTCAAAATATAGTATTTATTTTATAAAGCATTTTAATGTGAGAAAAAAGTTATGAAAAACTCAAAATCTCCAAATTTTAATGTCGTATCAATATAGGAGATAGTCTTTAAAATGTCTTAAAAACATATTAAATGTAAAATAAAAAAGTTTCACATAAGAAACAATCGAGTAACACCAGTGAAAGATACTTTTTAGAGTTTAGAAAGAAACTGGAAATATAATATGAGCTATAATATTTTAAAAACAGACATGTTTAATGATCAAATTCAAGACATCATTTTATATATTGCTTCAGTCAATTCTAAAAACGTAGCTTTATATTATTTTAATAAAATCAAAGGGAGTATAAATCAATTACAAGATTTTTCATATAAGGGGGTAATTCCTAGATATCAAACCATCAAGAAACAAGGATTCAGATGTCTGATTATAAAATCTCATCTTATCTTTTATAAAGTTTTTGAAGATATTAAAACTGTTATATTATATGCAATTTTTTCTTGTAAGCAAGAATGTCTAAATTTGATTTAATTGGTATTAGATAAATTGATTATTAAAGATTATATAAAGGTATGTGTTTTTTATATGGTTTTGTCATTTTGATGCTAAAGAAAAAAATATGTGATTATTTTATTAATCTATTAGTATAATAATTACTTATATAGCAGTTTTATGACTACTCTATAAATTTAATTTAATATTATATCACAAGCTAAAAATTTATTTTTATAGTAGCTTTTTATTAATGATTTTTATTTATCAAATTTTTTAATATATAGGTTTTATAAAATGAAGAGAGGCAATAAAGTATATCAATGATAAAAAAGAAAACTCTACCAGAATATTTATATTATAATGTTTCAAAGGGAGCAGATAAACAAGAGATTGAAATCAGATATGAAGATGAAAATATTTGGATGACAACTGAAATGATGGGAAAACTTTATAATATAGATGCAGAAAAAATAACTCTTACAATAAATAATTTATATAGAACTAGTATATGTACAGAAAAAACCACAATGTGTAAATATCATACTTATTGTACTAGGCAGGGAAAAACTATAAATATAAAAGTCGAGTATTATGCTCCTCAAATAATCCTATCAGTTGGTTTTAAGTTTGATTCGGAAAAAACAATTCAGTTTTGTAAATGGTTGGTTCAAATTTCGACCAGGTATAGAATAAAGGGAAGTTTATCAAATTATGGAAAAAAATTAGATTATTCGCAAGTTGAAAATATTGAATATGAAAAACAAAGAACTATGGCTATGAATCTTGTTGCAAATGCAGATTCAAATTCAAAAATCGAAGTTTTTAATAAATATGAAAAAGTTTTAGGTAATGTTGATTTGATTTATTCTGATAACCAATTTGAGAGCATTTTAAAAAAATGCATGATTACTTATGAATATAAGGATTTGTTGCAACCATTATTTGAAACTGACAAAATCGAATTTTATAGTTTAGATAGTAAATATAATATGAAATATAATGTTGGGATAGTAGTCCATTTAGATACTCAAATTGTAAGTTATTTGGATCAAATTCTAAAAGGTAGCATCAAAGACCCCAATATTATATTGCCTATCTATAGCTTTTTTCAAAATCCGATTTCTTTGAATTCAGTTATTGAACCATATTTAATAGAAAATATGCTAGAAGCCAAAGAAATTAATGAATATGTACGAAGAAATATATTTAGTTTTTATTATTTTTATTATTCTTTTCATTTTAAACTAACAGGTAAAGAATTAGAAGAGTGCTGTGAAAGAAGGACAAGAGAGGTTTATGATTATTTTTATAAATACCCTGTTTCTTTTTATTTTGAAGAAAACCATTATTTATCAACATATGTAAATTTAATGAAAATCATTTTATTAAAATACGAAAAAATATCTATAAAAGAAAAAATAATTAAGTTGATAAAGTTTTATAATGAAGAACATTATGTTTCTGATATGTCGAATGTTATTTTGGCAATACATTATTTTGAGAATAAATCCAATTTATCTTTCTTTAGTAAAATACAAATAGGAATGAAGGATAGTTTAAAAACCATAAAAAATATGTCTTGGGATTTGAAGCATTATTATAATGCGATTCATTCATTTATTGAATGTAGAAATAGAAATTCTATTATATTTCCTATGATTTTCAGTATGGATAAAAGATTTAATGAAATAAGAAAGATGTTAAGGACAAATTGTGTATTGGTCGATAGAGAGAAAGGCGTGGTATATCCTTATTACGATATGCAAAAAATAGATCAATACCTTTCAAAACAAGAACAAGCAAAATATTTAAATATGGAGACTAAAATAAAGCGTGATGCAAGAAGAAGTTCAACTTTACTTAGAAAATTAAAGTTAAAACTAGAAACTGAAATTGTGAATTTTTTAGAGAAATAAAAATTTATTTAATCTTATTTTGTTTACGCATTGACTATATGCACAAAAAATGGTAAAATTTGTGCAAGGAGTGATAGTATGCACAAATTACCATTTCAGTATAATTATGATGATATTGATATTTTAAAGGCACTGTCTAAAGCAAATAACAAATTAGGAGAATTAAATGGTTTGATAAAACTATTACCAAATCCCCACATTATTTTAAATGCAGTTACTTTAGGTGAAGCAAAAGAATCAAGTGAAATTGAAAATATTGTTACAACCTTTGATGAAATTTTTAAAGAAATTACATTAAAAACGAATAATGCGAATTCAAAAGAGGTTGTTGGTTATAGACAAGCTATTTTAACTGGATATTCTAAACTACTAGATAATGGATATATATCTACAAATATGTTAGTTGATATTCACTCTATTATAGAACCAAATGTTGGTGGTATTAGAAAAATTCCTGGGACAGTGATTTTAAATACGAAGACAAAAGAAGTTTTGCATACTCCACCACAAGGTGAAGTTGAAATTAGAGATTATTTGAGTAATCTTGAAAGGTATATGAATTATCCAGAATTAGAAGCAGTTGATCCTATCATTAAAATGGCAATGATTCATTATCAATTTGAATCAATTCATCCTTTCCATGATGGTAACGGTAGAACAGGAAGAATATTAAATGTTTTATATTTAGTATTAGAAAAGAAATTAAGTTTACCTATTTTATATTTAAGTAAATATATCAATCAGACAAAATCCATATATTATCAATGCCTATATAATATGAGACTTGATGATAAATATATCAAAGACTATTTATTATACATGATTAAAGGTGTAGAAGAAATGAGCCAATTTACGATTGAATTTATTGAAAATTTCAAAAATTCAATGGAAAAGGCTAGCATATTAATTAAGGATAAATGTCCTAAAATATATTCTTTAGAATTGATAAATTATTTATTTTATGATTTCTATACTAAGAATGAATATTTAAGAAACAATTTAAATATATCCAGAAATACAGCATCTAAGTATTTACATGAACTTGTAGAAGCTGGCTTTTTAATTGAAGAGAAAGTTGGAAATGAAAAAATATTTAAAAATGCCTTTTTATATGAATTGATTTCAAAATGGTAAAAAATATGATGACCGCATCAAATTCAATGCGGTTAATTTTTTATTTTTAAACCCCTCGATTTCGATGGGTTTAAATAGAGAAAAGAGGTGCTAGAGGAGAACCATAAAATGATAATGAAAAAAATAAAAAAACACCTGTTAGAAATAGAAAATTAAATAATTCTATTCTATCGAAATAGGTGTTTTAATTATATTTTTGTTTTTTGGTTTTTTCTATAGAAAACATAATTTTTATGATAGATTTCCCATTATTGTTTCTTATCCTCTCTTCCCGGAACTGCTACCATATCAAACATTGCAAGTGCTTGATTTACTTTATCCATACGAACGGTTTCCTTGCCTTGTTCTAATTCTCGTATGAACCGTAAACCTAAGCCAGAACGTATTGAAAATTCTTTTTGTGTCAATCCAACTTCTTTTCTTTTTTCTTTAATAAACTTTGCTATTTGATTCATATTTTTATTTTACACCCTATAGGGTGTAAATACAATATATTTCATAGGAAATATACCTTATAGGGTATAAAATCAAGGCCATTTATCTATATGAATAATAAATTAATTTGGAAAAATGGAAAAAATTATTTAAATTGGTGATTTATTCAAGAAAATATACTAAATAAATATATAATTTTTATTTACTATTGTGAAATTGAGGGAGGTAAAAATGAGAGTTATTAGAGCTTTAAAAACTGTAAATTATAGACTGTGGATTGCTATACTTGCTACTATGCTATTACCAACAGTTTATCAAACAGTAAGATTTTTCTTTTTAGGAAATATGCCTAGCGATAGTGGAATTAATATCGCTAGCCAACTTCAATGGGTAAATCTATTTTATGAAGTTATTCAAGAGGCGTTGATCTTGCCATTATTTTTTCTATTAGGCAAATCTTTAATGAATAAAGAAGAACTGGCTAATAAAGTAAGAACAGGACTTGTAGTCACTGCAGGAATTTATTTACTAGTTTCTATAGTCATCATTTCTTGTGCTAGACCATTAGTAGTTTTAATGGCTCAAGAGGATGCTTTAGCGGATGCAACTGTGACATATGTTCGATTAGAAACAATTGCGGCTCTTTTTTCAACTCTATGGAGATTTATGTCACTAGTATTAGTGACAATGAAGAAGGATAAACATCTCTATATTGTTTTAGGAGTACAAATGCTTTTATCTGTTCTATTAGACACATTCCTAGTAAGCAATTTGGATGTTTCAGCAAAACTAGGAGTAAATGGTATAGCATATACAAATATGATTGTGAATGCATCATTAGTATTTATTTCAATCCTATTATTACTTCATGTAAATATTAATCTATTTTCTAAAACAAAATGGAGCTTTAGCTGGTTAAAAGATTGGTTCAAGGTTGGGAAATATTCAGGACTTGAATCATTTTTAAGGAATTTAGCTTTTATGGTTATGGTCGTACGTATGACCAATGTCGTTTCTGAACAAGGGAATTATTGGTTGGCCAATGGCTTTATATGGAATTGGTTATTACTGCCAGGATTAGCACTAGCAGACTTGGTAAAAAAAGAAGTTGGAGAGAATAAAGATAACATTCGAAATAAAACCTTTGGTTATTTAATTTTAACTAGTATATTTGTTGGTTTGTGGCTTTTAAGCATTCCTATTTGGAAGCCATTCTTACAATATGTTATGAATGTAGAAGATAATGATACTGTGTTTAATATAGTCTTAATTGAAACTGGTTTTTATATTACCTTTCTATTTAACAGTTGTATCTTTGATAGTACATTTTATGGATTGGGTAAAACAAATTATATGCTGATTCAATCTGTATGCATAGATGGGTTTTATTATGGGGTTATGTTTATATTATATTTAACAGGCGCATTTGTTCCAACACTTTTAGGTATAGCACTAATGTTTGGAATCGGTATGACATTAGATTTTATTCCAACAATGATTCTATATATTCGAATGTTAAAAAAAGAAAACATAAGAATTGATTTTAAATTATTTTAGTTTTATATATTTAAAATTGTATTTAAATAAAATAAAATGTTTGTTATTTTGTATGTAAAAGAGGTGGGTGCAATGAACACAAATCAACAAAATGAAGAGATTAATCAAAATGGTTTAGAGAAGCTAACACTAAAGCAAAAAAATAGTAAGGTTCATGTTTTGTACACCTATATCACTATGGAGATGGATAACAAATTTGGAGCAACACCCAATGCATATTCTTGTTTTTATCCAAATCTTTATACTAAACAGCATGCGGTGAATCATATCATTTTTTATGCGTTAAAACGGTTTTTTAATTTGGAAATACAAGAGCCAAATCCAATGAAGTTTAGCAGGAATGGTATTATAAAGGGGATTTATTTTTCTATCGCAAATTGTGGGAGAGTTCTTGTGGTTAGTGTAAGTGAAGAGCCAACAGGTATAAATATCCAACTACCTTATTTTTTACAGGATGAACTAGGATATGTAGAGCTTAATTTTTGTGAAAATGAAATAAAAGAATATCGAAAAATGAAATATGGTTCAGAAACCTATTTTTATATACTTGGTCAAAAGAGAGCGTATCGAAAGAAACATCATCTTTTATATGAGGAAACAAAATCAATTGATTCAACGAAAGAAAAATATACCTTTCATAAAGATTCATTTTTTAAAGATGCAGTAATTTTTGCAGTAACAGGACAAGCAGAATTTATTAAAATAGATATTGAAGAAATACTGCCTTAGATGGTGAAAATAGAATATAAGTAAAATTGATTTTTTTGAAAGAAAATAATATGGTTAGATAAAATGATAGCTTATATAATTCAATTTGATGATTTATTTTTAGGATATGTGTGAGTTATTATCAAGCCTATCCTTTTTTCTTTTTTATAATTTTAATCAAAGATTTTATATCATATATTTTTAGATGATATGGATTAATACAATAATTTATATTTAGAAAATGGTTTTTCAGAGGTATGAACTATATATAATCAAGTTGTATTGTATAGATAGAAGTATTTTATATTTGAACAAGCACCTCATTACAAGAGGATATTACAATCAATATGCTTATGGTTTTAACTATAAAGAACTAATAAAGCAAATTAAGGAACAAATAAGGAACGAAAATATTGATTTTTGTTCCTTATTTTGGTATAATATATATGGTGATGATATAATGAAATTAATTTTTAAATATACAAAAGATTTAGTGAATTCTTTACTTAAAATTGAAAAATATAAAACGGCTTTAGATTATTTGTTTTTACCTACAAGAGAAAAACAAAAACTAATATATGAAGCTAAATTAAAGAAAACACACTTTTCAACCAGTATTGAAGGCAATGTATTATCTTATAATCAAGTAGAAAAAGTTATCTCTAATAAACAAGATACAAATCGTTTGACAGCAGAACAGGAAGTCCAAAATTATTGGGATGCTTTAACTTTTCTAGAAGAAGAGGATAAAAAGAAAACGATAATTGATAAAGAGTTTATTTTGAAATTGCATGATATTATACAAAGAAGTGGAAAACTTGTAAGAATCCCATTTAGAGGTCCAACTCCTCCAGGTGTCTTATTTGCTGTATATGATTCAGTGACTAAGCAAGCTGAATATATACCGCCAGAATATGTTGATATTGAACCATTGCTTGAAGAATTAATGGATTGGTATAACAGCCATCAAGATCTTCCTGTTCCGATTTTATCAGCAATTATTCATTATGCATTAGTTACGATTCATCCATTTAAAGATGGAAATGGTAGAACCTCTAGAGCCCTTGCAACATATGTGTTGATGCAACATAATTATGACTTTAAAGGATTTAATTCCTTTGAGGAATATTATATGTCAGATTTAAATGGTTATTATGAATCTATTCAAATGGGACTACCAGTTTTATTTTATTCTGGTAGAGAGAATCCACCTCACTTAGAAATATGGATTGAATACTTTTGTAAAATAATGGCACTTAATGCTGAAAAGGTTTATGAACAGGCTTTGGAGGCATCCCAAAAAGAATCTAATGAATTATTAAAAGGATTAAATAAAAAAGATTTAACCTTGTTAAGATATTGTTTAGAAAAGGGATTAACAGTGATTAGAAATAGTGAATTAGCTGAACTTTTCGGAGTCACTCCAAGAGCTATATCAAAATGGATGAATGCTTGGGTTAATAAAGGTATATTAGAACCAAATTCAGGGACTAGTAGAATAACAAGCTATAAATTAACTTATAAGTATGGATCATTGAAAGTGTCTGATTTAGGATTTACTGAATAATAATATACGAAATGTTTTTCTTTTATTTCACCTCTTAAACTACTTCGTAATTGCTTTATTTAGTGGTGTAAATATTCGATCCATTAGATTTTATGAACAAGGTCAAAATAAATTATCTAAAGCACAAGGGGAAACTCTTTTAATGCTTGCAAGAGCATTAGATTATTCTATAGAAGATTTATTAAAATAACAAGTTAATCACTTGTATATAACAACTAGTTTCTATTCCAATTTTGCTTAAAAAATGGTATAATATTTGTATAGATAGGAAGTGAATTCAGATGGATAAAACTTTTGAAAAACAACTAACCGAATATATTATTCAAGGAGAACCAAAACAAAAAGAGAAAAGTCTTATTTGGAAAACAGCCGTAGGTTTACAAGACGTTGACCATCTTTCTACATCTGAATATTTACTTCAAACTGCTAAGGACCATATTGAAGGAAAAATTGATATTGATTCTGTTCAAACTAGAATCAATTCCTATTATGAAAAACGTACAGATCGAAAGGCAGAAGAAAATGATACAGAAGAGGCAGATAAGGTTTCTGCTCGTATCGCAAAAATTTTAGGAGAACAAGCATTTCAGTTTTCACCTACAGAACTTATTACAATACATAAAAGATTATTTGAAGGAATACTCCCTCATGCTGGTAAAATCAGGAATTATAATATATCCAAAAAGGAATGGATATTAAATGGAGATACCGTCATATATTCTTCTTATAATAATATATATGAAACATTAGAATATGACTTTAAGACAGAAAAATCTTTTTCTTATAAAAATTTATCATTAGATAAAATTCTTGAACATATTGTAGAATTTACTTCAAATATCTGGCAAATTCATCCTTTTGGAGAAGGAAATACAAGAACTACAGCAATTTTTATGATTAAGTATTTAAATACCTTAGGCTTTAAAGTGGGCAATGATGTTTTTGCAAATCATTCATGGTATTTTAGAAATGCTTTAGTTCGTGCAAATTATAATGATTTTTCCAAAGGCATTCATTCAACGAATAAATATTTAATTTTATTCTTTGAAAATTTAATGTTAAATAAAAATCATGAATTGAAAAATAGATATCTTCACATGGATTATGAAGCTAAGATGAGTAATATAAATGTCGGTGTAAATGTCGGTGTAAATGTCGGTGTAAAATTAACGAAAAAAGAACAAGAAGTTCTTGCTGCAATTCAAAAGGATAGCACAGTTACTGCTGTCAGTATTGCAAATCAATGCCAAGTTTCCACTAGAACCATTGAACGAGCTATCAAATCCTTAAAAGAAAAAGGCATCATAGAGCGTGTCGGTTCTGATAAAACTGGACACTGGATAATAAAAAAATGAGGAAAACCCTCATTTGAAAAGATCTGAATGACTACCAACTCTATTTAAAACTAAAATAAGAACATCATCCTTGATGGTATAAATTAAAAGCCAGTCAGGTTCAATATGGCATTCTCTAACACTAATATAATTACCACTTAAACTATGATCTTTATATTTAGGTGGAAGAGGGGCACCATTAGATAACATTTCAATAACGTTAAATAGCTTTTCTAAATCCTTTCCTTGCTTTTTAGCCTTCTTTATATCCTTTTGAAATTGATTCGTAAATTGAATCTTATATTTCATACTCCTAAAGCCTTCTTTAAATCAGGTAAATTGCTGTAGGCGGTAGAAGCCAATGATTCCCCTTCTTCAATAGCTTTTCGTGTAGCTTCATTAGGAATATTTAGTTTTACATCAAAAGGAATTCCTTGTTCCTGAATAGATTTTCTTAAAAAAATATTAATTGCAGTTGTCATATTTAAACCAAGTTCATTAAAAATCTTTTCTGCTGCATTTTTAACATCCTTATCCATACGAATATTAATATTTGTACTCTCTTGCATAATTTAACCTCCTGTATTATTCTATGTTTATTTTAGCATATTATATACACAATGTCAATACAATGCACGAAAATTTGTTGTATAAACCTAAATCAAATTCATTTACAAATTGTAAGATATTTAGTAGAGATTAAATGATATATAGTATAAGGAGTAGATTTGGCAAAAGTGACTGTTTCTAAAATTGAATAGATGGCTGATGGATAAGAAAATTATTATTGCATCGATTTTCGATACGAATTATTAAAATAATCATAAATTGGTGAGGAAAAAACTCACAAGATAAATTCGTTTTATAATTATTTTATTTATAAAAGGGACTTCACAATAATAAATGCTTGATTCGCCATCCATTTTTTACTCAATTCAAGGGTTGGTTCATAAATAATAATTTTAAAATTCAGTTAATATATGTATAACATTATTAGAAAGAAGCTTCTTAGTGATATTAGACATCTCTAAGGGAGATTCTTTCTTTTTATTTTTTGTCCAGGTGCATAATAAGGATGTCATGATTCCAATTTTTAATGCTACATAATATTCTTGTGGTTCTATTAAACTCCTTTCCATCACCCGTTTTAATATACTTTCATTTTGAGTGGATATGATATAAATTAAATCAGAATGCTTATCAAAATATTCATAGAAAAATAATACTCTATCCAATTTATCTTTTTTTAACTCATTATATTCTTTAAAATAAATATCTAATTGATATTCTAAAACATCAATAATATTATCAAATAAGCGATAAAATGTTGTTCTAGCTATTTTAGATTCCTTATAAATATCCATAACAGTAATATCCTTTAATTCTTTTGTCCAAAGATTATGTCTTAGGCTTTGGTATATCTTAAATGCTGATTTTTTCGATCTAGAATCATTAGGTATATGATACATAAAATTTCACTCCTTCAATACAACTATACTACAATATGTAGCGTATTTATTTTTATATATTGTATCATAAAATGTTTTAAATTAAAATAAATCTGAGGTGATGAACTATGTTAAAAGAAAAAGGAGCTCTATATGGCGACAGATACAGAGTTATAATAACTACAGATATTGGTGGAAGTGATTATGATGACTTTCAATCAATGGTACATTATTTTTTATATTCCAATTTATTTGATACGGAAGGATTAATCTCTTCTGCATGGGGTGATGGAAGAAAGGAACATATTTTAGAGGCAATAGATGCTTATGAAATTGATTATCCTAAATTAAAAGAACAAGATAATAACTATCCAACACCAGATTATTTAAGAAGTATTACAAAACAAGGGGAAATAGGGTTTGCTCCATATAAAGGGTATGGAAAGCCTACAGAAGCCTCAGAGCATATTATTGCTTGTGCAAAGAAGGATGATCCAAGACCTTTATATATTTTAGGGTGGGGATTGTTAGAAGATATTGCTCAAGCCTTACATGATGCACCTGAAATTGTGGATAAAATCAGAGTAAATTATGTGGGAGGCCCAAATAAAAAATGGGGGTTAAATGCGTATCAATATATTAGAGAGAATTTCCCTACTCTTTGGATTATTGAGGATAATTCAACGTATAGAGGTTGGTTTAATGGAGGATTCATGGATGGGGATTACGCCAATGACACATTTGTAGAAACACATGTTAAGGGACATGGTGCTTTAGGCGATTATTTTTACAAGAAAGGTCCTAAACTGAAAATGGGAGATACACCCACTGTTGCTTATTTTTTAAGAGGTGTTCCTGAAAACCCTGAAGAAGAATCTTTAGGTGGAACATTTGTTAAGGTTTATAATAGACCAGAAGCTTTTTATAATAGAGATACTACAGTAGAGGATGTTGTTGAAATATTTACAGTTATTGAATATACCTTTACTGGTCCAGTATTAGATCATTATGATTTAGATAAACCTGCCTTTATGATGAAGGTAAGAAATCAGTTTTTTGAAGGTTTTTATGTAGGTGATGGTGTCTATAAAATTCGATTTATGCCAAAATCTATGGGTGTATTTGAATATGAAATTATAAGTGATATTAAAGAACTAAATACCCATAAGGGGGCTTTTACATCCACATGGGAAAATGCAGAAAATAGAAGAGATCAAGGACAAGGTCTTACAAATTGGTATTCAGACTCCCTAGATGAGAAGTATTTAGATGGTTTCATTTATGGCGGTAAAAGTATAAGTAACCACAGAAAATATTATTTAGATGATTTCAAGAGATTATTAGACAGTATTAAATAGAGGTATATCTAACTGCATAAATTCTATGACATACACTTTTTTAAATGATTATTAAAGAAATTATATCACTGCACAAATCAAACATTTCGTTAATTTTTACTCGATTCTATATTCAATTTTTACTCGATTTAATTTATATTTTTTGCTCGATTCAACTTGCAATTTTTACTCGATCGAGTTATAATTGCTTTAAAGAAAGGTGCTGTTTAATTTATGAATAAAAAGTATATAAATAGATTGTTCGATTTAACTCTTGATTTTACACTTAAAAGTAAGGGGGCAGTTTTAGTTGAAGGTCCTAAATGGTGTGGTAAATCGACAACTTGTAAAAGATTTGCTAAAGAGGTCGTTGATTTAATGCCTTTAAAAACGCGAGAACAATATATAATGGAAGCACAAATAGCTCCTGACTTTTTTTTGAATTCACGGGAAAAACCATTATTAATTGATGAGTGGCAACACATTGATTTTATATGGGACCAAATTAAGGTTGAAGTAGACAATGCTGGTCTTTTTGGCCAATTTATATTAACTGGAAGTGTTACCGATATAGATGTTACCGATGATGATTATAAGCAAAGACATACAGGTAATGGGCGTATCGTTAGAAAGAAAATGCGCACAATGAGCTTATATGAAAGTGGAGAAAGTAATGGTGCAGTGTCTATTAGCGATTTAAAAAATGGCATTTTTAAAGTGGCTAGAAGCACAACAACATTACAAGATTACGCTTTTTGTATTTGTAGAGGTGGTTGGCCTATGTCTATCAATCAGCCTGAGGACATTGCATTAGTTCAAGCAAAGGATTATTTTGAAGTATTAGTTACAGATGATATTTTTTCTCTTAAAAATATCCCACTAATAAAAGATGAAGCTAAAGCTAGAAAGGTATTAAGATCCTATTCACGAAATGTATCTATTGCAGCAACCACTCAAACTTTAATTGATGATTGCATGGTTGATGATTCAACTTTTGACAAAGAAACCTTTTATAAATATTTAACTGCACTTAAAAATTTACATGTTGTAGAAGAATTGGCAGCATGGAATCCGAATGTTAGAAGTAAGACAGCAATTAGAACAAAGGCAACAAGACATTTTGTTGATCCTTCAATAGCCACTGCAGTTTTAGGACTAACTCCTATTTCATTATTTAAAAATATGGATACATTTGGATTGTTATTTGAATCAATGGTTGTAAGAGATTTGCGTGTGTACTGTGACACGATAAATGCTAAGGTTTACAAATATAGAGATTCAAAAAAGAGGGAAGCAGATGCTGTTATTGTTTTTGAAGATGGTACTTGGGCTTTAATAGAAGTTAAATTGGGCGGACAAAAGGATATAGAAGCTGCAGCTACTAAACTTCTTGAAATTGCTAAGGATATTGATGAAGAAAAAACAGGAAATATGAGTTTTCTAATGGTCATTACAAAAGATTCGTTAGCTTATCAGAGATCAGATGGCGTTTATGTCGTTCCATTAGGATGTTTGAAAAATTAGGATTATATGTTATTTACAATGTAAGATGTTGTAATGTGCCTTATTCTATTAATCTTTTGTGCATAACCTCACTTTCTTTGGCAATAATCATTATAAAAGTGAATTTTTATCGTTTATGTATGTCATTTTAAGTCACCCACATGTAGTCAATAATTGCGTTAAGCGTCATATCAATATTCCTACATACTCTACTTCAGCAGAGAATGTAATGATAAATGAATATGTTCAAGGTCAACCAATGTACCAACAGCCAATGCTATATCCACAATATCCACAACAACCAATGATGCAGGGACAATATCAAGGAAATGTTGGTACAGAACCATTTGTACAACAAACACCTAACTTTAATCCACAAGGATTTGTTCCACCTATGGGTAATGTTCCATTTGGATTTTAATTTAAAAAGTAACGCAAGCTAATTGTAGCTTGTTTTTATTTTGCAATGAAATATGTAAAATATAGATGAAATAAATCTAAAATTATTAGTTTCTTCTAAAAAATGAAAAATTTTATTGTTTAATTTAATGCTTTATGTTATTATGGAATTACCCAAATGAGTAAAGAATATCAAATAAAATTGTGTTCTTATAAATATAATAAATACACATAGAGATGTGGATTGGAACATGAAATTATTTCACTTGCGTAATAACATCATCATATGATCTTAGATAAGCTACTTATATTTATTTGGGGTTGGGCTTTTCATCCAACATTCTAAATTGTACAGTATAAGGAGGCTTTTCTATGTATAATAACATAGAGGGTTTTTTGAACAACCCTTTTTTTCGTGCTCTTAAAACAGATTTAAAAAAAGAAGATATTGAAAGGATTATAAAAAAAGAAGTAAATTCAGATCAAACAGATTTGATTCTTTCCTATCTTTTGGATGAATTTCGTTATAAGTATAAGGAAATCCAAAATAGATTTTTAAAAGATTATCAGGAATTAATGAAAGAGGTTCTACTTGATTTTTTAGCTGAAGAAGATGTTTTTAGGTTTTTTGTTGATAATGAAGAAGACAATATAAAAATTAAGAATTTAATAAAAAGAAAGCAATACAATGCAAAATTGATTAATCAAATTTTAAGCAAAGTTACTTATTTTATTTATAAAGTTGCTGATGGTTCAATTCGAAATACTAATCTTGTGCCATTCCTTTATCGAGATATTACAAAAAAGATTAATGAGTTTAATGATGAATATGTTTTAAGGGAATTGAAACCATTAAAAGTAATTGTAGACAAAGTGACATCAGGTGTTAAGGCAGAGTGCTATTTGGATTTTTCTAAGGGGGATAAAGATAGGAATAAGTGTCCAAATGCAAAAGAATTGGAAGAATATATCTTTCAAAAACATGGATATAAGTATCTATATAAGTTTGGTTGGAATAATCATTTTTCTTTATTATTTGGTTATCAAACAGATGATATTGTATTGAGTCTTGCAGTAATAAATGATAAAGATTTTTGGGAATTTAATACATCTAATAATAAAACTTTTTTATCATTTGTTTTTCTAGTTGCAAAATATAATGATCTTAGTCACGCTAAAAAACTTATAGATTATGCATTTGAACAGGTGTGTACAGATCCAATATGTAAGTATTTATATGATCATAAACTGGGTTTATATATATCTTTGAATCCTCATGAAAGAATAATTAATTATTGTACTCATAGACTTGAACATCGACTGGCTTCAGTTACTAAAAGGGAAATAGAAAAATCAGATTATAGAGGTTTTTTATTTCCTTTATATGAAGGATATGAAAGTCAAGTTCTTAAAGGAAATGAAATATTTACTAATTTTATAAAAAAGGCTTATCCAGAAAATTTTAAGGATGTTTTTAAAATTTTTCAAAATCCAGATACTATTATCCAAGATGAAGTAAACGAAAATCATAATCATAAACGTATGATTTCCTTGAAAAATATGTTAGAAGCAGAATATTTAGGATATGATGAAAAAGATGAAATTCATAAATTTATGTATGGTTATTATGAAAATTTTGGAAGTACTGATTCGATTTTAGGAAGAATGTATTATCGTTGTTATATTATAGATAAATTGACAGAAAGTATTTCTAATGAGTGCTTATATGAATTGTTTTTCAATATTTTTGAGATGATTGAAACTAAATTTGGAATTCAATGTTCTTATACAATTAATCATGAGTTGAGAAATCAAAATTATGAATTACTAAAAAACATTTTAAAAAAGTATGACTTTGAATTAAGTGATTCATATAAAAAAGAATACATTACAGCTTTATTAGATCGTAAATATGCATCTTTTGAAGAAGTTGACCTATTTCCTCAATTGGAGCAATTTGGGGATGCAATCTATGAATTGGCAGTTGATAATATATTTTTTTATAATCCAAATACAGTTTTAAATCATGAGTCGAGAGAATCTTTAGTTAAGGCCGAGGCTCAAAATAAAGTTTCGAAAAAAATAGGTCTAAATAATCTTTATATATCAAATCTTCATAATTCATTGAATTCTAAATATTTAGATTATGAGATAAATACTATGGGCCTAGAGAATCAACTACATGGAAATTATATTGCTGATTCATTAGAAATGATTATAGGAGTGCTTGCAAGAGAATTTGGTGTTCAAAGAGCACTTGATTTTACAACAAAAATAATTTTAGAAACGAATCCTGATTTAGAAACACCCAAAATTTTAAAATTTGATATTGTGGATTTGTTTAATACTTTAAATGAAAAGGAATATTCTGAAACTTTTGAGGATGTGGATTATTTGAATAAAATTTATCCTGGTCCATTTTGTATGGGAGATAATGGTTATGATGGCAATTATAGAGAATATGACATTTTACGTCAGGCTTTAAAAAAAATTTTAAGTATATGTATTATAGGTAATGACACTAAAGAAAAACGGATTGCAATTTCAAATGAACATAAACTTCTTAATTTAAGTCGAGAATTCCAGTTTGTTGCATCATATCTTTATTATGGAATAGAAACAACTATTGAAAAGTATCGACCTCTTATAAAATCAGATTTCTAAAAAAGTACAGTAAAGAGTGTAGGAGTAAAGCTATTTAAAAAATAGTAAAAGGAGATAGAAATGAAAGAAATCACTATTAATTTACATTTCACAGATTTATGTAATTTTTCTTGTAAGCATTGTTTTGTTAGAAAACAAGGGCATGAACTCTCATTTGAAGAGGTTTGCCTAATCGTTGATAAAATTGCAAAACAGGCTTTAAAAAATGGTTTAACTGTTAGAATTAATCTAGCAGGTGGAGAACCTCTTATTTCTAGAAATATACAATCTATAATAGATTATATATTTGCTAAAGGAATGGAAGTATCGATTATTACTAATGGATATTATTTAACTAAAGAATTCATCGAACAAAACAAGAATAAAATATCGATGATAGGAATCAGCATTGATTCATTACACCATAAAACGAATTATCTCATAGGTCGTAGTGTAAATGTGAAGACTATCACAGAAGAAGAAATGATTGAAAAATGCGGACATATTAAAAAGAACGGTATAAAGCTGAAAGTTAATACTTGTATTACTTCTTTAAATAAGAATGAAGATTTATCTGAGTTTTTTAAAAAAGTTCAACCTGATAGATTGAAAATATTAAGAGTTTTAAGTGAAAAAAAAGATGAACCTTTTTTAATAACAGATCAAGATTGGGTAAATACTCAAGACAAATATAAAGATTTAAATGCTATATTTGAGGATAATGATTTTATGAAAGAAAACTATATCATTATTGATTCATTTGGAAATTTAACAAAAAATAATCTTCATCTTAGCAATAATTCCATTTTAAAGAATAGTATTGAAACATGCTTTGATAACCTAAACAATGTAGTAAAGGTATAATCTATGGCAATAGTACTAGATTTACATAGCTTTACTATTTCCCAAGCATTACATGAAATTCAGCGTACTATCGTTGCTAATCCTAAATGTAATTGCATTGAAGTTATACATGGATATAATCAAGGGGAACAGTTAAAATTATTTTTAAAAGATAAGAATAACTTACATAATAAACGAGTGTTAAAAACTCAACCAGTACCTTTTAATGAAGGAAGAACATTTATTATTCTTAAGATTTAAGAAAATGATGTATTTTTATAAAATTAAAAACGAAAGGAGGTAGATCTTATGTCTAAAAATGGAAGAGGAGTATCCTCTAATACCCACTCTCAACAGCAAAGAGATCATTATTCAAACCAGCATAATCCTAACAATGCTGCAAATCGTGCGAACAATAACAATCACGCGAATCAATTAAATCCAAATAATTCCAATTATAAAGGAAGAAAATAGGAAAAAATAAAAGCCTTTTAGGGTAGAAGATTTAATCTTCACCTGAAAGGCTTTTAAATTATATTAAATTTATATATCTAAATTACAACATTTAAAATTAAAGTCAATGTAGTTAGCAAGTAGTCTTACTTTGAATTTTTTAGTATTACATATTGCACAAGATCCACTATCTAAATCTCCAGGTAAAACAAACTTAATACATCGAATTGTTACACTTTGACAAGTTGTTCCTGTAAGAGCTGGAATCGTAATTGTTTTCATTCCTCTTGTGTGTTCTACGTCATTACAATCAATTTCATTTAATAGAACCGCTAACGCAACTCTTTTATTAGGACAAAGTAACATCAAATGAAAAAAATAAAGTTTACTAGTGAAGAATTTTGTAAAAAAGATAATCAATTTCTTAAAGGAAATGTCTTTTTTTAAGGAATAGAAAGGTATTTTATAAAAAAAACGCAAATTATGATGTTAAAATCATGGAATTTAAGTTCAAGTTGTTAGATAATAGGGACGTGGTGAGAAATATGAGTAAAATAAAATTTACAGAAGAAGAAAAAAGACATACAAAAGCAACAGGAAAAAGATTTTTAGAGCTAAGAATGAAGTATGGATTAACTCAAGAGGATTTAGCAAATCAAATGAATATAGCTCCTCGAACATTGAGTATGATTGAAAATGGAAAAGCATCTCCGAACTCTATTATTATCTATCGTGTCACAAAAGCCTTAGGAATCAGTTTGGCAGAATTCTATGATGATAAAACAGAACAAAAGAAAAACTAATACAGATAAGCCATACCTAATGGCTTTTTCTTTTTGCTTAAAATGTTAGGATTGGTTAGGGAAAATGATGTTCAGTTGTGATTTGTAGAAAATTGTAATATATTAAGGATGTAATAAATAAAATTTAATTTAGGAGGAAAATTATGATAAAGAAAAGATTAATCACTTTAGGAATAGTAGTTTTTGCATTTGTTGCAATATTAGGAGCTGGATTCTCCAGTTGGTATTTTAGCAATCAAAGAAGAGCAGATGTTGTATCTAATGTTGTTGTAACACATGCAAATACATTTGGAGAATTTAGTAATGTAAGTTCAGGTACATATATGTTGATGCTTGATCAACCTACTAAAAATGAAAATACGATTACTAATCACAACATATCTTTAAGAAATGGTACAGACGAAAATAATAGTAGTGCAGTAGATACTCTTTCTGCTACTTGGACGGTTTCTTTAACTAGTTATGCAGATACTTTAAAGAATGGGACAGAGGTTTCTATTGAAAATTCTTATATTGAATATTCTGTTATTGTTTATATAAAAACAGCAACATTAGGACAATATATTGAAGTTGGTAATAGCACTGGATTTTCAAACTCAGGCTTTCATGATGTAGCAGGAGAGCATAATCATCGCAATGAGGGGTATACGGCTTATAAGTTATCCTTTACAAATTTTACATCTCCTTCAACAGATAAGGTTTTTGCAACTACAGCAGAAAATACGAATGCAACTAAAACGGGTGCTTATGTATCTATTCCAGAGGGAACAACTGGAAGTGTATCCGTTGGATATGTCTTAGATTTAAGAGATGTTCCATTCCAATGGAAAAGTGGTATGGCTCCAGACACATTCCAAAAATATCAAGATATGATTAAAACCTTAGGTTGTAAAAACGTTTCTACTGCACAGGATGTTAAGGGCGGTATGATTTATGAAACAGAAGGTCAAGATTTAATTATTGAGTTTGTTGCATATAATACATCTCCAAAAGCCCCTGTAATAGATGTGACAACCGATTAAAAATAAGAGGGTGTGATTTCAATGACACCCTTTTTTTAAAAAAGGAAGGTGGAAAAAATGAATACTCATACTGTATTAGCAGATTCCATTTCTGCACTTTCCTTGACAATTACGATTTTGGTTATTGTTGGGATGGCAGTTGCTTTTGGACTTTTATTTTGGCTTTATAGTTTAAATAAAAAGAAATTGATAGATTTAGGTGGCGAAGATTCTAAGCTCATAAATACAATTCAAAATGATTATAACCGATATAAAGCTAAGAACGCAGATGTTTCTTTAAATGATTTTATAATAAGTAAAAATAAAAAAGAAAAAATAGCCCGTATTCTAATGGATGTATTGTCATGGTGTTTAATTGGTTTCTTTTTAATTATTACCATCATTGGTTTAGTTTTTAGAAGCAAAGGACAGCAGATTTATTTGGGGAAAACCACCTATATGACAATCCAAACAGGATCGATGTCAGAAAAAAATATGGCTCATCCATATTTTGAACAGGTACCGAATAATCAAATCGCTCAATATAGTTTAATTGGCATAAAAAAAGTGGCTGAAGAGGATTTACATTCCTTTGATATTGTTGCTTTTAAAGTGAATGGTAAAGTCTATGTACATCGTATAATCCAAATATTAGAAGTAAATGGCATCCGTTCCTATACAACTCAAGGAGATGCCAATAGTGGATCCTTATCATTTGAAATCGGGTTAAATTATAATCAAATATTAGGAAAATATACAGGAACAAAAAGTTTAGGTATGGGCGTGTTTTTGACTTATTTACAATCAAATGCAGGCATTATTGCTTTTATATTTGCAATGCTTTTATTATTTATCATTGACATTTCTGAAATGACACTCTCAAAATCATATAAAAAACGAATGAATTATTTAATTGAACAACTTGCAGCAGGAGGAGAAATCAATGAGTAAACATCGGTTCTTTCTTTTTACTGGTTTTGTATTTCTCTTTCTTTTTATTTTTTTTGGTTTTGGCTTTTCCTTTTGGACTTTTAATAAAGATGCTCGTCAAGATTTAATGTTTCATGTTTATATTACAGAAACAGCTTTAGCAGGGTCTTTCACAACTCCAGGAATGCCTGTTTATGCCATTTTGGATGAAGGAATGGGCAATGTAAATAGCACCATTACAGGAGTTTCCTTTTATAAAGGAGGAACAATGACCATTGATGGAATCACCTTCAATGAAGAGCATATTATAGATACAGACTTATCTATTTCTTTTTTGACAAATCAGGCTTTTACAGAAGATGAAGTTAACCAGTTAGAATTTGGATTAAGAGTCAGTACCACAGGAAAACTTTCCACATATTTAAGGAAAACCTCTTATTATACTTTAATGGAAAAACAAACTCATGCTCCAAAAGATGGCAAAGGGGAATACATAGATTTAAAGGCTTTAGCTCAAACACCAAATTATGATGGCACTTCAAATTATAGCTGTAATAAGCAAGCAGATGGAAGATGGAAAATTGTATTTCATTTTTCTACGATTATGTTAGATTCATTTTATACATATCAAGAGGGGAAGACTCCAGATTCAAAACAAAAATTTGATGCATTGAAAGAAGATTTGAAATTTCAAACTGGAGAAAGCCAGTCCTCATTTTTACTTGAATTATGGCAAGGGTGGTAAAATCTAGGAGGTATAATACAAAATGATAAGCAGAAAATTAAAATATATTTGTATCCCATTTCTATTTTGCATAACAATTTTAATAACAACTGCATTTTCATTTTGGCGTGTAGATTTTACGGCATCTAGTAACTCTGCAATTGGAGTTGGGCAAGATGATATTGCAGAAAATTATTCCTTTAATGAGGGATCAAACAAATATAATCTCAAAAATTATACAATATATCTTTTCCCTTCTACTATATATCTAAATTTATATTTGGATTATTTAAATGGAAAAAGTACAAGAAAACCTGAAGAAGTTTACGGGCATATCTATCCTTTACTAAAAGAGGATGGGTCTATTGAATATGATTCCACAGGATCAGTTCAATATGAAACAAGCGATGATTCAGGAGATGAAAACTACCTTACGGATTATCTCCATACAGGTGGTATTTATGAAAAAACATACTTAACAAGTGATACAACACAAATTGAAAGATATTACAAGGGGGTATATGAGGATAGCAATTGGCTTACAAGAACAGGGGCCGAAACCTATCTTTATGGCGATCCTATTTATGATGAAGTACAAGTGTCCTATAAAAAATATACTTCCTATGATGAACAGCACAATTATCGAAATTTACATCTATATGATCGTTTCGGTTTTTGGCCTAAAGTTCGAAAGGACACGGGTAGATACATGCCATTAAAAATTAATGTGGATAAGAATTTTTCATCTGGCTTCTATGAGGAGGTCGTAAAAAGACCTTTAACAGATATGGGGGATCCTAGAGGATGGTATTGTTATTCTTTTACTTTGTGGTCTTATGTAAAAATAATAAAAGATGGAGAAGGAAAAAAGGTCGGATACCAGGCTCCTTATTATGCTAGAAATGATATTATTACAAATCTTTCCACAGGGAATAAGAATTTTTATGGAGATGGAAAAAACGTAGATCCGGCACTATCTTCTTTTTGTCCTACAACTGTATCTCAATATTTTGATCTAATGGGTGATTTTTCCACTTATGCTGATGAGGAAGGCATCATCCGCTTATTCCCTAAATTTTCAAATGGCAAAACCTATGATGAAACAAATAGTACAGTGGATTCATCTGGGGAAACTAACTTACCTTGTGGCTTTTTAAACGGAGGAGCCGATGCTATGAGAATGGCTCCAACTTATCAAAATTCTTCTGTATTTGATCAGCATGATTATTATTTTTCCTATTTATCTGAATTAGAAAACTTTAATAAAGCTACCAATATAGGCGTAGGAATTCTTCCTAACGTTTTAGTTGATAGTTATACTAGTTTGGAATTTCAAATTTCTACTTCATATGGCTATGCCAATTGGGGGTCAGGCTGGTCTAATGTCTTTTATTTGAATCAAACTAATCTAGAAAATTTAGTTTCAAGTTATGGAGAAGGCTTTTATAATATATATATTTTCTTAGAAAGTATAGGTAGCAGTGGTTCGAGCAAAACAACAAATTTAAATCAACTCATTTCAACTTTAAAAACAGCCGATTCAGAGGATAACTTTTTTTCTACTTTAGCAGGTAAAAACTTTTATGAACCCCTTTCTTCAACCGTAGTAAATGGAAAATCTGTGGCGATTGCTTTTGAAAAGGTTAGAGATACGCGAATTATTATGAACATTCCAACAGCTACCCCAACAGAAAATTATATTCAAACGAAATATGAGTTGACAAATCAATATTTTCGATATTTAAGTGAAGATGTATATTCTACAACTGCAGGATTAAATGTTGTGGAAAATATAAATACAACTCGCCCAATAAATGATCGATACCAATATTGTTATATCTTAAATGGCGTGGATTTTACAAACGCAAATACACCTAATTTTCAAATTCGTTTTCAAAAAAGATATCGAGATAATTTACAATTTTGTGGAACAGGCGGTATTAGCGGTACAGAGGATCTTGCTCCGAATGTTGATTTAATTTATAATCCTGAAAAAATCAATAATCAAGGTGAATTTACGAAAGAACAACGTTTTATAAATGCATTTGAGTATTATTTTAAAGCCGAAAAAACTTTAATATCTAATGGAAGTAAAACAGAAGAACAAATCGTGTTTCAATTGAAGAATGAGGAATTTAAAGGGGTATATGACTTATTACTTATTTATATTCCCAATGAATATTATTCAGCTATAGTGGATGGGCGAACAGTTTTATATATGGATAGTAAAAATCTTCCTAAAAATTATATTACGCATCAAGCTGGATTCTATATGTTTGCGTACCGGCAAACGAATGTGTTTTTGAAGATATTTGCCAATAATCCAAACGAACATTATTCCTTACCTATAACGGATGAGAATGCTAGTTTAAACGGATTCTTAATTCATAGTAAAAGTTTTACAAATAATATGCTTTTATTTCAAAAAGAATATGCTTTAGGTGTTCCTGTAAGAGATACAGATTTAAATGAAGGGACTCCTGATTATTCTAAAGATTATTTATCTTATACTCAGCCTTCAATGAATAAAAGTTTAGCCTATTGTATAAACACTTACATTAAAGAATGGATGGCCAAAGAGTCAAATGCTCCATCGACAATCAAACGAGTAATTATAAGAGATCATGTAACAGGAGGAATTGTTGCTTCATATAAAAAAGTAAAAGAAGAAGATTTAAGTCTTTCTGAAAAAAGCCTATGTTATCTAGAAAATGGAGTTTATTATCAATTGACATTTGAAAAATTTAATATTCGTAAAAATTATGTGTTTTATATCACAAAAATATAAAAAAACAATCCATTTTCATTGTGGATTGTTTTTTTCAATTTCTTTTTTAATTTCCTCTTTTTCTTGCTTAGTTAAGGGAACAGGATCATATCCAGGACGAAAAAGAGGATTACATTTTAATAAACGTTTGGTTGTTAGAAGAGATGCTTTAATAAAATTAAATTTTTGGTAGCATTCTTTCGCATATTGACTACAGGTTGGAGTGAAGCGGCATCTTGGAGGATGACTTACTCCTTGCTGATATTTTTCAATTAAAAAAAGAGGGAGCTTATTTTTCATAGTAAATCCGTTTTTGTAAGGACGCTAAAGCAGTAGATCCTAATAATTTCTCAATAATCGCATAAGCAAAATCAATACTTGCTGCTGCACTTCTAGCTGTAATCAAATTCCCATCAATAACGACGCTTTCATCAATAAAAGACCCACCAAAATCTTCATTCATACATGTAAAGCAGGTATATTTTCGATTGATGAGTAAATTTAATTTACCTAATATCGTTGGAGCTGCACAAATTGCACATACAATCCGCTCCTCTTTCATAAAATATTCTATAATATTTAAAGCATATCCAAAGTTTTCGATAAAACGATAGTGAGGTCCACCAGGAATAAGTAAAGCATCATATTCTTGATATTCTATTTCATTAATTAATGAAATGTCGGTTAAATGAATATAATGTGCACCAATCACATCTGTTCGGTTAGAAACACAGGTAACCTCAACACCCGCACGTCTTAATAATGCAATTGGAGAAATTGCTTCAACCTCTTCGAACCCATCAAATAATAAAGCTAATATTTTCATACATACCCTCCAAATTGATACATATATTATACTATGTTTTGCTATGATTATCTATAGAGGAAGAAAAAAAATATTCATATTGTAATCTATAAGTATCTATGCTACAATTAAAACTGCGATAAGGGAGTAGTTTGCTAGAAATAGTGATTGGCCTACATACTGGGTTTTCCAGGTTCAATCTTAAAAAACAAGACTTATGCTTGACATTAGAAGTACGCAAAGTGTACGAACTAAGAAAAGGCATAAGTCTTTTCTAGTGGATAGGAGTTATTATGTTTAATTTTTATATTAGATGCTTTTTATTAGGAATTGGTCTTGCTATGGATGCTTGTGCAGTATCTATGGCTAATGGATTAAAAGAGCCAACCATGCGTTTTAAAAAACATTGTTTTATTGCATTATTATTTGCTTTATTTCAAGCTCTAATGCCTTTATTAGGATATTTTGTTGGGCATGCAATGCTGTCTTGGATTGATGCATTTATTCCTTGGTTAGCTTTGGTAATCTTATCTTTTTTAGGAATCAATATGTTTGTTTCTGGGATTCGGAATAAAAAGGAAGAGGATACAAAAAAACTGACAATACTAAATCTTTTAATTCAGGCATTTGCCACCTCAATTGATGCATTAAGTGTAGGATTTACTATTGCTGATTATACAATTCAGCAAGCTCTAATTTGTGTCGGATGTATTGCGATAGTTACTTTTATCATTTGTTTAGGAGCTGTAAAACTCGGCAAAAAATTTGGAACAAAACTTGGTAATAAAGCAGAAATTTTAGGGGGAATCATTTTATTTGGAATTGGTTTGGAAATTTTTATTACAGGAATACTATAGATTGGAAGGATAAGATATGATATATAAATCGATATTGGAAATGGTTGGAAATACTCCACTGCTCGAATTGCGTAATTTTACCGATTTTTTTAAATTAAAGGCATCTCTTTTTGCCAAACTAGAATGTTTTAATCCAACAGGGTCTGCAAAGGATCGAATTGCAAAAGAAATGCTTTTACAAGCATTTGAAGAGGGATATATCCATAAAGATACCACCATTATAGAGCCAACTAGTGGGAATACAGGAATTGGTATTGCTGCGTTTGGAAAGGCAATGCACTTAAAGGTAATTATTGTCATGCCAGCCTCTATGAGTAAGGAAAGAGTTCAACTAATGAAAGCGTATGGAGCAGAAGTTGTATTATCCGATGCAGAAATGGGGATGACAGGAGCCATACAAAAAGCTAAAGAACTAGCTAAGAAAATAAAGCCCTCTTTCATTCCTAGCCAATTTTCTAATCCTTATAACCCTTTAAGTCATTATCATACGACTGGACCTGAAATATATCGAGATTTAAAAGGAGAAATAGATGTATTTATTTGTGGAATTGGTACAGGTGGCACAATAAGTGGCGTCGGCAAATATTTAAAAGAAAAAAATAATATGATTCAAGTGATTGGAGTTGAGCCTTTAGAATCGCCAGTTTTATCCAAAGGGGTTAGTGGAACTCATAAAATAGAAGGGATTGGAGCGGGATTTATTCCCCAAACCTTGAATCAGGATATTTATGATGAGATAATGACTATTTCAGGAGAACTGGCAATAAAAAGAGCTCAGGAATTTAATAAATTAGAAGGAATTTTAGTTGGTATCTCTTCAGGAGCAGTGCTAGAAGCAGCCATAGAATATACAAGAAAAAAAGAAAATTACGGAAAAAGAATTGTGGTTTTATTACCCGATTCTGCAGATCGATATTTTTCAACGGATTTATTTCAAACCTTATAACTATAAGAATAGGATCTTTTCTTTGATAGAAAAGGTCCTTTTTTATTCATTATAAAAAAAATTTTAAATAAATTGAAAAACTATTATTTTTATCTTTATTCTTCAAAGGTCGACATGTTTATGCTATAATAAAAATGAAAGTGAAAATTTAATGGAGGATAGAGTTCATGAAAAAAGTCTTTGCGTTTTTTACAGTAGTATTTAGTTTTGTTTTATTACTAATGAGCTGTAGTACTAAGGGGGGGGATCCTACTTGTACTCTTACAGTTTCTAGTACGGCTGATTCAATTAATTATTCAGTTACATTTGATGAATTAAAGAAAACTCAGTCAAACTATAAAATTGAAGTTTCTAAAGGAACCAGTGTTGTAAAATCAGAAGTATTTGCGACAACAATAACATCTGGATCTTTTAAAGGTTTAGAGATGGATACTGCATATAAAGTATCTGTATCTGTTACGAATAAAGAAAGCTATGATTTAACTTTAGCTACAAAAGATATTACAACAGAAAAAGGGATATTAGAAGGAGTAAGCTTTAAAGATGCTAGTTTTATCTATGATGGAACAGCCAAATCTCTAAGTGTACTTGGTTTACCAGAAGGAGCCGAAGTAAATTATACAGGAAATGCTCAAATGAATGTTGGTGAGTATGAGGTTACGGCTACAATCGCTAAAACTCATTATAAAGATCTTGTTTTAAAAGCAAAGTTAAAAATTGTACCTTCTGATACTGACTTCATTTTAGAAGATAAAGAGGTTGTTTATAGTGGAACAGAACAAACCTTAACTGCAAAGACAGATTTAGAACTAACATATAAATATTATGTCAAAGGCGAAACAACTGCTCTTGCTAGTGCTCCTGTTCATGCGGGTGTTTATACAGTAGAGGCAATTTATGCAGGAGATAACAATCATAACCCAAAAAGTAAGACGGCTACACTTACAATTAAAAAAGCAACCTATGATATGAGTGGCGTATCCTTTGTAAATCAAACTGTTACCTATGATGGTAGTGAAAAAACGATTGCTGTTACAGGAACATTGCCATCAGGAGTGAGCGTTACTTATACAAATCACAAATTAACTAATGTGGGTAGTACTACGGCAACCGCATCTTTTAAAGGAGATAGCATTAATTATGAAGCTATACCAGATATGACAGCCGTATTAACTATAGAAAAAGCTTCTGTTACGATTTCTGCTGATCCTATCGTAGTTACGCAAGGTACAGACTACGATGTTGAATATACATGTTCCTTAGCGGATGCAGAAATAACAATCCAATATAAGAAAAATGGTGAAGTTTTATCTGCTAAACCTACAGAAGCAGGTTCCTATATTGCTATATTAACTTTCGCAGGTAATGAGAATTATGCTTCAGCTACAAAACAAGTTGATATCACAATCAATGATCCAGCTTATCAGAATGTTACAATTTCCTTAGATTCAATTTCAGTTATATATGGAGAAAACTATGAGGTTAATCCAACGGCGGATCATGGAGTTACTATAGATGATTTAACCATCATTTATGAAGATAAAGAAAATAATAGAAACCATGAAAAACCTGTAAATGCAGGAGTATATACAATAATAATTACATTTGAAAAAGATGATGAAAAATTCTTAAATGCTGCAAGAATTTCTGTTGAGTTGACAATCCAAAAGGCAGAAGTTGATTTTCCATTTGCTGATGGTAGTGTTGGATATGATGGACAATCCCATTCCTTAGTATCTGATTCAAATTTGAATTTAATCTATAAATATTATACAAGCGAAAATGTTGAATTAACTTCAGCCCCTGTAAACGCAGGAACCTATAAGATAACTGCTACATATGCTGGAGATGAAAATCATAATGCAAAAACGAAGACTGCAACTTTAGTTATTCTTCAAGCTGAACCAGATGTGACCAAACTTCCAAAGACCTTTACTGCAGATTATGAAGCAGGAATGACAGTAAATGCGTTTAAGGATAAACTAGATCAAAATAATTATACTTTTGCAAATTATGATTTTGTTTTAAATCCAAATCAAAATAAGATCACAGTCACTTATACACCTAATGATTCAAATTATTATTCTGTTGAAATAGAAATTACTTTAACTTGTACTCCAGTTGTTGTTGGATTTGAAGCTGTGGATACAGGAAGACAGATTAAAGGAATGCCATTTGATGAAAATAGTGTTTTAGTAAAATATGTAAAAAGTGATGGAAGCTATGAAATCATCAAATCAGCTACTGGATCTTCTAAAAGCTATTTTACAGTATCTACTACTGCAACAGATACAACAAATCCATTTTCAGTGACTGTAGAAATCACGGACAGTGGCTATAAACTTGAAGCAAAGACAAAAACATTAACGATTACACCAGTAGATAAACCAGAAGTAATGATTTATGCATTATATGGGGCAGGAGGATCTGCTTCAGATTCATACTTTAAAAACGATTTTATTATCTTATATAATGCCACAGATCATGATATTGATTTAACAGGCTGGTCTGTTCAATATGCTTCTGCAACGAGTGATAAAAATGTAGGCACATCCAATATTGTATTGTTAGAAGGAATCATTAAAGCCTATAGTTATTATACAATTCTTGCAAAATCAGATGGGACATATGGTGTTGACTTACCATTTGCAGAAACACCAAATACAAAATGTGAACTTGCGATTGCTCAAGCAAATGCAAAAGTATTCTTATCTACTACAACGACAGCAATCAATGCTGGAAATTATGCAAGTTCAAGCTGTGTAGATGTTTTAGGTACGGGTACGGCTACAAACGTTGAAGGAAGTGCTGCACCTGCAATGTCTAAAACAACTTTCGTTAGAAGAAATAGTTTTAAGGATCAAAATGATAATTCCCTTGATTTTACTTTAGTAGATTGTGATGATTCTTTAGCTTTAGAATTCTTAAATGAAAATATTGCTTATAATTACGCAAAAACAATTTTAGATCATTCCACATTAGATTTTGATAATCTTCCAGATACTTTTGAATTGCCAGCTTCTTATAATGGCACAAATATTATTTGGACATGGAACTCTTTAGTAGAAAATGTGACAATTGATGGTGGAATGATTACGATTGATAAATCTGTTAATGGAAAAGGTGATTTGATTGGAACAATTGATGGAAAAGAAAGATTTAAGTATAGTATTATCATCTCTAATAAAACAATTTTATCTGCCCCATCTAATGTAAAATTAGATCATTTAACTTTAACTTGGGATGTGGTTGAGCATGCAAACTCTTATCAAATTTATGTGGATGGTGCTTCCTATATCTCTGTATATGATAGAACTTATACCTTCGATCCTTCATTTGAACAATTCAAAAATGTATTTAATTCTGCTCGGATATATGATATTCAAGTAAAAGCTGTTCCTGCTGATTTAGAAACCTATGAAGAAAGCAAATTAAGCTCTGCTATGGTGCTAAATTTATATGATACGAACCAAATAGAATCTTTGAAAAAAGGAACAGTTATAACAATGAAAGGTATTGTTACAGCGAAAGCATCTAATAATAATGAATTTTATTTAGTGGATGCCAATAGTGGTCAAGGGCTTCTTATATTTAAAAAAGAAACAGAATCAATCTCATTTGATACTATTGCAGTAGGGGATGTTTTATATGTGACAGGATCATATACTTTATTTAATAATTTACCAGAGTTACAAACCGTTTCAGGATTTACAGTTATCTATGAAGCAATTGATTTAGATCCTATCACAGATATTCGTAATCTTACTATGAAGGATATTGGTCATATTGTTGACATAACTCCATCCTCATCTTTAGCTATCGTAACAGATATTCAAAGTGGCAATATTATAGTTTCTATTGATGGAATCCAATATCAATTACGAGGCGATAGTAAATACCTAGATGATACTACAATTGTAACCTTAAACAATTTAATTAAAACGAACAAGTTGAAATTTAAAGGTATTGTTTCAAAATATTACGAAAACTATCAAATCTATGTAACAGAGGTACAAGATGTTGATACTTCTGTAGAAGATTCTTATAAATTAGAAATCGCACTAGAGGATGCATTAAATGAAATTGTTGCATCTGGAAAACAAGGAGATTCTAAACAACTTATTTCCTTAAAATCATACTATGGAGCTGACATTTCTTTCTCCTATCGTTCTTCAAATTCTAGTGTAGTTATCGATGCAGGAAGTGTTATGACATTTGGTACAGTAGAAGAAGAAACCGAAGTTGAAATCACTGTTACTGCTCAACTAGGTATGAATACAGTTCAAGGCACTAAGAAAGTATTAGTTAAAGTACCAAGTGCAGGTGGGGAAGAAACCATGTCTTATAAATATACATTTGGTTCAAAAGCAATTTCTGCTGTTGATACCCCAACAGTACTAGAAGAAGAAACATGGACTGTTACAGGAAATGGTGGATACTTTGGATATTCTTCTGAAAAAGGAGAACAGTTTGGGTCTGGTTCAAAGCCTTTTACATCATTAACACTATCCTCTACAGGAACTCATACGAAAGTAACGAAAGTAATAATTGAAGCATCTACAGCTAGTGGTGCAACTGCAACTTTGAATTGCATAGTAGGAGATACTTCAAATACTGCTCAAACTTTAACTACAACAAATACACCATACACATTTGAATTTAGTGAGGTAACTGGTACAATATCTTTTGTTGTAAGTCAAACAACAAGTAAAGCAATATATATTAAATCTATAACTATATATACTATGCAATGATTTTTAGTAGACACTATAGGATGGAAACTTTTCCATCCTATTCTTTACCTAAGATTTGGAGGTGTATAAAATGAAAAAAATTCACATCGTGCGATTATTTGCAATCTTTCTTTTTTGTTGTTTTTTATATGGCTGTAAAACAGAAAAATTAGAAATTTCTGCATCAATTACAAGTATTCATTCTGAACAAAATCGCATATCTTTTTATGCTACAATAACAACAAATAAAGAAGTACATGCTAAGGCAGAATTAGAAAGCACTACAACAAATGAAAAAATTTCTATAGATCCGTTAGTATTAAATGAAACAAAAGAATATAGTTTTGAACAATTAATTTCAAATGAAAATTATAAACTTTCTATTTCTTATACTTTAGACTATACAACCTATATTACGATTGCCCAAGAATATATTCAAACTACAGCTTCAAAGAAAGATCCATTAACAATAGATTTTAAGGATCAAGAATATATTTATGATGGAGAGGTAAAAAGTTACCAAATAGAAAGTACATATGAGTTTGCTATCCAATATACTTTAAATGGAATTACAATAGAACAACCAATCCAAGTTGGCACCTACGATGTTGATATTTATTTTGCGGGAAATGAAGATTATCAACCTACGAATTTTCAAAAGAAACTCATTATTAAAAAGGGACAACTGGACATTCAATATAAAGATTTAGAATATATTTATGATGGTAAAGCTAAAGAAATCAAATATATAGCAAACTTTGCTGTTCCCCTAACAATAGACTATTATTTGAATGATCAAAAAGTAGATTCTTGTATAGATGCAGGAACTTATACAGTAGTATTATCTTATCCCGGAGATAGAAATATAGAACAGTTTACTGAGAGTAAAACTTTTACAATTCAAAAGGCAGTAAAGGAGTTTTTAGTCGAAGATGTTACCGTTTCTTATTTAGATTTTTATGAGGTGCAACCTCTTATGCCAGAACCAATGGAATACACGATAGAGTATTATCTCAATGGAGAAATTTTATCTACGAAACCTTCTCTTCCAGGTGAATACCGAGCTATTGTTCATATAAATCATAAGAACTATCGGGGAAGTCAAATTTGTAAAATAAAAATTGGAAAAATTGATTATGAATTTGATATAAAAAAATTAGATTTTGTTTACGGAGAAGAAATCAAGATTGAAGTAGAGGATTTTGTCCATATTGAATATCAAACGATAACTGGAGAACCTTTACCTACTCCCCCAAGTGAAATTGGTGAATATCGTGTGAAATTATTCTTTACAAATCATGAATATTATAAAGATTTCTCTATAGTGGCATCTCTTTACATCGGTGAAAAGCGAAGAATTCTAATTGATATCCAAGATAATTTATATGAGGAAAATCAATCCTATGAAATTAAATATGCTAGTAATTATGATATTGATTTGACAATAGAGTACTTTGAGGGCACAGTGAAAATTGAAAAGCCGACAAAGACCGGAAAATATAAAGTGATTCTAAGTTATCAAGAAGATTCTAATTACTATGCTTTTAGGGAAGAAACGAATTTAATTCTTTATCCAAAAGAACAAACCTATGAAACAGTAGAGGGGATTTACCATATAACAGGTAAAGTCATTAATCAAACAGATACGATATCTTTTATTGTTAATGGAAATAATATTTTACATATAAAGGATTTAACTTTAAAAGTTAATCAATCCTATGAGATTGTTGGAGAATATCAAGATTATGGTACAGTTTTACTCAAAAAAGAGATATCTAATGTTTCTATTGAACCATTAGAAGTGACAATGATGGATTTTTCAGATAATAAGGATTTTTATCTGATGAAATATATTGAACTCAGTGGTATGGTTTTATTAAAAAACAGCACTTTGGTTTTAAAAATGGAGGAAAATGGAATTGAAATTCCTTTAGATAACTCTTATTTATCTTATTATGTAGAAACTAAAGGACTTACACTTACAATCCTTCTTTATAAAAATGAGTATATTGTTCTTTCATCAAGAGAGGCTATCTTTACGGAGGAAGAGGAACTATATGCTTCTGTATTATTATTTAAATTTAATGATATTGTGGACTGTTTGCCAGAAACAACAACAGCCCCATTTGAAATTGAAATTCAATATATATCTTCTTCCAATCCAGAGGTAATTAATGTAACCACACGAGAGGTAACTCCAAAGGATCAAGATGTAATTGTGACTTTAAAGGTTTGTTTTTCTACATCTCATTATCAATTGACAAAGGTATATAATGTTAAGGTTCTCAAGAAAGAAAATATCGACTTAATGATTTATAGTATTGAAATGCGTCAGCAATACGGGGATTCAACTTTTATCAAATACGGAGATTTTGATATTTTAATAGATGCTGGGGATAAGAAAGATGGTCCTTATGTAAATCAGTTTTTAAAAGAACATATTTCAAGTGATAATCATTTAGATATGATTATTGTTACCCACTGCCATTCCGATCATATGGGTGGATTAGCATATGCAAGTGGTGAATCAAGTTCGGCCGTTAAAGCCTTAGATGGTATTGCAACTATAGGTACAATTGTAGACTACGGACATGACAGATCTACAAATGCTTTACATAATAGTTGGGTTTCTATTCGAAATTCCTATATTGCTAAGGGAGCAGAATATTATCCTGTTTATGATTGTGCAAAGAATATAAATGGTGCAAAATCTCATTACCAAATCGATCAAAAATTAAGTTTAGATTTTATTGATACCATGACTTATGCATTACCAACGGACAATAAGGGAAGCACAGATTTGAATATTTATTCAATCGCATCATTATTAACTTATGAGAATTTCAAATTCTTTTTTGCTGGAGATTTGGAGGATTTAGGGGAATACAATTTATATAATAATATTGCAAATACACCATTAAAAGATATTACAGAGGATAATATTGTATTATATAAAGCTGCTCATCATGGAACGGATCCAGGTGGAAATAATGGTGGAAATAATGGAGGAAATCAACTCCCATTCTTACGAGCATTAAAACCTGATTATTTCTTCGCCTCAGCTGCTATGTGTTCTGGAAATTATCCTACGAACAATAGTGGAGATAAATTTATTGGGGGACAACCTCATCCATATATTAAGTGTTTAGCGAATTTCTTGAGGTTTAATGATAATGTATATTTTAATGGTACAAATGGTACATTAGAGTTTACTACAGACGGAAAAGAATTAAAACAAATTCAAGGGTTTGGTGCAACAACAAATTATCTATTAGAATCTGGTGGAAGTCCAATTGATTATACATCACAAGCGAATTTGAAATTAATAGATACATTATGGTATAAAAAGAATCGACAAACAGCTGTAAATAATGTATTGGGCAGATAATATTTAGAGAGTAT
The DNA here is from genome assembly GCA_910584005.1 of uncultured Anaeroplasmataceae bacterium. GTDB lineage: Bacteria > Bacillota_I > Bacilli_A > Acholeplasmatales > Anaeroplasmataceae > Pelethenecus. Next base: position 512,574 of record CAJTXR010000001.1, on the reverse strand, counting down.
ATCTAAAATAGATATGCTCTTTTTCTTATTCATTCATAAATTAAAACTCTTCTTCGTAAAATATAAAGAAGGAGTGATTTTATGAAAATCCTTGTTCTTGGACATGGGGTAGCCAATGATGGTGTAATTTTGTTGTTGAATGAAGAAAATATGGAATATGATTATCTTGATATTAAAGATGTTACTCATATAAATTATGATTTAGTAGTGAAAGCTCCAGGAATTCCTTATACAGAAAAAATCATTGCTGATTTTGAACGAGAAGGAATTCCGATAGTCACAGATATTGAAGTCGCTATGAGTTTGCGTAAAAAATTTTATATTGGTATAACAGGAAGTAATGGAAAAACGACAGTGACCTCTTTGATAACAAAAATATTAAATCAAAAATACAAAGCTATAGCTTGTGGAAATATAGGCTATAGTGTTTGTAAAGCAGTAGTAGAAGAAAAGGATGCAGATATCTTTGTGGTTGAACTATCTAGTTTTGCATTAGAGAGAGCAAAACTAGATTTAAATATAAGTGTCTTATTAAACCTCCACCCTTGTCATCTTGATCATCATAAAAATTTTAAAGACTATTGTCAAAGTAAATCAAATGTATGCATGAATCAGTCCAGTTCTCATTATTGCATTTATAATTCAGATGAACCATTAATAAGAGAAATTGTATCTCAATCTGCTGCTAAAAAGATAGCTTTCTCTAAAGATTCTATTTTTGCAAATTGTTCTTTGTATAATAAATGTATTTATTTTAAAAATAAAAAAATATATAAACTACCACTTGAAATTTTAAATAAAGAGCATATGATATATAATTTAATGGCAAGTATAGCAGCTACTACATTAATTAAAGGAATCCATCCAAAACATATTCAAAGAGGAATTCGAGAATTTGAAGAAATTGAATATCGATTAACTAAAATCAATGATTACATATATAATGATGCCAAAAGTACCAATCCGTATTCGACCATTGCTGCTTTAAAGTGTTTTGAGCAGGTAGAATTGATTTGTGGTGGTTATGATAGAAAAGAAAATCTAGATTGTTTAACCGATTCTTTAAATAAAGTAAAAAAGGTTTATGCTTTTGGTGCAACAAAGGATAAAATTAAAACATATATGGAAAACCATCATATTTCTTGTGAAACCTTTTCGTCTTTACAAGAAGCATTTATGAAAGCTTGTAAAGAGCGGGAATCAGAGGTTATATTATTTTCTCCAATGTTTGCAAGTTTTGATCATTTTAAAAATTATATGGAGCGGGGAAAATATTTTACTGAATTAGCAAATGAATTTTTAAATGAAAAAAATACGTAACTAGTTACATTTTTCTTGAATTTCCTATGCTTTTGATATAAAATAAATGCGAAATAATAAAATGTAGGAGAGTTACACTATGAAAAAATATGTAATTATGATGGATGTATCTGGGGATGTTACCCAAGAAGTAGTAGATAAATATGATTTGAAATTTGTACCTATGCAATACTCTTTGGGAGAAGAAATGAGAACTTCTGTAGGTCGAGAACCTGAAGATATCATGAAAAAGTTTTATGATGGTCAAAAAAATGGGGATTTAACTAGAACTTCACAAATTACCCCCTACATGTATGAAGAGTACTTTTCTCCTTATTTAGAAAAGGGATATTCAGTATTGTATTTATGTCTTTCTAGTGGACTATCTTCTACATTTAGTGCGGCCCTTTTAGCTAAGGATAGTTTGAAAGAGAAATATCCTGATGTCGATGTTTACCCTATTGATTCTCTTTCTGCTACAGGGGGGATGGGGTTATTAATTGAACGTGCCTTGAAAAATCGTGAAAATCAAATGAGTATAGAAGATAACTATCAAGATATTCTAAATGTAATTCCTCATGTTCGATGCTGGTTTATGGTACAAGATTTAAAATATTTAAAACGAGGAGGAAGAATAAGCAGTACAACTGCTTTTGTTGGTGCTCTTTTGAATATTAAACCTATATTAAGAATCACACCAGAAGGAAAACTTTTAAATATTGGTAAGAAACGTGGAAATAAAGCTACTGTTCAGGCTTTATTTGACTATTTTAAGGAAAATTATAATCCTGAATTAGGAAATACTATTTATATTTGCGATAGTTTAGCAAAAGAATTATCAGAAGAATTAAAGACTAAAGTGTTAGACCTTTACCCAAATATGATTGTAAAACAAGAAACCTTATGCCCTATCATTGGTGCTCATACAGGTCCAGGAATGCTTGTTATTAGTCATTTTGCCAAAGAATAAATAAGAATGTATCCTCTACAATAGTAGAGGATTCTTGTTTTTTTTGGTAAAAATTGGAGTTTTTTAAAAAAGAGTGAATTTTATGTACAAATTTGTATTTTTATGTTTCACATAATTTTAATTTATGGTATAATATTTTCATATCAGTGTAAACGGTTTTTAAATAATAACAGAAGGATGTGTTTGATAAATGAAATTGAGAACTGATGCTGTGAAACTCATTGAAGGAATCTGTGATCGTTATAAAAATGAGGCAACTCCTTTGATGCTTATCTTAAGTGATATTCAAAAAGAATACGGGTACATTCCTTTGGAAGTTCAGGAAATTGTTTCTAAAAAATTAAATATACCTGTATCTGATATCTATGGAGTAGTCACTTTTTATTCTTTTTTCTCTTTGACACCAAAGGGAAAATATGTCATTGGTGTATGTTTAGGTACAGCATGTTATGTTAAGGGTGGACAAAATGTTTTAGATAAGTTTTCCACACTTTTAAATATTAAGTCTGGTCAAACGACTGAGGATGGCTTATTCACTTTAGATTCTTTACGTTGTATTGGAGCTTGTGGCATTGCCCCTGCGGTATCAATCAATGGTAAGGTTTATTCAAAAGTGTCTGTAGATGAAGTTGAAAAAATTATTGATTTCTATTGGAAGGAGGAAGCAGCACATGGAGCAAATTAAAACAAAAGAGCAATTGGAAGAAAAAATTGCTCATTGTACGAAATGTTTACATGCTAAGTTAACTTCAAATGAAAAACGTTCTGTTTTAATATGCGGTGGTACTGGCTGTTTAGCTAACGAATCTAAAGAAATTTTAGAGAAAATAAGAGAAGAAATAAAAAATAATGGTTTAGAAGAACAGGTTGAAGTTAATCAGGTTGGATGTTTTGGTTTCTGTTCTCAAGGACCATTCGTTAAAATTATGCCAGAAGATACGCTTTATCGGACAGTAAAAGTGTCTGATGTTGAAAAAATTGTTCAAGAGGATTTGATCAATCATCAAATTGTAGAAGAACTTTTGTATATTGATCCTGCTACGAACAAAAAGGTTGTTAAGCAAGATGATATTACTTTTTATAAAAAGCAAAAAAGAATCGCTTTACATGGGTGCTCAACAATCAATCCGGAAAATATAGAAGAAGCTTTGGGGGATGGTGCTTTCAAAGGTCTTTTAAAAGCATTATCTATGGAACCAAAAGATGTAATTCAAGAAGTATTAACTGCTGGATTAAGAGGTAGAGGTGGAGCAGGATTCCCTACTGGAAGAAAGTGGCAATTTGCCTATGAAGTTCAAAGTGATATAAAATATGTGGTTTGTAATGGGGATGAAGGAGATCCAGGTGCATTTATGGACCGGTCCATATTAGAAGGAAACCCACTAGCTGTAATAGAAGGTATGATGATTGCTGGATATGCGATTGGAGCATCTCAGGGATATTTCTATGTTAGAGCAGAATATCCAGTAGCAATTGAACGTTTGAAAATTGCCATTCATCAAGCAGAGGAATTAGGATTACTTGGTGAAAATATTTTAGGTACTGGTTTTAACTTTAATGTCGGGATTCGTTTGGGTGCTGGAGCATTTGTCTGTGGAGAAGAAACTGCTTTGTTGAATTCCATTGAAGGAGAAAGAGGAAATCCACGCCCTAGACCACCATTTCCAGCAGTGAAGGGGTTATGGGGGAAACCAACAGTCATTAACAATGTGGAAACCTTAGCGTGTGTTCCTTACATTTTACGTGAAGGGGCAAAGGCTTTTAACTCTATTGGAACGGAAGGGTCTAAGGGAACAAAAGTATTTGCTTTAGGTGGAAAAGTAAATAATGTAGGATTAGTTGAGGTTCCAATGGGAACAACCCTACGAGAATTAATTTATGACATTGGTGGTGGCATTCCTAATGACAAAGCCTTTAAAGCGATTCAAACTGGAGGACCATCTGGTGGATGCTTAACTGCTGATGATTTAGATACTCCAATTGATTATGATAATTTAGTTGCTGCTGGATCTATGATGGGTTCAGGTGGAGCTATTGTTATGGATGAAGATAACTGTATGGTTGATGTTGCGAAATTCTACATGGAATTTATTTGTGATGAATCCTGTGGTAAATGTACTCAATGTCGTATTGGGACAAAGCGGTTATTAGAATTCTTATCTAAAATTACAGAGGGCAAAGGCGAAGTGGATGATATAGTGAAACTTGAAAGTCTTTCTAGTACGATTAAGGTGGGTGCACTTTGTGGTCTTGGAAAAACTGCTGCTAATCCTGTTTTATCAACTTTACATAAATTTAAGGATGAGTATTTGGCACATATTGTAGATAAGAAATGTCCTGCTGGAGTATGTAAGAGTTTAATTGATTATCACATTGATCCAGAAAAATGTAAAAAATGTTCTATGTGTTCTAGAGTATGCCCTACAAATGCGATTAGTGGTGTGCCTGGAAAAGAACCATATGTTATAGACACAGAAAAATGTATTAAATGTGGTACTTGTTTAGCTACATGTAAATTTAATGCAATATATAAGGGATAGGAGGAAAAAATATGGCACTTGTGAATATTAAAATAGAAGGCTTTCCTTATATGGTTGATGATTCATTAACTGTATTACAGGCTTGTAGAAAATGTGGATATAACATTCCTTCTTTGTGTTCTTTTAAAAATGGAAAATGTTCTGTAGCTAGCTGTCGTGTATGTCTAGTACGTGTGGATGGTGTGAAAGATTTAGTTGCTTCCTGTGTTTATCCTGTCCGTGATGGGTTGAGTATACATATTACTGATCCAGATGCAGTTATTGCTAGAAGAACTAGTGTTGAACTTTTGTTATCTAATCATAATCGTAGTTGTCAGGAATGCTATAAGAATGGCGATTGTGAACTTTTAGAAGTTGCCCATTTAGTTATGGCTAGACCTCATTTCTATGGTGGAAGTCAGACACCTTCTACCTATGATAAAGTTGCACCTTCAATTATTCGAGATACATCAAAATGTATATTATGTGGACGTTGTGTTGAAGCATGTAAAGAAGCACATGGAATTGGCATTTTAGGTTTTGAGAATCGTGGATTTGACACAATTGTTGGTCCATCTGGGAATCGTTCTTTTGCTGATTCTCCATGTCTACAATGTGGACAATGCATCAATGTATGTCCAACGAGTGCATTAATGGAGCATAGTCAAATTGATCGCTTAGATGAGGCAATGGCTCAAGGAAAGAAAATTATTGTTCAGGTTGCTCCTGCAGTTCGTGCAGCAATAGGAGAAGAATTTGGTCTTCCTATTGGAACACCTTGTACAGGAAAAATGGTTGCTGCTCTTCATCGTTTAGGGTTTTATCGTGTATTTGATACCAATTTTGGTGCTGATTTAACCATTATGGAAGAGGCAAGTGAATTACTTGAAAGATTAACTCATAAAACAGGACCAATACCAATGATAACTTCTTGTTCTCCAGGATGGATTAATTATTGTGAATATTTTTATCCAGAACTAATACCAAACTTATCTACAAGTAAATCTCCACAAGCGATGATGGGAGCAATTATTAAATCCTATTATGCTGAAAAGAATCAATTAGATCCTAAGGATATATTTGTTGTATCTATTATGCCTTGTACGGCTAAAAAATATGAGGTATCTCGTAAGGAATTAGTCAATGATGAGGTTCCTAATTGTGATATTTCAATTACGACTCGCGAGCTTGCTCGTTTGATTCGTCGTGCAGGTATTGATTGGAAGAAGCTTCCAGATGAAGAATTTGATAATGATTTAATTGGCGATTATACAGGAGCTGGTGTAATATTTGGAGTTACTGGTGGTGTTATGGAAGCAGCAATTCGTACGGCTTATCATGCGTTAACTGGCGATGAAATGGAACCTATTGTTTTAACGCCATGCCGTGGTCTATCTGGTGTTAAAGAAGCAACAGTTAAAATTAATGGTACAGTTTTAAATATCGCAATGGCATCTGGTATGAAGAATGCTAAACCATTATTAGAAGATATTAAAAATGGAACATCTAAATATCATTTTGTGGAAATCATGTGTTGTCCAGGTGGATGTATTAATGGTGGTGGACAACCATATGTTAAGCAAGTATTCTTGCCAAATGAAGAGGATGAAATTTTAGATACTTATATTGAAAAACGGGCTAAGGTTTTATACCATGAGGATGAAAATAGACCAATTCGACGTTCTCATTTAAATCCACAGATTCAAAAGTTATATGCTGATTACTTAGGGCATCCTCTTTCTGAAAAGGCGGAAGAATTATTGCATACTTCTTATAATGAAAATCGGGAAAAATATCCTAGTTTAAAATAAAAGAAAAAGCTTAAGGTTAAACCTTAAGCTCTTTTTTACTTATTTATAATAAGCAATTTTGTAAAAGTATGGATAGTTTGCAATTACTTCAGATAATCTTGTTTTTGTGGATGCTGGATCATGGATTGTAAAATTACCAGAGGTTAAAGAATTTCCTCCTGTGTATCCTGTAACAAGTACCCAGTGCTGTCCGCCATTGCTTTTCTTTAGTCCAATTGCTACTGGTTTTCCAAGTTTCAATTGATTATAAATTGCAGACATATATGAGCTTGTCGTAGATGTCGTATAATTGCTTGGCCAGTAAAGTTCTCCAGTTGAAGTATAGCTCATTGTATTTCTTATTGTTGCAGGGGTTTTTGTTGTTCCTGTTCGATAGCTTTCTGCCATTGCAATACAAGTAGTCAAACATCCAATTTCCTTTATGGTTTGCCCCCTATTCCCTAACGTTAGATTTGCCCATCTAGAATCATATTGTTTATAACTAGGCACAGATAAGGATATGGCGGGATAAGAAACCCGAACATCTGTTAAGTAGGTATTTGATACATACCCTGTTTTATTTCCTTCAAATAATACTCTAGAAAAAGAACCCTGATTTGATAATATAATCACATAATCATTATCTTTTACTTTTTCAAATTGTGTATAAGAAGTTGATGGACCATAACGAACATTTAGGTTCGCTCCTCCAGTAGAAACCTTTTTTACATTTTTAGATATGATATCTACATAATCTTTATGAACATATCCAAATGTATTTTCAAGATATTCAACATAATAGAAATCTCCACTTGTATTTAAAATCGTTAGATAAGATTGATCCTTTACTTTAGAAATAATACTAGAAGAAGTAGTATTTCTAGAACGAACATTTAAATTCGTACCATTTGTATTTACAATACCAGCCATACTATATTGTGTTGCTGCTTCTGTAGAAAACTTGCTAGATAGACCTAAAATTCCTAGAAACAGACCAAAGAATAAAATTATTTTTTTCATATTTTTCCTCCTTCAATCTCATTATAAAAAAAATACCAACCCGTTGGGCTGGTAATATTTGTAAACTATAAAACAAAATCATTTAAAACAGGGAGTAACATCTTCTTCCAATAAGATTCATTGTGTATTTCATTTTGATCAAAAATAATTTGTACCTCTGGTAAATATTTTTTAAGATCAAGAGCAGTTTGTTTTACCTTTTTATTGAGTTCATTTTCTCCGTAATAGATATAATATAGTTTATTATTAGGGAATGGATGTTCTTCCATAGTTGTAGGCAGAAGGGGAGAGATTAAATACATCCCTTTAAATGCTTCACTTTGAATTAAACGTAACGCCGTATACGCAGCAGTAGAGCAAGCTACAACATATAAAAATGAATTCAGTCTATACCTTGAGGATAAATAAGGATGAATAGATTTTAAAATAAAATCAGCTAAAATTGTATTTTTATATTCTGATTCACGCATTTGAGGATTTGAAGCTGCAGCTATACCAATAAATATTGCATCTTTTCCTACATCACTTAATTGCATAATTGTAGATTCTAAGTCCAAAGCTACTCCACGATAAGAATCTTGATCGGAATACAAATTTTGTCCATCCAAAAAATATAGTACAGGATAAAAACGATTTGTACTATTGTAATCTTTAGGTAAATGCACAGAAACTCGAATTGTCCGATTTAGAGGGTAACAATTAATTTTAAATCCTTCAAGCATATTAATCACCTATTTATAATTATACTTTATTTTTTCTTTTTTTGAACAAAATAAAAATATTTGGCAAACATATGTTGACAGTGCCAAAAAACGAGTGTATAATAGATATTGTATTATTGGAGGATGAAAAAATGAAAGAAAAAATGGAATTTAAAACAGAAACAAAGCGTCTTCTAGACATGATGATTAATTCAATTTATACTCATAAGGAAATATTTTTAAGAGAATTAATTAGTAATGCGAGTGATGCAATTGATAAAAGACATTATTTATCTTTAACAGATGCATCAAAAGGTGCAGACAATTATGAAATTTTAATTGAAACAGACAAGGAAGCAAGAACACTAACGATTACGGATAATGGTGTCGGTATGACTAAGGAAGAACTTGTCAGCCATTTAGGTACAATTGCCAAAAGTGGAAGTAAAGAATTTTTAGAACAAATAGAAAAAGAAAGTACCCCTGATGTTGATATTATCGGCCAGTTTGGTGTTGGATTTTATTCTGCATTTATGGTGGCAAAAGAAATTTCAGTTTATACAAAATCTGTTCAAGATGGAAAGGCACATGTTTTTACCTCAGAAGGATTAGATTCTTATGATATAGATGCTTGTGATAAAGAAGATTATGGAACAAAAATTGTTATCTCTTTAAGAGAAAATACGGAAGATAACAATTATGATGAATTTTTAGAAGAATATCAAATTAAATCCTTAGTAAAGAAATATTCTGATTATGTTCGCTATCCTATTAAAACATGGGTTACAAAATACGATGAAAAAACGGAAGAGAATAAAGAGGATGAGGAAGAACATACGCATTTAGAATTAGAAACGATTAATTCAATGCTTCCTATATGGAAGAAAAATAAAAATGAGGTTACAGAAGAAGAATTGAATAATTTCTATAAATCTAAATTTATGGATTATCAAGACCCAATTACCTCTATTCATATTAACGTTGAAGGTATGTTAACCTATAATGCTTTACTATTTTTACCTAAGAAGCCAATGTTTGATTTTAATGATAAAAATGAACGTGGATTACAATTATATACCAAAGGCGTATTCATTTTAGATAAATGTAAAGATTTAATCCCTGAATATTTACGATTTGTAAAAGGATTAGTGGATTCTGCTGATTTACCTCTTAATATTTCTAGAGAAATGCTACAAGAGGATCGATCTATTAAAAAAATTGCTACAAACGTAGAGAAGAAAATCTTAGCTGAACTAGGAAGAATGTTAAAAAATGATCGTGAGAAATACGAAGAGTTTTTCAATGACTATGGTCTTAATTTGAAATTTGGTTTATATGAGGATTATGGTGCTAAAAAGGATAGCTTAAAAGATTTGATTATCTTATCTAGTTTAAAACAAGAGAAAAGAATTACTTTTGCAGAATATAAAGAAGCAATGCTAGAAGGTCAAAAAGAGATTTATTATGCAGTTGGTAAGGACAAGGATGCGGTTTTAAAACTTCCTCAAATGGATTTAATTAAGAATAAGGATTATGATGTACTTATTTTATCTGATGATGTAGATGAATTTATGCTTCAAGTTCTTGCTGAATATGAGGGATTAAAATTCAAATCTATCAATCAAGGAGAATTAGATTTAATTGATGAAGACGAAGCAAAGAAAATTGATGAATTAAAAGAAACAAAAAAAGATATTTTAGAAGATATAAAGAAGGCTTTACCAGATTGTAAGGATGTATTATTTTCTAAACGTTTAGTAGAAGCACCATGCTGTTTATCAGCTTCAAATGGAATATCCTTTGAAATGGAGCGTGTATTACAAGCACAGCATCAAGGTCATGGAGCTAAGGCAGAACGGATATTAGAAATTAACCCAAATCATGAAGTATTTAAAGCAATGGAAAAGGCTTATGAGGCAGATAAAGAAAGTATTCAAAAATATGCGAAACTTCTTTACACTCAGGCATTACTGATGGAAGGAATTCTACCAGATGATCCAAAAGAATTTTCAAATACCATTTGTGATTTAATGATTCATTCTATATAATAAAAAAAAAGGACAGTTCACATCTGTCCTTTTCTTATTACCTAGCTTCATATCCAGCATTTTGTATTGCAGTAATTAAAGTATCCTTAGATACTTGGCTACATTCCACTGTAGCAGATTTCTCTTCTAAGGATACTGATACCTTAGATACTCCTGAAATAGAAGTTAGTGCTTGTTCGACTCTCGCTTGACAATGTTTACACATCATTCCTTCTACATGGAGGGTTATGGTTTCCATTTTCTTTTTCTCTCCTTTCTTTTTTGCATGAAATGTATTTAATCTTAATGCATTGGTAACTACAAACACACTACTAAAACTCATTGCAAGTGCAGATATCATAGGATTGAGTTTGATATGAAATGCATAGTAGAAAATACCTGATGCTAATAAAATACCAATAGCATTATAAAAGAATGCCCAAAATAAATTTCCTTTGATATTTCTTATGGTACGCTTGCTTAAGCGGATTGCGTGGTATACATCAAGTAAGGAATTCGATGCGAGAATAATATCCGCAGACTCTATTGCAATATCAGAACCATTTCCAATTGCAATTCCGATATCGGCTGACATTAAAGCTGGTGCATCATTCACTCCATCTCCTACCATAGCAACATGCTTCCCCTTTTGTTGTTCTTTTAATACAATGCTTTGTTTTTCATTTGGTAAAACATCACTAATGATATTTGTAATTCCAACCTCAGAGGCAATGCTTTTAGCAGTAGAAGCATTGTCCCCAGTTAACATAATCACATCTAATCCTATTTTTTTTAGTTGTGCTACAGCTTCTTTTGAATCCTTTTTAATTTGATCCGCAACAGAAAGAATTCCTATTAGTTCATTTTTCTTTGCTAAAAATAATGGAGTTTTTGCATTAGAAGTAAGTTCTTCAATAATATTTTGATTCTTTGCTAAATCGATATTTAATTGCGAGATAAACTTTTGATTTCCAATATAGTATTGAGTTCCATTAATTTCCCCTTCAATTCCTAAGCCTGAATGACTGATGTAATTTTGTACTGAATCTGCTTCTAAATTTTGTTTTTTTGCTGCTTGGATAATAGCAATTGCTAAGGGATGCTCAGATTGAACTTCTAATGAATAGGCAATTTGCAGTACAGGATCCTCTGTAAAGGAGTATACATCTAAAAGCTCTGGTTTCCCTTCTGTAATGGTACCAGTTTTATCAAGAATAATGGTTTGAATTGAATGTGTTTTTTCTAATATTTCAGCATTTTTTATTAGTAAACCATTCCGAGCTGCAACTCCTGTTGAAACCATAATTGCAACTGGAGTTGCAAGACCAAGAGCACAAGGACAGGCAATAACTAGTACAGAAATTCCAATTCCAAACGCAAAGCTAGGCCCCTCTAAAAATGAGAATACAATAAAGCTAATAAATGCAATAAGCATTACAACAGGAACAAAGAAGAAGGAAATGCGATCCGCAAGTTTAGAAATAGGAGCCTTAGAATTTGCTGCTTCCTCAACAAGCTTTATAATTGTATAAAATGTAGTATCTTCTCCGACCTTTGTAGCTTGAATTTTTAAAAATCCATTCGTTAGAATTGTAGAAGAAATCACTTCATCGTTTATCTCTTTGAAAATTGGAATACTTTCTCCAGTAATATTACTTTGATCTAAAGAACCAGTTCCTTCAATTATGATACCATCTACAGGGACTTGCATCCCTTTTTTTATTATAACCGTATCGCCAACTTTTACTTGACTGATTTCTACTTCAATTTCTTGGTCATCCTTTAATAAAATCGCTGTTTTAGGTGCTAAATCCATTAATTTTTCAATTGAATCATTTGTTTTTTTCTTAGATTTACTTTCTAAATATTTACCAAACGATACTAATACTAAAATCATAGAAGCTGATTCTAAATATAAGTCATGAACATAGTGAGTAATATCTGCTCCTGTTCCTAATTGATATCCCATTTGGTAAATGACAAAAATTCCATAGAATAGGCTAGCAGATGATCCAATTGCAATTAAGCTATCCATATTTGGAGAAAGTTTAAATAGTCTTTTGTAGCCATTAATATAATAATGACGATTTAAATAGACAACAGGAAGGGTAAGTAATAATTCTGTAATCGCTAAAAGTAATGGATTTTCCTCAAAAAAATTAGGAATGGGAATATGGAGCATAGGACCCATTGCCAAATAGAATACTAGGAGTCCAAACAATGCGGAGATTATAAGGCTTTTTCCTTTATTATCTTTTTCGATTCTTTGTTTGGTTTGTTGTTTTTTTTCCATATCTAAGGCTTTGTATCCTGCCTTATCTACAGCGGCTTTTATTTTTTCGTCGTTTACTATTTGTTCATTAAAATCAACTTCCATTGAATTTGCGAGAAGATTCACATTACATGAAGCAATCCCATCAAGTTTGTTTACAGCATGAGCGACATGACTTTGGCAGGCAGAACAAGTCATTCCTTCAATTTTGTATTTCTTTTTCATATCTATCCCCTATTGAAATCTTTTAAATAAATCTACAATTTCTTCTAAAATTGTATCATCACCATCATTTAGTCTTTCCTTTACACAAGATTTCATGTGCTTTTCTAGTAATAAATTCGCTAAAGATTTAATGGACTTATCAACCGCGGAAAGCTGAATTAAAATATCATCACAATATCGATCTTCATTGACCATATTTGCAACCCCACGAATTTGGCCTTCAATACGATTTAATCTAGATATTAAAGTTTTTTTATCTTCATCACTACGAATAGTCATTCGTTCTATAGATTGTTGCATGTTTTCACCTCACAACTATTATATACTCTTAGGGGGTATGTTGTCAATGGGAAAATAAACGAAAAAAACTAATCTTCTTGACATTTCAGTAAAACTAAGGTATGATGTGTATGCTTAAGGGAGTAGATGACCTAATTATTAGGCAGTAGGATTCGTCAATACGATTACTTCTAATCCGGAACTACTTTTAAAACATCAAGACTTAAGTATAGTAGAAATGGTACTATGCTTGAGGATTAGTTAAAACAGGCATAGTTGCCTGTTTTATTTATTTGAGGAGGAATTATGAAAAATAACTCATATGAACAGCAAAGTATTGATGAACTCGTAGAGCAGATTGGCACAAGCACTGTTGAGGGATTAAGTGAAGAAGAGGCCAAAAAAAGATTAGAGATTAATGGATTAAATGAACTAAAAGAAAAAAAACGGAAATCATGGTTTCAAATTTTTATAGGTGAATTAAATAATCCTATGATTTTTGTTTTATTTGCAGCAATTGCAGTAACCATTGGAGTATCCATTTATGAAACGGTAAAAACAATCAAAGATGGTTTGCCTTTTGATTTTATCACTACAGGAGATTGGCCTGATGTCATTATTATTATGGCTGTTATTCTTTTAAATGCGATTATTGGTACTGTACAAGAAGTAAAGGCGGAAACCTCTTTAGAAGCATTAAAAAAGATGTCTAGTCCCGAGTCAAATGTAATTCGTGATGGGAAAAGAATAAAAGTAAAATCAAGTGAACTTGTCGTTGGAGATTTGGTTGTTTTAGAAGAAGGGGATACGGTTGGAGCAGATTTAAGACTGATTCAAAGCGTAAATTTAAAAATCAGTGAAGCATCATTGACTGGAGAATCTGTTCCAGTAGAAAAAGATAGTAGTATCGTTTTTACAGATAAAGTTGGAATTGGTGATCGTATCAATTGTGCGTATATGTCTACCACAGTAGCTTATGGAAGAGGAAGTGGTATTGTTGTTAAAACAGCAATGGACACTGAAATAGGTCAAATTGCAAGTGCAATTTCAGATACTAAAGTAGAAGCAACGCCTTTACAAAAGGTTTTGGCCAAATTATCAAAAGTGCTTGGTCTAATCACCTTAGGTATTGTATGCTGTGTTCTACTTGTAGATATTCTTTGGCTTTGTATAGATGGAAAGGCAACGGTTCTTGAGGCTTATATAGAATCCATTCTAACTGCAATCTCTTTAGCAGTTGCAGCAATTCCTGAAGGGCTAGCGGCAGTAGTTACGATTGTTTTATCTATTGGAGTTCAGCGGATGGTAAAAGCGAATACTGTTGTTCGTAAATTGCCAAGTGTAGAAACCTTAGGGGCTGTACAGGTGGTATGTTCAGATAAAACAGGGACCTTAACTCAAAACAAAATGACAGTTGTAGAAGCATATACATTGAATAAATTCTATACTCAAGATGAATTTACCCAAGATAATTCAAATGAAGATTTGCGGCTGCTTGCGAGTGGGATGAGTCTTTGTAGTAATGCAACAGTAGATGAAGGATTATATGGCGATCCAACGGAGATTGCTTTAGTTGCATTTGCGAATGACTTTGAACTTAGAAAATCAAGTCTTGAAAAGGAATATCCTCGAGTAAATGAATTTCCATTTGACAGTGTGAGAAAAATGATGTCCACTCAGCATAAAATGAATCAAAAAAATATCATTTATACTAAAGGGGCATTAGATAGCATTTTAACACGAACTTGTTCAATTTTAGATCAAGGTTCAATTAAAAAAATTACAGAAATGGATCTCAAAGCAATCTATGAAGCAAATCAAATTTTTTCGGATAAGGCTTTACGTGTTTTGGCATTAGCGTATAATGAAGAAAATACAATTACAGAAGAAAATCTTATTTTTGTTGGTTTAGTTGCAATGATTGATCCACCACGAGCAGAAGCAAAACCGGCTGTTGAAAAATTTAAATCTGCAGGAATCACAACAGTTATGATCACAGGAGATCACAAAGATACTGCTTATGCTGTTGCTAGCCAATTAGGAATTTGTGAAGATAAATCTCAATGTTTTACAGGAGCTCAAATTGATGAGATGACTGAGGTTGAACTTCAAGAATGCTGTAAAACAGCTAGAGTTTTTGCCAGAGTTTCACCCGATAATAAGGTTCAAATTGTTAAAGCCTTTCAGGCATTAGGAAATGTATGTGCGATGACAGGAGATGGAGTGAATGATGCTCCAAGCTTAAAACAGGCCGATATTGGAATTGCAATGGGAATTACAGGTACAGATGTAGCTAAGGGTGCTGCAGATATGATTTTAACCGATGACAATTTTGCTTCTATTGAAAAAGCAGTAGAAGAAGGTAGAGGAATTTATGCGAATATTAGGAAAACAGTATTCTTTTTATTAGGAAGTAATATCGCAGAGGTTTTAGCGTTATTTCTCCTTATTTGCGTTGGATTACCATCACCATTAATTGCGATTCATTTACTTTGGGTAAACTTGATTACTGATTCATTGCCTGCAATCGCTTTAGGAATGCAACCAAAAAATCCAAATTGTATGAAGGATAAACCACGAGATTCTAAGGAAGGGTTATTTGCTCACGGAGGAATTGGGTTAACTTTAGGTTATGGAGCAGTAATCACGATTGCAGTTTTAATTGCTTATTTCACATGTGGTTGGCTAAATGGTGTGGTTTCTTTCCATGATATTAAAGAATTATACACTGCTCATCCTAATCTTCTTCATCAAGCACAAACAATGGCGTTTACTACACTTGCATTCTGTGAATTATTCCATATGATTGGTATGAGTACACCAGAGCGATCTTTTGTTCATGCTTTTAAAGATAAAAATTGGATGATGCTTGTTGCTTTTGTTGTTGGAATTGGTTTACAGCTTTTAGTTATAGAAGTTCCAGGAATAAGAGATGTATTTAATACCCATAATTTAACAGGTATTGAATGGCTTGTAACGGCGATACTTTCTATATTACCACTACTCGTTCATGAACTCATTGTTTTTATAAAATGGATTAAAAAAGTAAAAAAAGAAAGGAACTAATTTTTAGTTCCCTTTTTTTATATTTCATTGTATTTTCGTTTTATATAAGCATCAATTTCTTCAGCAACTTTTTTTGTCGCCGCAACTGCTTCAACAACCGTACGTGCTCCAGAAACAACATCCCCCGCAGCATATACACCAGGTCGAGTTGTTGCTCCTTTATCAGAGGCTTCAATTAATCCTTTTTGATTCGTATCAATTTGTTTTGTATTTTTAACTATATTGGTTTGTGCACCTTGACCTATTGCAATTATGACAGAAGAGCTAGGAATTTTATAAGGATGTTCACTATCGTTTTTATAGGAAGTTGTACCATCTTCATTAAGTATTTTAAGAACAGGTTCAACAATAATCCCATCTGCTTCAATCTTAATAGTGTTAAGATAATAATTCATTTTAACACCATCCACTTCGGCAAGCATTAATTCCTCTTGAAGTGCAGTAACCTCTTCTCTACCACGGAAGAAGATAATATCTACCTTAGCAGATGTTTTTCTCAGGATGGTTCTAGCAGCATCCATAGCAACATTTCCTGCTCCTATGATGACCACATGATCTCCTAGATTATTGTAGGAATCAGGGTTCTTTAAAAAGTCAATTGCAAAATGAACATTTCCTAAGGTTTCACCTGGAATTCTTAATCGGTTAGGCTTCCATACGCCTGTTCCTATAAATATAGCATCATAGCCATCTTCAAACATATCATCAATTGTAACCGTAGGTCCGATTAAAGTGTTTGGTCTAAATTGAATGCCTAAATCTTTCATTCTTTCTAATAGACGATCAAGAAGCGTTTTTGGAAGTCTGAATTCAGGAATACCATAACGTAAAACTCCACCAATTTTATCTTTTGAATCAATTATAGTTACGTCATACCCTTTTTGAGCTAGCAGAATCGCAAGAGTAAGTCCCGCAGGGCCAGCACCAATGATTCCAACTAAATGACCATTTTTAGTTTCAGGTTTTAATTTTGCCTTTTCCAAAAAGAATGTAGATATATAATTTTCTATTTCAAAAAATTGAATTGGAGAGTTTTTATGATTTAAAACGCAATGTCCCATACAATTTTTTTCATGAGGACAAATTAAGGAACAAACGGCAGAAAGAGGGTTATTTTTAAATAGTAGTTCTCCAGCCTCATCCATTTTCCCATCTAAAAACATTTGCATTATGGTAGGAATTTCTGTTTTAACAGGGCATCCTTCTTTGCATAAAGGTCTTTTACATTTCAAACAGCGTTGTGCTTCTGATATAATATCACTCATTTTATCACCTCATGGATTAATTATAGCATTTTTTTAAAAATTTGAAAGCGTTTTAGTTAATTTATTCACATAAATGTGCTACAATTATAGTATGAGCGATAAATTAATAAGTATTAAAGTAGAAAAAGAAAATATATTATCTGAAGTTTTAAAGCAAACTCTTTCTAAACGCTTCTACCGTTATTTAAAATCAATTCAAGCTGAAGTGAAGGTAAATGGGGTAGCAAAAAAATGGTATGAAAGTGTCAATGCTTTAGATGAGATCACAATTGAGTATGTAGAACAAGCAAAAGAATATGCTTGGCCTTATGTAGAAGAGTTGCCAGAAATCATCTATGAAAATGAACACTATCTTATCCTCAATAAAAAGGGAGGAATTCTAACAATTCCTACTCGTGGAAATCCAATAAGTTTATATCAGCAAGTGGTTGCCTATTTAAAAACAAATACAGTTCATATTCTTAATCGTTTAGATAAGGAAACAAGTGGCCTAGTGCTCGTTGCGAAAGACCGCTATGCTGCAAGTTTACTTGAACCTACCCACAAACATATCACACGTAAATATATTTGCTTAGTTGAAGGAATCGTAGAAGAAGATGGGAAAATTCAAAATTATATAGCTAAAAAAGAGGATTCTCATCAACGATATATTGGAACAAAAGAAAATGGAAAATATGCAGTTAGCCATTATAAAGTTTTAAAACAGTACCATTCTCATTCTCTTTTGGAATTTACATTGGAAACTGGGCGTACGCATCAAATTCGTTTACATGCTGCTTCTATAGGGCATCCTATTGTTGGGGATGATTTATACGGTACGAAATCAGAGTGTTTATGTTTAACGAGTTATTATATAGAATTTGAGGATCCTTTCACAAAAGAAAGAATTCAAAAAAATATTAAGGAGGCTTGGAAGTATGGAGGAAGAACAGAAGAGGAATTATAAAATAATACGGATTTGTATCCAAGTCATTATTTTAGGTGCTTTTTTAGGATTGGCGATTTTTGCAATAGTTAAACTTTATCCTGTTTTTATTAAATTACAGGATGATTTAGTATACCGTGATAATTTTATTGAAAAAATCAAATCTTTAGGTTCATTCAGTTGGCTAATTTTGATAGGCCTACAGATTATTCAAACCGTTTTGGCTATTATTCCTTCTGGACCAATTGTGATTTTAGCAGGAATTATGTATCATCCTGCTTTGGCGGTTATCATTTGTTTGATTGGTCAAACTTTAGGAGCTTTATGTGTAATTGGATTAGTAAAATTATTTGGGTATAGCTTTTTATCCTTATTTATTGATCCAGAGCAACCCAAAAAATTTAAATTACTAGAGGATCGGAAACGTTGTGGAGTTTTGATGTTTTCTTATCTATTAATTCCTGTTTTACCAAAAGATCCAATTGCTTTTATTGTTCCTTTTACAAAAGTTCATATTACAGATTTTGTCATTATTAATACGGTAGCTAGAACGCCAATGACGATTGTATCTGTATTACTAGGAAACTCTATTGTGTCAAGCAATATGGGTATGGCCTTAATTATTGGAGGAGTTAGTGCGGGTATTGCACTTCTATGTTTCATTTTTAATAAACGAATTGTTGCTTTCATTGACAAAATAACAAAAAAATCTCCAGAAGAAATTGAATAGTTTTTTTAAAAATTGGTCATACTAATTAGCAAAGGAGGATATGTATGACCAATGTAAATTGCAATGTAAAGAATTGTGGATATAATGAGAACGCTAAGTGTGCAAAGAAGCATATCGATGTTGAAGGTTTATTTGCGAAAAGTAAAATCGGGACCTTTTGTCAAAGCTTTAAAAATCCTCACAATTCTGATATTTTGATTTCAGAAATGGCAAAGGAAATGTCTTTAGATTCATCTAGTGTCAAAGTTTTATGTACTGCAAACTATTGTGTTCATAATGAAAACAATGAATGTGTAGCCAAAGACATTACAATTGGAAATGAAAATGCCAGCTATAGAAGCGAAACAGAATGTGGAAGCTTTAGAACTCGCTAAATATTTCTCTTAAATCTAAATCCATTAATTCTGGATGAAATTGTACACCATAAATTGGAAGTGATTTATGTTGAACGACCTCAATTTCCCCATCTAAGCTAGTTGCAACAATATTTAAGTCTTTCGCTAAATGATGAATACTTTGATGATGGAATGAGTTGACAAGGTAATATTTCTGATTTTTTTGTATAAAATGATTTTCATTACTATGGTTTAAAATATTTTGTTTTAAACTACCACCTAAAAATACATTAATGGATTGAATCCCTCTACATATGCCGAGTAGAGGTTTTTTTTCTTTTATGCAAAATTCAATAATTTTTTGATCTAAAAGATCCATTTCCTTATCTATGTTTTTAGAAGCATAGTTTTCTTCATGGTAATATTTTGGGTCGATGTCAAATCCACCTGGGAGCAGAAATCCATCAAATAGAGCTAAATTGGTATACATTGTCACAACATCATATTCCAAATTATATTTTTTTAACATGAGAATATAACTTTGATGAACAAAATAATCCCATTCATTTTTTCGTATCGCTATGCCAATTTTCATATAAATCACCTAATTAAGTATATTGTGTTTCTTTTTCATTTATGAGATAATGCTTACTGAGGTCAAAAATATGATAGAAGAAGTAAAACAAAATCTTATGGAATTCGCAACTCCAAGTATGAAAAACTATTTAGAAAAATTAGTTCCAAATTGCTTACAAATATTAGGGGTTTCTACTCCTAATTTGAAAAAAATCGCAAAAAAAATATGTAAACTTGATTATAAAAGATTTATAGCTGAATATGATGCCTCTTCCTTAGAACTTCAAATGTTGGTAGGCATTGTTATAGCAACTGCTGATTTTACAAAAGAGGATCGTTTTTTTTATATAAACTGGTATGTATCTACCATTCAAGATTGGGCAGTTTGTGATTGTTTTGTTTCAAGTTTAAAATGGAGTAAAAATCATCTTCAAGAAATGCTTGATTTTATGCAGAAGTACAAGGAGAGTCACAAAGAATTTGAGGTTCGTTTTTTTGTGGTTATGCTTCTTACCTATTATTTGGGGGATGAATATTTTGAGCAAGCATTTGAAATTGTTTGTAACTTGCACACAGATTTCTATTATTCAAAAATGGCAGTAGCTTGGTTTTTAGCCACTTTAATGATTGATCATCCTTTGCTTGTTATGGGTTATCTAAAAGATTATTCCCATAATGATTTTATTATCCTTAAGACGATCAGAAAAATTCAAGAGTCTTATCGGATTTCCCCTGAAGCTAAAATTCAAATCTTAAAATATAGAAAATAACAAAAAACATTTGAAAAAATGTTAAAAATACAAAAAAATAGGGGATATCAATAAATTTTATTTTGTTTTCATTGAATTATATGATATAATAATATCATTAATGTAAAGAAATGAAAAGGAGAAGCAAATGGATAAAAAACTTTTGAAAAAAGTATTATTAGAGTGTCTAACTACAGGTGGAGATTATGCTGAGGTCTTTATTGAAGACACTGAAAAAAATTCAATACGATTAATGACAAATCAAATTGATGATATTAATGCTACGCATTTATATGGTGCTGCAATTCGTATTTTAAAAGAAAATGCGGAGGTATATGGATATACAAATGATGTTAGTGAAACAGGTTTATTAAAACTTGCTAGAGATTTAAGAACTGCTTATCATAGCGAAAGAAGAATAAGTGACTTTGAATTTACTGATTGTAATGTTGAGGCTCATACTACTTTTAAGGTTCTTTCTAAAGATATTCCAAATTCTAAAAAAATTGGCTATTTGGAAACGGCTGCTTCAGCAATGAAAGCCTATAGTCCAAAAATTGTTCAGGCAGTGGCAAGTTTTACAGATGAAACGCAGACAGTTTTAATAGCAACAAGTAATGGAGTTTATAAAACAGATGTTCGAAATCATCAAAGAGTTGCCGCAACTGCAGTTGCAAGCGATGGAAAGGATATGCAACAAGCATCTGACACATATGGTGGTAATTTTGATATTTCATATTTCGATTCCTTTGATTTCACAAGTTTTGCAAAAGAAGTGGCTAAAGTAGCTGTTGAGAATTTGGATGCTGAAGAAATGGTTGGAGGCGTTTATGATGTTGTTATTCATAATGCCTTTGGTGGAGTTATTTTCCATGAAGCTTGTGGACACTCTTTAGAGGCTACAAGTGTTGCGAAAGGGTTATCCGTATTTTGCGGAAAGCTAGGAGAAAAGATTGCTGCAGATTGTGTTACAGCAATTGATGATGGTACTATTGCAAATGAATGGGGAAGCGAGAATATTGATGATGAGGGAAATCCTACTCGTAAGAATGTTTTAATAGAAAATGGAATTCTTAAAAGTTATATGGTAGATATGAAAAATGGGCGTAGAATGAACACTGGACCAACTGGTTCTACAAGGCGTCAAAGCTATCGGTATTCTCCAACTTCTAGAATGACGAATACATACATCGCAAATGGAACAAGCACAATGGAAGAAATTATTGCTAATACCAAATTTGGATTATTTGCTAAAACAATGTCTGGAGGATCTGTAAATCCTGCAACAGGGGAATTTAATTTTTCTGTAGGAGAAGCATTTATGATTGAAAACGGAAAATTAACCAAGCGGGTTAAGGGGGCAACGCTTATTGGAAATGGGAAGGATACGTTGCTCAATATTGATATGGTTGCGAATAATCAAAGTTTCGGTTATGGAATGTGCGGTTCAGCATCTGGAAGTATCCCAACTTGTGTTGGACAACCTACGATACGGGTTAAAAACATGACTGTTGGTGGAAATGGAGGTAAGCAATAATGAATTTTGAAAAATTAAAAGAAGCAGCTTTAAAAGAAGGGATTACAGACATTGAATCTTATACTGTTGCTACACACGGAACAAAAATTAGTATGTTCAATGGGAATATTGAAAATAATACATCTTATCAAACAGAAGCATCTGCAATTCGAGGTGTTTATAATCAGCAGATTGTTACAATATATGAAGAATGTAATGATGATAAGATGATTCCATCCATCATTCATCGAATTAAAGATAATTGTTCTATTATTAATCAAAATGATCCATTCTTTATTTATGAAGGAGATCAAGAATACCCTGTGATAGAAGAAAAGGTTCATGATTTTGATCAATTTACTTTAGAAGATAAAGCAAATTTATGCTTAGAGTTAACCAAACTTTTAGAATCTGAAAGTCCTTATGTAACTAAAACAGAGGTATCTTATTCTGAAACAGAATCTTGTACAACGATTGTAAATTCTAAAGGTTTAAATGTGAAAAAGGAAACAAAGTTTGCGATATTAGTTGCAGAAGTAATATGTGAAAAAGATGGTGAAATGCAAACTGGTTTTGATTATTTATTTCTTTCTAATTTGAAAAATCTTTCATTAAAACAATTTGCATCTAAAATTGTAAAAGATACTGTAGAAACTTTTGGAGCTGAAAGCATTGCCTCAGGTACTTATCCTGTAATTTTAGATAGGAGTGTAGTGAGTAGTCTTTTAGAAGCATTTTCAAATATATTTTCTGCCAATGCAGTTTTGAAAAATATGTCTTTTTTGAAGGATAAATTGAATGAAAAAATTTTTGGAGAAAACATTACAATAATTGATGATCCTTTGTTTAAGGATGCTCCTATTCAAGTTGCTTTTGATGATGAGGGAGTTGCCAGTCGTACAAAGACATTAGTAGAACATGGTGTCCTTAAAACATATTTGCATAATTTAAAAACTGCTGCAATGATGAATACAAAATCTACAGGAAATGGATTTAAACCTAATGAGGCCTCCAGTTTAAATGTTTTACCATCTAATCTATATTTAAAAGCAGGTTCAACCTCTTTAGAAGAAATGTTTGAAAAGATAGGAAATGGAGTTTACATTACAGATGTAAAAGGATTGCATGCTGGATTAAATCCAATTAGTGGTTCATTTAATTTACAATCTAATGGTTTTTGGATTGAAAATGGTAAGAAAACAAAGCCAATTACTTTAATTATTTTATCAGGAACGCTACAAGATATGTTAAATCATGTCATATATGTTGGAAGTGATTTTGAATTGAAGAATAGTGTTGGGGCACCTAGTTTAGCAATAGAATCCTTAGCCATTTCAGGAAAGTAGGAATGAGATATGATATATAATAAAGTTAGGGTATCTTTTAGTATTATAGGTAATTTTGTTGATTTATTAGTTCACAATGAACAAAGAATAAAAAATATGCTTTTGGATTATGAAATTCAATCCAAAGTAGACACAATGCCAAATCAAGTAGAAGTTAAATCTTTACTTTTCACAAAAAAGAATATTTCTATTCGGTTTTTACCAGTACGAATAGATTATGTCTATAGTTACACCAATCCAGATAATGATTTAGATATCATCTATCAAAGTGCTTTAGAGTTTTTTACCTTGTTTAGTGAGATTTTTCCAGATTTTGGTGGTAACCGTATTGCTGTTTTAACAGAAGGATTTATCAATAATACAAACAATCAAGCGATTCGTATCTTTACAGATCAAATGAATTTTTCTAAATGCTTTGGTGAGTGTAATGAATTATCATTTAAAATAAATGTTCCAGTTGAAAGAATGGAAAAATTGAATTCTGTAATAAATCTTAGTATGGGGTCTGCTAAAAATAATAAAACACAAGAAGAAATAAAAGTATTGTTATTAGTCATTGACGTAAATACTTATCAAGAAAATCAACAAGTTCGGTTTTTTCCAAATAATTTCAAGGCTGATTTTGCTGATTTACTAAGTATTACGAAACAACGAATGGTAGAAGTAGAAAAATATGCATAAAAAAACACCCTGATATCAGGGTGTTTTACTATATTTTTTATTTTACGATTGTACCGTAAACTTGTCCAGCTAAAGCTCCAGCATTTGATTCATCAGTATCTACATGCATTGCTAAAGCATAAGTTGGAGAAACACGAACAACAGTATCGCCAAAAATTAAAGATCTTCCCGTTTCACTTGTCACTTTCACATTGACAATTTGTCCATTTTTGACACCATATTCTTCAGCATCTGTTGGTGTCATATGAATATGACGTTTAGCAACGATTACACCTTCAGATAATTCAACCTCACCTGCAGGACCTATAAGTTTACATGGTGCAGAACCAGCTACATCTCCAGATTCTCTTATTGGGGCTGAAACACCTAATGTTCTTGCATCGGATAAAGAAACTTCTACTTGATCTTGTTTTCTTTCGGGTCCAAGAATAGAACAATTCAATTCTCCCTTAGGACCTACAACCTTAACTTTTTGATTTGAAGCAAATTGACCAGGTTGAGATAGCATTTTCTTTATTTCTAAAGTAGCTCCTTCTCCAAACAATTTTGCTAATGTTTCTTTTGTTACGTGCACATGTCGAGCACTTGTTTCAATAATAAATTCTTTCATAAATAATTCATTAATCCTTTCAAATTATTATTTTACATAGTTATTATACCATAGATTTTTAAAATCGTATCTTTTTTTTATTTTTTCTTTGAATATTCCTTAAGTCTTGTTTTTTTTAATAAAATGGCGTATAGTATTAATGCGAGGGTGATTGAGTATGGTATATAATATATTAGGAATAATAATTGGTGTTTTAATATTAATTAATATTATTATGACATTTGTCAATAAGAAAAGAGATAAATTATATATATTGATTATCAACATTATAACTGTATGCTTATTTTTAGCAACAGGAATAAGTGGCTTTTTTATACCCGAAAAATATGAATACATTTCTTTTATTTTATTATTAATTTTGTCCGTTTTTTATTTGTCTTTTTTCTTTATTGTATCAAAGAAAAGCAACAATACCAACAAGAAGAAAAAACAAGCGAGAAACTAAAAATTTATAGTAGGGAATATCTTTCATGATATATAGCATTTGAAAATGAATGGAAACTCCCAAAAATCCCATTGCACTTAAGGCAACGATAGGTGCAATAGGATTTTCTAGCCCACCTAGAATTTCTAAGTATGGATATAAGATAAAGTTTTTTGGGAATAGGAAAGCAGTTAGAACTCTTATAATAATGAGAATTCCTAATATATTTAACAGAATATCCATATTTTTCTTTACGGATGTAAAAAATAGATTTAAATAATCTGATTCAAAACTAACAGGTATGAGGTTAGTTTTTTCTTTTCTTTGGAACAAAAACATCCAAACCCATGCCAATAAACAAACTATAAGATAATACTTCCAAATGGATATACCATATTGTTGTAATATGAGAATTGTATAGGGCATAGAAAGAGTTGAAAACGCACAGATTAAATTTGTATATTCTCTTTTAGAAATTTCTTTTTTTTCGTATGAGGCAACTATAAGTTTTGTAGAAGCAGGAGCTCCACAAATTAGACTTATTAAAATGAGAAATACACTTTTGGAAGAAGAAATGTGGAATATAAATTTGAATGGCTTATAAAGAAAAGAAGAAAATTTGTAAATAAGTGGCATATGATAAATCATATCAATTACAACAAAACTGGGATACATCGTAGGAAGCAATGTTGTAAACCATAAGACACACGCATTGTACACCTCAAAAGAAACGATATGGGGATTAGTAAGCATTAAAATTAAAATCAAAATTAAAAATAGAGTCATAGTAAACTATATTTAATTCATAAACAAAAAAGCACTTATAAAATAATAAAGTTATATCTAGAACAAAAAATACATTTTATATTTAATTTTATTACAATAGTTGAAAGTTCAACTGAAAAAATATACAATATAGTTGAATTATCAACTAAAGGAGAAAAAATATGGATGAAACACTGCGGTATATTTCAAAAATCAATCGGAATATGGAATTATATAAAAGAAAGAAGATGAAGAATAATGAACTAAATGCTACAGATTCTTTGGCTCTTCATTTGATTCGGAAAAATCAAGGAATTTCCCAAGATGGATTAGTCAAACTTTTAGGTGTAGATAAAGGTTTAGTAACAAAGATTGTTCAAGGACTAGAAGAAAAGGGGCTTATTAAAAGAGAGAAAAATTTAGAAGATAAACGAATGAATTTTTTATACTCCACTCCAAAGGCAGAAGAAATCAAAAATAGTGTTGTTGAAATTGAAAGAAAATATTTCAAGATGCTTTTTGAAGAGTTTTCCAAAGAAGAATATGAAGTGTTTTTAACTTTATTGACACGGATATATACAAAATCAAAAGAATTAAAGAGGAGTGAGGAGCATGAAGAAGTATAATAGACTTACTACTTACTTTAAGGAAAACTGGTATATCGTTCTTCCGATGTGTGTTACAGCATTACTATTTAACAGTCTTATGTGTATGATTCCGCAAATAGAAGGAAAAACAATAGACTCCATTAAAAGTGGTGATTTTCTTGTTGTTAGAACAATGGTACTTTGGTTTTTATGTTTAGTTCTTTTTGTTCAATTGAATCGGTTCTGTAAACGATATTTGGTCCGTGTTTTTGGAAATAAAATGTCTTTAAGAATGAAAGAAGTAAGTTTCAAGCATTTACTTAAAAAGGATATGACTTATTTTGCTTCTCATGAAATTGGAGATATTATGAATCGAAATAGTTCAGATATTTATGACTCAACCGAAGGAATTCGTAAAATGACAACAGAAGTATTTGATACCATTGTTCTACTTGTTGGATACTTTGTATCTATGTTCTTCTTAGATTATAAAATCACATTGTATTGTTTAATTTTTATTTTTTTGTCTATTATATCAGCTCAATTTATGAAGCGGATGGTTTATAAAACCAATAGGAGTTATAAAGAGTATTTATCTATTCATAAGGAAAAAACAATTTCAATGCTTTCCAATGAACTTTATTATCGTGGGTTTGGAGTGGGACAACGATATAGAAAAGATTATGAAGATTCCCTTGATCAATTGAGAAGAAAAAATAAGAGGGCTCTTTTGTTTCAATCCAGCTTAGAACCTATTTATAGTATTCTTGCTTGGATTGGATGTTTTTTTGTGGTTTATTTTGGTGGCAAAAATGTAATGGCAGAAGTTTATGAAATTGGTACCTTTTCTGCAATTTTAACTACATATCTTCTCATCTCAAAAAAAGCTGCGAAAGTAGGAAAAGTGTTTAATGCTTATCAAGCGTTTAAGGTTTCATGGGTAAGATGCAAAGATTTTTTAGTTCAAGAACAAGAAACGAAAGTAGAAATAATATATGATGGAGAAGATCTTGTGTTAAAGGATTTTTCATTTCAATATGAAACAGGATTTCAGATTCCCCATATCTCAGTTTCAGTTCATACCGGGCAAAGAGTGGGAATATGTGGTAGAGTCCATACTGGAAAATCGACAATTTTAAAAGGATT
Organism: uncultured Anaeroplasmataceae bacterium; assembly: GCA_910584005.1. Classification (GTDB taxonomy): domain Bacteria; phylum Bacillota_I; class Bacilli_A; order Acholeplasmatales; family Anaeroplasmataceae; genus Pelethenecus. Next base: position 484,751 of record CAJTXR010000001.1, on the reverse strand, counting down.
GAGTGGAATATATTCTTATGAGGGAAAGGCAATACTTTGTGGAAATGAGATTGCAGACATTCAAAAATCAGGAAAAAGTTTGATTAGTTATTCTTCTAATCAAATCAAACTTTTTTCAGATACAATAAAAAATAATATAGTTTTAGGAAGAAAAGGAAATTTTGTTCAAGCAATCACTTGTTCTAAACTAGATACAGATTTAGAAACTCTAGGAGGAGTTGATGCCATTCTTTCTCACTCTGTTTCTAATATTAGTGGTGGGCAACAAAAGCGACTACAAATGGCTCGAGCGATATATCCAGAAACAAAATTGGTTTTATTAGATGACCCATTTCAAAGTGTTCATCCCAAAATGGCAGAAGAAATGATTTCAAACTTAAAAATGGGACAACGAATAGTGGTTCTTGTTTCTAATCAAAAAAACATTCTTTCTAAGCTAGAGAAGATTATTTATTTAGAAGATAATAGGGCCCATATTGGCAATTATCAAGAGTTATTAACTATAACAGGATTTAAAGAATTAATGGAGGAAATTGTATGAAAGTTGGAAAGATTTTCTTTACCTTTTTGAAAAAAAACAAAATAAAAACAGTTATCTTGATCCTCAGTATCCTTTTGGTTACCATAGCTGCCCTTCTTCCAGCACAAGTATTAAGAATTGTTGTGGATCAAGTGATTCCGCAAGCAAATCCTCATAAACTTTTAATGATTGGTTTTGTCTATGTGGGAACTTATATATTAGTAGGGTTAACTACGTTTTTAAAAGATGTGTTTATGCTTTCATTTAGTCAACAATTTATGAAAAAACTTAGATCCTCTATGATGGAACATATTGGAAATTTAAGCTATACCTCTATTGTTAATTCAGATAGTGGTAACTTAGAGGCTTACTTTAATAATGATGTAAATGCTTTAAATGAACTATTTACCTCAGGAGTAATTAGTATGATTACGGATCTTTTAAAAATGGTTGGTATTTTAATTTCAATTTTTATTTATAGCTTTATTTTTGGTTGGATTGTTGTAGGAATTATGCCATTTTTGTTTTTGCTGACACTATTTGTTCGTAAAGGGATGCTAAAAGCTCAATTGAAAACAAAATCCTTAGAAGGAAATGTAAATAAAATTTTATTAGAAAATATGGAAAACATTGAGCAACTCAAAGCAAATCATGCTGAAGAATATGCTTTAGGAAAATATAAGATGATTTTGAAAAATCATTTTAAAGCGAGTCAGTCTAGTAATTTTTATGATGCATTTTTTTCTCCAGTAATGCAACTGATCCGTAGTTTGCTAATTTGTAGTATTTTATTATTAAGTGGGTGGAATCCAAATTTGTTTGGGATGAGTATCGGAATGATTATTTCTGCAATTGCATTATTAACAGATTTATTCTCTCCAATTGAAAATCTTGGTATGGAATTACAGACCATTCAAAAATCGATTGCTGCATTAAAAAGAATTAATATTTTCTTCCAAATGGAAATAGATGATAAAAAAATTGAACAAAATATAGATGATTTAAATATAAGTTTTCAAAATGTTTCTTTTGGATATAATGATACTGAAGTCATACATGATTTTACGCTAGATATAGTAAAAGGCGATAAAATTGTTTTACAGGGTCCAAGTGGAGCAGGGAAATCCACTTTAATGAAACTTGCGATGGGGATATTAAAGCCAACAAAAGGAGAAGTTAAAATTGGAAATGAAGAGATCTATTTAATGAATCAAAACAATCGGAATAAAATTTTTTCAATCGTTTATCAAGACCCATTTTTTAGTGGCGATAGTATTTATGAGGAAATCACTTTAAAGGATAATTCCATATCAAAGGATAGAGTCAAAAAAGTGTTAGAATATGTGGGCTTAGGATATATAGATAATCTAGATCAAAAGTTAAATCCAGCAAATTATTCTTCTGGAGAATTGGCATTGTTTAATATTGCAAGAATGATGATTCAAAATGCTCAAATTATATTTTTAGATGAAATGAATTCAAAATTAGATCCAATTACTAGCAAGCATATTATCTCTTTAATTAATTCTTATACTAAAGATAAGACTGTGATTTCAATTAGTCATTATGGTGGCATGTTAGATCAATCTAAAATCATTCATATTGGAAATTAAATTGAAATTATTGAAAAAATAAACTGCAATTTAAAGGTTTGTTTCTTATTTCAAAAAATAACACTCAGAGCATGAGTTAATCTCCGCTAATTAAGGATTAAAGCATATTTTCTTAAAACCATTAAATAAGAGTAGTCCGTTGTAAATTGCCAAATTTCATGCTAAAAAAATATAAAAGCAAAAGGAGATAATAATGATGCGAAAAAAAATCCACATAGATTTTCTCACAAAATCTCTAACAGAAAAGAAATTAATTTTCTAATATTTTTTTAATTCTTCCTTACCAGGTAAAGCTTCTTGTCCTTCTAATTATTATGCTATTTTTTGTCGGTTTTAAAACTGACAAAAACATTGACTCGATTGATTTTGTCAGTCATAATATAATTGTCCTTGGAAGGAGAGGGGTTTGTAATGATAAAAATCTAATTAAAGTTTTAACTGGAGTTCGTCGTTCTGGAAAAACTGTTCTTTTACAGCAGATTCAAGAATATTTATTAGAAAATGGTAAAATTTCAAATCAAATTGTTTATTTAAATTTTGAATCTAAGAAAAATGTATAATTCAAAAATTCAGATAGGCTATATGATTATGAATTCTGTTCAACGCTATGATATAAAGGGTAAGAAGCTCCTTACAACCAATGAAAAGTATTATTCTGTTGATTTAGGACTTCGTAATGTAATTAAAACATGTCCAGAATTAGATTTGAATAAGTTGTATGAAAATATAATCTATCTTGAATTACTATCTCGTGGTTATACTGTTCATGTAGGAAAACAGATGACTATGAAATCGACTTTATCGCAAATAAAGGAGCTGATAAAATCTATATTCAAGTTTGTTATCTTCTTTCTACAGATGATACAATAAAAAGAGAATTTGGTAATTTAGAAAGAATCAATGACAATTATCCTAAATATGTAATCTCAGGAGATTTGCCTGATTTTTCAAGAAATGGAATAAAGCATTTTAATATTATTGACTTCTTATTAAATAAATAGTTTTCTTTTTGACTATTAGATTAACCTTATATATAAAAAGGCCTTGAATTAAGGGGAATAACTTTTTCCTCATATTTCAAGGCCTTTATTTTATAAAAAAATGGCGACTCGGACAGGATTCGAACCTGCGACCGACGGCTTAGAAGGCCGTTGCTCTATCCAGCTGAGCTACCGAGTCAATAAAAGTATAGCGTAAATATTATATCTCATTAAAAATTGAATTGCAAGCAAAAAGTGGATGATTTTTATTGTTTTTTATGGTAAAATGATTTATATTAGGAGGTATAGATTATGACAAAAGAAGAATTTATGAATTTAAAAGAAGACTTAACAAATATTGTTATAGAATATGAAGTAAATCAAAGAAAAAGTTATTTTTTAAATCATTTTTATATTTCTCATTTTAAAGAGGAGTTAGAACAACAAAGATACATTCAATATGAAAACCAATATTTAATAGATGCGATTGCGAAACATACAGATGGAGTACCTGAAGAAGAAATTAAGGCTTATTTAGATGGATGTAAGAAGGATTTCGCTCTTCATATAGAACAATTCCATCAAGCAATTAGTGAAGCTATGGAATTAGATAGAAGATGTAAAAATTATACTACGCAAGATATTCAAGAATTGGATAATGCTTATATTGAATATTGCAAGAATTATCATCCTGCTATCAAGGCTCATTCTACTGAAGTAGAACGTAAGGTGTATAGTCTTTTATCCCCTATTTATCGAATTGGGAATATTAGTGCCTTTAAGATGCTTTTAAATGAATATAAGGATGTGTTTACATCAACTTACATAGAAGAAGAGGAATATGATACTATAGGTTATTATTATAAGGAATCATTAACAAATTTAACGGAATTGGTTCATAATTTAAAGAATGAATTCCCTTTAAATCATGAAGAAATTTTTACTGAAACAGGAATCACTCAAGAACTCATTCGGTTAAGGGAAAAAAATTATAAGTTAAGAGAAATGAATCAAAGTTTACATGAAGATTTTAAGCTACATTTCTCTTATGATTTTATTTTAGAATAAAGAAGGTAAAGATTATGCTAAGAGATTATGGAGTAGAATTAAAAGAAATTATTGAATCTAATAAAACAAACGAGGAAAAAAAGAACCTACTTCTCCAATATCATGAAAGTGATATTGCGGATGTCTTAGCAAATCTAACAAAAGAAGAGCGGCTAAAATTGTATAAAATTTTAGATGAAGAAATTTTATCAGAAATTTTTGCTTACTTAGATAATGTAGCTGATTATGTTGAGGAACTTTCTCAAGATCAAGCAGCAGACATTATTGAATTAATGGATTCAGATGATGCGGTGGATGTATTAGATGAATTAGAAGAAGAAAATCGTAAAGAAATTGTATCTTTGATGGAACCTAATTCTATTGAGGATATTAAACTAATTCATCAGTATGAGGAAAATCAAATTGGAAGTAAAATGACAAATAATTATATTCTAATAGAAAAAAATAATACAGTAAGAAGTGCTATGAAAAAGGTTATTGCTCTTGCTGCGGATAATGATAATGTTTCTATAATTTACATTGAAGATGAATATCATCATTTCTATGCAGCGATTGATTTACGTGATTTAATTATTGCACGAGAAAATGAAAATTTAGAAGATATAATGAAAAAGAATTATCCTTATTTTTATGCAACAGAGGAAGTTAAAGATTGCTTATTAAGATTCAAGGATTATGCCTTAGATTCTTATCCTATTTTAAATGGAAAAAATGAAATAATTGGTGTAGTCACTTCGGATGATGTTGTAGAGGTTTTAGATGATGAAATGGCAGATGATTATGCTAAATTTGGTGGATTAACTGAAGAAGAGGAACTTCATGAATCCTTATTTCTTTCAATAAAGAAACGTTTGCCATGGTTAGTTGTTTTACTTTTTTTAGGATTACTGGTATCAAGTTTAATTTCTGGCTTTGAAGCTGTAGTGGCTGCTTTACCCATAATTGTTTTCTTTCAATCTTTAATTCTTGATATGGCAGGAAACACAGGAACGCAGTCCCTTGCGGTTACCATCCGTCTTTTATCAAGTGATGAAATCAGTAAAAAAGATCTTTGGAAAACGGTATTTAAAGAAATTCGGATTGGATTTGTCAATGGCTTGATTTTGGGGGTTTTGGCTTTCGGTTTTGTTTTTGGTTTTCTTTTTATTACGAAGCAATCCATAGTGAGTCCTACTTATCAGCATTTAGAGGCAATTAAAGCTGCTGGTATTGTTGCAATATCTTTGTTAACAGCAATGACAATTTGTAGCTTTATTGGATCCATTGTGCCAATATTATTTATGAAAATTAAAATTGATCCTGCAGTTGCTTCAGGACCATTTATTACTACAATTAATGACGTGATTGCGGTGGTTCTTTATTATGGATTAGCTTATCTTTTGTTTTTATATCTCTAATTTGAATGGTTCTATAAAAAGCGACAAAGGCTCGACAAAAAATGACAAAAATACTTGTGCAAATCTGTTATTATATAGTCGCTAAGGAGTAGAAATAATTTTATAAGATTATTTCGTATTTAAATATGAATAAAGTTTTCAAAATAGGAATTATATGCCTTTTTATTTCAATATTGTATTCCGTTTGCTTTATTTCGAGTTTTGCTGTGCCTCAAAAAGAAAAAGTTTTAGATGAAAATCGTATAAATGAAGACACTCAAGAGTATGAACTTACGCCAGTACTCCTCACCACTCCATATTTAATAACAGAGGATATTAAAATAGAACTTGAAACAAATGCTTTTTTGAAAAATGTTAAAAGAAATATTGAGTCTAATTGTTTTGATAATTTTTCTTTTGAGTTTATAGATTTTAGAATATTTCTTACAATGAAATATATGAACAATTTAGAACAAGGATATCTAAAATTGAATTTCTATTTAGAAAATAATGATTTTTTATCTACTACAATTTACTCTTATTATACGAAATTTGGGCTGTTTTTTAGTTTTTCAAATAATGAAAATATAGAAGGTTTAGTATGGGACTATAAACTAGATCAAAATATAATAACTGAAGAAGAATATAATCAGGGTTTGGATAAAAATAGCTTTTATTGCATAGAAAATAGAATGAGTAATATTAATCAAGAAGAAATTGTAACCCAATCAAACTCTACAGAGGTTATGATTTCGGGAAATTGGTTTTGGCAAGATAATTTAAATCAGAGTCACCCTGCACAATTCTTTTTAGTGGAATTATATGTAAATAATAAAAATGTTTCTTTTAGTTATACAGATATTCAAGGGTATTATGAATTTCATTATTCTATAGATAAAACTGCAGAATATTTTGTGCGAATTGTATCTGCAGGAATGCATGTCAAAGTTAGAAAAGATAGTTTTAGTAAATTATATTTTGTTGATTCCTCAAAATTTAATCTAGCTCCAAATGAGAGTTATAAGAGCGAGAGTATCTTATTAAATAGCACAATAGATGGTCGGGCAATGAGTATTGCTCAGGCGTTAATTATTGGAACAAAATATGTAGAAGAAATGAATGAATCAACTTTATCTGTTCCTTATGCAGATTGTTTATATCCAAGAAGTAGGAGTTGCTATGGGCGTTTAGGAATTGAGTTAGAACAAGAGGTTTGGGAATTTTGGGATATTGCGTTACATGAATATGGACATGCAATCCAAGAATATTATTATATATCCGATAGTCCAGGTGGAAATCATAGTGATAGCGAAGATTTAATTGAATTGCATGGTAAGGACAAGGGAACTCGGTTAGCATGGGGAGAAGGATGGCCTTCATTTTTTGCCATCATAGTTACTAAACATTTTGCTGATTCTTTACAGGGAATTCCTAGAATTAATGATGAAACTTATGATATTTTTTTAAATAAAAATGGTATGATTGATGATAGAGATTTTCACTTAGAAGATAATAATAACCCACGTTTTGGTGAAGGTAGTGAAGTTTCTATAGCAAGATTTTTTTATGAATCATTACGAGATTGATGATATCGAAAGTTTAGGTGAAATTTTATCTAGATGTAGATTTAGTGCTTTTAATTTAAAAGTATCGAATTGGGTTATAGGGAGAAGACCTATATTAACTTGGGAGTATATTCGACCTGAAAATACACAGTATAAATTATATATATACAATCAAAATGATTATCTTGAAGTAGAATCTCCTTTATTAAATACGACTTCTTATGAGTTATCCGAAAATGATTGGACAAAAGTTTTAAATTTTCCTAATTCCATTATGAAATGGCGAGTCATAGTATATCAAAATGATGTGCCAACTACAGGAGGGTATATGTCTTATACAGATGTTCGTACACTACCTCAACCTATAGAAATAAAAGAATGTGGAATATATAATGGTAAAATTCTTTATAATAATGCAGATTGGTATAAATTTATAGCTGATGATTCTGCAGAATATACTTTTGAATCTTTTGGAGATTCAGATACTGTAATAGAAACCTTTAGTTTAATTGCAGGAAACCAATCCTTTGATTATTTACTTCATTCTGATGATGATTCAGGAGAGGATTATAATTTTAAGATAACTCTTAAACTTACTAAGAATCAAATATTATTATTTAGAATTAGGATTAGTGGATGGGAATCTCTTGGAGATTATAGATTGTCTATAACAAAAAGTTCACATATTCATGATTATAGTTACAGATTTACAAAATATGACAATTCTACTCATTACGCTTATTGTAGTTGTGGAGAATATATTATGGAAAACCATAATTTTATACCTGAGAAATTAGGGCATCGTTGTACTTATTGTAAGTATTATACAGAAGGTCCAGTACCAGGTGTTTTAATGTGTTTAAATCAAATTATCATGTATGACAAAAAAAATGAATAATTCATAAACTAAAAATGAGAAGGAGATTGCCAAATGAAGAGTATTCTAAAAAAAATCATTTTAATAGTAAGCATAGTATTCATAGGAACTACATTTATTTCTTGTGCTAAAAAAGAAGAATGTCCTATGTTGTCATCAATTGGAATTTCTGTTTTCTATCAAAAAGCTACATATGATATAGAAAAAGAAGAAATAATATTTGATATAGGTATTGGGATAGATCCAGAAACCATCTATCCTAATGGGAACTTGTATCAACTGCGGGCAACAGCTTTTGAACAATATAAGAATCCTTCTGAATATTATTTGACTGATCATAGTAAGGTTCTAGATGATATTCCACCAACAGAAGCTCATTTGTATCCATTGATTCATATCGATGAAAGTCATATTGAATGTACATTTAAAGGCTCCTATTCTATTCCAATAGATATCTTTTCCGGAACAGATGGATATTTAGCTATTTCTTTAGTTTTATGTTCCTCTGAACAGAATGATCCTCTTTTTTTTCAGTACTCTTCTCAAATTTATAGTGTATTTAAGTATAAATTAGAAAGTAATCAAATTCAGTTTGAAAGACTTCATTAATAAAAAAGAATGTTGTTTTTGCAACATCCTTTTTTATGCTTTTAAATCATAATTTGGATAAGTGAGTGGTTGATTTCCTTCTTGGAAATATTCATAGAATCCATTATTTCTTGCTAAATAAGGCTGATTGTTATAAATCGTAATATACTGCTTTGTGATTCCTTCAATTTCTTCATAGTACTGGTCTTTTTGAGCATAAGTATTTAGAATGAATTTCATTATCGTTCTAGGAATATTTTTCATATAATAATCCAAATATTTTCCTTCAATTACTTTTTCATAACCAATCCATACACCTATAGTTAAATCTTTTGTATAAGCAATCAACAAAGAATCTTTAGTTGCGTTTGAAGGGAGCTTATATTTTTCTAAAGTTTTTTTATCATAATTGGTTTGTCCCGTTTTAGCCATAAGATAAGTATCATTTAAATCATAACTGCTATTTTTAAATACATCATGAAGCATTGTATTGATTAAAAATGCAGTAGCTGGTTTCATAACCAATTTAGGTTTTAAGGAATTGGTTACTATTTCTACATCATATTCTATTTTAGATACTGCCGAAGCCTTTTTATAATATCCAAGATTTGCGAAAGCCTGATATGCATTTGCAAGGCTAAGTAATGTATATCCAGTAGTAGAACCACCAATTGCATCAGCTTCATAAATAGTATCTTTTTTATCAATTCCGAGATTTTTAATAAATTGAAAGGCTCTTTCATATCCCACCTCATTAAATAATTTAACGGCAGGTATATTTCTAGAATCGCTTAAGGCTTTTCTTAGTGTAATTGGTCCAAGATAAGAATTATCATAATTTTTTAATTTTGTTCCATCTTTATATTGATATTCTTCATCGATAATAACTGTCGCTGGATTATAATTTAAGTATTCTATGGCAGGGGCATAATCTAATAACGGCTTTATCGTAGAACCTGGTTGTAATAAAATCTCACTTGCATAATTTAATACCTTATTGTGAAAAGAACGATTGCCTGCGATTGCTTTTACCCCATAAGTTTTATTATCTAAAACAACGATTGAACAATTTAGATCTTCATCGTTAAAAAGATTTGTTTTGTTAGACAAAATTTGATATAGGTCTTTTTGAATATTGGTATCTAAATAGGTATAAATAGAAGAGATAGAACTTGATTTTTCTGGTAAATTTGAAAATATATAATCTATATAAGGATTTAGATAGCTTTCTTTGTTATTCATAAATCCTTTATTTAGAATTTCTTCTACATTTATTTTACTTGCAGCTTGATATTCTTTTTCATCAATATATTTTTCTTCTAACATCCTTTTTAAAACTAAGTTTTTTCTTTTTGTAGATTCAGTAGGATTTTTAAAAGGGTTATAAAAATTTGGAAGTTGAATCATTCCAGCTAAAATTGCGGCTTCATTGATGGATAGCTCATTTGGCTTTTTATTAAAATAATATCTAGAAGCCATTTTAATTCCATAAATATTACTTCCAAATAAAACCGTATTTAAATAGGCTTCCATAATTTGATCTTTGGTATATTTTTTTTCTAATTCTAAAGCTAAAGCAATTTCATTGATTTTTCTTTTAAATGTTTTTTCATTGGTTAAATATGTATTTTTAATATATTGTTGTGTTATAGTGGAAGCTCCTTGAACAATTTCATTAGACTTTATATTTTGATAAAGAGAAGCAGCCATTCGTTTTAAAGATATTCCTTGATGCCGATAAAAATCGTTATCTTCAATTGCGATAACCGCATGAATCATATTGGGATGGATTTCTTGAATTGAAGTATACTCATAGTAAAGTGTGTCTGTAGTTACTAATTTATTATTCGCATCATATATATAAATAGGTTTTGTATTTTTTATAGTAAAAAGAGAAGTATTGCGAGCATTATGAAAAATAAAAATGCCAGCAATGCTTCCAATAATAAATATGAATAGTGTAAGTAGGGTAAAGGATAAGAAAATTTTATTTAAAATAGATTTCATCGATTACCTTTAAATAAGGAATTCTAGGTAAATAGCCTTCAGATATAGAATAGGCTTTTGTTTTAAATGTTTCATATGGAATTGATTTTCTTCCATCCTTCAATGAATTTTCCCAATATTCGTTTAGCACCTCAAAAGGCAATAAATAATATTCATTGTATAGATTCCATGCGACCAGTAAAAAAGCGATTCCTCCATGTTCTTGAACCTTCTTTAAATGAAGGACCTGATGAGCAGAAACATTGGCTAATGGGAAAGCCGTTTTATTATGATTTTCTTTTGCATCAAAGTCAATATATTTCCCTTTGTATATTCCATTATAGTCGGTTGTAGAAGGAGTTTTATAGTAGGCTTCGGTAATTACAGCCTTATTTCTTGAAGGATAATCCACCTTGACAATCTGAACAGGAGTGGGTTTTTTATGGATAACCGCAATATCATTATTTAAATAATACTCATTGGTTTGATTGATTGCTTCTTCCAAATCCATTCCTAGATTCGCTTTGTTAATTCTTTTTTTATTTTGTTTTTTTACTGTTGGAAAATTCATTTTTATCACCATACTTATCATATCATAAAATTATTGGTTGCAGTTATATTTTTGTTATTTTTTTTGAAAATTATGTAAAAAAAAAGAATAAAAAAAATAGGAAACGCTTTTTTATTGAATTTCAAATCAATATTATTTACAATGAATATGTGAAATAAGAAAGGAAAATAGAATATGGCAAATACAAAAGTAGAATTTTTAGTTAAAGCACCAGCAGGCTTAGAATTATATCTCGTTGGGAATGTGACAGCTTTAGGAGAATGGAATGAGGCAAAGGGAGTTAAACTTTCTTTCTGTGAAGAATGTGGTTCATATACAGCTTCTAAATTACTTCCAGCGGGAGAAAATATTGAATTTAAAGTTTTAGCTGGAAAATCTTGGGATGCAGTAGAAAAAGGTGCATGGGGCGAAGATGTTCCAAATCATGCATTCGTTGCTGCAAAAGGAATTAAGGTTGAAGTAGAAGTTTCAAGATTTTAATAATTGGTGCTTTGGCACCTTTTATTTTTGCCTAACATACTATATATAGGTGATGGTATGTTAGGAATAGTCAAGGGAGATATAAGATACGATGCTTTAGCAACCATGGTTGATGCGAAACTGTCTTCTGAATTGGTTGATTTTTATGGTATTGATGTTTTACTTTTACCCTTTGGCGGCATTGATGCTTATTATAATATAAAGAATTCTAAATTAAATATTTTAGACATTTTAAAATTTAATTGTGTGAAAACGATTATAGTGGGCAATGCTAATAATAAATTAAAGGATTTATGTGAAGTCAAGAATATTACTTTAGTAGAACTATTAAAACTTCCTCAATTTGTAATTGAAAATGCAAAATTAACATCTATGGGGATTATTGATTTCTTACAAAGGAAAAATTTAGCAATTCATGATTTGAAGATTTTGATTATGGGATATGGAAATATAGGGTATACATTTGCAGAATTATTAGATGCATATGGATGTAATTTTTCAATTTATCCAAATACAAAAGAAGAAGAAAAATATATTCTTTTGCGAGGATTTTCTGTGACAGATTGGCAAGATTTTGATATTGTAGTGAATACAATTCCTGCGAATATAGAAATGGATTACGAAGTTTTCAAAAACAAGAGAATATTAGATGTAGCCTCTGCTCCTTATGGATTTGATATTGATAAAATAGAGGAATATGGCATTTCTTATGAGATTTATAGTGCTATACCTTCTAAATTCGCTTATATTTCTGCCGCAAATATTATAAAAAAACATATTGAAAAATTCTTATAAAACGGATATAATTATACTACGGGATTTTCGATTCTATAAAATTAGGAAGGAGGAGAATAGCTTTTGGCTATTTGAGAAGACGTATGGCAAATATTAATATATTTTCACTTGGAGGGCTCCAAGAAGATGGAAAAAATTTATATGTAGTAGAAGTTGAACAAAAGTTATTCATTTTAGATGCTGGAATTAAATATCCAACTACAGAATTATATGGTGTGGATTTAATAAACAATGATATTTCCTTTTTAATTGAAAATAAAAATCGCGTAGCAGGAATTTTTCTAACTCATGGGCATGATGACCATATTGGTGGTGTATATCAAATTTTAAATGAATTTCAGGTTCCAGTTTATGCATCTAAGTTTACAATGGCAATTTTGATGGATAGTCTTAAGGATGAAACGCTTGATATAGAAAAAATCAAGTTTATAACTGTTACTTCTCGTTCTGTAATTAAGTTTGATCAGGTGGAAATTCGTTTTTTTGATGTTCCACATAATATTCCAGATTGCTTAGGAATTGCGATAAAAACACCAGATGGATATATTGTCTATACAGGAAATTATAATTTTGATCAAAATTCAAAAATTAATTATGCATTGATGTATCGTGAACTTTCTTTTTTTGCTAAGGAAGGTGTATTAGCTTTAATGACGGATAGCTTAGGAGCACTAAATGAACAATCTAGAGGAACGATTTTAGAATTTAAGTTGCGAATTAAAAATATTATGACTCAAGCGAAAAGTCGAATTTTATTTACTTTATTTTCTTCAGATATTTTAAGGATTCAGCAAATTGTAGATATTGCATTAGAACAAAATAAAAAGATTGCAATTTTGGGAAGAAAAACACAACGTTTAGTCAATCAAGCGATGAATCTTGGTTATTTAAGCATTCCTTCAGAAAATTTAGTAAATTTAAGATTCATCGATGATTCAAATGAGAGCAGTAAAGACATGGATGATTTAGTTGTTTTAGTAACAGGAGAGCGACATGAGCCTTATTTTATGCTACAACGAATGGCGAAATCTATTGATCGGTTAATTCATTTGAATGAAAAAGACACTGTTGTCATTTTAACAACACCTTATTTGGGAACCGAAAAAATGGCAGCTCGAACAATGGATATCATTTATCGAGTTACGACGAATGTTAAGGAATTCAATTCAAATTTATTACCAATTTCCTCTGCTAACCGAGAAGAAATTAAGCAGATGCTAAATATTCTTTTACCTAAATATGTAATTCCTGTTATTGGTGAGTACCGACATCAGTATGCATTAAGAGTAGTCGCAGATTGTGTTGGATATGATGACTCAAAGGTAATTCTTTTAGATAATGGAGATATCGCTACTTTTGTTGATGGACAATATCGAGGGATTACTGGTGATGTTCCTGTGGGAGAGGTCATGATTGATGGCAAGGCTTTTAAAGATGTTGGAGATGTTGTCATGCGGGATCGTGAACTTTTAGCAGAAGAGGGGCTCTTAATGGTTTGTGCAAATATCAATCCAAGGACGAAGGTTGTTGTTTCGGGTCCAGATATTATATCAAAGGGTTTTGTCTATTTAAATGATGAAAATGAATTAAAAAATGACATATTAGAAGTATTTAAAAAAGTATCAATTAAGTATTTAGTTAATAAGTTTATTAACTGGGGGGAATATAAGAATACGCTTCGTATGGAACTTTCTCATTACATTTATAAGAAGACAAAACGAAGCCCAATTATTATTCCAGTTTTAATTGCAACAGATTTGGAAATGAAGAAAAGCTGATAATTTATCGTTATGATAAGCTATCAGCTTTTTTCTTCATTTTTTTTATTTTTTGTATTGTATAGTATTAGAACTGGGAGGGATACTATGCCTAAGGTGAAGAAGCAAATTATCAAAGAAAAAAAAGATTATTTTTATGTAGCCCTATGTATTGGAATTAGTATTTTTTCAATTATATTAATTGGTAGAATTGGAATGGCTGGTCGCTTTTTAGCTCTTTTTTTTGCTTTTATATTTGGAGATTTTTCTACCATCATCTTAATGTTTATATTCATTTATTCCATTGCTTTTATTTTATTAAAAAAGAAATTAGATTTTCATCATATTTCTTTTATCGGTCTTTTGTTTATCTTACTCTCCCTATTAATGTTTGCTCATTTAGGTTTATATGATGCATTAGGAATGAAGAATACAACCATTCTTTCTAAAACCATAACTCTATATCGACATTATTTAAAATCCTATCAAATTAGTTATAGTTGTGGGGGAGGAATGATTGGAGCGTTATTATTGCAAGTAACCTGCCTATTAGTAAGTAAGATTGGAAGTATTTTAATTGGAATTGCGTTTTTATTGATTGGAATTAGCTATATGGCCAATATTCAGTGGTTTAAAATTTTTAAAAGTGGTAAATTAACAAAAATTCCAAAACAGATTTTTGGCTGGACAAAATCTTATGTTAAAAACATTCACTATCCTACTTCATTTAAAAAGCCAGTAAAAAAAATATCCCTTCATAGCTTAGAAGATTCAGAGGGACAAACAAATTTTACTTTACAAGAAGAAATTAATAAGGAACGCTATGAAGGTTTAAAAAGATATATTAGAGATAAAAAAATATATGGTATGTTAGATGCTTCCTATACCTCTTATACCTCATCTAGAATTGTATTAAAATTTGCCAATAAAAATGATGCAGATTTTAAGGCGATTGTAGGATACTTTAACCGCCAATGTTTCTTACTTAAAAACGAGAATGAATACTATTTAGATTATCCTAACCAATTTCGAAAACTTCTTACTTTAAAAAACTTTTTGGCAACGGAGGATAAACAAAATCATCTAGGAATGGCGATGGATGTCAACGGAGATATCATTTCTATGGATATTAGTGTTGGCAAAATGCTTGTTGTAATTGGCGATAAAAGCAGTGGAATTAAAACGTTTATCCGTTCCTTAATTTTGAGTATATTAATCAAAAATATAAAATATAGTGAAATTTATTTTTATGATTTTGAAAATGAATTTACAAATCTAGATAAAAAAGCGTTTATCTATGTAAATAATGAAAAATCAGCTTCCATTGCTTTAGATGAGGCATTTAGTGAATATGAACGAAGAAGTGAAGTTTTGAAATATTTTAATTGTGATACGATAGTAGAAGCCAATTCTTTAATTAAAAAATCAAATTTAGATATGGAACTCATTTATCCTGAATTTCATTTTTTTCTTTTTGATTTATCTAAGGTATCTCCAAGCCTTCTTCAAAAAATAACTTATGCAATCCGCTTTGCAGTTCGTGTTGGAATTATCATAATTGCGGTTGCTAGAAGTAAAAATGCTTTAGCTCATCTAGAATTAAATAAAAGTGAAATTGTAGCCTTTAATATGAATGATGTTTCAACATCAATTAAATTATTTGGTTCAGATATTGCTTGCCGGTTACAAAAAAAAGGCGATGTTTTAATAAGAAAAAAAGGAGTCTTATATCATGGGCAGACTCCGTATGTTTCGTTATCTGATTTTGAAAAAATTGATTTATGATTCCTCTTTTAATTTTTTTAAAAAATCTTTAATTCCTCGTTCATATGCACCAGTGTCCTTAGGATTATAATAGGTTTTTCCAAGTAGGGCATCTGGCATATATTGTTGCTCGACATATCCGTTTTTAAAATCATGTGGATATTGATATTCCACTTTTCCGCTTTTTATTTCTTTATTTAAAATGTGCGGTGGAATTTGCATAGAAGTTAAAGTATCTAAATCTTTTATCGCTTGATCAATTGCTAAATAGGAAGAATTACTTTTAGGAGAAGTAGCCAAATCAATTACGGCATATCCTAAAGGAATTCTAGCCTCTGGCAACCCAATTTCTAAAGCGGCATGGCAAGCCGCATATACTCGAGGACCAGCATTTGGATTTCCAAGTCCAATATCCTCATAAGCCAAAATCATTAATCTTCTTGTGATAAACTCTAGATCTTCAGATTTTAAAAGTCTTGCAAGATAGTGAAGTGCAGCATCAGCATCACTTCCACGAATGGATTTTATCATTGCCGATGCAATATCATAATAGGCTTCTCCCTCTTCATCAATCGCAAAACTTTTTTTTCCTATTAACTGTTTCACATTCTCTAAGGTTCGTTCCTCTTCCTCTAGCATATTTGCAACCTCAAGCATGTTTAAACTAGAGCGTACCTCACATGAAGAAACCACCGCAATATAATCTAAAATATCCTTGGAGATTGGTTTCATTTGTTCTTGTATAATTGTCTTTTCTAATAGTTTTATGATATCATCCTTTGTGATTTCATTTAACCGATAGATGTGTGTTCTTGAACGAATCGCAGGATTAATGGATCGATAAGGATTTTCTGTAGTTAAACCAACAATCGTTAGGGTCCCCATTTCTACGAAGGGAAGGAGAAAATCTTGAACATCTTTTTTCATTCGATGAATTTCATCAATAATTAAAAGAGTGTTATCGTAAAGTTTTGCTGCCTCTGCAATTTCTTTTAGTTTGGCTTTATTATCAATAGAAGCATTAAAACTAAAAGAATTGAGAGCATAATAGCTCGCTATGATTTCTGCAATAGAAGTTTTTCCACATCCTGCAGGGCCATATAATATCATAGAACATAGTTTTTGATCTGCAAGCATTCTTCTTATAACACCCTTAGGACCAACCAAATGATCCTGACCAACAATATCATCAAAGGTTTTTGGTCTGATTCGATAAGCAAGTGGCTTCATAATGTATCACCCTCTTTGCTTATTGTATCATAACTTTTGATATTTTAAAATAATTTCTTCAGATTTACCCCAAGCATTCCGCCTGTCATAGCTAGTAGAAGGGATATGAGAATGAGTAAGATATTAAAGGAAAAATTTCCCGTTGCTAAAAAATTAATGAGCTTAAATAAGCCTAAATGAATGACCCCTACAAGAAGTCCTACCCAAAGCCCCTTTTTATGAACCGCATTTCCAAAGGCAAAGCCAATTAGCAAATAGAGTAATCCGGTCAGTACAAGTTTTACTATTGGATGGATATTATTTGTTGTTTTGGCAATATACATAGTGTATACTCCTGTAACTACGAAAAGAAATACGGCAATTGTAATATAAATTTTAATTCCACTTCTAAGTTTATTTTTCATTGTCTTCACCATTACTATATATGCATAATATGTACAACTTATGTTCAAAATATGTATGGTGAATACTATGAATTATGGGTTTTTGTTGTTGAAGATAACAGCGGTATATATAATATTAATTGTTGCTTTAAGAATTTTAGGAAAAAGAGAAGTAGGAGAACTTTCTATCTTTGATTTGGTTGTTCTTTTAAT
The DNA here is from genome assembly GCA_910584005.1 of uncultured Anaeroplasmataceae bacterium. GTDB lineage: Bacteria > Bacillota_I > Bacilli_A > Acholeplasmatales > Anaeroplasmataceae > Pelethenecus. Next base: position 466,985 of record CAJTXR010000001.1, on the reverse strand, counting down.
TATTGCGGATATTGCCTCTTTGGGAATTGATAATGATGAGTTTGTACTTCCAAGTTATATGTGTGTATTTGTTTTAGTTGTTCTACAAAAGTTATTGAGTATTTTGTTATTAAAACAATCTTTTTTTAGAAATTTAATTGATGGATCACCAACTACGATAGTTGTAGACGGGAAGCTATTAATTAAAAACATGAAGAAAGAACATTATACAATTGATGACCTAATCTCGCAGATGAGATTAGAACACATCATGGATATGGATGAAATAAAACTTGCAATATTAGAAACCAATGGGACATTATCCATCTTTCGAAAGGATCGCTTTAATGAGGTTAAGTTGCCTGTAATTATTAGTGGTAGTCTTATTAAAGAAAGCATTGCTTTACTAAGATACGATTTAGAAGAGTTTAAAACAGAACTCAAAAAAAATAAAATTGACTATAAGACAATTATTTATGCTTCACTACATAAGAATATTTTGCTTTATTACCAAAGAAATAAAAATAAAGAAGAAATGTTAGCAGGCCACAAATTAGTGTTGAAAGAATTAAAAGAGATAAACTGCGGAAATAAAAATTCATTAAATAATATCCAAATAACACAAGGGCAATAGGAATCGCCTTTTTGAAATTTGGTTTAAAATGAATGAGGCTTTGGGTTTGAAAAAAGAGTAAAATGAAACGAAGTAAATTTCCTATAATTATACTATAGAGGAACCCAGAATAAGAATAAAAATAAGTTAGAATAACAATAAGGCTTAATGTAATCCCTGAAGTTATAATAGAGGTGATTAAAAGCCTTTTTTCTTTTTTAAATGCTTGAAGAGTAACAACAAATAATGGATTAAAGTATGATAAGAAATAAAATATAGCTAATCCTTGAACAATTGTATAAGCTGAGGAATCTTTATACATAAAATATAAAGTTTCTTTAGCATAAAATGAAGAGATAACTAAATTAAAAGTGGCAATAATGATGCATAAAAAAAATGCTTTATTTAGTATTGTTCTTAAATTTGTTTTATTATTTTGATTCTTAGTAATCTTGGGGAATGTGAATTTAGCAATACTCACAACACCAAAATGAGCAAAAATTAGTAGAGGGATGGCATAGGAGGTTACTTTAGTATAGTATAAAGTTGCAGAATATAAATCCACTCCAGTTTTTCCTATGGAATAATAAAAGAAAAGAGGTTCTAGATAGCCAGTAATTGTCATAACTAATTGTTCAAATGTTAATGGCATTGCCTGTTTTAATATGTTTTTTTCATATCCATTTGTAGGGACAATCATACTCCTAAATTTTCTTTTTCTTTTTACTTTAAGCAAGATGTAACTAAATGAAATGACCTCAGAAAACATAAGTGCTACAAAACAGAGAATAATTTTAAATTCTAAACTTTGTTTTGAAAATATGAAAAGCAGAATAAAAGTTAGGATGAATTTAGCGATTTGTTCAAAAAAATTAGAGATATAAGTGATCTTAAAATTATTATTAGCTTCTAAATATCCTTTTAATAAACCAGAAGTATTTGATAAATAAATTAAAGGAATACAGATTAATAGAGGATAATAAACGAAACTGGTCTGATAGATAATTTTATAAATTGGAAAAGAAAAAAGAAGGAGAATAGAGGTGATAGATGATGAAATAAAGGTAATGTTAAATGCTGAACGTAAAATGGTTTTAGATGAATTGAGTCTTGCGGCAACATTTTGATTGACAACAGTAGATATGGATAAGCTAGAAATACATAAAACAAGACTGAGGGTTGGAAAGATTAAAGACATAATTCGCATTCCTTCTATCGTGAGAATACGTGTTAATAAAATTTTATATATTAAACCCAAAATCTTAATGATAACCCCTATGAGTAAGATAACTTCAATATTTGTTAATTTTTTTTTCATTTCATCAACCTCTTTTTTATAAATTTATGATATAATACAATATATGTAGTGGAGGTTTTTAAATATGAATTTAAAAGAGTATGTAGCAAGTATAGAAAATTATCCAAAAGAAGGGATTATTTTTAGAGATATTACGCCTTTGATGGGCAATGGAGCCGCTTATAAATATTCTGTAGATCAAATTACAGAATTTGCAAAAAATAAGGGAGCAACAATGATTGTAGGACCAGAAGCACGGGGATTTATTTTTGGCTGTCCTGTAGCCACGAATTTAGGTATTGGTTTTGCTCCAATTCGTAAACCGGGTAAGCTTCCTAGAAAAACAATAGAAGAAGCATACGATTTAGAATATGGTTCTAACACCCTATGTATTCATGCAGATGCCTTAAAAAAAGGGGATAAAGTGGTTATTATAGATGATCTTTTGGCTACAGGTGGTACCGTTAAAGCAACTATTCATTTATGTGAAAAGTTAGGAGCTACTGTAGTGGGAATTGCCTGTTTAATTGAACTCGTTGATTTAAAAGGAAAAGAAGCATTAAAGGGATACGATGTATTATCTTTAATGGAATATGAGGGAGAATAAGAAAAGATTTATTTTATAGATGGAGTGGATGTAGATTGAGTATTGAATATGGAAATTTATATGAGATAACAAGTCAATATATTCATTCAGATAAGGACCAACAGTTGATGAAGGATGCTTATGTTTTAGCGGAAAAACTTCATAATGGTCAATATCGAAAAAGTGGAGAGGCTTATATCATCCATCCTCTTTGTGTAGCGATTATTTTGGCTGAACTTCATGCAGGACCTGCGACCATTTGTGCAGGATTATTACATGATATTGTTGAGGATACACCTGAAACAAAAGAGGATGTTGCTATCCAATTCGGTGAAGACATTGCTTCTATTGTGGATGGAGTTACAAAACTTACGCAAATGAAGTTTGCGTCCTTAGAACAAAAACAGGCCGAAAATCATCAACATATGCTTTTGGCTATGGCAAAAGATATTCGAGTGATTATTGTAAAATTGGCTGACCGCCTACACAATATTCGGACGCTTGGAGCTTTACCAGAAGAAAAACAAACTCGGATTGCAAAGGAAACCTTAGAAATCTATGCTCCTTTGGCTCATAAACTAGGTATGTTTAAAATTAAAGCAGAACTAGAAGATACGGCTTTAAAATATGTGGAACCAATTTGGTATGCAAAAATCGTTTCTCAAGTAAAGAATAATTCCTCTGTGCGAATCAGTAGTATTGATCATACAATAGAGGAAATTAAGGCATATTTAACTCCAGAACGAATTTCTCATTTAGAAATTAAGGGAAGAATCAAAAACACATATAGTATTTATAAAAAAATGATGAATCAAAATAAATCCTTTGAGGATATATATGATATTCTAGCAATCCGTATCATTGTAAATACAGTTGGAGAATGCTATCAGGTACTAGGAATCATTCATGCTCATTACACTCCAGTTCCTAAGCGTTTTAAGGATTATATTGCAGTGCCTAAGCCCAATCTTTATCAGTCTTTACATACTACAGTTATCAGCAATGATGGACTCATATTTGAAGTTCAGATCCGAACGGAAGAAATGGACCGTGTTGCTGAGTTAGGTATTGCTGCCCATTGGGCCTATAAAGAAAACGTAGAGTATTCAAGGGAAAAAGAGCAATTTGAAATTGCTTCTAAACTGAAATGGTATGCAGATTTATTAAAATATTCAGAAGAAGATAAAAATAGTGAGGCCAAGGATTTTGTTGATACAATAAAAGAAGAAATTTTAACGACAAACGTTTATGTGTATACACCAACAGGGGAAGTTATTGCTTTACCTATTGGGGCTACTCCATTAGACTTTGCCTATAAAATTCATACCAATATAGGAAATAAAACCGTAGGAGCTATGGTAAATAACCGAATTGTTCCTTTAGATTATGAACTAAAAAATGGCGATATTATTTCCATAAAAACAAATAAAAATTCATTTGGTCCTTCAGAAAACTGGTTGCGGATTGCCAAAACTAGTCATGCAAGGCATAAAATCAAAAGTTTTTTAAATAAACAGAATAGAGATGTTCTAATTTCGAATGGTAAAGCAATTGCCGATGAAGAATTTCGTTTAAATAAGATTTCTAATGAATTAAATGATGATTTCGTCAATGTAAATTTTTCAAAAAATAATATATATACCCTAGAGGATTTATATTTAGAACTCGGGAAAGGGAATTTATCTGTTAAAACGGTTGTTAAAAAATATATGGGAGAATCTAGAAGCCAAGAAGAAAGCCTAGCAAAGCAGATGGAACGTTCTCAAAGAATTTTAACGACTAATTCAGAAACTGGAGTTGTTGTAGAGGGGCTTAAGAATCCACAATTGAAGTTAGGAAGTTGTTGTAACCCAATTCCTGGGGATCCAATTATGGGCTATGTTACGAAGGGATACGGAATCGTTGTACACCATTGTCAATGTAAAAATGCGACTAGCTTTGCAAAAGAGCGACTAATTCCTTTAGCTTGGGCAACGAATCCAAATCGGAAGTATCCTGTAAGTATTAAAATTACCTCTGTTACCAATAACAATGTTTTACTAGAAATTATGAATGTTGTATCCGCAAATGGATTATCAATTTTATCTATAAATGCAAATAATAATTCTAATTTGGAAACAATTATTAAACTTAAAGTTTTAACTCCAAGTTTAATTGATTTAGAAAAGATGATTGTAAATATGAAAAAAATAAAATTTATTCACAACATAGAAAGAGAAAATTTATGAGAATTCTTGTGCAAAGAGCAGAACATGCCCAATGCCTAGTGAACCAAGAAATTACAGGGCATATTGATTTTGGATATATGCTGTTGGTAGGGTTCACCCACACGGATACAATAGAAGAAATTAAACATTTGGCAAAAAAGGTGATTGGACTTCGCATTTTTGAAGATGAACAGGGTAAACTAAATAAGAGCATAGTAGAGGTTGGGGGAAGTATCCTTGCAATCTCACAATTTACTTTATATGCGGATGCAAAAAAAGGGAATAGACCTAGCTTTACTCTTGCGATGTCATATGACGCTGCAAATGAATTGTTTTTAGCTTTTGTAGAAGAACTTAGAACTTATTCTATCGTTGTTGAAACGGGAGTGTTTGGTGCGGATATGAAAATTAATTTTACAAATGTTGGACCTACAACCATACTTTTAGATAGTAAAGAACTAATGTAAAGGAAGTGATGAAATGAAACCTTTTCAATTTATGGAAGAAGAATATCAAGATTTAAATCAATTAGGATATGCTTTTATCCAAAATTTTGATCTTGCAATTGAGGCAATACAAACGAAAAAATTTTTACGCTTTATCAAACATTTTAAAGCATATAAAAAAAGAATTCCTATGATTTTATATGAGAATCGTTATTTGGAAAATGCTTTAACTTGCATTATATATGAAATTACAGTAGAACATATCTTGTATGTAGGAAAGAAAAAATATATTAAATTAACAGATATTTTTAAAGACATTCATCGTGAATCATTTCAATTATTTATTAAAGATGAGGGATTTTCCAATACAATTCTTCCAACATTAGAGGATGAAAAACTTAAATTGAATTTAAAATCTTTAGAAAAAAATTATGAGGACTCCTTTTCTTATCAATTTATTTCTAAGTATTATGAATATGATTCTATTGAAGATTTGTCGATGGATTATAGAGGACTTTCAGATACGAAAGATCCTTATCAATTTTTAACTCATCTTTTACAAAAAGAAGATTATCTATTAAGATTCGGTCATAAATATGATTTAGAAACCGTACTTCAAATAAGAAAAAATAAATCTGCCTTTGTACTTGCTGCCGAAGCCTTAAAAGAAGAACTTCCTCAAGAATTGATTCAGAAGGTATTAGATGAGGCTTTTTACTTAAAATTTTTTGACCACATTGATGCTTATAAATATAAAGGAGCCGAAGCAAAACAAATTTATAAGAGTTTAAAAGCATATCGCAAAGTTATAAAAAAATTACCTAAATATGATTTTAATAGCTATATTAAAGCTCATCAAGATATTTATCGTGCCTATCTTTCTTTTGTGAATGCTTTCAAACAAGAAAAAATACAAGTTAAAGGGGACATTATGGATTACATTGTTGATATTCCTTATTGTTCAACCTATATATGGAAAGCATATGTCATTGATACAGGTGTAAAAGCAGATGATGAATACAAGGAGTATACTCCGGAAGTAGTTTGTTCTTATGATGTGAACAAATTTCAAAAATCAATTAAAAATCATACCTTTTTTGGTCGTTGGACAATTGTTTTTTCTATCATTCACCTTATAGTTTTAGGGGGGATATTTGCTTTACTTGTTTTGGGAATGGGGGCAGCGGTATTCGCTTTAGCTTTCTTAAAAATAGCGAATCCGAGTGCAGATATCAGTGTAACTACAAATGAGAATTTCAATAAAATCATGTTGATATTTATTATGGGAGTTGCGGCATCTATTTTATCTTTATTTTGTGGCATTTTCTTTCTAATCAAAAAAGGTCAGGCAAAAAAGAAATATAGACGCTTATGTAAATTAGCCTATTACCGAAAGAATAAGGAAAGTTTAACAGAAAAACAAGTAAAGGATTATGAAATGATTGTCATTAAAGAAGATCAATATGCAAGGACAATCGATCGTTTTTATCGTTTTTATGGTGGCGTGTCTAATGCTTGTTTAGCCATTAGTACATGCGTGACAGTTTTATGTTTCCTAAATATTTTGATTGGGGCTAATGAAGCTTACGCTTTAGGATTAGATTCTATCTTATCCTCATTAGATAAAGGGATAACTTCTTTATTTTTGGAAGGTAAATTTTATTTTCTATTTATCCCTGCCTTAATTGTATTCCTACTTGGTATTCTTCGTCATAAGAAAACAGCTTGGTCCTGTATTTTTACAGTGATTCTAAGTATGGGATTGTCCATTGCTTTAGTATATGTAGTTCAAATGATGTAGGTGGTAGTATGAAAGTATTTATGCAAAGTCTTGGTTGTGCGAAGAATCAAGTAGATAGTGAAATGATTTTAGGAGTGATCAAAGATCACATTGAATTAGTTGGTCAAGCAGATGAGGCGGATTTAATTCTTCTAAATACATGTGCTTTTATTGAGCCAGCAAGAAAAGAAGCAATTGATACCATATTAGAACTCGCTGAGATAAAAAATAAAACGAAAGCAAAATTAGTAGTATGTGGATGTTTACCCCAGCGATATAAAGAAGAAATCTCTACTTTACTTCCAGAAGTGGACCGGTTTATTCAAATTGATGAATATGGCAACTTAGGGAGAATCCTAAATCAAGTTATGAAATCAAACTATCATTTTAAGGAGTCTTATACTCCGTTAGAACGAGTTTATTCTACTCCAGACTATATGAGATATGTTAAAATTAGTGAAGGATGCTTGAATCGTTGTGCATTTTGTGCAATTCCGCTGATTCGTGGGACGTTGAAAAGCCGAACGATTGAAGACATTGTTACTGAAGTTCAAAAAGAGGTGGATAGTGGAGTATATGAAATTAATTTAATATCACAGGATACTACAGTATATGGATATGATTTATACCATAAGTTAGCTTTAGTGGATTTACTTAAGGAACTTGTTAAAATAGAAGGCGATTTTAAAATTCGTTTATTATATCTCTATCCTGAAATTGTAACAGATGAACTCATTGATTTTATAAAAAATCAACCAAAAATGATGAAATATTTTGATATTCCTATTCAGCATTCTGAAGATAAAATATTAAAAGCGATGTATAGAAGAAGCTGTAAACAAAAGATGAAGCAACTATTTCAAAAAATTCGTTTAGAGATTCCATCAGCAACGCTTAGAACAACATTAATGGTTGGCTTTCCTTTTGAAGAGGAAGAGGATGTAGATCATATGATTGAATTTATCAATGAAATTCAATTTGATCATATCGGGGCGTTTACTTTTTCCTTAGAAGAGAATACACCCGCAACAAAGTATCCAAATACAATTCCTGAAGATGTAAAAATGAGAAGATACGAGCGTTTAATGCAAGCACAAGAACAGATTGCTTATCAGCAAAAACAGAAGAAAGTGAATACCATTGTAGAAGACGCCTTTATCATTGGATATGATGAGGAATCGTATCTATATGTTGCTCGTTGTGATGCTTTTGCTCCTGATGAAATTGATGGCTGCATTTATGTTGCTGCCAAGAAAGAGCTGACTTTAGGCCAGAGAATTAAGGTTCGGATATTAGATGCTGATGCATATACTCTGACAGGTGAACAAATTGAATAGAGTCTTTTTCTTTGATGTGGATGGGACACTAAGTTGTAATGGGAAAATTCCTACTAGTGCAATAGAAACCTTAAAAGGATTGAAACATCAAGAGGATATTCTTATTCTTTCTACGGGTCGCTGTTTAGGTCAATTAAAGGAAGTGTATGATTTAATTCCTTTTGATGGAGCAATCACTAATAATGGAGCTTATATTTGCTATAATGAAGAAGAATTAGATTCAACTCCAATCTCTAAGGAAATGATTTCAGAATTCATCCAATGTGATTTATGTACAGCAGTCTTGACTAAAGATGAATATGGTGTTTTAAATCCAAAGGAGGATATTCTTCAATTATTCTGTTCGTATTTTCATATTCCACTTCCTAAAGTGGTAGAACTTCAATCTTTAGGACCAGTATACTCTTTAGGAGTTTATGCTTTAGATTCCATTGAAGAATATATTCAAAAATTTTCTTCTCTTCACTTTATAAAAGTGAATCCTTATGGATATGATGTAATTCTAAAGGGCGTTTCTAAAGGCAAAGGAATTGAAGTGTTTAGAAAGAAATTTCCTAACCATAAGTTCTATGGTTTTGGGGATAATTTTAATGATATTGAAATGCTAGATAGGGTTGATATTTCTATAGTTATGGGGACTGCACCTATGGAAGTGAAAGCCCATGCAACTTATGTTACAAAGGATCCATTAGAAGATGGAATTCAATATGCTGTAAAGGAAATATTAAAGATATGAAATTAAATATTGTGTTATATCATCCAGAAATTCCTCAAAACACAGGAAACATTATGCGAAGCTGTGTTGGATTTCATGCTAAATTACATCTAATTAAGCCTTTAGGTTTTTCGCTAGATGAAAAGCACTTAAAACGGAGTTGTTTAGATTATTTTGATGCTTTAGAGTATGAAGTTTATGAGGATTTTGATGATTTCAAAAATAAAAATAATGGTAAATATTACTTTTTGTCACGCTATGGGCATAAAAGCCCCATTACAATTGATTTTAAAAAAGAATCACAAGATCTCTATTTTATCTTAGGAGCAGAGTCTACGGGAATTGCTTATGATATTTTAAAGGATTATTTGGTAGATTGTTACCGGATTCCTACTACAGATAAAATACGAAGTTTAAATCTAAGCAATTGTGCAGCAATCGTATTATTTCTTGCATCCAGTCAGTTAAACGAACCTGAACTTTTGACGGATGAACCAGAAACTTTTAAGGGAAAGTATTTCTTAGAAGAATTAGATATTAACGAATTAGATACAATACATAAAGAATATAAATAAAAGGAGAATGAATATGGCAAGTGTTGTAGTAACAAATCAAAATTTTAATGAAATTATCAATAAAGAAGGAAAGGTATTATTGGATTTTTGGGCTCCATGGTGTGGTCCATGTAGAATGCTAGGACCAGTTCTTGAAGAAATCTCTTCAGAAGAGGATATTATTGTTGGTAAAGTAAATTCAGATGAGGAAGAAGAATTATGTTCTGCATTTAACATTTCTAGTATACCTGCTTTATTTTTATTTAAGGATGGTAAGTTGATTAAAAAGACAGTAGGTTATCTTCCAAAAGATGCTGTCAAGGTATTTATTAATGAAAAATAAAGCCATTGTAATTGGAAAGGGACCAGCAGGAATTTCTTGTGCAGTATATTTAAAACGATATGGCTTAGATGTAATGGTCATTGGTCGAGATGGAGGAGCTTTAGAAAAGGTACCTTCTATTGAAAATTATTATGGTTATACAAAAATATCTGGGAAAGAATTATTAGAAAATGGGTATAATCAAGCTAAAAATTTAGGGATAGAGATTCTTACAGAAGAAGTAGTAGAAATCATGAAAGAAGAAGATTTTACAGTTCTTACAGATCAAAACACTTATAGAGCTGATTTTGTTGTTCTTGCATGTGGAACCTCTAGAAATCGGTTTTTTCTAGCTGAACCTTTTTCTAATGTTTCTTATTGTGCAACTTGTGATGGTTTCTTTTACCGCAAAAAGAAAATTGGTCTTATAGGAAATTCAACTTATATGGCTCATGAATTATCCGTTTTAGAAAATATGTGTAAGGATATTACGGTTTTCACCAATGGGCTTTCTTTAGAAGTCACAATTAATGAAAGTATAAAGGTCGTTACAGATAAGATTCAATCTATTATTGGCGAAGAACGATTAACTGCAATTCAAACAGAAACTAAAGAATATCCAGTGGATGGGTTGTTTATTGCGTTAGGTCAAGCATCTGGATATACTTTTGCTAAGCATTTAGGAATCGAAACGAAGGACTCAAAGATTGTCGTTGATCAAAATTTTGAAACGAATATTCAAGGGTTATATGCAATCGGCGATTTAGTTGGTGGATTACTTCAGGTTTCTAAGGCTGTATCGGATGGTGCAATTTGTGCCACAGCAATTCAAAAATATTTTCAATTGAATAAATAATCCTTTTCTTACATATGATGTAGTAAAGGTGATTATAATGGAAAATGAACCAACTCTATTTATTGACAGTGTTCAAGATAAAAAAGATGGCAATGAAAATCAGGATTTTTTTGATAGTCGAACTGTTATTCGCAAAAAAGTAGCTCATCATCGTTTAGAGGATATAGAAGCTATGCTTTATTATCGGATTCATGTTCTTGCTGAAATTTATACAAAAACCACAACTTTAGAGGGAATTGTAGAAGAGGTTAGTGATTTGGGATTGAAATTGAGAATGGAAAATGATACGGTAGTGATACCTATTGTGGAAATAGAAGATATCAATATTTTAAAATTGTAAAAAAATCATATAAAAAGAAACAGCCTCATTTGAGGCTGTTTAATTTATTTCATTTACAATATCATGATTTAATTCTTGAGGAATCTCATTCTTATAACTATGTTTTAATAAAACAGGGGTAATGAATGAAGTAATTAGAATTAATACTAAAATGAAAGGTTGAATGGATGCAGAAATAATTCCTGCAGAAATTCCTTTATTTGCACAGATTAAGCATACTTCAGCACGACACATCATTCCAAGACCACATCGGTAAGAATCTTTAAACCCATACCCTGTAATTTTAGCTCCAAATCCACACCCAAGTAATTTGCCTACAATACCAACTAAAATAAATAAGATGCCAAATAAAATGAAGGTTGAATCAATAGAGCTGAAGCTAGATAAACTTGTCAAACCAACTTTAGCAAAAAATACTGGAGTAAAAAGCATATAAGAGGCAATATCTGTTCGTCGTTCGATATATTCTGAATCTTTTCCACCCGACAACATTAATCCTGCAAAAAATGCTCCTGTAATATCCGCAATGGAGAACCACTGTTCTGCTGCATAGGAAAAGAAGAAAGCTAACGCAATCCCAAAGATAGGTAATCTTCGGTGATGTCCATATTTTTTGCTTAATAATTTAAAAATTAATCGAATTGAAATTCCTAATGCAATCGCAAAGATGAAGAACCCAATTGTTTTTACAAAAACCATAAAGATGTCCATACCTACAGAAGTAGAAGCATGAAGAATCGCTTCATCTAAAGATACAACTACAGATAATATGATAACACCTAATATATCATCTAGAATAGCTGCTGAAACGATGGCAGTTCCAATTTTTGAATTTAATTTACCTAATTCTTTTAAAGTTGCTACGGTAACAGAAACGGATGTGGCAGTTAAAATTACACCATAAAAAAGATTCCGAAAAATATAGTCTTTTCCAAACCCGCCAGGTAATATCCCTGCAGTTAAAAATCCAAGCCCTAAAGGAACAATTACACCAAGCAAAGTAATAATGATTGCGGCGACTCCAGTAGCTTTAATCTGCTTTAAATCTGTTTCCAAACCCGCTGAAAACATAATCAATATAACACCGATTTCAGCTATAAAAGATATTCCTGACATGGCAGTAGTATTAAATATAGGTTCCCCTGGAATTAATGTAATTAATCCGAGTAGTACACCAGTTAATAACATGCCAACAACTTGAGGTAATCCAATTTTTCTAAATCCTATACTAAGGAGTTTAGATAAAACTAAAATAAGAGCTAAAGGAAGTAAAACCTCAAATGCAGCGATGCTCTTTGTTGCTTCTAAAAACATAATACTCACTATTCCTTCCCAAATAAGTACAAAACTTATTTTATCACTATTTTAACTTCTTAACTCTTGAAAACGTTTTCTCAGCAAGGATATCTTGTAAAAATTGTGTTAATTTTGCCGAACAAATGAATAAAGAAAGCGTATAATCTATAAGGAATAGAAAAGAGGAGGGACATTATGGCAAGATTAGATGAAAAAAGAAGAGAAAAGATATTGAATGGAAATATGTGGAAAGTTATTATTGCGATATGTGCTCCACTTTTTGTATATAATTTATTTAATTCAATTTATAGTTTGTTAGATACAATTTTCGCAAATGAAATTTCTACAGATTCTATATCTTCAGTTGCTGCCTTATCCCAAATCAAGAACTTATTGTCTAGTTTTGGCTCTGGTCTTGCGGCAGGAGGGGCCATTATTGTAGCAAGATATTTTGGTTCTGGAGAATACGATCAAGCAAGAAAAAATGCGAATGTGTTGGTGACTTTAGCGTTACTTGTTGTTGGCGTTTTGGCTGTTGTATGTATTCCTCTTGCATATCCTATATGTAAATTATCTGGTATATCTAGTGCTCAAGCCTCTGCAGCTACTGGATATTTCATTATACAAATTATTGAACTGATATTTGTTGCGTTTAATAATGTGTTTATTGCCTTACAAAAGGCTAAGGGAAATACGAAATCTATCTTTTATTTAAATATATTATCTATGGCAGTAAAACTTTTATTAAATATCATATTTGTTTTTGGTCTTCATGTGGATAATGTCATATGGATTGCTTTTGCAACCTTGATTGCTCAAATTGTTCTCTTCATTATTTTAGGAATAGAAATGATGCGTAAAAATAATATCTTTAGAATTAGTATCAAGCAATTTAGCATTTCTTGGAAATATGTTAAGCCTATTTTAGTTATGTCAGTTCCCATTTTCATCGGCAAATTCGTATTCTCTTTTGGTAAAGTTGCGATTAATTCCATTTTTGGAGCTCGGTATTTAGAAATATTGAAAGCACAAATTGATATACATGATCCAGTTGCTTTAGCACAAGTAGAGGCCTCTGCAGGATTAGTTGTTGGTGCGTTAGCCGTTTCTAATAATTTAAATGGTCTAGCAACGACACCTCTAAATTCTTTTGAAGAGGCTGAATCAACCATTGTTTCCCAAAATTTAGGGAATAAAAATTTAAAACGGGCAATTGAATGCTTTTTAAAAAGTTTTGTTATGTCAACCATATTAGGTATTATTTTTTGGGTTTTAATTCGGTTTATTTTTCAAGATGCTCTCATCGGATTATATAGTCAAAAAGAAGCAGTAGGGACTGAAAACATTGAGGAAACATTAAAACGTGCTGAAGAATTTAAAGGGTATGTAAAGCAAATCCATAATTATGATTCATGGTCTATTCCCTCTTTAGCAATTAATGGTGCTGTACTTGGTGTTCTGTACGGTTTTGGGAAAACAAAATTGACTATGATTATCAATATTTCTAGAGCTTTTGTTTTTAGAATTCCAATTTTGTTAATTCTATTATATGGTTTTCCTCAGTTGGGTGTGGAATGTGCAGGATTATCTATGGGAATATCAAATATTTGTATTGCAATTATGAGTCTTGTCTTTTTTGCAATCTTTCTTGTTCAAATTAAGAAAAAAGGGTATAATGGAATGAAATTAAATGATTCTTTTGTAGGAGTAGCATTCACTCAAGAATTGCCTATAGAAGAAGATAAAGAAGTAAGGAAAGAAAAGGTTACTGAGGAGGATTTGAATGGAGAAATTCCTAAATCGAAAGATCATATATAATGGTCGTATATTAAGGGTTGAATTAGATCAAGTAGAATGTGATAATGGTGTTTTTGCTTATCGTGAAATCGTAAGACACTCTGGTGGGGCAGGTATTTTATGTATCTCTACTGATCAAAAAGTGTTACTAATTCAGCAATATCGTTATGCTTATAATGAGGAATTGTATGAAATTCCAGCTGGGAAACTTGAACCAAATGAAAATCCATTAGAAGCAGCCAAAAGAGAATTTGAAGAAGAAACAGGGTATTGTGCGGATGAGATTTATCCTTTGACTACAATTTATCCAACCTGCGGATACTCAGATGAAAAAATATACCTTTATTATGTTTCTACTTATCATCCATCTAAACTTCATTTGGATATTGATGAAAATATAGAGGCATACTGGATTGATTTTAAAGAAGTTCTTTCCATGATACGTTCAGGGCAGATTAAAGATGCCAAAACCATCTGTGCAATTCAAACCTATTTACTTCTTAAAGAAGAAAAATAACCCCTTAGTCACGGGAGTTTGATACTAGCGGAATAATTAAAGAGAACTTAGAACTCTAAACTAAAGAGTTCTTTTTCTTGTGACTACTTTATGCCGTGAAAGGTACTTGACATGAGAAGGAATGAAAACATAATCTAAAAAGGCCAAGCAGCAAGTAAAATGTTTTTTCTTTTTCGTTTCTTTGCCTTTATCCAACAAAATGAAAAAACTCATTCCAGGGACTCATGTCAAGTACACCATGGAATAAATTAGCTACATATACAGTAAAAAGTGGGGGTGCATTACGCTCTTGGAAGCACTCCACTTTTTATCTATTTTAACAGAGTTTAGTTTGTTTGGTGTGTACTTGTTTTGACACCACTTGTATTAAACAAGTACACATCTAAATGCTAAAGTGATGCGTATTACTTGCATCCACAAAAAAGTTGTGTTACAATACTATAAAAATTTAAGGAGGTTCAATTTCAATGTTTTACCGCTTTGAAAATCAAGAAATGAGGAAAAATTTTGGAGGAAGTGCATTTATAGAGTTTCAGTATTGTAAATTAAAACCTGAAACAAAAACAAAAAAAATAATTTCAATCAACTCTATTAAGCATTGGCAGGAGGATTCATTATACATATTTGTTGATGATATTGACGTGTTTATTTCAAATTATCAAGATATTTTTAATGGCGGAGTTTATAATAATTTAAAGGTTGGACCTATGGATGAATTTGGGATAAATTATTATTCACCAGATCAATTAAGAGAAATTCTAGAAAAGATTGAAAATAAAAAACCTAATGATTACATGATGCTTGTAGATTGGCTGAAACAAGATATTGAATATAATGGTTTCTATATTTTAGGATTATAATAAAAGCACTTTATTGGTTTAGATAAAGTGCTTTTATTTCGCTCGTTTCAAAATTTACAGTCCTTTTTTATGGGTTTATTTTTTATATTCTATTGGTTTTCCTTGCTCGTTTTTAAAAGTAGAAGAAGCATAAAGAATATCGATGATTTTTGTAATTTTAAGTTCGATATCTAATACAGGATGAATTCCTTCTTTTATATTTGTATATATTTTTTGTGTTTTTTTAATTTGATTTAGATATTTTTTGCCTTTATCTGAATAGCCTAAAACTCTTAACATTTTATATTCTGGTAGAGAAGACATTCTATCTTTTGTAATATTAAACAAAATATATAGAAGCATTCGTTGAATTCGACTTTTTGTGTACCGCTTTGTCGATAAGTAATTGATATATTCTTCTAAACAATTAAAAGAATCAATATGGAGTAAGCGATGTTCTATTCCCTCATCTACAAAAAAAATAGTTCTAAGCTCAGTAAGGGAAGTACTTAAAATTTTATATTTTAAAAAATAAAAGAAGAGTTCTGTTTTTCTGATTTGTTTGGGATTTACAAACGAAGGACAATAAGATTTCATTAAGGATAAATCAGAACGTATTGCGTAAGCAGAGGCAAATTGATTTGCTTCTAAAGAATTAAAATTCCCAATTCTTTGAATTGTATATAACTTTATCTCATATTTAGCTTCTCTTATCGCCTTGTAATAACAAAAACCTAATAAATCATTGCTTGGTAAATGAATTACTTTAGCTGTTGCTTCCTTATAGGACTTCCCTTGATTTACTAAATTTTTGATTGCAATTTGAGTTTCATCCTTTACCCATATATTGTAGTATTCTTCATATAGGGCAGGTTGATTTGTTTCTGATCCAATCCAAATTTCTTGAACGCCAGCTAGATGGAGTTGATCAATGGCATTTTTTGCAAAACCATCACTGTTTTGCACTGCACAAACAAAAGGGAGTTCGATTACAATATCAATAGAAGCTATTAGAGCTTGTTTTGTTTTTTCAAATTTATCAAATATAGAGATATCTCCTCGCATTGTACAATTCCCAGATAAAACTACAACGAGAAGATCAGCCTGACTTTGTTTTTTTATTTCATTTAAAGCGTAGATATGTCCGTTATGTAAGGGATTATATTCTACAATTGTTCCTACAATTTTCATGGTATCACCTAAAAGTCATTATATCTTTAAATAAAGAAAATATAAAGCATTTTCTTTATTTTTATCGAGTTTTATTGTAAAATAATAGTATATGTTTAGGAGGAATCAAGTATGAAAGAATGGAATTTAGAACTTATTTATAAAAAATATGAGGATTTTGTAAAAGAATTAAATGATTTTCCCAATGATATTATAGAAGCAGAACAATTAAAAGGAAAGCTTCATTCATTAGAGGGAATGCTTGCTTATGAGCGTGTCATGAAGAAAATTGATGAACGAATTGAAAGATTATTTTGTTATGCCTCTATGAAATTTGATTTAAATCAAAAGGATAGTAAGGCTAGTGAGGATTATCAAAAGGTTTATCAACTTTTTAATGAACTTTTAAGTAAAACAGCTTTTATTAGTCCAGAAATTTTAGCAAATGATAAAAATCAAGTTATGCAATATCTTAAAAATGATAAACTAAAAAAATATCAGTTTAAAATGGATCAATTATTTAGAAGTCGTGATTTTTATTTAGATGCGAAAAGTGAAAAATTGATGGCCAATTATGGTGAAGCAACAGGTGGATTTAATCGTTTATATGATAAACTTGCTGTTTCTGATCGAGAAAGTGTTGAAGTTGAACTTTCTACTAAAGAGAAGTTATCTATAAATGATTCTAATTTTAGATATTATTTGGAACTTCTTTCTAATCAAGAAGATAGAAGAATTGTATTTGAAGCGATTTATAAATTTTATGACCAGCATAAAAATACTTTTGCAGGAATCTATGATGGAATTATGCAATCTGAGTTTGCTGAGGTAAAAAATCGGGGATATAATTCAATATTAGAAAGTCAATTATATTACAATGCAATACCAAAGGAAGTATTCTTATCATTAATTGATACTGCAAGAATGCATAATACTCCTTTAAAGCGATATTATGCTTTACGCAAAAAGTATTTTAAATTAGACACATTACATACCTATGATCGATTCTTAAGTTTTGCAAAAAGCAAGGAAACTTATACATATGAAGTAGCAAAAGATATGGTTTTAGATGCTTGTAAATCCTTAGGAGAGGACTATTATGCCCATGCTTGTAAGGCCTTAGAAGATGGAAGAGTGTCTGTATACACGAAGGATGGAAAGCGGACAGGTGCTTATTCTACAGGATTATATAAAGAAGGTACATTTATATTATTAAATCATAATGATAATTTAGAAAGTGCTTTTACTGTAGCTCATGAGGCAGGACATTCGATTCATACCTTATATGCAAACGAGCACCAAGATGAAGTAAATGCAAATTATACAATTTTTGTTGCTGAAATTGCATCAACCTTTAATGAACAATTATTCTTAGATTATGTGATGCAGCATTCTAATAGTAAAGAAGAAAAAATTGTTGTTTTACAACAGGCAATTGATAATATTATTGCGACCTTTTATCGTCAAACATTATTTGCAAACTATGAATATTTAGCTCATAAAATGGTGGAGGATAAGAAACCAATTACAGCAGAGGCTTTAAGTGGGATTATGACAGAATTATATCAAGATTATTATGGTATTGATTTAAAAGATGAACCTTACAAGAATATGGTTTGGGCTTATATCCCACACTTTTTCCATACCCCTTTTTATGTTTATCAATATGCTACTAGTTTTGCTGCTAGCTTAGCGATTTATGAAGAGGTAAAAAAGAATCCTAAAAATCTAAATTCCTATTTAGAAATGCTTTCCATGGGAGGGTCTGCTTATCCTGTTGATATTGTGCGAAAAGCAGGAGTAGATTTAACGAAGACAGATGCTTTTATGGCTGTTGTTCATCGGTTAGAAGATTTGGTTACAGAATTAGAAAATTTACTTGAAGATTAATTAAAAAGAGGCTGATGATTTTGGAAGAACGATCCATTCTTCTTTTAGGAGAAAAAACGATTCAAAAATTAAATAAGAGTCATATTGCCATATTTGGTATTGGTGGAGTTGGTGGCCATACTGTTGAAACTTTAGCTAGGCAAGGGATTGGCGAATTTAGTCTTATTGATTATGATCGGATTCAAGAGTCAAATATAAATCGTCAGTTGGTTGCTTTAGAATCTACAGTTGGAGCATTCAAGGTGGAGATTATGAAGCAAAGAATTCTTGATATCAATTCTAAAGCAGTTGTACACACTTATCCGATTCGGATTGATGAAGTAACTATATCTCAAATTGATTTTTCTAATTTTGATTATATTGTTGATGCGATTGATGATGTTAATGGAAAAATCCTTATCATCCAAACTGCTAAAGCCTATGGGGTTCCTGTGATAACTTCCTGTGGAACAGGAAATAAATTGAATCCGATGGCGTTTCAAATCAAGGATATTTCTAAAACAACTGTATGCCCGTTAGCAAAAAAACTTCGGTATGAATTGAAAAAAAGAAATATTGTGGATGTTGAAGCATTGTTTTCAACAGAAGAACCGATTTCAACAGCTCCTTTAATTGCCTCTGTAGCTTTTGTTCCAAGCATTGCAGGGATTCTAATCGCAAGGCATATCATTTTAAAACTACATGAAATTGTAAAGAGGAATCGAATTCATTTAGTTTTAGAGGGAGGCGGCATGAAAGGAGTTTATACTGCTGGTGTGCTAGATTGCTTTTTAGATCATGACATTTGCTTTGATGCAGCTTATGGTGTTTCTGCAGGAGCATGTGTTGCGGCAAGTTTTATTTCTAAACAAAAAGGGCGAGGGTATCATGCAATGGTGGATTATTTAGGAAATCCAAATTATGCATCGAAAAGAAGTTTAGTTAAGACAGGTAATTTTTTTAATGTAGATTTTGTTTATCGGCAAATTCCTGATGAAAAAATGCCCTTTGACTATCAAACAGCCTTAGAAAATCCTTGTAAATTGTATGCAACTATGACTAATGTTGAAACAGGAAGACCAGAGTATAAGAGGTGCGAGGACTATCATAAAGATATTTCATATGTATGTGCCTCATCAAGTTTACCAGGATTATCTAAAATTCAGTATCTAGATGAGAAGGGATATTTAGATGGGGGACTTTCAGATCCAATTCCTTATGGAGAAGCTAAGAAAAATGCTTTAAAATGTGTGGTTATTTTGACGAAACCAGAAGGGTATGTTTGTCAAAAACAAAAGTTCGTTGTAAGAAATTATATGAAGATTAAATATCGCAAATACCCGAACTTACTACGCTCTTTACAGCAAAGACATCTTTCCTATAATCGTTTAATCAAACGAATCCAAAAGGATAAAAGTACGTTTATAATTCAGCCCTCTATTATTATGGATATTGGTCGGTTAGAAAAGAATAAAACTAAATTAGAAGCATTTTATCAACTTGGGTATCAGGATACTTTAAAACAAATCCCAAATTTAAAAAAATTTATGGAACAATAAAAAATTTTCTTGCATTTTTTTATATCCTATGGTAATATACTTAAGAAGCTTTAAGATAGTCCAGAGAGGCTAACAAGATTACAGGTAGATATTGCATTTTGTACTTACTAGTTTTCTAGTCTATTTGGATTAGAAAACTATTTTTTTTGGAGGCCGTAGGTATGAAAGGGTTATTGAGATTAGCAGATTTATCTATTGAACAAATTCAAGATATTATTCATTACGCAATAGAATTTAAGCAAGGGTTGAGTGTTTCTTATGAAAATAAGAAAATGGCAACCCTTTTTTTTGAAAATTCAACTAGAACGCATTATTCATTTATAACCGCAATGATGAATTTAGGAATCAAAGTGATAGATTTTAATTCCTCCATATCCTCTTTATCTAAAGGAGAAAGTTTATATGATACAGTAAAAACCTTTGAGGCTTTAGGAATGGATGGAGTGGTTATCCGTCATCCCAAGGATAATTATTTTAAAGAACTCGAAACAATTCAAATGCCGATTTTAAATGGAGGAGATGGGGCATCGAACCATCCAACTCAATCCTTATTAGATTTGATGACAATTTATGAAGAATTTCATACATTTAAAGGTCTAAAATGTTGTATTGTAGGTGATATCTCTCATTCTAGAGTTGCCCATACAAATATAGAGGTAATGCAAAGATTGGGGATGGAGGTATACATATCTGGACCAAAGGAATTTGATGATGGGGCAGCTCCTTATATTCCTTTAGATGAGGCTTTAGACAAAGTAGATATTCTTATGCTTTTAAGGGTCCAATTTGAAAGACATAAAGAAGAAATGCATCTATCTATTGAAGATTATCATCGAAAGTTTGGTATCACGAGGGAAAAAATAAAGCGAATGAAGCCTCATGCAATATTACTACATCCTGCTCCTGTAAATCGTGGTGTAGAAATCGCAGATGATGTAGTTGAATGTGAAAAGAGTAGGATATATAAACAAATGACAAATGGAGTTTATATCCGAATGGCAGTAATTTCTATGGCATTGGATGGGATATTATGATTATAAAAAATGGATGGATCGTAGAAAACAATCAACTTGTAAAAAAAGATATCCTCATCCAAGATGGATTTATTAAGAAAGCTCAAGATGTTCTTTTAGATGAAGATGAAGAACAAATTGATGCTACTGGATGCTGGGTACTACCAGGTGCAGTGGATGTTCATGTTCATTTAAGAGAGCCAGGTTTTTCTTATAAAGAAACAATTGCAAGTGGGACAAAATCAGCTGCTAAAGGGGGAATTACGGAGGTTTGTGCCATGGCAAATTTAAACCCTTGCCCTGATTCTATAAAGCATTTAAAGGTTGAACAAGATTTAATTACAAAACATGCAGTTGTCCATGTACATCCTTATTGCTCTTTAACAAAAGAAGAACAAGGGAAGGAACTTTCTGATTTAGAAAATCTTTGTCCTCATGTTATTGGAATTAGCGATGATGGTGTTGGCGTAAATCATATTTCTTTACTAGAAGAAGCAATGCGAATTGCTTTAAAAAAAGATCAAATCATAGCCTCTCATGCTGAGGATGATATAGATTCTAAACTCCCTCAAGGAGAGTATGTTGCTGTAAGAAGAGAAATAGAACTGGCTAAAAAAATAGGTTGTAGATATCATTTTTGTCATCTATCAACAAAAGAGTCCTTTGCGGAAATTAGACAGGCAAGAAAAGAAGGCTATACAAATATTACATGTGAAGTTAGTCCTCACCATTTGTTATTAAATGAATCTATGATTCAGGATGGAAATTGGAAAATGAACCCTCCTTTACGAAATGAAGAAAATCGGTTAGCAACCGTAGAAGCCTTACTTGATGGAACAGCATCAATTATTGCATCTGATCATGCTCCGCATAGTGAAAAAGAAAAATTAGCCTCTTATGAAGCCTGTCCAAATGGAATTATCGGTCTTGAAACGATGCTCCCTTTGATTTACACTCATTTTATAAAAACAGGCAAAGCAAGTTATACAGATTTTTTAAACTGGTTGGTTTACAATCCAATTCAAATTTTTGGGTTGCCTAAGCGTAAATTAGAGCCTTCCTATGTGGCAGATATTACAATATTAGATATCACTCATTTTAGAGCATATCAAAAAGAAGAAATCCTTTCTTTAGGGAAAAATACACCCTTTTTAAACTGGGAATTAACAGGGTTTGCGAAATACACGATTTTGAATGGAAAGGTAATTTGGAGGTCATAATATGAAAAGAAAACTTGTATTAGAAGATGGACATGTCTTTTATGGTGTTGGATTTGGAAGTATGGAGGAAAAGATTGCCGAGCTTGTCTTTAACACCTCTATGGTTGGATATCAAGAAATTTTATCTGATCCTTCTTACTCAGATCAAATGGTATGTATGACTTATCCATTAATAGGTAATTACGGGCTGAATGATGAAGATTATGAATCTAAAGGCATTTTTATCTCAGGATTTATTGTACGAGAATATAATGATTTACCATCTAATTTTAGGTATACACGAACTTTAAGTGAAGTAATGGAAGAAAATCATGTGGTTGGTATTTCAGAGGTAGATACTAGACAAATCGTGCGAATCATACGGGAAGCGGGATCAATGAAAGCTCTCATTTGTGATGCAGAATTGTCTATGGATGAATGTGAAAAAAAGTTAAAAGAATATACATATCCACTGCATCAAGTTGCTAAAGTATCTTCAAAAAAAATCTGGTATTCTCGAACCTCAAATCCACTATATACTGTTGTTGCAGTAGATTGTGGAATAAAATTGAATATTATTCGTAAGTTGAATGCCTGTGGATGTAATGTTATCGTTGTTCCGTATAATACAACAAAAGAAATAATTATGAAGTATAAGCCTGATGGTCTATTCCTATCTAATGGTCCTGGGGATCCCCAAAACGTTATTGAAGTGATATCATTAATTCAGGAATTGAAGGGGATCCTACCCATCCTAGGAATTTGTTTAGGACATCAGTTGATTGGTCTTGCCTATGGGGCAAAGACTTATAAAATGAAATTTGGACATCGAGGTGGAAATCATCCTGTAAAAAATCTAGATACAGATAAAGTGGAAATCACAAGCCAAAATCACTCTTTTGCTATTGACATTTCTTCCTTAAAAAATACAGGACTTCGATTAACTCATTTAAATTTATTAGATCAAGAAGCAGAGGGAATTGCTGATGATGTAAATGCAGTTATAGGTGTCCAATATCATCCAGAGTCAGCTGCTGGGCCTGAAGATAGTGAATATATTTTTCATCGCTTTATTCAAAATATGAAAGCTAAAAAAAAGGAGAATTCTGATGCCAAAAAGAACTAATTTAAAAAAGATTATGGTTATTGGTTCAGGTCCAATTGTCATTGGGCAAGGAGCTGAATTTGATTATGCGGGAACTCAAGCCTGTTTGGCACTTAAAGAAGAAGGATATCAAGTTATATTAGTAAATTCTAATCCCGCTACAATTATGACAGATACAAAAATAGCAGATAAGATTTATATGGAACCTCTAGATTTAGAACATGTCGCTAAGATCCTAAGATATGAACGACCAGATGGATTGATTTGTTCGATTGGGGGACAAACAGGATTAAATTTAGGAATGCAACTTTATACTAAGGGAATCTTAGATGAATGCCAAGTTGAACTTTTAGGCACATCTTTCCAAGCTATTGAACAAGCTGAAGACCGCGAGAAATTTAAACAGCTTTGCCAAAAAATTGGGGAACCGATTTTAGAAAGCATTACTGCAACTACAATTGAAGAAACCATTGATGCCGCAGAACAAATTGGATACCCCGTAATTTTAAGACCTGCTTTTACATTAGGAGGAACGGGAGGAGGCTTTGCAGAAAATAAGTCAGAATTGATTATGTTAGCTAAAAATGCATTAAAACTTTCTCCTGTTACTCAAGTATTAGTAGAAAAATCAATTCGCGGATTTAAAGAAATTGAATATGAGGTACTACGGGATAAAAATGATACAGCTATTGTAGTATGCAATATGGAAAATTTAGATCCAGTGGGAATTCATACAGGAGATAGTATTGTTGTAGCTCCTAGTCAAACCTTAACGAACAAAGAGTATCAAATGCTAAGAAATTCAGCTTTAAAAATTATACGAGCTTTAAAAATTGAAGGGGGCTGTAATGTTCAATTTTCATTAGATCCATATTCCTTTACATATTATGTCATTGAAGTTAATCCTAGAGTTTCAAGATCCTCTGCCTTAGCTTCTAAAGCATCAGGATATCCTATCGCAAGAGTTTCTGCTAAAATTGCTTGTGGAATGCGGCTAGATGAAATTCCTTTAGCCAATACATTAGCTTCTTTTGAACCTTCTTTGGATTATGTGGTGACAAAGGTCCCCCGCTTTCCTTTTGATAAATTTGCGGATGCCAATCGTAGTCTTTCTACCCAAATGAAAGCCACAGGAGAGGTTATGAGTGTAGGTAGAACCTTTGAGGAATCCTTATTAAAAGCGATTCGGTCTTTAGAAAACAAGGTGGATCATTTAGAAATCCCATATTTGAAATCTTTATCTATAACAGAACTTTTCAATTTAATTTACGAACATACAGATGAGCGTATTTATGCTATCGCTGAGGCTTTCAGAAGAGATGCAACCATTGATGAGATTTATGAGATTACTAAAATTGATCGATTCTTTTTAGAAAAAATATTAAATATTGTTTCTTTAGAAAAAGAAGTCATTCAAAATAAATGGAATAAAGAAATATTTCTTAAAGCCAAGCGTAGTGGATTTGCAGATTCTTACCTAGCCAGATGCTATGGTTCTTGTGAAGCAGATATTCTTTCATTTCGCAGAAAAAATAAAATTTTTCCTGTTTATAAAATGATTGATACTTGTGCATCAGAATTTAGTTCTTATGTTCCTTATTTTTATTCTACCTATGAACAAGAAAATGAATCTATTTGTAGTCATAAGAAAAAGATTATTGTTTTAGGTTCAGGGCCAATCCGCATCGGCCAGGGTGTAGAATTTGATTATACGACAGTCCATGCGATTTGGGCAATTATAGAAGCAGGGTATGAGGCGATAATTATCAATAATAATCCCGAAACAGTTTCTACGGATTATACAATTTCTGATAAACTTTATTTTGAACCATTGACCTTTGAAGATGTGATGAATGTGATTGATTTTGAAAAGCCAGAAGGAGTTATTGTTGCACTTGGAGGACAAACCGCAATCAATTTAGCTTCACCTTTACATGAAGCAGGAGTAAAAATATTAGGATCTTCCGCAAATAGTATTGATATTGCTGAAGATCGAAAGCGATTTGAAAAAGCAATGGATGAAATAGAAATTCCCATGCCTAAGGGAGTTGGAGTTCACACGATATCAGAGGCTTTACAAGTTGTAGAAGAGATTGGTTATCCAGTTCTTATTCGTCCCTCCTTTGTTTTAGGGGGAAGAATGATGCATATTGTATATGATCAAAAGGTATTAAAGGAAAAGGTTCAAGAAGCATTGAATTTTGATTCTAAGCACCCGATATTAATTGATAAATATATATCAGGTCAAGAATGTGAGGTAGATGCGATATCAGATGGAACTCACGTCTTTATTCCTGGAATTATGGAGCATATTGAAAGAACAGGGGTACATAGTGGTGATTCAATGAGTGTTTATCCTCCATATTCTTTATCTTTAAAAGTTCAAAATAAAATTGTAGAATACACAACGAAAATTGGAATTAAATTAAAAATGATTGGACTCTTTAACATTCAATTCATTGTAAATTCTTTAGAAGAAATTTTTATTATTGAGGTAAATCCTCGTTCAAGTCGAACGGTTCCTTTCCTAGCAAAATCTACGGGTGTTCCAATCGCAAATCTTGCAACAAGGGTAATGCTTGGAGCAAAGTTAAAGGATTTAGGGTATATAGGTTTATATCCATCTCGAAAGCGGTGGTATGTAAAATCTCCAACATTCTCGTTTAATAAAATTTCAGGAATGGATGTGGTTTTATCTCCAGAGATGAAATCGACAGGAGAAGCTATTGGGTATGATTATTCTTTAAATCGAGCTCTTTATAAATCTTTAAGGGCTTCTGGACTAAGAGTATCCAATTATGGAACCATTTTAGCTACCATTTCTGATAAGGATAAAGAAGACGCTCTTCCCCTTATTCGTAGGTTTTACAATTTAGGCTTCAATATAGAGGCAACAAAGGGAACCGCACTCTTTTTAAAATCGAAAAAAATTAAAACCAGAATTAAAAAGAAATTATCTGAGGGGTCAGAAGAAATTTTAGATTCCATTAAAAAGGGATATGTAACCTATGTGATCAATACTGCAAATGAAAAAGAATCCTTAGCTGATGGTAAAATTATTAGAAGAGCTGCGATAGATAATAATGTTCCTGTATTTACATGCTTAGATACGGTTCGAGTTCTTCTAAATGTTTTAGAAGAAATTACGATGAAAATATCTGTGATTGATGAGGAATAGAAAATGAAAAATGTATATTTAACAATTATAAAAAATAAACCTTTAACGGATTTGATTTATCAAATGGAATTAGAAGGAGATGTTAAAGGTATTCAAAATGCAGGGGAATTTATTGAAATCAAGCTTCCAAATAAGTATTTACGTCGACCATTTTCAGTAAGTAGAGTTAAAACAAATTCAATTGAGATTTTATATAAAGTTTTAGGTCAAGGAACACTAAATATGACCACATACCCCATTGGAATGAAGATAGACTGTTTCATTGGTCTAGGAAATGGTTTTGATGTTTCAATTTCTAAAATGCCGCTATTAATTGCAGGAGGAATTGGGATTGCTCCTATGATTTTTTTGGCAGAAGAGTTTAATAAAAGAGGAATTCAACCGACAATTTTATATGGAGGTCAAACCAAAGATGATTTAGTTGAAATCGAAAAACTAAAAAAACTTGGAAAATTATTGTTATGCACAGTGGATGGGACTATGGGATTTCAAGGAAATCCAGTAGAATTCTTAAGAACAAACTCAATTTCCTATGATATTTATTACGCCTGTGGACCTATTCGGATGCTAGAAGCCTTAAAGGAATATGATTCTTATGGATATTTATCTTTAGAGGCTCGAATGGGGTGTGGGTTTGGAGCTTGTATGGGATGCTCCATCCAAACAATAAGTGGTCCGAAACGAGTTTGTAAAGAAGGTCCAGTCTTTTTAGCAAATGAGGTGATTTTTTCATGAATACAGAAATAACTTTTTTAGGTAAAAAATTTAAAAATCCTATTATTCCAGCTTCGGGAACGTTTGGTTTTGGGTATGAATTTCATGAACTATTTGATTTGAATATTTTAGGAAGCATTTGTTTAAAAGGAACGACAAAAAAAGCAAGATATGGAAATCCCTTACCAAGAATAGCAGAATGTCCAAGTGGATTATTAAACGCAATTGGATTACAAAATCCTGGTGTAAAAAAAGTCATTGAAGAAGAACTCCCTCAACTTGCAAAAGTTTATCAAGATCAAGTCATTGCAAATGTTGGAGGGCATAGCATTTCAGATTATGTGGAAACCATTCAACAACTTAATTTATGTGAAAAAATATTTGCAATTGAGTTAAATATTTCCTGCCCTAATGTTGAAGGAGGAGGAATGGCATTTGGTACAGATGAGCAAATTGCTTTTGAGCTTGTCAGTGCAGTTAAAAAGGTTTGTAAAAAGCCATTAATCGTTAAATTATCGCCAAATGTAACGGATATTGTTGGCATAGCTAGGTCTGTAGAACGGGCAGGTGCAGATGCCATCAGCCTTATTAATACGCTGCTTGGAATGCGGATTGATTTGAAAACTGCCCAGCCGATTCTTTCCATAAAAAAGGGAGGATATAGTGGTCCAGGAATCTTCCCTGTTGCCTTACGC
The DNA here is from genome assembly GCA_910584005.1 of uncultured Anaeroplasmataceae bacterium. Lineage (GTDB taxonomy): Bacteria > Bacillota_I > Bacilli_A > Acholeplasmatales > Anaeroplasmataceae > Pelethenecus. Next base: position 439,002 of record CAJTXR010000001.1, on the reverse strand, counting down.
ATGGTATATGATGTAGCTCATAATGTATCCATTCCTGTAATTGGCATGGGGGGAATACGCTCTGCATATGATGTGATAGAAATGATGTATGCAGGAGCTAGTTTGGTTATGATTGGGGCTGAAAACTTAATTGATCCAATGGCGTGTAAAAGAATAATTGATGAATTGCCCAAAGTAATGAAAGAATTAGGAATAAAACATTTAGAAGATATTATAAGGAGAACGATATGAAAAGAGAAGTAATTATTGCATGTGATTTTAAATGTAAGGAAGAATTATTTTCCTTTTTGAGTCCTTTTTCTACGATGCCATTTTTAAAAATAGGAATGGAATTATTCTATAAAGAAGGACCAGAACTTATCAAGCAATTAAAACAAATGGGATGTAAGATTTTTTTAGATTTAAAATTACATGACATTCCCAATACAGTTGAAAAAGCAATGAAGAATATTGCTGAATTGGAAGTTGAATTGACAAATGTTCATGCTGCTGGCGGAATTGAAATGATGAAGGCAGCAAAACGGGGATTAGATAGTATCCCTGCAGGAAAACATACGAAACTCATTGCTGTTACCCAGTTAACCTCTATTTCCCAAGAAACTCTAGAAAAAGAACTATGTATCTCATTATCACTTCAAGAGGTCGTTTATCAATATGCAAGCAATGCAAAATCTGCAGGCTTAGATGGGGTTGTTTGTTCTGCTCTTGAGGTTCCTCTTTTAAAGGATTTACAAATCATTACAGTTACACCAGGAATACGTTTTGCTGAAAATTCTTCTCATGATCAGAAGCGTGTAGCTACTCCTAAGGATGCTCGAATGCTTGGTTCAACTTATATTGTTGTTGGTAGATCTATTACGTCTGCAGATGATCCTGTTGCTGCTTACGAACGTTGTGTAAAGGAGTTTTGTTAAATGAAACAATTAGAAGAAGTTGTCGCAAAAAATCTTTTAAAGATTAAAGCTGTTTTTTTAAAACCAAATGACCCATTTACTTGGGCTTCTGGAATCAAATCCCCAATCTATTGTGATAATAGGCTGACATTATCCTATGTAGATACGAGAAATATCATAGAAGAAGGATTGGTTCAACTGATTCAAACCTATTATAAAGATGTGGAAGTGATTATGGGAACCTCTACTGCTGGTATTGCTCATGCTGCTTATGTTTCACATCTTTTAAAGTTACCAATGGGCTATGTTCGAGGTGGAGCAAAGGATCATGGTAGAGGAAATCAAATTGAAGGTGTCGTCCCAGTTGGGAAAAAAGTAGTTGTCATAGAGGATTTGATTTCTACTGCTGGATCTTCTATTGAGGTAGTAGAAGTATTAAGAGAAGCGAAAGCGAACGTATTAGGAATTGCCTCTATTTTTACTTATAATTTACAGAAGGGACTTGACCGTTTAAAAGAGGCGAATGTTTTAAATTATTCTTTATCAAATTTTGAAACATTAATCCAGGTGGCTGCTAGTGAAAATTATATATCGAAGGAAGATATTCAAAAAATTTTAAAGTTTCAAAAAAATCCAAATGATCCAAGTTGGATGGAATAAAATTTTTTCTTGTTTTATATTAATTTAAAATATGGTATACTAATAGAAAGAAGAATAAATATTCTATGGAGGAAAGACTTTATGAAAAAAAGACTTAAAATTGCTTTTACCTTTTTTCTAATTGTATTGAGTTTTTTATTAATTTCTTGTACTTCTGATTCCGATTCTAATGGATCAAATGGACCAGATCATTCGGTTGTAATTGAAACTACAAGAAAAGTCTACTATACAGTAGAATATACTTTTGAAACAAAAAAATGTGAAGAAATTAAAAATAAGATTACATCTGAGGTGGAAAAATATAGTGGATATATAGAGTCCTCTTTAGATGAAGAAATAAAGTCTAAATATGTTTACAAAGTTCCAACCAATCAGCTCAATTCCTTTTTAAAATTCATAGATGAATTAGGAGAGCATGCTTCCACCAAAAGTGTTCAATCTACAGATATTACTACTGAATATTCAGAGATAGAGGCAAGAAAGGAAGTATTAATTGCTTCTAGGCAAGCATATTTATCTTTGTTAACGAAGGAAGAATTGACAATGACAGAAATTCTTTCTATTCAGTCTAAACTATCTGAACTTGATTCAGAGATTGCTACCATAGAAAAGAATTTAAATTATTATGATCATTTATTAAATTACTCTACAATTACCATTTATTATCAAAGTCCTAAATCAAAGCCTAGTTTTACAAGTGAGTATTTTTCTTTTTTAGGCAATTTCTTTTTAGGAATTGGGCAAGTGATTTTGTATTTGCTTCCATTCATTGTAATTATTGGGGGAATTGTTACAGTAGTGATTTTCATAGATAGAAGAAATAAAAAACGAAGACTTCAAAGAAAAAAAGAAAAAGAAGAGCATCAAAATATTAATGAAGATTAAAAGTAAAAAAAGCACTACCTTGTGAGGTAGTGTTTTTATATTAATGGGTCTTGCGACTAACAATTTTCGGTATCATTGCATACACAAAGTTCACAGCCACACTCATTGGCTAATTTTTCCCCTGCTCTAACACATTCTTGTTTAGAAGAATAATGCTGATTTAATACTTCACCATATTGGTTTTCGATTTCCCAATTCTTTTGTTCTTTACAAGGTCTACATGTAATTTTATTTTTCATTTTTTCACTTCCTTCAAAAATAGTTTTGCCCATTATCATAAACTCATAATGGAAAAAAAAGGGAATCATTTTTCAATTTGTGTTTTTAAAAGAAATGTTGTATAATAAAAGAACGAGTTTAGTAGAATCGGGTGAGAGAATTGATTGACTTATTAGAAATAAAAGATCCCTCATTTATAAAGAATATGACAATGAAAGAGTTGAAGGAGCTGGCAACTCAAATTCGCAATTTTTTAATTGAAAGCCTTTCTAAAACAGGAGGCCATTTGAGTAGCAATTTAGGTGTTGTAGAAATAACAATTGCAATGTATTATGTATTTGATCCTGAAAAAGATAAATTTTTATTTGATGTAGGTCATCAATCCTATGTTCATAAAATTTTAACAGGACGGGCAAAAGAATTTCAATCTTTAAGGAAATTTGGAGGATTAAGTGGATATATCAACAAGAAGGAGTCCAAATATGATATATGGGAATCTGGTCACTCCTCCACCACGATTTCTGCAATGGCGGGTATGCTTATCGCTCAGCCAGAGGATAAAGTGGTTAGTTTGATTGGAGATTCCTCTATAATGAATGGTGTTGCCTTTGAAGGACTTAATTTTTTGGGTTCTCAAAACAAATTATCTCCTATTATAATCTTAAATGATAACAAAATGAGTATATCAAAGTCTGTTGGTGCATTGTCAAAGGCCTTATCAAGACTTAGAGGAACTAAACTTTGGCGAGGATTAAAACGCTTTTTAATCTTTATTTTTCCAAACTTCATTTGTAACTTTTTTCATCAATTAAAAAGAGGAATTAAAGGGTTAATTCAGCAGGATAATATTTTTGAAGATATGGGATTTGATTATTATGGACCAATTAAAGGAAACGATTTACGATCTTGTATTAAAGCTTTAAATCGAGTGAAAAAAAATACTGGTCCTGTACTTATCCATATTTTGACTCAAAAAGGTAAAGGTTATCTTCCTTCAGAATTAGATAAAGAAGGAGATTTTCATGGAGTTGAACCTTTTGATATTCAGACCGGAAAGCCTTTAAAAGAACCGAAATTAAATCAGCATTCCTATTCGGAAATTGTAGCAAATTATCTTTTGCATAAACGCAATGAACAATCTTTCTTTGTTGTTAATCCAGCGATGAAAATTGGAGCCAAAATGCAAAAATTTGCAGAGTTATATCCAAGCGATTTTTATGATGTGGGGATTGCAGAAGAACATGCAGCTGATATGGCAGCTGGGATGGCATTATGTGGAAAGCGAGTTGTCTTACTATACTATTCCACTTTTTCACAAAGAGCGTATGATCAAATATTAAACGATATTGCTAGACAAAATTTACCTGTGATTATTGGTATTGACCGAGCAGGTGTTGTAGGAGAAGATGGGCCTACACATCAGGGAATATATGATATTTCTATGTTCCAAAGTATGCCAAATATGATGATTGCCATGCCAAAGGATCCCCAGGATTTAATTGGAATATTTAATTATGCCTTTACACATGATGGTCCAATTGTCATTCGCTATCCTAGAAAGACAGTTGATATTTACTTTAATACCTTAGATTATACATCTATTCTTTATCCCTCATATGAAACTTTAGTAGAGGGACAACATTTATGTGTGATTTCCTATGGACCAGATATAATTCGGATTTTAAAATTAGTCCAGGAGTATAACTTAAATGTTTCTGTAGTGGATGCAAGATACATTAGACCCTTGGATAGAGCGTTTCTTAAAAGAGCTTTTACGAAATTTTCTACTCTTCTTGTGATAGAACAGGTTATTCGGAGTGGGAGTTTATATCAAATGATTGTGGATTATGCAAATCAGCAATCTTCTCCTATAAAGGTAAAATCCATTTCATTCCAACCAGACTTAATTTTACCACATGGTAAAATTGAAGAAGTATTAAATGAATATGGATTATCCGATGAAGATATTTTAAATGCAATAAAAGGGCAACTTTAGTTTGCCCTTTTTAAATATTTTATGACTTCATCCACAATTTCTTCTGGAGTTGAAGCTCCAGAGGTAATGGAGATTGAATTGAAAGGAGAAAGATCTATTTTTTTTAAGTCATCCACGCTATCAATCAGTAGAGTAGGAATTTGAGCTTTCTGACTTGCCAAGACTAGCTTTTTTGTATTAGAAGAAGAAGAATCTCCAACAACCAAGCATAAATCCACGGGTTCTTGTTCAAATAATGCTTTTTGCCGTATGGTTGTTGCGTTACAGATTTTATTGTCTAAAATTGCAGTAGGATATTTGTTTTTTATCTCATCATAAATTTTTTGAGTATCATATATAGATAATGTTGTTTGATTGGTAACATAAATTTTATTGGTTTGAAAAGGTAGATTAGGTATATCATTTTCATTAGAAATCAAATGAATTGCCGAAGAAATGCCTATAATTCCTTCACATTCAGGATGATTTTTAGTTCCAATATAGAAGCATGTATACCCCTCATTTAAATAGTGTTTTATTTTATCATGAATAATACAAACATTTTTGCATGTCGTATCTAGTATTGTCAATCCCTGTTTTTGAGCATATTGATAGATTTGAGGAGCACTTCCATGAGCGGAAAGAACAATTGTGCCAGAAGAAATGGATTGAAGCAACTCACCCTTAGATTTTCCAGGCTCTTCTAAAAGAATCACACCTTGTTCTTGTAATTTTTTTATAACATGATGATTGTGTATAATGGAACCAAGTAAATAAATTGGCTTTGGGTATTTAGGGTCGTGAAGAGCTTGATTCACCATAGATAAAGCGATTTTTACGCCTCCACAATATCCTTGTGGAGTAATTTTATTGATTTTCATTGATTCCCCCATATCTTCTTTTTCTAGATTGATAGCTAAGAAGGGCTTTTTCTAATTCCTTTTCATTAAAATCAGGCCAATAACAATCTGTAAAATAGAGTTCTGCATAGCCTAATTGCCACAATAAATAATTGCTGATCCGAATTTCTCCACTTGTCCGAATTAATAAATCTAATTTTGGATAATCTTTTGTAAATAAATGATCCTCAATTAAAGCAGGAGTAATGTCCTCAATTTCGATTTTATTTTCTTTTACTAAAGTGGCAATTTCTTTCATGGCAGTGGTCAATTCATCATAAGATCCATAATCTACACATAAAGTTAAAACCAATCCAGTATGGTCTTTCGTTTTTTCCTCTATTTCCTCCATGACAGCTTTCAAAGTAGAAGATATTCGATCTCTTCTACCAATAAATTTTATTTTCATTGTTGAGTTCCATATTTTTTCTTTATATTTCTTATAATAACGAATTGGCGTTTCCATTAAATATTTTACTTCCTCTTTAGGTCGCTTCCAATTTTCTGTTGAGAAGCAAAACATTGTCAAGTATTCTATTCCAAGCGAATTGCATATTCCTGCAATATCTCGAATATTAAAAGCTCCCTTTCGGTGTCCCATTGTTCTTGGTAAAAATCTTTTTTTTGCCCATCTTCCATTTCCATCTAATATAATTGCAATATGCTTAGGCAAATTTGTTTGATCAATATTCATAGAATATACTCATCCTTTCCATCTTTTCTTTAGTATATCATAATTTCTTTAAAATAGGAAATACTAATAAAAAAGGAGCTGAAAATATGATTGAAGATGATACAATTAAGTTATTAAGAGAATGTGATTCAGGTATTAAAATGGGTGTTTCAGCCATAGAAGATGTTATTGATTATGTTAAATCAGAAGAATTTAAATATGATTTAAATAAGTGTAAGGATGATCATGATCGCTTGCAAACAGAAATTGTAACTTTACTCCATAAATATCAGGATAAAGGTAAAAACCCAAATCCTGTGGTAAAAGGGATGTCCTTAATGAAGACAAACATGAAATTGGTCATGGACAAATCCGATCAAACGATTGCTGATTTAATGACAGATGGTTGTAATATGGGAGTAAAATCTTTGAATCGATATCTAAATCAATATAAAAAAGCAGATGATGAAACAAGAAGTATTGCCAAACGGTTAATCAATCTTGAACATCAATTGACATTAGATATTCGTAAATATTTATAACTCTACATTATTTTGTAGAGTTTTTTTTGTGACTGATTTGCCTATATATGCATATGATATTATGGTGGTCTTTTTGAAAGCCTTACTTTGTTTTCATGGTTTGTTGTCTAATCATAATGATTTCGCATATATTTATAATCAATTAAAGCCTTATTATGATAAAATTTTATGTACAGATTTACCCGGACATGGCACAAATCAAGAAAAATTTACTACAGAAAATATAAAAAAGTATAGCTTAGATTTATACGATTCTTTATCCCAATTTGAAGAAATTGATGTCATCGGATATTCTTTAGGTGGACTAATTGCTTGTTATGTACAAAAAGAAAGAAAGGTACATCGACTTGTATTGTTGGCACCAGCATATCGATATTTAAATTTGAAAAACTATCATAGAGATCCTTCTTCTAAACAGGGGCAGCTTAGAATGAAGCAAATTCTTCCTAAGAAAAATTACTTTCATGTTTTTCGTTTTGTAGGTATTGTATCTAAATTGAATCAAGAATTTGAATCAATAGAACCAGAAACAATGATTTTGTGGGGGAAAGATGATTATTTGGTTAAAGAAAAGTCTGGCTTTCTGCTCTTTCAAATGACAAAAAATAAAGGAAAAAGCTATATCCAATTAGACAATCATAATCATTTTAATATTGTTCATTCTAAGGTAGTTTGTTCGTTAATAAAAGATTTTTTGCTTGCATAAAAGTAAAAATTTATGTTCAAACTAAGATTGGGTGATAACATGGAAAACAAAACCTATCCTATGCATGAACTTGGAATAGCAAAGAATGAAGATTTAAAATACGAAATCAAATCCTATCTAGATAATAAAACACATAGTTCGGCATACATAAAGGTATGTGCAATGGAATTAAAACGATTAGGACATATGGAGCTTTCCTTAGCTTTAGAAAGTATTGCTTATTCAAAATTAAATTTTGAGGCAATGCTAATGGAGGCCTTTGGAATGAAAGAGGATATTCGTTTAAATTTAAATAATGTACTTGTTCGAGCAGAAGAAGATGTGGAACTGGCAAAAAAAATAGCGGATTTGGCTATGGAAAAAAAAGAATGGGAAGTATACAATCTCATGCATGAGCTAGCAAAAACAGAGGCAGAAAATTTATCTGCACTTATGGGCATATTAAATCGGATGCTAAAAGATAGGAATTAATCCTATTTTTTTTTATTTTTGGATAAGTAATGAAAATAAACCTTGTTATTTTTATATAAATAAGATATAATTAAAATAACATTTGAATGAATAAATATTCATTGAAAAGGAAAGGCTTATGGGAAGAAATCAAGAACTCAATCAAATGATGCGAAAAAAGAGAATGGAAGAAATTGAAGAAGGAGCACTGTATTATTTTGCAAAATATGGATTAGCAGGTGCTAAAATTAGTGATCTTGCGAAGTATCTAGGAATTTCTCAAGGGTTACTTTATCGGTATTATGCGTCAAAAGAAGAATTATTTAAGGTTGTATCTTCTAAGTGGATTCAAAACCGAGATACAAATTTTCAAGGGTTAGTAGACGCTCCAATATCAAGTGTGGAAAAAATAAAATTTTTGACAAAGCATGTTGAAACTAGTATTAAAGCGGATAAGAAATTTGCCTCATTTTTTACAATCTTTGAGAATGATAGTTTAACTGCAGGAACTCATCCAGGTACTAAATTTTATGATTGGAGCCAAGAACCAACGACAATGCTTGCGAACATTATCCGTCAGGGTCAAGAAAGTCATGAGCCGATTCATGAGGGGAATCCATACCAAATGGCAGTTGGATACTGGGGATTTGTGTTTGCCGCAAGTCATAATTATATATCTACTGATCATTTGGATTGGTATGATTTTACAATGCTCAATCGGATGCTAATTAAAAATGTATAAAAAGGAGAGTTAAATAAAATGGTTGTTCAGGTAAAAAAATTAGAAAAAACGTATAAAAATGGTCTTAAGGCTTTAAATGGTTTATCTTTAGAGGTGCATGAGGGGGAAATTTTTGGTTTATTAGGTCCAAATGGGAGTGGGAAAACAACAACAATTCATTGTATATTGCAACTTTTGAATTATGATTCAGGAGAAATCTTATTATTCGATGAAGAAATGAAACCAAGCCGCTTAGATTTAAAGGCGAAAATTGGATTTGTACCCCAAAATGTTGCCGTATTCAATGAATTAACGGTTTATGATAATATTGATTTCTTTTGTAGCTTATATATCAAAGATAAAAAGATTAGAAAACAATATGTGGAAGAAGCAATTCATTTTGTTTCTTTAGAAGATTATAAAAAATTTTATCCAAAGAAACTTTCTGGAGGATTGTTAAGAAGATTAAATATTGCTTGTGGAATTGTACATAAGCCTTCCTTAATTATTTTTGATGAGCCAACTGTTGCGGTGGACCCACAGAGTAGAAATAAGATATTAGAAGGAATTATCAAATTAAAAGAAAATGGTTCTACGATTATCTATACTTCTCATTATATGGAAGAAGTGGAACAAATTTGTTCCTATATCGTAATTTTAGATAAGGGAGAAGTTATCGCTCATGGAACAAAAGAAAAATTAAAAGAAATGATAGATTTAGGACAAACTGTGACAATTGAAACTTCTCAAGATGCCATTTCTTTATTTGAAAATGAGCCTTATGTAATGGCGGTTTCTTATCAGGATAATGAACTTCAGATTCAAACAATTAAAGGAGATTCCTATTTGCCTAAAATTCTAGAAAGTTTACAAAAAAACCAATTTCCAATTGGAAAGGTATACTCTGAACTTCCTACCTTAAATGATGTATTTCTAAAACTAACAGGGAAGGAGTTGAGGGATTAATATGCTTTTTTTAACAAGATTGAAAGTAATGCTCAAACGAAAATCAACACTATTTTGGGTGTTATTATTTCCTATTTTACTTGCTTCCGCTGAATACTTTGCGTTTGGTAAATTTATTCATTCTACTCCCATAGAAACTATTTCAATTGGGTTTATTGAAGAAGATACTCCAAAACTTCTTCAAACCATTTTTAAAGAAGCCCAGATTGATGAGAATAAAAAACTTTATGAAATAAAGGTTTATAAAGATATTGAACTAGCTAGGGTAGGATTAGAAGAACAAGAGATTGATCATTTTTTATATGAGCAAGATGGACAAATTAAAGTGGTGGCAAAAAGTAATGGGACAGAACTCATGATTACAGAGTCTATTATTGACCAATCCAAACAGATTGAACATACGATTCAAGAGGCATATCAAAGATATGAGGAACTCGTACTTCAAGGGGAAAACCCTCAACCCGTAGATGTTTTGAAAATTATTGAGAATTTGACAATGGAAAATTCATATTTTAAAGATCTTTCTACCAAAAAAACTGCAACATTTTATACCTTTTATTTTTATTCTTTACTCGCTATGTCGTGCTTATATGCTGCATTATTTGGGGTAAGCATAATTCAGGATATTCGTGCAGATCGATCTAATTTAGGGATTCGGATTTCATCTAGTGTTGTATCTAAAGGGAAATTATTGCTGTCATATTTTGCTGCAAGCTGTTTATTACAGGCCATTTCTGCTACCATAATATGTATCTATCTTAAATACATCTTGAAGATTGGTTTGGGAGGCAATTTAGGACTCATCTTTCTAACTTTGATCTTAGGAGGCATTTCAGGGATTGCGATTGGAATGTTGATTGGAACCTTTGTCAAGGGAAGTGAGGCAAAGGTACAAGGGATTGTTACTGCAATTACGCTTTCTTTATCCTGCTTGGCGGGACTCATGGCAGTTGATGTGAAGCACATAGTAGATAAATATGTTCCTTTTGTCAATTATATAAATCCAGCTTCTTTAATTTCTAATAGTTTATATGCTCTTTATTACTATGATACCTATTCTAGTTATTTGATTTTCACAAGTATTCTTGCTTGTTTTTCAATTTTAGCTTTAGGAATTGTTATTTTTAAAATGCGAGGTGAAAAATATGCAAGTTTGTAAATTATTTTTTAAAATATTAAAAAAGAATATTTTTATGATTATTTTATATTTTTCTATTTTTACTTTTATCAGCATTTTTTTGATTCAAGCTCAGAAAACCGCAACAAGTAAACAAGAAAAGAAAATTGCTACTACGGTTGTTATTGAAGAAGAAAATAAAAAAACAGCGGATTTTCTAGATTTTTTAACTCCATACATAAAAAAAGTTGAACTTAGAAAAGGACAGTCCGTATCGGATGCATTATTTTGGGATGATATTGATTTATATATCTTTATTCCAAAGGATTTTGAAGTTAAAATCATGGAGGGCCTAGAAGGAATAGAGATTGAATCTAGTCCAGATTCTTTAGAGGCAACTGCTTTACTATCTACGATAAGATCATATTTAAATATGGTCCGAGAATCTATTCGTTTGGGATTATGCACAGAAGAAGCATCTTTTGGCTATGTGACCAGTCAATTTAACCATAAGGATGAGATCCATGTTGAATTCGTATCTAAAGAAAGCATAGGTGGAATTCGCGGAGTCTTTGACATGGCTGTATATATTATCGGAGCTTTAGTTTTATCTATTGTTGGTATTGTTTCTTTTGAATTAAGAAAGAAGGATATTCATCGGCGACTTAGAATCAGTTCCTATTCCACAGGAAAACAAAATATCTTTTTAGCTTTGTGTTATACTTTATTTTCGTTTCTTTTTGTTGGAATTGTGACCTGTATAGCTTTACTTCTATTTCCAAATCAGATTACAGTAAGAATCCTTTGCTATATGCTAAATGCATTTTTCTTTGCAATTATTATCGTGTTTATGGCTCTATTCTTATCCTGCCTATTTAAAAGTGATATGGCATATAGTTGTGTAGCAAATGTCTTACCTTTAGGCTCTGCTTTTCTATGTGGATGCTTTATCAGCTTAGAACTTTTGCCAAAGGCTACAAAAACCTTTGCTCATATCTTTCCTCAATTTTATATTGTGCAGGCAAACCAATATATTCAAACTGCCTCTTCCTTTCAGTTTTTAGAGTATTTAAAAATAATTTGGCCTTGTTTTATATTTATCGGATTATTTATTGGAGGTAGTATCCTCGTTTCAAACCAGATTGCCAAATCTGAAAATTGATCAAAAAAAATGAAATTTGTTTGAAAAACTAAAGTAAAAATTAAAAAAACCATTTATTTTTCTTGAAAGAGAAAATAAAATGGTTTTTTTCCTTTTAAATTGAAGAAAGTATTTTTTTGTGGTAAAATAATAAAAAAGAAAAGAATTGAAGAGGTACGCTTTATGAAAAGGGAAGCAAGAATTAAGGCGATGCAAATTTTATATACCATGGATTTTAATAATGTAGATATCGACACAGCAATCCAGTTTTCAATGGAAGAGGAACAACAGGATATTCTTGCGATAGAGTTAGCCAAGAATTGTCATGAACATTTAAAAGAAATTGATGAAATCATTATGAATGCTTTACAAAACTATACGATTGATCGCTTAAATTTGGTGGATAAAGCAATCATCCGTTTAGCAGTTTATGAAATGCTAGGAGAAACACCAAGACAAGTAATTATCAATGAAGCCTTAGAAATTACCAAACTTTACTCTGATCAAGGGGACCATAAGGCAACAAGTTTCAACAATCGATTATTAGATTCAATACATAAATATTTAAAGTAGGTAAAGATGAATGGAAGAGCGTTATTTAACAGTATCTGCCTTGACAAAATATATAAAATATAAATTTGACCACGATCATAATTTAGAAGAGGTTCTATTAGAAGGAGAAATATCAAATTTCAAGCACAATTCTCGTGGGCATTTTTATTTTACCTTAAAGGATGATGGTGCATCTATTTCGGTAACAATGTTTTCTAGTTTTGCAAAAACAGTTAAATTTGAGCCGAAAGATGGAATGAAGGTATTTGTAAAGGGAAATGTCACGGTATATGAGCCATCTGGGACATATCAAATTAACATCAAAGAAATGAAAAGTGATGGTATAGGAGATTTATATTTAGCTTTTCAAAAACTGAAAGAGGAATTAGAAAAAGAAGGATTATTTGCGGTAGAGCATAAGAAAAAGCTGCCCTTATTTCCTAAGTGCATCGGGGTCATTACCTCACCAACAGGAGCTGCAATAAGAGATATTATCCATACGATATCTAGAAGATATCCTATGACTCATGTCATTTTATATCCAGCCATTGTTCAAGGGGAAGATGCAAAAACAGATGTTGTTCGCCAAATAGAAATAGCGAATCAGCAAGCTCTTTGTGATGTTCTTATCGTAGGACGAGGGGGAGGTTCTATTGAAGATCTTTGGGCTTTTAATGAGCGATGTGTAGCTGATGCGATATATCAAAGTACCATTCCTATTATTTCTGCTGTTGGGCATGAAATTGATTTCACGATTGCCGACTTTGTTGCAGATATGCGTGCGGCTACTCCTACAGCGGCAGCAGAACTTGCCACACCATCAATTGAGATGCTAAAAGGAAATGTGAATTATTATATCACGATAATGACAAAATATATTCGCCAACGCTTTGAAAACGAGAAATTACTTTTAGCAAATCTAGATCGCAGGATTGATGCAGGAAATCCACTGACTACATTGAAACATCATCGGAATTATTTAGAGGAGTATTGTAAACAACTCCAAATGATTATCCAAAAAGTTTTATTGGAAAAGAAGAGTAGTTATCGTTTCTTAGAAGGAAAATTAAATGCATTAAACCCACTATCGCTTATGAATAAAGGATATTCTATTAATACAGTGAATGATGAAATTATAACGGATGTGTCTTCGGTTCATATTGATGATATCATGATAACAAAATTAAAAAATGGAGAATTAAAAAGTAAGGTTATTGAGGTGAAACAAAATGGAAAATAAATCTTTTGAAACATATTTAAAGGAATTAGAAGCAGTTGTAAAGACATTAGAAGATAAAACAATCTCTTTAGAGGCAGCGGTAGCTAATTATACTGCAGGACTTGAACTTTCCAAAAAATGCTATGATATTTTAAATCAAAATGAACAACTTGTTGTTCAAAAAATGACAGAATCTGGGCTAGTTGATTTTGAAAGTGATTATCGATGAGATTGGATGTTTACTTGGTTGAACATAGCTTTTTTAAAAGCAGGAATAAAGCTTTAGTGGCAATTAAAGAAGGGGCAATTTCAGTTAATGGTACGATTGTTTTAAAGGCCAATTATGAAATAACAACTGAAGAAGTGAAAATCATAAAAGATGTTCACCCTTATGTTTCTCGGGGTGGGCTAAAATTGGCTGCCGCAATTGATTCATTTCGTTTAGACTTTACCGATAAAGTAATCTTGGACATTGGAGCCTCAACAGGAGGATTTACGGATTGTGCATTGCAGCATGGGGCTTCTTATGTGTATGCTGTTGATGTTGGCACAAACCAATTAGATTCTAGTTTAGCTTGTAGGAAGGATGTCTATGTTATGGAACAAACCAATATAATGGAAGTAAAAGAATTTTCTAAACCAATTGATTATATTGTTATGGACGTTTCATTTATAAGTATAAAGAATATTTTACCTGCTTTGGATCGTTTTTTAACAGAAAGTAATGCCTTAATTTGTTTAATAAAGCCTCAATATGAATTAGGAAAAACTTATATAAAAAATGGAATTGTTAAAAATCGTAAGGATCATTTAAAGGTATTAGAAAATGTAACTTCTTATTTTTCTTCCTATCAAATGGGGATTGTATCCCTAATCCCTTCTCCAATTTTAGGAGGAAGTGGAAATAAGGAGTATTTGGCTTTAGTTAAAAGAAACAAAAAAACAAACTTAAATTTTTTAAAATTAGTTTGAGAGGTGAATCATCATGCTAGAATGCTTAAAGGTAAAGAATTTTGCAATTATAGAAGATATTCAAATTCAATTTAAAAAGGGTATGACAGTTTTAACTGGAGAAACCGGTGCGGGAAAATCTTTGATTATAGATACAATCTCTTTACTCTTAGGGCAAAGAGCTGATAACGATATGATTCGCTACGGTGAATCAAAAGCAATCATTGAAGGAATTTTTTCGGATTTTTATCCTACAATAAATGATATTTTAGAAAAATTTGGGATAAGTAAGCAAGAAAAACTAACCATTACTCGAGAAATCATGGATAGTGGAAGAAACAATATCCGTCTTAACGGGACTTCTATTACCTTAGCAATGTTAAAACAAGTTGCACCTCTTTTGGCCGATATTCATGTTCAAAATGACACATATCGATTATTTACTCCTGAACATTATTTAACCATGATTACACCAATTCAGGATCCAGTGTTTGATGCCTTACAAACAAAATATACACTCTGTTTAGCAAAATATTTAGATTACTATCGTAATTATGAGCATATTTTAAAAGGACAAAAAGAAAGTGTTACCCGATTGGAATTTTTAGAATATGAAAAAGCTGAACTTCTGAATTTAAATTTAGAAAAAGGAATGGATGAGCGATTAAAAAATGAAATATCAAAATTAGAAAATTTTGATAAAATCTATACCAATCTAGCACTCGCATATTCTTCATTAGAGGGTGAATTTGAGCCATTAGATCATTTATATGAATCAGCAAATGCTTTAAAAAAAATTGAGGGATTGGATAATAAATATAAAGAGTATTCTAGTCAAATTTTAGATTCCTATTATTTGTTAGAAGAAATAAAAGTAAATATATCTAAGGAACTCGAATCCTTTGATTTTGATCAAGATGAATTAAATTTAAAAATAGAACAATATCAGGAAATTGAAAAAGTTAAGGCCAAATATAAGATGTCCATAGAAGAACTTATATCTTATCTAGAAAAGATAACTTTAGATCTTGAAATTGTTCAAAATTATGATGAAATTCTAAAAACAACCTATAAAGATTTAGAACAGTCATTCTATACTCTTAAGGATCAAGCCATTCAACTTTATGAGTATAGAAAAAAGATTGCCCTTCAATTAGAAAAAAAGATTATAGAAGAGTGCCAGCAATTAGATTTAGAAGATATCCAATTTAAAATTGAACTTAAGTTACCAAATGAATTTCACCCTTTACATCCAGAAGTTTTTCAAGAAACAGGTGCCGATTCTATTGATTTTTTAATTAGTTTTAATCCAGGGGAGCCTTTACATAGCTTGCATAAAGTAGCTTCTGGTGGTGAAATGTCTAGAATGATGCTTGCATTTAAAAGCTATTTTGCAAATCGTAGTCCGCATATTTTAATGATTTTTGATGAAATTGACACTGGAGTATCTGGTGGAACTGCAAAAAAAATAGCCAAAAAGATGGCTAAAATATCTAAATCAAATCAGGTTTTATGTATTACGCATTTACCACAGGTTGCCTCTATTGGAGATGAACATATTCATATCTATAAAGAATTAATTCGTGGTCGAACTACAACTCACTTTAAATATTTAGGATTTGATGAAAGAGTAGAAGAAGTTGCATTAATGCTTTCTGGAGATAAAATGAGTTTGTTTGCTTTAGAACATGCAAAAGCACTTTTAAAAGAAAAATATGAAGAAGAAAAAGGGTAAAATATTACCCTTTTTGATTTTTCAAAAAACGATTTAATGCGTAAGCAACACCATGATTTTCATTAGAAGTCGTTATAAAATCAGCTTCGGCCAGTACCTCTTGAAATGAATTTTCCATAGCTACACCAATTCCAGCTTTACGAATCATTTCCAAATCGTTTCCAGCATCCCCAATTGCCATTGTATCTTTTATAGAAATTCCTAAATGGTGTGCTAATATTTCTAATGCAACACCTTTATGACTATTTTTGTTTAAAAATTCTAAAAAAATAGGACTAGACCTCACTATAGAATACATATCTGTAATGGTTTTTGGCAAATGTTGATAAGCATAATTTAGCGTTTCATTTTCTCCTACCATCATACATTTAATAAATAAGTCTTCTTCTTGAATTTGTGTGAAATCTACAAGAACATCTTCTATTTGATTTAATCGGGCTTCTATATCTGTATATGGATTATGAACATCTGTAATCAGTTCTTCATTTAGGCGAAATGCATGATAATTGGTGTTTAGTTTTCTAGAAAGAAGATATAATTCTTTTGCTGATGTACCATTTAGTGTAGAAGCAAAGACAACTTCATTGGTTTTTACATTTAAAATTTTTGCCCCATTGTAACATATAACATAATTTTCTTCTTCTAAAAGATTTAATTCTTTAAGTACAGGGAGTACACCATTCATAGGTCTACCTGTCGCAATCACAATTTTGCAACCTTTTTTTTGAGCATTTGCTATTGCTTCTTTATTTTCTTTAGAAATCCTTTTTTTATTATCAAAGAGTGTTCCATCTAAATCAATTGTACATAATTTTATCATAGTAATTTATTTTATTATAATCCCTTTCCAAACAGCATTATACCATAGTTGGCAAAAATTGGGTATATTTTTTCTTTTATTTAAGCTCATACTATGGTTGTGGAGGTGTAAATATGAAGAAAATAATAACCTTTTTTATCCTTTTCTTTACCTGTTTTGGATTTTTAACGGCAAGTGCCTATGAATTAAATAAAACAGATAAGATTTATGTAGGAGGCCAGTCAATTGGAATTAAATTAAATTCAGGAGTTATTGTCATTGGTACATATGGTATTCTTGAGGAAGGTAAAGTATATAAACCATGGCAAGATGCGGGATTGACAGAAGGAGATCAAATTGTTTCTTTAAATCAAAAAGAGATAACTGATATCAAAAGTTTACTCAAAGCATTGACTGCTTCAAATGGAAAAGAATGTAGTATGGAATATGTTCGTAATGGAAAAAAATTTAATACAACGATTAAACCTGTTTTAACAGAACAAGCCTATTCCCTAGGATTATATGTGAAAGATTCTATTTTAGGAGTTGGCACATTGACATATTACATTAAAGAACTCAATCTTTATGGGAGTTTAGGACATCCAATTACACAAAATGATTTTTATAGTGGAGAAATCTATGAAGCAAAGGTAAACCAAATTATTAAGCCTACTCGAACGGAAGCCGGTGAGAAAAGAGCTACAATTGATAGTAAATCTATTGGTACAATTGATAAGAATACCAATACGGGTGTTCATGGACATACTAATGAAAATTTTGATAGTTCGTCAATGGAAGCTCTAGAAATGAAGACAAGAGATGAAATTCATCTAGGTGATGCAGAAATATGGACTTGTATTAGTGGTAAAAAAGTTGAAAAGTATAAAATAAACATTACAGGTCTTGCTAAGCAAAAAACAAAAAATATAAAAGGGATTACTTTTGAGGTAACGGATGATCGTTTACTTACAGCAACAGGCGGAATTATTCAGGGAATGTCTGGATCTCCAATTGTACAAGATAATAAAATTATTGGTGCAGTAACTCATGTATTAGTAAGCAATAGTAAAAAAGGGTATGGAATCTATCTAGAATTTATGCTAGAGGATATGGGAATAACCATTAAAGAAGAATAAAAAAAGAGTCATAAAGACTCTTATCTTACGAATTATACACCCGTTGCACTTTTAACGATATAATAAATAAGCATTGCTACAGAAACAAGTGCCATTGAGGCAGCTAAGACAAGGATTAAAATTCTTCCCCAACTTGTTTGGGCAGGATTTTTATATCCTTTTTTCTTTAGTTCTTTTTTTTCTTGCTTTTTTGAGTTTTTATTCTTTGTCATGTCTTCACCTACTTCAACAAAAATGCTATAATAAACATATCAAATTTATTATATACTATTTTTGCAAAAAAGGAAAGGATTTTTTTATGGCTACGAAAAATAATGCTAAAATAATATTCCATATTGATATGAATGCTTTTTTCTGTTCGGTTGCATGTATATTAAATCCTGCTCTTCGTGGCAAAGTTTTTGCAATTGGTAGAGAAAATAGTTATCGGGGTGTAATTTCTTCAGCAAGTTATGAGGCTAGAGCCCTAGGAATTCATTCAGCTATGAGCCAAAGAGAAGCTTATGAGCTGGTTCCCAATCTCTTAATTGTTTCCGTGGATTATTCTAATTATGTTCACTATCATCATCTTTTTTTGGCGATATTGAAAGAATATTCTTCCTTAATTGAGGTCGCTTCTATTGATGAGGCCTATCTTGATGTGACAGAACGATCTTTAACACGGCATCCGCTTGTTCTAGCAAAAGAGATTCAAGCACGAATATTAAAAGAAGTAGGCTTGCCTTGTTCGATAGGGATTGCTCCGACATTGTTTTTAGCTAAGATGGCTTCTGATATGAAAAAACCACTCGGAGTAACCGTTGTAAGAAAACGAGATGTTGAGCATATGTTATATCCTCTTTCCGTATCTGAAATTTATGGCATTGGAAAAAAGACTTATCCTATTTTAATTAAAAATGGGATTCAAACGATTGGCGATTTTATGAAAGAAGAACATAAAAATAAAATTATAAGGCTAGTGGGAGAAAATACCTATACTTATGTTGTAACCCATGTTTTAGGATTATCTAGTAATGTCGTTGATCCAAATCGTCATAGTGAGTCTGAAAGTATTTCTACCTCAAGGACATATGATCGAATCATCGAATCTGAAACAGAAGTTTTATATGAACTAAGAAAAATGACAAGAGAGCTTGTAGAGAAATTGAAAGCAAATCATTATTTTACAAAGACGATTGGATTTACTATGCGTACAATTGAATTTAAAACTTTTTCTCGAAGTAGGAGTATGGATTATACAGATGATTTTCAGACAATTTTTGAT
Organism: uncultured Anaeroplasmataceae bacterium; assembly: GCA_910584005.1. Classification (GTDB taxonomy): domain Bacteria; phylum Bacillota_I; class Bacilli_A; order Acholeplasmatales; family Anaeroplasmataceae; genus Pelethenecus. The sequence continues at coordinate 419,499 of CAJTXR010000001.1, read as the reverse complement.
GTAATTGTAGATTTAGTAGATGAACATTATCATGGGGAGGCTTTACGTTTACTAGGTGTGGATTTATCTAATTTAAAAGAAGAAAGTCAACTCCCAAAAGTCTATAATTTATTTACTTTATATGATGAAGATGAGAAAAAAGAAGCCATTGATTCCTTAATCAAGGAATACCAAGAAAAATATGGTTCAAAGGCCTTATTTCAAAACAAAAATAAAAACTTGCATAAATATTAATTTAATGGTATGATAACCAAAGAAACGGGGTGATGAGTATGGTGTTTAACAATTTAGATCTAAAAGAATATATTGTGCGTGCTTTGCAGGATTTAAAGTTTAAAGAATTGACCCCTATTCAGCTTGAAGTATTTTCAAAATATAAAACAAATAAAAATATCTTAGCTAAATCAAAAACAGGTTCAGGAAAAACGCACTCTTTTTTACTTCCTATATTTCAGGAATTAGATGAAACCTCTAATAAAGCCTTCGCAACAATTATCGCTCCAACGAAGGAGCTTGCGATGCAAATTTATAAAATGGCACAGCATATTGCTTCCTTTTCAAAAGACCGAATTGATATTAAATTATTTATAGGTGGGACGGATCGTCAAAAAGAAATAGAAAAATTGAAAACAAGTACACCACAAATTATTATTGGAACTCCAGGAAAAATAAAAGATTTGGCAATTACTGCAAATGCTTTAAAGATTTATACTTCACAATTTTTTATTGTAGATGAAATGGATATGATGCTAAGTGGTGGCTATGAAGAAGAATTAGATGCTATAGCGAGTGTTTTAAAAGATAGTAAAATGATGTTTTTTTCGGCTACAATGGAAGAACAGGTTTTACAATTTGCTAGAAAATATCTATCTAATCCGATTTCTATTGACATTCAAAACACCAATGATACAAAAATACAGCATATTTGGATTCCTCTAAAGCATAAAGATCGATTCACTTGCCTTTTGGAATTGTTATCGACGATGCAACCTTATTTTGCAATTATTTTTGCAAATCGAAAGGAAACCGTTATAGAATTGGCTCGACAATTAACGGAAAAAGGCTATTTTGTTGGGGTTATGCATGGGGATTTGTCTGCTCGAGAAAGAAAAAGAATTTTAAAAGATTGCAATACTTTAAAATATCAATTTTTGGTTGCTACTGATTTGGCAGCACGGGGAATTGATATTGAAGGAGTTAGTCATATTATAAATTATGAATTACCTTATGATTATGAGTTTTACTTGCATCGAAGTGGTCGAACAGGAAGAATGTATTTAGATGGAATCGTTTATTCTTTTTATTCAGAGGTTGATGATGAATATTTAGATGCTCTTGCCAAAAAGAAGATTGAACCTAGTTATTTTGAACTTAAGAATAAGGAACTTATTGCTTATAAGGGGCGTGCAACAAGGAAGCAGAGAGTTAAACCTAAAACGGATTTTCAAAAAGAAGCTGCCAAATATGTTCCTAAGCCAAAAAAGGTAAGCCCAGGATATAAGAAAAAAAGACAGGCTCAAATAGATGAATTGGCTGATCGTTTAAAACGAAATGCAGGAAAGAAAAAGAAAAGAAGATATCAATAAAAAAGCAAGTAAGAAAATTTTCCTACTTGCTTTTTTATTACTTTAATGTTTCGCCAGATTTAATATGCTTTTCTAATATTTTTTTAGAATCTGCAGAAGAGAAAATCCGAACATTACGTTCAACGACTAGTCCTTCAGGCAAAATTAATTTTTTTCCGATTACATTAATACCACTAGATAAGATGTTTGGTTTATCCTTATTTGGTGTATAATCTGTACCTGTACCAATTTTTGAATTATTTCCAATTACAGTTTCTTTATCAATAATTGTATTTTCAATATGACAGTTATTTCCTATAACTACATCATTTAAGATAACAGAATCTTTAATAACTGATCCAGCTCCAACTTTAACACCTGGAGAGATAACAGAATGAGTGATTTCACCATCAATCTGACAACCATTGGAAATTAAGGATTTTGTAATAGAAGAATTATCTCCAACTTTAACTGGAGGTAAGTCCTCAGATTTTGTATAAATCTTCCAAGAAGGATCATATAAATCTAAAGCAGTATCCCCACATAACTCTAGATTTGTTTCCAAATAAGAATCATAGGTTCCTACATCCATCCAATAATCATAATACTCATAAGCATATACATTTTTAGTGTTAATCATATCAGGAATGATGTGCTTCCCAAAATCTAAATCTACAATATCTGGATGATTTTCAATTGCTTCAATTAAGGCTTGAGTTGAGAAAACATAAATTCCCATTGAAGCTTTATTGGATTTAGGCTCTTTTGGTTTTTCAACAAATTTATTAATTTTTAAATTAGAATCTGTTTCTAATACGCCAAAACGACTTGCCTCATCAATTGGTACAATTTTAGCAGCGATGGTTAAATCCGCACCAGTTTGCTTGTGCTGCTCAATCATTTTAGAGTAATCCATTTTGTAAATGTGATCTCCAGATAAAATGAGTACATACTTAGAAGCATATCGCTTTACGAATTCAAGATTCTTACGAATTGCATCTGCAGTTCCTTCATACCATGAATTATTTGGCTGAAGAAGTGTAACAAATGAATCACGACGGTCTAAGTCCCAAGGCTTACCAACACCGATGTGTTCATTCAAAGAAAGGGGTAGATATTGTGTTAAAATACCAATTTGGAAAATTCCAGAATTACAGCAATTGGATAAAGCAAAATCGATGATTCTAAATTTTCCTGCGAATGGAACAGCTGGTTTACTCCGCTTTTCAGATAAAATATCTAGTCGAGAACCACGTCCACCTGCTAAAATTAAAGCTAAGGTTTCCATATATTTTCCTCCGTTTCCTATAGCGTTATTTTTTTGTATATATCTAAATACTTAGTGGCAGAAGAAGCCCAACTATAATCTTTTTCCATTGCCTGTTTTACAAGGGATTTCCAAGCGGACTTATTATTGTTATAAGTATTTAGTGCTAAGAACATGATATCCTTCAATTCTGTAGGATTGTAATTCGTGAAACTGAAGCCAGTTCCTTCATTTGTATATTCATTATAGGGTTGAACTGTATCCTTTAAACCACCTGTTTCACGTACAAGGGGGAGTGTTCCATAACGCATTGCAATCATTTGACCTAAGCCACAAGGTTCGAATTTAGAAGGCATTAAGAATATATCGCATCCAGCATAAATTTTTTGGGCGATTGGATCAGAATAGCCAATATAGCATTTGAACCGATCGGGATGTCTTGCTTCCATTTCTCTAAAAAAGTTTTCATAATAGGAATCCCCTGAACCCATTAAAATAAATTTAGCATTACTATATGTAATTACATCTTCTAAAATTGGCATTAATAAATCTATTCCTTTTTGATCAACGAGTCTAGATACTAGGCCAAATAAAGGAACATCCTCTGTAGATAAACCAAATTCTTTTAATAAAGCCTCTTTATTTGCTTTCTTTCCTTGAACAAATGTAGATAAAGAATAAGTTTTATATATGTTTTTATCTGTGGCTGGATTATATTTTTCAACATCAATTCCGTTTAAAATTCCGTAGAAATCAAAATATCTTAAGCCTAAAATATTGTTTAAGCGATACCCATAAAAATCTGTCAATACTTCATTTTTGTAGGTTTCAGAAACTGTAGTGACAATATTGGATTCTAAGATTCCTGCTTTCATAAAATTAATGCAATTATCAAATTCTAAAGAAGAAGAATAAGGCATAAATAAAATTCGCATCATATCCATTGGGAAATTTCCTTGATACTGAATATTATGAATGCTATAAACGACCTTTATACGATTATAATCAGGGTAATAATGATAATTTGATTTCAAAATGTACGGAATCAACCCTGTTTGCCAATCGTTTAAATGAAGAACATCGGGAAAAAACTGGATGACCTTTAATGCTTCTAGTACAGCAAAATTGAAGAACGCAAAACGTTCACCATCATCGCCATACCCATATAAACCATCTCGATTAAAATAGCGATCACTATCGATGAAATAGAATTCAACTCCATTATGAATCGCCTCAAATACTCCAACATATTCCATTCGTTCTGCAATTCGGACATATGCATAGCCCTTATATTGAGCTATATTTTTTTCTTTGATTTTTTTGTAATAAGGCATAATCACACGAGCATCACAATTTAATTCTTTTAATGCTTTTGGTAACGCACCGATGACATCTGCTAGACCACCGGTTTTTGCATAGGGAGCACTTTCACTCGCACAAAATAATACTTTCATTTGTTCACCTCAAAGTTTTTTCATTCATAACTTAATTTTATCATAGATAAAACGGTTTCTCAAGAGATTTTACAAAGAAAAAAATTAAATATTTTATCTTTTATACTTGCGTAATAATCTGAGATTTGATATAATAAAATACGCGTATATTCGTAAATAATAAATTCTTAAAAAGAAAGGATTTTTGACATATGGCAAGAGTAGGAAAAAAGAATAAAACAAAATTTGTTTTACGTAAAGAATTAATTATATTAGTATTCATCTTATTAGCAATGATTGTCACAACAATTTGCTTATCTATTCCTAGTAAGGATGAAAAGAGATTAGAAGAATTTAACCAAGCAATTTCTTCTTACAATACAGCAAATAGTACCCAATATAATTTGTTAGATGATCAAATGGTTTTTCAAAAGGCTAATTTAAAGGGTATTGAGAAGGCAATTGATAATTCTAAAGGGACAGAATCAGAACCTAAATATACTTACGTTTTATATGGTTCTTTATCTAATGCTACAATTCTTGAAAATTTATCTGCAATTAATACGGAAGCTAAAAATCGAGAAGTGAAAAAAGTTTATTTTTATGCTTCTGACAAGGTAGATGGTCAAGAAGATTTAAACGATGCTGATTTTCTTGCAGAAATTGAACAAGATGAAACTGTATTTAATAAGGATGTCTTAAATGGTGTCGATAAGGTTGATTTATTAAAGCCTACAGCACTATATGTTTATAAGAATGGTGAATTAGTATTTAATTCTATGAAAGCTACTGAAGATGAAACATACAGTTGGTCTTTAATCATTAATCAAGCTTTTTCAAAATAAAATTTTAGGACTGAGATTATTTAAAAATCTCAGTTTTTATTATAAGGAGAATTATATGATTGAAACAATAAAACAACAAATCAAACAGACTTTAGAAGCCTACTATTTAACACAATATCATTTAGAAATTGGAATCATTGTTGAAGAACCTAAAAATCCAGAACTAGGAGATATTTCCGTTCCTATGTTTAGCGTTGTTAAAGCTCTTAGAAAGCCTATGCCTGATATTGTGAAAGAAGCAATTCAGGTCCTAAAAACTTTAGACTCTGTAGAGGATATTCAGAATGTTGGAGCTTTTATTAATTTAAAACTTTTAAAAACAAAACTTGCTGAAGATGTATTAAAGAAAGTATTATTAGAAGAAGAAACCTATGGTTCCTCTACGATAGGTAATGGAAAAAGAGTAACCTTAGATTATTCTGCTCCAAATATAGCAAAAAGTTTTTCTGTAGGGCATTTACGTTCAACTATGATAGGAAATTCAATTAATTTAATTTTAAAAAAATGTGGATATGAAACTTTTTCTATTAATTATCTTGGCGATTGGGGAACTCAATTTGGTAAAATGATAGTTGCCTATAAAAAATGGGGCAATTTAGAAGTTATACAAAAAAATCCGATTCAGGAATTAACAAATCTTTATGTTCGATTTCATGAGGAAGCAAAGGAAAATCCTTCTTTAGATGATGAGGCACGGGAAGCATTTCGTAAGATGGAACTCCAAGATCCAGAATATTTAGAATTATGGCGTTGGATAAGAGAGGAATCCTTAAAAGAATCTACACAAATTTATGACTTATTAGGAGTGACTTTTGATTCTTATAATGGCGAAGCATTCTATAATGATAAAATGGAAGGCGTAGTAGAGGAATTAGAGTATAAAGGATTATTAAGAGAGGATCAAGGAGCTCAAATTGTTGATCTTGGCGAGGATGTCCCACCAGCACTCATAAAAAGAAGTGATGGAGGTTCTTTATATATTACTAGAGATTTAGCTGCTGTTTTTTATCGTAAAAAGGAATATCAATTTGATAAGATTCTTTACGTAGTAGGAAATGAACAAAAATTACATTTTACCCAGTTGAAGCGTTTGATTACTAAAATGGGATACGATTTTGCTGATCAAATTGAACATGTGAATTTTGGACTTTATTTAACAAATGGTAAGAAAATGAGCACACGGAGTGGTAGAGTTGTCAAATTATATGATGTCTTGATGAAGGCAATTGGGTTGGCCTATGATTTGATTGATGCAAAAAATCCACAATTAAAGGATAAGGAACAAACAGCTAAGGCGGTTGGTATTGCAGCAATTGTATTTGGAGATTTAAAAAATTATAGAGGGTTGGATGCCGAATTTGATATTGAACAATCTGTGAAGTTTGAAGGTCAAACTGGACCTTATCTTCAATATACAGGCGTAAGAATTGCTTCCATTATACGAGAAAAGGAAATTCATTTGAACCAAATGGATATAGAAGTGTTCCAAAAACCTCATTATTTTGATTTGATTAAACAAATTGCTTCTTTTAAGACAACTCTTGAGCGTTCTGCTAGTGAGTATGCTCCAAGCATCCTTGCAAAATATTTATTAGGTTTAGCTCAAAGTTTTAATAAATTTTATTCTATAGAAAAAATAAATGCTGAAGAAGAGGCATTGAGAAATGCTAATTTTGCAATTGCAAAAGCAACTAGAATTGTATTAAATGAAGGATTACGCTTACTCGGTATTTCTTATGTTGAAGAAATGTAGTGCAATTATCTTGAAATTATAAGGTGTTTGGAGTAAAATAGATTTACTATCTTAAAACAACTAGGAGTATGTATATGAGAATTGGTATATTTACAGACCAGTTTTATCCCTATATTAGTGGTGTAGTTACATCCATTAAGATGCTTTATGAAGGATTAACTAATTTAGGTCATGAAGTTTTTATTTTTACAAGTGTAGATGAACAAAAAGCAGCTGATTGTGCGGAATTAGAAGAGTATAATTTCATTAATTTTCCTGGCAAGCCTTATCCATTTAAGGATTTAAAAGACTATCGAAAAACAAAAAATCCTAAAAAAATGGTTAAAATAATTGCTACCTATCAGTTAGATGTGATTCACGTTCATACAGAATTTAATATCGCAAAGATAGCGAAAAAGGCAAGTAAAATGCTACATATCCCTATCGTGCATACCCTTCATACACTATATGAGGATTATTTACGTTATGTTTCTCCTTTTTTTGATCGCTATTTTCATAAGATCATGTTTAAGGTATTAGCTAAAGTCTTTGTAGGTTCTTTATCTAAAGTAACAACAATAGAGGTAGTTCCAACCAAAAAGGTTTTGACTTTGGCTGGTAAATACTATATGAAAGGGGATATCCGAGTTGTACCTACTGGGATTGAATTGGATCGATTTGATGAAGCCAATTTCACAGAACAACAAAAAGTAGAATTAAAACGAAATCTTCAAATTCCTCAAGATGCATTTGTTTTTGGTTACTTAGGTAGAACATCTGGAGAAAAGAACATTCCTACAATCCTAGAAGCCTATTCCAAGTTGAAAAATAAAAATAATTCTATTTTGTTAATTGTTGGGGGAGGACCTCAATTTGATGATTTGGTATCACTTGCCCAAAAATATAAGATAGAAGATAAAGTTATTTTCACAGGTTTTATTGACAATGAATTCATTCCGTTGTATTATCATATATGTGATATTTTTGTAAATGCTTCTAAATCAGAAACACAAGGATTAACCTATATTGAATCATTAGCTTCTTCCTTGCCATTATTGGTTCAAAAGGATGAATGTATAGATGATTTGATTCAGGATTACTACAATGGAATATATTTTGATGGAGTAGATGATTTAGTTGTTAAAATGGAAGAAATCCAAAAAGCGACATCTACTTTAAAGAATATAAAACAAAATACAAAAAAATCATGTGCAAAATATACCAAAGAGCATTATGCAGCAACAATTGAAGCTATCTATAAGGATGCGATTGAATTACAAAAAAAGAAAGGGAAATAATAATTCCCTTTATATATGGGGGAGTGATGAAATGGTAGACATAGTTGACTCAAAATCAACCGCCCTAAAAGCGTGTGGGTTCGACTCCCATCTCCCCTACCATCTTAAGAGAACACAGATAATACGTTGTGATTATCTGTTTTTTTATACCTAATTTTACTTGATTTAACCTAATTCAACCGAATTACGCAGAATTATGCAAAAATATATTTTTATAAAACTAGAGAAAAAAGTGCGTTTTATTAATATCTAGGGAAAAATTTTTATCAAGATATATCACTGAGTGAAGATTCGAACCACTCCTCGACTCAAGTAGGTGGTTCGAACTTTCACTTGGTAAAAGAAAAGAGGTCATTCACGACCTCAAGCTATTTGTTAATATAGATTCCAAAGCTGCAAGTGTAATAAGTTTTTCTTATTCGGTGCTGGAATGTTGAGTTGAAAATAGTTTCGAATGAGTTTGGCAAGTTACTGATGTCATCAGAACCTACAATGAAGACCAGCTGATAACAATCAGTTTATCAGTTTTTGAAATTTCTTTTAATTTTTTAGTAATCACATAGGTTTTCTCACCATTTGCTTTCAAAGTTGATTTTTAATTCCATAATCTATTTTGCAAATAGTGTCGAATTTTGTCTTACGAAAAAACAAGAAAAAAAGCTGTATTATGATATAATTAATTGAATTTTGTTATGCGTAATGCATAATAATGCAAAAAAATAGAAAAGGAATGAAAAGCGTATGATTAAGATATTTATAGGACCTAATGGATTTGGAAAAACTACTAAATTGCAAAATATAAAAGAAGATTTAATTAGTGTTCAAGGCATACCAGAAAGTGAGATTTTATTTTTAGAATCTGAGATTTTATTAAGTGATGAGATGAAGGATACTAAGGATGAAACTAAGACAATGGAATATATTTTAAGTGAATTACTGGAAACACCAACTATTCAAGCAAACAAGCAAACATTAGAACAATCTATTGATACTGAAATCAATAATAATATTTCATTATTAAATGGAATAGTTGATGACATTTTAAATTATAATGGTCAAGTAAGAAAGGGAGATTTTATTGGAGTTACTAAAGAAAAGCAATATAAAAAATTGGTTAAAATCAATAATAGTGATTTTTTAAAGAAAACAGGTAGCGGACAAAGAATGCAACTGATACTTGGCTTTGTGAAGCATAGCTCAAAAAAGTATATTTTTCTAGATGAGCCAGAAAAATATTCTCATCCTTCACTATTAAATGTAACTGCAAAGATGATTAATGGAATAAATCAAAGTGGGAAAGACATTTATATTGCTACCCATAGCCCTAAGCTATTATCAATGTTGGAATTAAGTATAGATAATATTGGTGTTATAAATGATATTTCTCATTCAGAAAAAACTATAGATTTTAATGCAATAATTAAAGATTTATCAAGCATTTTACCGATTCAAAACTTTAGAGAAAAAGAAAAATCTTATTATGATTTTTCCACGTGTGAACGCAATATAAAATCGATAAATTATAGAGATTTTTTAGAATCACTTTTTACTAAACAAGTATATTTATGTGAAGGTATTAATGATAAATTGTTTTTGCAAAAATATTTAATGGATAATAAAAGGTATTACGATGATTATTATATTTTACCTGTGTATGGAAAATACTTATTGCCATTATTTATATCCATTTATAAATCATTAAATATTAGTGTGACGGTATTATTTGATAAAGATAATGAAAATACAACTCCACATAAAGAAGTTAATGAATATATAAAAGCCAATAGTAATAAATATTATGCGTTTACTAACAAAATTGAAGAGGAATTAAATTTTACATCTGACAAATCTAATCAATTAGCATTTTTTAATCATTTAGAAACAATTCTGCTTCCTTTTACAAAATATAATATTTAATAATAAAGATATTTTATGTACCTATAGAAACTTCCTCTAGACATGTTTAGAATTTCACAAGCTTTTTTGCTTGTGATTTCTTTTCTTATATATTTACTTACTATCTCATTAAAAATGCATGGTAATTCTATCTTGGGTCTACCGAATTTTACACCTCTAGCTTTTGCAGTTTTAATACCTTCAGCTTGCCTTATTTTCATTGTTTCCCTTTCGTTTTGTGCAACAAAAGAAAGCACTTGTAATACTATGTCACTAATAAATTTGCCTACTAAATTATTTCCTTTAATCCTAGTATCTAATAGGGGCATGTCTATTACCATTATATCTGCTTCTATATCCTTTGTAATTTTTCTCCATTCATCAATAATCATATTATAGTTTCTTCCTAGGCGATCTATTGATTTTATTATCACTAGATCGTTTTTTTTTAATTTCTTAATTAGTTTTTTATAATTTGTTCTATCAAAGTTTTTTCCTGATTCATAATCAATATATATTTGTTTTTCTTTAATCCCTAATGATTTAATTGCTTCTAATTGTCTATCAATATGTTGAGTAGAAGTAGATACTCTTATATAACCATATTCCATAATAAAACCTCCAGTGTGAATATACGGTTATATATTAGCTAAAAAAAAAGAGAATAATCAAGTGATTAGTCTCAAAAAGTACACTTTTTGTACATATGGTATTATATCATAATTTTTTTAAAATTGCTCTTATTTCGATATTTTTCTTAATTTTTTATCAAAAACTGCTTTGACCAAAAAGTGTACTTTTTGAAACAATAGAAAGAGGACAAGTATATGCCTACACTAAATTGGATTGGAAAAGATAAGGTAATTAATCATGATTTGGATATTCCTTATCATGTATTAGATAAAAAGTATGTATTTAATGCAACTACATCGGATAATATGATTATTCATGGGGACAATTTGATTGCATTAAAATCTTTGCTTCCAAAATTTGAAGGTAAAGTTGATATTGTTTATATTGATCCGCCTTACAATACTGGCAATGAAGGATGGATTTATAATGATAATGTTAATGATCCACATATAAAAAAATGGTTAGGACAAGTAGTTGGTCCTGAAGGTGAAGATTTATCTAGACATGATAAATGGCTTTGTATGATGTACCCGAGGTTGAAAATATTATCTAAATTATTAAGTAAGACAGGTTGTATTTTTATTTCTATAGATGAAAATGAATTTTCAAATCTAAGACTTATTATGGATGAGATAATGGGTGGAAGAAATTACGTTGGAACGTTTATTAAACAATCTAAAGTTGGTGGTGGTTCCGACTCAAAGTATGTTGTTAAAGAACATGAGTATTTATTGATATATGGTAAAAACGTGGATTACTTGCCAGACTTTTTTGTAGAACATGATAGTGATTATTTAAAACGTTATAAGGAAAGCGATGTGAATGGAAGATTTTTTTGGGATACTTTTGCAAGACCAGGTTTAAAACATCCAATAGTTTATGATATTATTGCTCCTGATGGAACAATTATTAATAATGGTTGGATTCATTCAAAAGAAAGATTTGAGAAAGAATTAAAGGAAGGAATTATACGTATTATAAAATCTAAAAATGGTTGGTCTGTTCAATTCAAGCAGTACTTAAATAATTGTGGAAAAAAGCCAAGAAGTATGACTATGGATTTTGGCGGAACAATTGAAGGTAAAAATGAACTAAAAGCTATATTTGGAAATGATAAGATATTCCCATATCCAAAATCTTCTACTTTCATTAAGAAACTTTTAAAAATAATAGATAATAAATCTGCAGTTGTTTTAGATTCTTTTGCAGGCTCTGGAACTACTGCTCAAGCAGTATTAGAATTAAATAAAGAAGATGGTGGAAATAGGCGTTTTATTGAAATTGAAATGTTGGAATATGCAGAAAAAATAACCGCAGAACGTGTAAGAAGAGTTATAAGTTCCTATTCAAATGTTAATGGAACAAATGGAAATTTTTCTTTCTATGAACTGGGAGAAGAACTATTTGTTAATGGCAATATAAATCCCAATATTAACGATTATGACTTGAGACAATACATCTACTATACAGTTGCTAAGGAGGCAATTGATGTAACAGCAAACTATAAAAATAAATACTTATTAGGAATCAAAGAAAACACTTCATATTATTTCTATTATGAAAAAGAAGAAAAATGTATCTTAGATGATAGCTTTTTATCTACGATTGATGTTAAAACAGATTCGTACATTATTTTTGCGGATGCATGTACTTTATCCAATGAAGAGTTGTCTGAATATCATATAACATTTAAGAAAACACCAAGAGATATTACGAGATTTTAGAAAGGGAGAGAATAAATGGAATTAAAAGATTATCAAAAGAAAGTTATACAGGATATTAATGTTTATTTGAATTTCTATCATAAGAACAATTATAATCCATCGAAAGCATATAAATGTTTTTGGAATAACAAAGGAATTGAAGTTGGACAAGATAATTTGCCAAATTATAATGATACTATTCGAAATGTTCCTAATGTTACTTTAAAGGTACCTACGGGTGGAGGAAAAACTTTTATTGCTTGTGCAGCAATAAAAAGAATAGTTGATTTTGAACTATCTAAATGTCCAATCAAAGCGGTTGTTTGGATGGTTCCATCAGATTCAATTCTTACGCAAACATTAAAGGCTTTGCAAAATCCTGAACATCCTTATCGCCAATATCTAGATAGAGAATTTAATCATAGAGTAAATATATATTCGAAGGAAGATGCTCTAAATGCTATAAATTTAAATGTCTCTACAGTAAAAGAAAATTTAAGCATTTTTGTATTTAGTTATTCCTCTTTTAAGAATACTAAAGATGGTAGAAGATCTCGTAGAGAGAATACTTCATTTGTTGAATTTAAAAATCAATTTCAAGGTAGTGGATTTGTTTTACATAATGCAGAAGATTATTCTTTATTACAAACAATTAATTACTTTAATCCCTTAGTTATTGTAGATGAAAGTCATAATGCTGGCTCAGAGTTAAGTGTTGATATGATAAATGATTTTAATCCATCTTTTGTTTTAGACTTGACTGCAACACCTAGAGACAAGAGTAATGTTATTTCTATGGTAGATGCAAAAGCTCTAAAAAAAGCTGAAATGATTAAATTACCATTACTAGTTTATAATAGATATGACAAAGATGAAGTTTTAGCAACTGCAATAGATTTGCAACAAAAACTTGAATTAACTGCAAAAATAAACGAGCAAAAATGCGGAAGATATATTAGACCAATTGTTTTGTTTCAAGCTCAAGAACGTGGAGATGGAAATATGACATTTGCAGATATAAAAAATGCATTGTTAGACTTGAATATTCCTGAAGAGCAAATCAAAATTAAAACTGCAGATTTAGATGAAATATCAACTTTAGATTTATTATCTAAAGAATGTGCAGTTAGATTTATAATTACAGTAAATGCATTAAAAGAAGGATGGGATTGCCCCTTTGCCTATGTGTTAGCTTCTATAGCCAATCGAACCTCTAGAATAGATGTAGAACAAATTATAGGTCGCGTATTACGTCTGCCATATACTAAGTTAAATGAAGATACTCCTTTGTTAAATTCTTCCTATGTGATTACTTCATCAAGAGATTTTTATGGAACTGCAAATGCAATATCAACAGGATTAAGAAAATCTGGATATAGTGATAGTGATTATCGAATTATAACTTCTAAAGAAACTATTGATGAAGATATCCCTAGTAAAACAATAGAAATGAAAGATTTATTTAGTGAGGAACTTCCTACAGTTGTACCATCTGCGGAAACCAAAGAAACATCACTTGTCTCTATTAACCCTGCTGATTTGAAAAATATTACAGAAATTACTAAAAAAATTGATTTTTATAATCACAGCGATACTGCTGAGGATATAATTATTTCAGCAGAAATTCAAACGAAAGAGTTTGAGGAAAAAATTAAAAACACTCCAATTGATGAAATGTCGGAAGGAGAAAAAGAATTAATGAAAATTTCTAAATTAAAACCAGGGTTTGCAGCAATTGCAAGAAAAATTAAGTTACCTGTATTTTTTAAAAAATCAATAGGAATGACTATTTTCGGAGATAATACTGATAAGAAACTTGTTAAAGAAATGCTAGATGAAGGATATAACCTTAATTCTGAAACTTTACCATCAAATTTAACCGAAATTCAAACAAATGCTTTTGTTTATGATATTGATGAGACTGGAGAAGAATCAGAATTGTCTAGACAAAGTATAAGTTTAAAATTTTCGGATTGGAATAAAATATTTGAGATGTTTCCTGGTGAAAAGAAAGTAGTTGGTATTACTCAAAAGATTACCTCTTTGTTAGATAGAAAATTTGATTGTGTCTCTAGTAAAGAATTAAATGATTATTTAACAAGATTATTTTCTAATATGCCAGAAGATGATCTTGATTTTGTAATCGAAAATACTAATGTCATTGTTGAAAATATAAAAAAGCATATACAAAAAGGAATTGAAGCACATAGAGAAAAAGCATTTAAGCAACTTTTAGATAAAAAAATAATATATTTAAAAGAAACTTTTGAGTTTTTACCAGAAATTAATTCATTTGAAACTTCTTCTAAAATTAGTAAGTCGTTATATGAATCTGAACCAAATATTAACGATGATGAAGAAAAAGCCATTTCCAATATTTCCTCTCTAGATAATATAGTCTTTTGGCATCACATAAAAGAAAAATATAAAGGAGAATTCTTTATTAATGGATTCATACATCATTACCCTGACTTTGTTTTATATACAAAAAAAGGAAACACTATCTTGATTGAATTCAAGGGTGAAGACAGAAAAAATGATGATAGCAAGGCTAAAGTTGCTCTTGGGAAAAAATGGGCAGATCTATCAGGACAAAATTTTCAATACTTTATGGTCTTTTTAGATGAAGCTTTACAAGAGGATGGAGCCTATAATTTAGCAGATGCAATGAATATATTGAGAGTTTTATAATTAAAAAGGTGGCATTATATATATTGTAAGGTCTATTTTAAAATTTAGTTTATATAGATTTTTCTTTGTACAAGCCTTATGCAAGCATTTTCCATTCACTGCGTGGAAAATCTATGATTATTGTCATAATTGAAGTCTTTCTAAATTATTTTGAAAATAGTAATAATTGAATTTGCAATTTTCAATTTTATTAAAATTAATATTATTTCTACACACCTAACTTTTTTTAATCACTTAGATGTAAAATGCAGATTATCCTAATGTTTTCAAAACGCATTTTGCATATTTTTCTGAATTATGGTATAGTTTTATTTAAGAATAATATGAATTATTTTAATATCAAAATCAAGTATTATCCGCTAAATAAGATAATGTTTTTAGAAGATATGTCAATATATTTTAAAAAATAATTGACTATAATCATTTTTTAGCATATAATATAGATGAAGATAAAGTGTGAGAGTAACACTATAAAGAAATCTCAAAGGGTAGATGCAGTGCGAAGGTAACACTGAAAAAAGAAATCCTAATTAGAAGATGGAATTGTGCTCTTTAAACTGGGCACAATTTTTTTGAGGTAAAATAATGAAAACCTATGAAATAAAATTATTATCAGAACAATTTTATAGTGACTACAATATTTCTAATCATCCCGAAATGGAAGATAAACAATCAAGACCATTTTTAGTTTTATTGGTAAAAATTGATGATAATACATTTGCAATTCCTTTTAGAACAAATATCAAGCATAAATATTGTTATAAATTTACAAATACAAACAGAAGTACAAATACAAGTACTGCCCTTGATTATTCTAAAGCTGTTATAGTGAATGATTCTAAGTATATAGGATCCGCAGCAACTATTGATCAAAGAGAATTTGTTGAGTTATCTTCTAAATCAATATTTATAATAAATAAGTTTAAGAATTTCATTCAGAAGTATAAAAAAATAATGAATGAACCTGCTAAATATTTATATGAATATGATTTATTAAGTAAATATTCAACATTGAAGTATTTTCATAGAGAATTAGGATTATAATTTTATATTTTATATCTTACTAATGACCTTAATTATTAAGATGTATGGGGTTCAAACTATTCATTTTCATTAAAATTGGTATTATTTCAGTAAGCCTAACCTATTTTAGAGGTATTACTTCAGTAGGCTTAAGACATCTTAAGAGAACACAAGTAATACGTTGAGATTACTTGTTTTTTTATGTTTAATTCACTTAATTTAACCTAATTCAACCGAATTAAACATAAAAAAACATTCTAAGGGAATAATTTAGTCATAAAAGAAAATATGTTTTTGTAAAACAAATAAAAACATATTGAAACTATTTATTTTGGAGTTACTGATAATGGATAACTTATAAGAGTTGATAATGTTGATGAAACATTAAAAGTTATCTATAACCTTATTATTGAAAGTATAAATTTTTCTTGTGAAGAATTTGTAAATCTTATGGTCGTATTAGAAGAGGGAAAGTTAGTTAATTAGTTAAGGAAGAAGTCGGTAAGGGATTGCTTTTTCGCTATATTAGTAATGTGAAGGTTAAAATATCAAAGAAGAGTAATAAAATAACCATTAGAAGTTCTGCAGCAGAATATCTTACATATGTTGCTTCAATAGGAGATGAAACTCAAAATATTTAAGTGAGATATGAAGATGAAAATATTTGGTTAACACAAAGAATGCTAGGTATGTTACTTGATGTTGAGCCTAATACTATCAACTATCACATTAAAAAGATTTTTTCTGATAATGAGTTATTAGAAGAGGCAATTACTCGAAATTTTCAAATAGTTCAAAATGAAGATATTATAAAAACCAACAAATAGTAATGGTAAATGTTAGAACAAGGTTTCCACAAATTAAAAAAAATAGTTCCACATTTTAAATTTATATGCTATAATTATCGTGTGGAACAAATATGAATAATAGTTCCACATTATCAGGAGGCAATATCATGAACATTTCCCAATTGTTACATGAAAAAGAATTATTAAAAGTTCGATTAGAAAAAATGATATACGGATCGATAGAAATTAGAGAAAGAAATTATAAGCAATATATTTATGTGCATTTTAGAGAAAATGGACTTAAAAAGAGTAAGTATGCTGGTGAATTTAGTAATGCTTTATATAACGTGATATTAGAAAATAATACATTAGCTAAGCAATACAAAAAAAGAATTAAAGAGATTAATAAAGAACTTGATTTAATCCATTATGCAACAAACGAATTAAATGATATCGTTTTAATAAATGTTTCCTTAGCAAGAAGAAATATGGTTGATTCAATATATAAACAGGCAATTCTTGAAGGTGTAGCAACTACATATTCAGATACCGAAACTATTGTTAATGGTGGAAAAGTAATGAATATGACATCTACTGATGTATCCAAAATTGTTAATCTAAAACGTGCTTGGGAATTTATTTTGAGCGATGGTGTAATATCATACCCCTCTAATTTTTCTGTTTTATGCCAGATAAATTCAATTGTTGAAGATGGTTTTTCTTATGTGGCAGGAAAAATAAGAAGTGTTCCTGTAACAATTGGTGGTTCATCTTATCTTCCACCAATGCCCATCGAACAAGTAGTAAAAGAAGAATTAGAAAGAATAGTATCTTCAAGTAAAAATTGTATTGATGTAGCAATCGAATTATTGTTATATGTCATGAAGAAACAGATATTCTTAGATGGAAACAAAAGAACTGCTGTAATAATGGCAAACCATTATTTAATCAGTCATGGACAAGGAATTATTGTGGTTCCTGCAGAGCTTGTACCAGAGTATAAAAAATTGTTAATAGCATATTATGAAGATATCAACAATACGATTATAGCTTTCCTTAAAGAAAAATGTTGGATTCAAATGAAATAGTTATAATGTTTAGTTTGCGTCAAAATAGAATTTAGCAAAAAATGAATAGAAGTGTGAGAAAGGAATGACATATTTCCTTAAAAGTGTAAAATATAAAAGAATTATTTAAGGGGGGGACTTGCTTTGATAGGTTTATTTATAGGTATGTCTATATTTACAACAGTAATTTTTTTCATATTTATTATTATATTTTTAACAAGAAGAAAAACTAGGGATAGTTCTTATAAATCAAAAATAAAATTCATACCTATTTCCCCAAAAGATAATCATCAGCATGAACTTGATCTTCACGGCTTAACTTGTGATGAAGCAATTCGTAAAATTCAAAGAACAATTGTTAAAAATCCAACATGGGCCTATATCATTGCAATTCATGGATATAATAAAGGAAATAAACTAAAGCGTCTTTTAGAAAATGGACATAATATTCATAATAGGCGTGTAATTAAAACAGAACTAGATCCATATAACAAGGGTAGAACATATATTTACCTAAAACAATCTGATTGAATTTGTTCAAATTATTTTTGGTACCTCTCTCTTATAAAATAAATGTGTTTTAACAAACTAATTATAAAAAGTGTAAACTATAATTGGTGATAAATAATGCCAAAAAGAAAAATAATGGAATTATTGGCAGACTGTTAACAAATCCTACTTTGTCAACAGTCTGATATTATTTTCATAAAGAATTAGGATTATAATTTTTATATTATATCTAACAATAGTCTAATATGCTAGGGCATATGGGGGTACGAACTACTCATTTCCAGTTGATTTTCATTAAAATTGGTATTCCTTCAGTGCACCTAACCGTTTTTGAAGGTATTAAATCAGTATGCTCAAGACATAAATTGTGAACTTACTCTCATTTATTGGACAAATATGTTACAATAAATGAGGGTATTTTTTCTTTACTTTCCTAAAGTGGATCAGAGTCTTTTAGGAGTGCCAGCGTGCACTTTTACAAGGACTTTTTCTTTGTATAAAATACCTTTGAAACGAAAGTATTTTAATCAAGATTTTATTATTGTCTTGATTCATTTCGGCAAAATTATTGTATTTTTTTTAAAAAATTGCTATAATTTTTAATGAATCTTATTCCTCTAAACAAATGAAATGTTAAGTGAAATTAGGAATATGAATGAAAACAATTTTATGAATTAAATTTCTGATAACTATACGCAAAATTTTAACAAAAAAAAATTGATTAAATAAGGAGAAAAATATGAAAAAAGGTATAAAAATTACTCTTGCTATTATTCTATCCATTGTAGGCTTACTTGTGGTTGTTGTAGGCTCATACGTTGGATATGTTTTTTTTCAATACAATCGTATTGCTGATAATCTTAAACTAGAAGTAAATTCTTCGGCAAGTGAAAAAAATGTAACAGTTGGACAAACTTATAAAATTGCAACATACAACATTGGTTTTGGTGCTTATAGTCCCGATTTTGATTTCTTTTTAGATTCAGGGATTATGCAAGATGGAAAAAAAGTTACTGGGCACAGAGGAACAGCAATTGATAAAGAGCATGTTGAAACTAATCTGAATGGAGCAGGAGAAGTCTTGAAGAATTTAAATTTAGATTTTGCTTTTTTGCAGGAAGTAGATAAAAAAGGGGATAGAAGTTATCATATAAATCAAGTTGATTTTATGAAGAGTCAAATGAATAATTATGATTCTGTGTATGCAGAAAATTTTCATTCTGCTTATTTATTTTATCCATTCACAGATCCACATGGAAAAACAAATGCAGGAATTATGACATTTAGTAAATATCAGATACAAACTGCGACTAGGTATTCTTTTACAATTAGTACTGGATTTGATAAATTTTTTGATTTAGATCGCTGTTTTTCTGTTTCAGAATTAAATGTGGATAATGGTAAAAAATTAATTCTAATTAATGTCCATATGTCCGCTTATGATAAAGGTGGATATATTCGAGAAAAGCAAATGAAAGAATTGAGTACTTTTTTAGAAGAAATGGAAAAAGAAGGAAACTATGTCATTGTAGGTGGTGATTTTAATCACGATTTATTAACGAATAATCCAGCATATTTGGACTATAATCAAGACAGTCTTCCATTTAAAGATGAAACTAAACAACAAAAACCAGATTGGCTTGCCTTTTTCTTTAATGAAAAAAAAGAATCGGGATTACCAAATGGATATTCTGTTATAGCATCAGATAATACTTCATCCTGTCGTGCTGCAGAAATGCCATGGGAAAAAGGTGTCAATTATGTAACTGTAGTTGATGGATTTATTGTTTCAAAGAATATAGAAGTAAAACTTCAATCTAATATTGAAACAGATTATGCTTATAGTAATCATCAACCAGCATATATGGAATTTAAGTTACATTAATAAATTACTAAGAGATGTACCATGGATATTTTTAGATAATTTGAAAATACTATCTGTATTCGAATTCCTGTGTGAAAGAAGAATAATATTGTCTAAAAAATGGAAAAAGGACGAGTTATCAACTCATCCTTTTCTTATTATTCATTCTGTTTTTTTGATTTATGAAACCCATCTTTTGAAAAAAGCAAAAGGATACAGAGTAATCTATATAGATGATTCCTCTTTTTTTATGCTTATCATCAATTCTTTTAATCTTTTTATATTTCTTTTAAATTCAAATGAATCTATTATTTTATCTTTGGCAGAATAATAAAATCCGTAACGATACTCCTTAGGAAGTTGATTATAATATATATTCTTATTCCTTAGTTCTCTAATAATTACTTTAGAAGATTTAAATTGCTGATTGATTTGATATTGAGTCTTTAATCTTGAAAGATATTTAATAATTGCAAAAGCTTGCCGGGCAGTAAAATATTTTAGTATCATCTCATCTTCAATTTCAATTATTCTTGCATCAAAAAGACTATCTTGTTTTAATTTTAAATTAAATTTTTTCGCATTTACGTAAAATTTTAAGGATAATTCACTTGCATATAAGGATAATATTTTTTCAATACGTAAATGATCAGAATCTTCATTTTCATCTCCACGAATTAAAATAGAGATTTCATCGCTGAAAGAATAAGCAAATATAATATTTGGTTTATGGGAACAAAATTGTAAAAAGGTTTCTTTCATTGTATTAAAGAAAGGAACATTAATTGCTTGCTTTTTAATTTTATAATCTTTAGTCATTTCCTTTCCATCAAAACGAATAATATAATACACATTATTTTTGAGTCTATAATTATATTTTTTTTCATAATTCTTAAAATCTGAGTACTCTTGTAATGCGTAAGGATAGGTATAATTTGTATAGTGCTTATGCTTTGTTTTAATTTGAGTTGGGTTCATAAAATCCTCCATCGTATTATAAAAAAATATAAATCTTTTATAAAAAAAGAGTTTAAAAGTAAAATAATAATCCTTTTTATTTGAATTTTTTTAAAACATTATAAGTTAAACTTGCCATTTAAGATACAACAATGATAAAATAAAATTATCTTTTGGTATTTTGAGTAAATGGAGTGCGGGGAAATGAAAACTATTGAGGAAATATTAAAAGTTTTGAAAATGGAAGCTTCACAGATTAAATTAGAAAGCTTATACCATTGTTTAGAACAAGTATACGAGGTACTAAAAGAATTTGATAAATTTAAAGGTGATTGTTACCATCAAATTTTTTATTACACTTATATATGGAAAAGAAGAGAAAATCAACAATTTTTATCCATAAAATTGAATATGGATCAGAGTACAATCTCAAGAAAACAAAAGGAAATCAAAGAATATATCTTGTTGAAATTAAACGAATACACATCTATTATATCATAATAGCAAAATTAGAATATGCATTTTTTGCATGAAAATGTAAAAAAATATTGTTGTTTATAATTATATATTGTACAACTAATTTAATAAAAAATCTTCTTATTTTTATATGAAATAAAGATATAGAAATGCACAATTGATTTTAAGTTGATAAATAAATTTTATGTGTTTTATATTAAAGATTTTGTTTTTTTAGCTTAATTTATAAAATCTTATAGGAAATGGTTTTCATTTTGAACAAAATATTATATAATATATAAGAGTTAAATTATAATGAATAAGGAGAAGAAAACTTGAAAATTAAAAGAACAAAAGATAGAATTTCTTATTTTGAAGGAGAAAAAGAATTGGCTTATGTCTTATTTCCTAAAATAGATGATCATACAGTAGTTATTCAATCGACCTATGTGGATCCTATCTTAAGGGGGCAAGGTATAGCAAGTCTTTTGTTAGAAGAAGCTTATACTATTATAAAAGACTCACATTGTAAGGCTATCCTTGAATGCAGTTATGCAAAACATTATTTTCAAAAGAATGAGGATAAGCAAGATATAATTCTTTCCTGTCCCTATACCTCAGTTGGATAGAGGAATCGCCTCCGAAGTGATCAGTCGATGGTTCGAATCCATTTAGGGACGCCAGTAAAATATTGGAATCTAAAAGTAGAATCTTTTAGATTTTTATTATAAGTTATTTTTATTATTAAAACTAAATCATCTTATATTGACAACTATCACATGTCGTGCTACAATTAAAAATAGATAAAGTGGTGATATTTTGGAAGAAAATAAAGCTTTTTTGAAGCAACAGAAAAAAGATATAAAATTAAATAAAAAGAATTTAAAGGTAGAGCATAAAAAAGAAAAAGAAATTGATTCTGCAAGAAAGGACTTAATGAAGCAGGAAGAAAAAGAAGCATTAGCACCCATAAAAAAAGAAAAGAGGGCTAGAATTCACTTGTTGAATGAACCACCAAAACGCCCAGTCTTAGAAGAAATAGGAAATGCGATTACTCATGGCATTGGGGCTTTGCTTGGGTTAATTGGTTTAGTATTTTTACTACTGAAATCAGATACTCCTTTAAAAGTGACAGCTTCCATTGTCTATGGATTATGTCTGACACTGATGATGCTGATGAGCTGCCTTTACCATTCTTTCCGCATGGGATCTATGGTAAAACACATTTGGCGGAGATTTGATTATTCCTCTATATATTTACTCATTGGTGGAACATTTGCTCCAATATATTTGGTATACTGGGGAAATACTTTGGGGATTGTTCTTTTTGTTATACAATGGGTTGCAATAATAACAGGAATTACTTTTGTTTGCATATTTGGACCAGGACGTATTCGTTGGTTGCATTATACCCTATATTTTGTTATCGGCTGGAGCGGACTTATGTTCATTCCTGATTTCATAAAAAATAATTTAAATTTATTATGGTTTATATTAGGTGGTGGAGTTGTATACACTTTAGGAATGATTCCTTTTGCTAAAAAAGGAATTCGAGGGGCACATTTTATTTGGCATTTCTTTGTTTTATGTGGAGCTATTGTTCAATATTTAGGTGTGCTATTTTGCATATATTAATTGGTAGGAAATCTACCAATTTCTTTTTATACTTGAAAAACGAACGAAAAAAAATTACAATAAGAATATGAAGAAAGGAAGTGGCAGAAATGATGATAATAATTTGTTTTGGTATTCTTACAGGAATTGCTTTAGTATTATTAATATGTGAAATCATTTCTGCGAGTGTTCCTTTAACTATAGTAACAATAACGCTTTGGGCAATCGTAATTTTTGCTTGGTCTTTTATTGCATACCACTATATTAATTTAAAGCGAAAAAGAATCTTTTTTGAAAAAATCGAGAAATTAGATCGAAATGATCCCAAATATTCAGTTTTATTTACTTTTTTTGACTATGTAAATGAGGAAGAAAACAATATAGAAATTATTTCAGAAGCTCTTGAGCAAATATATTTTTGCCCAAAACGTGCAATTAAACATCCAGATAAGGTCAAAAGGAAAGTATTAATCTCCTTATTAATTGAATATTATTTAAGTTTAACAAACGATCGGTATAAAAATAGCTTTTTTTGGGATTTTAACTTGAATTTTTTTACTTGGAAAGTTATCGGTTCAACCTCTGTTATTGGGTTTATGGGAATCGGAATCTTACTTATTTGTTATCATATGATTCCAAATCCAAATGATGTACTTTATACTGTCTTTTATTTTATATTTGGAGCTTGCCTAGTTCCTTTACTAGCAAAGTTTTTTGGTCATTTTATCTAGCATGTATGTAAACGTTTTATGTACATGCTTTTTTTCTTTGCACTTGTTTAAAATCATGCTATAATTATTGGTAGAAAAAAATCAACCAAAGGAAGAAGGCAGTAAAATGTTAAGACTAGAAAATATAAAAAAAGACTATAAAGTTGCAGATAGTTATGTTCATGCTTTAAAGGGAATTAGTCTATCCTTTCGTAAGAATGAATTTGTTTCAATCTTAGGTCCATCTGGTTGTGGGAAAACCACAATGTTGAATATTATTGGTGGGTTAGATAAATACAGTTCAGGAGATTTGTTCATTAATGGTAGAAGTACTAAGGAATTTAAAGATAACGATTGGGATGTTTACCGTAACCATCGAATTGGTTTTATATTTCAAAGTTATAATTTAATTCCTCATCAAACAATATTAGGGAATGTTGAGTTGGCTTTAACCATAGCAGGTTTATCTAAAGAAGAACGAATTACTAGGGCCAAGAAAGCAATTGATCGTGTAGGCTTAGAAGGACAATATAATAAAAAACCAAATCAGCTTTCTGGTGGACAATGTCAAAGAGTCGCAATTGCAAGAGCTTTAGTCAATGAACCAGAGATTCTTTTAGCAGATGAACCTACAGGGGCACTTGATACGCAAACCTCTATTCAAATTATGGAATTAATCCAAGAAATATCAAAAGAAAAATTGGTCATTATGGTTACCCATAATCCTGATTTAGCAAAGCAATATTCTACCCGAATTGTTCGACTTTTAGATGGAGAACTATTAAGTGATTCAAACCCTTATACCGCTCAAGAAGAAGAGGCTGAAATACATGATAAGGATACAGTTGAAGAAGTAGAAGAAAAGCCTAATAAAACGAAAAAGAAAGAAAAGGCTAAAATGTCTTTTTGGACTGCTTTTAAATTATCTTTACGTAATCTAGCAACCAAAAAAGCAAGAACAACATTAACTTGTATTGCGGGTTCTATAGGAATTATTGGTGTTTCTTGTGTTTTAGCAGTTTCAAGCGGAGTAACTGGATATATAACATCTATGCAAGATGATATGCTATCTGGAAACCCAGTTCAAATTTCAGAAAGTGCCTATGATTTATCTGCAATGATGAGTGGCATGAGTATGAGTGAGAAAATTGAATACCTTGAAATAGAAGAAGGAAAGGTCAATGTAAATTCAATTTTAAAAAGATTAATAGCTCAAGGGCAGGCTATGGACAAGATGCAAATCAGCAACAATATTACTCAAGATTATATTGATTATGTATATAGTATTGATGAGGGGTACGCTGCAGCAATCAGTTTAGAATATGGAATAGATGTTACAAATAATATTTATACCGATTTTCAAGTAAATTATAAAGATCCTACTAAGGAAAATATTTCTTTATCGGCTATAAAATCAATTTATACTTCTGTATTAAAGGAAACGGATTATGCTCAATATGCGAGCTATGTTACAGGATTAACCAATGTTTTTCAACAAGCTCCAAATGATAAGAATTATATTTTAAGTCAGTATGATTTATTATATGGAAATGAAATTGCGACTAAAGATAATGAAATTATGATTGTCGTAAATAATGATCAGGAATTGACAGATTTATTGTTGGCCCAACTCGGATATTATACGCAAGATCAATTTATTAATACAATGTATCGCCACTTAAATGATCCAAATTACGATGCTACGATAGATAAGAATCGATTTGATTTTGAAGAATTAGTTGGTAAAAAATTTTACTATTATCCTAATGATAAAATATATAATGAAGTTACAGGCCCAATGTCAGCAATGTCCCCTTTCACATATAATTATAAAATGGAAACTTCTGGAGCAAAAGAATTGGTTGTAAAGGCAATTCTAAGGCCAAAAGCGTCTATTTCTTATGGATGTATGACAAGTGGATTCTTTTATACAGAGGCCTTTACCAAGCAGTTTATTAAAGAAGGATTAGAGTCTAAGGTAGTACAATATTTGGTAGATCATCAACTTACCTATTTCGGTGCTTATGACCAAACCAATATAAAATTTATCACCTATAAATATCCATTTCAGGCACCAGATGGAACTATCAAGGAAGGAAATGGAGTTGTGGGAACAACAAACGCTATGTCTGAGCTTTTAGGAACAATGATGGGAGGCGGAAATGGGGAAGAGCATAAGGATAATTCGATTCTTTATACAACGTTATCTCTTCGGCATTTAGGCGGAATTGATGTTGCTAATCATATTTCAATTTATCCAATTGACTTTGATTTAAAAGATGGAGTTACTAAGCATTTGGATCGATGGAATAGTGATGAAACCCTTACCTTTGTAAATCAAAAAGGAGAAACGATTACCTTAACCTCCACTGAAAGAGAAAAAATAACTTATACAGATAATATTGCGGTTATGATTAATATGATTAATAGTTTAATTAGTTTAGTTACTACGGCTTTAATCGCATTTACAGCATTATCCTTAGTTGTTTCATGCTTTATGATCGCAATTATTACTTATGTATCCGTTGTAGAACGTGTAAAAGAGATAGGTGTAATTCGTTCTTTAGGTGGAAGAAAGAAAGATGTTACTCATCTATTTAATGCAGAAACCTTTATTATAGGTTTAATTTCAGGTGTATTTGGAATTCTTGTCACATATTTTATCTCATTGATTTTAAATATTATTGTTAAAAATTTAACCGGTGTATCTCCAATTGCAAACTTACCAATATGGCAAGCAGGTATTATGATTTTAATTAGTATTCTTTTGACTGTCATCTCTGGTTTAATTCCTTCACGTTCAGCTGCTAAAAAGGATCCAGTTGTTGCTCTTAGAACGGAGTAAAGTATGGAAGAATTAAAAAAGCACTTTGAAGCATCCAAGCTATTTTTTGAAGCTATAGCTTCTGAAGTACGGTTAGCAATCATTTATCAGCTTTTAGAAAAAGGATCGAAGGGGATGAGAATTTGTGAAATTAAAAACAGAAAGTGCATTACTCGTCCTACCCTTTCCCACCATTTTAAATTATTAGTAAAAGCAAAAATAATTTCTTATTACAAAGAAGGAACTAAAAACTATTATTATTTAAATGTTGATCAAAATATGATTGATTCTTGTATTCAATTTTTAAACACATTAAAAGGTATAAAAGATGCATCCAATTCGTCATTTTATAACCATAACTAAGCATCGGCATAAAGTCATAAGGTATTGCTTTAAAGTTGGAATCGGCTTTCAAGGTCTATTTCATGATTTATCTAAATATTCTTTTAAAGAATTTTGGACTGGAGCCAAATATTACTCAGGAGTCAGATCTCCTAATTCTAAAGAAAGAGAAGTAAAAGGGTATTCAGAAGCATGGCTCCATCATAAAGGAAGAAATAAACATCATTTTGAATATTGGTTGGATATTCTTTCTAACCAGTATGTACCCATTCAAATTCCAATTCGCTATCTTAAAGAAAGCTTTTGTGATCGGATTGCTGCTTGCAAGGTATATAAGGAAAAAGCATATACGAATCAATCTGCATTAGAATACTACGAAGAAAAGAAAACTGCTGATGTTTTGTACCCTACAACAGAGGCAGTTTTAAGAACATGGCTATCTTGGCTATCTACCTTTGGAGAAAAAGAAACCTTTACCCGTATTAAAAGGATCAAAACATACGAAGATATGAATCCATATCTATGAC
Organism: uncultured Anaeroplasmataceae bacterium; assembly: GCA_910584005.1. GTDB lineage: Bacteria > Bacillota_I > Bacilli_A > Acholeplasmatales > Anaeroplasmataceae > Pelethenecus. The sequence continues at coordinate 391,754 of CAJTXR010000001.1, read as the reverse complement.
TTTCCTCTTGACAAGGAAAGTCATTTTTTTATTCATTTCTATAATAAAATATGATATAATGCATATGGTGATTAAAATGAAAGTTGATTTACATAATCATTCCACATTTTCTGATGGATTATATACGCCAAAAGAACTCCTTCAAATCGCAAAGAATAATGGAGTAGATGTTTTTGCTTTAACCGATCATGACAGCGTTTTTGGTTGCGATATCATTCAAAAATGGGCAGAAGATGCCAATATTAAAGTAATTAGTGGAATGGAGCTTTCTACAGAATACAAAGGAAAATCAGTGCATATTGTTTGTTTATTTAAAAATAATATTGTTCCCCAATCATTAATTGAATTTTCTTATCAAAAAAAAGAAGAACGCAAAAAGAGAGCGATTCAAATGATGGAAAATATTAAAAACATTTACGGCTTAAAAATAGATATGAAAGCATTGTTTGAAGATAGTGAAGTAATTACACGAGCCAATATGCTATATAATATAGCTAAATGCAATCATCTAACTCATCAGGAGGCAGAACCATATATCTCTAACGAATCGAAAGCATATATTCCTTCAACAAAATTATCCACGAAAGAAGGAATTACTTTAGCTAAGCAATGTGATTGTATAACAATTTTGGCTCATCCATGCCTTTTACCACGTTCTTATGTAGAAGAAATTGTCCAAATGGGAGTTGACGGAATAGAGATCAGGTACCCTAAGAATCAAGGAGATGATGAAGCCTATTTTTCTCATTTGGCAGATCAATATCATTTGTTGAAATCTGCAGGTTCAGATTTTCATGGGGATGCTGGAACGAAGCATGCAATGATGGGAACTTCCACGTTAAATGAAGAAGAATTTGAACCCATACGAAAGAGGTTGGGGAAATTATGGAAATAAAAAGTGCAGAATTTGTAATCTCCGCTGTGAAAAATGAAGGATTGCCCGTTCATAATGAAGTGGAATTTATGTTTTGCGGAAGATCAAATGTTGGGAAATCATCCTTTATTAATTTGTTGACAAATCGTAAGAAATTGGCAAAAACTTCAGCGAGTCCTGGCAAAACCCAAACCTTAAATGTATTTCATATTAACGCTTCCTTTTATTTTGTGGATGTTCCAGGATATGGATATGCTCAGGTAAGTAAAAATGTAAAAGCTACATTTGGAAAAATGATTGAAAATTATGTGATCCAAAGAGAGAATCTAAAATTGGTATTCTTATTAGTAGATTTTAGACATAAACCAACCGAAGATGATGTATTAATGTATCAGTTCTTAAAGTATTATCATCGAAAGGTATGTGTGATTGCTACTAAATCAGATAAAGTTAAAAATAGTGAGCGAGCCAAAAATAAGGCTTTGATTAAAGAAACTTTAAATCTTCATTCAGAGGATTCCTTTATTGTCACTTCAGCTGAATCAAGAGAAGGTATCAGTTTGGTATTAAAAAAAATAGAGGAAATACTAGAACAAAACTAGTATTTTTTTTATTTTATCTTCATAGGATATATTGGTGATGGTATGCAATTAAATATAGAGAAACATGATTTTCAAAAATTAGAAGGTATTGCAAGTATCAAAAATCATTTGGAAAAATTAAAAGATGTTGAAGTAAATCAATCTCAAGCCAAAGGAACAATTGAGGTAAATGTATCTTACCAAGATATAGAAGGAATGGAATGTTTTAAAGTTCTTGAATTTTTCTTTGATTTGGATTTGGAAGGCTTGAAAATTTTAGAAGTAACTGTAGCAAGAGTTCATTTATTTGTCGTTGAAGGTCAAGGATTAGATGTTACTTATGAGTTAGTCATTAATTATCAAGTGGTAGAAGAACAAGCAAAAGAAATTGAATTAATTAAAGAAGATGATATTATAGTCAAGACTGATGAAAATATAAAAGAACCAACTATTGAACAAATTAAAGAGGATATGAAAGAATACTATGAAGATAAACTAGCCGATAATTTGGGAACAAAAGAGAATCGTGTTTTAGTAACTCAGTCCAATATGGATCCAGATGCGTTTCTCAACTTTTTTGATCAAAAACAAACCTATTATAAGTTAAAGTGCTTATATGTGGAAACTGAAGAAGATTTGAAAAGCATATCTAAGGAATATAATGTAAAATTAGAAAAACTTCTTGCAGGATATGACAGGCAAACAAGAAAAGTCTTATTCTCCCTTGAATAATAAATTTATAGGAGAATATAATGTTGTTTTGGATTCTACAGGAGAAATATATCTAAAAAAAAATACTTCAAACAAGGAGTACCAAACCTATCTCGATCAACTTAAATATTCTAAAAATTTAAAAAAATCCATTTATGAGGAACAAAATGGTCAAGGGGTTACTTTATATTTCTCCTATGAAGAAAAAACAGAATCTTCTGTTCAAAATCAAAAAATTCTTCATATATTGAGTGAGATTCACGAAAAATCAAGCTATGAAATCACATTAAAAAAAGAGCATCTTTTCAGCTTGAATAATCTTTATAAAATTCTTGATAATAAGTTCAGTTACTTTGAGATGCGGATTAGAGAAGTAGAACTGAGTCCTTATAAGAATGATGTGAGTTGGATTCTTTTGTCAAAATATAATGCGATTTTAGATGCTAAGCTCTATCTATACGACTTACAATCTGATATATTTAAAGCAATTGATAAAAATCAAATTGTACTATATGGATTAATACCAAAAGTCATTCATAAAAACTATTATTGCAGACAAGGGCTATTACCTTGTTTTCAGCTTTACTATGGACCAAAGTCAATGCTATATGCAAGAATTTATTTATCTTTGGATAACATGAATATGACAGAAGAACTTAAAAAGTTAGATTCCTTTAATCAAAAGTATTTTTGTTTTATGGTTCTTTATATTTTAATCATAAACCTTAATTTAGACATAATATCTTCTAATCGATCCATATCCAATTACTTATTAATAACTCAAAAAATTCGAAGTTTTATCTCAACCTATAAAATGTTTTTCACTTAAAAATAAAGAGGAAATTTCCTCTTTTTTTATAGATAAATTAATTTTCTTTAATAACTAAAAGAACCAAATAAAAAATGAAGCTGACCATAATCAATCGGTCGGCTTCATTTTTTGAAAAAATCTGTTATGTTGTCTTTAAAAGTATAGAAAAGAGTGTATCCACAAACCACTAAGGTTATTGCGGCTAAAATAACTAAATTTGTTGTTGAAAAAGAAAAGATAGTTAATAAAAGTTGATAAATTAAAATTGTTCCTATAATTGTCTTTATATTTTCCTTTATGAAATTCAATAGATTTGACATTATATCACCACTATACTATATGCTTTCAAAGGAAAAAAATGTCAAAATAATAAAAAAATTATTCTTTTTCTTTTGTATGAAGAAAAACACTTGTAAATTTTACATAAGAATGTTAAAATAATATAATGGAATGAAATCGTTGGAGGGGATACTCATGGAAAATATTACTTTAGAAAAATTGGTGGCTTTCCTAAAGGAACAAGGTTTTGTTTTTCAGGGAAGTGAAATTTATGGTGGTCTTGCAAATGCATGGGATTATGGACCACTTGGTGTAGAATTAATGAACAATATTAAGAATGCTTGGTGGAAAGTTTTTGTTAAAAATAATCGTTATAATGTAGGATTAGATTCAGCAATCTTAATGAATAAAGAAGTATGGGTAGCTTCTGGACATATTGGTTCATTTAGTGATCCTTTAATTGATTGTAAAAAATGTCGTGCTAGATATCGTGCTGATAAATTGATTGAGGATTTTACTAAAGGAGAATTGACAGGAGATGGAATGTCTAATGAGGAGTTACTTGATTTTATTTATAAAAATCAAATTAAATGTCCATCTTGTGGAGCATTAGAATATACGGATATCCGTAAGTTCAATTTGATGTTTAAGACACATCAGGGTGTAATAGAGGATAACAAAAGTGAAGTATATTTAAGACCAGAAACAGCTCAAGGCATTTTTGTAAACTTTAAAAATGTTTTGAGAACAACAAGAAAGAAACTCCCTTTTGGAATTGGACAAATTGGTAAAAGTTTTAGAAATGAAATTACTCCAGGAAACTTCATTTTTAGAACTCGTGAATTTGAACAAATGGAGCTAGAGTTTTTCTGTAAACCAGGAACCGAACTCGATTGGTTTACCTATTGGCGAAGTGCTTGTATGAATTTTTTAATCCAATTAGGAGTTCAAGAATCTAAGTTGAGATATCGGGATCATGAAAAAGAAGAACTTTCTTTCTATTCTAACGCAACAACAGATATTGAATTTTTATTCCCATGGGGATTTGGAGAATTATGGGGAATTGCTTCACGTACCAATTATGATTTAAATGCTCATCAAACGCATTCAAAAGAAAATATGGAGTATTTAGATCCAGAAACGAATGAACGGTATTTGCCTTATGTGGTTGAACCCTCTGTAGGTGTGGGAAGATTGATGCTTGCAGTATTGTTTAGTGCTTATGATGAAGAAGTTAATGAACGTGGTGATGTTCGTACTGTACTTCGTTTAGCACCTAGTATTGCTCCATATCAGGTTGCAATCCTCCCTTTAATTAAAAAGGAGCATTCTACAAGAGCTTTGGAGATATTTGAGCAATTTCAGGAGCATTTAAGTGCTACATTTGATGAAACGGCATCTATAGGAAAAAGATATAGAAGACAAGATGCAATTGGTACTCCATTTTGCTTAACTGTTGATGGTGAAACATTGGATAAAAATTTAGTAACTATACGTAATCGAGATACAATGGAGCAAATTCAAATGCCTGTTGAAGATGCTTTAACTTATTTAGAAGAACAGACAAAGCTAAAAAGATAAAAATGTAAGAAAGGAGATTCTAGATGGCTACTTCTGAGGAAATTGAAAAAATAATTCAAACAACGGATATGGTAGATTTAGTTTCTCCCTTTGTTAAATTAGTGAAAAGTGGTAAAAACTATAAAGGGCTATGTCCTTTTCACGAGGAAAAAACACCTTCTTTTACTGTTTCACAGGAAAAACATTTGGCTCATTGTTTTAGTTGTGGTAAAGGAGGAAACCCCATTCAATTTTTAATGGATATAAAACAAATATCTTTTGGTGAGGCTATTCAAGAACTTGCCCAGAAGAATGGGGTATCTATTTCAGGGTATCATAAGAAAAGTGGGCCAGATTATTCTAAATACTATGAAATGATGGGTGTGGCTTCTAAGTTTTTTCAGCAAAACTTAAATATGACCAAATCAGGTAAAGAAGCCAAGTCCTATTTGATGAAGCGTGGACTCACAGAAGAAATGATAGCGACATTTGAGATTGGTCTTGCTCCTACAGGATACGATTCTTTATACAAAGTATTAAAGGAATCCAATTATTTAGAGTTAGATATGTTAGATTTGGGACTGATTTCTAAAAATGACAAGGGCTATTATGATTTATTTACAAGAAGAATAACCTATCCCATTAAGGACGAACAGGGGCATACAATCGGATTTAGTGCTCGTATATATGATAATAAAGATCCCAATCAGCCAAAATATATCAATACGAAAGATACGTTTTTATATCATAAGGGAACAGTGCTATATCATTTGGATTTAGCAAAGTCAGAAATTCTTAAGAAAAAAAGAGTCATTTTACATGAAGGCCAAATGGACGTTATTGCTGCTACACAGGCTGGATTCAAAGAAACAATTTGTACGATGGGAACAGCTTTGACAATAGATCAAGCCTATGTTTTAAAGAAATATGCCCAGCATGCAATCATTTGTTATGATGGAGATAAGGCAGGAATCAAAGCCAGCAAAAAAGCTATCCAGGTTTTTAAACAAGCAGGAATGCAGGTTCATTTGGTGCTTTTACCAAATGGAATGGACCCAGATGAATATGTAGTAAAATATGGGAAAGAGGCTTATTTATCTTATTTTGATTCGCATATCTTAGATGAAGTAGAGTATGGTTTTGAAACTGCATTTTTAAATCGCAATTTAGATGATATTCAAATGATAGAGGAAGTAAAAAGGGATATCTTTCAGGTTCTTATAGGAATTTCTAGTCAGTCTGTACAAAAGAAATATCTAGAAAAATTATCCGAAAAACTACATATAGAAATATCTCTTCTAGAAAAGGATTACACCACATATTGTACAACTGCAGCACCAATAAAATCTGTCGAAGAAGGGTATGTAGATAACGATTTTGATTATCCAGATGTCTATGAACCTGTAAAGATTATTCAGGAGAAAAAAAATTATGAATTACGATTATTCTTATATGCAAGAAATTCACGGCAAAGAGCATTAGAGATTGATCAAAAGATTAATGAATTTATGGATGTTTTTGAACCTATTCATCAAGATATTTGGAGTGCTTTAATTGATATTTATTATAGTAAATATGAAACCTTTGATGATGCTTTATTTTGTTCCCTCTTGACCGAACAGCAAAAGGAAGTTTATTTAAGCAATTTAGAAAGGTTACGAGGAGCAATCGAAGTTTATAGTGATGAGGATTTGGCTTTAATTATTGAAAAAATGCGATCAGAGCATTTTAAATTACAGAACAAAAGTATTGACCAAATGATTCAAAAAACAAATGATTATGAAGTTCAGTTAAAAAAAATAGAAGAAAAATTTGAAAATAAAAAGAAGTATATGCCAAACAGGAGGAAGCAGTAATGGAATTTGAGCAAATTTTAAATGAATTAGTGGAACAAGGAAAGAAGAATGGTTCTATTTCATCTAAGGATATTATCAAATATTATTCAATTGAATCAGAAGAATATGATAATATTGTAAATGCCTTAACTCAAGAGGAAATTAAAATAGATGAGGATCTTGTATATGATGATTTAGAAATGAAAGAACCTACCTCATTAAGTGATATAGAAGAGGTTGATGTTTCTAATTTCGATCAATTGCCTGCTTCTGTCAAAGTAGATGATCCTGTTCGGATGTATTTGAAGGATATTGGTAAAATTCCTTTGTTATCTTTAGAGGAAGAAACGATTTTAGCAAAACAAGTTGTAGATGGTAGAGAGGCTAAAGCAAGGTTAGAAGAAATTGAAGCCGATGATCAAAACACAGTTTCAGTAGAGGAATATGAAAGTTTATTAGAAATCAGTGAAGCAGCGGATTTAGCGAAAGATAAGCTCGTCAATGCTAATTTAAGACTTGTAGTTTCTATCGCAAAGCGGTATTTAGGAAGGGGATTACAATTCTTAGACTTGATTCAAGAAGGAAATATGGGATTGATTAAGGCTGTAGATAAATTTGATCATCAAAAGGGCTTTAAATTTTCTACATATGCAACTTGGTGGATCCGCCAGGCAATCACAAGAGCTGTAGCAGATCAAGCCAGAACCATTCGGATTCCTGTCCATATGGTAGAAACAATTAATAAACTTGTTCGTATCCAACGGCAATTGGTTCAAGAATTATCTCGTGAACCAAGTCCACAAGAGGTCGCAGAGCGAATGGACATTTCAGTAGAAAAAGTTCAGCAAATTCAAAAGATAGCACAAGAACCGATTCCTTTAGAATCTCCAGTAGGAGAAGAAGAGGATTCTACTTTAGGAGATTTTGTATCTGATCCTCATGGGTTAGATCCATATGAATATACGGCAAAAATGAAATTACGTCAGGAATTAGATGATGTTTTGGGAACTCTTACAGAACGAGAAGAGCGGGTTTTGCGGTTGCGTTTTGGCTTAGTTGATGGTCGACAAAGAACTCTAGAAGAAGTAGGTAAAGAATTTAATGTTACTCGTGAGCGTATTCGTCAAATTGAAGCAAAAGCTCTTAGAAAATTAAAGCATCCATCTAGAAGTCGTAAACTTAAGGATTTCATGACAAAACATTAATATGAATCGGATTGAATGTATTGCATATATGGCTAAAGATAGCACTTATCTTTGTGATATAGGCTGTGACCATGCATATGCATTAGTAGAGGCAATAAAAAAATATAACGTTTTGGGGGGGATTGCTGCTGATATTGCAGATGGTCCCCTTCAAAATGCTTTAAAAACGATAACGCAAAATCATTTAGAACATCAAATTCAATTAATAAAATCCAATGGATTTGACTTGATACCTGATGATGCTTTTGACACGGCCATTCTTGCAGGAATGGGTGGGATATTAATTACATCTATCCTTAAAAATGGAATCCAAAAAATTCAAAATAAGGCCTTAATTATTGAGGCAAACTGTGATATGTGGAGAGTAAGAGAGTTTCTTTTTCTTCATCATTTTAAAATTGTAAAAGAAGAGGCATTATATGATATGGGGAAGTATTATGAAATATTACTTGCAATTCCCCAAGAAAACCAATATGATGTTTATGATGTTGTCTATGGACCTATATTGAGAAGAATTTGTCCTCCCGCTTTTAAGACCTATTATGAAAATAAAATAAATCTTTTAAAATCAGTAATTGATAATATTGCAGATGAACAGCAAAAAGAAGCAAAAAAAGAACTATTAAAAGAAATTCAATGGATAATGCTAGGAAAAAATATGGAAAAATATTATATTAATCAAACAAAAAATTATTATCGAACTTATTTTTTAGATTTAAAGAAGCGACCAACAATATTTGTATCTCCTGGTGGAGGGTATCAATATACATCTCCTAGAGAATCAGAACCTGTAGTTGAAGCATTTCAGAACAAAGGATACCATGTTGTTGTTATAAATTATAGAGAAACTAAAGAAGATGTATATCCTCTTCCTGGTAAATATTTGATTCAAGCAATTGAAGAGGTATGTAAGGATGAACGGGTTGGGGCTAAAATTGGTTTAGGCTTTTCTGCGGGAGGACATTGCTTGTTAGAGGCTTGTTTACATAAAGAGGATTATGCATGGAATCGAAAATTAGATGCATTAATTTTGGGATATCCTGTAATTACGACGGATATGAATTATATGCATAAAGGATCTTTTCAAAATTTATTACAAGAAAAAATGGAAGATCAGCAAGTATTGGAATATCTTTCTTTAGAAAAAGAAGTAACAAAGCAAAATGCAATTGATTTGTTTTTATGGGGAACCTATACAGATACATCTGTATCTGTCATGAACTCTTTAAAATTAGTTGAAGCCTATTATGCTGTGGGAGCGAATGTTGAATATCATATGTTCCCTCTTGGTGGACATGGCTTATCGGTTGCAAATCAAATTTCTAGCGAAGGGAATATAGAAAAAAACATTCCTTATATTTCACGTTGGGTCGATTTTGCATGTGAATGGTTGGATTTAAAATTGAAAAAATAAACCCAAAAGTATGGAAACTTTTGGGCTTTTTTTTATGCATTTTTTAAGAATGTTTTATAAGCAAGATAGGCTTCATATACATCCACTTTTGAAACAATTTCCATAGGGGAATGCATCGAAAGAACAGGAACTCCAGCATCAATCACATTCATATTGTAATTTGCTAAAATATAGGCAATTGTTCCACCACCGCCTTGATCGACTTTTCCGAGTTCGGAAGTTTGATAGAAGATATTATCTTGATCCATCATATTTCTTAATTTCGCAATGAATTCAGGCTGAGCATCATTACATCCACTTTTTCCACGAGAACCTGTATATTTGTTAAAACAAATTCCTTTTCCTAAATACGCAACGTTTCTTCTTTCAGAAACAGAAGGATATAGAGGATCTAATCCGGCAGAAACATCACTAGAAAGCATTACTGAGTTCGTAAGTGCCTTTCTCACTTTGAAATCTGAATATTCTTCAGCTAACGCAATTAATTCTGCAATACAGTTTTCAAACCACAAAGAAGAAGCCCCTGTTGCACCTACAGATCCAATTTCTTCTTTATCTACTAGGACTGCACAAATGGTTCTTGCACATTTAGGTGCATCTAATAAAGCTCGTAAAGAAGTATAGGCACATACACGATCATCATGTCCGTATCCCGCAACCATAGAGCGATCAAGACCAAAATCTCTTGCTGATCCTGCAGGGACAATTTCAATTTCAGCAGAAACAAAATCCTCTTCTGAAATATCATATTTTTCTTTTAGCAAATTTAAAATTCTTTTCTTTGAAGGATCCTTTTCTTCATCCTCTACTGGCATAGATCCAATTAGAATATCTAGACCTTCTCCTTCAATCACTTTAGATGCAGCTTTTTGCATTTTTTCAGCTGCTAAATGAGGGAGTAAATCTGTTATTCCAAATACAGGATCTGTAGGATCATCTCCGATTTGAATCTCTACAGTTGTTCCATCCTTTTTTATGACTACTCCATACATTGCAAGTGGAATTGTTACCCATTGATATTTAATGATTCCTCCATAATAATGAGTATCTAGATAGACAAATGTATCTGACTCATAAAGGGGATTTTGTTTTAAATCAATTCGTGGGGAATCTATATGGGCACCTAATATAGCTAGACCAGAAGATAATGGCTGTTCTCCTACAACAAATGCGGCAATATTTTTATGCTTATTGACTGCATATACCTTATCTCCAGCTTGTATAGTTGTGCATTCTTTAATATTTTTAAATCCAGCAGCCTCACATAATTGAATTGCTTCTCTAACACATAAGCGTTCTGTTTTACCCTTGGTTAAGAATGATTTATACTCTTCATTAAATTTGGTAACTTCAGACATATGTTGATCCTTATATTTTTTCCATGCATATTCTTGATACATAATTTTTCCTCCTTAAATGTTACTATTGTACCACAAATATTTAAAATTGAAAATAATACATATTTAAATTTATTAACTCATATACTTTTTTAGGTGAAATTCCATGATCAATATCATCTTTATCTTTATATTTTTAATTGGTTTACTATATGGTTCTTTTACAGGACGGGCAGATGCCGTAGTAGAAGTATTATTGTCCTCGCCAAAGAACGCACTCGTATTATTTGCCGATATTTATGCTTTACTTATTTTTTGGGGTGGCATTCTTGAGGTTTGTAAAAAAAGTGGCATGCTTGCCATTATGACCAATTACATTTCTTATGTCATTCATCCTCTTTTTAAGAATTTAGATCGAAAAAGTGAAGCTATGCAATATATTTGCTTAAACTTTGTAGCAAATATGCTCTCTATGGGATCTGCCGCAACTCCTTTTGGTCTAAAAGCAATGAAGGAACTGGATGAACTGAATGGTCATAGTAAAACAGCTTCTAATGAGATGATTACATTTTTATTAATCAACACTTCAGGCTTATGTCTAATTCCTACAATTCTCATATCCTTACGTAAGCAATATGGAAGTCAAAATCCAGTAGGAATTATTCCTTATATAATTATAGTATCTAGTATTACAACATTTGTATCAATATTCCTAGATGGGCTGGTGCGTAAATTTGGAAAACATTAGTTATTATTTTATTATCATATTTATTTTAATTATTTTAGGTCATGGAGCCTATAAAAAAATAAATGTGTATGATTCTTTTATTGAGGGAGCTAAATACCAAATGAAAGAAGGAATCACAATTTTCCCCTTTCTAATGTGCATGTTAGTAGCAGTGAGTGTCTTTAAATCTAGTGGATTATTAAATGATTTAATTGCCTTTTCAAAAATTCCTAAAGAATTATTTATGCAGGGTTTTTTTCGACCAGCTTCCTCTCACGCAAGTTTATCTTTAATGCTACAAATTTTTAAAGAATATGGTGTAGATAGTAAGGCTTCTATGACTTCAGCAATCTTGCAAGGGGGAAGCGATACCACAGTTTATGTTATGGGGCTATATTTTGGAAGTATTGGAATCAAAAAAACTCGCCATGCTTATGCTGTTGGATTAATTTCAGATGCAGTCTGCTTTTTACTATGTCTTGTATTTTTTCTATATTTTTTATAAAAAAGGATAGAATTTTTTTGTCGATGGATGTAAAATAAAAATATAAGAAAAGAAAAGAGGAAAAATTATGAAAAAAGTTTTTGCATTATTTTTATTTGTTGCTTCCTTATTATTTGTTGGCTGTGATGCCGATTGTAAATTGGAATATACAAATGCTTTAGGTGAAAAAGAAGAGTTGACAGTAACGAAAACAGAAGATGCTGAAACGATTCAAAAGGTTATTTATGCTCTTGCTGAAAATCAACCTGCAACGGATTTTTCAACGGTTCGTATGAATATGAAAATGAAGTTTAATTTTGCAGCAAAAGATTCTACGGGTCTTTCAGTGTCTACAAATATGGATGCTAATGCTATAGTAGAGGCAAATATAAATACATTTGATCTATATGCTGCAGCAAGTTTAAATTATTCAATGAAGGATAATGATACTTCCACTGCTGTAAAAGCAAATGGAAAGATTTATAAAGAAGAAGAAACTGTCTATTTAGATGCTTCATATAAGCTAGCAAATAGTGAATCTGTAGCTTTAAAATATCAGATGACAATGACTCAAATAAGAGATTTAATCTCTCAAATTGGGAATTCAGGTGATTTCCCTGACATTGATGATATGATTCCAGATTTTGAAATGCCAGATTTCTCTTCTGATGAAAGTATTCTTGCTTTATTAAAAGAATATAATGTAGCAATTACATCTACAAGTAGTAGTACAATTACCTTCAAGATTGAACTTCCAATTGAAGATATGCCAAATCTAAAATTAGATTTATTTGTGGTATGGGATACAAAAGTAGGAAGTTTAAGTTCTGTTAAATTTGAAGATGATACATTATTAAAAGCATTAATCATGGGAGAAGGAATTGGTTCAGATGTAAAAATTAGTAAATCAAACATTTCTTTTGAGTTATCTTTAGATTATGGAAACTTTAAAGTAACAACAGTAAAGGAAAGCGAAAAAGATAAATTTTTACCTGTACCTGACTATTCTAATCCTATAATTTAATCTTAAATCATTAGGTAGAAAGTGTTGATTTGAAATTGTTTAACAAATCAACACTTTTTTCTTTTGCTTATAAAGGAAAAGAATGTAATATTTAGTTGTATTTCATGTCTTTTTTTGGTAAAATTAGAAATGGTGATTGTCGTGGATGATAATAAAGAAAGATTACAAAAGGTAATGGCTGCAAGTGGAGTAGCTTCCCGCAGAAAATGTGAAGAGATTATACAATCAGGAAGAGTTTGTGTAAATGGGAAGATTATTACAGAACTCGGAACTAAAGTATCTAAAAAAGATAAAATTGAAGTGGATGGAAATCCTTTGACGAAAGAATCTTTAGTATATTATGTATTGTATAAGCCAACGGGATATTTAACTGCAGTCAGTGATAAACTAGGAAGAAGAACTGTAATGGATTTAATTCCAGCGGATATATTAAAGGAAAATCGTATTTTTCCAATTGGAAGATTGGATTACGACACTTCAGGTGTTTTGTTGATTACAAATGATGGAGATTTATCTTATCGATTAACACGTTCTGCTAAAGAAATCGAAAAAGTATATCAGGTTCGGATTGATGGAATTATTACACAAGATGGAATCAATCAACTTATGAAAGGAATTTTACTTGATGGAAGGCTTACTAAACGTGCTAAAGTAGAGGTTTTATCATTAGATAAGAAAAACAACTCTAGCTTATTACTTCTAACAATCACAGAAGGAAGAAATCGTCAAGTTAGAAGAATGTGTGAAAATATTGGCTATCCTGTAAAAAAATTGAAGCGAGTTTCTTTTGGTGGAGTCACATTAGATGGTTTATCTGTTGGAGAAATTAGAAGCCTAAAACCACATGAGGTTAAGGTGCTTTATAGTTTATAATTTGAAAAATAATAAAAGTTGTGATATAATATCATAGAATATTTTTAAGAGGGATAAAATGAAAAATTTTGTAGTTGCTTTAGATGGTCCAGCAGGAAGCGGTAAGTCATCTATTTGTAAGCTTGTAGCAAGTAAATTAGGATTCACTCATATCGATACAGGGGCTATGTATCGAGCGGTTACTTTAGAAGCTTTACGAAGAAACATAAATATAGATGATGAAGCAGCCTATGTATTTTTAAAGGATACAAGGATTGTTTATAAAGATAATAAAATATATTTAAATGAAGAAGATGTATCAGAAGAAATTAGAACCAGTGAAGTAACAAACCATGTTTCTACATGTTGTAAATTTGCTTATGTTCGTGATTTAATGGTGGAATACCAAAGAAAATCTGCTCAACATGGAAAAGTATTGATGGATGGTAGAGATATTGGCACCGTGGTTTTACCTAATGCAGATTTAAAGATATTCTTGACTGCTTCTCCAGAAGTAAGAGCTAAAAGAAGATATGAAGAAATTACCTCTAAGGGAATTGAAGCAACATATGAAACAATTTTAGAAGAAATTAAGGTAAGAGATTATAAAGATTCTCATCGGGATATTGCTCCTCTAAAAAAAGCAACAGATGCAATATTATTAGATACAAGTGATTTAAACATGGATGAGGTTTCTAACAAAATTATAGAATTAATAAATGAGAGGTTAAACAGTATGGAAAATTATATGGATTATGATTTGAAAAAATTAAAAGTAAAGGATCAAGTAAAAGGAACTGTCATTCAAGTCCATGAAAAAGAGATCCTTTTAGATATTCAACAAGAAACAGAAGGAATTATGTATTTAGATCATTATACAAATGATAAATCTATTTCTAGTTTTTATGGATTAGTAAAAGAAGGAGATATTATCGAGTGTGAAGTGGCTAGAATTTCAAATGAGGACAATGATGGACATCGTCATATTTATCTATCTCGGCTTCATCAATTATCAAAACTAGCATTTCAAGAGGTTCTTGCTGCTAAGGAGAATAATGAAGACATTCCAGTAACCGTTACGAATTTAATTCAAAATAAAGGATATTCTGTAGAATATAAAGGGAATCGTTTATTTTTACCTCTAAGCCAAGCACCTCAAGATTTAAAAATAAAATCTACTTTGGTTGTTCGAATTATGGAGGTCAATGAGGCAAGAAAGAGTGCAGTAGTTTCTAGAAGAGTGATTGATCAAGAAATTTATCAAGAAGAAAAAGCGAAGGAATTGGATAGCATTCAAGTAGGAGATGTTCTTACTGGAAAGGTAGTTAAAGTTGAAAACTTTGGTTTATTTATTCGATTTAATTATAACCAAGGTCTATTGAGATTAAATCAATATGCTCATACTTTTACAAAGGATATTACCGCTTTAGTACATGTTGGTGATGAAATAGAAGTTAAGGTTGTAGGTAAAGAAAATGGCAAGTTATCTTTATCAAGAAAAGCATTATTAGATACTCCATATGAGGCCTATGCTAAAACAGTCAAAGTAGGACAAACTGTAAAAGGAAAAGTAACGAATAAATTGCCTTTTGGCTTATTACTTGAACTAGCCGCTGATGTTAAGGGATTATTACATCATTCTGAATATTCCCATAATCCAAATGATAATTTTAATGATTTTGTTAAAATTGGCGATGAGGTAGAATGTGCGATATTGAAGATGGATGTAGAACAAGAAAAAATATCTTTATCAAGAAAAGCATTAATGGATAATCCTTGGACTCGTGTTCATGCTAAAAATGGCGATATCGTAAATGCAGTAGTAACAGAGGTTACAGAAAATGGGCTACTTGTAGATGCTTTAGGAGTAGATGGCTTTGTTCCTGCAAGTGAAGCGTTAACTGAAAATCAAAATGGAACAGTTAAAGATTATTATGCAGCAGGAGATCAAATTTCTTGTGAAGTAATTGAAATAAAACCTGCAGAATGGAAACTTCGCTTATCTATTAAGCGTATTAAAGAGCAGGAAGAAAGAAAATCTTATGAGCAATATCTTGAATCTGAAGAAACAACTGTAACTTTAGGAGATATGTTTAAGGATACTTTAAAATAAAATCATATTGTATTGGTGGTGAATAATATGTTACCAAAGGTAGCCATTGTTGGTCGGCCGAATGTGGGCAAATCAACATTATTCAATCGTATTATTGGGGAGCGTTTATCCATTACTGATGATGAACCAGGGGTAACTCGTGATCGTATATATGCTAAAGGCAGCTGGTTATCAAAAGAGTTTTTCTTAATTGATACTGGCGGAATCGAATTAGGGGATGCCCCTTTTTTGACGGAAATTAAAGCTCAAGCGGAAATTGCAATGGAAGAAGCAGATGTCATTATTTTTGTAACGGATTGCCGAAGTGGTATTACAGAGGATGATAGTTATGTTGCCAAACTCTTATATAGAACAGATAAACCTGTAATTTTGGCAGTGAATAAAGTGGATGATCAAAAATTTAAAGATAATATTTATGAGTTTTATGCTTTGGGATTCGGGGATCCAATTCCAGTATCCTCCTCTCATGGTATAGGAACAGGAAACCTTTTAGATATTGTAATTGAAAAATTTCCTTCTAAAATGTTGGAAGAAAAAGATAATGCGATTCGCTTTTCTTTAATTGGTAGACCAAACGTAGGAAAATCAAGTTTAACCAATTGTTTATTAAATGACAATCGAGTGATTGTATCTCCTATTGCAGGGACAACAAGGGATACAATTGATACTAGATTTAAAGTGGATGGAAAAGAGTATGTTGTCATTGATACAGCAGGGCTTAGAAAGCGTGGCAAGGTGTATGAGAATGTTGAAAAATATTCTATTATAAGAAGCCTAGATGCAATTGGAAGAAGCGATGTTGTATTATTAGTTTTGGATGCCAAAGATGGTATAATGGACCAAGATTTACATGTTGGACAGTATATAGAAGAATATAGAAGACCATGTATAATCGTCGTCAATAAATGGGATCTAATCGAAAAAGATTCTAAGACTATGCAGAAATTTATAGAGGATATTCGTAAGGCTTTTAAGTATTTGGATTATGCTCCTATTGTATTTTTATCGGCATTAGAAAACAAAAGAGTACATACTTTATTTCCTGAAATTACAAGAACCTATGAAGCCAATCATCGAAGAATTTCCACCTCTATTTTAAATGATGTAATTAGTGATGCAGTAGCTATGTTTCCGCCAAGCGAATTTAATGGTGGAAAAATTAAATTATATTATACCTCACAGGTAGGAGTAGAACCACCAACTTTTAGTTTTTTTGTCAATGAACCGAAGTATTTACATTTTTCTTATTATCGGTATTTAGAAAATCAAATTCGAAAAAACTTTGATTTTTATGGAACTCCTATAAAATTTGAATTTAGAAAGCGGGATTAAATATGAAGATATCATGTATAGGTGGCGGTGCTTGGGGAACAACCTTAGCTCAAGTTCTGTCAGATAATCATCATGAGGTTTTAATACGAGATATTAATCCTCAATTTGTTGAAAAAATTAATCAAACTCATACTCATCCATTTTTTGATACTACAATACCATCAACAATTCGTGCGACCCTTTCTTTAAAGGATGCAGTAGATTTTGCAGATGTTATTATATTAGGAGTTCCAACTGTAGTTATGCGTACGGTTTTAAAAGAAATGAATTTACTATTTCAAAATAAAAAACTTTTAATTAATGTCAGCAAAGGAATTGAACCTGAAACTTCTTATTGTGTGAGCCAAATTGTAAAAGAAGAAATTAAGCCAACTTTATTAAAAGGCTATGTGAATTTATCTGGTCCTTCCCACGCCGAAGAATTAATTTTAAGAAAGTTAACATCTTTGGTTGCCGCATCAGAAAATTCTATAGATGCAATATTTGTTCAAAATTTATTTTCTAATGATCAATATTTAAGAGTATATACCTCAAACGATGTAATTGGTGTTGAAACTTCAGGGGCAATTAAAAATGCCATAGCGATTGTATCTGGTGTTGCTTCTGGTATGGGCTTAGGGGAAAATGCTAGAGCATTCTTAATCAGTAGAGGAGTACGAGAAATTGTAATGATTGTAACTTCTTTAGGTGGAAAAGCTGAAACAGCTTATGGATTAGCTGGAATTGGGGATTTAATTGTCACAGCTTCTTCAAAAAATTCAAGGAATTTCCAATGTGGATATAAAATTGGACAAGGAATGAAAGTAGAAGATGCTGTCGCAAGTATTAAACAGACAGTAGAAGGAATAAAAACAATAAAAGCTGCTTATCAAATTGGAATTAAATATAATTTAGAATTACCTATTATTCAGGTCGCATATGAGGTGGTATGTGGGGAAAAATCTCCTAAGGAAGCTCTATCTGAACTTTTAGGAAGAAGTTTAAAGGATGAACGAATAATAGTAAACTAAACGAATGTCCTCTCATATATTAATTTTGGGAGGATTTTAAAATGGATTTTAAGAGTATTATTGATTTAATTTCTCGATCAAATATTAATCAAGAAGCAATGTATGAACTTGTTAGTGAGGCATCTAGCTTAGATTTAAATGATGAGGAAAATTTAAGAAGTATTATTCGTAAGGGGTGTGGACTTGCGAATCGAAGTTTATCTGTTGAGCAAGAAGACCGCATAGTGAAACTATTGAAAGATAAAGGAATTACACCAGATTTATTTAAATTATTAAAAAAGTGATAAAATCCTAACTTTTGTTAGGATTTTACTTTTCTTATAGATAAAAATAGAGTATAATAAAACTATGCCGAAATAGCTCAGCTGGTAGAGCAATTCCCTCGTAAAGAATAGGTCGTAGGTTCGAGTCCTATTTTCGGCACCATTTGAATTGTCAAAGTCTAAAGTATTAATTATTTTAGACTTTTATATATAATTTTTATTTTTATATTCTTGCGGTCATGGCGGAACTGGTAGACGCGTACGTTTGAGGGGCGTATGGGATTTCCCGTGTGAGTTCGATTCTCATTGGCCGCACCATTAAAAACATACAGGTTTGATACAATCGTGTCAGACCTTTTTTTGCATTTATTGGCATTTTGTGATATACTAATAGTCAATTAAAACTTAATGATAAATAGTAATTTGAAAGAGAGTTGATATAATGGCTACAACAAAAGATTGTGTTAGAGCAATTTAGTTTACTAGATAATATTACTTGTAAATCAATGATGGGAGAATACTTGCTTTATTACAATAATATTTTATTTAGTGGTATATATGATGATAGATTACTTGTTAAGGTAGTAGATGGTAATAAAAAATACAATATGAAAGAATCTATACCTTATGATGGTGCTAAATCTATGTATTTAGTAGATGATATAGACAATCGAGAATCTTTAAAAAAAATAGTTATTGATACGTGCAAAGATTTACCAAAAAAGAAATAATTACAAATTATAATTTATATTTAAGTGAGGTGTTTTTATGCAAGAAAAATTAAAAAAAATTTTAGATAAAATGCATGAGTATAATTCAGAACAATTAGCTTATCATACTTTTGGTGTTACAAAAGACATAGTATACGATGCATTAGTAATGGCACCCGGATGGAAGCCAACGAAGATATGTACAGATCCATCTTTTCATATCACAATTTTATCAGAACATTCTTACATATCTAGTTATTTAGTTGAAAAAGAAGAGAAGAAAATTCTTTGGATTCAATGTGCCTCTTCAGCAGCAAATCTTTTAGATCATTTGATTATTTGTGCAGAGTTGAGTTTTAAAAAACTAATTTTTGTTGGAGCGGTGGGCAGTTTAAATGAGCATTATGAAATAGGAGATTTATGTACACCGAGCTATAGTATTGCAGGAGTCTATTCAAATGCTTATTTATGTGAGCATTTGATTGATTATCATCTTTTTGAAAAAGTATATCCTAAACAAGATTTTATAAATAAAGTTGTTTCTTTAGCTCAACGTTCTGGATATAATTTAAAGCAAGGATGTGTTTTTTGTACAGATTCTGTTGCTTTAGAATATTCTCATTTAGAGGAAATAAAAAGATTTCATCCTGATTTAATTGAAATGGAAACAAGCACGTTTTACCTTTTAGCCGATTTATTAGAAGTAGATGCCATTGCTTTGCTAGTAGTTTCTGATAATTCTGCATTGAAACAGCCCTTAATTGGTAGAAGTGAGGACCAACAAGCTAAATATAATTATGGTAGAAAAGTGATGATTCCCGATTTAATTTATAAAATTGTAAGTGATGCATCATTCAACAAAAAACTTTTTTATAGAAATGAAGAAGAGTAGTCGGAATAAAATCAGATATTCATCTACTTCTAATATTAAAATAAATTGCAATAACCAAGTACTTGTACTAGTCAAAGCATAGGTTTGATACAATAAAAAATCGTTGTGTTGAACCTTTATTTTGCACTTTTGATAGTAAACACGTTCAAATTGCCCATATTCTGCCCATTTTAGGTAGTCTGTGGGATTTTTTCTATACTTTCCAGTTGTGTTAGATTTCAAAATCTAAAGCCAACATATACCAAATAGCGTTTTTTTAGGTCAAGAGAAAGCACGCTAGATGATTAAGGGTGCGGAAATTGTATCAATTTAGGTAACTCTTGCCATTTAAAAAGCATAGGTTTGATACAAGGAAAATTGAGCAGATTTTCAAGTATTAAACCTTTTTTAAGTTTATATTGCGGTTGGATTTTTGTGCTATAGAATAGATTTTTTGAAGAAAATAGTGTATAATGGTTATGGTTTTTGATAGTTATGAAGCTTGTGTAATTATTTAAAACAAAAATTTATGAAAGGAACTGCGTTTATACTTTTTTGATGTATTTGGAAGGAAAGATAAACAGTAATTTAGAGGTGTATATGGACGAAATATCTCTCCATATAATGACAAGAAAACTCTGTCAACAATTATATATGAGTTGGGAAAATGACCCTTCAATTTATATGGATATGAATTTGTTTACAGCATACAAATATGATGAAAATACCGTAAATACATATTTTGAAACAAAGCAAAATCCATCTCGTATTCTGTTTGCAATAATGAAAAATGAAAAACCGATCGGAGAGTTGCAATTAAAAGACATCAATCAAACAAATCGGGAATGTACATTGAGTATCCATTTACAAAATGATACAGTGAAAGGTAAAGGATACGGCACACGTGCAGAGCAGTTGGCGATACAATATGCCTTTGAAGTGTTGAATATGGTTGCTGTAAATGCTGATACAATTATAAAAAATACCCGTAGTCAACATGTGCTTGAAAAAGTTGGATTTAAGCTTATTAGAGAAGAATATGGTTTCAAGTATTATAGATTTGAACGTTAAATTTCAATTTAATGGAGTGACACTGTATTCGCTATGAAAGAAAAAATAGAAAACTTATATAACAAAGATAATAATAGTGCGTATAAAACATTATTAGATTTGGAAGTTATTACTACCGAATCAAATGAGTTGTATAATTATTTTGATTTATTGTTGAAAATGCTAAATGACGAAAGGTCTTTTATCAGAGTGCGTGGATTTAGACTAATTTGTTGTTTGGCGAAATGGGATACAAAAAATAAAATAAACGATAATATTGATATTATATTAAGAGTGTTGTAAGATGAAAAAGGGACTTCAGTAAGACAATGTTTAGAAAAGCTAAATCAGATTTTAATTTATAAAATTGAGTTGACGAACATTATAGCAAGCAATTAAGAAATTTGGAGTTGTCTAAATATAAAGAAAGTATGCAATCCTTAATCAAAAATGATTTGGAGCATATTTTAGAATATCTATAATGCACTGCATACACTAGTCAATAAAAATTAGGGGTATGCACTTTTTCTTAAAGGGTATGCAATATTATGCCAAGGGTATGCAGAAAAACTAGGGGTATGCAAATTGTATTATAGTAGTACATCTTTGCCATTTAAAAAGCATAGGTTTGATACAAGGAAAATTGAGCAGATTTTCAAGTATTAAACCTTTTTTAAGTTTATATTGCGGTTGGATTTTTGTGCTATAGAATAGATTTTTTGAAGAAAATAGTGTATAATGGTTATGGTTTTTGATAGTTATGAAGCTTGTGTAATTATTTAAAACAAAAATTTATGAAAGGAACTGCGTTTATACTTTTTTGATGTATTTGGAAGGAAAGATAAACAGTAATTTAGCGGAGGTGTTTTATGTTTAATGAGATATGTATATATGAGGCAAAACTGACCAAGTTAGATGAAATCGAAGAACTGATGAAGGAAGTAGCGGAATTTTACTTGGAGCAAGAAGGTGTTATTGATGTACACTATATAAAACGTACTCACCGACAAAAAGATTTCAATGCTGTTAAAGACGGAGAATTACCCGTTCGTATTACAAGAAATGTAGGTAAGGTAACATATGTCTTGTATTGGGTGCTGGAAAATGAAGAAGTTCATGCAAGAGTCGGAAAACTCGGCATAGAAAAATTCTATAAACGTTGGAATAGGTGTTTAACAACAATGCCAAAAATAATCTTGGGTGAGAATATTGTTTGATTTACAAATTTCAATTTAATGGAGAATTATAAACGAACCATAATGAAAACCTATGAATTAGTTCAATATACCGATGCTGACCACGACAATTATATAAAGTGCCAAATAGATGCTTTTGAAAAGTATATATTAGAGTTTTTTGGTGTTTGCGATATGTCTATTATGGAAAGTCATTTGAAACAATTAAAGCCTAATCTTCTTAAAATTGTAGTCAAAAATCTAACCGCCGATATGTTTATTATAAAGAAGAAGATTCTAAAATTGTAGTAGATGTCTTTACCTGGTTATCCGAATATCGTAACAACGGATTAGGCTCTTTAATCTTACAAGACTTTATTAAAAAAGCAGATGAATTGAATAAACCGATATTTTTAGATACTTTTAAGAGTAATCCCACCAAGAAATTTTATGAAAAAAATGGCTTTGTCGTTGTGGACGAAAATTATTCTCACTACATATTGAGATACGGAAACGCTATTTGATACTATAAATTTCAATTTAACGGAGTGACAATGTATTCGCTATGAAAGAAAAAATAGAAAACTTATATAACAAAGATAATAATAGT
>CAJTXR010000001.1:0-368826 GCA_910584005.1 uncultured Anaeroplasmataceae bacterium | reverse complement strand
TTAGGGGTATGCACTTTTTCTTAAAGGGTATGCAATATTATGCCAAGGGTATGCAATATTATGCCAAGGGTATGCAGAAAAACTAGGGGTATGCAAATTGTATTAAAGTAGTATATCTTTGCCATAGAAAATGAACTTACCCCCATTTTTGGACAAATTATGTTACAATAAATGGAGGTATTTTTTTATAAAGCTAACCAAAAAAATTACAAATGGCAAGAAAAGATAAAAGGAAATTGATTGATAATAGTACAAAACCATATAAGTAAAAATATGACTATTTTCTATCTCAAAAAAAAAGTTTTAATCGTTTTTCTCTTTGCTTTTTCTTGCTTTAATAATAATCAAAAAAATAACTAAAAATAATTTTCTTAATCTGCATTGACTAAAACATTTTCTTTATATATAATATATATACATTAATTTTGTCTATATTTTTTTATGTTAGATATAGATAAAAAATCAGAAAAAGGAATGGAATAATATGAAAAAAAGATATTTTTTCTTTGCAGTTTTAGCAATTTTTGGCTTGGTTGCATTTACTGCATGTAAAAAAGATGAACCCAAAAAGCCACCTGTTGTTGAAACTGAAAAATTTTCAATAACATTTGACACACAAGGCGGAGGAACCATCCAAAGTCAAACGGTAGAGAAAGGGAAAAATGTGGTTAAGCCAGCTGATCCAGTAAGAGAAGGATATATATTTAAAGGCTGGTATAAGGAAGCTACTTGTACAAATGAATGGAATTTTGCAACAGATACTGTAACAAAGGCTATAACTTTATATGCAAAGTGGGAAAAGAAAGCCAATCCTGCTCCAACAACATATAAGGTAAGTTTTGATAGTCAAGAAGGAAGTAGTGTTGCACAGATTACCGTAGAAGAAAATGGAAAGATAGAAAAGCCAACTGATCCAACAAGAGAAGATTATACATTTAAAGGCTGGTATAAAGAAGATGCTTGTACAAATGAATGGAATTTTGCAACAGATATTGTTACAAAAGATATAACCTTATATGCAAAATGGGAAAAAGATATCATTACTTATCAGGTAAGCTTTGATAGCCAAAAGGGAAGTAGTGTAGCAGAGATAACTGTTGAAGAAAATGGCAAGGTAGAAAAGCCAGCTGATCCGACAAGAGAAGGATATACATTTAAGGGTTGGTATAAGGAAACCGATTGTACAAACGAATGGGACTTTTCAACGGATATCGTAGTAGAGGATATAACTTTATATGCAAAATGGTCAAGGGTTGGAGTTGCAGATGGAAAGATCTTTATGAATGGAGTTGAGCATTCAACGATTAAAGAGGCATTTGCTGCAATACCAACAAATTCAAATGATACTTACACAATTACTCTTGGAAAAGGTACATATAATGAGAATGGCTTGATGTATAAAGGCTCTGCAACGATTCAAATTCTTGGTTCTACCGATGCTAAATATGGTTCTGAGGTAATCATTAAAGGGCATGGAAGTAAAATGCCTGGAGAAACAGGTTGTGATTCTAAAAATCGTTGTTTAATATCCATTCAAGGATCTGCAAGTATTATTCTTGAAAATTTGACTTTAGAAAGCGATTGGTATCGTTCTGATCATGCTGGTGATGTTCAAGCAGAGGTTCTTGGAACAGATACAACAGGAAATACTGCTGCATATAATTGTGGATTTAAGTCCCATCAAGATACATTAAGAACAGTTGGTAAGGCTTGGTTCTATGGGTGTTACATTGAAGGGGATGTTGACTTTATTTGGATGGAAGCAGGCGGTAAAGTAGCGTTATATGAAAATTGTGAAATTGTATCTCTCTGGGATGAGGCCGCTAAAACACATAATACATATATCACAGCACCAAAAATGGCTGAAACATTAAAGCTTGGTAAAGGATTAGTTATTTATAATTCTACTGTAAAGGAATCTGCTGATGCAAAGGCAAAAGGGCAAAAAACATATTTAGCTCGTACGCCATGGAGTTCTGGATGCTATAATCAGGTTGCATATATAAACACAAAATGTGAAGATATTGAATTAACAGATGGACCTTGGTATAAGACTCAAATAGCAACACCATTTGCACCAACGATGGTAGGATGGAAGATGGATAAGGCAACTGCTGATTCTATGGGATTAACAAATCAGAGTCAGAAAGATTACATTTTAGATGCCAATACTGTAGCTAAAGAATTTAATGGAAGAAATGCGATTATAAATAGAATATTTGATACTGGTAAACTTAGATATGTAACTGATACAACTACGAACTGGGATATCAATGCTTTAATCACTGCTATGGGTTGGAATGTGACAAAAGATACATCTTCAGATAAATTAGATGGGGATACGATGGGGACTCCAACAATTTATAATTTTAAAGTAGCTGAAGTAGCTGGAGTTGTATGTGATGGATTTACATTCCAAGACAATAATGGGAATACACATTATGTTGCTCAAGCAGGTGGTACAATTCAAATTCCTGTAAATGGGAAGTGCTATATTGAAGTATATGGCTATTATGCTGGTACAGCTGAAGCTACTACGGATACACAAGATGGCAAGATGATTATGTTCTTCAATAATGCTTCTACTGGTAGTGAGGTTGAAAATGATTATATTGTATATGATGAAAATGCTAGATCATTTGTTCTTACCGCAAAAGATACAACATACATAACAAAGATAGTTGTGATTCCTGATTCAGGAATTGTAGATAACAAGGTTGAATCAATAACTATTAAAAATTTGAAACCAAAACAGATTGTTGGTGTTCCACAAAATCTTACGGTTGAAATAGGTCCAAAAGGTGTAAATAATACATCTGTTTTATGGACTTCATCTGATGAATCTATTGCTATAGTTGATCAATATACAGGAAAGGTTACGTTCTTAGCAGAAGGCAATGTTACAATTACAGCAACTGCTTGTGATGGAAGTAATGTATATGCTTCTGTTGAATGTAATCCTACAATCCCAGATTGGACGGCAATTGAATGGTATACAACAACTACAACCATTGCTACAGAAACTGGGGCTGCTGGTATTGATATGTTTGATGTGAATAATTCTGCTAATAAGAAACTTAGCAAATCGTATACATTTAAAAATCTTGCAGGGACAACGATTACGACCAATTATGGATTAAAATTAAATAGTTCAGGTAAATTATCTTTTGCTACACTAAAATATGCAGAAGTTACCTTAATTGTTGCTCCTCAACAAAATCAATTGGTAAATCCACCTTCCATTACGAATGCAGATGGGTCAAAGGCAATATTATTATCTCAACGTGTTGATGAAGTAACAGGAGTACAATATTTTACATATGCTCTTACTGCAACAGGGATGTGGGATATTGAACGTCTTGATGTAACTATGGAGAATAACCCAATTTTATATGCTAAGGTAGAATATAAGTCAGCTGAAATTACAGAATCAGTTGGTGTTACATTCAAAGGATCTCATTATAATACAGCAAAGACAGGAATTGAAACTATTATTACACCAGGCTCAATTATTGATGCAAGTAATTCATCAATTCAATACTATAAATTTACTTTAACAAATTGTGCAAGTAATGGCTCTGCTGAAAACTGGTTAAAATTCAATACAGGTGCTAAAATTGAATTCAAAGTTGATAGAGCAACTACTTTATTAGTTGGTTACTATTCAAAGATTCAAACTGTAAAGCTTAATGGCGTTGTCGTCGAAGGAAATAAGACTATTGTAGCAAATGGTGCTGGAGAAATAGTATTGTATGAAATTACTGATGCAGGTGTTGTTACTATTGAAGCAACTTCAAGTGATTATTTAGGTTTTGTTGGTGTTCTTTTCAAGACATTAGAGCAAAAGAAGGAAGAAGCTTGCAGTAAATTGGATAAAGAATATCCAGCAAATAAGTATACTCAAAATGCGAATTATGAAACAACTTTAGAAGCCCAAAAGGCAGCAATTCTTGCTGCTGAAGATGAAGCGACTTTAGCTTTAGCGATTGCTGCTGCAAAAACAGCATTAGATGCTTTAGAAAAAGATGCTGTTGTGGAATATCCACAAACATTAAATTATGTATTTGCGAATCTAGCAACAAAACCAGCAGATGGAGAAGCAGTAGAATCAACAGAAGAAATTACATTTACAAACTGTGTAGCCCATAATGGACAATATATCGCATTAAAGAATGATAATGAAGTAAAGATAAAAGTAGCAGCAGGCTCAACATTAACAGTAACAATGCCATATTCAAGTGGAGTTAGACTAAATGGCGAAGACTATACATTAGTTGAAAATAAGCTTGTATATACAGCAACAGAAAACACAGAAGTAATCATAACAGGAGCTGCAGGTGGAGCATACATAGAAACCATCGTAATTACAAAAGCTCCAAAATATGCTGAAACATTAAATTATGTATTTGCGAATCTAGCAACAAAACCAGCAGATGGAGAAGCAGTAGAATCAACAGAAGAAATTACATTTACAAACTGTGTAGCCCATAATGGACAATATATCGCATTAAAGAATGATAATGAAGTAAAGATAAAAGTAGCAGCAGGCTCAACATTAACAGTAACAATGCCATATTCAAGTGGAGTTAGACTAAATGGCGAAGACTATACATTAGTTGAAAATAAGCTTGTATATACAGCAACAGAAAACACAGAAGTAATCATAACAGGAGCTGCAGGTGGAGCATACATAGAAACCATCGTAATTACAAAAGCTCCAAAATATGCTGAAACATTAAATTATGTATTTGCGAATCTAGCAACAAAACCAGCAGATGGAGAAGCAGTAGAATCAACAGAAGAAATTACATTTACAAACTGTGTAGCCCATAATGGACAATATATCGCATTAAAGAATGATAATGAAGTAAAGATAAAAGTAGCAGCAGGCTCAACATTAACAGTAACAATGCCATATTCAAGTGGAGTTAGACTAAATGGCGAAGACTATACATTAGTTGAAAATAAGCTTGTATATACAGCAACAGAAAACACAGAAGTAATCATAACAGGAGCTGCAGGTGGAGCATACATAGAAACCATCGTAATTATAGTTGAATAAATTATTAATTTCTCTTAAAAAAGAAAAGTAATTAATAATTTAAATTGAAATGTTTATTACGATTAAAAATATTTAAATTAAACTCTGGAAAATTCAAAAATTCCAGAGTTTTTCTATAATTTTTAATTTGATTTAGTAAGGGGGCTAAAATTTGGGCAAGAAAATGATATAAGCCTTGAGTAATGATTACAGCATAATTGAAAAAAATACAATAAGACTGGGTTATTCTATCACCTAAATTGCTACTCCTTGACAAAGTGAAATTTTTATGTTAACATTTACTTAACCAATTAAGTTATTTTAAAAACTGAATCAAAATTTCTCATTAAAGTGGCATGTCATATTTGAAGTTATTGTAATTTAAGAAGAGGAGGGTGAAATAAAAAAGTTACTCAAGGAGAGTAAAAGATCAAACCAAAAAAGTTAAAAATACTTATCATCATCTAAAAATTGAATATATGTTTCAAAATAGTAAATTATTTTTTTCTTTGTAATAATTA
Organism: uncultured Anaeroplasmataceae bacterium; assembly: GCA_910584005.1. Taxonomy (GTDB): domain Bacteria; phylum Bacillota_I; class Bacilli_A; order Acholeplasmatales; family Anaeroplasmataceae; genus Pelethenecus. The sequence goes on along the minus strand of CAJTXR010000001.1, from coordinate 363,264 downwards.
TTAATTAAGTAAGGAGTGAAATCAAATGTTTAAAAAAAAGATAATTCAACTAGGTGCTTTTTTCTTTACATCCTGTATGTGTATTATGCTATTTTATTTTTTAACTACACTAGTAGTAGAAAAAAATCAAGAGGCTATCTCTCAAACATACCCAGCATCTATAGCCTCAGAGGTATTGCCAGTAAACATGCTAGAAAGATATTCTTATTCTGATTCACAATATGAGTTTGAAATTAAAAATTTAGAGGGACAAATTCAAATTCAGGATGATGAAATTACTTTGTTTTTTGAAACAAGAATTATTGAAATTCCGCATTTTCAATTCTACAGAATAAAAGATGAAAATGATAATATAAGATTTTTTCAAGCAGACACATATGTAGAAGATAATTTGCAGAACCCGTTTGTGCTCATTGCCGTATATTTACCATCCAATGATACTGGATTTGAAACATATACAATGTGCATTCAATATGGAGATGAAAGTTTAAGATTATTATATAATATTAAAGTTAATTTAGCGAATGAAGAAGTTGAATACTTTGAAAGGATATCGATTGATTGGGTTTTAGGTAATGATGAATTATCTTCAAGATTAAAAGCATCCGTTCGTGTTCAATCTAAAGGGAAAGATTTTGAAAGTGAATCTCCATCTTTAATTCAATCTCAAGCGAATCGTTCTGCTCAGTCCATAAATTATGATTCTTATACTAATGAAGATGGATTGATTCATGCATATGCAACTTCTTATTTTGGGAATTATCATAAAGATGATCTTATTACAGATGATCCTATTGTACAAATTATTCCAAAAGATTTATTTTTCATTTCAGGTGTGCATATATATGTTGGAAAAGCATATGGCTTTTTTGTCAATACTATACGCACAATCGGAGGAGATAAGTATGCAGATGTAATGGTATTTGACATTTTTAATCGGTTACCAAACTTCCCTAGCAATACAACTGGTTTCTCAAGAATTACACCATTATTTCAATATCGTTATCGTACAGTTGATGATTTTCCATCAAATAGTGGATATGATCCAAATCTTACCAAAGTTGTCTACCCACACACCCATTATGATGCGGCAGAATACTTTATTAATAAAATAGGATTTAAGCATACAGTTGCAAATCCATCACTTTTAAATCCAGGAGATAATGGATATGATGCAAAAGAAGATGATGGAGCTTTTATTATTCAAACTAGATACAATGCTAGAGGCGTTGGATTAAAGAAAAAAGAAGGAAGTTTTACAAAGGATACTTTACAATTTGGATTTGGATTTGTACCATATGTTGGTGATATTTTAAATGTAGGAGCATATGTTGAAGCTTTGCATAATGGTTTTGGAAATAGGGGATATTTTTATAGCAGGGATACTTGGGTAGAAGATAATGAAGCAAATATTGAAACTTATGAAACCAATAACACAGACCAAATTCAGGTTCATGGAAATTTAATTAAATCAGTTTCCTCTCAATTAATTCCAGATGAAAATAATCCAAGATTGATTCATGTTGGAGGTGGTTATGCAGAATCCAAATATGTTGTAGCTCGCCGTTCAAATTCAAATTACAATAAAATGAACGTAGTTACATCAGTTTCTGTAAACATATTAGAAGATAATACATATAGAACCTGGGTATTTGGCTGGAAAGAATCTGGAGATATTTACGAATACGGAAGTGCTATTGGTACTTATGAAACTTCTTCCTATGAACATGTTTGTGATATTACTCAAGATATAGTTGAACAAGGCTATACTTCTAAGAGTGTAAAGGCAGATTCTTCTCATCAAGTCTTTCGATTTGTTCCAACTATGAGTGGTACATATTTAATTCAAGGGTATGGCGTGCAATCCCCTAATATTATTATCCATGATGCAACTCAAAATCAGTCTACAGACATTTCTTATCGCCATGTAGTAAATGCTGTTTCGGGCCATGTATATTATATAGAAACATTTGAAAAAGATTATTTCTATAATTATGACTATACTGTGCAAATTGGGTATAATCCAGATACTTCTAATGAAATAAAATTTAATGAGAAACAGACTGTATCTTTAAATCAAGGGGATTATATGACTTATAGATTCACGCCAACATCATCTGGAGAGTATGAGATATATACCTCCAAAATTTCGGGGGATCCTTATTTGATTTTAATTAATTCTAGTGGCCAACTTCTTGCGTATGACGATGATGGAAATGGAAGCTTGGATTCTCTTATTTGTTATAACTTGCAGGCTGGGCATAACTATTATATCATTGCGTTAGGACGTAGGGGAACACCAGCAACATTTGATTTGAAAATTAAGCAAGGATATCCAAAACTAGTTGTAGGTCAATCCATTGAGGTTTCTATAGATCATACACCAGTTATATATGCATTCACACCAACCGTTACAGGAACATATCATATCTACACAGATTTCAGTGCAAACATAGATGTAGGTAATGGGGCATATCCATGCTTATATCTTTACGATTCAAATTTCAATTTATTAGAATATAATGAATATGGAAGAGGCGTTGCATACCATGCAGGGATAGCATATACCTTGAATGCTCATCAAAAGTATTATATTGGAGCTGGAAGTATTAATTATAATCATGCCGTATATGGTCTTGTGATTAAGCAAGCTAAATAACAATCATAAAGTTATGGGAGGTAATTTTAAAATGTTAAAAAAGTTTTTTAAAATATTGTCGATAGAAAGTTTTCTTTTTCTTTCATTTATATTTATAGGAGTTGGTTCAAGCTGCCAATCTAATTATAAATATTGGAGTAATGGGATAGATTCATTTGATTCATTTAAAATATATGATCTATTTCTCAATAAAGGAGAAAGTCAAATCATCGATTTTAAACAGCAATTAGAAGATACAAATCTATCAATTACGAAACTCATCATCAATAGTAAAAATGAAGATGTTTGTACGGTAAAGGAAAATGCAATTACTGCAACTGGGATGGGAAAAACAAGCATAGAAGCAAAGATATATTGTAAAAATGAAAAAACTTGTTACTTAGCTCAGTTGGCAAACGTTTATGTAGTTGATCCAACCCATAAAGATTTAATTGAAATTTACAAAGCTCAAGATTTAGTGAAGATGAATCAAAATAAAAATGGATGGTATATTTTAAAAAATGATATTGATTTAAAATCATACGAAAATTGGGAACCAGTTGGAAATCTTCCTACTGAACAAAATGAAAGAAATGCTTTTCAAGGGATAATTATAAATCCAAAGGGATACAAAATAAAAAATTTAACGATTCAGTCTTCAAAAACGATACCCCATGGAAAATATGGTGGCTGTAATGGAGGATTATTTGGAAACTTAGATGGAGCTTATATTGATGGAATCATATTAGAAAATGTCAATATTAATCTAAGTGATTTTGATGGCGAACTGGCTTCTTGTGCAGGGGGAATTGCCGCTCAAGAGATTCGTAGTGTCATTAGGAATTGCAAAGTTGAAGGAACGATTATTTCTCAAGATCGAAGTGGTGGAGTAATCGGAGGCTCAAGTTATGGAAAATTAATAGGTTGTACTTTTAAAGGAAACGTTCAATCTATAAATCATGCAGCAGGGGGAATTGCTGGATTTGGATATATAATTAAAGATTGCCAGGTTGAGGGTAACATCAAAGGAGCTTTTGCTTCAGGAGGAATTTTGGGATTTAAAACCGTTACTTATTATATGAAGAATTGCTCTTTTTCTGGTGAATTGCTTGGAAATGGGTATAAAGGAAATCTCATTGGGTATACCTTTGATTAGATAAAAATATAGCGATTCTTCATTGTTCAAAGTATAAAAAAGTTAGAATTGAAGTAGAATTAAAAATCACTTTATGGTATAAATAAAGTGATTTTTAATATATAAAAGGGGAAAATATGATAGAAATAAAAGAACTAACGATTGAAGATAAAGAGGCATTTTGTGAATTTGAACGCCGTTATAAAAAAGAATGTGGAAAGGAAAAAATACCTTCTAATATGAATCCAGATGATTTGGAATTTGAAAAATTTTTAGAACGGATTAAATGCTGTAAAAACAAAGATACATTACCTAAAAACTATGTTTTAGCAAACTATTATATGATTTACGTAGATGGAAGAATGGTTGGAGGGATTAATCTTAGAAGAGAAACGAATGAATTTATTTTAAATTATGCAGGGCATATTGGGTATTGCATTGCTCCGTGGGAACGAAATAAAGGATATGCGAAACAAGCTTTAAAAAGGGTTCTTTTAATTGCATTAGATTACGGGATACATCATCTATTATTAACAGCTGACGAATCAAATATTGCTTCTCAAAAGGTAATACTTTCTTGTGGTGCTACCTATGAAAAAACTTTCAATGGAAAAAAATTTTATTGGTTCCACTTAAAAGAGTATAAAGTAGAAGAAAGTGCTATGGCTATTGTTTTTTATAAAGAATTTATTCTTAGCACCATAGAAAATATTTATGGTAATTTAGTACTGTCTTTGCCTAAAGGACATATTGAGTCTGGTGAAACTAGACTTAATGCTGCAATCAGAGAATGCTATGAGGAAACAAATATAATACTAAAAAAAGAAAACTTTTATAAAGAAGGAATTCCTTATTCCATTCGCTTTATTGATCATCATAATCATCTAGTGCTTAAGTGGATCTATCCTATATGCTTTAAAATTATGGATCCACAAGATCCCAAATCCAAAGAAGAACGAATACATTCTGTATCTTATATGAATATAAAAGATTTTTTGCAGTCTTGTAGTTATGAAAATGTAAAAGAAGTTGTTAAAAACTGCCTTAATTCTAATTCTTTTTAAGTATTTTTATTAAAAATGGAACGGGTTCTAGAAGTTTAGGGAATTCCTAATATAGATAAAATAGAAAATATGGACAAAAATGATTAAATATGATATAAATAAAGTATAGAAAATAAACATGAGGTTACAATTTAAATAATAGGAGGCGTGTGTTATGCGAAATATTTTTCGTTTTATCAATCAGTATTCCACTATGAAACGGAAGGCTGAAAAAATAAAAATGGATGAGGAAAGAAGGTCAAGAAGTTTTTATTTTGCAATGAAAACAATCATATTTTCTCTTTTCGGATTTGGACTTGCACTGCTTGGCGGATGGTTGTTGTCTTTAACATTTGATTCTATTCTTGCCATTTTTGTTTTAGTAATTAGCATCGGTATAATCGCTGGAGCAGTGATTCTATTCATTTGGGGACTAATTAGTTTTTTCTTCCAGCTTAGCATAAATAAGAAGGCATGGACATGGGTAAGCCTTATTATATTTATAGGTTTATTCATTGCAAGTTTTATTGGATTTGCTTACTTTTTAAATATGTGATTAACGCACAAGGTGCGTTTTTTTTATTTGCAATAATAGGAGAGTATGATATAATGAAATAAAGAATTGGAGTGGTTTTATGAAAAAAATATGGATTATTTATAGTATGTTCCTTTGTATATTTTTACTAAGTTCTTGTGGAAAAGAAAAAAGTCCTGTTCATTTTGAAATCGATAAAGATATTCAAATTGAAATCGATGAATACCATGAATATTACATGTTTGGAGAACAAGTCGTTGTAACGATGGAAGGGAAGCGAGTTCCTGTTTACGAGATTACCACTCGGTTAAAAAAAGGAGAAACCTTAAGTGAAGGAAAACATATCATTGAGATTATATACACAACGAATCAAAAGGAATATGTAAAAGAAGTTGAAGTTACTTTTATTGATTCCTATTCTTTAGTGACACTATATGTTTTAGGGCAACCACAAACGATTCGGGTCAAAAATCAAGAACCTTTCGATACATCTATGGTTTCTTTAGATGATTTATACACACTTGAAGGACTATATGAGGATGCATCTTATTCAACTTATTTTAATCCCACAAAGCTCATCACCTCAGATATAACTTTATATGCAAAAATTAGTCGAAATCAAACCTATGTTAAGGGGGAAATCAATGTAGATTCTGTTGTTCAAAACATGAATTCCTACATCGATAAATTGATTGCAGAAACTAAAGGATATATTCCTGCGTGGAATAAAGAAAGTTTTAAAGGTCGGTGGAATTATATTGATGGCGTTTTTTTAAATTCAGTTGTGAATTTATATAAAGAAACTGGAAATTTGAAATACAAAAAATTCTTTTTAAATTATATTAATTATTATATAGATGAAGAAGGAAACTTTATTCATCCTGAAACTAAAGAAATAACAGGGTATAAAGAAGGAGAATTAGATAGTGTTTGTGCAAGCCGTATTCTTTTTGATGCATTTGAGATGACTGAGGAGCCTAAATACTTAATTGCTTTAAATAAAACGTATCGTTCTTTAATGGATATGCCTTTAGCAACAGGAACACAAAATTTTTCTCATAAAACGACCTATTTAAATCAAATTTGGTTAGATGGGATGTATATGTATGTTCCATTTTTAGCTCGCTATGCTGAACAAATGAATCAAGTTGAATTATTTAGTAGGATTACTGAACAATACAAATACATTAGAAATCATATGTTTGATGAAGAAAAGAAATTGTATTATCATGGGCATGATACAACCAGAGAAGTTTTTTGGGCAGATTCAAAGACAGGAAATAGTCAAAGTTTTTGGCTACGTTCAATGGGCTGGTTTATTGTATCCTTAGTGGATGTATTAGAGTATTATCCAAATGGAGAAAATAAGGATTATTTAACTTCATTATTGAAAGAAGCATTACAAGGAATTTTACTATATCAAGATTCCAAAACTAAACTTTTTTATCAAGTAATTGATCAAGGACCAAATGGATTTATGGTTCCAAAAAAGTATTTACAAGGATTGAAGAATCAAGAATATCAAAAGAATGGAACTTATTCAGATACTATGATTTTTAATTATTTGGAAAGCTCTGGATCCTCTATGATAGCTTATGCTTTATTAAAGGCTTCAAGATTAAACTATATAGATTCATCTTATCAAGAAGTAGGAAAAGATATATTTGAAGGAGTCTATGACTATAGTTATCAAAATGGAAAATTAAATCATATTTGTATAACAGCTGGATTAGGACCAGAAACGAATCCAATTCGAGATGGTTCTATTGCTTACTATTTAGCAGAGCCTGTTGGGGCGGATGATGCGAAAGGAGTAGGACCATTTTTAATGGCTTATATCGAATATGCAAAATTAAATCATAAAATAGAACACCAAAAAACGGCCTCCATTATTTTTCCTTATAATGAAACAAAAGAATATAACTTTAAAGATAGCTTACCTTTATCTTCTATAGAAATCCCTGCTTATATTGATATGACCTTTGAAGGATTTTACATTGTGCCAGATTCCTTTTTACCTTTAGATTATGTGATAGAAGATAGCGTGGAAATTTATGCACAGTATGAATGGATTGAAGATTTATTTGAACATATTAAAAAGCATCCGAATCATTTATTAAAAGAAGATTTCAATTCATATTCGCAAGCAGATTCTTTACCAAAATGGGATGGTGTATGGGGAACAAGAGGGATATATGATTATATTCATGATAAAAATGGGGATGGCACAAATGTAGAATTGAATCATATAAAGCTTGGGGATGGAACAGCATATCTATATGATAACTCTGAATATGATGGAACTCAAATGATTGTTGATTTTGGGAATTCATCTTCTAAAGTTTTAAGGGGCCATATGGAAGTAGAACTTGAGCATGCTGGAAACTCTTGGACCTTTTTTCAAATCTATGGTAAGAGAACAGATGGTACAACGGGTGAGGTTTTTGGTGCTCGTTTTGAAGATGGAATTTTGAAATATAGAATCAATGGTGGTGCAGTACAAGTTCCTTATTCCTCATATATTTATCCTGAGGAAGAAAAATTTGTTATTGATTATTTTTATGACCTCAATTCTAAGCGGTTTAGTTTAATTATCAATCAAAAAGAATTTCTATTAAATTATAGATTATCTCTTGCAGAAAGCTTATATGGTATTAAAATTGTAACCTCTGATGGAATGGCCTATTCTTATGATTCCAATGGGAATAAGGTTGAATTTCACAGAAGAGCAAGAATCGATAACATTTATATTATTACAGAGTAAAAGAAGATATAAAAATCTTCTTTTTTCTTTACCATAAAAATAATTTATTGTATAATGTTTAATAGAAAATAATAGTAAAATAAATTCATAGGAGAGTAAGCATATGGCATGTAAAAAAGAAATAATGGAGTATTATTTAGAATCTCTTGATGATCCTGCAATTCGAGCAAGAAGCATGATGGGAGGATATTGCATCTATAAACATGATATTTTAATAGGTGGAATTTATCAAGACCGATTAATGTTTAAACAGACGGATGCTTTAAAAGAATTTTTAAAAGAATACAAACTAGAAGCCCCTTATGAAGGGTCTAAACAACAATTAATTTTAATTGAAGAGGTAGACAATCCCTCTTTTCTAAAAGAACTTGCAAAACATTTATAAGGAGATATCTTATATGAAAAAAATAGAATGGTTAGAAGATGCTGTGTTTTATGAAATATATCCTCAGTCCTTTTATGACTCCAATAAAGATGGAATAGGAGATATTCAAGGAATAATTGAAAAATTAGATTATGTAGAGTCCTTAGGTTGTAATGCAATATGGATGAATCCTTGTTTTGACTCTCCTTTTAGGGATGCTGGATATGATGTAAGAGATTATAAGAAGATTGCTTCTCGGTATGGGACCAATTCGGATTTAGAAGAACTCGTGAAGAAAATGCATGAAAAAAATATGCACTTACTATTAGATCTTGTCCCATGTCATACAAGTGAAGAGCATCCTTGGTTTTTAGAGTCCGCTAAGCAAGAACGAAATTCATATAGTCAAAGATATATTTGGACCAATGGAGCTTTTGATAAACCTAATAATTTAACTGCTGTAGGTGGAGAATATGAACGAAATGGAACATATGTCATCTCTTTTTTTAATTGCCAACCTTCTTTAAATTATGGTTTTTCAAAAGTTACAGAATCATGGCAATGTTCAACGAATTCAAAAGAAGCGTATGCTACTCAAGATGCGATAATAGAGGTTATGAAATACTGGTTATCAAAAGGGGTAGATGGATTTCGTGTAGATATGGCTGCTTGTCTAGTCAAAAATGATGATGGTGAAGTGGGGACACAAGCGGCATGGAAAAGAATGTTTGGAGAAGTCCGAAAGGAATATCCAAATGCTGTTTTTGTATCTGAATGGAGTAATCCTACAAGAGCTTTAAAATGTGGATTCAATATGGATTTTTATTTAGACCATGGATGGAATGGTGGAAATGGATATCATCATCTTTTAAGAGATCAGGATATTGATTTAAATACCTATCAGATTAAAAAGGATGTATCTTATTTTAAAACAGAATCTAAACAAAGTATTCTGCCTTTTTTAAAGGAATATTTAAGTAATTATAAGGAAACAAAAGAGGATGGATACATTTCTTTTATAACAGATAATCATGATATGATTCGGATAACAAAGTTCTTTTCTTTAGAAGAAATAAAAATTATTTATGGGTTCATTTTTACTATGCCTGGTGTACCTTTTTTATACTATGGAGATGAAATTGGCATGCGGTATTTAGAAATTCCAACAAAAGAAGGTGGATATCACCGAACAGGAAGTAGAACTCCTATGCAGTGGAATCATACCAAAAATCTAGGCTTTTCCAGTGGAAACAAGGAGGATTTATATTTACCTGTAGATGAAAAGCATTCTACAATTACAGTAGAATCCGCTTTAGAAAATCCGAATTCCTTATATTATCATGTTCAAAAGTTGATTTCTTTCCGTCATGCTCATAAGGATTTACAATCTATAAATAATTTTAAAGTATATTATGCAAAGAAAAATTCAAAACTATTTGCATATAAAAGAGGAGAATTCTTAATTGTTTTATCTCCATCTTTGAATGAAGAAAATCTAAAATTAGATGGAGAATATGAAGTAATATATAGTGTGGGTAAATATAATTTAGAGTTCAAAAAAATCAAGAACATTACCCAAGCATTTCTTTTATTAAAGAGGCGGAAGTAATATATGAAACATCAAATGAAATTATGGAATGATTCTTATCAAGCAATTTTACAAGGAACAAAAACAATAGAAATGCGATTGAACGACCCTAAAAGAAGAAAAATAAAAAAAGGGGATATCATTGTTTTTGAAAATACAACTACAAAACAAAATATGAACTGTGTTGTTTTAAATATAGCTTCGTATATGGATTTTAAAGAATTATATCAAAATTATTTGCCAACAGCACTTGGATATTCCGTTGGTGAAGTGGCAGATGAAAAAGATATGTATGCTTATTATTCTAAGGAAGATATTGCTCTTTATGGTGTTTTAGCAATAGAGATATGTCCAATTTATAAAATTACACCAGATCTTTTATCAAAAAACGGACTGACATTATCTTCTTTAGAACTTGAAGAATAGAAAGGATGAGGACTATGGGATGCTTAGTATGTGAGCGTATTAAGGATATTATTAATCAAAAAAACCCATATTTTGTTTGCGAATTAGAAACAGGATATGTTGTTTTAGGAGATCATCAAAGATTCAAAGGATATACATTATTTCTTTGTAAAAAGCATGTTCAAGAACTTCATCAATTGGAGAATTCATTTAAAATAAAATATTTAGAAGAAATGAGTCTTGTTGCTGAGGCTGTTTACAATCTTTATCAGCCAGAAAAAATGAATTATGAATTGCTTGGTAATGGAGATTCTCATATTCATTTTCATTTATTTCCAAGATATCCTGGGGATTTAAATGAGCATGGAAATCATGGGAAAGGACCAGTTTGGTGGCTACCAAAAGAAGAAATGTGGGATGAGAAATATCGTCCATCATTAGAACAATTAAAAGTTGAAACAAAAAAGTTAAGGGCAGAACTTATAAATTTATTTAAGGAGAAAGGGTATAGTGGAAGTAAAATTTTATCCTAATCTTGATGAAAAAATTAAATATGTTGTCATTGTAGCAAGATATAAAGATTCATTTGTTTTTTGCAAACATAAGGATCGCACAACCTATGAAATACCAGGGGGACATGTAGAAGAAAATGAATCAATTTTAGATGCAGCAAAGCGAGAATTAATGGAAGAAACTGGGGCAACAAAATTTACAATTCAATTTGTCACCTATTATTCTTATAATGCGTATGGAGCTTTGTATTATGCTCAAATTGAAGAATTAACTAATTTACAATATGAAATAGAAAGTCTATATTTTAGTGATTATATGCCAATTGATATTACATATCCTCACATTCAACCTCGTTTATTTAATTATGTGATTCAACATGCGAATATCAGATATGGGTCTAATTTTAAGCGAATGATTGCAGGAGCACTCTATGATAGCAGCAAAAATGATAAGAGTCTTCATCAAAAAGCAGTTGTAAAGGCTATGGAATATAATAATACTAAACCGACTGAAAATGAAAAAAGAAGAGAAATTATTCAAGAAATGTTTGGTTCAACAAAAAAACATTTTTATATTGAACCTTCCATTCGGATGGATTATGGATTTAATATTCATATAGGTGATTATTTTTATGCAAACTTTGATTGCGTATTTTTAGATGTAGCTCCAATTATTTTTGGAGATCATGTTTTTGTAGCACCAAGATGTTGTTTTTACACAGCAGGACATCCGATTTCTGCTGATGTAAGAAACAAAGATTTAGAGTATGGATATCCAATTCGAGTAGGGTCTAATGTATGGTTTGGTGGTTCAGTTGTCGTAAATCCAGGAGTAACCATAGGCTCAAATGTTGTTATCGGATCAGGATCTGTAGTCACAAAGGATATTCCAGATGGAGTTATCGCTTGTGGTAATCCATGTCGGGTAATTCGAGAAATTACAGAAGAAGATCAAAAATATTGGAAAAATTTAGAAATAGCGTATTTTAATGACATAAATAAATAGATCAATTTTATATTGGTCTATATTATGCAGATATGACGGAACTGGTAGACGTGCTATCTTCAGACGGTAGTGGCATTACGTCGTGTGGGTTCGAATCCCATTATCTGCACCAATTATATTGAACTTACCCCCATTTATTGGACAAAATATGTTACAATAAGTGGAGGTATTTTTTTATATTAAAAACATATTGTATAGAAAAAATGAAATTATCACAATTCTTATAATGAAATAAAATATAAAAATGATACAAATAGAATTAAATTATGATATAATAAATATAAATTTTTAATGGAGAAAGTTAAATGAAAATCGTAGTAGTAAATGGCACTGAGAAAAAAGGCGTTACATTCAAATTAAAAGAGGCATTTTTAAAACGATTTCGCCAAACGGCAGTAATTAAAGAATTTTATCTTCCAAAGGACTTACCAACATTTTGTGCAGGATGCACAACTTGTTTTGTAGAAGGAGAGGACAAGTGTAAAGATGATCCATACTTAGCACCGATAAGAGAAGCCATACTGAATGCTGATTTATTGGTGTTTACTTCCCCAGCATATGTCATGCATACAACAGGTGCAATGAAATCATTTTTAGACCATATGGCTTTTTTATGGATGCCACATAGACCAAATCCTTTAATGTTTTCTAAAAGAGCGGTTGTTATTACCCAATGCCTTGGGGCAGGTGCTAAATCAACGGCAAAGGATATTAAAGATAGCCTTTCATGGTGGGGAATTTCAAAGATTTTTGAATTTCATACCCATTTAATGAGTGATATTCTTTGGGATAAATTACCTTATAGGAAACAAATAAAGATAAGAAAACAGATAGAAAAATTTTCAAGTAGAATTGTAAAAATCAACTTTAATAAACCAGCTCATACAAAACTCAAAACAAAATTAAAATTTTATATATGTCGGATGATCCAAAAGTCAATTTACAAAAAGCAGATTGAAAGTTTGGATTGCAAATACTGGTTAGAACAAGGTTGGCTAAAGCGTAAACGACCATGGAAAGACAAATCGACTCATTACTAATAAAAAGGAGAAAATATGAACAAAGAAAAATTATTTGAATTTATCAAAGATCAAAAGACAGCTTTCATTTCATCCGTAGATGAGAATGGCTACCCGGTAACAAGGGCTATGCTTGCACCAAGAGAAATTAGCGGAAAAGACATTTATTTTTCAACAAATACATCAAGCAATAAAGTTAAGCAATATTTAGAGAACAATAAGGCTTGTATATATTTTTATAAGCGGGGCAGATTGAAGTATCAAGGGCTTACAATCAAAGGAACGATGTGTGTTTGTACTGACCAACTCCTAAAAGATAGAATTTGGCGTTTTGGTGACAAACTTTTTTATAAAAAAGGTGTGACAGATCCAGATTATTGTGTACTAAAATTTACGGCCGAGGAGGCAGAATATTATTGTGATTTCAAAATTGAGAAAATCAAGTTTTAATTTGCACAAGGATCTGTTAGAACAAAGAGGTATAATATAGATATGAATTGGTTTAACTGGATAGGAATGATTTTGGTTGCATTACTATTGTTACCGAATATTCTTTATGCGATAAGAAGAAAGAATGAAGAGAATAACCAAAAAAAAATAATTTTACAGATTCTCGAACAGATTGGAAGATATGGTGTCATGCTTTTTATGATTTTTAATATTCCATATACTTATCTGGGGTTTTATTTTGCACATGCACAAATGATTTATATTCTTATAAATTTGACATTGATGCTTGGGTATTATTTATCATGGATCTTTTTTTGGAAGAAGAATTGTTTGATAAAATCTATGTTACTTTCGGTTATTCCATCCATTTTGTTTCTATTTTCTGGAATAATGATTGTAAGCATTCCACTTATTATATTCGCAACCATATTTGCAATCTTTCATATTTGGATTTCAATAAAAAAATAAATTAATAATATATATACAAAATTTTTTAAAGAAATATCGTCAGATTTAATATGGAATGAATTATATAAAAAGCTTTTGAAAAAAAGCCAAAACAAGAAACTTGTATTGCTTGAAATAGGAGTCGGATATAACACCCCCATAATAATAAAATATCCGTTTGAGCATATGACATATAAAAACAAAGGTACTAGTCTTATTCGCATAAATAAAGATTATCCAATTTGTAGTAAGGAGATTATTGATAAATCAATTATGTTTGATGAAAAGATACAAGACATAATAAAAGAAATAAAAATTGTTATGAAGTAAATAAAAAATATGATAGAATGCTTCTATAGTAGTATTAAATTTATAAAGAAGAGTAATAAATTAGAATTTTAAACTTAAATAGTGTTATAAATAATTCAATTTAGAGTTTACTTGGTATTTAGGAGAGGTTTATGCAGTATACATCAAATTATAAAAGTAAAATAGGAGATATATTACTTGCAAGCGATGGCGAGCGATTAACAGGATTATGGTTTATTGGACAAAAATATTTTGCTGATACTTTAGAAGAAAAACACATAGAAAAAGATTTGCCGATTTTTAAACAAGTAAGACAATGGTTAGATATCTATTTTTCTGGTGAGGCACCAGACTTCATGCCACCAATTTCCTTTGATGGAATTTCATCTTTTAGAAAGCGAGTTTGGGAAATTATGCTAGAAATACCCTTTGGTGAAACTTCAACTTACGGAAAGATTGCAAAGCAAATAGAAATAGAAACAGGAAAGAAAGTATCGGCTCAGGCAGTTGGTGGAGCTGTTGGGCATAATTCTATTTCGATTATTATTCCTTGTCATAGAGTCTTAGGAAGTAACAGAAGTCTTACTGGGTATGCAGGTGGAATAAATAAGAAGATTGAACTATTAAAAAATGAAGGAAACGATTGTTTTAAATTGCAAATTTCTAAAGAAAAATAAATATAGAATAAGGCAGAGAAACTCTGCCTTTTCTATTGTCTTTTCCTTTCAAATTTACTATAATTTATATAGAATACAAGTGAACAATAATGGAGGTAGCGATGGAATATAGAATATTAAAATACTTTTTAGCAGTGGCAAATGAAGAAAACATAACTCGGGCATCAGAAAGTTTACATATTTCACAACCTGCATTATCTAGACAATTAATGCAACTTGAGGAAGAACTTGGAACAAAACTCTTTATACGTGGTCAGCGGAATGTAACATTAACTGATGCAGGAATGTTGTTGCGTCGTAGGGCCCAAGAAATTATAGATCTTACAGAAAAGACTATCAATGAATTTCAAAATGATAAAAACACACTTAGTGGTACGATTGCTATTGGTACAGGAGAAGCAGAAACTACAAGAAGAATTGCTGATCTTATGAAAGGTTTTTCTGTTATCTACCCTAATGTAAAGTTTGCGATTTACTCTAACAATGCTGATTTTGTTAAAGAACGACTAGAAAAAGGATTACTTGATCTAGGTATCTTAATTGAACCCACGAATCTATCTAAATATGAGTATCTGCGATTACCAGATAAAGAACGTTGGGGTGTCCTTGTTCCGAAAGACTGTCCACTATCAAACTATAAGTCGGTTACAATAAATGATTTATTAGGATATAAGATTTTTACATCACAAAGGGGAGAAAACGAGGGCGTATTAAATTGGGCTGGTGAAATTTATAGTAAACTTGACATTTATGCAACGTATAATCTTATTTATAATGCTGCCATGCTTGTCGATAGTGGGCTTGGTATTGCATTTGCAATAGAGGGTGCTGTATCACTATATAAAAATCCAAATATTGTATTTGTACCATTTTCTCCTGCTCATTTTGTAACAAGCGTAGTCGTATGGAAAAAACATCAACCATTTTCGCAAGCGGCGACCAAGTTTATAGAATATATCAAAGAAAAACTCACAATTATGTGATTTGTCATGCAATTAAGGTATTGTAAGCGATAAAAAATAAGTATTTTACATAACTATATAGAGGTTTTATAATGTAGATGGGATAGATCATCTACATTTTTTTATGGAAAGGATTCTTTATGGAAAATATTTTTGAAAGGGAAACACGTGGCGAAATAATTTCGTCAAAAGATCCAGAATACTATAAAATTGCCACAATCATGGAACATACAAGAATTTTACTTAGTAAATTAAACAATGAGTATCACTCGGAAAAAGAAGTAAGAGAACTGTTTTTTGAATTAACTGGTGGAGAATATGATGATACATTTTATCTACGTCCGCCATTCTATACGGATTGTGGGAACCATATCAAAGTAGGAAAAAATGTTTTCATTAATACTTGTTGTACGTTTTTAGATCGGGGAGGAATTACAATTGAAGATAATGTACTTATAGGACCAAAAGTAAATTTGGTAACGATAGATCATTGTCTTGAACCTGAACTTCGCCATAGTACAGCAGTCAAACCTATTCAAATTAAAAAGAATGCTTGGATCGGAATTAATGCAACTATTCTTGGTGGAGTAACCATTGGAGAAAATGCTATAGTTGGAGCTGGATCAGTCGTAACTTCTGATGTTTCTTCTAATACTATAGTCGCAGGAAACCCTGCTAAAATTATTAAGTATATCAACAAAGGAGATTGTAAATGAAACATAAACTAGGTATTATTTTAGTCACAATAATCTGTATGATTTGTCTTGTTCTTGCTGCATGTAAGAATGAGAATAGTAAAAATGAACCCACACCTATAAAACCCAATAGGCCCGCTATTCCTCAAACACCTACAGAATCAGAAGAGATACTCATTATCTATTTCTCTTATTCAGGAACTACGAAAGAAATGGCAGATTATATCCATAAGTATACAGGTGGGACAGTAGTAGAAATCATTGCTCAAATCCCTTATACTGCTGAGGATGTAAACTATAATAATAGCAATTCAAGGTGTCAAACCGAAAAAAGAAATGATGCTCGACCTGAAATATCACAGAGTACTTATAGTCAAATTAAAATTGAGGATTACGAAACTATCATGATAGGATATCCTATGTGGAATGGCGAAGAACCTATGATTATCCGTACGTTAATAGAACATTATGATGAATTAAAAGACAAAAAGGTTTACACATTTAGCTCAAGTGCATCTTCAGACCCTGGTTATATGAATGCAAATATGAAAGAAAGATATAAAGAAACGAATATAGTAAGTAATTTGCACCTAACGCGTAGCACACTTTCAGAAGCGGAATCAAGAATTCAAAAGTGGATTAATGATAATGGGATAGTAAAAAAGGAGGAAAGCATGATGTATATTAAAGTGAATGGCCACACACTTAAAGCAACACTTACAGATAATTCAACAGCCAAGGCACTGATTGAAGAGTTAAAAAAAGGGGATATAACTTATAACGCACACGATTATGGCAATATGGAAAAAGTAGGTGTTCTTGGAGTCGATTTACCAAGAAATGATGAGCATATTGATACTGAAGCAGGAGATATTATTTGGTATCAGGGAAGCTCACTTGTAATTTATTATAATAAAAATAGTTGGAATTTTACTAAAGTTGGTAAAATACAAGATATAACTGGGACTCAGCTTTTAGAAATTCTTGGTAGCGGAAATGTAACAATTACACTTTCTTTAAATAATAAAAATGCAGAATAAAACTGCAGTAGAAGTAAGCTAAAGCATTTTTATGTCAATAAAATAAAAAAATAGGAATTACAAAGAAACCTCTAGCTTTATGGACTAACAGATAAAAAGTTGGAGGTTCTATTTATTTTTTTAAAATCTTAATTCAAAATAGAGTAAAACGAATTATCTTGAATTTAACAATGCTATGTAATATAATTATCATAAATAGGTTTGCTTTTTTAAGGGGTGATGCCTTATGATGTTTTTGGCAATGGTCATCGTATTTATAGCGATTTTATTATTAATCGTTGGATTTATTTCTTTTATATTAAGTATAGTTTTTACCATTTTATTTACTAAATTTGGGAAAACGAACAAGATATGTCGGATTTTAAAAAAAGTGTGTCCATTTCTTTCTATTGGGTCTTTACTTTTAATGCTTCCGTTTGCTTTATTAGCAAGTTATTATGTAAAAAAATATTCTTCTATTCCAAAAACATATGTAAAATGTGATACTACGATTCAGTTTGAAAACGGCTTTGAACGATTTAGAACAACAAATGGACAGGTATTTATTCAATTAGATTATAAAATGAATTATCATATTTCAATTGATCGTGAGCCAGTTTATTCTTATTGCCCAAGTGGTTTTTTTCATAAATATGAGTGGCGAAATGTCTATAAAATAGACACTCCTAATGAATTTTCTTTATATACTGTAAGTTATGATTCTGAAGGTTGGGAATATGGAATTTATGTGAAAGAAGAGGAGTGCGAATCTATTATTTCTTATTACAGTACAAATCGGAAATGGGGATTATCTAATGGAATAGATTATGCTTCTGATCAGATTACTACCTTAATTGAAAAATATGAAGCAAAAATTTCGCCTATAGAAATTCAGATGAATAGTGATTATTTTTCTTGTAAATTTGAGGCATATAGTTTAGATCAGCTCTTCATCGTGGATGAATGCAATTTTTTCCTTATGAAGAATAAAGTTTTTATTGCAACAAAAAGACACTTTAATAAATATTATCAATATTTTGGTTTTGAACTTTTTGGGGAAGAAAAGCAACTTGTTGGGCAGGAAATTGACTTTCTACAAAATTAACTAATGTATATCAAGGAATACAGCAAAAAATGTATTTAAGGGTGCTCTATATTCTTTTTGATTTTATGTTATTCTAGGTTTGACTAATTAATGAAATTGTGGTACAATTTAAATCGTTCTTAAGGAGCAAAGAAGATGAAAAAAGAAAAATTTTTGACTGTATATGCCGTTTTCGATGAAGATACACAAGTCCTTTTATCTGCTTGGCAAAATGAGATACTAAAAAATTATAAAGGTACACAGACAATGGGAATTCCTTTTCATATTTCTTTAGGTAGCTTTCCAGTAGAACAAAAACAATCTCTTCTAAATCTAATAGAAACAGTTGGAAATGATTTTTCTATGTTTCAAGTAAAAATCATTAAAATAAATACTTTTGAACCGTCTGTTTTATTTGTTGAACCTGAATATCATCCTCTTCTTATGGAACTTCATACCATTTTTAATGGAAATTATGCGGATGGATATGAATACCATGCTCATGCAACTATATTTTGTGGTACACAAGAAGAAGTGAAATCATCTAAAGAGATTTTAGAAAAAAGCTTTCATCCCTTAACTGCATGGATTAAAGAAATCCATTTAGGAGAATTTTTTCCTCCTAAAATTCATATGAAAAAGCAGTTAATTCAAAAGTAAATATGCAGGCGTAGTTTAATGGTAGAACTCCAGCTTCCCAAGCTGTTGGTACGGGTTCGATTCCCGCCGCTTGCTCCAATGGAGAGATACCCAAGAGGCTGAAGGGACACGCTTGGAAAGCGTGCAGATCGGTAACACGGTGCAGGGGTTCAAATCCCCTTCTCTCCGCCATTTAAAACATATAGGTTTGATACAATGAGAAATCACGGTATTAAGCCTTTTTTTGCACTTTTGATAGGAAACACGCTTAATTTGCCCATATTCTGCCCGTTTTAGGCGGTCTGTGGGCTTTTTTCTTTACTTTCAAGTTTGTGCTCAGTATAAAAAACAAGAGCCAACACGTGCCAAACATCGGTTTTTAGTTTGAGAGAAAACACGGTAACTTCTATGGGTGCGAAGGAAAACACGGCAAAAAGCAAGGGTGCGAGAGAAAACACGGCATTAAAATGATGAAAATATGTATACAAAAACTTAAAATCAACGGTCAGGCGTAAGCCCCTACTGTAAAGCGAAAGGTGGTACTGTTAAGCGAAAGCCTATACTGTCAGGCGTAAGGTGTTTTGCACTAGTTTTTTTAATTTTAATTCAAAATTCTTCACTTTAAATCTAATCAGGTAGTATTTAAATGACGGGTAGTCAGTTGTTAATATTTATGCGATACAAATTTGATAAAAAAATAAGATTTGTATAGGATTAATATGTCGAATTAGTAGAAAATTTGATAAAAAAGTGTTATAATACATACAAGTTAATTATAGGCAAAGGAATGAATGTTTATGGATTATTGTATTGGACTTAGATTATTTACAATACTGATTTTTAAGGTATATGAAGAATTTGATATTCGATACAAAGAAACAAAGTTTGAAGAGGAGATATAGTTATGGCAAAGGACAAGGGAATTTTATATGTTATGTCAACTGTTGTTGATGGATTAATAAAGGTTGGAAAAACTGGATCTGATTCTTTTGAACAGAGAATGTATAACTTAGAACATAATGGTTATTGTAATGTTACTGGTCTAAAAAGAAAATTTGCCATTGAAGTAGATGATTATAGCAATAAAGAGGATCTTTTTAAAAAATTATTTCAAAGAAGTCGTGTTGCAGATACAGAACTTTATTCTTTAGATATTAATCAAGTTATTCAACTATTATCTTCTTTTGAAGGAAAGAAAATTTATCCTCAAGATGAATCAAAAGAAGATATTTTTGAGCAAGCAACAGATGCAGCTGAATCTAGTAGTCTTCCAGATGGAATGTATACTTTAGAAGGAAATGTTAAAGGTCCTAAAGGAAAAGAAACTGTCAAAGCAACATTAAAAGTTTCTAATGGAGAATTAACTTTGTTAAAGGGGTCAATTTTATCGACAACAGCACACATTGGTACCAAAGGATATGCTATTGCACGTGATATGGCTCAAAAGAATGGCAATATTTTAGTTGAAGATGTTATATGTAATTCTGTTTCTATGGCAGCTGCAATTGTCTGTGGCTCTAATCAAAATGGATGGGATAGATGGAAAGATTCTAAAGGTAATACTATTAATATTTATAGATCATCAAGTGATGGAAATTAGTTGCCCAGAAAGGTTCAACAGTATTTATGACTAATTATATCGAGAAACCAAATGATTGGCCACAAAATGGTAGAGAGTGGAAATTAGAGACTATTTGTGACAAATTTGAAAAATTTATAAAAGATCCTAGTTTATCGAATAAGGAATTACTTTTAAGTTTGGTAACTTCAAATGATTTAAATGAAGAAAATCCTTTTGGATTATGTCGCTTTACAGAATATGAGGTAGCTTTAATTAACGAAATCTATGAATATGCTACATTGACACAATGTACTCAAGCTAAATTGTGGCTGTATGAATTTATTATAGATACTGTAATTTTTAAAAAAACGACAGAAATGATGATGCTACACAAATCGTTTGATGAAGTTTTCGCTTCAGGAAGTTATATGGGATTGCATCCTGCCCTAAAAGTTTTTTATAATTCATACATATATTTTAGAATTGAAAAAGATAAAACCTTTTTTCAACAATTGATATTAACAATTAAAACTTTTAGAAAAGCTGCGCCTTCTAAAGAAGTGTTTATTGAATATATTCGTGGAATTAACATGCTTATTTATGATCTAAGTTTTAATATTAATTCACCAAAATTAGCTGTTTGTCAGTTTGATAGAGTCGAGATTAAACAATTATTTGAAACGGTCATAAATATATTAAATGAATTTTCAATAGATCCTAGTGAAAGACCTTATAGGGGAGTTTTTTTAATATCAATTGCAAATTATGTATTAAAATCTAGAAATAATCATAGCAATAGGTTAATTTATAAGTGCCTACCTAATAGTGCTGCACAGAAGACTTTTATTAACAAGCAGGTCTGGATGAAAAATACGAAATTGTTGAATGATAAACGAGAAGGTATTACGTTCAAAAATATTATGTATAGTAGAAATTGGATGAATCAAGATTGGGCAAAAAAAGTGAAATTAATTAATGATATTACAAAATATGTATGCTCTTTTAGTAACGAAAGACCAAGCAATAAGATGATGAATAAATATGGGCATAATATATATGGGTTTAAAAATGATAGGATAGCAAATTTGCTTTCACCTATATATAACGATTTGGATATTCCGCAATTTAGTTTGGTTATGGCATATGATGTTCTTTACGATCATAAATCAATTAAAGATGAGATAAATTACATAATAGATATTATTAATTGCTTAAATATAAATGATGAAAAAAAGAATGATTTGTTTGCAAGTGTTTTGTCTTATTGGGATCTAACAGTTAAAGATAAAAAATGGGCATATGAAAATGAAAGAAGATATGAAATAAGAATATTCAACCATAATTATGTTGATGCTACATATGATTCCAGTTTTTTAAAAATAATTAGCTCTCTATATTTATTGCCTGATTTTATAAGCAAGGAAAATATAAAGCACGATCGAATTTTAATGGAAAGAAAAGCAAAATTATCTGCTTTATCTGTTAGAGATTATCAGTTCTGTAATGATTGTCTTCAGGCTGATTTTGATAATCATTCAGATAAGGTATGTCGTATTTGTGGGTCTGATAATGTTATAACTATAAAAATTCAAAAATAATAAACAATAAATAATACTAGTTATTGTATTCTCAAAATTGAAAGATATATACATATCTAGGAACAACATAACTGATAGTTGTCATTTGAGTGCAAAATCAAACAACATTAATTTTAGAGTAAAATCACTTTTGTGATTGCAGAAGGAAGGTGCGTTTATTATGGCAAAGCAAAAGAATTATAGACCTTTAGTAGAGTATTTAATTAATTCTAATAAAGATATAGTGAAATTAACTTTTAATGAGATAGAAGAGATTCTTGGATTTGAGTTAGCACCTTCTGCAAAGAAATATAGACAAAACTGGTCTAATAATGTACATGAAACATTAACACAGGCATGGCTTCCTGCAGGTTACGAATCCTTTGATGTTAGTATGAGCAAACAAATTGCTCACTTTAAAAAGGTTGGAACTGCAGTAGTATCTGATAAAAAAGTATACAAGAGAACGATTAATAAAAGAGTTAAGGCGGTTAATAGTCCAGAAGATGAAATATTACTTGATATTCCTGATAATTTGTTATCTCTTGAAAATGATGAATTCTTTATGGTTAAGCTATCAAAGAGCAATTCTATCATTGTTGAAGTTGAAATAGAAAATGATTCTGGATATAGGCACATAGGTAAAATGGCCTTTGATGTTATGTACGAAACTAATGATTATTCTAAAGAATCTTTTTATAATGTTATTAATAAAATCGCTACAGAGAATTCGACTAGAACATCAAAAGTTGTTATGTCATTACTAGCTGAGTATTGTTCTAACCAAAACAATAGATTTCTTGAGAGATTAAAAGAGGGTAATCCTCAATTAGTCGATGATTTGTTAGAACATTTAGTTAAGAATGGCGAAAGAAGAGACAAAAGTCTTGCTAGTAAGATCTGTAGATATATGAATGAATGGCTATATCATGAAGATTCATTTACTATTAATGATTCAGTCGTTAGAAAAGTACTTCCATATTATTTGGCATATTATAAAATTGATAAAAGCTTGTGGTACGGTAAAACCTTAGACGATTTAAGTTATGTTGAATTTTTTAGATTGTTTAATGCATTAAAAGATTTAATTCCAGAAATGAACAGGTATGAGTTAGATCACTTAATGTGGTACGCTTATAAAGGGGATCCAATTAGGTCATCTATTGCAGAGGCAATGGTAGAAGTGCTTGTTAATAAATATTAATTTAGTCGTAAATAGTTTTAGTGATTTTATTCTTAAAATTACATTTAGTAGAAACTTGATACATAGGTCAAATAACTATAGAGTTATTGTAGGTAGAAGGGGATGATATAAGTGAAAGTTATTTTAAGTAGAAAAGGATTTGATTCTTCTAATGGAGGAATTGTTAGTCCTATTATGGAAGATGGAACACTATTATCATTTCCTATTCCTTCTAAAGATAAAGATACTTATGATCAATTAATATATTGTGAAGATAACTATCTAAAGATTCTTAAGGATTTAAATTACAAAGGTGATATTAATTGTCATGTTGATCCTGATTTAGATAGTAAAAGACGAATTAATAAAATTAATAACTGGATTCCTATATTCGGTCAAATTAATTCATCAGCTGGGTATCTATTAAATACTGTTAAGGTTGAAGAAGGGGATTTATTTCTATTCTTTGGCAACTTTCATCAGATAAAAAAAGTAAATGGCAAATATCAATATACTCATAAGACAAAAGATTTTTATCAAGATAAAGATTTACAAGTTATATGGGGCTATTTGCAAGTAGGCAAGATAATAACTGATTCGGAGATTCAAAAGCAATATAATTGGCACCCACATTCCTCTAAAGATAGAATATCAAATCCATCTAATGTTATGTTTTTAGCTTCAGAGAAATTATCATTTAATGATAAATTACCAGGAGCGGGATTGTTTAAATTCGATAAAAACAAAGTATTAACTCTTGAAGGTTTTAATAAAGCAACTTGGACTAAAAGAAAGGTATATGATGTTGATAACATCGTAGGACATAGAAAGAACTCTTCTAAGACAGACGATGGTATTTATTATTCTGGTATTTGGCAGGAGTTAGGTTTAAAAGAATCTGCTGAAACTGAAGAGTGGGCTAAAAGTCTATTCTAATTTTTGAAGAAGGAGGAATTAATATGGGTTTATTTCATAAAATTGGAGTTGGATTAAAACGTGTTTTTTCCTCTAGTTCTATAGATACTATTTCAGAAGAAACTTTATTTAATAATTATTGTTTAAAACACGATTTTACTAAAGGAATTTCATTAAATGATTGTTTCACTGCTATAAAAGAGATATTTCATAGTCTAGCTTTCGTAGAAAAATTTGATATAGGGAAATATAATGTAGAAGTTCATCTCGTAAGGCATGGAGAAGACGAACAAATTAAATTAGGTGGCTGGTCAAATAGTCATTTAACTGAAAAAGGGAAAAATGAAGTAAAAGAATTTAGTAAAGTAATAGATTCTTCATATGATTTATTTATCTCTAGTAGTCTTAAAAGAGCAGAAGAAACAGCTCAAATATTGAATGAAAAAATACAAATGAAAATTATTTATAGTGATGATTTTTGTGAAATGAATAATGGCCTATTAGCAGATTTAACAAAGGATGAGTTTCATCAAAAGTATCCAGGATTATTTTTTTCTTCATTAGATATGAATGAGCATTACCCTAATGGCGAATCTCCTATTGAGTTTTATAATCGAATTAAAAATTCATTTTTAAATCTTATTAAAAACAATAAAAATAAAAAGATTCTTCTCGTAACACATGGCGGTGTAATCACTATTATATTGTCTATTCTTTATGGATATCCATATTCTAATAAACTGAAATTATCTCCAAAAACAGCTTCTTTAACTATTTTGAAATAGTTTTGTTTGCACTAGTCAAAACATAGGAAGCAAGAGAAAACACGCCAGACAACTAAGGGTGCGGAAATTGTATCAATTTAGTTAGCTCTTGCCATTATAAACCAAAACAAGAAATAGCAACATATTTCTTGTTTTTTTTATGTTTTCATTTATTAGTATCCTATTAAGAAATTTATAATAGAAATAATCTTAAATATTTTCTACAAAAAATTCTGTTTTTTAAACATAACACATTCGCTTTTTATTGACAAAAATACACGGGGGGAGGGTATAATCATAAGTGAAGTGAATGCATTATTTTAAAAATAAACACTAATGGATAATTAAATGAGGAGGTAAAAGAATGAAAGGCTTAAAAAAATGGATAGGGCTATTTCTTGTTGTTTTTATAGCAGTAGGTGTAAGTTCATGTGGACAGTCAAATAATAACTCCACCGGGAAAAACCCTAGTAATGATAAAGAGGAATGTGAGCACACCTATAGTTCTAGATGGGAATGGAATGATACCCATCATTTTCATAGAGCAACTTGTGAACATAAGGATCTTATAAAAGATAATGAGCCTCATAAATTTGGTAAATGGGTTCTTTTAGAAAATGGCAAAGAAGAGGAAAGGAAATGTGAAGTCTGTGAATATATAGAGTCACGCCTTGTGAGTCATACTTGTTCTTATGGAGATTGGCAAGTTAAAAAGAACCCTAGTTTAAAAGAAGAAGGATTACTTCAAAGGGTCTGTCTACAAAACTCATCTCATATTGATGAGGTTACACTCCCTAAACTAGATCAAACGCATTATATTTATGAGGTGAAAAAACCATCTACTTGCTCTATAAAGGGAGAAGCAACCTATACTTTTATCATAGACGAAGAAAAATTTCCGTTTTCTGTTGAATTAGAAATTGATGCTTCTAATCATGAATATGGACAGTGGAAGATGGTAAAAAAACCTACTAAGAATGATGTAGGAGAACTTCAAAGAATTTGTGATAGAAATAAAGAGCATATCGATACCTTTGAGTTACCTATTTTAAATGAAACGGACTACACATATTCTAAAGTTCCAGCAGGTTGTTTAGAAAATGGGAAAGAAACTTTTATTTATAAAAAGGATAAACAAGACTTTGAAATAGAGCTTATCATTAAAGCAAATGGACATGCCTCAATGATGATGCATGATGCGTATAAGCATTGGGTAGAAACCACTTGTGAGCATTTTAGTATTACTGATATAGAAAATCATACATTTATAGATGGAATTTGTACAAAATGTAAAGCAGAAGAAACGAGTGTGGATGAATCAATTTTATATGAATTAAATGAAACAGAGGATGGCTATATTGCTGTAGTCAATCCCAATTATGAAGGCACTACTTTAACAGTATTAGAAACTTATCAAGATTTGCCTGTTGTAGAATTTAAAGCATCAATAGAAGAAACAGCATTTGATGGTAAAAATATCAAAATGCTTACGCTTCCTGCAAGTATTCGGCAGATTGGTAAAGCAGCGTTTAATGGCTATACTAATTTAATAGCTGTTTTCTATGAGGGAACGATTGCTGATTGGTGCAAGATTGCCTTTGAAACTAGTGAATCAAATCCGATGCGTTTTGCAGAAATTTTCTATTTGAAAGAGGGAACCTCTTATAAAGAAGTAACTACTATATCTATTCCAGAGGAAATCCTAGGCATAAGGAAATATCAATTTTATGGCTTTCGTCATATTACAGATTTCACTTTGCCTTCCACGTTAGAATCAATTGAAGAGGAAGCTTTTGCATACTGTAATGGTATGGAAGAATTCATTGTTCCAAATAATGTATTCTTTATTGGAAAAGATGTACTTGTTGGAACAAATCTTAAAAGAGTGACCTTGCCTTTCTTAGAAGGAAAAGGCTCAACATCTTACATCACTTCATCCTATCTAGGCTATTACTTTGGGGTTCATACAAGAGGATTTGATACAGGCTGGTATCATCAAGATAAATTAAATGATTTAGAAGAATTAACTTTAACAAAGGTAACTACTCTTGGAGAATTTGCCTTAGCCAATCTTCCAAATTTAAAGAAATTATCTTTACCAAATAGTTTAAAAGAGTTAGAAACAAATACTGTCTTTTATAATTGCCCTAAATTAGAATATACGGAATATCAAAATGGATATTATCTTGGAAATGAAGAGAATCCTTATGTTCTACTTACGGAAATGATAGACAAGGAAGCAACCAACTTTGAATTTTCACTTCAAACTAGGCTCATTTATGCAAGTGCCTTTGAAAACGCTAAAATTACAAGTATTGAACTTCCTACTACCCTAATTGAAATAGGACAAAGAGCTTTCTATGGATCTTCCTTAACATCCATCCTTATTCCTGCTGGAATTACAATACTTAAAGGGAATATATTTTCTAATTGCTCTTCCTTAGAAGAAGTTATTTTACCAGCTGATTTAATAAATATTAGTTCTACTGCCTTTTCTAATACAAACATTAAAAAAGCAACATTAAACTTAGAGGCAACGTTTATTCTTGGTACTGCGGTAGAAGAACTAAATCTCATTGCAGGTGAAGGAGTGATTACATTAAAAGATTATCCTAACTTAAAGAAAATTAATTTAATAGAAGGTATTTCTGACTTGGGAAGTGATGTTTTAGCTTCATGTCCTAACCTAGAATATACGATAAAAGATAATATTAAATATTTAGGTAATTTAGATAATCCATATTTATGGTTAATGCATGGAATAGATAAGAGTGTTACAGAACTCAATATCCCAAATGAAACTCTCTATATCTATGAACAGGCTTTTAAGGATTGTACAGAGCTAGATGTGGTAAGTATTCCTTATCGTATTCTTAAAATAGAAAAAGAGGCTTTTAGTGGTTGCAGCAAGATATCTTTTATATTCTTTAGTTCTAATCCAAACATTGAAATAATTGAAGATTATGCTTTCATGAATTGTACATCCTTAATTTCTTTATCTTTACCCGATCACTTAACCTATATTGGCAAAAATATTATCAATGGATGCGTTAGTATCAAAAGTTTAACACTTCCGTTTGTTGGATCAACGCCTAATCCAACACGTGCAAGTCAATATACCTTATTTGGTTGGATTTTTGGTAGTACATATGATAAAGGGTTTACTGATATTGAACAAAAATATGATTCATCTTCTACAAAATTAAGGTATTCTCTTCCAAATAGTTTAGAAGAAATCAAAATCACTGGTGGAAAGTTGATGTATGGTGCATTTTCTGATATTGTAACTCAAAATAAAATAAAAAAATTTACAATTACTAAAGATGTTGAGATAGCAAAAGAGATTTCAAAACCATCATCCACTTCCGCGATGAATTATGGTAAGAATTGTATTGTTTTATCAAATCTAGAATATTTATCTTGTCCACCTGAATATGTAGACTACTTCAAATTCACAAATGTAGTAGAATTAGTTGTAACCTCTGGGAACGAAAAAAATTTAAATTTGAGAGGTAGTGATTTTTATATTCTTTCTCAATTTAAAAAGGTAACGATAAAAGAAGGTGTGGAGGTTATTCATATAACTCCAAACCCATTAAGATATTTAACTTCTTTAACTTTACCAAATAGTTTGAAGGTCATTTATGAAGATGCTTTTAGTGGTTGTGAACAACTAGAAAGTGTTATTTTACCTAAAGGAATTGTATCTTTAGGAAATTCACTTAAAGATTCAAATGCACTGGGAGTAAGCCCTTTTGCAGCATCTACTATACTTTATTATCTTGGCACAGAAGAAGAGTGGAATCAAATTACAAAGGCAGAAATTACATCTTTTGTATATTTCTATTCTGAGGTTCAAATTGCAAATGGCTGGCATTATATAGATGATGTTCCAACCTTATGGTAAAGAGATGACTATTCTATTTTAAAATTGAATGATAAGATGTTTATAGACAATAAAAGTTTATAGACATCTTTTTTTTAATTTTTATATGATTGTTTTCATTTTAACTCTTTTAATTAAAATCAAATTTCTAAAATGTCAAACAAGTAATTATTGACACCCCAAGGAAAAGAATAAGCAAATAATGTTTTGAAAAATATCAGAAAAAGCTATTGACAAAAATACACGGGGGGAGGGGGTATAATTATATTAAAATAAATGTCTAAAGGAGAAGAAAGATGGAAAATAATCAAATTGACAAATCCAATTTTGCTGTAAAACGTAATGAGATTGAAAAAACAAAAATACTAAAATGGTGTAGTTCATGGGGAATACTAGTACTTGCAATATTGTTTACAGGAACGACTATTTTTTCTGTAATTGATATCATCCAAATTATAAAGTCGGGAATCGTTTCAATTCTAATTGCAAGTATCCCCCTATTATTAAATATTTTATGTAGTGTTGGAGTATGGCAAATATATATTTATTCATTGAAAAAGCAGGTAAATCCAAGTGGTGCTAAACTAATTCGAGGTGTATGGCAATTTTATAAAAGTATAGTCTGTATTATATTAATATTATTGGATATAGTGTTGATACTTATTGTTTCTATAGGTGCTGATTTTATTTCAAAAATTGGTAATTCTGCTGGAAATGTTGCAGGAATTGTAAGTGGTGACTTACAAGATACAATAGGGACATTAACTACATCTGGAATAGGTATCCTAATTGCCATTCTTTTCGTATTTATATTAGTTACAGTTTTGTTTATTGTGTTTATGTCTAAAGTAACAAAATTTGCAAATAATGTATACGATACATTGTTATATAGTAGATTAAATAAAGTATCTACACTTGGGGCAGCAGTATTTTTATTTTTAATGGGAGGAGGAATTATTTTGCTAACCTTTAAATCTCCTTATAATGTGGTAGGAATTCTTAGATCTTTACTATTAAGTGGATCCTTTATTGCACTAGGAATTTTAGCACTTCAATATGGTGGACTTTATAACAAAGTAGAATATGAGTATAGAGTTCTTAATAATGATAATTCAAATTAAATCTATTTTGAAAATAAAATTGTGTTCAATAAAAAGAACACAATTTTTTTATCTATAAAATAATAATATATCTTTAATGATTGAAGTAATTTACCATTATTAAAAGTTGAAACGAAATCTTATGAATGTTATAATATAAATCATAAAAATAAGTTCTAGGAGGAAAACGAAATGCATTATTCGTGGAATCCATGGCATGGCTGTAAAAAAATAAGTCCAGGATGTCAAAATTGTTTTGTTAAATTTTTGGATTGCTATCGTGGAAGTGAGAAAAAAGAAGTATATCAGGTAAAATCTAAATTTACTTATCCTGTCCAAAAAAATCGGCAAGGCGAATACAAAATTCCATCCGGATCAATAGTTGGAACCTGTTTCACATCTGATTTTTTTCTTAAAGAGGCAGATGAGTGGCGAGAAGATGCATGGAATATGATTCATGAACGATACGATATTGAATTTTTAATTCCGACAAAAAGAATTGACCGCTTTTATGAAACTATACCATACGATTGGCAAGATGGATACAAAAATGTTTTCATTTGTGTGTCAATAGAAAATCAGCAAATGGCCGATTACCGAATTCCCATTCTTTTAGATCTGCCTATAGCAAAAAAAGGATTATTTTTAGCTCCATTATTGGAAAAAATTAATCTGAAAAAATATTTATCCACGAAAAAGATTCATTTTGTTTCAGTAGGAGGAGAGTCATATCAAAATGCAAGACCTTGCCATTTTGAGTGGGTAGAAGATATTAAAAAGCAGTGTGATCAGTATCAAGTTCCATTCTCATTCCATCAAACAGGAACTAATTTTTATAAGAATGGGAAACATTATCATATTCCTCATCATAAGGAATATGAACAGGCTAAAAAAGCATTTAAATAAATGCAACAGGAGCAAACAGCTCCTTTTTTTATTGAATATAAAAATTAAGTCAGATAAGTTCTTGCAAAAAGGGTATAAAAAATATATAATAACATTAATCTAATAATTGTTTAGGGATTTCTTACTTAAAGTTTAGTAATTAAAAACAAAGAGGTGGAAACATGAATCTTGGCATAAAAATAAAAGATAGAAGAACATTACTGATGTTAACTCAAGAAGAATTAGCGAATCGTTGTGAATTAACAAAGGGGTATATTTCCCAATTAGAAAATAACAAAGTTTCCCCTTCAATTGAAACCTTAGAAATTATTTTGGAAGTTTTAGGAACGAATTTTTCTGATTTTTTTCATGAAGAACAAACAAATAAGATTATATTTACTTCTGATGAACAATATACCAAACAATTTGAGGGATATAAGCAAACATGGCTTGTCCCGACCTCCCAAGAACATGCTTTAGAACCTATTTTAGTTGTTGTGGAGCCCCACGCAATTACATTTAATGATTATCCGCATCCAGGAGAAGAATTTGGCTATGTCATTGAAGGCGAAATTGTTTTAAATTATGGTTCAATGAAAAAAACCTGCAAGGCAGGAGAGTCTTTTTATATTACAACGAATCAAGATCATTATATTGAAAATCATACGGACCAAAAGGCCGTTTTAGTTTGGGTTTCTACCCCACCAAATTTTTAATTGAGGAGTAAAGTTATGGCAAATAAATTAATAGAGTTAAAAAATATTCATAAATCCTTTGGGGATAATGTAGTTATAGAGGATTTTAGTCTTTATGTGAATGAAAATGAATTTATTACTTTAGTAGGGCCATCTGGCTGTGGAAAAACGACTATTCTACGTATGATTGGTGGTTTTGAAACACCAGATTATGGCCAAATTATTTTGGATGGAGTAACAATTAACAATATTCCTGCATATCAAAGACCTGTAAATACAGTTTTTCAAAAATATGCTTTATTTCCTCATTTAAATGTATTTGAAAATGTAGCATTTGGATTAAAAAACTTTAGTAGAATATTATCTGATTTGAAAAATAGTGTGGCTTCTAAATATGAAGAGGAACGAACAAAGTGTCTTTTAGAATTACAGAATTCTTCCCTATCAAAAGAAGAGAAATCAAATATCAAACAAAAATTAAAAGAAATTAAACATCAAATTCATTATGAAACAAACGAAGAAAAAAATAAATTAATAGAAAAAAAACTAGCAGAAGTAGAATTGAAGTATACACCTATTTTAGAAGAATTAGATCGTCAAATTGATATTGAATGGGAAAAAGATGAAGAGGTTAAAGCGGCTAAAGAACGGATTAAAGAGATAGAAGCATTAATTGAGGAAGCAGTGACAAAAGGGTTAAGTCAGTCTAAGGCTTCTAAGCCATATGAAGTGGAGCTTAAAAAACTTTCTAAAGTTGCAGATTGGGCGGAATTAGAGCGATTAGAAAAATTAAAAAAACAAATGCTTAAAGATAAAAATTCAGAAATAAAATCTGCAAAGTCTTTAATGCTTTCCAAAAAACAAATAGAGGAAAAAGTTTTAGAAGCCCTAAAATTAGTAAAATTAGAAGGGTATGAAAATCGAAAAATTGATCAAATGAGTGGGGGTCAGCAACAAAGAGTTGCGATTGCACGAGCGATTGTGAATCGTCCTAGAATTTTACTTTTAGATGAATCCTTATCCGCTCTAGATTTAAAACTCCGCCAGGAAATGCAATATGAATTAAAAGAACTTCAACGAAGTGTAGGGATTACTTTTATTTTTGTTACTCACGATCAAGAAGAGGCATTAACAATGTCTGATACCATTGTTGTGATGGATAAAGGAGTAATCCAACAAATAGGAACTCCAATGGATATATATAATGAACCCAAAAACCGCTTTGTTGCAAATTTTATTGGGGAGTCAAATATTATACGTGGAGAATATGTTGGAAATAAGCAAGTAAAATTTATGGATCAAGTTTTTGAATGTGTGGATGAAAATTTTGAAATTGGAGAAGTATGTGATGTTGTCATTCGGCCAGAAGATTTTGATCGTTGTGAACTAGAAAAAGCAAAACTAATTGGAACTGTAACTGATATTGTATTCAAAGGGGTACATTTTGAAATTTGTGCAGATGTATGTGGTATGGAATTTGTTATTCATGATTATGAAATTGCTAAAGTAGGAGATAAGATTGGATTGAATGTAGATCCTTATGAAATCCATCTTATGAAGGTCAATGAATAATTTTAAAAAATATTCAATCCCTTATATCGTATGGATTGTTCTTTTTACAGGAATTCCATTATTATTGATGGTTTTATTTGCTTTTTCAACGATTGAAACATTTTCTGTATATACCTTTGACAAAGATAGTTTTGGTTTTACTTTTCAAAACTTTGCCACATTAGCTGATTTAAGTTTCTTAAAAGCATTTGGAAGAAGTATTGGATATGCTTTAGTTGCTACAGTGCTCAGCATACTTTTAGGGTATCCAATTGCTTATTTCATATCGAAATCTAAATTTAGACATAAGTATTTACTCTTATTAATTTTTATCATGCCAATGTGGACCAATATGCTTTTAAGAATTCAAACCATTAATAATTTACTTTCCGAAAATAGTTTTCTTTCTAATGTATTTCATATATCCATAAATCTTACAAACTATAAATCTTTAAAAATTATTTTAGTTATGACAATTGTTTATCTACCCTTTATGATTCTCCCAATTTACACAGTTTTAGAAAAATTAGATCCCTCCTATGTGGAAGCCTCTACTGATTTAGGAGCGAGTCATATAAAAAGCTTTTTTAAAATAACATTACCCCTAAGTCTAAAAGGAGTAGTATCTGGGATTATGATGGTATTCTTACCTGCAGCTATGGGATTTACGATTCCTCAAATTGTAACTAATGGAGATCCAGAATATCGAATGGTAGGACAATTAATTGAACGACAATTTAAGTCCTCTCATCCTTTTTTCAATATTGGTAGTCTTTGGAGTTTAATCATTATAATTTTTGTATTAGGATCATTATATATCATTTCAAAAGTAGATGAGGAAGGAGAAACTTTATTATGATGGATCAACGAATTAAAGTGGATATTCCTAAGTCTGAGATTTATAAAAACTATAGTAAAAAAATTCTCATCTTAATCTTTTTCATCCTTATTTTAGGAATCACATATATTCCAATTATTGTAATTGCGTTAACCTCCTTTTCCACTCATACCAGTGGTTATCAAATGCCAGGGGTGACACTCAAATGGTACCGAATGCTAATTGAAAATAAAAGTTTATTTAATGCAATTAAGTTTACTTTAGAGATTACAATTCTTTCTACTATCATATCCACAATATTTGGAACATTTACTGCAATTGGGATTAATGCCTTATCTAAAAAATGGAAAAAAAGAATTATTATGATGAATAATATTCCTATTTTAAATGCGGATATTGTCACTGCTGCTTTTCTTTTAATTATTTTTCAAGTTTTATCCATTTTATTACAAGTGAATTTGATTGCAGAATATGGTAGGTTAACTACCTTACTTGCCCATGTCTTGTTCTCAACTCCATATGTCGTTTTATCTGTATTGCCGAAGCTCTCAAAAGATAATGATTTATATGATGCTGCTTTAGATTTAGGATGTACACCAAGAGAGGCTTTAGATAAGGTTATATTACCTAATATCAAAACAGGTATTTTTTCTGGGGCTTTACTAGCATTTACTATGAGTATTGATGATTTTATTATTACTTATTTTGTGAGTGGAAGTAATCAAAATTTTTCTACATGGCTATACGGGAATTTGCGTCAGCAAAGAAATGGACAATGGAATCAAGCCTGTGCATATAATACAATTTTAATGATTATAAC
This sequence comes from uncultured Anaeroplasmataceae bacterium, assembly GCA_910584005.1. GTDB lineage: Bacteria > Bacillota_I > Bacilli_A > Acholeplasmatales > Anaeroplasmataceae > Pelethenecus. Next base: position 328,198 of record CAJTXR010000001.1, on the reverse strand, counting down.
CTTTGTAGGAATTATTACCTATCAATTAATCAAAGGGCGTAGAGGTGCAAAGAAATGAAGAAAATTATAGGAGGAATATTTTTACTTACCCTTGTATTAATTTTTGTTTTCACAGGAAGTGGCAAAGGAGCAGACCTTTTGATTTTAAATTGGGGAGATTATATGTCTTCAGATATTATATCTGAATTTGAAGAACGATATAAAATTCGCATTAAGGAGGTCACTGTAGATTCAAATGAGCAGATGTATCAAAATATAGTAAACCAAAGTGCACAATATGATTTGGTTGTACCTTCTGATTATATGCTTGATCAATTAAGACAAGAAAACTTAATCTATGAAATTGATTTTACAAGACTAGAAAATTATAAAGAGGATATCTTTGTTCCTGAATTAACGAATTTGATGTTATCAGAGGATTGTATAGAATATAAGAATTATTGTATTCCTTATTTTTGGGGCTCTTTGGGGATCATGTATTCTAAAAGAAAGCCAGGAGTGGAAGAGGCTGTTTTACAATATGGTTTTGAGGTATTATTCAATCAAAGTCTTCTTCCTAGTGGTAGTAAGGTTGGAATGTATAATGTATCGCGAGATGCAGTAGCAGCTGCTGAATTATATTTAGGCTACTCATTAAATACTATAGATCAATCAGAAATAGATGAATGTCTTGCGTTGTTAAAGAAAACTCATTTTGATGCATGGGGAACAGATGAATTAAAAAAGGATGTTTCACAAGGTAATTTAGATTTGGCTTTAGTTTATTCTGGTGATTTCTTTGATGCCTATTATTCAGATTTGGAAGCAGAACAATATGCAAATATTGAGAAATACTCTATCTATGCTCCTAAAGAGCATAATAACGTTTTTTTTGATGCTTTAGCCATTCCAGTAACATCAACAAATCCTGATTTGGCCTATCAATTTTTAGATTTTATGCTTGAGCATAATTCTTCCTATACAAATGCTGAATTTGTTGGATACTGTCCAACCTTAAAAAGTGTTTTTGATGAAGTAATGACGAGTGAAGATTGGGAGGATGTAATTCAAATTGAAGCTTATAATCCAACCTTAATTTTAAATTATCCTCAAGCTCGGGCTGAAGTGTATAAATATTTAGGAACAGATATTTATGCTTACTTAGAATCTAAATTTACTACAATCATGAGTTAATTTCAAAATAAATCTATCAAAAGCTTTAGAAATATGGTACAATAATCTAAAGCTTTTTGTCATTTTAGGAGGAGTTTTTGTGATTATTGATTTGAGAAATAAACCGATAAGCCTAAAAGAAGCACTTCAATTGGCTCAAGAATATGATGTAATCTACTTGGATTCAAAGACTTATTTTGAGAAAGTTGTAGTCACTGTTCCTCATTTAGAACTTATTGGAGATCATACCATAATTGAGTACAATGTCAGTGCTCAAACGCCTCTATCAAAAGATGGAAGTAAAACCTATGGCACAACAGGATCAGCAACATTTACTGTTCGTGCGGATGGATTTAAGGCAACAGGAATTACATTTTTGAATAGTTATAAAAGAAATGGTGCTCTAGATGGGCAAGCAGTTGCTTTTAAATCAGAGGGAAACAATACAACGCTTAAGAATTGTCAATTTATTAGTCATCAAGATACATTTTATATGGATTATGGCACAGGAAATAAAGTAGAGAATTGCTATATTGAAGGGGATGTAGATTTTATCTTTGGCAGTGCGGATGTTCTATTTAAAGATTGTATTTTTCATGCGGTTGGGGATGAAAAAAGTGTAGTTTATTATTTGGCTCCTGACACATATATAGACCATGATGATGGCTTTGTTTTTGACTCATGCATTTTTACAAAGGATTTGAATATAAAAATCGCTTATCTAGGAAGAGCATGGTATCCTAAAGGGGCACTAAAAGAGGTTCTTCCAAGAGTAACATTGATTTCTTGTAAGCATAAAGATGTTATTTGTGAACTAATTCAAATGCATAAAGGCGATAAAGAAAATGCAATTTTAAAAATCATTGAATAGGAGAAAGAACAATGAAACCTAAAAAAGATCGATCTAGATATTTATTTTATGTAATTGCAATAGGAGTGCTCATTTTATTTGCTTTAATTTTATTGAGTTCTTTATTAGATATTGGCGAAAAATTAAGAAAAATTAATCCTTATGTAGAGTATGGTTTTTATGGCTTAGTGGTTATCCTTACTTATCTTGTAATCATTCAACCTATCATTATTATTCTTCGTTCCCCATCGTTGTCTATTGCTACAACATTAGACCAAAACGATCCTAAGGCAGTGGCAATCTATAAAAGAGTTGCAAAAAATATTGTTAAAAGTAATGAGCTTCCTCAAGAGGAAAAAAAATTATTAACTGCTTATAAGGGGAGGGAAGAACTCTTATTTAATTTACAATATGTTTTTGAAAAAACTGTGAAAAGGCAACTCAACAAAATCATCATTCATGATGCAAAAACAGTAATGATTTCAACTGCAATTTGTCAAAGTGCTCGCTTTGATATGATTACTGTTTTTTCTGTAAATTTAAAAATGATAAAGAAACTTGTGGTTCAATGTGGATTTCGTCCATCCATGAAGAATTTAAGTAAACTTACAATTAATGTTTTTGGGACAGCTTTAATTGCTGAAGGGCTAGAAAATTTAAAATTAGAAGATATCGTACCTAAAAATTCTTTAGAATTCTTAAATAATATGCCTTATCTAGGTACAATATTAGAAAGTGTGATTCAAGGAGCAGCAAACGCATTAATGACTTTGCGTATTGGCTGTGTGTGCCGTAGATACTTATTTAGTGATGGGGCTGTGATAACAAAAGAAGATATTAGACGCCAAGCATATAAAGAAACGCTGAAACTATTACCTTTAGTTGTGGCGGATACGATTGCCTTTTTTCCAAAACGAATTGTTAAATTTTTCACAAATCGTATGAAATCAAAGGATGAACCAGAAGAAGAAAAACCATTAAAAAAAGGAGATTTAAAAACTTGTTAGTACCAGAATTAGAATCTGTATGGGTGGATGGAATTCCTCCTCGTATAGAAAAAAATGATCTTTTAACTTTAGAAGAAGTTTTAAAAATTTGTTTACAATATTTTATTAAGGATTATCTCAAAGATAAAGGATATGAAATTGATGGGATTAATCCAAATCCCAATCAGCTTCCCCATGTCCTTCTTACCAAAAAGAATCAAAAATATGCAGTAATCCTCGTTCCTTGTGTTTATCCACGATATCATTTGATGCATGAGGACATTCGGATAAAGTATGTTAAGGATTGTGAAGCAAAGAACTACATTCCTCTTTATTGTCCAGTGCTAATTTCTTCTTATGATGAACAACGAGCAGAGAAGGGGCTAATGCTAAGAGGGGATTTGTTTAATGTGAGAATTGTTAAACAAATAATATTAACTCAAGAAGAGCATCAAAATCTTACTTTAAATGCTTTAGATTTTGAATTATGATAAAAGTCATCCGATTAATCGGATGACTTTTTTTGAAAATAAGCATCAAATGCTTTAAAATTTTGGGTAGAAGTAAAATAAGAATTCAAGATATCAATTCCTTTTTTGGCTTCTTCTAAAGTGATTTGGTAGAGTTCTTCAAAAGAATAATTTTTTATTTCTTTTTCCATTTGAATTTCACTTTTGGATAGATTTAAAAAGGTAGAATCTATTTTTTTAGGATATAAAAAATGCTTGGCTTTCATTTTATTTTTTCTATGATTCAAAAATATATCATAAAGAAAGAAGAATGGTTTTTTAATTCCAGTTCTACTTGTAGCTAGATGATCATAATAAAATTTAGCACTTTGGTAAGAACTCTTATAATACTGCTTTGTACAAAAAAAGCCAAAGATTCGTTTGATTGGTTTTTCTATCAAATGTAAGTCTGCATCACTTAAGGCAAAAGAGTCAAAAAAATAATTGGATAGATTCATTTTATGAATTGCTGTTCCTTCATATTTATGAAATAAGTAGGCTTCTATATTTTTTACTACAGCTTTAGTATTATTCTTTTTTGTTGCAAAAGAAGTGACATAATCTGAAAAACTTTTTTCCACAATATAGCTTAAAAAAATAAAGTAACAAAATAGCATTTCTTCATTGGAGGCATGAAAATAAGCATCCTCCATACATTCTTTTAAAAAATCCTGTAAGTGTTGTTTGATTTGAATGGACAACTGATAAGCATCTTTTTTAAAAGGGTGAAATGCTTTATAGAACTTCCCTACTGAATAGAAAAGTGCATATTTAAATAGAACCTGATTGGAAGTGTCAATTGTATATGTGATTTGCGGACTAATCTGAGATAAAGTATCCTTGAAAATATAATATCGTAGTAAACTGCTATCCATAAAATCACTTCCTTTGTTGTTATTGTACAACGAAATTCTTTTTTTTTCTAGGTAAAGTAAGAGAAAATGTAGAAAAAATTTAGAAAGTATTATAAAATAAAAAAAGAGGTGGCAAGAATGAAGATTACAAAAGAAAAATTAAATCAAATAGAACTACAGCTTTATAATAAGGCTAGAGATATTGATGTGGCATATTACAATTCTTTTATGGATGAGGAATCTAAAGAATTTATTTTAGATGGTCTTATGATGTATATGAATCAAGATGGTGGATTTGGAAATGGATTGTTTATTGATGATTATACAACCCATTCAAGCGTATATCAAACGTATGAGGCTTTACGGATGCTAGATCAAGTTGGATATACATCGCAATGTAAAAATCCATTGTTTCAATCAATTATATCTAAAATAGGAAATTATTTGTTTAATCGACAGGATTTACATGAAGGAGCATGGAATCCTATCCATCCGGCCAATCGATCTTTTGCACATAGTGCCAATATGGAATATCACGAGAAGTTTATTTCTCAGTGGGGATTTCATCCTACTGCTGCAATATTAGGATATTGCCTTCTTATGTTTGAACCAAGTAAAGCCTATTACAAAAAGGCATTAAAGCAAATTGGATTTTCATTTTCATATTTCTATGAAAAAGAAACTTTATCAGATTATGATTTCGTTTCTTTTAATAGTTTACTAGGATCGTTAAAAAAGAGTGGACTCTTTAAAGAGGATGTGAAAAAAATAGAAGAAAAATTATTATTGCAAGCAAAAGCTCATATTCAGAAGGCATCTTTTCCATTTGCCAAATATTTAAGCAATTGTGAGGTTTTAGATGAAACACTTCAAAAATGCATTGATCAAGATTTAGATCATCTCATTCAAAGGCAAGCTCCTCATGGATTATGGGAGCATTTAGAAGATTGGGGAAGTTCAACATATCCAGAAGCAGATAGTGCCTCATTAAAATGGCTTGGTGCTGAAACTGTCAATACGATTGTGTTACTCTTCCATTATGGGAGGATAGAAATATGAGAGCAATTTTATATTTTGGTCATTTAGGCTGTACAAAAAAAGCAGGGGAATATTTAAAAAATATACTTAAGGATGCTGATTTATATGATGGAAACTGTCTTAAAAAAGTAGATTTATCCATATATGATACCCTAATATTTGGAGTAAATATCCGCATGGCGAAACTAAATAAACACTTCATCAAATTTATAAAAAAATTTCAAAAAAAGAAAATGAATCTTTCAATGCATGCCTATTTGATTGCTGCAGATAAAAACAGTAGAAGTACCTACATTCATATGGCTAGAAATCTTTTACCTTCAGATTCAATTGTAATATTTGCAGGTGGGGAGTTAGACTCAACAAATGCAAAAGGACTATCTAAAGCTGTAATTGATCGTTGCATTGCTCAACTTAAAGCCGAAGATTTAGATCTTCCTAAATTGGATTATCAAGCTCTAGAAGCCTTTGCAGAAGAATTAGAAGAAAATAAAATTCCAATCATTTGATTGGATTTTTATTTTGCATCCTCCATTGATTTCATTACAGCTCGTACCTGTTTTTCAGATGGAGTACGTCCCATCTGAGTCATCATTGCTCGAATCATTTTTTCATTTATTGGTGGATTCTTTTTCAATTGACGTGTAAATAATTTTTTTACTAGAAAGAAAACTGCAATTGCAACTACAAGTAATTCAATAACTAAAATTAAAATAAACTGCCAAATAGCAATATGCATCATAATTATTTTCAACTCCTTAAACATTCTTATTGTACACTTTTTTCCTATCATTTGCAAGAAAGAACATCAAAAATATCTACAAATGAAAAAATAAAAGAAGAGTGTAGACAAAAAATGAGAAAAATGGTAAAATAGGAGTAACAATAAAAGGAGGAAGAAAAGATGCCTAGATTTGTTACAGATACTTGTATTGCTTGTGGTGCATGTGCTGAACAATGTCCTGTTTCAGCAATTACTGTAGAAGAACAAGCTGTAATTGATGCAGATACTTGCATTGATTGTGGAGTTTGCGAATCTGTTTGTCCAGTTTCAGCAATCATTGCTCAATAATAAAGGATTTAGCCGATTTTTCAATCGGCTTTTCTTTTGCCCATAAGAAACCTTTTTTTAAACATATATTACTTGTGGGAGTGATAAGTATTAAAACGTTAGAAATTAACTCTCAGGAATTTATTTTAGATAGTGACATAGAAAAAGGATTTTTAAAAGGATCCATTTGGGCAAATCTATTTGATGGGTATAAATTTATTTTAAATGATATAAAAGATTTAAATGAAGAGGAACAGGTTTTATTTATGCTGCAAGTTTACACTTTTGCATCTATAGAGCTAACTTTGTTTGTTTGTACCCATCCAGAAGATAAACGTGCAATTGAAACTTTAAAAAAGGTAAATATTGAAAAAGATAAATTATGTGATTACGTTGAAAGTAAATATGGTGCTTTAAAAGCATGTTCTGCTACTTTTGATGGATTCTTATCTAGAAAGAATACATGGGAGGTACAAGACTAGTGTGGACATATGAGAAAAAACTTGAATTTCCTGTTCATATTTCAAAAAGAAATTTGCCATTTGCAAAACAGTTAATCACAGCTATTGGTGGACCAGGAGGAGAAATGGCATCGGCAGTTCGTTATTTAATGCAAGCTCCAACAATGCCAGACAAAATTGGTCAAAATTTATTATTGGAAATTGGTACAGAGGAATTTGCCCATATTGAAATTTTAGTTGCTATGCTCAAAGGGTTAACTGCGGGAGCAACCATTGATGAGGTCAAGAAATATGGCTTTGAATCTTATTATACAGATCATGGGTTTGGAATATATCCAACCGATGCAAGCGGAAATCCATTCACAGTTACTTTAATTGCATCTTCAGGCGATCCTATAACAGATTTAAATGAGGATTTAGCAGCAGAAGCAAAAGCTCGTGCTGGGTATGAAAATTTAATGAATTTAACAGATGATCCTGAAATTTTAGCACCTTTATCTTTCTTAAGACAAAGAGAAATTATCCACTATCAAAGATTCGCTGAGGCTTTAAAGCATTATCAAGAAATGTTTAAACAATATCAAGGGTAAAAGCTTTTTAAAAAGCTTTTTTTTTGTCAAAAAACAAAAGAATAAAAGATTTTATTTGTAAGAATATGTCATTTCTTGTCAAACGATTTGTTTTAGATTTTATTGACTTTCCTTTATTTTATAGATAAAATAAAAATAGAAGAAGGGGGAGCGTTTTATGAAAAAATTTGGTTTAATTTTTGTTTTTTTACTATTATTGGTTTCTTGTCATAATGTTAAAGAAGAAGATAGTACCTTAGTGAATCGTCCTCTTGCATCAGAGAACAGTACAATTGAATCCTTAAATAAATTAGAGAAATTTTCTATAAAGGCATCAGAACTATATTTTCAAGATGCTAATGAGGGAAATGAAGTATTTTCTCCACTATCCTTATTTTTCCAGTTATCTATGATTCAATCTTTAACCAAGAATACAACATCTAAAGAAATTTTATCTGCATTAGGTATGAATGGAACTGAGATTAAAACTATCGCAGGAATTTATAAAAATAATAAAGTTGTTTATGGTGACCACATAGATATAATCGAAGGGGAGAAACTAGAAGCAGTAGAGGAATCTTTTTTTGGTATTGATAATAGTATTTGGATGAATCAAGATTATACAATAAATACTTCTGTATTCCCTACAATAATAAATAATTTTAATTCAAATATTTATAAGACAAATTTCAATAATATAAATCTAAGTTTGAAAAAATATATTCAAAACTTTATGAAAAATATAGATATCCAAATGCCTGAAATTGATTCATCTGCTATCTTATCTGTTATGAATTTAATGTTTTTAAAGGATGTATGGGCTACAGAAACCTTAAAGGAAAGTGAAAAATTTTATCAGTTTAATGATAAGAACATTAGAATGCTGATGGGTACATATTGTGATGGAATGGTTTATGAAGAAGAGAGTTTTAAATCTTTTTACATTTTAACAAAAAATGGTTTTAAATTGACTTTTGTTTTACCTAAAGATGCTTATACTTTAAAAGATGTATTTAATCAAAAAACATTACAAAAATTAATTTTTAATAAATATAAAACAGTAGTTGGGGATACCTACTATAAAACAAGATGCATTTTTCCAAAATTTAAAATTTCGAGTTCTAAATCATTAAAGGATGTGTGTCATAGCTTAGGTATTCATGAAATGTTCTTATCTACATCTGAATACACAATCTGTGATTATAATGGATCATTTATTAGTGATATTAAACAAAATATTTATTTGGATGTGAATCAAAAAGGTATTGATGGCGGTGCGATTACCTACTCATCATTATTTGGAGATCCTTCTAAAAAAACGGAGTATAATGATTTTGTAATTGATCGTTCTTTTGGATTTTTAATTACAGAACAGGATACGAATACGATTTTATTTTCAGGAACAATTCATAATATTTAAATAGATAAAAGGCTTATCATCCACTTGATGATAAGCCTTTTACTATATGAAATTTAATTATTTATACTAAATTCTTTTTCTTTTTTTAAAACTATTTTCTGTTCCTGCAATCAAGCGTTTATAATTTTTTATATGTTTTAATAAAATTAAACCTGCCAATATAGAGTATAATACTGCAAGTAAAGTAGAAGGTTTAGCAATAAAATATTCTCCTAGATTCGTTGTTTCTTTTAGTCCAAATGCATATAGCAACCATGTGGATAGAATTACAGTTATTGTTGCCCCTGTAGAAGCAATAGATACATAACCCGTAGAATATAAAAAGATTATAAAAACAATTAAACATAAGATGGCAGGAATTGGTGTCAAAACTAAAACAACTCCAAGTGAAGTGGCAACTGCTTTTCCACCCTTAAAATTCAAGAAAATAGAAAAACTATGTCCGATGATTGCTGCGGCACCATAAAGAAAAATATCAATCTCAGCAGGATTAATCCAAACTTTCGTTGCTGTTAAAATTTTAACTAAAATGATAACAAAAGCTCCTTTTAGTACATCACAAAAGAATACGAGAAAGCCTACTTTTTTCCCTAAAACCCGAATCGCATTTGTTGTACCTATATTTTTACTTCCATATTCTCGAATATCTTTTTTACAAATTCCTTTTCCTAAAATCACACCAAAAGGTATAGAACCTAAAAAATATGATAAGATAATGAGTAATATCCCAATGGATATATTTAAAGCCTCCATAATGATATATCCCTCCTATTTTCTTTAATTATATAATTAAATTTTAAAATAGTCAAAGAAAAAAAGAACATTCAATTCTTGAGAAAAAAGTAATTTTATGGTAATATAATTATGATTTTGTAAAAAAGGGTGATTCTAATGGCAAACAATACTTACAATGACGATTCGATAACCGTTCTAGAGGGATTAGAACATGTTCGGAAGCGTCCAGGTATGTATATCGGTTCAACCGATGAACGAGGACTCCACCATTTAGTATGGGAGATAGTAGATAATGCGATTGATGAAGCATTGTCTGGATATGGTAGAGAAATCACATTGACAATCAATCATGACAATTCAATAACTGTTTCTGATCAAGGACGTGGTGTTCCTTGTGGAATGCATGCTACAGGAAAAAATACAATGGAGGTCATTTACACAAAACTGAATGCGGGAGGTAAATTCGGTGGCAATGGCTATAAGACATCAGGAGGATTACATGGTGTTGGTGGTTCAGTTGTAAATGCCCTATCTAGCTATATGGAAGTAACTTCCATGCGTGAGGGGAAAATTCATAAGATTCGCTTTGAAAAAGGTGGTTCTATTGTTGGAAAAGTGGAAATTTTAGGAGAAACTAGAAAAACTGGAACTATTGTTACTTTCAAACCTGATCCAGAGGTTTTTTCTACAACTTTATATAACTATGAAACAATTAAAACTAGATTACGCGAGAGTGCATTTTTAATTAAAAATTTAAAAATGATTCTTGTGGATAAACGTTCTGGAAAATCGGATACATTTATTTATGAAAATGGAATTTCAGAATATGTAACATTTTTAGATGCAACAAAGCGTCCAATTCATCCAGTTGCCTATTTTGAAGGATCATATGAATCTATAGAGGTTGAAGTTGCTCTTCAATTTGTAGATACTTACAGTGAAACCATTGTTTCTTTTGTTAATAATGTTCGTACTGGAGATGGTGGTTCTCATGAAACAGGCTTTAAATCAGCTCTTACGAGGGCCTTTAATGATTATGGGAAAAAGTTTAATCTCCTTAAGAGAGATATGACTTTAGATGGAACAGATATTCGAGCTGGAATGACTGCGGTTGTTTCTGTTCGTATTACTGAAAATTTATTAGAGTTTGAGGGGCAAACAAAGGGAAAATTGGGAACTCCTTTGGCTAAGACAGCAGTGGATAATGTCTTATATGATAAATTATCTTTTTACTTGATTGAAAACAAGAATTTATCTGAAACAATCATTAAAAAGGCAATTCGTGAAGCTGAAGCTAGAGAAGAAGCTAGAAAAGCAAGAAATCAAGCTCGTTTAGAAAAGAAAGATAAAAAAGAAATGAATCTTTCCACCAAACTCGCTCCGACAAGTGAAAAAAATAAAGAAATCAATGAACTTTATTTGGTCGAAGGAGATTCAGCTGGTGGATCTGCAAAGCAGGGAAGGGACAGAAGATACCAAGCCATATTGCCTCTTCGAGGAAAAGTATTAAATACAGAGCGTGCTTCTGCGGATGCAGTATTAAAAAATGAAGAAATTGCTACAATGATTTATACAATTGGGGCTGATTTTGGCTCAGGCTTTGATTTGAAAAAATGCAATTATAAGAAAATCATTATCATGACCGATGCTGATGATGATGGTGCCCATATTCAAGTTCTTTTATTGACCTTTTTCTTCCGCTATATGCGTCCTTTAATTGAGGATGGTAGAGTTTATATTGCATGTCCTCCTCTTTTTAAAATTACCAAACGTGGAAAAAAAGAAGAGATTATCTATGCATGGACAAATGAAGAAAAAGAAAAAATCCTTGCCAAATGTAATGTTCAAACCATTGTTCAACGTTATAAAGGTTTAGGTGAAATGGATGCGACTCAGTTATGGGAAACAACAATGAATCCTGAAACTCGAAATTTAATTCAAGTTAAAATTGAGGATTTGGCTGATGCCGAATCAGAGATTGATATATTAATGGGAAATGATGCTAATCGTCGTAGAGATTGGTTAGAAAATCATGTTTCCTTTACTTTAGAGGAAGAATAGGAGGGGGAGTATGGCTACAAATATTAAGAAAAAACTAGATATATTTTTAGCAGAAACCTTCCAAGAATCTAAGCTAGAAGAAGTTGTTGGTGACCGATTTGGTAGGTATTCAAAATATATTATCCAAGAACGTGCAATCCCAGATATAAGAGATGGATTAAAACCAGTTCAAAGACGTATTTTATACGCTATGAATGAGCTCAAAATAACAGCAAATGCTCCTTATAAGAAGTCTGCCCGTATTACGGGAGAAGTTATGGGTAAGTATCACCCTCATGGAGATTCCTCTATTTATGAAGCATTAGTTCGTATGAGTCAAAATTGGAAAATGGGTGTTACATTAATTGACATGCATGGAAATAATGGTAGTATGGATGGAGATGGTCCTGCTGCCATGCGTTATACAGAAGCTCGTATGAGTAAAAATGCTGAATTTTTATTAAAAGATATCGATAAAAACACAGTTCCTTTTATTCCCAATTTTGATGAAGAAGAAATTGAACCTACCGTATTACCAGCCAAATTTCCAAATTTACTTGTAAATGGCTGTATGGGTATTTCATCAGGATATGCGACTTATATTCCAACCCATAACTTTAATGAAGTGATTGAAGCTACAATTGCTAAACTTCAAAATCCAGAACTGACAATGGATGAACTTTTAGAAATTATGCCAGGTCCTGATTTTCCAACAGGAGGAATCATTTTAGGTACAGAAGGAATAAGAGAAGCTTTTTTAACAGGTGCAGGAGCGGTTATTGTTCGTTCAAAATATGAATTTGAAGATATGGCCAATGGATCAAAGCGAATTGTAATTACTGAAATTCCTTATGATACAGTGAAATCTAAAACAGTAGAAAAAATTGAACAGCTACGGATGGATGGTAAAATTCCTGATGTAGCAGAAGTAAGAGATGAATCTGGTCGTGAAGGACTAAGAATTGCATTGGATTTAAAGAAAAATGCCAATGCAGCTGCAATTATGGCCTATTTATTTAAAAATACAGATTTACAAGTTTCCATTAATTATAATATGGTTTCTATCTGTAATCGACGTCCAATGCGATTAGGCGTTTTACCGATACTGGATGCTTATATTGATCATTATAAACAAGTAGTAACGAATAGAACCAATTATGAATTAATTAAAGCTAAAAAGCGTCTTCATATTGTAGAAGGACTTGTGAAGATGATTTCTATCGTGGATGAAGTCATTAAAACTATTAGAGCTAGTAAAAATAAGGCCGATTCTAAGCAAAATTTAATTGCTCAATTTGAATTTTCTGAAGAACAAGCAGAAGCAATTGTAATGATGCAACTTTATCGTTTATCCAATCAGGATATTACGATTTTAATGGAAGAGGATCAACAATTAACAGACAACATTGCAGAATATGAAAAAATATTAAATTCTGAAAAAGAACTTATCAAAGTGATTATTAAAGAATTAACTGATGTAGGAAATGCGGTTCATGTGAACCGAAAAACAATTATAGATAAAGATGCTTCTACATCCATTAAATTTGATGAAACAGATTTAATTTCTAAAGAGCAGGTTATGGTATCTATTTCTAGAGATGGGTATATGAAGCGTACTTCCTTGAAATCCTTTAATTCCTCTAAGGTAAATGGTCTTAAGGAAAACGATGCTATACTCTTTTTAGGAGAAGTTTCTACCTTAGATACTCTATTAATTTTTACAACCTTAGGGAATTTCGTTTATTTACCTGTCCACAAAATTGCTGAATGCAAATTTAAGGATGTTGGAACGTTTATGAATAGTGTTGTTGCGATTGCACCTAAGGAAAAATTAATTCAATGCTTTGTGGTTCCAAATTTCAATTCAGGGGATACAGTCTTACTCGCAACGAATAAAGGATCTATGAAGCAAACATTGTTATCTGATTTTAATATTAATCGATATACAAAACCAGTTCGAGCAATGAAACTCGCTCAAGATGAAGTTTTAGTTGGGGCAGATATTATATCAAATCCATTAGAAATTATGGTTTTTACAAAGAATTGTGAGGCTTTACGATTTAGAGCAAGTGATATTTCTCTATATGGCTGTAATGCAGGGGGAGTGCGTTCTATTAACTTAAAGCCAAAGGATACTGTAGTTTCCTGTTTTTATACAAATAAAGAAGATGACTTCTTGCTTTTGACCAATCGCTCTACTTTAAAACGAATGAGAGTTACAGATGTTGTTTTAACAAAACGTTCTAGAGCGGGCTCAACAGTAATTAAACCAGTAAAGACAAACCCGATTTACTTAACTGCAGCTGCTAAAATGACTCCAAATCAATTTAAAGAAAATGTGATGATTGATATTCGCTACAAGGATGGAAATGACTCTATAGAAGCAAAATCACTGAAGTATAATGTATCTGATACAGGTAGAAGTATCTTAAACGAAGAATATCATGAACCACAAGGACTATCTTTACCAAAGCCAATTCATCCAGATGCGATTGTATCTGGGGATTATCTAATTGAAGTAAGAGAAACATTATTTAATTTAGATGATAATTCAGAAATAGAAAAACCAATTACAATATCTAAAAAACAGGATAATATTTTAGATGAATTGGACCGCATTTTAGCCTTAGAACAAGAAAAACTAGAACCTTCATATCCTTCTAATGAAAAACCAATGTTTACAGAGGAAAACAAAGAAATTCCTTCTATACCAGTAGAAGAGAAACCTTTATTTAATGAAGAGCCTGTTCAGCCATTAGAAGATTTATTTATTGAAAAACCTTTATATGTATCAAATGAAAAGGAAGAAAATCCATCAGATGAAAAGGGTACAGTAGAAGAGAAATCCTTATTTAATGAAGAACCAGTTCAGCCATTAAAAAATTCATTTATTGAAAAACCTTTATATGTTCCAAATAAGAAAGAGGAAAAGCCAGAATTAAAATCTTCAGATGTGAAGGTAACAGAAGGAGAAAAATTTATTGTTAAAGAAACAAAATCCTCCTTATTCATTAAAGCAAAAGATCCTATTTTAAAGGTTGATGAATCAGAAGATGAAGAAAAGGATATTAAATATACAAGAGTTTCTTTATTTGATGATGAAGAATAAAAAAATAAGAGGGCATATCTAAAAGATATGCTCTATTTTTTAAAAAAAATCCTTTAAAATCTTTATATTTGTCTTTTCATTCACATAGAATTATGATATAATCAAAAAAAGAAAACGTTTACAATGAAAGGAAAAAGAATATGAGTGCAAGTAAAATACGCAATGTTGTAGTACTAGGACATCAGGGGAGTGGAAAAACAACTCTTGTTGAATCTTTATATGCTACATTTTCAAATAAACCTAAAGGAAGTATTGAACGGAAAAATACGGTTAGTGATTATTTAGTAGAAGAACAAACACGTTTGAGTTCTGTTCGATTATCTATTATTCCTATGGAAGTAAATGGACACAACATAAATTTAATTGATGTTCCTGGAAACGATGATTTTATTGGAGAAGCTATATCGGCTGTATCTGTTGTTAAGGGAGCTATTCTTGTAATTGATGCTGTTAGTGGGGTAGAGGTTGAAACAGTAAAGCATTGGAATCTATTAAGAAAAAAGAATATTCCAACGATTATCTATGTGAATAAAATGGATAAAGAAAATGTTGTTTTTGAAAATGTTTTGGAAGAAATCCGTTCTAAATTGGGTAAAAATGCGATTCCTTTTTGTTATCCTATGGGGCATAACGATGGATTTGATGGTTTTGTTAATGTAGTGAAATTGACAGCCAGAAAGTATAATGGTCAAACCTGTGAAGACGCAGAAATTTATGATGATAAAAAGATAAAGGTTTTTGAACTCCATAATACAATGGTAGAAGCCGTTGCTCAAACATCTGAAGAATTACTAGATAAGTTTTTTAGTGGAGAAACACTTTCTCATGATGAAATACAAGAAGGACTACGGACAGGAGTTCTCAATGGGGATTTGATTCCTGTATTAGTAGGATCTGCTACAAAAAATATTGGGGTTCATACACTTTTACAGATGTTAATTGATTATTTACCTAATCCAACCGATTTAAACGCAATTATTGGTCATGACAAATCAGGAAAAGAAGTTGCAAGAAAAACCTTAAATGAAGAACCATTTTCTGCCTTTGTTTTTAAAACTTATGTGGATTCTTACTCAGGAATCAGCAGTATATTTAAAGTGAACTCTGGAGTGCTTCGTGTAGGAGAAGAGGTCATGATTGCCAGTACGAATAGAACTTTCGTTGTAAATCAATTATTTAAAATTTGTGGAAACAAACAATCAGCAGTAAGTAAATTAGAGGCGGGAGATATTGGTCTTATCAATAAAGTAGAAGGTCTAGAAACCGCAATGACCTTATGTAATCCAAAGAATTTTATTCTGTATCCAGCGATTGAATTTCCAGGAGCTGTATATTTTAAAGCCTTAACTACTAAAAGTAAAGCAGATGATGATAAATTAGGATCAGTATTAGCGAAAATGATGCTAGAAGACCGCTCAATTACGGTTCGTCGGGCGATGGAAACAAACCAACTTTTATTAGGATCTTTGAGTTTAGGGCATTTAACTTATATATTAGAGCGAATGAAAAATGCTTATAAAATAGAAGTAAATGTTGAAGATTATAAAGTTATCTATCGGGAAACAATTAAACAGACTGCTTCAGGAACGGGAAGATATATTAAACAAAGTGGAGGTTCTGGTTTTTATGGAGTTGTAGAAATGGAATTTTCACCTGCTAAAGAAACTGTATTTACAGAAGAAGTATTTGGTGGTGCAGTTCCTAAAAACTATTTCCCAGCAGTAGAAAAAGGCTTTTATGAGGCTCTAGAGAAAGGGTTATTGGCAGGCTTTCCTGTCATAGGGGTTAAGGCATGCTTAAAGGATGGAAAATATCATGCTGTAGACTCAAACGAATTATCCTTTAAAATGGCAGCAATTTTGGCTTTCAAGGATGCTTATTTAAAATGTAAACCCGTTATATTAGAGCCAATCATTAAAATCGTTGTTACTGTACATAGTCATGATGTGGGAACAATTTTATCTGATTTAAATTCTAGAAGAAGTAAAATCATTGGTATGGATATTAACTCAGTTAAGGATCAAAAAATTACAGCTTTAGTACCAGAACGAGAGATTTTGGAATATGTAAATGATTTAAAATCTATGACTCAAGGTAGTGGATACTTTAATCGTGAGTTTTATAGTTATGAAGAAGTACCACAATTTATTCAGACGAAGATTTTAGAAGAAAATAAATTATAATATGAAAGAGGATGGAGTTTTCCATCCTTTTCTTTTGAAAAATGTAAAATCTTGTATTTCCTTTTGTCCAAAAGTAAAGTATAATTATACTAGTTAGGAAGGATACTATGATTAAAAACCAGATTCAAATTGATTTTCAAAAATGTAATGGCTGTGGACTATGTTTAAATGCTTGTCATGAGCATATCATTGAACTTAGAAATGGAAAAGCTGAAATCATTCGCCCTGATTTTTGTGATGGATTAGGGGATTGTCTTTCTGTTTGTCCAAATCAAGCAATCAAAATAAAGAAAACAATCCTTCAGCCACTTCTTGCAAAACGATTTGAAACTGAAGAATCTTTTTGGCCAGTTCAATTGGGCTTGGTTTCTGTAACAAGTGATACATTTGATCATGCTCATCTATTATTTGCTGCAAGCTGTACAGCATATGTAAATTCTATTGTTTTTCAAGAGTACCAAAAAAAGCATAGAATATTAATTCATTGTCCAAAATTAGAGTCTATGGAGTATAGCGAAAAACTAGCTCAGATATTTACTTATCATATAGTTGAAAGTATTACTTTGATACGAATGGAAGTCCCTTGTTGTCAAAAACTAGAGGCCGCTATCCAAAAGGCATTACAGATTGCAAATAAAAAAATTCCTTTTACTTGTTATGTCCTTTCTACGAAAGGAGAGCTTATTTCATGTTAAGCCAACAGGATAAAACACTTATGGGAATCCTAATTGCAATTGTCAATGGAGTTGAAATAGAAGAAATAGATGCTCCGTTAGAAGCATGGATTCGGAATTGTCTTTTTATTCTTAAACAACATACTACAAATGAGGAAACAATAAATCTGACACTAAAATGGAAAGAAAAGTATTTATCCTCTTGCATGCAATGTCAAGCTCCCTGTGGGAGAACAAACAATTATCAATTTGATGCAATAAAAAATAAAGAAGTAAAGGAAGCTAAGCTCAAAGAGTTTTCTAAATTGCTAGAAGAATATTTTCCTGTTATGGAACTTTCTTCTTTAGTCTATAGAATAGCAAAGCTTGGCTGGTAGGGAAGGAAATTATGACAAGTTTAGAAATTACTGGAAATGTATTAACGGGAATAGGAATGTTTTTATTCTTTTTAAGTTCATTTTTTAAAAGCAAACAAAATATTGTCTTTTTACAAACTGGAAACCATACGTTAAGTTCTATTGGTCAGATTTGTTTGAAACAATATTCTGGTTCCATACAGGATGCAGTAAGCATCATAAGAAATATTTTTATTCTATGTAAAAAGAATAACAAATATTTAAATTGGTTTTTTATTGCCTTAGGATTAATTTTAGGAATCGTATTAAATGTTGTATTAAACCTAAAGGATGGGTTCTTATTAGCTATTGGTTTTTTACCTGTTTTTGCTTCTTTTCAGTATTCTGTTATCATTTTATTTCCTAATATTAAAGTTCCATTTATTAAGGCTTCTATGTCTATCTCTTGTATTTGCTGGACAATTTATGGATTATTTTTAAAGAATTATTCTATGGTGGTTTCTAATATTATTATCTTCGTTGTTGCTGTTATTGCCGTAATTCAATACTTTATTCGGATAAAAAAGAACGAAAAAATAGTAGATGAAACCAAAAATATGGAAGAAAAAAATTAGGAAATTCTTTTTTCTTGTTGACATATGAGTTATTTGCAGTATAATGTAAGCATCAAATAAAAGTAGCAAAGATCACTTTATTGAGTGTGAGTATATGAAGATTCGCCTACTTTTATAAGTAGGTTTTTTATTTGATATGTAAAGATAGTTTAATAAAAAATAAACTTGAGTATAATTATGAAGGACCATTATGGCTAACATAATTATTGGTCCTTTTCTTTTTAGTAAACATTAAAGGACCATGCCAAGTGGTTCTTTTTATTTTGCTAAAAAAAAGGAGAAGAAGAATGAAAAAAAAGATGATTTTACTCAATATTTTATTATGGATTCTTTCCCTATTTCTTTTGACTTCTTGTCACAAAAAGGATGCGTTATATATCGCGACCTCTCCAGATTACATGCCTTATGAATTTATCAATGGGACAGAAAGTGGTCAAAAGAAATATGTAGGTGCAGATATTGAATTTGCCAAGAAAATTGCTTCTGATATGGGCAAAGAGCTTTACATTGATGCGATGGGATTTAATGAAACTTTAACTGCGGTTCAAAATGGGAAAGTAGATCTTGCAATTTCAGGGTTCACTTATAAAAAGGAAAGAGCAACAAATTATGAAATGTCTTATAGCTATTATGATGATGGAGATGGAAGTCAGGTTTTAATTACTTTAAAGGAGAATTATAGTAAATATAAAACTTTGGAATCTTTAAATCAATCTTCTGTTGTCATTGGTGCTCAAAGTGGTTCAGTCCAATATGATTATGCAGTAGAGCAATTACCGAATGCAAAAATAGAAATTGTTTCTACAATTCCAGATGGAATTTTATATTTAAAAAATGGTAAAATTGATGCTTTTGCAATTGCGTCTAACGCTGCAGATGCTTCTTTGGTTTCTAATCCAGATATAGTTATTTGCGAAGAAGGTTTTGATGTGACTGGAAAAGAAGGATTTTTTGTCCTTGCCAAAAGAGGAAATAAGGATTTAATTCAAGTAGTGAATCAGATTATTGAAGAGGTTCAATCGAAACAACTATATGAAATATGGTTAGAAGAAGCAAAAGAATTAGCAATCACTTTGGGAAGCAATGCCATTGAGGAGGATTTAACTTCTTCATCTAATTTCTTTTCAAGGATGATTCATATGTTTATAAATAATTTTGGTAAATTTATGAAGGGACTAGGCGTAACACTGGCCTTATCGATATGTGGTGTATTATTTGCGGCCTTTTTTGGAGTTGTTCTTTGCTTGATGAAGCAATCTCGAATAAAAATACTACAAGTGATTTCAAGTAGTTATATTGAAATTATTCGAGGAATTCCTCTTTTATTACAATTGACTGTGATTTTTCTTGTTATGCCAAAGGGAATGCCTAAATTTATTACTTGTGTTATTGCATTAGTCATCAATAGTGCGGCATATCAAGCCGAGATTTTCCGTTCAGGCATTCAATCCGTCGATAAAGGACAATTAGAGGCGGCAAGAAGTTTAGGTCTTTCCTATCCAATGGCCATGCGGAAAGTAGTTTTGCCTCAAGCTATAAAAAATATTTTACCTTCCCTTGCCAACGAATTTGTGGCTTTAATTAAAGAAACATCTTTAGCATCCACATTTTTTGTAGGAGATTTAATGACAGTTAAAACAATTATAACTTCTGCAACCTATGATGCACTTACACCTTATATTATAATTGCAATCATCTATTTTATTTTAACATTTAGTCTTTCTAAATTAATTAAACTTGCTGAAAGGAGATTGATGAACTGATGGAAGTAAAACCATTGATTGAAGTTAAGAATCTTCAAAAATGTTTTGGGGATTTAAAAGTATTATGGGGGATTAATCAAAAAATTTATAAAGGAGAGGTAGTTTCAATTATCGGTTCTTCAGGAAGTGGAAAATCGACTTTTCTACGTTGTTTAAATTTATTAGAGATTCCTGATGGAGGAGAAATCTGGTTTGATGATACGCCACTATATCAATCAAATACCTTAAAGTTGCAGATGGAGCTTGCTGAATTCTTAAATCGTAAAGAAAAAGAGAAGAACACTGAATATCATAGGCTTAAAGAAGACTTAAAAAAAGCGAAGAAAAAGGATTTTTATTTTAAAAAACATGTTGATGAAAAAATGCAGGATTATCGGCAAAAAATAGGAATGGTGTTTCAACACTTTAATGTTTTTCCAAACTTAACTTGTTTAGATAATATCTTATTAGCTCCAGTTTTAACCAAAAAGATGAATCCTAAAGAAGCCAAAAAAATGGCATTAGATTTATTACAAAGAGTGGGGCTTGCTTCTAAGGCATATGAATTTCCTACGAAACTTTCTGGAGGTCAAAAACAAAGGCTCGCAATTATACGAGCACTTGCTATGGAACCTGAAGTTATGCTCTTTGATGAGCCGACAAGTGCTTTAGATCCTGAAATGGTAAAAGAGGTTTTAGAAGTAATTAAGTCTTTAGCAAAAACAGGAATGACAATAGTTATTGTAACCCATGAAATGTCTTTTGCTAAGGAAATATCGGATCGGGTTTTGTTTATGGATCAAGGAGTTATCGTAGAAGATGGGAGTCCAGAAGAGGTCTTTTTGCATCCGAAAACAGCTCGTTGTAAGGAGTTTTTAAGCAAAGTTTTATAAAAGATTCATTATTGCCATAATGAATGCCTACAAGGAGTTGTTTCTTCATATTTCTTATAGACTTTTATATATAAAATTGGTAGGATTTGAATCTACTTTAGAATTATCAACTCCCTAATGAAATGGAGGGTTCTCTATTGTAATAATTTAAAAAAAGAGTATAATTTAAATAGAAATAATGGAGGAAGAAGTATGAATCAAAATGAAGAATTAATTAAATCATGGATACGATTTTCCTCTATCATTAAAAATAATCGAATAATTGAACATTATAATTATAATGAAGCAATTCTTTTAAATTTAGCTTATGAAGCATATCAGCAGAATAAAGGTGTCTATCTAAAGGATATTTTAAGTTTTACAAAAATGCTAAAATCTTTGGCGAATCGGACAATTAACCAGCTTGTTCTACAAGGTTTTGTATTTCGCAAGAAAGACACTTCTTCTAAAAGACAAATTATTTATTTTAATCCTGATAAGGAGCAAGAATACTTAGTTATGCATCAATTTATTTTAAATAAGGTTCAAGGAATTATAAATATTTTGGGAGAAGAAGATACCAATCACTTTATCCGTATTGTTCAAAAGCTAGATACATATAGTGATAACCTATAACTAATATTATATCAATAAAAGAATAAAAACGTTTTTTAATTATTTTTCAATAGTAAGAATTGGATTTAAAGAATAATGTGATATAATTTTTTTATAATTTGCATTTTTGGAGGAACGACAATGAACAAGCCTGAGTTAGTCAATAGTATAGCAGAAAAAATAAATACCACAAAAAAACAAGCTGAAGAATTAATGAATGCTTTGTTTGACACTGTGATTGAATCTTTAGTAAGAGGAGAAAAAGTTGTCATTACAGGCTTTGGGACATTTGAAGTTCATGAGCGAGCAAAAAAAACAGGACGAAATCCGCAAACTGGGGAAGAAATATTGATTGAAGGGTCAAAGGCACCTGTTTTCAAATGTGCGAAAAGTTTTAAGGATTTGGTAAATCAAGGAGAGTAAAATGAAAAATCCATTTGATTATATCATTTCAAATGATATAGAAAAAATGAATGCATATTTATCTTATGGAGATGTGAATCAGGTGAACGATCGAGGGCAAACCTTATTAGCTGTAGCAATTAAAATGCATCAAACAGAAATGGTTCAATTACTATTGTCCTCTTATTGCAATGTAGATGCTGCTGATTCTTTCGGTAATACATGTTTTCATTATGCTGTAATTCATAATCGGCTAGGGTATTTAAAAATGCTTTTTAAAACGTCAGGGGATCCTTTAAAGTTGAATCATAAGAAACAGAGTCCTTTATATTTGGCATGTCTTTATGGTCGGGAACAAATGATTCGATTGTACTTAGAAAAATACGAGTTAGATTTATCTATGGTAGATGATCAAAAAGAATCATGTTTTATGGCTTTAATTCGTTCAAAAAGTTTAAAATTCATTCAAGAATTTGGTCATTATCAAGAAAGAATTGAGGATGAAAATTATTTAGGAAATACATCTTTATTTCTTGCTGCTGAACATAATGATTTATCCAGCATAGAATTTTTATTAGAACAGAATGTTTTTGTCAATCATAAGAATCATTTTGGAGAAACTGCTTTATTTTATGCAGTGCGGAATAATCATTTAAAGTGTATTCAAATTCTTTTACAGCATGGTGCAATATATGATATTAAAAATAAAAATTGTGAAACAATATTAGATATTCCATCTAAGCAATCGACAAAGACATATATTATGGAATTGATAGATTTATATGAATTAAACCAATATAAGAAAAAATTCCCCTTACATTATGCAATTTATACAAATAATGCAAAGGAAATTAAGAAAAATTTGACATTAAAAAATGTAAACCGAATGGATTCATATAATCAAACTCCTCTTAATTTAGCACAAAAATATCAAGACTTGACATTATTAAAGAAGATTGATTCCTTGCAAAGAGAAGTTAAAGTCGCTATTTTAGAAACAAAATTAAAAGCATAGCGAAATTTTATAGACATTTTATCAAGAATGTAGTATAATCATATCGTTCAATTTTTATAGTTAGAGGTAGCAATGTAAAAGAGTAGTTTATGGAGAAGGCATTCAAAGAAGTAAATGAAAGGTAACCATTGCCGAATGGTCTTTTTTGGCAAAGAACGACTATGGGGATATAAGAAATACTTATATCACTCCTACATGATTATGTAGAGGCGCTAAAGTAGTGAATAGAATCAAAGAAGCGCTTGGGCGCTTTATTTTTTTGGAGGTTGTTATGGAGTATCAAGCATTAAAGGAAAAATATGGAACTCCCCTTTATATATATAATGTGGATCTAATGAAGGAAATTATAACAAAATTTAAAAATAATTTTAAATCTTCCTTTTTTCAAACTGAAATTCTTTATGCTTCAAAAGCGTTCTGTGTAAAAGAAATGCTTCGCTTGATTCAAAAAGAAAACCTATCTTTAGATGTTGTTTCTTTAGGGGAACTCATTACGGCTAAGGCCATTGGATTTGATATGGCAAAGGTTTATTTTCACGGGAACAATAAAAGTGAAGAGGAATTACGATTTGCCCTTAAGGAACAAGTTGGCTATATAGTAGTTGATAATCTAATGGAGCTTAAAAAGCTAGAGCAATTATGTATAGAAATGAAGGTATGTGTACAGGTATATTTCCGTTTAAATGTTGGAGTTGAAGCTCATACGCATAAGTTTGTTGTTACAGCTCATATTGATTCTAAATTTGGTATTTTATACCATTCAAAAGAATATGAAGAGATGATCTTTATTGTTCAATCTTCAAAATACATTCATCTAGTGGGATTCCATTCCCATATTGGCTCACAAATTTTTGATTTAAACGCATTTGGAGCCGCAATAAAAAAACTTGTTCAGATATGTAAAGAATTTTGTTATCCGCTTTGCTTAAATATTGGTGGCGGGTTTGGAGCGAAATATACAAATAGAGATCATCCTGTTGCTTATGATATAGTTGCAAGGTATTTAGTAGAAACAGTAGAAAAAGAACTTGAAAAAGAACAAGTTCATATTGCAAAACTGTGTATTGAACCAGGAAGAAGTATTGTAGCAGAAGCAGGAACAACCCTCTATACAATTGGGTATATTAAGCAAACACCAAATAAGTTGTACTATTTTATAGATGGCGGTATGACAGATAATATTCGACCTGCCTTATATCAAGCAGATTATACTGCTGATATTGTTGGGAAAGAAAATGTTTTAAAAAATAAAGTTGTCACTGTTGCGGGAAAATGCTGTGAGAGTGGGGATATCATTATTGATAATATATTGCTTCCAGAAGCAAAAGAAGGCGATTTACTGATCACTTATTCAACGGGAGCATATGGATACTCTATGAGCAGTAATTATAATAAAGCAGTCACCCCTGCTGTAATTTTTGTTGAAAATGGCTTGGACCGGGTTGCTGTTAAGCGACAAACCTATGAGGAATTATTAGAAAGAGAGATATAGTATGGAATTTTACAAAATGCATGGTTGTGGAAATGATTTTTGCATTATGGAGTATGAAGAACAAATAAATTATGAACTGCGAGCAAAGGAAATTTGTGACCGTAAGCATGGGGTTGGTGCAGATGGTTTAATTCTTGTAAGACAGGATCCTTTAGAAATGGTTTATTATAATCCAGATGGTACAAAGGCGAGTATGAATGGAAATGGGATTCGCTGTTTTGCAAGGTATTGTTATGAGAAAAAAATTGTAAAAGAAAAAAAATTTGATTGCTTAACTCAAGCTGGAATTATGCATTTAGAAATTGCAAAGGAAGACCCTTTTTTAGTACGAGTAGATATGGGAAAACCTATCTTTAATAATCAAATGATTCATGTTTCCGATCATATTGATTCTTTTGGTAGATTATTGACTGTAGAAAATTATCACTTGACCATTTATTCCTTTTTTATCGGTACAATCCATACCGTAATATTTGTGGATAGTTTAGATTCAAAAGTATTAAATTTAGCAGAGAAAATTTGTAAAAATCCATTATTTAAAAGTCATACCAATGTCAATTTTGTAAAAATAATTGACCGTAAAACTTTACAGATTCGTACTTATGGACGTGGAGTTGGCTGGACTCTTGCTTGCGGTACTGGTGCTTGTGCAGCTATGATTACAGCGTATAAACTTGGACTTGTTGATTCTAAAATCAAGGTTAAAGTAGAGGCAGGAGAACTTGGAATTGAAATTACCAAAAAAGAGGCAGTTTTTATGGAAGGACCAGCTGTTCTTTCTTATATTGGAGCAATAAAGGAGTGTTAGTATGTTACAGGGAAGTATTGTTGCGATTGTAACACCATTTTATGAGGATGGGAGTGTCAATTATAAAAAATTTGTTGAACTATTAGAATATCATTTAGAAAACAAAACAGATGGAATTGTAATTTTAGGGACAACAGGAGAGGCTACAACATTGACACAAAAAGAAGCTGAGGAACTTATAAGTATTAGTGTTAAAACAATACAACATCGTGTTCCTTTGATTGTTGGAGCTGGGTCAAATGATACTCATCAAGCAGTTTTCTTGGCAAAAAGGTATTCACAATTAGGAGCTGATTATATATTGAGTATTACTCCATATTACAACAAAACAAATGAACAAGGCGTAATCCAGCATTTTATAAGTATTGCTGAGGCGAGTTCTTGTCCTATTCTTTTATACAATGTTCCTTCTCGGACAGGGATGAATATAAGTATATCAGCAATTGAAGTTTTGGCTAAACATCCCAATATTTATGGGATTAAAGAAGCCTCAGGAAATATGAGTTACGCAGTTGAGGTATCTTGCTTTTTGTCGGATTCATTTATTATGCTTTCAGGAAATGATGATATTATTGTACCTATGATGTCGATTGGTGCTAAGGGAGTTATCTCAGTTTTAGCCAATATTTGTCCAAGAGAAGTTCATGAGCTTTGTAATTTTTGTTTGAAAAATGAATATTTAGAGGCAGTAAAGTTGCAAAAGAAACTTCTTCCTTTGGCTCATGGATTATTTTTAGAAACGAATCCAATTCCAGTAAAAGAGGCTCTTAATTTTTGGGGATTTAAAGTGGGAGGCTATAGATTGCCTCTTTATTCTATGAGTGAGCCTGCTAAAAATAAACTGATTGCGGCAATGAAAAAATATGAGGAGGAAATCAGATGAAACTTTGTGTTGTAGGCTATGGTGCTATGGGAAAAATTGTTTGTGATTTAGCCAAAGAAGAGCTTGCTTATCCTGTTGGATTGGAGTGCAAGTATAAAACTTTAGAACAAACAGATCATCAATTTGATGTGATTATTGATTTTTCAAATCCAGCGAATTTGGATATGATTATTGAATTTGCTAAAAAATATCATAAACCTTGCTTATTTGCAACTACAGGATATAGTGAGCAGCAGCTTTTAAAAATTAAAGATCTATCTCTTTATGTCCCTGTTCTTCAAAGTGCAAATTTATCCTTGGGTGTAATTTTATTAAATCGGTTAGTAAAAGAGATTACTCCAATTTTAAAGGATACGTATGATATTGAAATCATTGAGGCTCATCATCATAATAAGGTTGATAGTCCTTCTGGGACAGCAAAGATGCTTTTGGAAAGTGCTATGGAGTCAACAAATTTCGAACCGAATTATACACGCTATGGAAATGGACTTCGGAAACCAGATGAAATAGGCGTTCATTCAATACGTGGAGGCTCCATTGTGGGAGAGCATGAGATTTTATACTGTGGAGAAGATGAGGTAATTTCAATTAAACATATGGCTCAATCTAAAAAAATTTTTGCAGTGGGTGCACTTCATGCTGCTCATTTTTTAGTTCAACAAAATGCGGGATTTTATACAATGGAAGATGTGCTTTTTGGAAAAGATAAAAAGTAAATTCAGAAAATTAATGCTTAAGATTAGAGATTGTTTATGAGAATTTACTCTCTTGATTTTAAAAAAATAGAGTATAAATTAAAATAGATTTTCGCTTTAATTGAAGCATTGAGGTCTTTGTAATAGACAAATTTGATTTTGTAGCATTAAATAATATTGAAACGGCTGATGTTTTAATTTTTTATGTAGGAAATGGGGTGTAAAAATGAAACAATATAGAGTTGGCATTTTAGGTGCTACAGGTGCTGTTGGGAGAGAAATGCTAAATATATTGGAGGAATATCAAGTACCAATTGAGTCCTTAAAATTATTTGCTAGTGCGAAAAGTGTGGGTAAAAAAATAAAATTTGGTCAAGCACAATATGAAGTAGAGGAAGCAACTGAAAATAGCTTTCAAGGCCTAGACTTTGTTTTAGGTGCAGCTTCAAATTCAGTGGCCAAACAATTTAAAGATTACATTGTTCAAAGTGGAGCAGTTTTTATTGACAATTCAAGTGCTTTTCGCATGGATTCATCCGTTCCGCTTGTAGTTCCTGAAATTAATGGAGAAGATGCTTTTTTTCACAAAGGGGTTATTGCAAATCCGAATTGTTCAACGATTATCGCTTTGATGGCTCTTTCTGGAATTGCTAAGATTACAAAAATCAATTCAATCATTGCATCTACTTATCAAGCAACCAGTGGAGCAGGTGCTGCTGGGCCTATAGAGCTTAAGGATCAAATGAAAGCAGTTTTAGAAAATAAAGAAATACAAAGTTCTGTTTTTCCATATCAAATTGTGGATAATTTGATTCCTCAAATTGGATCTTTTTTAGATAATGGATATACCACCGAGGAAATGAAGATGCAAAATGAAGGTCGAAAGATACTTCATTTGCCTAATTTGAAAGTGGATTGTACTTGTGTAAGAGTTCCTGTACCTCGATCTCATTCGATTTCATTGTGTGTGTTGATGGAAGATGATTTATCTATAGAGGATATAAGAGAAGCAATATCAAAGGCGAGTGGCTGTAAATTAGTCGATAATCCGTCATTATTTTTATATCCTATGCCAAAGGATACGAGCAGTCAAGATCTTGTATTTGTTGGCAGAATTAGAAAAAGTATAATACACGAACGTGCCGTTTGTCTTTGGTGTTGCGGTGATCAAATAAGAAAAGGTGCCGCCACCAATGCTGTTCAAATTATGATGAAGCTTATAGGGCTAAAGTATTAGGAGGGAGTATATGTTAGTAGTGACAAAGTTTGGTGGTTCATCATTATCATGTGCTACCCAGTTTGCTAAAGTAAAAAAAATTGTTTTATCAGATGCAAAAAGAAAAATTGTAGTAGTATCTGCTTTAGGTAAAAGAGATTCCTCTGATACAAAAATTACAGATTTATTATATATTTTGCATGCTCATTTAAAGTTTGGTGTTCCATATATGGATATATGGAATATGATTTGTTCTAGATTTATTGAAATTAAAAAAGAATTGCAGTTAGATTATGATGTTGAATCGGAGCTTTCTTCTTTATATAAAGAACTAAATAAGACAATTTCAGAGGATTATTTAGTTTCTAGAGGAGAATATTTTACGGCAAAACTGATGAGTAATTACTTAGGATATCAGTTTGTTGATGCGAAAGATTTAATTTCTTTCAGTTACGATGGGAAGGTAGATTATGCACTTACAGAAAAACGGGTACGACTTGCCTTCTCTGAATATGGAACGATAGTGGTACCAGGATTTTATGGTTCATATCCCAATGGAAGTGTTAAACTTTTAAGTCGTGGTGGTTCAGATGTTACGGGATCCATTTTATCAAAATGTTTAATGGTTAGTTTATATGAAAATTGGACAGATGTTCCTGGAATTTTAACTGCTGATCCTCGCATTATTTCAAATCCTAAGGCAATTCGTGAAATTACCTATGCGGAGCTTAGAGAATTGTCTTATATGGGGGCCAATGTCCTACACGAAGAAACTGTTTTTCCAGTTCAAAGTTTGAATATTCCAATTAATTTAAAAAGTACGAATGATCCAGACAATCCAGGTACTTTTATTAAAAACGTTTGTGAAGATACTTCAAGCACAGTAACTGGTTTAGCTGGTAAAATTGATTTTATTTCGTTCAATATATTTAAAAATCATATGTCAAATGAAATTGGTTTCCTAAGAAAAGCATTAACAATATTTGAAAAATTTAATGTATCTATTGAACATATTCCATCTGGAATAGATTCGTTTTCTGTGGTTGTTCCTTTATCTTCTGTAGAAAAATGCAAATATGAAATAATTACAGAATTAAAACAAGAATTAAAGGCTGAAGTAACAGTAGATGAGGATATTGCGTTAGTTGCAGTCGTAGGAAGAAATATGGTCAATAAGAGTGGATTATGTGGAGCAATTTTTCAAACCATGGGGGAAGAAAAGATTAATGTTAAATTATTAGCTCAAGGTCCACAAGAGTTAAACATTATTATTGGTATTTCTAAAGAAGATTATGAAAAAACAATAAAGACTTTGTACCAAAAACTTTTGGCGTAGTCGATATATGAATAAAACAAGAAGTATGCTCAAAATGATAAATCTATAATACTTAAACCTCTTTGGTAATGAATAAAGTTATCCCTTAGAGGAAAAGATTTTGATTATCACACTAGAAAAATAACTATATGTCTTTGCTGTTAGGTTCTAGTTTTAATCATGTAAATCCATTTGATTTTAACATGACCATTTTAGCTACTGGTGGAGAGGCATATCAAATTATAACCTTGAATTAGATAGGATTTTCCTATCTTTTTCTTTTAAACTACTTTTCTTTATGCTATAATAAAAAATAGAGGTGCAGTATGAAAATAGTAGAAGTTACTTCAAGAACTATCACAATTGAACGTCAAAATGAGAGTCCATATTATGCTCCTAAGGAGTATTCTTTATATGTAAATGAACAATTTTATGGAAAATTTGATAAAAATGTAATTACTCTTTTTGATTTAATTCCTAATCACAGATATGAGATTAGAATTGAAGATCAGTGTGTTACTGTAACAACATCTACTGAATCTATGGTACTAAATATAAAGGATTTTAATGCAGTTGGAGATGGCGTAGCAGATGATACAATGAAAATTATGGCAGCTATTGCATGTGTTTCTAAAGATGGCTGTGTCTATATTCCTAAAGGCGTTTATTTAATTAGTAGTTTATTTTTAAAATCAGATATGACTTTATATTTTGAAGAAGGAGCTAAATTGATTGCAAAATATGATCGTATGGATTTTGCAATATTGCCAGGTGAGGTAGGCGATACTTTTTTTGGTACTTGGGAAGGCAGTCTTGTTGATGGGTTTGCCTCTATTATTAACGCAATTGATTGTAAAAATATTAGAATTTTAGGACAAGGTGAAATTGATTGTCAGGCTTCTTTGGGGAATTGGTACCATAATCATCGCGTGAAACAGCTTGCTTGGCGTGGATTTGGAATGTATTTCAAAGGCTGTGAACAGATTTCCGTTGTTGGAATTCATATTCATGATACGCCTTCATGGAATATTCATCCCTTTTTTTCATCGGATTTAAAGTTTTTAAATTTAAAAATTACTAATCCACCTGCCATGCCAACTACAGATGGATTAGATCCAGATTGCACAAAGAATTGTCTAATTGCTGGATGTTATTTTAATGTTGGAGATGATTGCATTGCAATTAAATCTGGAACATATCAACTGGCAAAAAAATATAAACGACCCTCATCCAATATCGTTATTCGTAATAATTTAATGGAGCAAGGTCATGGAGGGGTTGTATTTGGGAGTGAATCTTCTGCAGGGATATATGATGTTATTGTTGAGAAATGTTTATTTAAAAATACGGATCGTGGTTTGAGAATTAAAACTAGAAGAGGTAGAGGAAGTATTGGAAGTATTGATCATGTGAGCTTTAAAAATATAATTATGGATGGAGTGAAAACACCTTTTGTCATCAACATGTATTATAATATGGGGCCAGCGGGTGGTCATGAGGAATATGTATGGAGTACAAAATTTCATACGGTTGATGAATATACTCCAATCTTAAAAAATTTTACATTTGAAGATATGATTTGTAAAAAAGTAGGCTATGCTGCAGGCGTGTTTTTGGGATTACCTGAATCTAAAATAGAAAAAATAAGGTTTAAAAACATTTCTTTTTCATTTGATTCCTCTGTTGAGGAAGGGTATCCTGTCATGATTGAACATAATTTTAAACTAAAAAATGCAGGGTTATGCTGTTTTAATGTCGAAAAAGTGGAATGTGAAAATGTATGCTTTGAGGATTGTATTGGAGATTCCATCATTCAAAAGGAAAGTTATTAGGAGGATATATGGATCAATTATTATTTACATTAAATGCGATTTTACCAATTTTAATTCCAATATTACTAGGATATGGATTAAAAAGAATTCACTTTTTTACTGATTCTTTTTTAGCAGAGGCTAATAAACTCGTTTTTAAAGTCTTAATTCCCATTCTTTTATTTAGCAACTTGTATTTGGCAGATTTATCACAAATCAATTGGGCTTTTGTCGGGTATGCTGCCTTGGCAATTCTTGTTTTATTTGTTATAGGTATGATTGTTGTTCTTTTTGTGCCAAATCGGAAGCAAAAGGGTGTTGTTCTTCAAGCATCATTTCGGTCAAATTATGCCATCATTGGTATTCCACTTGCCACAGCACTTGGGGGTGCTGTAGCAGGAGCAGAAGCATCTGTAGTTGCGGCAGTCAGTGTGCCTTTGTTTAATATATTGGCAGTTGTAGCTTTAAGTATATATGATCATGAAGAAGGACAAAAAATTTCAGTTAAAAATATTTTATATAAAATTGTAACAAATCCATTGATACTTGGAGTAGCTTGTGGATTGATAGTTTGTGGAATCAATATGGGAATTTCTGCTGCTGGAGCAAATGTAAAAGAATTTTTAAATGATTATATGAAATTTATTCCAGATACGATTAATAGTTTAGGAAAAATGGCGACTCCACTTGCACTACTTGTACTGGGTGGACGCTTCGAGTTTAAGGCTGTTAAATCTCTATGGAAGCAGCTTGTCCTTGCGGTTTCTATGCGATTAGTAGTCGCTCCAGCAATCTTCTTACTTATTGCTTATTTTATTGGATTCAAAGGTTCTACCCAATTTGCTATACTGATTGCTTTATTTGCTTCGCCAATTGCAGTTTCTAGTGCTCCTATGGCGGCTCAAATGAAGCAAGATGAAGAACTTGCAGGACAAATTGTGGTTTGGACAAGTGCTTTATCTGCATTTAGTTTATTTGCAATTATAATGATTTGTGCATCAATTGGAATTTTTGCATTGTAAAAAAAAGGAAACCGTTTGGTTTCCTAATTTTTTTCTAATACAATCGATTTAAATTTTTCAACATCATCTAGATGTTCAAACTTCGCTGCAAAATATTCATTTCCTAGTGCACCTGCAAGGACCTCACTCATTCGTTCGTGCATCATAATTTGAGTTGGATACATAGAACGAATGGTTTCATAGGAGTACTTATAATGAAGTCGATCTCTTCTTGCAACATAGCAGCAGAAATATTTTGGATATTCTAAGTTTACATTCTTTACTTTATCATAACAGATCACATCTGCATAGATTTGATAGGTGTCTACAGATTGTCCAAAGTTGATTAAATCTGGTGTACAACCTCCAGGTGGACGCATGTTTACTTCTAGAGCAACGATATCTCCTTTTTTTCCTAGCCCATCTTTATCTTTACTTAATCGAAAAAACTCTAAATGAAAATATCTAGACTGAATTTTAAAGGCTTTTAATACTTTTGATCCAGCAGTATATATATCTTGGGGAACCTCTTTATTTACATAATAACTTACCTCTAGGTTTTCATTTACGATATCCATAATAGAAGGAGGGAAAACTTCATTGTCACAGAATACAACATTGCTGTTAGAATCGCAAATTCCATCAAAAGAAGTTATATTTCCTTCAATAAACTCTTCCATAATATAAGGAACCTGAAATCCACGATTATAGAAGCTTTTCAAATCCTCTTCGTTATTTATTTTATAGGTTGCGGC
This sequence comes from uncultured Anaeroplasmataceae bacterium, assembly GCA_910584005.1. Classification (GTDB taxonomy): domain Bacteria; phylum Bacillota_I; class Bacilli_A; order Acholeplasmatales; family Anaeroplasmataceae; genus Pelethenecus. The sequence goes on along the minus strand of CAJTXR010000001.1, from coordinate 294,975 downwards.
AGCCCCAACCCCTACGTTAGGTTTTACAACAACCGGATATCCGACCTTATTAATAAACTCTAAGTCCTCAAAAAAAGATTTACAAAAAACGTATCTTGCCACAGGAATTCCTGCTTGAATGTAGTAGTCCTTCATTAAGGATTTAGAAGTAAAAGCTATGACATCATCCGCTTTTGCTCCCGTAATATTAAAGTCGGTTCTTAATTTTGCATCCTGTCTTAACCAGTATTCATTATTTGATTCTAAAAAATCGATTTTTCCATATTTAAAAGCAAAAAAAGCAACAGCTCGGTACACTTCATCATAGGATTCTAGTGAATTTACTTTATAATATTCAGTTAAAGAATTTTTCACTTCGATCTTTAATTCATTATAGGGGGTATCTCCAATGCCTAGCACAGTTACTTTGTTTTTCTTTAATCGATCACAAAAATTATAGTAATTCGTAGGAAATGCAGGTGAAATAAAAATAAAATTCATAAAAAACAGCTCCTTTACAAAGTATACTATGTGGAAATTATATCATAAATTATAATCTATGGGAAGAGGAAGCTGTTGTATTCATTGAATTTATATTGTATAATAAAAAATAGTTGAATGGAGGATAAAATATGAAAAATCCAATGAAATCCTATAATTTTTGGTTAAAAATTTTAGGAGCTGCGTTATTAATTACTTTAGGTGTTTGGTTAATTATAGATGTAAATACAGGGGAGAATTTTGCTGTTTTTATTGTTTTAATGTTTACAGGGTTAGTTGCTGGTATATTTTCTTTGATTCGGGCAATTCCTTTACTGCGAACCACAAAAACTGGTAAAGCAAAATTAATAGGGTGCATAGAGATTGCTATCCATTTGGGCTTATCTATAGCAATGATTTTTGGTGCCATTGTAAAAATATCAAATGATGATTCTGATTTTGCAAATTTTGTGTATAAATACTATCGCTTTGTAATTGCGTTTTACTTATATACAAGTATTGTTGCTTATTTTTGTTCAACTGTATTATGCAAAGAAGAAACAGAAAAAATTAAATTTTGGACATATATAGGGCTACTAACTTTAACTTGTGTAATCTGTGCGGTAAACTTCAAAGGGAAAACAATTGCTTGGATTATCGCTATTTTAGCTTTATTGGTTTCTTTAGGTTTGATTGTAGAAGGTGGAATGGGATATAATCGATATCGTAAAACCATATTAAAGGACCGCGAGATTAAGAAGGAAGAGGCCAAAGAAGAACAAGAAGCACCAGCTAAGGATGAACAAGAACCGATTGAGGATGAAGGACCAATTATTATTCCTGTTATAGATGAACCCGCTTCAGAACAAGAGAAAATACAATAAAGATGCCTTAAATAGAAGGCATTTTTTTAATTTAAATTGCATTCTTTAGAAGTTGTGGTATAATATTATATGCTTATGGGACCTAGGATATAGGCCTAAAAAGAAAGGAAATTAAATATGAAAAACAGTAAAAAAATTCAAAGAATGGTTGGTATTGCCAGCCTAGTGGCTATTGTTGTGGTCTTACAATTAATTGCAACCTATATGCCAAAACTTCCTGGTGGGATTAGTCCTACTTTAGCACTCATTCCGATTGTAGTGGGAGCCATTTTATATGGGCCAGTTGGTGGAATAATTTTGGGTGCAGCAATGGGAGTTATGGTCATTGTTGATCCACAAACTTTAGCTGTGTTTATGCCTCATAACCCTGCAGCAACGATTATTCTTTGTATCCTAAAGACAGCAGTTGCAGGAGGAGTAGCAGGGTTAATTTTTAAATTACTTTACAAGAAGAATGTTCTTGTTGCTGTAATTTTAGCTTCGATTTCAGTGCCAATTCTTAATACATCCTTATTTACAGTGGGTGTGCTTATGTTTTTTGGGGATATTTATGGTGGCGGAGGAGCAGGAGCAGTTCTTGCAACGCTAATAGGATTGATTTGGGTTAACTTTATTGTAGAATTTGCGATTAATTCTTTTTTATCTCCTGTGGTTCATAGAATCATACGGATCATTGCTAGAAATTATACAGTTGGGGCTAATTTTAATGTTGGAGCTATCTATACAGAAGATGAATTAGAAGAAAATTTTCATTCAGAAATAGAAGAGAATTTAAATTAGAATAAAAATTTAGGAGGGAATCCCTCCTTTTTATGTAGGTGAGATAATGATATTATTAGTAGATATAGGAAATTCAAATATCGTATTTGGATTTGCAGAAGCTGGAAAAATTAAAGAAACATATCGATTGAAAACATTACTAGAAAAAACCTCAGATGAATATTATTTTTTAGTAAAGCCTATCTTGGAACATTGGGCTGTTGAGGATATAATTATTTCATCTGTAGTGCCTGTTTTAACAAGTGCTTTGAAAAAGGCCTTTCAAAAGCATACTGGAAAACCACCTTTAATCTTAGGTCCTGGAATTAAAACTGGCGTTCAGTTAAAAGTGGATGATCCAAAAACAGTAGGTTCAGATATCATATGTGATGTTGCAGGAATCAAGGAATTTGCAGATGAAGCAATTATTGTGGATTTAGGAACAGCAACAAAATACATTTATACTAAAAATCAAGTTTTTTATGGGGTGAGTATAGCTCCTGGTGTAAGTGTATCTATGAAGGCTTTAGTGAATAATGCCGCTTTGCTTCCTAGTGTAGAACTTGTTTGTCCTAAAAAGGTGATAGGCACATCTACGATTCACTGTATTCAATCTGGTGTAATATATGGTGCAGCATCCGAGGTTGATGGTATGGTAGAAAGAATCAAGGAAGAAATGAACTGTCCAAATGCACTTGTTATCGCAACAGGAGGGCTTTCTAGTTTAATTGTACCTCTTTGCAGAAATCAGATTATCACTCAAGAAAACCTTACTCTACATGGGTTGTTAAGAATTTATGAGCTAAATCAAAAGTAGAGGTAAAATTATGGTTTATATTATTATTGGTTGTATTGTCATAGGAATTCTTCTTGTCTTATTTGGAATTGCGGGAATAATTCATCATCAATTATTTGGTAAGCGGTGGATGCCAAATGGAATCATAAAATATTATGAGAAAGAAGACTTTCCAGGATTAGAAGCTGTAGAAGTTTCCTTTATGCATAGAAATAAAATATTAAGAGGATATTGGTATTCTTATCCTACAATGACTTCTAAAGGACGAATCGTATTTGCTCATGGGATGTGGGGAAGTCACAAGGCGTATTTACAAGAAATCGAATATTTAGCAAGAAACGGATATTCTGTTTTGGGATTTGATTATACTGGTACTGAGCTTTCAGAAGGGAAAAATATAGTTGGTCTGGGAAATTCTTTAGCTTCTTTAGATAGTGCAATATCCTATGTAGAACAAGTATATCCAGAGGATGAGATATCGGTTATGGGACATTCTTGGGGTGGATATGCGGCTTTAAACATACTAAAATATCATCCCAATCTCACCCATGTAATTGCAATGAGTGGATTTCTTAGTCTTTCTAAAGTACTAAAGGGATTATTTCCAAAATATCTCTATATTTTAATCCCTTTTGTAATTACAATTGATTTTTTGCATTGTGGTTCTTATTCCTTAGCCTATGGGGTAAAAACTTTAAAAAAGACGAATCAAAAGATCCTTATTGTTCATTCTATGGATGATACAATGGTTTCTTTTCAAAGAAATGCAGGATATTTAAAAAAGAAAATAAATAAAGAAAATATTACATTTTTAACGATACAAGGAAAAAATCATAATCCTGATTATACTTTAGATGCAATTGCCTATAGCAAAGAAACAATAGCTTCAGCAAAGCATCTATTAGGAGAAGAAAAGCTAGACTACTTAAAAGGACTAGATTATCATCGAATGGGTGCTTTAGATATAGAGGTTATGGACAAACTGGTTCAATTTCTTGAAAATTAATTGGTTTTATGCTATGATACTTTATGAGGTGATGCAAATGAAACCAAATCAACCCAAATCAGCTGGAAGTGTAAATATAAGTAAAACAAAGATGCTAATATTTAAAATTATCTTTTGCTTGATAGCAGCAGTGATTATATCTTTAGTAATCTTTTATTTTATTGACATTCAGGATAAAGAAGCCTCCTATTTCACAAAACATTTTGCAATTTCTATTATTTTGCTGATGTGTGCGATTGTTGCATTTATTTTACCCTATGTTTCTTCTAAAAGTTATCGTGGAGATAAAAAGGGAGATAAGATGATGATTGTGATATCTTTTCTACTTTTTGCCTTTGCCATTTTTCAAATGATCTTATCTTATCTATAAAGATATCTTTACTTTTTGTGAAAAATATGCTATAGTTAAATTGCTAGGAAGATGGCCGTGAAGCTCAAATGAATAGAAAGCGAATCTGAGAGGAAACATGTGATGCGTTCTTAATCGTATGATCTAGAACCCTAAGTGTTACTAAGAGAGGATTCAAACCGTAGAAGATATAGTCTTCTCGTCCTTCCTGGCTTTACTTTATAATATAAAAGATAGATTTTTCTATCTTTTTTCTTTTTATTCTAGTATTATATTTTTAAATTTGGTATAATAGACTGATTAATGGAGTGTAGTTATGAATAATTTTTTAGAATTAAATCTTCATGCTGAAATTTTATCGGCATTGAAAGAAAATGATATAGTGGAACCAACAGAAATTCAACAAAGATCAATACCAGTATTGCTAGAAGGAAAAGATGTCATTGGGCAAGCTCAAACAGGAACAGGGAAAACCTTTGCTTATGCGATTCCTCTACTAGAACGTTTAAACCCAACTTTAAAGGGTGTACAAGCCCTTGTTATGTGTCCTACTCGTGAACTTTCCTTGCAAGTTAGTAAAGAAATATCTAAACTTGCCAAACATACAAAAATTCGTTGTGCAACTATATACGGTGGAGTATCTTATGAAAAACAATTTACGGAATTAAAAAGAAATCCACAGGTTATTATTGGAACGCCAGGAAGAATTATTGATCATTTGAAAAGAGGAACATTAAATTTTAAAAATGTTTCTTATTTAGTATTAGATGAAGCAGATGAGATGCTTAAGATGGGATTTCAAGAAGATATGGAAACTATTTTAAGTCAAATGCCTACAGAAAGACAAACCTCTCTTTTTTCTGCCACCTTGCCTGCATTTATCCAAAAGTTAAGCAAGAAGTATATGAAGGATCCTGTTTTTATTCATATTTCAAATAAGACTTTAACAGTTTCAAATATTGAAGAGTACCTTTACTATGTCAAGAAAGAGCAAAAAAAGGATTTGCTTCTTAGAATATTAGATTATTATGCCTTTGGCTCAGTTATGATATTTGCAAACACTAAAGCTATGGTGGATGAACTAATTTTATTTTTACAAAATCATAAATATAAGGCCGATGGGCTCCATGGAGATTTAAAACAAATCAGTCGGGATCGAGTGATGCAATCTTTTAGGCTCCAAGCGATTGATATTTTAATTGCTACGGATGTTGCTGCAAGAGGAATTGATATTCAAGGGGTAGAAGCTATCATTAATTTTGATTTACCTCAGGAATTAGAAATATATGTTCACAGGATTGGTCGGACAGGAAGAGCTGGGCAAGCAGGGACAGCCATCACTTTTGCTACATCTAGACAAAGAAATGCCATTTTAGAACTTGAAGCCTTTACAAAATCTAAATTGATTGTTTCTAAAATTCCTTCTGTTGAAGAAATAAAACAACAAGCTTTAAAACAATTATCTAATTTAATTTTAGAGGGGCTAGATACAGCAAGTATGAATCATAAATATGATTCTGTACTGATGGATTTAGTTAAAAAAACGACAAATCCAACACCTGTAATTATTCGTTTACTTGAGCTATTAGATCAAAAAACAAATAAGGAATATGCATCAATTGAAGAAGTGACTTTTAAAACAAGATCTCGTTTAAAAGATAAAGCCAATTTTGAACCTACAAAGCGGAAAAAATCCACTTCATTTTGTAAAGTAGAAATAAATATTGGTACAGATCAAAATGTGCGTCCGAATCAATTGGTCAACTTTTTTCATGATGAATTGAAGATTCATCGTGAGCATTTTGGTAAAATTACGATTCAAAAAAATAAAACGATTCTAGAAGTGAATGAAATTGCACTTCGTTACTTCAAAAATTGTCATACGTTATCTTTTGGTGGTAAAAGGCTAACTATTAAACCAATAAAAAAAGGAGCAGAGGATTCTGCTCAAATTAAGAAAAAAATATAAGGAGTATAGGATAAAGAAGCAATTACCCTATAGTATACTATATGCAGGAGGTGCTTTATATATGCGTGTTATAGCTGGAAATTTGCGTCATAGAGAAATAAAACCAACCCATTTAGAAACAACTAGAGAAACACAGGATAAAGTACGTCAGGCAATTTTTACGATGATAGGACCTTATTTTGATGGAGGAAGTGCTTTAGATTTATTTTGTGGTAGTGGAGCTATGGCAATAGAGGCATATTCTCGAGGAATAGAAGAGATCTATTTAAATGATATTCATCCGAAGGCTATTCAAATCAGCAAAGAAAATTGTATAAATTTAGGCATTCAAAATGCAGTTTTTTCTACATTAGATTATCAAGATTTTTTAATGAACAATCAAAAAAAATTTGATTTAATATTTTTAGATCCTCCTTATCAAATGAATCAGATAGATTTTCTTGTTCAATCTTGTCTTTCTGCTTTAAAAACAAATGGTTTATTGGTTTTTGAAATGGGAAAGGGAAGTTCATATAAAGAGGAGTATGGAAGTTTAAAATTAATTAAGAATAAAATATATGGAATTAAAAGAGTAGCGGTATACCTAAATAGGAGGTGAGCACTTTGCGTTATAGTGATATTTATCATTTGGTAAAGAAAGAGATTAAGGCTTTAATAAAAAAAGGATGTTTCGATGAATATATAGCAACAGATTTATTTTATTTGCAAGATGAAAAAAGTAAAGCCGTATTCGTTTTTAACGAAAATTTAAAGTTTTCATCTCATGGGATGCAAGTCTTTTATAATTCAAAAGGATTGAACTATCTAAATGATGTTTTAACGACACAGGATGGCTTTTCTGCAAATTATTTTTTTAGCGAATGTATCTACATTGCTTATGTAGATAAAGCTATGCTAGATGAGGAAAGCAGATCTTTTTTGAGGCGTAATAACTTAAGAATTGTGGAAAAAAATTTATTAGTCTATCAGTTTAAAGAAGGATATGGCGTTTCATTTTGTTCTTTAGAAATATTAGAGATTTTGTTAAAGTATCTTGAATTTATTTCTTCTTTAATACGAAATGAAAAAGAAGAAATAAATCTGGCATTTGAAAAATACTATATTTGTCATGCAAAATTTAATACTAGTGAGTATACCTATGAGGTAGAGTATGTGGATTATGTGGATTTTTCGACATTTCCGGCTTTAAAGAAAACAAATGATGTTTTTGTAAAACAATTTCAAAATCAATCCTATGTGAATGATACATGTTATTTTTTTCATAGTTATTTACCCTTAGAGCAGATTAGTGTAGATGGGTTACCCTCTATATTGCTCATTTATTATGAAAATTTGCAACAGTATCGATATCAAATTTTTTATTGCAAACCAGAAAAAATAGATCAATTTGCCTACAATTTTTTAGAAGAACAATTTACTAATTTAGGTCTTCCAACTTCGTTGATTTTAAATCATCGAAAACTTTATTCTCTTTTAAAAAGAACTATGGTAAAATTGAATATAGATTATCATTACAAGCGAGAAGTGGATAAAATAGATGATCTTTTTTTAGATATTTTTCATAATGAAAGCTTTGTAAAGGAGGAAGAGAAAACAGAATTTGATACAAATTTTGTTTCTTAAAAAGAAAATGAAAAAATTATGTATAGTATTTCTTATTGGGCTTTTGGTGGCATGTACACCTCAAACCAAAGACCCCAATGATCCCAAACAAAATGAAACTGTAATTGTCAATATCGTTGAGATGAATGACATTCATGGTCATGTAGAACAGGATGAATATAAACGCTGTGGAATTTCAAACGCAAGTTATCTTGTTGAACAAATTCGCAAAGAAGATAAAGCAGACAATACAGTTTTAATCGGAAATGGGGATATGTTACAAGAAACCGCCATTTCACGTGTAAGCTATGGGGAAGTTGTTATTGCGGCAATGAATCAAATGAAGTTTGATTGTATGGGTGTTGGAAATCATGAGTTTGATTGGGGATTTGACCGCTTTTTAGAGTATTTTGATGGGAACACTGCCAACGGAGAAGCCAACTTTCCGCTTTTAAACGCAAATATATTTTACAAAAATCAATTAGTGAAGAAACAGGATAAAGTTGTAAGTAGTGTATTATTAAAAAAAGAAAATGTTAAAGTAGGCGTAATTGGTTACATTGGAGATGTATATTCTTCAATAAATGCGAATATGACAGAGGATTATACATTTAAGGCAAAGCCAAAACAAATTGCTGATAGTGTTTTAGAAGAAGGTAAAATCTTAAAAGATCAAGGAGCAGACATCATAGTTGTAAATATTCATGGTGGAAATTCAGATGATGTAAAGGACTATGATGCGAATAATTTACTTGCAGAACTGAAATATAAAGATGCTTATTTAGTAGATGCAATTATTAACGGGCATACGCATACCAAGCAGGATGGAAAAATTAAAAGAACAGGTGGAGCAGATTTACCAATCGTTCAATCTAGTGGGAAACTTGCTGATTTTGGTCGCATTGATTTGACCTATAATTTGGATACGAAAACGATAGAAAAATCACAAATTAAACATGTGGATGTGACAAAGGCAACAAATTACACGGTAGCAGTAGAATCTGTGGTTCAAGAGTATTATGAACGTTCTAAGGATATTCTTGAAGAAGTGTATTGTGAGAATTTATCTTCCTTTTATCGTGGAGATCGATTATACCATTATGCTGCTAATTTGATGATGGCTGCCACCAATACAACTGCAGCAGTTTGTAATACGGGTGCATTTAGAAATCGAGTAGATGAGGGCCCGTTTGATTTTAATGCTTTATATGGTTTAAATCCTTTTGATAATCATATTATCGTATGTGAAATATCTGGTTTGAATCTTAAAAAATTTTATGATGACAATTCTAATTTTGAATTTGTGTATACCTCAGATTATGGGGCCTCTATTGCAACGGATAAAACCTATCAGCTTGCAATTGTAGACTATGTTTATTTTGGTAATTATTTTGCTGGATATCGAACTGACTCTTATATAGATACGAATTTGATTCTTAGAGATCTTATGGCTGCAGATTTAAGATTGAGAAAAGATAGTAATTTTGATATATATAGAGATTATCTTGATGTTAAAATAGGAAGTTTCCTTGAAAGCTAAATCTTAAGTATTTTTATAGATACAATTGAGAAATAAGATATTTTATAAAAATAATTCTAATTCTATAAATAAGGATAAGTTTTCTTATGATTCCTTTCTTGACTTTTATAAAAAGTTGCTATAAAATTATAACAAAGTGAAGAACTAGAGGAGTATGTATTTTTGAGTCTTTTTAGAGAGAGGGATATGGTGAAACCCCTTAGGATTTTTATACAGAAGGTAGCTAGGGAGCTGGGAAGATGAAATTTAGTAGTTTTCTTCGTATTCATCCTGCGTTAAAGGATAAGGAGTGCTATAATTATTTTATAGAACTAAGGTGGTACCACGGAAAAATTCGTCCTTAGGCAGAATATGCTTAAGGATTTTTTTTATGGAGGTGCAGATGAAACTGATAGGAAATAAAATTATAATTCGTGATTTAAAACTTTCAGATGAAGAAGATTATTATCAATATGGAAAAGATGAACATGTGGGTCCAAATGCGGGATGGAAGCCATTTCCCAATCGAATGGTTGCCAATCGTGTTTTATCAGGACAAATCATGGGTCATGAAACTTTTGCAATTGCATTGAAAGATTCAAATCGCTTGATTGGGACAATATCGTTATATAACTCAGGGCTTCGGAAGTATAACAAGGTGAGATCCTTAGGATTTTCTTTGAACTATGATTTTTGGAATCAAGGGATTATGACGGAGGCTGTTTTACTTATAGTAGAATATGCTTTTATGAAAACAGATTGTGAGCTTCTAGAGGTTGGTCATCATTTGGATAATTATGGTTGTAAGCGAGTCATAGAAAAATGTGGGTTTTCTTTTGATGGTGTTTTATGCAAATATAAGAAACTTTATGATGGAAGAATAATTGATGCTTGTTTTTATTCAATGACAAAACAAGAGTATGAAAGGAAGAAAAAATATGAATAAAGAATTAAAAACAAAATATGATTTTAAAGAAGTAGAACAGGGAAAATATGAATTTTGGTTAAAAGGTGGATTTTTTACAGCAGGAGATAAGGAAAAAGAACCCTTCACAATTGTAATTCCACCCCCAAATGTAACAGGAAAACTTCATTTAGGACATGCTTGTGATACAGCTTTTCAAGATATCATTATCCGAAGAAAACGGATGCAAGGCTACGATGCTTTGTGGTTACCTGGTATGGATCATGCGGGGATTGCAACCCAAGCTAAGGTGGATGAAAAGTTAAAGTCACAGGGCATTTCAAGATATGATATAGGAAGAGAGAAGTTTTTAGAGGTTGCTTGGAAGTGGAAAGCAGATTATGCAAAAGAAATTCATTCTCAGTGGGCGGCTTTAGGGTTAAGCTTAGATTATAGTAAGGAACGCTTTACTTTAGATGAACAATTAAATAAAGCTGTAAATTATGTTTTTATTTCTTTATATAATAAAGGCTATATTTATCAAGGGAAACGAATTATCAATTGGGATCCTGAAGCAAGAACAGCATTATCCAATATTGAAGTTGAGCATAAAGATGTAGAAGGAGCATTCTATTATTTTAACTATCCATTTGTTGATGGAAGTGGTTCAGTTATGATTGCCACAACACGTCCTGAAACTATGTTTGCCGATCAAGCCATTATGGTACATCCATTAGATGAACGATATCAAGCTATTATTGGGAAAAAGGTATATATACCTGGAACTAAAATTGAGATTCCAGTCATTGCAGATAGCTATGTAGATCAAGAATTTGGAACAGGCTGTGTGAAAGTAACTCCTGCCCATGATCCAAATGATTATGAAGTTGGACTTCGGCATCATTTAGCTATGCCTTTATGCATGAATGATGATGGTACCATGAATGAACTTGCTGGCAAATATGAGGGATTTGATCGTTTTGCATGTCGAGAAGCCTTATTAAATGATTTAAAAGAATTAGGACTTTATGTGAAAAAAGAATCCATCCTTCATTCTGTTGGGCATAGTGAAAGAACAGGAGTAATTGTTGAACCTAGATTGTCTAAACAATGGTTTGTAAAAATGGATGTCTTGGCTAAACAAGTCTTAGAAAACCAAGAATATCGCTTTATACCTGATCGGTTTAAACAAACTTTAGAGCATTGGCTTACCAATATTCAAGATTGGTGTATTTCTAGGCAATTGTGGTGGGGACACCGAATTCCTGCGTGGTATAAGGACAATGAAGTTAAGGTTCAAGTAGAATGTCCTGGCACAGATTGGCATCAAGATGAGGACGTTTTAGATACCTGGTTTTCATCTGCTTTATGGCCTTTTTCAACATTAGGTTGGCCAGATGAAACCGAAGATTTTAAACGCTACTATCCAACAAGTTGCTTGGTTACAGGATATGATATTATTTTCTTTTGGGTTTCTAGAATGTTATTTCAAGGAATTGAGTTTACCAAGAAGGCTCCATTTAAGGATATTGTGATTCATGGTTTAATTCGCGATACTCAGGGAAGAAAAATGAGTAAATCTTTAGGTAATGGTATTGATCCTTTTGATGTGATCGCTAAATATGGTACGGATTCATTACGGTATTTTTTGACAACCAATGGAGCCTTAGGACTTGATTTACGGTTTGATGAAACGAAGATTGAAGCTGCTTGGAATTATCTAAATAAAATATGGAATATTTCTCGATATGTTCTTATGAATTTAGGAGAGGATTTTAAAGAAACAACAATTCATTTTAAAAAATTAAACCTTGCAAGTCGTTCTATTTTGGCTCGGTTAAATAAAGTTATTGAACAAGTAGATTACAATTTTGATAAATATGAATTTGGAGAGGTAGCTAAGGTACTATATAATTTTACTTGGGATGATTTTGCATCATGGTATGTTGAAATTTCTAAAGTAGATTTAAATAGTGAAGATAAAGAAAATAAACAAAATACAAAAAATGTTTTAGTATACGTTTTAAAAAATATTTTGAAAATGCTTCATCCATTCTGTCCATTTATTACAGAAGAATTGTATCAGGCATTGCCTCATGAAGAAGCTTCTATTACAATTGCAAGTTGGCCAGTTTCTAATCTTCAATTTAAGGATGATGCAGCAATTTCGGCAATTGATGATCTTTGTGAAATTATTACTTCCATTCGTAATGAACGAGCAAAAGCAAATAAAGCACCTTCAAAACCAATTTCAATTGAAATTCAATGTAAAAATATTGATATTTTAAATAAATTATCCTCTGCTTATTCTTACTTAGAGCGGTTTACGAATCCTAAATCCCTAAAGTTAACCTTAGAAACAGTTGATCCAAATGATTGTGTGGTTGTAGTGACTTCAATCGCAAATCTATATATTCCTACCTCTGATTTAGTTGATCTTGTTGAAGCCAAACAGAAACTAGAAGAAAAAAGAGCGAAGCTTGAGGTTGAACTAAAAAGAAGTAGAGGAATGCTTTCTAATGAAAACTTTATTTCTAAAGCTCCTGCCGAAAAAATTAATCAAGAAAGAAAGAAGCTAGAAAATTATGAGGCTCAGTATGCTGAGGTCAATGAGGCTCTAGCTAAGTTAAAATAATGTTTTATCATCTTAATGAAGCATTGGATTGGCTTTATGCTCAAAAAAAACTAAAAAAGAGAGAGGATTTATCTCGAATTACAACTTGCATTAAAGAGTTAAAAATTCAAAAAAATTATAAAATTATTCATATTGCTGGAACGAATGGAAAAGGATCAACTGCATGCTTTATAAAAAATATGGTTGCATCTCTTGGATATAAGGTGGGATTTTTTGTATCTCCTTATGTACTTTGTTTTAATGAAAGAATTCAAGTGGGTCAAGAGTTCATCTCAGATGAAAAAGTAATTCACTATTGTAATCTTTTATATGACTATGCAAAAAAGTATCAACAACAATATGAGGATACAATTCCCTTTTTTGAATTGACTTATCTAATGGCTTTATTCTATTTCCAAGAAATGAATATAGAATATGCAGTTATTGAATGTGGTTTAGGTGGCAGATTAGATGCTACAAATAGTATGGATTCAGATGTTTCGGTTATAACGAATATTGGGTATGATCATATGGCTCAGTTGGGCAATCAATTAGAAGAGATTGCTTTTCATAAACTAGGGATTACCCGGTCAAATCATCCTTGTTTTACAGCAGTTCATCCTAAATTACAAGCCTTCTTTAAAGAGTATGCAATTAAAAATTCTATTCCTATGCATTTTATCTATCAAGAAGTTACGGATGTAAAATCTGATGATATTTTATCCTTTTCATTTCGTGGGAAAACTTATTATACCAAAATGAATGCTTACTATCAGGCATGGAATGCGAGCTTAGCAATTTCGGTAATTGAATACCTTTTTCCAGAAATTCCTTATGAAGAAATTCAAAAGGTGCTATCCTCTACCACTTGGCCAGGTCGGTTTGAAGAAATATGTCCCCAAGTAATTCTAGATGGGGCTCACAATATTGATGGGATTATTGCACTTGCTGAAAGTATAAAACAAAAGTATCCAACTTCTAAAATAAAGGTTGTTTTTACAGCTCTTCATGATAAAGCAATTGATCAAATGCTTCATCTATTAGATGAAATTGCTGAACAATATTATTTTACTACCATAGAAGATAAAAGAGCGACAGAGGTAACATATTTTGAAACGTTTACTTCTAAGCCCTATGAATTGATACCTGATTATCGGCAAGCAATAGGGCAAGCATATCAAAGTTTAAAACAAGATGAAATATTACTAATTACAGGTTCACTTCATTTTATTAGTATGGCAAGAATATTATTTAAGTAGAAGGTGATACACGTGAATTTTGAGGAATTAGAAAAGAAATATCAAAAATTAGGAATTCCCACTCCCAAAAAAGAAATGATTAAAACAAAAGAACAAATCGAAGGGATCCGTCAAGCAGGGATTATTAATACCAAAGTATTAGATTATATTGAACAGCATATTCATCCTGGAATGTCTACTGAAGATATTGAACAAATGGTTTCAAGTAAGACAAAGGAATATGGTGGTATATGTGCACCTTTAAATTATGAGGGGTTTCCCAAGAGTGTATGCACAAGCATCAATGATCAAGTATGCCATGGTATACCAGATGTGCATACAATTTTAAAAAATGGGGATATTATAAATGTCGATTGCACAACAATCTATAAAGGGTATTATGCAGATGCTTCTAGAACCTTTTTAATTGGCAACGTAGATGCAGAAGCAAAACGGTTAGTTCAAGTATCTAAGGAATGCTTAGATTTGGCAGTATCTTATATTAAACCCTTTTCTAGATTGCGAGATATAGGCTATGTGATAGAAAAGCATGCAAAAGAAAATGGATTTAGTGTTGTTCACGAAGTCGGTGGCCATGGAGTAGGAATAGAGTTTCATGAAGATCCATTTATTTACCATTATGGGCAAAAAAATACAGGTATGGTTTTATTTCCAGGAATGGTATTTACTATTGAGCCCATGATTAATGAAGGATCAAGACATGTCTTTTTAGATGCAGAAAACAATTGGACAATATATACAGATGATGGAGGATGGTCTAGTCAATTTGAATATACAGTTTTAATCACAGAAACTGGTATTGAAATTCTAGCACATTAATGGAGAAGCAGGATTACAAACAAAAGCTGTTAGAGATACTTTTAAAGGATATCCAAGATGCAGAAGATGTCAAAATCCTGTCCTCTTTTTTTTCTTGTGTAAAAGATTATAAAACGTATACATATACTCTACCGATTTTAGAAGTAAGAATAGCGAGTTTATTATATACTTCTCCAAGGGAGATTGATCTTTTATATCAACTACAGTTAGATAAGCAAGTTCTTCAAAATGCGGGAGAATTAATCACGCATATGTTTAAAAAGATAGAGGCCAGTGAAACCTCCATTTTTCAATTACTTGAAACATTTAAAGAAGAACAAATCAAAAATTTATTTACTCTAAAAAGGGCTTATGCCCTTCATAAAAATCAAATCGAAGAAATATATACTATTGATTTGATTGAGGAATACGCACTTTCTTTCATTCAAAATAAGAAACATTGGAAGGAAAGAAAATTAGACCTTGACCCAGAAGATTTAAAATGTATCGGATTTAAAGAAGAAGAAATTTCATTTGTCCTTAAACATTTACTAAGGCTAGTCCAAAAGAGGAAAATTCAAAATCAAAGAGAAATTCTTTTAAATTATGCATATCATTTGATAGGAGAAGAAAAAAATTAAAAAAATAATTATTTTTCTTGACTTTAAAAGCATAGTTTTATATAATACTTTATGCAAGCAAAAATGGACCCTTAGCTCAGTTGGTAGAGCAACTGACTCTTAATCAGTGGGTCTGGAGTTCGAGTCTCCAAGGGTCCACCATTTAAATTAACATAAAATAAAGATATAAAAGAGGGTGTGTCACCCTCTTTTTTTAGATTTTATAGACTGAAGAATTGGTGGGTTTTGGAGTCTAACCTCCAAGAAGAAGCCTTAAGAGAGTATCATAAGGCAGGAAAACCATCCAATATTTATTTTAAATTACGAAATATCTATATTGTATCGTTTTTGTTAAACCGCTTTAAACTATCTGGAAATTTGCCTTTTTTTACAACAACAATTTTGTAATCTTTAAAAGAAGCAACTTTTACAGAAGTTTTTCCTTTTTTAAGCATTACAGCACCAATAATTTTAGGAACAGCTATTTTTCTTTTTTCCCCATTTTCTTTATACTCACAAAAAAATTTAAATCGATTATCCTCTTTATATATTGGTGAAGAATAAACGATTTGTCCATCATAAAGGATAATGTTTTGCTGTTTAATTCCTTTTTTATATTTAAGATTTGCTCGTAGAGGGATTACCGTAAATATTGTAGAAGGTATTCCTGTTACGATCAACACAAATACATGAAATGGCCAAAATTTAACCCAAAATTGAATGAAAGTAAGATTTGAGTTTACGGCACCGATTATACTTAGAATTAACGTTGCTATGAGTGTAATTACAAGCATCACAAAAAATGAAATAGAGTAGGTGTAATATCTTTTTACACCATTTATTGGCACATAGCTTTGAAAGAACTTTTCATTAGAAGATATGGTTTTTTCTTCATCGTTATCTAGTATTTTAGATTCTATAATATCATTAGATCGCTTTTGTTCTTTAAGGAGTGTATACTTATTTAGAATAAAACTCTCTTTGGAATCATACGCAATAATCAGTTTTTGTCCGTGATAAAAATAAGGAGCTTTTCCATTATATTTATAGCTAAATTTCGCTTCAAATTTTTGCATGTTTTCATCATAAAAAACATAAGTAATATCAGCGTATGTGCATTTTATCCTGCCAAATTCGCTTGTCGTATGGTTATCTTCTCTAACTCTTACAACATCTTCAGTTAATCCAGTTATAATGCCAGTAGTGATATTCATTGAAAGTACTTTTTTCTTAAATCTTGCAGCTCTTACGAGATAGAATATTAGTACGCCAAGAGCTACCAAAAAATTAAGCCAATCCCAATAAATACTGCAAGACTTTTTGTAAATTCATTCGGATCGTATGTTGTTGCTGTAATAATTATGAAAAGAAAAGCAAAAAAGCAAGCTAATCCAAAAAAGAAGAAGGGAAATACGGAATGAGTACCCTCAACTCTAATTTTTTTAGCTGGATTAAGCATTAGTTTTTTACCTTGCTCATCAAAAAATTCTACCTCATCTTTTAGTTTAATTCTTTTTACCAACATAAATTTGTCTTCAACACCGAACTCTCCTGAGGCTGCATCAAAGGTTTCGTAATTCATGTCTAAAAAGAGCTTTGCTTTTCCATCATTAGGAAAGACAGTAAGCATCTCCAATTCTTTTTTCATTGCTTTTTGATTTAATTTATCAGCCAAACGTATGCTTATTTTTGATCTATCTTTTTCCTCATCTACTGCAAAAATTCCGATAATGCCATCTTTATCCATGCTTGCAATACCGACTGGAATTTCGCTTTCAACTGCAAGAATGGTGTACGCCTTAGAAAAAAGCTGATTGAGCTCAGTTTCGTTTGTGTAGGCATTTTCAAATAAACGAGCTATACTATCAAAAATATTTGAAGATGTTTTGACTATATTTTTTGTTTTTTTAAGAAGGTCTACTGTGTATGTAAAATACTCAGATTTGTATTGTATAATTTTCATAGCGATAGTTTATCACTTTTTTTTGTTTGTTGTCAAATAAAGTACAATTTAAAAATGAAAAGCATGTTTATTTGTTTTCTTTGGTTTAAACTGTATACTCTCTTTAGTTCACGTAGGTGTAGATGAGATTTAAAAGAAGAGCTATTCCCCAAATATAAATTAATTTAGTTTCAAATTATATGATTAAAATAACTTTTTCTACATAAAATGATAATGGTGATACCCGTGAAGGTCAATACATTATGTACAATGGCACATTTGAAAAAAGTAAAAAATAACCATGAAATAAAAAAAATAACAATTGATAGTAGAGAATGCATTGAAAATTCTATTTTTATTGCAATTCATGGTAATTCAAAAAATGGGGAACAATTCATTGAAGAAGCAATCCAAAAGGGTGCGAAAACAATTGTTACAAGCTCAGCAGATAAAAAATATGACTCAATAAACTATATTATTGTTGAGGATGAAAGAAAAACTTTGGCCATTCTTGCAAAATATTACTATAAAGATGTGTCTAAAAAATTACATCTTGTTGGAGTTATTGGAACGAATGGCAAAACTACGGTTTCAACAATTGCTTATCATTTTTTTAATTATCTTCATCTAGATGCAATGCTCATAGGATCGAATGGAATTTTTTACAAAAATCATGAATTTTCAATTTATAATACAACGCCTGATATTCTTACAATTTACCATTATTTAACAATTGCAAAAAAGGAAAAAATTCGCTATGTTTTTATGGAAGTATCTAGCATTTCTGTAGATCAAATGCGAGTCTATGGAATGAATTTTGAATGTCTAATATTTACAAATTTTTCTGAGGATCATTTAGATTATCATCAAACCATGGCTAAATACTTATATTGTAAAATTATTCCTTTTATAAAGCTTAAACCTTCCTCTTATGCAATTATAAATCAGGATGATGAAGAAAGCAGTAAAATTATAAAGCATACCGATGCCAAAGTAATTACTTATGGGATGAATCAAGCCTGTGATTACTTGGGAACGATGAATTATATCAAAGAAACAGGAATTTCTTTTTATGCAAAAAATTTATTATTTAAATCAAATTTAATTGGAGAATTCAATATATATAATGCGTTATCTATATTACCTCTTTGTGAAATATATCATATTCCTTATGTCCACTATGTTGGATTTTTGAGTAACTTTCAGCCTGTTTCAGGCAGAATGAATCGAATCTGCTTTGATCATCGCTGCATCATTATTGATTATGCTCATACCTATGAAGCTACAAAGCGGGTGATTTTAGAAGGGTTACGGCTTTGCAAGGGAAAACTGACAATCCTTCTTGGTTGTGGGGGAAATCGGGAAAAAGAAAAGCGGGGCTTGATTGGAAACTTTTTAAATGAAGTGGATGCTGAAATTTATTTAACAACAGATAATCCTCGATTTGAAGAACCTATGGACATTATTAATGATATCACTATAAATATTAAAAAAGATGTTCATGTAATCGTTGATCGGAAAGAAGCAATTGCAGAGGCATTAAAAAACTTAAAAAAGAATGATTACTTATTGGTTTTAGGTAAAGGCTGTGAAAAATATATGGATATTAAAGGAATTCGTTATCCTTATTCTGATTTGGAGGTCATCTATGATTGGATTCGAGGTCATTAAACTTTTAGCATTATCTTTACTTTCTGTATTTTTGTATAGTATTTATGTTAAAGGTTTTCGTTTTTTAACTCAAACAGAACGGACTTTAGGATTAGAATCTCATAAAAAGAAGAATGGAACAATTACAATGGGCGGTATTATTTTCTTAGTACTGCCTCTTTTTTTTATCCCATATTCTAAAACGACACTAATGATTATTCTAGCAACCTTAGGTTTTGGTATTTTAGGGATGATTGATGATTTATTGATTGTCATCCTTAAAAAAAATGATGGTTTATCCCCTTTAGTTAAATTAATTATAGAAGTGATTTTAGCCTCAGTAATTTTCTATTTCTATTTAAAAGAAGAAAATAGTACAATTCTTTCTGTTTTTGGGTTTAAATTCAATTTGAAATGGTTTTTTGGATTACTTATTCTTTGGCTTTTAACTGCAAGTTCAAACGCATGGAACCTAATGGATGGAGTTGATGGTTTATGTTCAGGCTGTAGTCTAATTTTTGGAATTGGACTGATGATTATTGCTTTCCGTAAAAACGAGTTTGAAATTTTATATTTGCTTATGGCTTTTCATATTGTTTTGTTTGTATTTTGGTGTTTTAACTTCCCTAAAGCATTTTTATTCATGGGAGATGTAGGAGCATTAGGTTTAGGAGCCTTCTATGCGATAACAAGTATTTATTTGGATTCTTTATTTGCGTTTGTGATTATGGCTTCCTTATTTATTTTTGAAACAGTATCTGTAATCTTACAGGTAAGCTATTATAAAAGAACTCACGGCAAGCGATTATTTAAAATGGCCCCTTTTCATCATCATCTTGAGGCCTGTGGATATAAAGAATTCTCGATAGATTTAATCTTTTATCTTATCCAAATTGGTTTGGTTATTTTAGCTGTTGCCATCTTTTAAGGCGTTGACAATATTAGATAAAATTTATATAATTAAAGAAGATTATAAATTATATTTATGGAAGTGATAGTATGGATGATCAACGTTTGTTAACGTTATTAACTTTAATTAAAATTAAAAATTACACTAAGACAGCTCAAAAACTTTTTATTACTCAACCAGCAGTTACCCACCATATTAAATCCTTAGAGCACGAATATGACATTCAAATTTTTGAAAATAATCGAACGTTTGAACTTACGAAACAAGGTGCAATTTTAGCTGAATATGGTAGAAGAATGATGGACCATTCTAGAGAACTATCAGAAGCCATTCATAAATCTCTTCAACCCAAAAAAATATTACATTTAGGGATTACAGAAAATTCCTTATCTATCCTTTCTGATAATTCTTTTTTAGATTTATTATTTGATGTTTATCAAGCAGAAATTACAATTACAGTTTTAAAAGCAAATGAAATATTTAATGACTTAAAGGAAGGGCGTATTGATTTAGCAATTGTAGATACAGCTTATGATGATGACTCTTTTGATGGTGTAGTCTTAAAAACTTCTTTCATTCATCCTGTTTGTTATGGAAATGGAAAATTCAAAGAAATTAAACGAATTACAAGAGAAATGCTAAAGAATAATCCCATTATTTTAGGGGATGAGAATGAAGGAATGACAAAGCGAGCAAAGTATGCATTAAAGAATGCGAATATTTCTTTGTCAAACGCATCTATTTTTTATACCAATTCTAGTTTTGCTTTAGGACGATTGATTAAGAATCGGGATGGAATTGGATTCTTATACGATGAAATTTCTTCTCAATATTCCGATTTAAAGAAAATGGATTTACTAAATTTCAAATGTTATCAAGAAATATATTTATTATATAGCCAAAATAGCTTTGAAAAAGAAGTATTACATGTTTTAGTTAAAAAAATAAAGAGATGGAGAGAACAAAATGGTCGAAATTCTTTATGAGGATAATCATTTGATTGTTGCCTATAAGCCTAGAGGAGTATTAGCTCAAGCCGATGGTTCTTTAAAAGAAGATATGCTCACGATATTAAAGAAGTATATAAAAGAAAAATATAAAAAACCAGGAAATGTCTATTTGGGACTTGTTCATCGGTTGGATTTAAATACTTGTGGGGTAATGGTTTTTGCTAGAACCTCAAAGGCAGCCAAACGGTTATCTTTACAGATTCAAAGCCATCAATTTGAAAAAAGATACCTTGCGATTGTGGAGGGGAAATTAACAGAAGGAATTTTATGTCATCGCCTTAAAAAAAATGAAGAGGCTAAAAAAAGCTTTGTTGATGAATCGGGAAAAGAGGCTCGGTTAGAATATAAGGTTTTAGCTTCTAAAACGATTCATGATCATGAAGTTAGTTTAGTAGATATTACACTATATACAGGTAGATTTCATCAAATTCGAGCTCAATTTTCAGAAATTGGTCATCCTCTTGTTGGGGATAAGAAGTATGGAAGCACAATCCAAATGGATTCGTTCCAATTTCCTTTAGAGGCTTATTATTTGTCCTTTTATCACCCCATAACCAATCAAAGAATGGAATATATTCATAAAACCTTATCGTTATAGGTAATTCGTTTAGAATTGCCTTTTTTTCTTTTTAGCAATGAAATTAAATTCTTTAAACCTCATATATTAAAGCGAGAGGGATAATATGCAGTTTGAATTTTATAAAAATATTTTAGCCATCAACAATTATCGGCAAATTAAACAAATCAATCATGATTTAATTATACTTGAAAAATTGAAGATTCAAGGGAAAAATCTGCATGTTTTGAAATTAGATAAAGAAGTAATTATCATAGAAGGCGTTATTCATAAAATCGAACTAGGAGATGCATAATTATGATTTATAAAATCAAAATGAGTAAAGAGGATTATTTTAAAATTAGTAGTAAAATTGTTGCTACAAATTTAGAGATTGTTGGGGAAGAAGTTTTATTTGAAATTGAGAGTGGATCTTATAATATTTTAAAACGGACAAACTACGAATTTAAAGTAATTGAAAGTATACAATCCAAAGTAAAGCGTTTCTTTTCACGATATGGATTGTTACTCTCAGGCATTCTTTTTTTTCTTTCTATTCTATATATGAATCTTTACCGAGTGAGCCGAATTGAATTTAATCGTAGTACGCCAATAAACAATGAAATTGAAGTCCAAATAAAGTCAAGCTATAAAAAATTATTATGCTTCAATTTTTGTAGTATGGATTATAAAAAATATTCTAAAGATTTACAAAAAAAATATTTTGAATATCCCTATATCAATGTGAATTGTAAAAATAATGTCATTCATGTCTATATAGCAAATGTTGATGACCCATCCTATTTAAATCGTTCTGAACTTGTTGGAGATATTGTTTCTAAAAAAGATGGAATTGTAGATTTATTTTATACGTATCATGGAAAAGCACTGGTAGCGAAAAATAAATATGTTCGTACGGGTGAGGTGTTGATTGAAGGAAATGAGGTAGTGAGTGGACTTGTTTTAGGAACATGTTATGATCGTGTGGTTCTTTCAATTCCAAAAACAAAAAGAGAAGAAGTAATTTCTACAGAACATTCCAATTATTACGATTTAAAAGTTTTTGGTCATACTTTTTCTTTATCTAAAAAAACAGATTTTGATTTATTTTCTAAAGAAGAACATCTTGTTTTTAACTTGTTTGATTTTTTGTCGTTAAAAAAAATTGCAGAAACGAAAAAAAATGCTATAATTAAAACATATAATGAAAAAGAGGCTTTGATTGAAGCAGAGAAAATCATTCAAGAAGATTTTCAAACGCATAAAACGAATGAATTAGAAAAGATTTTGGGAATTACCAATACCAAAATTGAAACAGATGAAGAAGCCTACCATTTTACTTTCATTGTGAAAAAATATGAATCGATGGGAGAATTTCGTCCTAAGGAGTGATTTTATGAAATTGCAATGCCAAATTCCAAGTGCCAATGATGCTAAAAATATTTGTGGGATAGAAAATAACAATTTGAAAACAATTGAAGAGCTTTTTGAATGTATGATTGATATTCATGGGGATAGCATTTTATGCGACTTAGAAAATGAAAAAGAGATTGCAAGTTTAGAACAATACATGCATGCATTATTACTCATTTCCTCTTTGGGAATTCATATCACTGCTCGAGATATTATTTATTTAAAACGAATGATTGAAGCAGCTAAATTAGAGGAATATCTTCATTTTTTAAAGACAAGAAAGCCCATTGGATTTAATCAGAACAATAAACCAGTATATGCTAAAACGCTTCAACAACAGGCTTATTTAAAAATGCTTGAAAAAAAAGATTTAATTTTTTCAATCGGTTCTGCGGGAAGTGGGAAAACATATTTGGCTGTTGTTTACGCTGTTATGATGCTAAAAAAGGGCATTGTACAAAAAATAATTTTAACAAGACCAGCAGTAGAAGCAGGAGAGTCCTTAGGATTTTTACCTGGAGATTTAAAAGAGAAAGTAGATCCTTATCTAAGACCGCTATACGATGCCTTATACGAAATGCTAGGTATGGAACAAACAAACGCTCTAATTGAAAAGCAGGTACTAGAGATAGCTCCTCTTGCATATATGCGGGGAAGAACATTAGAAAATGCGATTATCATCTTAGATGAGGCACAGAATGCAACAGTAGAACAATTAAAGATGTTTTTAACTCGTTTGGGTTTCAATTCAAAGATGATTGTTACAGGGGATTGCTCCCAGGTGGATTTACCAAATTCTAAGCGTTCTGGCTTGAAAATTGCATCAGAGATGCTTAAGGACATTAAAGAAGTTGGTGTGATTGAATTTGCCATCTTTGATGTGGTTCGTCATCCTTTAGTTGGAAAAATAATTGAACGCTTTGAAAAGCTATCCAATTAAATGTAGTAAGAGGTGTGATAGTGAAAAATTTAGCTAATTATTTTATTTATTTATTTAAAAAATATGATTTGTGGGTAATCTATACGTTTATCTTTTTGTTGATGTATTCCTTTCATCAAGTGGATTTAGCTACTACAGATGATTATAAATTTGTAATTTACATTTGGCCTTTAATTTTTATCCTTTTGAATTTAGGGAATATGGAAATTAAGGTAAATATGATTGATGTATTATCTATTGTTGCTATCTTTGTGAATTTATATTTTGTGATTTTAAATGGGAATATTTATAGTATTATTATGACATTGTTGTTGTTTGCCCAAATTTTATATAAAGGAATTTGCTATAAAATTGATGGGTATGAGGAGTCACGGTCTAAAATCTTTTTTTCGAGGTTGAATTACCGATTCCCTTTGGTTGCGTTATTTTTCGTGGGGTTTAGTTTATCTTTTATTTTTTATTATGTTTTAAATAATACAAATGAAGAATTTCATACCAATTTTTATTATGTCCTTCGGATTATGGCCTATACAATTCCAATTTTTTATTTAATTTTAACGAATTTAACGGATCAAAAAAAATTAAATGTTTTTGATTATCTTCATTTTGTTTTTATTTGCTTTATTTTGGGTGGGATTGTTACTTTAAATCTAAGTGCTTCTTATTTGACATTACCTTTCTTAGCTTTATTCTTAAGAGCGAATTCATATGAAGCAAAAGCGATTTTTAGAAGAAGAAGTTACGTTTCATCCTTATTAGAAAAGTATCATATTTTGTTTCCTTTTTTATTAGGCTTTGTCGCAATGCTTGCGATCCATAAAACCTATCCAAATGCCATTTTGGGAATTTCTCAGCCTTATGTATTCATTGTGATTGCAATTGGAGAGATTTTACTCGTTGCATTAACGATTCTATTCGGTAAAGTCAAGGCAAAGGACATTGTTAAAACGGATTATGTATTAGCAATACAAATCTTTTTATTGTTTTTTTCCTTTATCTATATTCTATCTGCAGCCTTAGGATTCATAGAACCAAAGGATAATGATGCTTACATTTTTAAACATTTATTATCTTTACTATCTTTGAGTGTTTTTGCTTGTTGTTTTATTTTTACGTTTATATTCTACTTTTTAAGATATAAAAATTTTGATAAGCATTCTACGAAGGTAGAAGATACGTTAAAGCAAATTATGGATAAGACCATAGAAGAGAGTTTTGACGATCAAGAGGATGTCCGGTTTTACAACATTGAGATTGATTTGGGAGGTCAGCTCATTTTACCCAATTTACCTTATATGGAAGAATTTCGCTTTGAGGAGCGAATGATGTATTCGTCTACTTTAACCAAACAAATTTATTCAAAAACGAAAAATTATTTATTAAGCTATGGATTTACTTCAAGGATTTTAAAAACAGGGGAAGAGTTTGACCAAAAGGAATTACAAGTTCTTTTGACTTATGAACAAGAACTTATTGCCACAATAGGAATAAAAGAGTTTAATTTGAATCAGTCTTTTGATTCTTTTATGGAGGCAATCAATCAAATGATTCAAGATAATGCTCTTTCTAAATTGAATTTTTATGAACCAATTGCTTATGATACTTTATTGATGCCTAGTGGAAAAGTTATTCTAAAGGGATTAGGATATGACTTATCTTTAATGAGTGATTTGGTCAATGCGAAGAGTATTCCAGAGCATTTTCCAGATTCTCTTTTAGAATATATTCCTAGAATCGATTTAAATGATGATATTAAAAATGAACCCCAAGAGATTTATTTGGATACCTTGTGTAATCTATATCATGATGATGAAATTGTCAGTGCAGATACATTAAAAAAGAAGAAAAATTATAAAAAAGTTCAAGCTCTTCGTGTAAAAGGAAGAGGCACATTAAATCGTAGATTCGTTCTATTTGCAGAAGACTATGATGAACTAGCTCTAAAAATGATCCTTTTAACAGACTCAACTTGTGTTTTATTGAAACATTAGCTTTCTTTCCCTCAAACTTCAATTTTGAGGGATTTTTTTGTTTTATTTTGCCACATTTATGCTATAATGAGTAGAGTGAGGTAGGATAGAATGGTAAAACAATTATTTAAGAAAATAAAAGAATATGAAACAATTATAATTCATCGTCATACAAGACCAGATTTAGATGCTTTAGGAAGCCAAAGAGGGTTAGCACTTGTTTTAAGAAAAGCATATCCACAAAAAAAGATCTATATGGTTGGGGATATGAGTAATCGTTATGCTTTTTTAGGAGAAATGGATCAAATTTCAGATGAAGTATATCAAAATAGCTTAGTCATTATTGTTGATGTTGCTGTATCCAATATGGTGAGTGACTCTAGATATTTGATGGCAAAAGAGGTTTTTGTCATTGACCATCATAAAAATGAATGTGATATCACAAAGAATGTGATCAAGGATGATTCAAAAATTGCGTGTGCTGAACTTATTACTGAACTTTTATTAGAAAAGAAATGGAACATTCCATCTGAGGCAGCAACTGCTTTATATGGTGGAATTGTTACAGATAGTGGTCGGTTTCAATACCAAGAAACAACAGGAAAGACACTTGCGATTGCAGGAAAACTTTTAGATCTTGGAGCCGACAAGGAGTTTATTTATAAAAACTTATACACGGAAAGTTTAGAAGAACGACAATTAAAAAATTGGTTTGCGAACCGATTTGAAACTACAGAACATGGTGTTGCATACCTAAAAAATGGACCAGAAATATATGAAAAATTCAATGTAGATTTCTTTAATATATCTCGAGGTATGGTTGGCGTTATGGCAGGAATTAAAGAAATTTCAATTTGGTGTAATTTTACATATGATCCTGCAAATAATACTATTGTAGGTGAATTTCGCTCTCGGGATATTTCAATTGTCCATATTGCTAAAAAATATGGTGGTGGAGGGCATGATTTGGCCTGTGGAGCTACGCTAAATAGTTTTGAAGAAGCAGATTTGGTAATCAAGGATATGGATAGGTTGTTGGTTTAAGCATGAAAGCGAAAGTTCATTCATTTGAGTCCTTTGGAACAGTAGATGGTCCAGGAATTCGATTTGTTATTTTTTTGAAAGGGTGCCCTTTACGATGTAAGTATTGTCACAATCCAGATACATGGAGTATGAATGGGGCTAAGGAATACAGTGTTACAGAAATTGTAGAACAAGTTTTAAAATATCGTGGCTATTATGGTACTACAGGAGGAGTAACAGTATCAGGAGGTGAGCCTCTACTACAAATAGATTTTGTTATTGAACTTTTTAAGGTCCTCAAAGCAGAAGGAATTCACACTGCCTGTGATACTTCAGGAATAACTTTTACTACTCAAGATCAAAAAGTATATCAAAAGTATTTGGAACTGATAAAGTATACGGATTTATTTTTGTTAGATATTAAACACATCAATTCTGAACAACACCAAAAATTGACTGGTTTTGGAAATGAAGCCGTGCTTGCATTTGCTAAGTTCCTTTCTGAGCACAATAAAAAAATGTGGATTCGTCATGTTTTGGTTCCTACAATTACTTTAAATGATTGTGACCTATTTAGATTAAAAGAGTTTATAGATACTTTAAATACAGTCGAGAAAGTAGAGGTCTTGCCATATCATACGATGGGCATACCTAAATATCAACAATTGGGCATCCCCTATGCATTAGAGGGGATTTGTCCTCCTACGAAAGAAGAAGTTCTTCATGCCAAAAAAATATTAGGAGTAAATTTATATGAAACTAAATCTTGAAAATTATCAAGAAGCATTACAAGGAATTTCAGTGATTGAGGTATCTGGGTCATCCTGTGCGAATTGCTACTCACTAGCTTCGGTATTAAATCAAGTTACAAAGAATCGTTCAGATTGTATTTTACATCATATAGAAATCACTTTAGAAACATCTGTTTTAGCTCAACGATGGAATATTGAAAGTGTTCCAACTGTATTGATATTTTATAATGAAATTGAATGGGCTCGGTGTCGTGGATATCAACCTTTAGAAATTCTAGAACTATGGTTAGATGCTAAAATAGAGGAAATAAAGGAAAAATTTGGAAATAAGTAAGTCAAAATTTAAATTTTTTTTGAAAAATCAACATTTTTTGTGTTGAAAGCTAAAATATTATTTGCTACAATGCAATTGGTAGTTAGTTATGACTACCTTAGAAAGAAGAGGAAGATTTATGTATAAAGGATGGGAAGGTTTTACCCTTGGAAAGTGGAGTAATGATGAGGTCGATGTTCGTGACTTCATTCAAAGGAATTACACTCCTTATGAAGGAGATGCAAGTTTTCTAGAAGAACCCACTCTAGCCACAAAAAAACTTTGGGAGATCATTTTAGATTTATCCAAGAAGGAACGGGAAGCAGGGGGTGTTTTAGATGCCGATACGGATATTATATCCACACTTACAAGTCATGCTCCAGGATTCATTGATCAAGAATTAGAACAGATTGTAGGCTTACAGACAGATCGGCCGTTTAAAAGAGCTTTACAGCCTTTTGGTGGCATTAAAATGTCAGTACAGGCTTGTGAGATGTATGGATATCAAGTTTCAGACCGTGTGAAAGAGATTTTTACAAAATATCGAAAAACCCATAATGATGGTGTATATGATGCATATACCCCAGAAATGCGAGCTGCTCGCTCTGCACACATTTTAACAGGTTTGCCAGATACATATGGAAGAGGGCGAATTATTGGGGATTACCGCCGTGTAGCTCTTTATGGTGTGGATTATTTGATTCGTCATAAGGAGTTAGATAAATCTTTAATTGAGGGAGAAATGACACCGGATAAGATTCGCGATCGTGAAGAACTTTCAGAGCAGATTAAAGCATTAAAAGCATTAAAAGAATTAGCAAATTCTTATCATTGTGATATTTCTGATCCGGCTACAACCGCAAAGGAAGCCATTCAAGCTCTTTATTTTGGATATCTAGCAGCAGTTAAAGATCAAAATGGAGCGGCAATGTCTATTGGTAGAAATTCTACATTTTTAGATATTTATATTGAGCGGGATTTGAAAAAAGGAATTTTAACAGAAAAAGAAGCCCAAGAACTTATCGATCATTTTGTTATGAAACTTCGGATTGTAAAATTCATGAGAATTCAATCCTACAATGAATTATTTTCTGGGGATCCAACATGGGTAACCGAATCCATTGGTGGCATGGGAACAGATGGAAGAACATTAGTTACAAAAAATTCGTTCCGTATTCTTCATACCCTAATCAATTTAGGCCCAGCTCCTGAACCTAATTTGACTGTATTATGGAGTAAGAGTTTGCCTATGAATTTCAAACGGTTTTGTGCTGAAATATCAATCAAAACCTCTTCTATACAGTATGAATCTGATGATCTGATGCGACCTGAAATGGGAGATGACTATTGTATTGCTTGTTGCGTGTCTTCCATGCGAGTTGGAAAGGATATGCAGTTTTTTGGAGCGAGAGCTAATTTAGCTAAATGCTTATTATATGCTTTAAATGGTGGGAAAGATGAATTGATGTTGGATAAAAAAACAGGTCTACCATTACAGGTTTCTCCTAAATTTGAAGCGATAACAACAGATACTCCTTTAAATTATAAGGAAGTTATAGACAAGTATGAGCAAATGATGGAATGGCTTGCGGGATTATATGTAAACACTTTAAATTTAATTCATTATATGCATGATAAGTATTCCTATGAAGCATTAGAAATGGCTCTTCATGATACAAAGGTAAGAAGGTTTTTTGCTACAGGTATTGCAGGATTATCCTGTGCAGTAGATTCTTTATCTGCTATCAAATATGCAAGAGTTACACCAATTCGTAATGAGTTTGGAATCATTACAGATTTTAAAACAGAAGGAGATTTCCCAAAATATGGGAATAATGATGATCGTGCAGATGATATTGCTGTTTGGTTAGTGAAGACCTTTATGAATAAAATCAAAAAGCATTATACCTACCGAGATTCCATTCCAACGATGTCGATTTTAACCATTACTTCTAATGTGGTTTATGGAAAGAAAACAGGAAATACACCAGATGGTCGTAAAGCTGGAGAGCCTTTAGCACCAGGTGCAAATCCAATGCATGGTAGAGATTCAAATGGAGCTTTGGCTTCTTTAGAAAGTGTTGCAAAGTTACCTTATGATTATTCTAAGGATGGAATTTCAAATACATTTTCTGTGACTCCGCAATCCTTAGGAAAGGAGGATTAAGACATGTCAAGAGTCGATAATTTAGTTCAAATGTTAGATACATATGTAGCAGATGGTGGCTATCATTTAAATGTAAATGTCTTTAATCGTGAAACGCTATTAGATGCCCAAAAGCATCCTGAGAAGTATCCTCAGCTTACGATTCGAGTTTCGGGGTATGCAGTTAATTTTATAAAATTAACGAAGGAACAACAGGATGACGTCATCAACAGGACGATTCATGATTCTATGTAAGAGCTAGGCATTATGCTTAGCTTTTTTTAAAAAAATGATGTTTTTTGTAAAAAGATGCATCATATATTATTGAAATTTTTGAAATTTTATTATATAGTAGTATATAAGAATGAAATGAAAAAAAGGGACGTGATTTTATGGAATACATAGAGGATAAAGAAATAGTTGTAGTTTTTTCAAAACGTATGGGATTAGAAACTCTTGCTTCCAAGCTTGCTTTGTTAAATGGAGAGCAAATGAAGAAGTTTTTCCAAGATCGTGAAATTAAAATTCCTCGCAAAATTAATGCCATGGCTTTGACTAGTGCATTAAATGAAAGAATTAAGACATTAGATTCTCATTCTTTAACAAAGGATGCTTTTTCTCAATTGGAAAATTATTCTAATTTTACCGAATTTCAACTTCAAAATTTATTTGAAAAAATTGGAACTGAAGAGGATTTCTATGTTTATCGTAAGAATTTATGGAAAATATTAATTAAGAATCATATTGGAATCAACCTTTTAGATGGGGAAGTAACAAGACTCTTAAATATGAAGAAAAATCCAGTCGTAACTTTTGTTCATTATTCTCTTTGCCTTTCTGAAGTAACCTTAGATGTTGCAAAGGAATTTGATGCTTATCCTTTGACAAAGTTTGAAGGATTATTAAATACAGCTTTTTCACAAGAAGAAATTCGTACTTTAGGTAAAAAATATGGATTTGAGATCCCTGCTCGCTTAAAGAAAGATGATTTACTTCAGTATGTAAAAGATATGATGAAAGCAAGAAGAAAATTAACTTTAGCTGTACAACGTGAGTTAAAGGATATGACAATTGTTCAGTTGAACACGTTCTGTCAATTACAGGATTTAGGAATTTCTTCTAGTATGAAAAAAGATGAGTTGATTCATTTACTTATGTTTTTGATTAAACAAGCAAAATTTCCTACAATTCAAGCTCCAAATATTTTAGGTTTTCCTTTTACTGAGCCATTAAAATTTAGAGTAGATTTAGATGTTGTAGATAATTTCAAACGAGGAAAAGCAAAGAAAGTAATTTATCTTGAAGAAGATGATAAAAAAATTGTTGAGAATATGGAAGATTTAATTATAGAAACTCCAAAAAAGCGTCCAACTAAGGATGATATGATTTCGGAAATAATTAAAAAACTTTTACCTTATTTGAATATAGATGAAGAAACTGCTAAAATGGCAATTCAACATGGAATTGATGTAAATCCACAACCTAAAAAATCAACAGCTTTGCAGCAAAAAAAAAAGACACGCTAGACTCTGATTTACAGGCTTCAACTGAGCAAGAACTCTACGAAAAAATTTTAAAAAAAATCGAAGATTATTTAAAATTACAGGAACAAAAAAATCAAGAGAAATTAGTTTCTTCTCAAAATGAAATTCAAGAAGAAGTAAAAAATGAGGAGTCAATCCTTTCTGAAGATGAAATCATTGAGCCTACATGCGAACCTGTAGATGTAGAACCTATTGAAGAGAAATCAATCGTGGAAGAAGAGTTACCTCCATCTTTAGATGCTACAAAAGAAACATCTTTAGTCGAAGAACCAGTAGAAAATATAGATAGCGAAGAAGAACCTCTCTGTGAAGAAATTGATGAAGCTGAATATTTAGATCTCCTCCATACTTTAAGTATAGACATCGAAGAAGCTCAAGAAGAGGCTGATGTAGAGGATTTGGTAAAATTAGATGGAATCCATCCTGATGATTTTGAGATGGTACATGATATTGATGATATAGCTACACCTATAGATGAGCCAAACGTAGAAGAAACGAATTTAGAAGAGTCTACTTCCCAAGAAAATTCACTTCCAATTTTTGATGATGAACCATTAGATGAAGATGATTTTGATGAATTTGAGGAAGAGGATGAGGACGATGAGGATTATTTTAATCAAGAAATAGAGGATATAGAATCAGATCAACCTTTAGATATTGTTGAAGAACCAAATCTTATTCAACAGGAAAATAGAATTCCATTTGAAGCAGAGGATTCTTATAAAAAAGAATACATCGAAAAAGAGTATACGGAAGATTTTTTTGACCAAGAAGATGAAGAAGAGGATTCTTTACCTCCTTTTCATGAATTAGATGAAAACGATGAAATGTTTACGGATCCATACGATGATACAAAATATGAGGAAGTCGATGAGAATGAAGAATTAGATCCTCAATTATTTGAAAATGAAAGTTATGATGAAGCATTTCTTCCTGAACCAACTATTGATTCAAAGGAAGATAGTTATCAAGCTACAGATAATCCTTATTTTAAGAATCCAAAATTATTATCGAAAAGAAAGAAAATTCTAACTTGGTGTTTTTCAATTTTTGGATTTGTAGGAATTGGGATTTTAGTTTTATTTTTACTTCATCAATTTAGTTAAATACGGAGTATAATATGAGTGAAAAAACTGTAAAATACACTCCAATGATGGAGCAGTATTTGGAAATAAAAAAAGAATACCAAGATACTATCCTTTTTTATAGGGTAGGCGATTTTTATGAAATGTTTTTTGAGGATGCCCAAACAGGATCAAGAGAACTTGAATTAGCATTGACTGGAAAGGATGCTGGAGTAGAGGAACGTGTACCTATGTGTGGCGTCCCTTTTCACGCTTATGAGCCTTATGCCGAACGTTTAATTGCGAAAGGGTACAAAGTAGCAATCGTGGAACAAGTTGAGGATCCAAAAGAGGCAAAGGGGATTGTTCAAAGAGGTGTAGTAAAAATTATTACCCCAGGAACCATTGATTCTGGATTAAATGATAAAGAGAATAATTATATTGGAGGGCTCCTTTTTGTTCATAAGGAGTTTGTGCTTTGTTATAGTGATTTAACAACAGGAGAAGCGTATTTAACTAAATTTGCAAATTTTGATGGTTTAGCTCAAGAAATTTTATCTTTACATATTCGTGAAATTGTCGTTTTAAATGGGTTTTATTATAAACCCTTAACTCAGTTTGTGAATCAAAATCAAATCGTTTTATCTACAGTTCAAACGGCAGATATTCCCTCTGCTCTTTTTTCATTAGTTCAAGATATTCATCCTCTCTATCATAGTGCATTTGGCGTATTGATACAGTACTATAAAGAAACAAAAAAGCAACTTCCTGCTCATTTTAAAGCAGTTCAAAACTATATAAATACTAAATATTTACATTTAGATGCTTTTACAAAAAAGAATTTGGAATTGATTGAAACTTTACGTTTAAATAATAAAGCGGGTTCTTTATTATGGCATCTAGATTGCTGTGAAACAGCTATGGGATCAAGAATGCTTAGAAAATGGTTGGATAAACCCTTATTGGATATAGATAAAATCAACGAGCGTTTAGATTTTGTTGAATGCTTAAATCAACATTATATTGAAAAAATGGAAATCAAACAATATTTTAAAAGTGTCTATGACTTGGAACGAATCATTGGCCGAATCGCAAGTGGAAATGCCAATGCGAAGGATTTGGTATGGCTTAGAAAATCTTTACAGTTTATTCCTAATATCAAATCAATTGTGGCGGGCTTAGATATTCAATGGAAGGATTCCTTTTTACAAGCTATCCCTGATCATGAAGAACTTTATGCTTTACTAAATCAAGCATTAGTAGATCAGCCTCCTCTTTCTATAAAAGAGGGTGGAATGATTAGAGATGGCTATCATGAAAAATTAGATGAGATTAAATCGATCCAAACAAATTCAAAAAATTGGATTTTGGATTACGAACTTAAACAAAAAGAGCTTACAGGAATTAAAACCTTAAAAGTTGGTTATAATCGAATTACTGGATATTATATTGAAGTATCAAAGGGAGCAATTTCATCTTTACCAGAGGATATAAAATATGAGCGGAGAGCAACTTTAGCGAATAGCGAACGTTTTATCACTAAGGAGCTAAAAGAATATGAAGATATCGTTTTACATGCCAAAGAACAAATTGAGTCCATAGAATATGAGATTTTTCTTACCTTGCGGAAAGAAGCATTTACTTATATATCTTCTTTACAACAATTGGCATCTAGTCTTGCAACATTAGATTGTTATATTGCTTTAAGTGAAATTGCAGTAAAATATAATTATGTACGGCCAACCTTTAATGAAGAACGAAAAATTACAATTGTAGATGGAAGACATCCCGTTTTAGAAACATTGATGAAGTCTGGTTACATTGTCAATGATGTAGATGTCAATGCTTATAATATGATTTTAATTACAGGTCCAAATATGAGTGGAAAATCAACTTATATGCGAATGTTAGCATCTATTGTCATTCTTGCTCAAATGGGATCCTTTGTCCCAGCAAAACTTGCAAATTTAATGATATTTGATGCAATATATACTCGAATAGGAGCATCAGATGATTTGGTATCTGGACAGTCTACATTTATGGTAGAAATGATGGAGGCCAATTATGCCATTTCTAACGCGACCAAATCCAGCCTTATTTTATTTGACGAAATTGGTAGAGGTACTGCCACCTATGATGGAATGGCACTTGCTCAAGCAATTTTAGAATATGTGCATGAGAAAATCGGATGTGTCACATTATTTTCTACTCATTATCATGAACTTACTGTTTTGGAAAATAAGTTAAAGCGGTTAAAAAATGTTCATGTGGAAGCAAAGGAAACAAAAGAAGGAGTTGCCTTTTTACATAAGGTAATTGATGGCCCAACAGATAAAAGCTATGGGATTAATGTTGCTAGTTTAGCTGGATTACCAAAGTCCTTAATAGAACGCAGTAAAATGATTCTTGCAGGACTAGAAGAAGCAAATACAAAAGAAAATATAACAATGGATTTATTTAACTTTGATGCTTATGAGGAAGAAAATGAATCTTCAGTAGAAGATCCAAGAGGAAAACAAGTTTTAGAAAAGTTAGAAGAAATTGATATTAACCGTATGACTCCTTTAGAAGCACTAAAGTTTCTTTATGAATTGAAGGAAATATAAGGTAAGATAGGAGGTGTGTTCTA
This sequence comes from uncultured Anaeroplasmataceae bacterium, assembly GCA_910584005.1. GTDB lineage: Bacteria > Bacillota_I > Bacilli_A > Acholeplasmatales > Anaeroplasmataceae > Pelethenecus. The sequence goes on along the minus strand of CAJTXR010000001.1, from coordinate 259,575 downwards.
GTGGGAAATATAAAAAAAATGTCTACTCAGCTTGCCAATATGATAGCTGCAGGAGAGGTAGTTGAACGACCAAGCAGTGTTGTTAAAGAATTAGTTGAGAATGCCATTGATGCTAAAGCTACCACCATCCAAGTGTTTTTAGAAGAAGGTGGCCTAAAAGAAATTAAGGTTGTTGATGATGGAGATGGAATGGATGAAGAGGATGTCCGATTAGCTTTTTTTCCTCACGCAACCTCTAAAATTAAAACTGAGTATGATCTTACACGAATTTTATCTTTAGGTTTTCGAGGAGAGGCTATCGCTTCTATTGCGGCAGTTTCACGGATGCAAATTATTTCTTCTATGACAGGAACATCTGGATATCAAGTTACCTATCAATCTGGGAATAAGGAAAGCGAAGGAATATGTCATGCAAATAAAGGAACTACAGTTCTTGTTCAAAATTTATTTTTTAATACCCCTGCCCGTTTGAAATATTTAAAACCAGCGAAAAATGAACTTGCTGCTGTAAGTTTTTTTATGGACAAAATCGCTTTAGCTCATCCTGAAATTAGGTTTATGCTCATCAATGAAAATAAGACGATTTTATCTACTTCAGCATCAAATCAGATTCCAAATTTAATGGGGGAACTTTATTCCTTAGAAGTAGCTAAAAATTTATTAGAGGCAGAGTTTATCAGTGATGGAGTTAAAGGAAAACTGATTTTAGTAAAACCTGAAATCTATCGTGCAAATAAACTAGAAATTACATTAATTGTCAATGGAAGATATGTAAAAAATTACAATATAACAAATGCAGTTATAGAAGGTTATAAAACCTATTTACCGATTGGAAAATATCCCATCGCTGTGATTTATTTAGATATTGATCCAATATTAGTCGATGTGAATGTTCATCCAAGTAAAACTGAAATCAAGATTTCAAGTGAAACAATGATTATAAATCAAATTGAGAAGACAATTTCAGAAACTTTAAAAAATTCTTTTTTGATTCCAACACGCTCCATTCAAAGAACATATAATGAAAACGAAGGATATCAAAAAGTAAGTTTATTTGAAGTTCCTAAGCCAATTTTTCAAGAGGGAAAAAGAGAATATAACAAGAGTATAGAACCAATATCTGAAAAAGAAGAATCAAAAGAAATAGAAGAAAACCTTTCTCTTAAACCACAAGAACATCCTTCTTGTAAGTTACCCTATATGGAATATATTGGTCAGGCCTTTGGAACATATTTACTATTTCAAAATTCAGAAGGCTTATATTTGATGGATCAACATGCAGCAGCAGAACGAATTAATTATGAAAAAAATTATGAGCTTTTAGGAAATCCAAACCAACCTACAACGGATTTGTTGTTTCCCATTTTGTTATCTTTTACAAAAAGTGAAAGTTTATATATTGAAGATCATTTAGATGATTTTAAAAAACTAGGCTTTCAACTTGAATTGATGTCAAATCAGGATTATGTCATTCGTTCCATTCCTTTATGGGCTAAAGTTGACCAAGCAAAAGAAGTGATTCATGATATTTTTTGTATGCTCATAGAAGAAAAAAAAGTTGAAATAATCGCTTTTAGGGATTCAATTGCTAAGCAAATTAGCTGTAAGGCTTCTATCAAAGCCAACCACGCCTTAAATCAATTGGAAGTAAATTCTTTATTAGAACAATTAAATCATTGTAAAAATCCATATACATGCCCTCATGGAAGACCAACCATGATTAAACTTAGTGAAAAAGAATTAGAGAAAATGTTTGAGAGGATACAATCATGATTCCTAAAGTGATTGTAATCGTGGGTCCAACGGCAGTAGGAAAAACCAAAATTGCCATTGAATTAGCAAAGTATTATCAGATTGATATCATCAGTGGCGATTCTGTTGCGATATACAAAGATCTTAATATTGGTTCTGCAAAACCTACTATAGAAGAACAAAAAGAGGTTCAACATCATTTAATTGATATTAAAGAGGCGAATGAATCTTATAGTGTGGCCGATTTTCAAAAAGATGCAAGAAAAATCATAAATCAAAATCCTTTGAATTTAATTTGTGGCGGCACAGGACTCTATATTCAGGCCGCCTTATTTCAGTATGAATTTGAGCAAGAACAACGCTCTACGACCTTTGAAAAAAAATATGAAAATTTTAGTAATGAAGCTCTTTATGAACAATTAAAAATGCAAGATCCGAATTTAGATTCTACTAAATTGCATATGAACAATCGTAAAAGAGTACTTAGGGCTTTAGAAGTTATAGAAACCACTGGGAAATCCATTCATTCCTATCAAAAAAAGAATCAAGCTTTGTATGATTCTTTTATAGTCTATTTGACTTTGGATCGCAAGATATTATACGAACGAATTGATCAAAGAGTGGATCAAATGCTTGAAGATGGACTTTTAGATGAAGTTACACAACTTTATCAGCGAGGGATTTGTCCTACTGGAATTGGATATAAAGAATTTATCCCATATTTTAAAAAAGAGATAGATTTAAAAACAGCAATCGAGCAGATTAAAAAAAATACGCACCATTTGGCAAAACGACAAGAAACCTGGTTTAAAAATCAGATGAGTAGTCATTTTTATGAAGTGAATTTAGAAAATATGACAGAAACAATTGAAATAATAAAAAAGGATATAAATGAGTGGTTAAAATGAATCTTTACTTAATTGGATTACCTGGAGTTGGAAAATCTACTATAGGAAAAGAAGTTGCAAAGCAGTTAAATTATGAATTTATTGATTTAGACCTTTTCATTGAACAACAAGCAACACTTTTTGTTGATGAAATTTTCGCCCTTTACGGAGAACCATATTTTAGGGCTTTGGAAACTAATGCTTTAAAGGAATTTGCAGATAAAAAGAATTATGTTATTGCGTGTGGTGGTGGGATTATTAAAAATTTAGAAAACCGCAATTTCATGAATGGAATTTGTGTATATTTAACAGCAAGTTTTGAGGATATAGAAAGGCGTTTGGCTGAATCTCCAATCGTTAGACCATTATTAGCAGAAAAAAGTATTTCTCAATTATATTTTGAAAGAAAAGATGCATATACTGCTTTTGCAGATATGGTAATTGAGAATAAAGAGTTTGCGAAGACAGTAGAAGAACTGATAAAGAAGGTAAAATAAGAAAATGAAAAAAATATTGATATTAAATGGGCCTAATTTAAATATGTTAGGGCTACGTCCTAAAGAGCATTATGGAACACTTTCTTTACAACAAATCAATCATTTAATTCAAGAAGAAAATGATTCTTTTTTTGATATAGAATTTTACCAAAGTAATTCAGAAGGGGATTTGATTTCTAAAATTCAATCCTGTCTATCCTTTGATGCAATTCTAATTAACCCAGCTGCCTATACTCATACAAGTGTGGGAATCCGGGATGCATTAGAGATGTTTCCAGGAGTCAAAATAGAAGTCCATTTATCTGATGTTGATCAACGGGATGATTTTAGAAAAATTAACTATATTCGGGATGTCTGTGATATCTGTTTTAGTGGGAAAAAGGAAGAAAGCTACTTAGAAGCAATCCGATATTTGAAAAATATAAATTAATATGATATAATATATTTTAGATATAATATTTAAGGAGAATTTTATGGTATCTAGTAATGATTTTAAAAATGGTATGACCATTCTTTATGATGGACATATGTACAAAATTTTATGGTTTATGCATGTTAAACCTGGTAAGGGTGGTGCATTTGTTAAAACAAAGCTTCGTGATTTAAGAACTGGGGCAGTAATTGATTTTACTTTTAATGCTGCCGAGAAAGTTGAAAAAGCAATTATTGATAAAGTAACGATGCAATACCTTTATGATTCAGGGGATGCATTAGTTTTTATGGATATGGAAACTTATGAACAAATTGAAATTCCACATGCATTAGTAGAAGAAGAAAGAAAATATTTAGTAGAAAATATGAATGTGGAAATTGAAAAATTTGGCGAAGAAATCCTAGGTGTGAATTTACCTGATAAGGTAACGTTGTTGGTTACAAAATGTGATCCTGCAGTTAAAGGGGACACAAAGACAAATGCATTAAAGGATGCTTATGTTGAAACTGGTTTACTTGTTAAAGTTCCAATGTTTATTGAAGAAGGAGAAAAAATTGTTATCTCCACAGAAACTGGAAAGTATTCAAGTAGAGCTTAATTTTAGGAGTGTAGAGATTTGGATATACAAAGGTCGTTTTTCTTAAGTGATGTACAAAGTACAATAAGTTTTGATGTACCCGTGTTTATAATTATGATAGTCTGTATTGTTTTATCTGCCTTTTTTTCTATGACAGAAACAGCTTTTTCAAGTGCGAATGTCGTAAAATTAAAAAGTCTTGTTGAAGACCGAAAAAGAGGGGCAAAAAAAGCCTTAGAATTGGCAGATAATTTTGAAAAAACAGTGACTACATTGCTCATTGGAAATAATATTGTAAACACTGCTTTATCTACCGTTGCGGTTGGTTTTTTTGCAAAACTCGTTATATTTGGAGATTGGGTTAGCTTTGCTTCCACTCTCATTATTACTGTGGTTTTATTGATTTTTGGAGAAATATTACCAAAAACATTTGCTAAAAATAAACCTGAATCTATTGCAATAAAAGTTTCTTATATTGTTTATGCTCTTCAAATCATTTTTTATCCATTTGTGATGATTTTTAGAGGATTACAACGCTTGGTTACCAAGAGAGGATCTGAGGATGAAAAGAAGACTTTTGATGAGGAAGAATTCAATATTTTAATTGATGAGATGGAAGAAAGTGGTGCCATCGAGGATGATGAAGCAAGCATCATTAAAAATGTTTTGGATTTAAAGGATCGTAGTGTTTCAGATTTAATGGTTCCAAGAATAGATATGGTTGCAATTAGCTATAATGCTTCTTTAGATGAAGTAAAGCAATTTTTAATGGAAACAAATTATTCTAGAATCCCTGTTTATAAAAATGATAAAGATCATATTGTTGGTATTTTATATGTACGTGATTTTTTTCCAGCTTTAGTAAAAAATTCAAAAATGTCATGGAAAAAATTAATTCGTCCTGTAAAATTTGTTTCAAGTCAAATGAAAGCAGATGACTTAATTGTAGAAATGCAGAAATCAAAAACAATGATTGCTATTGTCAGTGGAGAATATGGGGATGTTCTTGGACTAGTTACTATGGAGGATGCCTTAGAAGAACTTGTTGGCGAAATCTATGATGAGCATGATATTGCAGGGGAAGATGATATATTTTTTGAAGAAATCAGTGAAAATACATATTTAGTTGATGCTGAAATGTATGTAGAAGATTTATTTGAAAGATTAAATATTGGAGATATTCCAGAAGATGTTCCATCAAAACTATCTGGTTGGCTTTTTGCCAAATGTGAAAGTATACCAGAGGTTGGATTTACAATGAATTACATTGCTTGTTATACGATGCAAGATGAAGAAACAGAATCTTATGAGGATTATGCGAAAACATTAGAAATATCTATTGCAGAAGTCGATGGTAGAAGAATCCATCGGATTCAGGTAGTAGTAAGAGAAGCAACCGATGAAGAAATTGAACTTCATCAAAAAGAAGATGAGGAATAAGAATGCAATCGACGGAAACGTCGATTTTTCTTTTACTTCTTTTGTTATTTATTTGTACTTTTTTTCATAAAATTAAATGGTGATTTTATGATTGTTTTAACAGGAGGTAAAACTGGAGGACATATTATGCCCTTAATTGCTGTAGCAAAAGTATATCCTTCTGTATGCTATGTTGGGGCAAAAAATTCTCTTGAGGAAAGACTATGTAAGCAACATGGGATAAAGTTTATAGGAATGGATTTACAGCATAGAAGTATTTGGAGAATCTTTAAAGCTGCAACTAAATTAAAATTACCTAGTGTAAAAGCGATTCTAGCTACAGGAGGCTATGTATCTTTTCCAGTGTTACTTTATGGTTTTTTTCATCGTATTCCCATCTATCTTTTGGAAGAAAATGTCATTATGGGAAGAACGAACACTTTTTTTTCTTTATTTGCTAAAAAAGTGTTTTTAACTTATAAGTTACCTAAAATGAAGAAAAAATATGAAGTTGTCGGTTTACCAATTTGGATAAATCCCAATAAAAGATACGATTATTACCATTTAAATATTGATATTCTCATTTTAGGAGGCTCCTTAGGATCAAGGCCTCTTTGCGATATTGCTTATGGCTTAAGTCAAAAGTATAAGGTTTGTTTAGTCGCTGGAAAATATTTTGAAGAATATAAATCTTTACCCAATTGTATAGTCTATGAGTATGTTTCTGATTTGGTTTGTTTAATGCAGGCAGCTAAAATTATTATATCTAGGGCAGGTGCTTCTACAACTTATGAAATATTTTCAATTCAAAAACCCTGTATTCTTATTCCAAGTATGAAAACGAGCAAAAATCATCAGTATTTAAATGCATTATATTTTGAGAAGGAAGGGTGTTCAAAGCTCATTAAAGAAAAAGAGGCCAAGAATACGATTTTATCTACAATAGAACAAATTCTAACAGATGAGCAAATTGGTTTAAATATGAAAAAAAATCAGCAACGTATTGTTGTAAAGGATAGTGCTCATATATTGATAGAAAGAATAAGGAGAGAGAGTTAAATGACATTTTCCCAGTTTGTATTAAACCATAATTTAGGTACAATAGAGAGTAATTCAAGTTTCAAAGAGCTAACCACAATCGGTTGTGGTGGTCAAATTCAATATTTATATACTCCAAATTCAATTGCGGATTTACAAAAAGTATTTCCATTTCTCATTCAAAATGAAATTAAATATTTTATTATAGGAAATGGGAGTAATGTCCTTGCTACTGAAAAAAAATTTGATGGGGTTGTGATTCAATTAAAAAAACTACCCTATGAATATAAGAAAGAAGGCAATGTCATTACCTGTAGTGCATTCTATCCGACCATTAAGCTCGCATACGACTTGTCCAAAGAGGAATTAGGAGATTTATCCTTTTTAGGAGGAATACCAGGATTATTAGGAGGAGCAATTTATAATAATAGTGGAGCTTATAAAGATGACATACAAAATCATCTTATTGATGTAAAATACATTGATGGAAATGGAAATATTCGTTCTCTTCGCAAAGAAGAATGTGCGTTTGGATACCGCAAAAGTATATTTCATTTTATTGATGGAATTATTATCGAAGCTCGCTTTGATATTAAAGAAATAAAAACAATAGATATCTTAAATAAAAGGACTATGGAACGAAAATTATCTCAACCTTTAGAATGTAAGAGTATGGGATCTATATTTAAAAACAATCCTTTGATTCCAGCATGGAGGGTTGTTGATGCTTTAGGAATGCGTGGATTTCAGATAAATGATGCAGCTATAAGTGCTAAACATGCGAATTTCATTATTAATTTAGGAAATGCGAAAGGAGAAGAAATATTGAATCTCATTCAATTAATTAAAAAAAGGGCTAAATTAGAGTTTGGTATCCAATTAGTATGTGAAATTACAATTCTATAAATCAGAATGGAAATCTTTGGTAATTGATAAAAAAATTATAAAAGATTTTTTTATTTTTATATTTTCCATATTGAAAAAAAATGCCATTTAATGTAAAATAAAAAGAGCAATGCGACTACAAATTTATGTGGAGGGATATTTATGATTTTTGATGAATTAGATAGTTTAGAATCTGCACGGACAAAAATTAAAGTAATTGGTGTCGGTGGTGCAGGAAAAAATGCTATAGATCATATGATTGAAAACGATGTGCATGGAGTGGATTTTATCGCTGTAAATACAGATGCACAAGATTTGAAATATTCAAAAGCTAAATATCGCTTGCTTATCGGTCGAAATACAACAAGAGGACATGGTGCAGGAGCAAATCCAGATGTTGGACGTATGGCAGCTTTAGAAAGTGAAGAAGAATTAAGAGAAATTGTAAGTGATGCTGATATGGTTTTTATTACCTGTGGAATGGGTGGTGGAACTGGTACTGGTGCGGCCCCTGTTATTGCTAAGGTTGCTAGAGAAAACAACTGTTTAACTGTAGGGATTTGTACAAAACCTTTCTTATTTGAAGGTCCTGAACGCATGAATAATGCAGTTGCTGGTCTTACAGCGTTAAGAGAATATGTTGATACTTTAATTGTCATTCCTAATCAGCGTCTAATGCAAATTGTGGATCCATCTACACCAATGCTTGAAGCATATCGTGAAGCAGATAATGTATTACGTAAAGGTGTACAGGGGATTGCTGAAATCATCTCTATGCCTGGTATGATCAATGTGGATTTTGCAGATGTACGTCATGTTATGGCCAATTCAGGAACTGCATTAATGGGTATCGGTGCGGCTTCTGGTCCTGATCGGGCAATAGAAGCGGCTCGTAAAGCAATTCATTCTTCTTTATTAGAGGTAACCATCGATGGAGCAACAGACGCTATTGTTAACTTCACTGCTTCTGAGAATCTTGCTGCTAAAGAAGTTGAAACTGCTCTTGCTGAAATTAGAAACAATTGTGATAAAGATTTAAATATTATTTATGGTACGGCATATAACAATGATTTAGGCGATGAAATGATTGTGACTGTTGTAGCAACAGGATACGAGTTAAAAGCTCAAAGCAATGGCTATGATGAATTAGCAAATGAAATTTATAAGAATATATCTGAAGAAAATATTGAGTATGAGGGACTATCTAGCTATCATCCAACACAAGAAGTTGAGGATAGTGATGACTCTTCAAACACAAACGGTATTGATGATATTTTTGATATTAAACGGAATAAAAAAATGGAAAAAATGCGGTTAAAGGAAGAAAAGCGGTTAAGAAAAGCTGGCGAATCATCTTTAGAAGATTCTGAGGTAAAACAACCTGCAAAGAAAAAGTATCCTTCATGGTTGACAAAATAATTAAAATAATACGGACGCTGTCCGTATTTTTTTTAGAAAAAAATAGCCTTTTTATAGGCTATAGTTTTATACGAATACTTTTTATAGAATGCTTTAAATTAGAAATATGAGATTTCTTTTCAAGAATAATATTTCTCTTTTGTTCAATTTCATTTAATTTTTTATCTTGTTCTAATTGCGTTTTCAAATTGTTTATTTCTTTATCAATTCTTTTTCGTTCTAGGTTAAAGGCTGTTTTCGCATTTTTGATTTCTATATGTAAATCTGTGTTTTTATGTTTCATCTCTTTATTTAACATTTGTGAGTAGTACTTAAACGCAATTGGTAAATGCTCAATCTCTTCATTTTTTAATTTGATTAGCTGTTTTAATTTTGCAGTTGCAGCATTCTTTTCATTCGTATTTTTTAATATTAAATTTTGGCGTTTTGATTTAAAAGTAGAATCATTTTGATCCATACTAGAAGTATGATAATTAATAATTTTTTGATTATTATCTTCTAAAGCATAATAATCAAAGAAAAATTTCTGAGTCAATTCATTATTTAATTCTTGTATCGCCTTAGAACTATTTTGGTAATCCATATTTGCTTGATTTAGCATATCATCATATCGATTTAAAGTTTTAATAGTTAAAACATTATGTTCATGAACTTTTTTCTCATAGATCGCTATCGTTTGATGATATTCTGTTTGGTATTCCTCAAGAGCAGTATTATATTGTTTATTATATTTGCTGATTTCTTCTTGAAATTCTAAACTGTTTTCAAATATTTTTTTCTCTGTTTCATTTTTACATGACTTTATAAATATTTGAAAGGCCATGTTCAATTTTACTCTTGAACGATGAATCATCATAGAAGAAGTATTTAGCTGTTTTTCTATTTCCCGATTTAATTTTTTCTCTGTAAAATGTTTCAAATCATCATTCAAAGAAAAATGGGATAAAGAATTTTGAGCCTCTTTAACAATGTCTTCCATTACATGTTTAAAAGTTTGGTAAGTTAGAGTATCATCCGCTACAAATTTTTCAATACGTTTGCATTCTTTATTAAAGGTTATGGTATCCTGTAATTTTTTCTTATCTAAAATTGCGATATCATCCGTGCTAAGTTTAATAATTTGATTGAAATTTTCGATTTTTTCACGGTAATCTTTAATTTTTAAATTATTATGTTTAATAGTTAAAAGAGCAGTAGCATCTAACTTTTTCTTTTTTGTTCCATTGCTTTGTTTTAGCATTTCGATATCATTAAAAAGGGTATATATCTTTTGTTTAAAATTCTCTATTGTTTTTTGGGAACTATCAATTTTATCAATAATTTCTTCCTTTTGATTTAAATATTCTTGAATTGTGTTCTTATAGTTTTCTCTTAAAGCATCCATAGAGGAGCGATATTTGAAATCATAGATGTACTCCATTTTTTTCTCTAATACTTGACTAACAATTTCGTTTAAAGAAAGAAGGGCTTGTTCAAATAAGGAAAGAAGAAGCTGAAGATAACTTTTAATCAAAGTTTCTAAATAATGAAAATTTTTTTCTGTTGGAATAATATCACTTAAAATAATTTTTATGATTCTATGAAAATACTTGGAAATATCATCGAAAAAAAGACTATAAGAATTAATAATTTGATTTAAATAATCCTCATCATTATTTTTCAGTCGTTCGAGATATTTATCCTTACTTGTTCTTAAATCATTATTGTGAATCAATTGAGTCTTAATCTTAGAAAATCGTTCATTTAACTCTTCCTTTTTAATAGAAAAGGCAATGGATACTCCATTTTTTTCTAATAAGAGTTCCTCTAAACGAATTTTTAAATTCTTAAATTTCTCTGCTCGTTGATTTTCAAGATCAATTTTTTTGTACCCATATTCCTTAGAAAGTGTAATATTTTTCATATTACATTCAAATTGAGAAGTATTGAATTCTTTTAAAAGTTTGTTTTTTTCTATTTCTAATAGGTTGTTAATCTCTTCTAAGTGGATTTGACTCTGATAGTTGAACTCTCTATGCTTGGTAATGAGGTCATTCAATTCACGAGTTAAATCAATTTCCATTTTATAAGAGTTAATTTTATTTTGAATTTCTTCAATTCGCTTATAATAATTGGCTTCAATCCCATCGTAGTTTCTTTCAAGTAATTTTGTACGAATTTGAGATTGGCATCTTAAATGATTCGCTTTTTGGGCAAAAGTATAGTTTGCCGTTTTCACAACATAATTAAAATCATTTTCATAGACATTGTCTTTTTCTTGGTAATACTTATTATCAAATTGTTCTTGATCAGTTATATTTTTAATTGCAAAATTTTTATCTATTTCTAAAAAATTCTTATTATTTCTATTTTCATTTACTTTAACTGTATATAGTTTAGTAAGTTCTAATAAAATTAATTCATTTTCTTTCTTATAGCATAAAGCATTGATTCGATGTTGTTTATTTTTAAATTTTAGTAAATGATTTGTATATTTATCAATAGAAGGAGAAGCATTATATATTTGTTCTAACTGATAATGAAATTTTTTATCTTTCAAAAATACAACAAAATAATATTTCCTTTTCACTTGATCAATTTTTTTATCGAAATCTTTTTTTGTCTTTGTGGTTTGCTCATCAATTACATTAATTTTTGTAACGAATTCCTTTAATAAAGCTTGAGATTTGGCTTGATAGACAGCTCGTTTATTCTCTTTTTCAATATCAGCATCACTCATTGCTTTATTATATTCACTACGTGCTTTATCTATTAATTTATTTTTTTCATCTGCAATTTTCTTTATCGCTTCATTTAAGTTTGCACTTTCTTGGCGATATTTTTCTTTCATATTATTGCGTTCTGTTTCAAGGGCAGCATTAATTGAATTGAGTTCAATAGATTTAATTTCAATTAAATGATGTAGCTTATCGATTGTTTCATTGCATTCCTTTTGAAAATCATATACTTTTTGAAAATAATCTTTATCTATTTCTTCTTTAATTTTTTCTAATGCAATATTATTTTTCTTTACAATTTCTAAATATGACTCCTTGGCTTCCCCTTTTTGATATACATATCTCTTTTTTGCTTCTTCAAAATCGTTATCTAAGATGATTTTATTGAGTTCAGAAGTAGAAACAAAATAATTATACTCGACCTCTAGCTGTTCTTTTGTATATTCACAATTTTGCTTAGAAGCCTCTATTTTATCTTTTAGCTTTTGACAGGAAGCAATATGATCCTTAGTAATAGAATCAATTTTAGAGCTTAAAGAATCATTTAATGTAGTAATTAATTTTTGATAGGTTTTTAAGGCCTCCTGATCCTTCCTTAAAAATTCTTCTTTATAAAAACTATGCTGATTAATTTTATAGGATAAATCATTTGTCCACTTATCTAATTCCTGAAGGATCATATTTAATTTAACAGAGGTAATTGGATCATCTTCCTCGATATAAGAAAAATCGGTACTCAGCTTGGTATAATTCTTTTTAAATTCTGCTAATTTTTCATTGATATCCATTTTACCCCTCCTTCATTTGTTATTGTATTGCTATCTTTAATATTATATAATTATTTTAAGAAATAGTCAAAGAAAAAGGGGACTAAGATATGCGTTGTTTGTGTCAAAATGAAATGATTACAATAAAAATTATGAATAATGAATATGAACAATGTGGAAAATGTGGCTTATTATTAAAAAAACGACATCCAAGCTCAAAAGAGGAAAAAGAACGTTATGATCATCATATTGTTGATTCTTCTTATTTGAACTATATTCAAAAAACATATAAAAAAATAGAATCTTATATAAAAATCGGAGAAACTTTAGATTTTGGATGTGGGAAGATTAAAGCATTGGAAAAAACAATGAAAGAAGAGGGAAGAAATTGTGATTCCTATGATTTATATTATTTTCCGAATTTACTTTCCAAAAAATATGACACAATTATTTTAATTGAAGTATTTGAGCATTTAAAAGATTTAAATCATGATCTTTCTTTTTTGTTTTATTTGTTAAAACCAAAGGGAAGAATCATCATAATTACTCAGCCTTATGAAGAAGAATACTTAAAAGATTGGTGGTATCTAAGGGATAGTACTCATGTTACATTTATAAAAAAGAACACATTTACTTTTTGGAAATGGAATCTAAAGTTGGTGGAGCAAAAAGGAAATATTTTCATCTTAGATCGCATATAATATTGTGGTGATATTATGCTTGAGCACATAGTGAAAAATGGAGAAAGAATAGAAGAAATTTTAGATATGTATCATTTAGAACTGGATGAAATCCAGTCTGTTAATCTTCATATTACTGATTTTCATCACTTGGTGAGTGGAATGAAAATTAAGATACCTGTGATGAGTAAAGAGGTAGAACAAATTTTAGAAAATACAGAAAGTTTTGTTGAACATTATTTTCCTAAAATTAATGAAATTATTGAAGAAAATGAGGTTGAAGAACCAAAAAAAGAATGGGCACCACCACTTCAACAGACCTCACAACCAAAAGAAAGAGAAACTACATTTAAAGGAATTCCTTATCCAGGTATTTTACCTCCAAAACCTCCTTATAAAAAAAGCAATTAACACTTTCAAAAGTAAAGTGTTTTTTTGTTGTTCTACTTTTTTTTTCTTTGCATTTGTGGTATGATTAAAATAGGTGATTTTAGATGTATGGATATATTCATGGAGTAATTACGAAGATTACTCCTAAAAATATTATAATAGAAAACCATGGAATTGGGTATTTACTTATCGTGAGCAATCCGTATAGCTTTTCGTTAAATCAGGAGTGCAAGGTGTATGTTTATCAATATGTAAGAGAAGATATCATTGATTTATACGGATTTCAAACTGAGGAAGAAAAGGATTTGTTTTTAAAATTGATTTCAGTTAGTGGAATTGGACCTAAAAGTGCTTTATCCATTCTTGCTACTGGAACAGTAAAAGAAATTGTCAAAGCCATAGAAGAACGAAATGACGTTTATTTAAGAAAATTTCCAGGAATTGGGGCAAAGGCAAGTCAACAAATTATTTTAGATTTGGCTGGAAAATTAAATTTTGCAGAGGAAATCATCGTTAAAAATAGCAAACTTGAAGACGTGGAGCAGGCACTATTAGCTCTTGGATATAATAAAAAGGAAATCTCTAAAATTCTTCCTAAACTGGATGTTACCTTAGAGGAAGGAATTTTAGTCAAGCAAGCTCTCCAGGCTTTAGTGAAGTAGGTGAATGGATTGGAAGAAGGAAGAATTGTAAGTCCTGAGGTCTTAGAAGAAGAGGATAATCTCTCATTACGACCTGAAAGTTTAAAGGAATATATTGGTCAAAAGACAGCTAAAGAGATGCTAGAGGTCTATATTCAGGCTGCCTTAAAAAGAAATGAATCTCTAGATCATGTCTTATTATATGGCCCTCCAGGTCTTGGTAAGACTACCCTTGCTCAAATTATTGCAAATGAGCTTGGAACCAATCTAAAAGTAATTTCTGGTCCATCTATAGAACGAAGTGGTGACTTAGCTGCAGTGCTTTCTACTTTAAATGAAGGAGATGTTTTATTTATTGATGAAATTCATCGACTTCCAAGATATGTAGAAGAGGTCCTTTATAGTGCTATGGAAGATTATGTATTAGATATTATGGTAGGAAAAGATAGTAGTGCAAAAAGCATACGTGTAGATTTACCCCCATTTACTTTAGTTGGAGCAACAACTCGGTTTGGAGATTTATCTGCTCCACTGCGAGATCGCTTTGGAGTTGTCCTCCGGCTAGAATACTATAAACTTGAAGAATTAAAATCAATTATTGCTCGTACTGCTACTGTGTATAATAGTCATATTGATTCTAGTGCATTAGAAGAACTTGCTTCTAGAAGCCGTGGAACTCCTCGAATTGCCAATCGTTTATTCCGGCGAGTTCGCGATTTTGCTGATGTAAAAAATGAAGGACGAATTACACTAGAGATTTGTACAGAGGCCTTAGTCAAACTTGGAATTGATAAGAATGGGCTAGATTATACAGATTACCGATATCTAAAAGCAATTATTCAAACATTTAAAGGCGGTCCTGTTGGTGTAGAAAGTATTGCCGCAACTATATCCGAAGAAGTTTCTACAATTGAAGATGTTTATGAACCCTATTTATTACAAGAGGGATATATTAAACGTTCCAGTCGGGGAAGAATTGCTACAGAAAAAGCCTATAAACAGTTAAATATTCCATATTTTAAGGGGTTATTCTCATGATTAAAACTACAGATTATGATTACAACTTACCAGAAGAACTGATTGCTCAAACTCCCTTAGAAAATCGGAGTGAGTCTAGACTAATGGTGTTAGATCGAAAAGCACATACAATTTCTCATAAACATTTTGCAGATATCATAAATGAATTGAATGAAAATGATGTTCTTGTCTTAAATGATACAAAAGTTATTCCTGCAAGGCTTATTGGAGAAAAAGAAGATACAAAGGCCGTTATTGAGGTTCTACTTTTAAAGGAGAAAGGCAATAATTTATGGGAAACCCTCGCCAAGCCTCAAAGAAGAGTAAAAATAGGTACAGTTATCACATTTGGAAATGGTAAATTAAAAGCCAAATGTGTGAAAAAAGAATCTGCTGGAATTTGTGAATTTGAATTCATGTATTCTGGGATTCTTTTAGAAATTTTAAATGAACTTGGTCAGATGCCTTTGCCACCTTATATTCATGAAAAATTAGAAGATCCCAATCGGTACCAGACAGTATATGCAAAGCATCCTGGTTCAGCTGCCGCTCCTACCGCGGGACTTCACTTTACTCCTCAACTTTTAGAACAGGCAAAGCAAAAGGGCGTTGAACTGATTTTTATTACACTCCATGTAGGCTTAGGAACCTTTCGACCAGTGGATGAAGAAGATCTAACCCATCATGTTATGCATGAGGAATATTATGAAATTTCAAAAGAGGCAAGCGAGGCATTAAATAAAGCGAAAAAAGCAAATAAACGAATTATTGCTGTAGGAACAACTACAACAAGAACCTTAGAATCTGCTTATCATAATGGATTTAAGCCTATATGTGCTACGACGAATATTTTTATTTATCCAGGATACAAATTTAAAGCAATTGATGCTCAAATTACGAATTTTCATTTGCCTAAATCGACTTTGATTATGCTTGTAAGTGCATTTGCAGGAAGAGATTTCATTTTAAAAGCCTATGAAGAGGCAGTGAATGAGAAGTATCGTTTCTTTTCTTTTGGGGATGCCATGTTCATAAAATAATGGAGGCATCGTATGTTATGTTTAGCAACAGAAAAAGAATTTAAAAACAATTTAGATTTTGTTTACTTGCTTTCTTTAGATAAAAAAATATCTTGTTATCCTGCTTATTTTGATGGAATAAAGACGAATAAGCATTTTGAAGAGAATGCAAAACGGGATTTTGAAAAAAATCAAATCTATTTATATTATTTTGAAGGAAAATGCTATGGGTGGATTTCTTATTTTGTGATTAAGGAAGATAAGTATATCCAAAGTACATGTTGCAGTATCCATATAAAATATTATCAAATGGCTCTTGAAGAATTTCTTATTGAATTATCTACAAAATATAAGGGATTTCAATTTTATTTTGGGTGTTCCAATGAGAATGTGGGAATTCCTTTTTTGAATAAGAATGGCTTTATAAAAATAGAAGAATCCTTTGCTTATCGTTTAGACTTTCCAAAAAAAGATTTCCAAATTTTAAAAGATGAAATAAAAAAGATAACCCTAGAACAATTTTCTGATTTTGCAGTATTACATGCTTTATATGAGAAAGATATGTATTATACTTCATCTGAAATACAGAAAACTTTTTCCAATTGGATAATCTATGGGTACTATCAAGAAAATCAATTGATAGCCACAATTTATGCTTATCGACACGAAAATTTGATGATTGAAATTTATGGTTTAGATTTTAAAGATAGAAAATATAATAAATCAATTTCTAAAAAACTTTTAGACATTCTACAAATAGAACAGGATTTACCTATATTCTGTTTGACAGAAAAAGAAGAACAAGAAGCATTTGAGGAATTAAAATTTACTTATATTGATTGTTATCAATGCTATATGAAAAAATTATAAAAGAACGAGGAATTACAAATGAAATATAATGCATTATTAAACGAAATAAATCCGCGAATTCAAATGAAAATTCAAGATTTTGGAACTATAGTTTTAGAATTATTTCCCAAAGTGGCTCCAAGAACAGTAGAAAATTTTATAAATCTTGTGCAAAACAAATTTTACGATGGTTTAATTTTTCATCGCATTATTGAAGGCTTTATGATTCAAGGTGGTGATCCATTAGGAAATGGAACGGGTGGTTCAAAAGATCATATTATAGGGGAATTTCAGAGCAATGGGGTAGAAAATCCTTTGGAACATACAAGAGGTGTAATTTCTATGGCCAGATCTTATTTTCCAAATTCAGCCTCTAGCCAATTTTTTATCATGCATGGGGATGCTTCCCATTTAGATGGACAGTATGCAGCTTTTGGCTGTGTGATTGAAGGAATTGGAATTATAGATCAAATCGCAAGTGTTCCTACAGATGTAAACGATAAACCGCTAAAAAATGTATGTATAGAAAGGGTTGTCCTTCTATGAAACCACCTGTATGGTATGAATTAAAGCATACATGTGCACAAAGTGGAGCTCGTTATGGAATTCTTCATACTCCTCACGGTGATTTTGAAACTCCTATTTTTATGCCTGTTGGAACTAAAGCCAATGTGAAAACATTAATTCCAAGTGAGATTGAAGAGGTCAGTGATGGATTAATTTTAGCCAATACTTATCATTTATGGCTTCAGCCTGGGGATGAGTTAATCCAAAAGGCTGGTGGAGTTCGAGGATTCATGAAATGGGATCATGCTTTACTTACAGATAGTGGTGGATTTCAAGTTTTTTCGCTTTCAAAGATTCGTAAAATCACAGAAGAAGGGGTAGAATTCCGCCATCACAAATCAGGAGAAAAATTATTTTTGTCCCCAGAAAAATCAATTCAAATTCAAAACAATTTAGGTGCCGACATTATTATGAGTTTTGATGAATGTCCTCCATTTCATTCGGATGAGAAGTATTTAAAAGATTCAATTGATCGAACGATTCGTTGGGCAAAAAGAGGCAAAGATGCTCATCAATTTCCAGATAGGCAAGCTCTATTTGGTATTGTACAAGGGGCCGGAAATAAAGAACTAAGAAAGTATTGCCTAGACAAATTAATGGAAATTGATTTTCCGGGATACTCCATTGGGGGCTTATCCGTTGGAGAATCAAAACAAGAAATGTATGAAATGCTTTCTTATTTAAAAACGATTATGCCTAAGGATAAGCCTCGGTATCTAATGGGGGTTGGCTCTCCAGATGATTTAATTATGGGATCCATATATGGAGTGGATATGTTTGATTGTGTATTGCCTTCAAGAAATGCTCGACATGGAACTGCATTTACTTCATATGGTAAAGTTCAAGTGAAAAATCAAGCACTGAAAGATGACTTTTCACCACTTGATCCTGAATGTAATTGCTATGCCTGCAAAACATTTACAAAAAGCTATTTAAATCATTTAATCAAGTCAGAAGAAATTCTGGGCATGCGGCTTTTAACTTTACATAACTTAGCTTTTTTAAAAAAATTAATGGCTCAAATTAGACAAGCCATTAAAGAAGATCGTTTATTAGATTTTAAAA
This sequence comes from uncultured Anaeroplasmataceae bacterium, assembly GCA_910584005.1. GTDB lineage: Bacteria > Bacillota_I > Bacilli_A > Acholeplasmatales > Anaeroplasmataceae > Pelethenecus. Next base: position 240,956 of record CAJTXR010000001.1, on the reverse strand, counting down.
ATGAATTTTTTGAGAAATTTGGATATACTAGGAAGTAATAGAAGATTGGCAAACCTCAACAGTGATAGGTTCATGGCATTGGATACCAGAAACAAAGTTTAAATCTAGAGTTAATGTTCTAGTAGTTGCGGTTAAGGTTGGAGTTTCTCCTGTTGTATCAACAATTAACAAGCGTACAGTTACATATCTTCCACAACGTACGGATTCGATTCTAAAGAATCCAGTTGTTGTTCCATTTAAATCGGTTAATCCAGTAAATAAGTTTCCACATTCAGTATAGAAACTAACAGGTATTGTATTGTTTGCAGAGTTGAATAAGCTAGTATCACAGGTTATACATCTTGTTTCTCCTACGGTAGTGATGACTTCCTTTTGTAATTTATCAATTTTTAAAACTGTTTCTTTAATGAAATTGCAATCACAGTCATTTATCGTTTCTAATGGCATTTTTGTTTCACCCCCTATCCTATAAGTATGATAATCCAATCAAAAATGCATAAGACAAATGTTGATTTTACAGAAAAATGATTGAATAAATCTAAGAAAAAAATTATAATAAAAATATAAGGATGTGTATGGTATGAAGGAAATGATATTTCAAATCAATATAAATATAATTATCGGTATTATTGTTGGCTGTATTATAGGGATTGTGTTGGCTGTTATGTTGGTTTTCTTATGTTTTCGGAAGAAAAAGAATCCTAAGATTAAAATTGATGCACAATTTATATCAAATTTACTCAAGGATTTAGGAACGAAAGAAAATATTGTTACGGCTAAAAATATAAATGGTAGAGTTCAAATTGAAGTTAAGGATCTTGAAAAGGTCAATTTAGTTGAACTGAAAAAAATTTCAACTGCAGGTGTTTTTATTACCAATCAGACCATTAAACTATTATTTTCTTATGATTCTAAATCCATTTGCCAGGCAATTAATGAGGAATAAATGAGGATTATATATGATTACAAAATGTTTTAAGATAATTAATGAAACAGGACTTCATGCGAGAACTGCTACAACAATGGTAAATTTAGCAGTGGAATACCATTCAGAAATTATAATTAAAAGTGGAAAAAAAGAAGTGGATTTCAAATCTATTATGGGGGTTCTATCCTTAGGGCTATATGAAGGAGCTAAAATAGAAATTGTAGCTCATGGTTCTGATGAAGGAGAAGCTATGGATGCAATCACTAAAAAATTCTTTGAATTGCACTTAGGAAAAGAAATATAAGAGATAAATTATTATCAAACATTGATAATAATTTATTTTGTTTTGGAGGAATAGGATGAAAAATATTGTGGATAAGTATATTGAAGAAGGATTGTTTATTTTATCAAAATTAATTTCATATGAAACAGTGCTAGATGAATATCAACCGAAAAGCGACGCTCCCTTTGGAATAGCAAACCAAGAAGCACTAAAATTTATTTTAGATTATGCAAGTCATGATGGCTTTTTGGTTCATAATGACCAAAATTACGCCGGTCATATAGAGTTTGGAACTGGTAAAGAAACTTTAGGGATTCTTGCTCATCTAGATGTTGTTCCAGTAGATAATCAAAAGTGGGATACAGACCCTTTTACATTGACAATTAAAGATAATCTTATGTTTGGTCGTGGGGTCGTTGATGATAAAGGTCCTTTGGTTGCTGTCTATATCGCCATGAAGTTATTGAAGGAAAATGGATTTAAACCAAATAAGCAAATTCGTTTAATTATGGGATGTGATGAAGAAAGTGGTTCTAGATGTTTAAGCCATTATTTTGAAAAAAATAAACTTCCTGAATTTGGATTTTCACCAGATGCTGATTTCCCATTAATTTATGGCGAGAAGGCTCATATGACCTATATCATAGAAGGAAAACTATCATCAGAAGAGATAATAAAAGAACTAAATTGTGGTTCTCGCTTAAATATCGTACCTGCAAAAGCGAGTATGAGGCTTACAAAGAACTATAAAGAAGAGTTTCAAGCATTTTTAAAACAACATGGATACCAAGGAGAAATTCAAAATGATGAATATATTGCCTATGGAGTTGCTTCTCATGCAATGGTACCGGAAAAGGGAGTTAATGCAGGCTTTATTCTGTTTGAATTTCTTGAAGAAATTCATCCTACCAAATTATCCCATTTCTTCCATAAATATTTGAATTTTGATCCTTTTGGAAAGAAAATTGGCTATGCGATGTATGATGAAGAAATGAAAGCATTAACCAGCAATGTTGGTAAGATTCAAATTAAAGAGAATGCTTTATGGATTGGGGTGGATTGTAGAGTTCCACGGGAGGATGGTTTCCCCAATATTGAAAAGTGTTTGAACAGCTTAGCAAAGGAAACTGGGTATAATATTAAAATTATGAGTTTTGGGGGATACCACTATGTTGATCCAAAGGGATTCTTGGTTTCTACTTTATTAGATGCATATCAATCAATTACAAAGGATACTCAGTCCAAACCAATTACAATTGGCGGAGGAACCTATGCCAAATTTATTGACCATGCGGTTGCATTTGGTCCAATGCTTCCAGGAAGAGAGGATGTTTGCCATATTGCTAATGAATATATGCAATTAGAAGATTTTAAAACCATGATTCGCATATATGCAAAAGCAATCTATGAGCTGACAAAATAAAGATGAGATTGCGTAAGGTAAAAAATGCGAAAGAAAAGTTAAACGCACATCCAGAATATTTTATTGTTGATCCTCAAGCAAGAAGAGGGATTTGGCAGAAGGAGTTTCAAAATATGAATCCAATTCATATTGAGGTTGGATGTGGAAAAGGGCAATTCATTACCAGCTTGGCGAAAATGAATCCCAAGATAAATTACATTGCAATTGAAAAATATGATTCTGTTTTACTGCGAGTCTTAGAGAAAGTAGAAAAAGAGGAGTTAAAGAATTTACGTTTAATTCTATTAGATGCAAAAGATTTGATAAATGTTTTTTCAAAGGATGAAGTTCATTTAATTTACATTAACTTTTCAGATCCTTGGCCTAAAGCCGCTCATGCAAAACGACGGTTAACTTATAAAACATTTTTAGAAAGCTATAAGGAGATTTTAACAGAAGACGGAGCGATATTTCAAAAAACGGATAATCGGAAACTATTTGAATTTTCTTTAGAATCCTTTAATGAACAAAATTGGCGGATATCTAATATTTCATTAGATTTACATCAGGATTTAGATATTCCTAATATTATGACTGAGTTTGAAGAAAAATGGTCAAAACTTGGTCCAATCTATCGTTTAGAGGCAAGGAAAAGAGGATAAGCTATGGCAAGCTATTTATTGATTGGTGGGAAGACAATCTCCTCTGGTGCTGATTTCAGTTTAGAAGAATCTGCTTTTAGGCTCTTAGGTCTTATAAATCCAACGATTTTGTTTATTCCTTATGCCCAAGATATCTTAATAGCCAATCATAAATTTCAATTGATAACAGCCAATTATTCTGGGGAAATTTTATATATGGAAGAAAATATGAATACCATAACAATGGACTTTCTTTTCTCAAAAGCGGATGTAATTTATTTTGGTGGTGGTTCTGCCTTAAATTTAATTTCTCTTGTGAAAAATTCAAATTTACTTTCTTTGATGAAAAAATATCAAAATACCAACAAGATTTTTGCAGGTATTTCGGCAGGAGCTATTTTATTTTGTCGATATGGAATGGGAGATCAATATGCTTATAAAAATGCATCTTCTTACTATAATTATCAAATGGTAGAAGGAGTAGGCTTTCTAGACATTACGATATGTCCACACTATGATCATGATGGATTATGGTGCTATAATGATGTTGTTTGGAATTATGCCTATGATGGATATGCTTTAGAGGATGACACTGCAATCCTTCTTGCAGATACCATTCATATTTTAAAAAAAGATAAAACAAAAAGTATCTATTATTTTTCTCAAAAGAAACATAAAATGATACCATTATACGAGGAAGTTTTATGAAAAAATTAGCCGTATTAGGTCCAGCTGGCACATATTCTGCGTTAGCGGCCACATTATTAAAAGATTCTTATGATATTGATTATACACCAACGATTTTAAAAGTATGTTCTATCGTTGATGAAGAAAAAGATGGATTGATTCCTTTTGAAAACACTTTAGATGGCTATGTGATGGAAGGCTTAGATGCAATAATAAAAAATAAATTATTCATTTGTGAACAGGTATTTTACGATGTGAACTTTTCTTTTATTGCTCACACAAAAAATCTAAGTAAAATAAAAGAAGTTTATGTTCAGTATAAGGCTTATGGGCAGTGCATAGATTTTATAACAAAGCATAATCTCATTCCTAGAATTACTCAGTCTAATATGGAAAGCTATGATAAATTTAAAATGAATATAGAGGAGAGCGTTGGAGCCATTGTTCCAATTCATGTTGATAAAAGAGAATTTGAGCTTTGTATAGACTATATTGCTGATTCAAGAGTCGATCAAACCCGTTTTGTACGTTTATCAAAGGAAAGAAAAATCTATCCTCCTGTGGCGAATTCCTGTTGTTCAGCGATAATTACACCGATTTTGGATTCTCCTGGTGTGCTTTTTGATATATTAGAAGCATTTAAAGAAAATAAAATCAATTTATGTTCCATCCTATCTAGACCTAGAAGAGATTTGATGGGCAACTATATTTTTTATGTGGAGTTTGATATCAAACCCCATGAATTTAACATTCTAGAAGTTTTAAAAAAGCGATTAGAATATAACCAAAAAAACAGTTTTACTGTTATAGGAATATACAATAAAGTAGAGGTAAAAAAATGAGAGCAGTCGATATAATAATCAAAAAAAGAGATGGAGTAGAACTAACAAAAGAAGAAATTAATTTTTTCATAAAAGGTTTTACAGAAGGAAGCATTGATAATTATCAAGCATCCGCTTTAACTATGGCCATATATTTTAGAGGAATGACCGATCAAGAAGCCACTGATTTAACAGAGGCAATTCTTCATAGTGGCGATATTTTAGATTTAAGTCAAATAGGAGGCATTAAAGTAGATAAGCATTCTACTGGTGGGGTTGGAGATAAGACCTCCTTAGTTGTTGGTCCACTCGTTGCTTCTTTAGGGATTAAATTTGCTAAAATGAGTGGTCGTGGATTAGGTCATACAGGAGGTACTTTAGATAAACTAGAATCAATTCCTGGATATGATATCTCTATGAGTGAGGAGGATTTTATATCCCAGGTCAATAAAATTGGAATCGCTCTTGTTGGTCAAACAGGAGAGCTTGCTCCTGCAGATAAGAAACTTTATGCTCTAAGAGATGTCACTGGAACAGTTGAGTCAATTCCCCTCATTGCATCATCTATTATGAGTAAGAAGCTCGCAAGTGGTGCAGATGCGATCTGCTTGGATGTTAAAGTGGGCAGTGGGGCTTTTATGAAAACTATAGAAAGTGCAACTACACTTGCTAGACTCATGGTTCAAATTGGTAAAGCCTGTGGTAAGGATATGACAGCAATTTTGACCAATATGGATGAACCACTTGGTTTAGCTGTTGGAAATTCTTTAGAGGTGATTGAGGCCATTCAAACTTTAAATGGACAGGGTCCTAAGGATTTTACAGAGCTTTGTTTAGAGGTTGCTTCTCATTTGGTAGTCGCTGGAAAATTAGCAAACACTTTAGAAGAAGCTAGAAAAAAATTAGAAGCCCAAATTCAAAATAAAGAAGGACTTCACACTCTTGCAAACTTGATTAAAGCCCAAAAAGGCGACGAATCTTATATTTATCATCCTGAAAAATTTAGTAAGGCCAAATATGTTTACCCTGTTTGTGCAACTCAAGCTGGCTATGTTTCTCATATTGATGCTCTTGCGATAGGAAATGTAGCTATGATGCTTGGAGCAGGAAGAAGTAAGATAGGCGAAGATATTGATCATGCCGTAGGAATTGTATTAAATAAGAAGGTAAATGATTTGGTACAAGAAAATGATTGTATTGCTTATATTCATTCAAATAAGAAGGATGTAACTGAAGAAGTAAAAGAGCTCCAAAATGCTTTTTCATATTCAAGTGGGCCAATTGAATCTAAATTAATTTTAAAAGTAATAAAATAGAATTAAAAAAAGGTCAAATTCATTTTTAATGATTGACCTTTTTTTAATTCTAATAAAATATAGTTTTTTTAAATTTTTTTTAAAATTGTATTGCGAAATGTAAGCGGTTGTAGTATAATTTTTAAATGTATTTTTGTGTTAATTAGGAGTTATATTTTTATGAAAAAATGGGTGTATTTATTTAAAGAAGGAAATGCTTCAATGCGAGAACTTTTAGGTGGAAAAGGGGCAAACTTAGCAGAAATGATGAACTTAGGCTTGCCAATTCCTCATGGCTTTACAATCACGACAGAAGCCTGTATGGATTACTTTTCTAACCATAATAAGATTCGGACAGAGATTTTAGATCAAGCCTACAAGGCCTTGGCAATTATTGAAAAGGCTCAAAATAAGAAATTTGGAGATACTTCCAATCCTTTATTGGTTTCTGTACGCAGTGGGGCAAGAGCTTCAATGCCTGGAATGATGGATACAATTTTAAATTTAGGCTTAAATGATGATTCTGTTATTGGTTTAGCTACTCAGAGTCAAAATGAACGTTTTGCCTATGATTCTTATAGACGTTTCATTCAAATGTTTTCTGATGTTGTTATGGGACTAGACAAAGCCAAATTTGAAGCAGTATTATCTAAAATAAAAAAAGAAAAGGGATATACCTATGACTATGAATTAGAGGTTGCAGACTTAAAAGAAGTTGTAACCACATATAAGCAATTTTATTTTGAACAGATTGGGAAAACTTTCCCTCAAGATCCCAAAGAACAATTAGTCCTAGCGATTGAGGCTGTATTTAAATCTTGGAATAATGAAAGAGCTATATATTATCGCCATTTAAATGAAATTCCTTCTGATTGGGGAACTGCAGTAAATATACAGTCTATGGTTTTTGGTAATATGGGTGAAACTTCAGGTACTGGAGTTGCTTTTACAAGAAATCCATCTACAGGGGCGAATGAACTCTATGGGGAGTACTTAATCAATGCTCAGGGAGAAGATGTTGTAGCAGGAATCAGAACGCCAAATCCAATTCGTAAACTAAAAGAAGATTTACCGGAATGCTATAGTGAATTTCAACGAATTGCTCAAATCTTAGAAAATCATTATCACGATGTTCAGGATGTTGAATTCACAATTGAAAAGGGAAAACTTTACTTTTTACAAACTAGAATTGGCAAACGAACAGCCCAAGCTGCTATTGAAATTGCCTGTCAAATGGTAGATGAAGGTTTAATTACAAAAGAAGAAGCCTTACTAAGAATCGAAGCAAAATCTTTAGACCAAGTTCTCCATTCTAAATTTGATGAGGAAATGCTTCAAAAAACAGAATCTATTGGGAAAGGATTACCTGCTTCTCCAGGAGCAGCTTGTGGAAGAGTATATTTTACTGCCAAAGAAGCAAAAGAAGCCGTTAAACTAAGAAAAGAGAAGGTTATTTTAGTCCGTTCAGAAACTTCTCCTGAGGATATTGAAGGAATGCATATTGCAGAAGGTACACTAACTTGCCATGGGGGAATGACTTCTCATGCTGCTGTAGTTGCACGAGGAATGGGAAGAGCCTGTGTTAGTGGATGCTCTACTTGCGAAGTAGATGAGGAAAATAAGGTAATGTATTTAGGAGCTACTACTATTCATGAGGGAGATTACATTTCCTTAGATGGATCTACAGGATACATTTATTTAGGACAGATGAAAACAACTCCTGCAACGATAGATGGTAATCTAAAGCGGATTCTTGAATGGGCAGATTCCTACAAAAGACTTTCAGTAAGAACGAATGCCGATACGATTCTTGATGCTCAAACTGCTAAAAATTTTGGTGCAGAAGGAATTGGCCTTTGTCGAAGTGAACATATGTTCTTTAGCAAGGATCGAATACTAGAAATCCGAAAAATGATCCTTTCTAGAAATGATAAAGAAAGAACAAAAGCCTTAAAAAAATTAGAAGAATTTCAGTTTGAAGATTATAAGGGTCTATATAAGATTATGCAAGAATTACCTGTAACCATAAGACTCTTAGATCCACCCCTACATGAATTTTTACCTAAGGGAGAAGAAGTTGAGCTTCTAGCTAAAGAAATGAATCGCGATGTAGAGGAAATAAAGCTTCAATGCGAACAACTTGCTGAATTTAATCCTATGATGGGCCATCGAGGCTGTAGATTATGTGTAACATTCCCTGATATTGCACGGATGCAGGCAAGAGCTATTATACGAGCTGCTTTTACAGCATCTAAAGAGTTAAATCTTCCAATTCAATCCGAGATTATGATTCCTCTTATTGATGATGTGAAAGAATTAAAATTCATAAAGGATATTTTAATTGATGAAATAGAGAACATGTTTAATACATATGGGGAACGACTAGTTTATTCCATCGGTACAATGATTGAAACTCCTCGGGCAGCAGTTCTTGCAGATGAGATTGCCAAAGAAGCAGAATTCTTTTCCTTTGGTACAAACGATTTAACCCAATTGACTTTTGGTCTTTCTAGAGATGATGCTTCTAAGTTTTTAACTGCTTATTATGAACATTCTATCTATGAAAGCGATCCTTTTGCAAAATTAGATCAACATGGAGTTGGTAAATTAATATCAATGGCTGCTTCAGCAGGTAGAAGTAAGAGAAAGAATATCCATATGGGAATTTGTGGAGAGCATGGAGGAGAGCCTTCTAGTATTGAATTTGTGAATGAGCTTGGCCTAGACTATGTGTCTTGTTCTCCTTATCGGGTTCCAATTGCAAAATTGGCTGCTGCTCAAGCTGAAATCAAAAGAAAAATGAAGTAATTTTAAGATTTTTGAATAATAACTGAATAAAAAAACCAAAATATAGTTGCAAATCTATTTCCTAAATGCTATAATTACAAAGTAATATTTTGAAATCTTTTAAGGAGATATGACCTATGATTTGGATTGATTATATAGTTTTAGTACTTTCAATATTTTTAATTGTTGTTGTTATGATGCAAAATTCAAAAGATGATATCAATGATGCTTTTAATGGAAGTAAATCAGAATTATTTAAAAATCAAAAAACTCGTGGTGTTGAACTTATACTTCAACGAACAACATTAGTATTAGCTGTATTGTTTATCGCATCAGTTATTACATCTGTTGCATTACACTAAGTAGAGATTTCATACGAAATCTCTTTTTTCTTCTTTATATAGGAGGTGAGGATATGGAAAAAGAACTTATATTAGAAAAATTAAATCAAGGGATTACAAATTTGGGATCACTTGCTAGTGCTCTTCACATATCTAAAAAAGACCTTATTCCTATGCTAGAAGAGCTGATTGCACAACATGATGTATTTCAAGATGGCAAATATAGATATGGAATTATCAAAAAGGGAACGATTGATCGCAAACAAAATGATTATGGTTTTGTTTGCGTAGAAAATGAGGATAAGGATTATTATGTTCCTGAAGAAGATATGTATAATCTATATACTGGAGATCAAGTTGAATTTTATCCTTATGATGCTTCTTACCGCCTGTTAAATGCTCGAATTATACGTGTTTTAGAACGAAAGAATCAGTTTATAATTGGTCGGTATGAACAAAGAATCAAAAAAGGGAAAATTAAGGCTTATATTCATTCTACAAATCTGAAATTTAAAGTCACAGCTGTTGTCAAAAAGGATTTACCAAATATTCAAAATGGAATGATAGTATATGCTCAAATCTCTTATGTAGGAACCGCTATTGAAGCTTCCATTTTAGAAGTTCTAGGTCATCCAGATGATCCTGGAATGGATATTACTCAAATTGCTTTAGAATATGGGTTTTCTTTAGATTTTCCAATAGAAGTTGCAGGTGAGGTTCATCAAATTGAAGATGAAGTTTCTAAAGAAGAACTTGTTGGGCGAAAAGATTTTACAAACTTATCCATTTTTACAATTGATGGAGATGACTCTAAAGATTTTGATGATGCTATAAGCATTGAAAGGGATAAAGATGGAAATTATATTTTGGGCGTATATATTGCAGATGTTTCCCACTATGTAAAAGAAGGGATGGCTTTAGATGAGGAAGCATTAAAGCGAGGCACATCTGTATATTTGGCCGATCGTGTAATTCCTATGCTGCCTCATAAACTATCCAATGGGATTTGTTCTTTAAATGAAAATGTGATCCGTTTAGTTTTGGCATGTAGAATGACAATAAGCCAAGTAGGAAAACTTATGGATTATGAAATCTGTGAGGGATATATTTGTTCTAAACACCGAATGACTTATCACAATGTAAATGAAATTTTAAAAGGAAACGTAGAGCTTTGTAATCAATATAAAGATATTGTAGCTTCTATTAAAGATATGCATCAATTATCTTTAATTCTAAGAAGCATAAGACAGAGAAAAGGAGCTTTATCCTTTGAAACAAAAGAGTATAAGTTTAAACTTAATGAGGATTCTTCACCAAAAGAAATTATTGAAATTAAAAGGGATGAAGCCGAAAAAATAATTGAAGATTTTATGTTAATGGCAAATGAAACGGTTGCCTACAATATGTCGATTCTCCATTTCCCCTGTATCTACCGTATCCATGAGGAACCAGATCAAGAAAATCTTTTTCGTGCTTTAGCACAGATTCAATCTATGGGATTAGAAGTTGATGTACCTAAATCAACCATAACACCAAAAGCAATTCAAAAAATATTAGCCCAAGAGTATGAGGATACTTTGCGTCCAATAGTGAACAATTTTATGCTTAGAAGCATGATGAAGGCAAAGTATTCTAGGGAATGTTTAGGACATTATGGGCTAGCTATGAGGTATTATTGCCATTTTACTTCTCCAATACGAAGATATCCAGATTTAATGGTTCATCGATTGCTGAAAAAATTTTTTCTTCATCCGAATCCATTAAATAAGGAAGAGAACTATTCACAAACAATTTTAGCTGAAATCGCACTTAGAAATTCTAAAAGTGAACGAAACGCAATTGAATGCGAAAGAAGTGTCAATGATATGCTTTTTGCTTGGTATATGCAGTCCCATATTTTTAAGCATTTTCAAGGACAAATTACTTCAATGACATCTTTTGGAATATTTGTCACATTAGAAAATGGAGTTGAAGGTTTAATTTCTACGGATACAATGCATGGATTTATAACCTATAGTGAGGAACAAAATTTATATATTGTTGGTAACACTAAGTACCGATTAGGTCAAACGGTTCAAGTTGTTGTATTGCGAGCAAATAAGCTCACTAGACGAGTTGATTTTATGTTTGAAAACGATTATAATAAGGTAGGAGGACAAAAAGATGAAAATCGTTTGTTCAAATAAAAAAGCAAGTTTTGAATACTTTATTTTAGATCGCTATGAAGCTGGAATAAAATTGACAGGAACAGAAATAAAATCTGTAAGAGCTGGAAGATGCAATTTGAATGATGCTTATGTTTTAATCAAAAATCAAACTCCTTATTTAATAAATATGCATATCGCAAAATATGAAAATGGGAATCGGTTTAATCACGATGAATTTCGAACAAGAGAACTCTTATTACACAAGCATGAAGCAGTTAAGCTAGCAACTAAGGTAAAATTAGAGGGCCTAGCCATTGTTGCGTTAAAAGCATACTTTGAAGGTTCTTTACTCAAAATTGAAATTGCTTTATGCCGTGGTAAAAAGTTGAATGATAAAAGAGAAGTTTTAAAAGAAAAGGATAGTAAAAGAAGTATAGAAAAAGCCATAAAAGATGCAAGAAGAATTTAATTCTTGCAAAAAATGGGGTCGTTTATGGATTCGCCGTAGTATAAGAAACTATATAAGCACGTAGCAGTAGACTGCTTCACCAACGTCGAGGTTTAAATAACCGCAAACAATTCACATTTATTTGCACGCTCTAACAATATGAGTGCTGCATACGCTTGCTAATTTAATTCAAGCGGCTTTTCTTAGTATGTTTCCTATAGCACACAAGGAAAAGTTTCATTTCATATAGGATATATCATTTCAATGCTACTCTAATTAAAGTGATGAATTTCATAGAGTGTAGTTGATTTTTGGATTGTTTATTTTCTTAGGGTCAATGAAATATTTAAATAAACTAAACGTGTAGAAAGTATAGTGGAAGGTGCTACGTACGGGAGTTCGATTCTCCCCGGCTCCACCATTGAGAAAAACGTGACATTTTGGTAGCACCAAGATGTCTTTTTTTATTTTATATACTAAGTATATAGTTCAATGAAGTTTTAATTAAATAATGTGACATTGTCACGTTTTATGATATAATATAGGTATGAGAAGAGTAAGTGATACAGGAATAGTTAGAAATTACTGCCAAAATAATGTTGGTGGTGTATTTGATTTAAATTATCTTTCTAAGCATAATTTCTCAGATATCCCAAATGTTAATCTAAGAAAAATTGTTACTAGACTTATAGATCAAGGAATTCTTAGACAAGTGTCAAAAGGAGTTTATTTAATTGGTGAATCTGATATGTCTGATGAAGATAGAATAATAAAACATTATCTAAAAGATGATAGAGGTATACCTACAGGTGAATATCTTTTATATACTTTAGGTATTGTTGAAGAAGAACCAGTAGAGAAAACTATAAAAACAAATTTATCTGTTGGTAATAAAAAGATTGGAAATATTCAAGTGATTGAATCGCATTCATCATTCTATGAAATTATTGGAGCGAGAAAACTTATTACAGTATTAGAAGTTATTTTAATGATGAATCAAATAGGTACTTCAAGCTTAATTAAAATTACGGATTTATTTGATAAGGATTTATTAAGTTATTCAGATTCTCATTTAAAAGCTTATGTTCAAGATGAGTATCCAAGAAGTGCTTATATAAAATTATCTGACATTCTAAATTCGATGAAAATTCCTAATAAGGTATTAGAGATGTATGTATTTAAAACACAAATATAATATTTCCAATACCTATAAGTCTTTTGTTAGATATATTCAAATCTATAGAAGGACAATTATGTTTGAATTATACAAGTATGAAACACACAAATTAATTTTCTCTGATGAAGATATAGAAGATTACACTGAATATAGAATGTTAAAAGATTTAGATGAACAACTATTTTCTATATTAAGTGTTGGTGAAAAGAATGCTATTGAAGTTCTAGAAAAGGGGAAAGAAAATATTAATTTCTTGTGTGAAAAATTAGTAAATGATGTTTATGAAAAATGGGAAAAAATATTCTTTAATGAGAATGTTGAACATTATCATAAATTGAATCCATGTAAAATAGGATTAAAAATGAAATTAATAAGAGAAGCTAATGAAATGAGTAAAACAGAGTTAGCTTTAAGATTAAATGTCAATCGAAAGACAATTGCTTTACTTGAAGATGGTGACAGATTACCATCATTAGAGTACATATATAATTTTTGCAAAATATTTGATTATTCGATTGAAAAGATGCTGGACTAACAAAAAAATTTGTATGTGGCGAATTTTGTATTCAATGAAGATATTGGTGAAGTATTAGAAAGGATTTTAAAATTATAGTATGGAAAAGTTATTAATTATAGATGGGAATAATCTTTTGTTTCAAATGTTTTTTGGTATGCCAAGTAAAATATATAATAAGAATAATGAAACAATACATGCAACGATTGGATTTATTTCTTTTGTTTTAAAACAAGTTAAATTATTGCTCAACAAAAAAGGTAACAGAAAAAACAAAAAGTGATAATATCACAGAATCCTGATTTCAAATCGGATATAATAAAAACACAATAAAGCAAAGGAGGACACGAAGATGTCTGTAATTAAAATTAGTAAAGAAAATTTTGCAAGCGAAGTTTTGAATTCCAATAAACCTGTTCTTCTCGATTTCTATGCTGATTGGTGCGGTCCTTGCCGTATGGTAGGTCCGATCGTATCGGAAATCGCAAATGAGCGAAACGATGTTAAAGTCGGCAAAATCAATGTTGATGAACAGCCGGAACTAGCAGCACAGTTTCAGGTAATGAGCATTCCCATGCTCGCTGTAATCAAAAACGGGAAACTCGAAAATCAGGTTGTTGGTTACAAATCAAAAGAGCAAATTGAAGCAATGCTGTAAGGAGAAAAAGATGAGACTGTTTAATTTCTTCCGCAACACAGCCGACATTAACACCGGTGTTGCGGAATATGAAACAAATGTCGGTGCTGTATTGCTTGATGTTAGGACGGCAGAGGAATACCGTGACGGGCACATTGAGGGAAGCGTCAACATACCTCTTGATAGAATTTCTTCCGTTGAGAATACCATCAAGGACAAAAGCACACCGCTTTATGTGCATTGTTTAAGCGGTGGTAGAAGCGGACAAGCTGTATCCTATTTGAAACAAATTGGTTACACAAATGTAAAAAATATCGGTGGCATCAGCAGCTACCGTGGAAAGGTGGTAAAATAAATGAAAGTTGTAATTATAGGCGGTGTTGCAGGTGGCGCTACTGCGGCGGCGAGAATACGCAGACTTGACGAACAAGCGGAAATCGTTGTTTTTGAGCGTTCAGGATTTATCTCATATGCTAACTGTGGTCTGCCGTACTATATCGGCGGCACCATTGAAGAAGAAAATAATCTAACCTTGCAGACGCCTGAAAGCTTTTGGAGGCGTTTTAGAGTTAAGATGAATGTGCATCATGAGGTTACGGCAATTCATCCTGACAGCAAAACTGTTACCATAAAAAATCTTGAAAACGGTAAAATCCTTACCGAGAGTTATGATAAGCTTCTGCTCTCGCCCGGTGCTAAGCCGATAAAGCCAAGGTTTGACGGAATTGACAGCGATAAGATATTTACCCTACGCACTGTTGAGGATACGCTTAGACTCAAGAAATATACGAATGAGCATCATCCGAAATCGGCAGTTGTTGTCGGCGGTGGCTTTATCGGAATCGAAGTTGCGGAAAATCTGCGTGAACTCGGAATAGATGTAACGCTCGTGGAAGCGGCGGATCAGCTTATGGCTCCGTTTGACAGGGATATGGCATCGTTTATTCATGCTGAAATCCGCAAAAACAGTATCCATCTAATGCTTGATACTATGGTTGAAGGTTTTGCCGATACCGATTGCGGTATTGATGTTAAACTCAAAAGTGCTCCGATACTTCATACCGATATGGTTGTAATGGCAATCGGCGTCGCTCCCGAAACCACACTTGCGAAAGAAGCTGGTTTGGAACTCGGAATAAAAGGCAGTATTGTGGTTAATGACAAAATGGAAACATCTATACCTGACGTTTATGCTGTTGGAGATGCGGTTCAGATCAAAAATTTTGTAACGGATAAGGACACACTCATCTCTCTTGCTGGACCTGCAAACAAGCAGGGTAGAATTGCCGCCGATAATATTTGTGGCGGTGACAGCCATTATACCGGCGCACAGGGCTCATCAGTCATCAAAATATTTGATATGACTGCTGCCGCTACGGGTATCAACGAAAAAGCCGCAAAGTTCCTTGGTATTAATATAGATAAGGTCATTCTTTCTCCCATGAGCCATGCCGGATATTATCCTGGCGGTAAGATTATGACCTTAAAGGTATTGTTCGAGAAAGACACATATCGTCTGCTCGGGGCTCAAATTGTAGGCTTTGACGGTGTCGATAAGAGGATTGATGTGCTTGCAACCGCTATCCGTGCCGGAATAAAAGCATATGAACTTACAGAACTTGACCTTGCCTATGCTCCGCCGTATTCCTCCGCAAAGGACCCTGTGAATATGGCAGGCTATATCATTGAAAATATGAAAAACGGCATTGTAAAGCAATGGTATTATGAGGAAGATGAAACACTTCCCCGTGACGGCAGCATAACACTTCTTGATACACGTACACCAATGGAATACAGCATTGGGCATGCAAAGGGTTTTATCAATATTCCTGTCGATGAATTGCGTGAACGAATTGATGAACTTGACATAAGCAAGCCTGTATATATTATCTGCCAAAGCGGATTAAGAAGCTATATTGCAAGCAGAATTCTAATGGGCAACGGCTTTGATGCCTATAACTTTGCAGGTGGTTTCCGATTCTATAATGCAGTCCGTAATGATAAAGCGTTAAATAAAAAATCCACCCCATGCGGAATGGATGATTAAAAGGACAAAAAAGAAAAAGCGTTGAGAATTCAATTCTTTAAGAAACTCAACGCTTTGTTTTATCAAACTATAATCTTTTCAAGTCCGTCTTTGTCTATAATCTCGATTGTTCCACGAGAGCGTGATATAAGCCCTTCGCTCACAAAATACTTTAGCATTCGTGTTACCACTTCACGGGGATTGTCCAAGTGATTGCCGATTGTTTCGTGAGTGATTTTAAGAATGTTAGTGCCTTCGATGTTTGCCTCATTCAAAAGAAAATCAGCAAGTCTTTTATCAAATTTTTTCCATATTACCTGGTCTATTAGCCACATTACATCTGAAAATCGACTTGCCATAACTTCGTTTGTGTAATTGGCAAGCGGTGCGGAAACATCCATAATGCTTTTGTAAACTTCTGACGGGATGACTAAAACTTTAGTTTCCTTTTCTGAGATAACGGTAATATCAAACTGAATGCTGTTCATAATGCAGTATGCAGAGAAAAGGCAAATATCGCGTTCAAAAAGGCGGTACATCGTAATTTCTCTGCCATCGTCGGATATGGTAAACGCACGAATCTGACCTGAGAGCACAAGGAGCAGTCCCGTACAATTCTGAGAACCATTATGCAAGAGTTCACCCTTGCCGAATTTACGAACAAAAGATGATCTTGTAAGCATGTCTTGCTGTGATTTCGTCAGTTTGTCAAATACAGGTAAATACGTTAAGTAATTCATAAGCCATGTCTCCTTTTCAGTATTTTTAGTATAGCATAGTTTCGGGCATATGTCAAAAATATTATTGACATATGCCCGAAACTGTCCTATAATATATGGTAAGGTGATAAAATGTCAAGACCGATGAAGTGTCGACGAGTGTGTTATTTCCCTGAAGTTCTTGAATTTTCTCCAACGGGAGCAGTGAGAGGGGAACCAATTGTTTTGACAGTTGATGAGCTTGAAACTATACGGCTGATTGACAAAGAAAACTTAAGCCAAGAAGAATGCGGTGCACAACTCGGCGTAGGCAGAACAACTGCACAGAAAATCTATGAAACCGCAAGGAAAAAGATAGCAGACGCAATTGTGCTTGGATTCGCACTGAAAATTGAGGGTGGCGAGTTTCAGCTTTGTAGCGGCAGTACAGACTTTTGCTATAAAAAAGACTGCATCAAACGGCAAATTCAAAAAGAATACAAAATAGAAAAAGGAGCAAATATTATGAGAATCGCAGTAACTTACAAAAACGGAAACATTTTTCAGCATTTCGGTCACACCGAGCAATTCAAATTGTACGATATTGAAGACGGCAAGGTCATTAAAACAGAGCTTATAGATACCAACGGCTCCGGCCACGGTGCATTGGCTGGCGTACTCTCCGCTGTAAAAGCAGATGTACTTATTTGCGGCGGTATTGGCGGTGGCGCACAAATGGCACTGGCAGAAAACGGAATAAAGCTATACGGCGGTATCAGCGGTAATGCCGATGAAGCGGTAAATGCTTTTGTTGCCGGCAATCTTGGTTTTAATCCCGATGTGCATTGTGAACACCACGATCGTGAACACGGCGGGGAAACCCATATCTGCAGCGATCACGGTTGCGGTCACGGACATTGCGGGAATCATTGAAAAATATGATGACATCATAGAATTGTAATCTGAAATATGCTATTATTTAATTAAAGGAGGCGGAAATATGAAACAATATATATGTACAGTCTGCGGATATATCCATGAAACCGAAGGCGAATTGCCCGATGATTTCAAGTGTCCGCTTTGCGGTGCAGGTAAGGATGCTTTTGTGCTGAAAGATGAAAATGCTAAAGCAGAAGAAATCCTTGAAAAGCCGCATACAGAAAAAGAATTATCCCCAATGGAGATGAGCATCATTTGCTCCAATCTTGCAAGAGGGTGCGAAAAGCAGTATATGCCCGAAGAATCCGAGAACTTTAGAAAACTCGCAGAATTCTTCCGTCAAAAAGCAGAGCCTGTCAGCAATGCTAGCACAAAGACACTGCTTGAATTGATTAATCATGATATTTCGGTAGGATTTCCTTACGGAAAATCAGCTGCGGAAGAGCAGCACGACCGTGGCGGACTTCGCTGTCAGGTGTGGGCAGAAAAGGTAACGAGAATGTTGCAGTCACTTCTCACCAGATATGAGGTTGAGGGTAACAAGATGCTTGAAAATACATGTGTGTATGTCTGCACAGTCTGCGGATTTGTATTCGTTGGCGATGCACCGCCTGCGCTTTGTCCGGTATGCAAAGTCCCTGCGTGGAAGTTTGAAAAAATAGAAGGAGGTGCAAGATAATGGCAGATAAATATGCAGTACGAAATTTAAGGCTTTGCACAAAAGACTGTCTTTGCCTTTATGTTTGCCCTACCGGCGCTACGGATACAGAAGATAGCGTCATTGATCCAAATAAGTGTATCGGCTGCGGCGTATGTGCCAGGGCATGTCCTTCAGGTGCTATTTCAATGATGCCGAAGGAATTGCCACCGCAGCAGCCTAAAACGGATAAAGTAGTCGAAGCGTTGCGTGCTCTCGTTCAAAGTAAAGCGCAGGCTGAAAACATAGCTTTCCAGCTGCCTGATACACTTTCGAAGGCGGTAGCAAAATCGTCTCGACTTATGGCAGAAGACCTTTGCAGGGAAGCAGACTTTATGCTTCCACAAAGCGCCAACACAAAAGAATTTTTAGAACAGATAAAATCATATCCCGATATTCCGGCGGATGTGGTGGAAGCATTGCTTCATAACATTAATTTCAATGAAATTATAGAAAGAAAAGAGGAAACAAAAATGACAAAATGGAAATGCACCGTATGCGGTTATATTCACGAGGGAGATACTGCTCCCGAAAGCTGTCCTGTTTGCAAACAGCCAAAAGAAAAATTTGTAAAGATTGAGGAAAAATCCAAGAATCCTTATGCCGGTACCAAGACCGAAAAGAATCTCTGGGAAGCATTTGCAGGTGAATCTCAGGCAAGAAACAAGTATACATACTTTGCTTCTGTTGCAAAGAAGGCAGGCTTCGAGCAAATTGCGGCACTTTTCTTGCAAACTGCCGAAAATGAAAAGGAACATGCGAAACTATGGTTTAAGGCTCTCGGCGAGCTTGGTGACACTGCCGAAAACTTGCTCCATGCAGCGGAAGGCGAAAATGCTGAGTGGACTGATATGTATGATCGTATGGCAAGAGAAGCAGATGAAGAAGGCTTCCACGATTTGGCTGAGCAATTCCGTGGTGTTGCCGCTATTGAGAAAGCACATGAGGAAAGATACCGTGCTCTTCTTAAAAATGTTGAAACTAGAGCAGTATTTGAAAAGTCTGGTGTAACAATTTGGGAATGCCGCAATTGCGGACATATCGTTGTTGGTACTACAGCTCCTGAAGTATGTCCTATATGTAAGCATCCGCAAGCTTATTTTGAAGTTCGTAAAGAAAATTATTAATAAGAGAAAGAAAAGTTTTATATTTGGCGCCATTGTGGTAACTTAATTGGTCTTATTCACGCTGCGGGAGTTGCTATGATATGCTGCGGACAAAAGATGGAGGCGCTGGTTCCTAACACCGCTGAAGCATGGATAAAACACTTGCTTTATGTTCATAAAGCATACGGTTCCGTTTATGTAAGAATCGGCGAAACAACCCATTCCATTTGATTTTCAGCTTTAAGTTGTTTAGTAACACCCTCATGCGCTAGAGGTATAGGCTTAAAAAATAACGAAAAAGTGTATGTTTCGATGAGATTCATACACTTTTCTTTTTAATATTGATAGTGTCCATAAAATTAGGTGTCAACTCTAAATTAATATTAGTGGGTGGATATAGTGGAATAGTTCAGAATTATTCCAAAAACGCCTATATTTTGTGCTAAAAATAGTAAAAACCACAAGAAATTTTAGTTTTTTTGTAGTCCCTTCGAGAATCAAACCCACAACTAGCCCTTAGGAGAGACTTGTTATATCCATTTAACTAAGAAACCAAAATGGATTAAAGTTATTTTATTTTTATTCCTAAAACTTTTTAAGTCTTAAAAAGTAGCTATTTTCAAACGTTTTCACCATAAAACGCATTGATTTTAGGCATATTAGACGGATAGGAAAAGCGTTTAGGAGAGTAAATACCAACTATTTTATTGCAAAACAGGGCTCGTTGAATAAGGAAGCAAACAAAAAAACTATAGTATTATAGAGTTTTATAGGTTTTGTTAAACGGAACGATTACAGGTCATACAGAACGTTTTGTATCAAAATTGTATACCTTTGCCATTAAAAAACATAGAGGTTTGATACAATGAAAAAGCGTTGTTTCAAACTTTTTTTCTTGTCATTTTTAACGATTTTGAACTATTTTATAGCAAAATTTAGGTTTTGAGTTCAAATTGAATTATATCAAGAGCCTTTTTAACACCATTTGTTGATTCATTTTCTCTCATCAAAATCAACTGTAAGGCGAAAGCCCCTACTAACAAGCGAAAGGTAGTTTAGTATTTATTTTGAGTATGAATTTTTTGCAAATTTTTAATTGATGCCACATTTTAATTCTCATATAAGTAGATTTTTTTAATAAAAGTGCTATAATAATTGCATATTATGAAAGTGCATGGTGATTATATGAATTATGCGGATTTAATTAAAAAATTAAGAAATAAACTCATTTTAACACAAACAGAATTAGCTCGCTTATTGAGTGTTTCTTTTTCATCAATTAATACACTTAAGATAATTTGTTAAGCATACGAGGAGATTTACTATGATAGAATTCAAAAAAACAAGTGAATTTTCTAAAGGTACTTTTTATGAGCAATTAGTGGACGCATATTCGTTCAATGATAATTGTAAAAAGACTTGGAATGAGATGTGGAAAGAATATGATGAATTCTTTTATTCTAATTTAGAGATAGCTGAAAAATGTTCATTCATTACAGTATTAGATGGAATACCAATTGGGCATATATCTTGGGATCCAAGAAATAGACCAGATTATGTAGAAATAGGCCATAATTGTATATTAACTAAATATAAAGGTAATGGATATGGTAAATTACAATTGCTAGAAGCAATAAGAAGAATAATAAAAGAATATAATGATTTAAAAAAAATAATTGTAACAACTAATGAAATTACATTTTCAGCACAAAAAAATTATGAAAGTGTTGGATTTACAAAAGTTAGAAAAAGAGTTAATAATGAAACTCCTTTTTCAGGTGATTATATTGATTATGAAATAATATTAAGAAATTAACAAATTCCAATTTATGCACTAGTCAAAAATTAGGGGTATGCAATTTGGATCATAATAGTATATCTTTTTCATTAAAAAACATAGAGGTTTAATACAATGAAAATTAAGATGTCAAATCTTTTTTTCACAAATCAACATTTTTGCCATTTTGTGATGTTCATTTTATCTTATTTATAATGCAAAATACTAGTGTAATGTTCAAAAGGAGGAAAACAAAATGAACACAGATAAAATTTATGCAGAGCATATCGCAAATGAATATGCATCCAAAAATACAACTAAGGTAAAGCAATTAAAAAAATTAGATGCAAAAGCAAAACAGGCAGCATATATCTTTGCGTATACATTTGGAATAATGAGTTCTTTAATTTTAGGAACTGGAATGTGCTTAGCTATGCAAGTCATTGGTTCAGGTGTTGGGTCAATGATTGCAGGAATAATTATTGGAATTTTAGGGATTATAGGGTGTTGCTTAAATTATCCAATTCATAAAAAAATGATTGAAAAAGGTAAATTGAAATATGGTTCTACAATCATGAAACTCGCAAAAGAAATTAGTGAAGGAGAATGAACAAGAGGATGAGGT
This sequence comes from uncultured Anaeroplasmataceae bacterium, assembly GCA_910584005.1. GTDB lineage: Bacteria > Bacillota_I > Bacilli_A > Acholeplasmatales > Anaeroplasmataceae > Pelethenecus. The sequence continues at coordinate 218,980 of CAJTXR010000001.1, read as the reverse complement.
GTAATGAACAAGTTTGAAAGCAAATTTAATAAGACCGCTTTACTTATGAATCAAGCACTAGTAGAACTTCTAAACGAGAAGGACTATGAATTTATTACAATTAAAGAGATATGCAAAAAAGCTGGCATTAATCGCTCAACCTTTTATTTGCATTATGATAATATTGATTCTCTTTTATTAGAAACAATAAAAAACACCGACAAGAAATTTTTTTCAATTTTTAAAAAAAATGATAGCGATGTGGCTTTAAATATACATAGTTCTAGTAAAGAAGATTTAATTTTTGTAACACCAGAATATCTTTTGCCGTATCTCAATTATATCAAAGAAAATAAAATCGTTTTTCAAGTTTCTGCGAAACATCCAATGATTATGCAATCCATAAAAAAATACCAATTTTTCCAAGAAAATATTTTATATCCTATATTTAAAAGATTTAATATAGAAGAAGACCAGAGAAAATATTGGTCAGCTTATTATATCAATGGTATTTATGCGATCATTGAAGAGTGGATAAGAGGTGGCTGCATTGATGAAACATCAATGATTTGCAATACAATAATCAATTGTGTTCGCCCTTTTAATGCTCAATATGAAAATATAAAAGACAGTTGAATTTAGAGATTCTTTAGCAAGAGTAATTTGATAGATTATTTGATATTCATTTAGATAGATACACAAGTTCTATTAAGTAAGAACATATTAGGTATATTTGAGTTTTGTCTAATTGTTCTAAAACCATCTATTCTTAGAAAATCAAATGAAGTAAATAGTAAATTGTTTCTAGATTTACGATGACCATATAAATCTCTGCTATTAAAATGTTTTGTGTTGATGAAGTAGTAATACTACAAAATCAACACTTTTTTCTTGCTTAAAATCACATTTATTAGGCAAGTTTAGACAAAAGTTCAATTCTTATTCTTCAAATTTAAAAATTGTGTCTAATTTAATTTTCCAAATTCAATTTCAAAATAGGAATTCAAGTTACAAACTTCTTCTTAAGATACAAAAAAATGGGACACAAAAACCCAAAAATAGCAGTTTTTTATGTCCTATTTTTTAATAATTTCTTCTATATCCAATTTATGCATTTTTTTCAGAATTTAAAGGATTGAAACCCATTTTTTTTCATTAAATTCTGCACATAAGATTCTGCATTCATCGTCATAACACATAGTAGAATTTCAAAAATAGCAAGTGCAACGAACGCTCCCATCATTCCATTAATCAAAATCGCTATAAGTGAAAAAATAATAGATAATATAAGAATCAAGGTATTTCCTAAAAGGTAAAATCCTGTATTTTTAATGTTTAAAACATTTGTCAATTTAACTTTTTTATAAGCGTATAGATAATACGCTCCAATTAAAGAAAGAACACTTTGAATAATCAAAAGCAGTAATGCAGAAAAAACTGCACTAGGCTTCCAAACTGAATAAAAAATAATTACTCCAAACACCATTCCTACCGACAATGCTGCGTTAATTAAGACTGATAAGAACCATTTCCAAAGTGTACGCTTTGCAATATTTCTTCTAATAAAGAATCTCGTTAGTATAAAGCCTATAATAAATCCAATTATAAAGAAGAAGATTAAAATGAAGAATAATGTGCCCATGCTGGAAACAAATGTGTCAATAATCCTCTGTAATTGCTCGCTGAACATTGAAAATTCTGAACCTAAAATCAGGTTTAAACTCTCCATAATAACCTCGTTTATCCATTCACTTGAAAACATGATTTGGAATGCATCACCAGGATTATCCCAATTAAGAGCAGTGATCGCCTCTCGTAATTGTTCCCATAATTTTCCAAAGTCAAGATTAACACCTTCTCCTAATTCTTTTACCTCATTTATGAGTGAATCTAGTGCCACTATTGTTCCTGGTATTAAAATTGAAAGTCCCAGTAATAAACCTAAAAACATCGTACCAAGAGGTGTAAAAATATATTTAAAACTTTTAAAATAATTTATAATGCATAATTTTAACATCTTTATATACCCATTTTCCGCTCATTTTCAATGAATCTATTTGAAGCACTTTCATAAGAAGTATATTTTTAATTTTCTTGTTTCTTGCTGATAAAGTATCCGATGATGATAAATGCAACTGCATATAGAATTGAAAAAATCGTACATATAATAAGTCTAGTATTATCTGTAGCAAGAGAGGTTAAATCGCTTATAAAAGAATTTAACCAATAGGAGTTTAATTTAAAATCATCTATTTTAAGGAAAGCATCTAAAAGATTTATTACTGTACCTATAAGCGAAGGTCCAAGAATGGCAAGTGCAATAGAAACACCTACTTTTTTAATAATAAGGCTTACAGCAAATACAAATGAAGAGTAAGCAATACAAAATAAGAATTGTCCTGAAAGTAAACCTACATAATTTCCCGTTTCTTTTCCGCCATCAAAAGTTGACTTGCTAATACCATATGTGAATATAAGCATTGTAGCAAAAATTATTAGTGTTGAAAAAAAACAAACAATGTATTTGGCGAAATATACTTTGCTTCGTGAAAATCCTCGAGAATAAACATTTTTAATAGTTTGCTGATCATAATCTGTACATACAAACAATGCAATAAAAATTCCGCAAATCATAGTAAAATTTGAACTGTTTACCGCCGTTAATAGTGAGGACATTACCGTTGGCATAGCCATATTTAGTTCAGGATTATTGGCAAGGGACTTATTGAGTAAAATGCTAAAAAAAGACAATACAAGCATGATAATTGTGCATATATAAAAACTTTTTTGTTTAAACAATTTATGAAACTCAAATTTTAATAAATTTTTCATTTTCCCAACCTCTCTATAAAGTATTCTTCAAAACCACTTTCAGAAAGTGTAAGTTCTGAAACTAATATACCTTTTTCTACTAAAATTTTATTTATCAGTGATGTTTTATCAAAATAGTTTGATAAATAGATTCCATCTTCTTTAATTTCTATTATTATATCTGAAAACTTTTCTTTCAACATTTTTAAAGCAGTTATATTGTTATCTGTAACAATTTTTATATATTTTCGGCAACGCTCATTTAGTTCTTTCGCAGTTATTTCTTCAATTAAGGACCCATCAGCTATAATTCCATAATTTGTAACAACCTTAGCAAGTTCATCTAGAAGATGAGAAGAGATAATCAATGTGACGCCTTCTTTATTAAGTTCAAGAATTATATCTCTTATTTCTTTTATCCCAGCAGGGTCAAGACCATTAATTGGTTCATCCAAAATAAGAATTTCAGGGTTTCCTAAAAGAGCAATCGCAATACCTAATCTTTGCCGCATTCCAAGTGAAAACTCTCCTGCTTTTTTAGAACCTGTGTTATCAAGTCCTACACGTTTTAAAAGAGGTTTAATTTCTTTAATATTAGCTCCATAAAGTGTAGCAAAGCGAAGCATATTTTCATAGGCAGTACAATTTTTGTAAAGTCCTGGGGCTTCAATTAAAGATCCAATTTGTTTTCTTCCTCGATTCAAATTTTCATTTCCAAATAGCAAAATTTTTCCTTTAGTTGGTACTGTCAATCCCAAAATTAATTTCATTAAACTTGTTTTTCCAGCACCATTTTTCCCAATTAAACCATAGATATCTCCACGTTTAACGTGAATGGAAACATCATTAACAGCAAGTTTTGTTTTGAATTGTTTTACTAGATTTTGAGTTTCAATAATGTATTCCATAATTACTCCTTTGCTTCATAAAAATTTATTAGTTGTTCAAAATCTCCACGCCGATATTTTGAAATATCTTTACGTTTTTTATTGATTAGGCAGTTCGTTAGTAAAAAGAACTCCATACCAACAAGAGTTGCAGCTTCGTCTTCGGTTGTGTCGTTTCCAACTACTAAGCAGTCACTAGGTTTTACTTTGATTTGATCTGCAATTTCTTTAAAATATAGTGAATTCGGTTTAGAGTAATGTGAATTTTCATAAGAAGTTATAAGTGAAAAATCACTTGGGTTCATACCTGCCCATTTCAGTCGCTTGATTTGTGCTGATAGTGGAAATACTGGATTTGCGGCAAGTACAATTTTATATCCTTTATCTTTAAAATATTTTATAATTTCTTTTGCTTGTGGATCAAATTTACAAGACGATTTTAATCTTTCAAAATCTGTTTCGTAGAAATTATTAAATTGCTCTTTGATATCTCCACAAAGTGGTGCAAATACTTCCCAAAAAATTTGTTCGTTTGTCTTTTTGCCATCATTGAGTATCATTGCTTTTGTACCAACTTTTATGGCAGCAACCAATTCCTGTGCGTCAAGTTCGTAATTTTTAAAATATTCTACAATTGCAGCAAAATAGGCTTTTGTAAATTCATCCTGATTCATTGGAAGTAATGTTCCATCTAAATCAAATAATATTGTATTCAATCTATTCCTCCTTTTATCCTTGATTTGAAAGATACAATATGATAAAATAGTATCAATAGTCCACAAAGATATTTTCGTATCAACTATATCATTTAATTAAATTAAAATCAATCATTTGAACTTGCTTAAAAGTGAATTTAGACCATTCCTGTAAAAGTGAACAAATTGAGATTAAATAGCAAAATAGTATCAAAGGAAGACAATTATGGCAAATAGTATTAAAGTGACAGAGTTTTTGAAAGAGTGTATTGCTGATGCAATCTTGAAACTTTTAGAAGAAAAACCATTAGAAAAAATAACAGTTCCTGAAATTTGTGAAATTTCAGGGGTAGGAAGAGCAACTTATTTTCGTTATTTTAAGAGTAAGACTGAGCCGATCGTTTATAAACTTGGAAAACTTTGGGATAAATGGGCAGATGAACATAACGTTGCAGTACGAAATAAATTTGATGCTGAAAATGGAAGAACCTATTTTGAGTATCAATTAAGTAAAAAAGACATGACATTGCTTTTATATCGTAGAGGACTCCAAATGGTGTATTTTGAATCAATATATAAAAGAATGTCGCAACAGTGTGGCGAAACGCCATTTGAATGTTATTCTAATAGTTTTTATGCATATGGTCTTTATGGAATTTTGGATGAATGGATAAAACGCGGTTTTCATGAAACACCTGATGAAATGATGGAGATTATTAAAAAAATTACTGAAAAATAAATAAATAAATTTTGAATATATTTGGGAAAATGATTCGGATGGCTTTAAAGCCTTTTATAAACCAGAAAAAAGGAAAAATAGGAGTACTAAGATGAAATGGAGTTATGAAAATCAGTCCTTAGAATTTAATGAACCTAAAGCTTTATCCTATGGTTTTAAATTATTAAATGCGAAGTATAAGTTGTGTAAGGACACCATCGAAAATTTTATTTTTTTGATTGAAATTCAAAAAGAAGAAAAAATAGTAGAGATCAAAGTAATGGATAAAGATTATGAGCTCTATATTCCATTTTTAGTCACTACAGCAACAGGTTCGTTGGTTCAATCCTTGCGATATGAAGCAGAAAAAGTATTAGAAGATATTAAGAAATATTGTTTTGACGATCGGAATCTTAGAAAGGATATATTTGCTTATATTCAAAAAAAATATAAAACTATCCCAGTATATCCCTTTAAAGATACGCCAAGTGCAGCAGTCTTAAAAAACGATTATGGAAAATGGTATGGAATTCTAATATTAACTAAAGCAAAGTCTTTAGGCCTAGCAAGAGAAGAATTAGTAGATATTATTAACATTAAATTAGATCCGAATCAAATTGCTCAATTATTAGATGGAAAAACCTTTTTTAAAGCATATCATATGAATAAAAAGTACTGGATTTCTATTTTGCTCCATTATGAGATAGATAGAAACCTCCTTTTTTCCCTCATAGATGAAAGCTACAATATTGTAAATAAATAAAATAATATGTTATAATATTACATAGAAAATGGAGGACAAATAATGAAATCAAAAGTATATTTTACCAAGCGAACCGATGCGTTAGGATTAATAGAACTATATCATACTTTGGGTGTATCCTTAAAAGGAAAAGTGGCAATCAAACTTCACTCAGGAGAAAAAGGAAATCAAAATTATGTTCGTCCTGAATTTGTCAAACCTTTAATTGATCAAATTGGCGGAACAGTGGTTGAATGTAATACAGCCTATGATGGAGCTAGAAATACAACAAATAAGCATGTTGAGCTTATGAAACATCATGGCTGGACAAAATATTTTAGAGTGGATATTATGGATGCAACATCTGATTTTGAAGTTGAAATTCCCCATGGAATAGCCATCCAAAAGAATTATTTAGGAGAAGGGATAAAATCCTATGATTCTATGCTTGTTTTATCCCACTTTAAAGGACATCCAATGGGAGGCTTTGGTGGTGCAATTAAGCAGTTATCTATAGGCTGTGCATCCTCAGCTGGAAAAGCATATATTCATACTGCAGGAGTGACAAAGGATCAATATCATTTGTGGGAGCATGTTGCACCACAAGATCGGTTTTTAGAAGCTATGGCTGATGCTGCAGCTTCCGTAATTAACTTTTTTAAAGGAAATATCATTTACATCAATATGCTTGTCAATTTATCTGTGGATTGTGATTGTTGTGCTGTAGCAGAAGATCCGTGTATGAAAGATATTGGAATGATGATTTCCTTAGATCCACTTGCGATAGATCAGGCATCTATAGATATGATTTATCAGTCTAAGGATAAGGGAAGAGATCATTTTGTAAACCGAGTAGAAAGACAGCATGGACTTCACACTCTAGAAGCAGCCGAGCTAGATAAAATTGGTTCTAGAGAATATGAACTCATTTGCATTGATCATGAGTAAAAAGACGATTCAACTTCAAAAAATGTGCCTTTCTTCAATGTTTATTGCACTTGGATGGCTGATGCCTTTTCTTACAGGACAAATTCCTGAAATTGGAAATATGCTTTGTCCAATGCATATTCCAGTCCTTTTTGCAGGTTTTATACTTGGAAAATGGTATGGAGCTGGGATTGGTTTTATTATCCCCCTCACTCGTTCTTTGATTTTTGGGCTCCCTGTCTTTTATCCAATTGCTCTTGGAATGATGTTTGAACTCGCTACTTATGGGTTTTTTAGTGGGTTTTTATTTTCATTATTTAAAAAAATAAGAATGAATGATATTCTAAATTTATATTTATCTTTAGGAATTTCAATGCTCATTGGAAGAGCTGTTTGGGGATGCGTAAGAGCAGTGTGTGGTTTATTTCCTAATACGTCTTTTACATGGAAGGCCTTTATGACAGGGGCTTTTCTTACAGCATGGCCAGGAATCGTACTTCAATTTTTATTAATCCCTTCCATGCTTTTTCTGTTATCAAGAACAAGTATTATTCAAGATTATATTGATATTAAATGGGAAAAATCAAATGAATGACCGAATTAATCAATTATTAAAAGAAAAAGAAAGTATTGTCATTGCCATAGACGGTATGAGTGGAGCAGGAAAAACCACTTATGCAGAAGAACTTGCAACAAAACTGGATGCAAATGTGATTCATATGGATGACTTTTTTCTACCTTTTTCCTTAAGAACTAAAGAAAGATATCAAACACCTGGTGGGAATATTCACTATGAACGATTTAAAGAAGAGGTTATAAACCATTTGAATAAGGATTTTTCTTATCGAAAATTTGATTGTCACAAAATGGAATTTTCTTCTCCTATATGTGTGAAGAAAAAACGTGTATTGATTATTGAAGGAGCCTATGCTCTTCATCCTTATTTTGAAAAATATTATGATTTATCGATTTTCATGGAAATCAATTCAAAAATTCAAATGGAAAGAATTATAAAAAGAAATCCAAAGAATAAAGAACAATTTTTTTCTTTATGGATTCCACTAGAGAATCAATATTTTAAGGCTTATTCCATTCGTAAAAATTGTGACTTTATTATAATTAAAGAAGGATAAAAAAATAAAATTATTTTTCTTTGCTTGAAGAAAAGAAATATTCGGATTATAATCAAAGTAAAATAGGAGGCAAAAATATGTTAGAATACAAATTTGATACACAATTACTGATTGCAGGAACTGACCTTAATGAAGATACTATTTCAGAATACATTACTCAAAACATTAAAGGAGATTGTCTATTGGCAGTAGGAGATGAAGAATTGATTAAGATTCATTTTCACACCAATACGCCTTGGAAATTGCTAGAGTATTGTGCTACTTTAGGAGATATCCATGATATTGTTGTGGAAAACATGGAGCGTCAAACGAAAGGATTAAAAGGATAAAATGGGTTTATTTTCTTATTTTCAAAATCTTGCTGCAAAAGCAAAGAAAACTACAAATTCGAAAGAAGCGAAGCAAATTAAAGATAAATTAATTTTAATTGGTGCCATAATGGCCGCTGTAGGCGGAATTGGTGCTTTTCTCTGCTTCGTTGCTTTTGGAATTTTAGGCTTTAATTCTGTACAAAACTTTGGATCATTTTTTTGGGTACTTATTCCTTTTTTCTTATTTATTCCCTTCGCTGCTGTAGGAGGAATTGGTGCTTTTGTTCTATACTTAGGGATTGGAATTCAAATTGCTAAGGTTGCAACAAATTTTTTAGATCAAAATAGCTACTGTCCTTCTTGTGGAGATGTAGTAGAACCAAATGAACGCTACTGCAAAAAATGTGGTGCTCCTTTATTGGTAAGTAAGATTTGCTCCAATTGTAATACAGAAAATGATATGGAATCAAAATATTGTAAAAATTGTGGACATATGCTTTAAGAGTTGTAATTTGTGTCGATTTGTTATACAATATTCTTAAGAGAGGTCAGGTGGTTCAAATGGTTAAATATTTAAATTGTGATTGCATCAATTCAAAGTGTTCGGCAATTGTAAATCAAATCAACCTATCTGGCAATATGGATTTTCAAGCAGGACTTGAATTTTCAACTCGCTTTCCTAAGATGTATTTAGATTATTTAAATCGTTACAAAGAAAAAAAATTAGCTCTTTTTGAGTCTTATTTATGGGAAGAAGGAACGCAAAAAATTATAAATATGATATGTTATGAATCCTATGCATTTCCTACGAATCTAGAAACAATAGAGAAATCTTTAAAATATTTTGTTAAGCATTACCAAGAATATAATTTAACTGAAATTGCTTTTCCATTACTTGGGTGTGACGATGAAGGACTTCGTATGGTTTCTGTTTTACCCTTAATGGAAAAGTATCTAAAGCCCCTTCCAATTGATTGCTATATCTGTTTTGATATAGAAGGAGCTTCAAATTTAGAATTACAAATGCTAGAAGCATATCGAAGTGTAGATTTAAATGATTTAAAGAATTATGCAAAATTAGATGATATTCAAATTGCTTCTTTATTAGAAAATAGAATGAATGTATTACGTTTTGAAGATATTTATCATATTTCTGGTATAGATGCGAGAACATATCGCTTAATTTATGAGTACTATTATAATGGTATTTACAAGCGATTGAATCCATTTCATCAAGAAAGTTTATTTGAATCTTAAATTAATCTTGCATACCATTGATAATTATGCTATAATATTGACATACTAAGTAAGAAAGAGAGGCAAAAACCTCTCTTATTTATTTGAATGGAGTTGAAATCAGTTGGAAATTAGTCAAATTAAGGAACTTTTACTTCCATATTTAGAACAAAATCAATTAGAACTTTATGATATTTCATTTGTTCGTGAATATGGGTATTCTATTCTGAGAGTCCTAATTGATAAGGATGGCGGTATTGATATAGATGAACTAGCAAAATGTAATGACTATTTGTCTGTTCAATTAGATCGAATTGATGGAGATATGCCTGAATATATGTTAGAGGTTTCTTCCCCTGGAGCTGAAAAAGAATTAAGAAATATGGATGAAATCCAAAAAGCAATTGACCAATATGTTCATATTGAATTGCCAAATATGATATACGAAGGTGTTTTAAAGGGGATTACAGAACAAAATGAAATTCAATTATACTTTAATGCAAAGGGAAGATTTAAAACAATTTTAATCCCTTATAATGAAATAAAATTCATTCGACTTGCGGTAAAAATATAGATAGGAGGATAAGAACATGATTAATAAGGATTTTTACAAGCTAGCAGAAGAGGATGCTGAAAATAGAGGATTTAATGTAGATGAAGTACTTGCTTGTATGGAAAGAGCATTAGTAGGAGCATTCAAAAAGGAGCATGGAAATACATCTTGTAAGGTAGAATTTAACAAAGAAAAAAATGAAATTCGTCTTTATTCTATTCACAAGGTTGTAGAACAATATACAGCAATTTTAGAGGCAGAAAAAAGAGAAGCAGAGGCAGCTTTAGGGATTGAAGAGGGAAAAGATTCTCCACATCCAGAAGTAGAGGAACCTCAATATGCTGAAATGCTTTTAGCTGATGCGAAAAAGATTAAGTCAACCTATAAAATAGGAGATTTGGTACTACAACAAGAAAATTTAAAGAATTATAGTCGTATGACAATTCTTGCTGCTGGAAATATGTACAAACAAGGCGTTCGTACATTAGAAAGAGAAAAAGCATTTGAATACTTTAAAGGCTTAGAAAATGAAATGATCAATGCGGAAGTATCCAACATGGGCGATCGCTTCTTAACTTTAAAATTAGGTTTTAATGTAACAACTTTGCTACCTGTTGGTGAATTATTACCTAACGATCATCTTTCTATTGGGGATTATATCAAAGTATATGTAAAGAAGGTTGAACAAACCACAAAGGAACCAAAAGTGGTTGTTTCTAGAACAGAAAGAAATTTAGTGACTCGCTTAATGGAAAACTATATCCCTGAAATTAAATCTGGAATTATTGAGATTAAAGGAATTGCTCGTGACCCTGGGGATCGTACTAAGATTGCAATTTTCTCTAACGATGAGAAAGTAGATGCGATTGGTTCTTGTGTAGGAGAAGGTGGAAACCGGATTAAAGAAATTGTAAATGCTTTAGGAGGAGAAAAGGTCGATTTATATAAATGGAGTGAGGATCCAGAAGAATTAATTGCAAATTCTTTACAACCAGCAAGTGTAACTAAAGTTCTCAGCGTTGATCCTAAAACAAGAACTTCTCAGGTCGTAGTTCCCGATGATCATCTTTCTTTAGCTATTGGTAAAGCTGGACAAAATGTACGTTTAGCTGTTCAATCTTGTGGTTGGAAAATAGATATAATGCCTACTTCTGAAGCCTATGAAAAAGGATTAATTAAAATACTAGGATTATAGGTATGAAAGAAAAGAAAAAAATCTTGAGAACTTGTGTTGCCTCAAAAGAAGTTTGTGAGAAAAAAGATTTAATTCGGATTGTCCGTACCCCTGAAAAAACCGTAATCGTTGATTTAAAGGGAAAAGCAAACGGACGAGGTGCATATTTAAAAAAAGATAAGGATATCATTTTACAAGCTAAAAAAAGTAAAGTTTTGGATCGTAAACTCGAAATAGAAGTTCCTGATGAAATCTATTCTGAGCTTTTAGAACTTGTAGGTTAGTATGGATAAGAGATTGAATAATTTAGGGTTATGCCAACGAGCAAATGGCTTAATCTCAGGCGAAGAAAATGTAATTTCTGCAATTCAAGCAAATAAAATCTACTACCTTTTTTTAGCAAACGACGCTTCAGAAAATACTAAGAAAAAAATAACAGATAAGGCAAAATACTATCAAATAGAATTAGATGATTCCTATTCTTCAAGTGAACTTTCAAAAGCAATCGGTAAAGAAAATAGAATGATTATAGGAATTACAAATAAAGGCTTTTTAAAAATATTAAAGAAATAAGGTGATTTATGTGGCCAAAAAAATGAATAAGCAAGATAAAAGGACTGCAAATATTCCCCAATCTAAGAATAAAAAACAGTCAGTCGAAAAGAAAGACAATATTTTAATTTATAAAAATGGAATGACTGTTGCAGAAGTAGCCTTAGGTATGGGAAAAACAAATGCCCAAATCATAATGAAATTGATGCAGGCGGGAATTGTTGCAAATCAGAATCAGACCGTGGACCGTGAAACAATTGAACTCATCGCATTAGACTTTGGCTTTGAAGTAAAAGATGAGGTAATTACAGATGTGACCCGCTTTGATGAATTTATAATTGAGGATGAGGAAACTTCTTTAACGACTCGTCCACCTGTTGTTACCATTATGGGACATGTTGACCATGGAAAAACAACGCTTTTAGATACCATTCGTTCCTCTAGGGTTGTAAAAGGAGAAGCTGGTGGTATTACTCAACATATCGGTGCCTATCAGGTCAATCACAATGGATTTACCATAACATTTATTGACACACCAGGTCATGCTGCATTCACTCAAATGCGTGCACGTGGTGCTCAAATAACTGATATTGTCGTTCTTGTTGTAGCTGCAGATGATGGTGTTATGCCACAAACAGAAGAGGCAATTGCTCATGCACAAGCTGCTGGATGTCCGATTATAGTTGCGGTTAATAAAATGGATAAGCCTACCGCAAATCCAGATCGCGTAATGGAAGAGTTAACTAAATTTAACTTAGTTCCTGAAGTTTGGGGTGGCGATACAATTTTTGTGCCTATTTCAGCTTTAAAAGGAACAGGAGTAGAACAATTGCTTGAAATGATTCAGCTTGTTGCCGAAATGAAGGATTTAAAGGCAAATGATAAACGATTGGCTATGGGAAGTGTAATCGAAGCTGAATTAGATAAATCTCGTGGTCCTATTGCAACTTTTCTTGTTCAAAATGGTACCCTAAAAGTAGGCGATGTTGTTGTATGTGGTGATACTTGGGGAAAGATTAGAACGATGGAAGATGATCGTCATGTTCGTTTTCAATCTGCAACCCCTTCTGTTGCGGTTGCAGTAACTGGCTTAAATTCAGTACCTCTTGCTGGAGATAAATTTATGGTATTTAATGATGAAAAAACAGCTAGAGATACAGCTGAGGCTCGAGCAAATCGTACAAAATATGCAGAGGCTAGTGCACGTAAGGCAACGACTTTAGATGAATTATTTAAACGGACAGATGCCGATACTACAAAAGAGCTCAACTTAATTATTAAGGGTGATGTTCAAGGCTCTGTAGAGGCATTAAAAGCTTCTTTAGAGAAAATTAGCGTAGAAGATTTAAAAGTCAATATCATTCGTGCTACAGTTGGTACAATAACAGATACGGATGTATCTTTAGCAGAGGCTTCAAAAGCAATTATTATTGGCTTTAATGTTCGCCCAATGGCTTCTGTTAGAAATGAGGCAGCAACAAAGGGCGTAGAAATTCGCTTATATAATATAATCTATAACGTATTAAATGATATAGAAGCCGCATTAAAAGGAATGTTGGCTCCAGTTTTTGAAGAAGTTGTTACAGGTCAAGCTGAGGTTCGGAGTTTATTTAAACTATCAAAAGTTGGAACTATTGCTGGTTGCTATGTAACAGATGGTGTAATTGAAAGAAATTCTTTGGTTCGGATTATCCGCGATGGCATCGTCGTTTTCGAAGGAAAAATGGCCTCTTTGAAGCGATTTAAGGATGATGCGAAAGAAGTAAAACAAGGCTTTGAATGCGGAATAACAATTGAGAATTTTAACGATATTAAAGAATCTGATATAATTGAGGCATCTATAATGAAGGAGATTGAGCGATAATGAGTATTGCAATACAAAGATTAGAATCTCTTTCTTTAAGAGAGCTTTCGCTCCTTTTGCACCGCGATAGTAAAAACAATTACTTGTCTAACATTACTATTACAGAAGTACGCATTACGAATGATTTGTCCTATATGACTATTTACTATACCTTCTATAAAGGTAAAGTTGAAAATTATCAAGAAGCATTAGAATCTTGTAAAGGCTATTTGCGAAGCGAGTTAGCAAAAAAAATAAAGGCAAGAAAAATGCCTGAATTAATTTTTAAATATGATGAAACTTTAGAATATGGAAATCATATCAATGAACTCATCTCAAGCCTAAATATTAAACATGAGGATGAAGATTAAAAAAAGAATACTCATTTTGTATTCTTAATAAGACATATATGGATAAGGAACTGGATACGGTACCTGCTGAACCATATATTGTGGTGGATATGGATAAGGTTGATATTGCGGGTATGGATAATATGGCATATAATTATTTTTGTTTGTATTACTTGCTATGTATCCAAATGGAAACCCAACTGCAGCTCCAACGAGCAATGGCAGCAATAAACCACGATTATCCTCACTGCGATAATAGTTCGGTTGATAATATTGCATCATATACCTCCTTACTATACTATATGAAAATAAAAAAAAATTGTGAATTGAGGAAAGAATTATGGCATGTAATCATAATTGTTCTAGCTGTGATGTAAAGGACTGTAATGATCGTAACAGTCAATCCCTCCTTGTACAAACAGCGAAGGAAAATAATATTAAAAAAATAATCGGAGTTGTTTCTGGAAAAGGTGGTGTTGGAAAATCAACTGTCACCTCCTTGCTAGCTATAGAAATGGCCAAACGCGGATATAAGGTTGGTATTATGGATGCGGACATTACAGGTCCTTCAATCCCTAAAGCATTTGGCATAAATAAACAAATTGTAGGAAATGGCGAATTAATGTTTCCACAAATTACAAAGAAATATGGAATAAAATTAATTAGTGTTAACCTACTCATAGATGACCCCACAAAACCAGTCTTATGGCGTGGTCCCGTTATTGGAGGAGCAGTTAAGCAATTTTATACAGATGTTTTATGGGAAGATTTGGATTTTTTGTTTGTAGATATGCCTCCAGGAACAGGCGATGTTGCCTTAACTGTATTTCAGTCTTTACCTGTAGATGAGGTCGTTATTGTTTCTACACCACAAGATTTAGTGGCTATGATTGTTGGTAAAGCTGTTAATATGTGTAAAATGATGAACATTCCTATGTTAGGTCTTCTTGAGAACATGAGTTATCTAACTTGCCCATGCTGTATGGAAAAAATTCACCCTTTTGGGAACTCTCATTTAGAAGAGATAGCTGAAATATATAGTTTGAAACCTTTAGATCAAATGCCTATTCAACCAGATACAGCCACTTTAGTCGATCAAGGGTTAGTAGAAGAAGCAGATACATCTTATATTCTAAAAACGGCTCAAGCATTAGAAGATTGCCTAAAATAAAACCATAAAAAAAGCCTATTTTAAAAATAGGTTTTTTTATTTTAATTTTTTATTCTAAATGGGTACTATTCTATGAGCACAAATAAAGGAGGGGATTATATTTTCTTAAAATCTTGGATAATATTTTCTAGATTACCTATTTTGTTTTTTAAAATATCTATAGCATTATCCACATTTGGTGTAGTTTGGATATCATCTAAGTTTTGTTTTTGTGCTCCTACTGTCAGTATGGTCTGTCCCAAAAGTTCATAAAAGTTCCCAAGTGAGTTTTGTTCATCTGCGGATAACCCTTCACATAATAGAATTCCTATCAAAAAAGCAAGTGTAGAAAATTCATATGGATTCAAGCTCAAAAGGAGCTCACTTAGCTTTGTAATAGGACCTCTAGGCATTGACCATACCTCTAATCATATATAATAAAAAGGAGAAGAAATGAAAAAAATTAGTATTTTATTAATTTTCATTAGTATTATGATATGCACTGTTCTTACAACATATGCCGATAACGATTCATATGAAACCTATAATGAAATCATGATGGCAACTGGAAAACTTCTTAGTAACTTTACAGAAGAAGAAATGAAGGAGTATAAAAAGTTTGTGAAAAGAAGGAAAGCATATGGTGTAAACGTTTATGTAGTCAACAAAAATATTGAAGCAACCTATATCGCTTCAACCTATTATAGCGTAGATAATCGTGGCAGTACAGATGTATCCTACGAGTTGGATATTGTTGTGGAAACAGCCAAAAAAACAGTTCTAAAATTCTCTGGTAGTGCAAGTGGAACAGGAAAAGGAACAATCAAATCCTTTAAAACAGATATAGCCGCAAAGGCTGGAGTCGATTACAGTAAAACGAAAGAGGAATCTAGAAAAGAAACTCAAAAATTTAAATTAACAGTAGAAAAAGGCAGTCGAGCAATTGTATATCTCATGGGAAGTGCTCGAATCACAAACGGTGTATGTAGCTGCTACATCGCCTTTATAGAATTATCGACATGCGGATTTGAATATTTTACCCTAGTAAATCAATATCCACGAATGGAAAAAAGAAAACTATGAAAAAAATCATATTTATTTTTTCTTTCTTCATTCTTACTTTTTTAGGTCTTATCCTATTCATCTCTACTCAAAGAACAGATAACTTAAAAGAAAAATATTATGCCATTCGACATAGTCGGTCCTATACCTATGATGACACTTCAAAAATTACAATTCAAATTTATTCTAATCAAAAAAAGAGTTGGATTTCATATGTCAATACAAATCAATATTTCCTAGAAAATCAGACGATTAGAATTCAATTAAATCATATTAAAGTAGAAGAGGTCTATGATTGTAAAGTAAGTGGCGAAGTTTTTTACCAATATAAAATTCAAGCGGATATGCCAAATCCTTTGGATTCTGTCCTTTATTTAAATCAATGTCATATTAAGATTAAAAATGAGGCAAAGACACTAGTTCAAGAGATTGGCCATTTCTCCATTTATCCGCCGTATAAGCGACTCAATATTGTGGATTTATATGGAAATTATTCCTATATTGATGAGGAACTATATCTGATTGGAATAACGCTTTGTCTTAAAAATTCGTTCAATTTCTTACAAAAGGTAAGTTTTGGAGAAGCATTTAGTAACTTAAAATATGTTGAATCAAATCAAATGAAAGATAGCCAAATGGATGCCTTAGAAGTTGTTCATCCTATAATAGATGAGCAAACGGAAAGTGTTCCCATCCGTTTAAATGCTCCAAGCGGATTTTATTTTATTCCTTTTTCTTATCCCATTAAGCAATTAATCACAGAAGGAAGCATCCAATTCATGATTGATAACGAAACATATTATATTGAAAACTTTTGTTACCTCAGTAATGAAATTCATCTTAATGAGTATTTGACGATTCGTTTGGAAGGAAAAATCAATGAAATTAATCCTTAAGGATATCTCCAAAAATTACCATAAGGCAAGGGGGATAACAAAAGTCACCTTGACCATAGAAGAAGGTAACCTATACTTATTCGTAGGAGAAAATGGAAGTGGAAAATCGACAACCATCAAAGTAATCTCTAAAGTCATTTTTCCTGATACACTTAAAGGATTTATACTCAATGAATTTAAACAAATGATTTATTTGCCAGATAAACGCAATTATCCAAAATTATTAAAAACAAGTCAATTCTTACAATATTATCTTGGAAAAGAATATCAAAGAGAAACAACAAGAAAAATGATGCTTCGGTACCAAATTCCGAATCAAATCATTGGGACCTTGTCTAAGGGAATGATCCAAAAATTAGGAATCATTCAATGTTTACTATCTAAGGGAGATTTATATCTTTTTGATGAACCTACAGATGGATTAGATACCACCTCCATTCAACTCTTCAAGGAAGATTTAAAAAATCTCTTAATCCAAAAGAAAACAATCATTATAAGCACGCATTCTAAGGGGATATATAAGGAACTTGCCCATAAAGTATTTCAATTTAAAGAAGGAATATGCAATGAAAAAAAATAATCTATTTTGTATAATTCGCCTTTATTTATCTTTTCATTTGAATAAATTATTAGGAATTATTTTCTTTATTGTCATGATTTTATGGATTTTAATCTTAGTTTTAAGCAGTGGTTTTCCAATTTCTACTTTAGAGTATATTATGGATAAGCATTCGTTTCACTCACAATATCTTGAGGATTCTTTATTTTTCCTTCAGATTATGAATGGGGCCTTTTTGGCCTTTCTCATTGGTTCAGAAGCAAATAGTATATCTTGCTTTGATTCAATGTTTGTTGCTCATACAGAACGAAAAAAAATTGTTTTTGCCAAGATTATAACCAATGCTTTCCTATGTCTTATAATCCTTTTTCTTGAAATTCTTTTTCTTTTTGGCATTGCTATTTTAGTTTTTCCATCTTTTATTTGTAAAATAAGCGATTTTTTATTAGTGGGATATCTATTTCTTTCTTATATAGAACTTATTTTGATAGGAGAAATTCTATCCATACTTTTCAACACTTTTTTTATTTCATTTCTAATTTTTATACTTCATTTGGTCATGCATTTGATTAGCAAAATCGATAAATTACATAATTTCATTTGTTATTTAGTTCCTAAAATCAAAATTATTCATCCCCATCAGTTTCAACTGGATTGGAATATTGGGGTATATTTGTGCATATGTTTCTTACTGGTCCTCTTAATTTTAATTTTATATCAAAAAAAAGATATAAATACTTAAATTTTGATTGACATTATGAATTAAAAGTGGTATTATACTAAAGGAAAATAAATATGTGGAAAGAAGAAACGCCCGTTTCTCGCCTGATTGATGAATTGATAGGCAAAAAGTCACTGAATCTATATTTAAATGAGATTACTATGGGGCGTTTATGCGTCCCATTTTATTTTATAGCATAGCGGGGGTGAAATGTATTAATAAGCAAAAAAGAGGAGCAGAGGATATCGTCAATGACCAAATTCGCTGCAAAGAAATGCTAGTAATCACAGATAAGGGAGAAAAGCTAGGTGTATTGCCTCGTGTAAAGGCTCTAGCAGCTGCTGAAAATCGAGGATTAGACTTGGTTTTAGTATCACCAGATGCTAATCCACCAGTAGCAAAAATGATGGATTATTCTCGTTTTCGATTTGAACAACAAAAGAAATTAAAGGAAATGAGAAAAAATCAAAAGATTGTCGTAGTTCAAGAAATACAACTTTCTCCAACAATTGAGAAGCATGATTTTGAAACAAAGGCAAGAAAAGCAAGAACGATTTTAGAAAAAGGAAATAAGGTTAAAATATCTCTTCGCTTTTTCGGACGTATGATCGTACATCAGGATTTAGGAAAAGAAGTAATCGAACGTTTTGTTCAAAGCCTAGAAGAGGTATCTACAGTAGAATCACCAATCCGTTTGGATGGTAGAACCTTATTCGCAGTCGTTGCACCAAAAACAACAAAAGATTAAGGAGAAAAGAATATGCCAAAACAGAAAACACATAGTGGTTTAAAGAAAAGAATTAGAGTAACAGGTAGCGGAAAATTAAAACGCGGTCATGCTTATACAGGGCATTTAAAAGTAAATAAGACCCATAAGCAAAACAAACAATTATCAAAAAGTGGATTAGTACATGAAAGCGATATGAAACGTATTAAACCATTAATTTCTAATTTACTATAATTTTAAGGAGGTAAAAGAATATGCCAAGAGTAAAAGGTGGATATACCACAAGAAGAAGACGCAAAGCTGTATTAAAACTTGCCAAAGGATATTATGGATCAAAACATACATTATATAAAACTGCCCATGAGCAGGTAATGAGATCTTTAGCTTATGCTTATCGTGATAGAAAGGCTAGGAAAAGAGATTTCCGTAAATTATGGATTAGCCGTATTAATGCCGCTTGCCAATTAAATGGTTTAAAGTATTCAAGATTTGTAAATGGTCTTGCTAAGGCAAATATTGCTATTAATAGAAAAATGCTTGCTGAAATGGCTGTAAATGACCCTACTGCATTTGCTAATTTGTGTGAATTAGCTCAACAGGCATTAAATAAGAAAACAAAGCCTGCAAAAGCTGAAAATGTAGTAGTATTAAAACCACTACCTAAAAAAGCTAATTAATATTACATTAAAAATCCCCTCATTTCTATTGAATGAGGGGATTTAATTTAATTTAAGAATTCCAAAATATCATCATATACTTTTTGATGATCCTCTTCATTAAGGATTTCATGACGCATATTCTCGTAGATAATTTTTTTAATATTTGTATACCCTGCTTTTTGTAAAGTCATAGAAGAAGCATTTAATCCTTTTTCTCCTAAGGTACAAGGATCTAATGCTCCAACAATCATTAAAATCGGTTTTTCAGGGGTATCGACAACATATTTCTTATATTTATGCATGCCTTTAACTAAATGGAATAATGCTTTATACGCAGAAACAGTAAAAGGAATATCACAATAAGGATCATTTAGATAAGCATTAATATTCGCCCGACTAACAGAAACCCAATCGGCTTTTGTCAATGCATTTGGAACTGCCTTTTCAAAATTTTTTAAAGTCTGAGTTTCTAAAAGTTTTGAAATATAAGTATTTGATTTAAACACACCAATCATATTTGCAAGAAGAATACCAAAATGGCAACCAAATTGATATGCAGGCACTCCAGATAAAATTACTTTTTTATATCGATTCGCATGGGTTTGGATTAAATTTCTAGAAATAATAGTTCCCATAGAATGAGCGAATAAGAAAACATCCTGAGTAGGAAATCTTTCATTAATAAACTCAGTAATAGAAACTTGATCTGCAAGTAAAGCCTCCCAAGGCTTTTTTCCTTCCATAAACCCCAAGAGTGTTGCATTTGGACCATGACCTCTTAAATCAGAAGTAACAACAGAATACCCATTTGCATTTAGGAATAGAGCAAAATCAGCATAACGATCTTGATGCTCTTTCATACCATGAACAATTTGAACCACTCCTTTAGAATTTTCTGCTTCATAAATAGTTAAATATAAACTTTGCAATTCATAGGATGATTTTATCGTAATTTTTTCCATACATATTCCTTTCTAGCTACGCACAGGCTGTGCTTTCAAGCGTTCATAAATATAATTTTTGGCATCCTCTATTGTCATATTCATAACAACTGCAGTTTCATTAAAAAGTTTTTTTTCTGCTTGCTGCAAAAATTGAGTATCAAAGGAGCCTAACGTTTTTTTCTCTATTTTTTTATCATCGCTTAAATGATAAAGCATTTTTAATAGTCGAATGGTATCAACAATATCATTTGAAGTAATTAATTGCTGAAATATAATCTTTCGTTCTTTATTATCCTTTACATATTCATTAGAAAGAATAACAGAATCATTCATTGCTTTAATCAAGCTTTGCTTTGAAAGGATAGGTCTTAAAAATTGAGTTGCCTTATCACAAGGCATCATAATAGACATCTTGTTGTGAATCGTTTGGAGTTTGTAAAAATCATTGTCAAGCGTTTCATTATGAATTAGGTCTAATATAACACATAAGCCATGACCATTATGCATAACATAATCACCAATAACAAACATTTTCACCCCTCCTTTTTCCTTTTTTTCGAACTATCCTCGATAATATCATTATATCACATTTTTATAAAAAATGCTAGGAGGTTTTAAAGTTTTTCTACTTGGTTATTTCTATTTAGAAAAAAGTATGATAAAATATATTTGTTTGGATAATTAATAGTCATGAGGTGTTCGTATGGATAAGTATGATGTTGTCATTGTTGGTGCAGGTCCAGCAGGGTTATTCGCTGCTTATGAACTTCATCAAAAAAATGAAAATTTAAAAGTATTACTAGTGGATAAGGGGCATGATATCTATCATAGAAATTGTCCTGTTCTAAATCACAAAATTGCTAAATGCCCAACCGATAAATATGGCCATTCTGGCTGTCATCCTGCCTGTTCTATAACAAATGGATTTGGCGGGGCAGGAGCGTATTCAGATGGAAAATTTAACATTACTAGTGAATTTGGAGGATGGATGACAGACTATCTTGATCCAAGTCTTGTAGAAGAACTTATTTCTTATGTGGATGAAATTAATATCAAATATGGAGCTCCCAAAACAATAACGGACCCAACAACAGAAAAGGTAAGAGAAATTGAAAGAAGAGGCTATGCTGTAGGGTTAAAACTATTACGAGCTAAGGTAAGACATTTAGGTACTGAAAATAATTTAAAAATCATGGCTAGAATCTTTGATGATTTACAAAAATGGATGGATATGCGTTATGAAACAGAGGTCACCGATATCATCATTGAAGACCAAAAGGTGAAAGGGATAAAAATTAAAGAAGAAAGCATTGAATGTTCCTCTGTTTTTTTAGCAGTAGGAAGAGATGGTGCTACTTGGCTTCAATCCATATGTGAGGAACATCATATCGGTTTAACCCACAATCAAGTGGATATTGGAGTACGTGTAGAAACCAACGATGTTGTCATGGAGGAAATCAATAAAAATCTTTACGAAGGTAAATTTATTTATCGTGCATCCGTAGGCACTGTTGTCCGTACATTCTGTTCAAATCCAAGTGGACATGTCGTTGTAGAAAATCATAGTGGAACGATTTTAGCTAACGGTCATGCTTATGCAGATCCTAAACTAGGAAGCAAAAACACCAATTTTGCATTACTTGTATCTCATAAATTTTCTGAACCATTTGATAAACCAAATGAATATGCTCATGAGGTTTCTAGACTTGCAAATCAGCTATCTTGTGGCTCTGTAATTGTTCAAAGATATGGAGATATCTGCAAAGGCAGAAGAACCACTCAAAAACGCTTAGATGAAGGCTTTGTTAAACCAACCCTAAAAGAGGCAGTTCCTGGTGATTTAGGTCTTGTCCTACCTTACAATACAATGAAATCAATTATTGAAATGATTGAGGCTTTAGACCATGTGACTCCTGGTATTGCTAATGAGCATACTTTATTCTATGGAGTAGAAGCCAAATTCTATTCTGCTCGACCAGTTACAAATGAGCATTTTGAAACTAAAATTCAAGGCTTATATGTTGGTGGTGATGGAGCAGGAATTACAAGAGGGCTTGCACAAGCAGGTGCGAATGGTGTATGGGTTGCCCGGGATATTGTTTCAAAATATAAATAAAATTATGGCATGAATTCAGTTTAGAATTCATGCTTTTTCTTTAAATAAAAAAGATGTCAAATTTTAAGATACGCTTTATTTTTCTAATTTTGTCGAAGGACTAGGAGAATTATTTTTTTTGATTTATAATCTTTTTCGGTGATTAAGATGAGTTTAAATGTGGGAGTATACGTGAAAAAGGATATTTTGATTTTACGATTAAAAGGAGAATTAGATGATGTAAGTGTGACTGATTTAAGATTGCGAATTTCCAACTACATTGATGGATATAAGATTAAGCATCTTGTACTAAATTTAGGAGATTTGACCTTTCTTGATTCTTCTGGAATCGGCTTTATTATTGGAAGGTATCATCAACTTAGAAAAAAGAATGGGGATATCACAATTAGTAATATTAATAGCCGAATAGAAAAAATAATCTATATCTCAGGTTTGGCTAAAATATGTAAAATCAGAGAAACAGAAGAAGCTGCAAAAATTGCATTAAGTGAAATTTAAATTGAAAAGGAGAAAGAAAATGTACAATGAAATTAAAATGAAATTTATATCCAAAAGAAGTAATATTGCAATAATAAGGAATGTTGTATCCGCAATCATTGTAGAGAATAATCCAACAATTACTTTCATCAATGAATTAAAAACTGTAATTAGTGAAGCAATCACAAACGCAATTGTTCATGGATATGACAACCAAGAAGACCAATATGTATCCATGAATGTTATGGTAGATGATGAAAAAGTACAAGTTGAAATAGAAGATTTTGGGAAAGGTATCGCAGATGTTGAACAAGCAAGAGAACCTTTATTTTCTACAAAAAAAGATGAAGAACGTAGTGGATTAGGATTTACCATTATGGAATTATTCTGTGATGAATTTTCAGTTGAAAGCAAGGTAAATGAGGGAACTCGATTAAAACTTATAAAAAAATGGTAATAAAAACCTTAGGATGAAGGAATACTATATCTAGGTGATATAATGTGGAAAAACCAAGAAAATATTATGAGGAACTAACCTCTACGAATAAGGACTATCTTTTATTACTAAAAAACTTTTTATCTGCCTTTTTCTTTGGTGGAATTGTTTCAATTTTTGGACAGGGCTTATATGATTTATATTTTTATATATTCCATGCTAGCAAAGAACATGCAGCAATATTTATGACGATTACAATGGTAATCTTATCTGGAATTTTAACAGGAATTGGAATATATGATAATTTAGGACAAGTGGCAAAATGTGGTCTTGCGATTCCAATTACAGGCTTTGCTAATGCAGCCGTTAGCTCAGCTATGGAGTATCACAAAGAAGGAATTGTTTTAGGAATTGGATCTAATGCTTTAAAACTAGCAGGATCCGTTCTTGTATTAGGAACAGTTTCAGCAATTATAGTAGCTTCCATTCGATATCTTTTTGAGGTGGTATTATGACCTTTACTTTAAAAAATGTATATTTAGAATCCTCTTGTATTGTTGCTGGAAGATTAGAAGGAGAAGGCCCACTAAAAGAGTATTTTGATTCGATTGACGAATGTAAAGATTCCTCCTTTGAAAATAGTGAAATTGATATGCTTTCAAAAGCAATTGATATGCTATTAGAAAAAGAAAATCTAAAAATAGAAGATATTTCTTTGGCAATTGGCGGAGAGTTATCCAATCAGCTAACTACCTCAAGCTATACTTTCCGAGCCTTACCAATTGGTCTAATTGGAATTTATGCTGCTTGCTCAACGATTACTTTAGGACTAGGGCTTGCATCTCTCCTTTTAAAAACCGAAGAAATAAAAAATATTTTAGTATTTACTTCTAGCCACAACCAATCCGCAGAACGTCAATTTCGAAACCCTGTAGAATATGGTGGAAACAAAGAGGCCACCCAAACTTTTACATCAACCATAGGAGCAAGTGCTCTTTTATCCCGAAAAAAAGGAAAATTGAAATTTACGCAATTTACATTAGGAAAAGTAGTAGATATTGGATTTACAGATGCATGTGATTTTGGTCGAGCAATGGCTCCAGCAGCATTAGAAACTTTATTTGAACATTTTAGAAGCACGAATACAACTCCAAAGGATTACGACTTAATTCTCACTGGAGATTTATCTACCTATGGATATGAGATAGTAAAAAGTGCATTAGAAACTGAATTTGAAGCTGCAGATAATTATAATGACTGTGGATTAGTCTTGTATGATGTAGAACAGCAAAACGTTTTAGCTGGGGGAAGTGGACCAGGAACCTCTGCAGCAGTCCTTTTATCCTATATAAAGAAAAAAATACTAGAAGGCCAATATAAAAAGGTCTTGCTTTGTGCTACAGGAGCCCTAATGAATCCAACTATGATTAACCAAAAAAATAGCTTACCCTGCATTGCACACGCCATAGTATTGGAGGGAGTAGAATGATTTACCTATATGCGTTTTTAATTGGAGGATTTATCTGTGGACTTGCCGAACTCATCAAAGACTTTTTTAAATTAACTGTAGGCCATATGACTGTACTTTTCGTTTGTCTTGGCACACTTTTAGATTTTGGTGGATTTTATGATCGATTAGTTGAAATTGCAGGAGCAGGTGCTCTTTTACCAATCACAAATTTTGGACACTTACTTGTAAAAGCAAGTTTAGAAAAGGCCCATGAGATAGGATATTTAGGAGTTTTTACAGGTCTATATGGAGCAACTAGTGCTGGAATTGCAATTACCATATTTATAGCTGTAGGCTTTGCATTTATTTTTCGGCCTAAAAAATAATAGATTTTTGAAAAACATAGATTATGTTTTAAGCGTAATCTATGTTTTTTTTATAAAGATATGCTATAATATACAAAATAGAAAAGGAAGTGATTTTAATGGAACAACAAAGAAAAATCCATCCATTGAAGCAATATGGGAATATCATTGCAGTTGGTTTTTACTTTTTTACAATGTTTTTAGGTGGTGGAATTCTTGCTCTGATTGTTATGGGAATTTATTGTGGAGTAAATCCATCTGTTCCAACAGATGAGGTAATGAACATTCTCAAAGCTCAAAAAGGAGATTACAGTGAACTTGCAATTCACGCTGCAGCAATGATTAATTCTATTGGAAATTTCTTAACATATCTTATCTTATTTATTGTCATTTTAATTTGTATGTATTCCTTTTTCAAAGAGGATGCATTAAAACTAAAACAGAATTATAAAAAAAATCTAATGCTTATTCCTCTATTTGCCGCAATTTTTTATGGTTTATCTATTTTAGTATCGGTAGTTATAGGATTCTTAGTAAAAGATGTATCGATCAATCAAAATGATATAGAAACTATGATTCTAAAGGGAAGCCCCACTTTAACTTTTATTGCAGTTGTCTTACTTGCACCAATTGTAGAAGAAGTTATTTATCGTAAAGCAATATTTAATTTATGTGAAAAGAAACCCATTTGGATTTCATATCTTGTATCTGGAATCTGTTTCATGCTCCCACATATGATATCTTCTATTGGAGAATTCAATTTTGGAAATTGGCTACTGATGTGTATTCCTTATTTATGTAGTGGTTTAATGCTTTGTGGAATCTACCATTACACTGGAAAAAATGTTTATGCATCATGGTTTGCCCATTTCGTAAATAATCTCGTTGCGTTTATATTAATCATAGCTGGATAAGGAGAAAACAATGTTAAAAAAGAAATTAGAGGTATTCAATTCAATTTTTCATCAATTTGGTCAACAGCATGCCATTTTAACTGCGGGTAATAAAACAATAGGATTTAATTGCCTAACAGTTTCTTGGGGTGGAATCGGTGTTTTATGGGGAAAAAATGTGGGCTTTGTCTTTGTGAGAAAGAGCCGACATACCTACCAATTTTTAGAATCTTCAGACTCAATAACCCTTTCTTTTCTACCAGAAGAATATCAAGAAAGTGTAGATAAGATCATTGGAAGAGTTTCAGGTAAAGAAGCAGATAAAGTTTCTTTAGCAGGTCTTCACTATACTTATGATCCTGACTATGATGGAGCCTATATTGCAGAAGCACACCAGGTCTTAAAAATGAAAAAATTATATGCAGTTGATCTAAAAGATCTTCCTAAGAATATAAAAGAAGAATTCTATTCCTCTTCTGATTATCATACAATGTTTATAGGAGAGATTAAACAATTCCTAGAAAAAGAGGAGCAATAATGAACTATATTGATTTACATTGTGATACCATCATGGCAATTATGAACCATGAAGATCAGTCTTTAAAGGATGCCCCTACTCAAATTAATTTAGATAAATTAAAGAAAGGACAAGCATTACTACAATGCTTTGCAATGTTTGTACATTTGAAAAAGGTCAATGATCCTTTGGACTATGGACTAGAAATGATTGATCGTTATTATATAGAAATTGAAAAAAATAAAGAGCTC
Source organism: uncultured Anaeroplasmataceae bacterium (assembly GCA_910584005.1). Classification (GTDB taxonomy): domain Bacteria; phylum Bacillota_I; class Bacilli_A; order Acholeplasmatales; family Anaeroplasmataceae; genus Pelethenecus. The sequence continues at coordinate 191,846 of CAJTXR010000001.1, read as the reverse complement.
ATCGCTCCAGTTTTTGAATATTCAGATATTGAAAAAAATGAAAAAGACCATAAAATTTCTTCTCTTTTAACTATAGAAGAAGGAGCCATAACAAAGGGCAATGTTTCAATCTTGAGAAACCTTTATCGATTAGGAGTTCGTATGATTTGTTTGAACTGGAATTTTGCAAATGGAATTGGACATCCAAATTTTATCCTAACAGAAGGAAGAAAGCCTGATTTTTATACACCAAATACTACGGACGGTTTAACAGAAGATGGATTTAAAATAATTAAAGAAATGAATCGCTTAGGAATAATCATTGATGTATCCCATTTATCAGATAAAGGATTCTATGATTGTATCCAAACATCAACTAGACCTATTGTGGCCTCCCACTCTAATGCAAGAGCAATTTGCCCGAATGTCCGCAATTTAACAGATGATATGATTCTTAAATTGCATGAAAATGGAGGAGTAATGGGGATTAACTTTTGTGCTGACTTTTTAAATGAAGAAGAAGCTTTAGGAAAAAATACAATTCAATGGGCAATAAAACATATGATCCATGTGAAAAATCTAGTCGGAGTAGATGTCCTTTCAATTGGAAGTGATTATGATGGAATTGATCCAAATATTGAATTAAAGGATGCTTCTCTTATGCAAAACTTATTTACTGAAATGAGAAAAGCAAATTTTACAGAAGAAGAAATAGAAAAAATAGCTTTTAAAAACTTTTTACGAGTTTTAAAAGCTAACTTATCATAATTCTTTATTTTGTCATGATTTCTTCTATATAATGAACATATTGAAATTGACCAAATTCTTTTAAAAAAGCTTTATGGTCAATTTTTCTTTTTCCTAGAGCCCTAAGTTCGATAGTATAAACACTCAATCCAGTTTTTAAATACGCTTGATTATTTTCAACAGATAAAATCTTAAACTCCAAATTTCGCAAGTTATCTAAAAAATCAACCAAATTCCTATCTTCCTTTAATTCAACATGAATTGCAAATTGTCGTGCCCTTGAAGTAAGCAAATTCTCAATTCCAGGTAAAATAGCCAAGACTCCCATAATCACAATTGTCGCGATTACAGAAAGCGTATAAAAACCAATCCCTATGGATAAACCCATACAAGCACAAGCCCATAATCCAGCAGCAGTAGTTAACCCTCGAACTTGATTACGGGAGGTAAACATAATTGTTCCTGCACCTAAAAAACCAATTCCAGAAATAACTTGAGCCCCTAACCTTGCTCCATCTCCCATATTGGTAGCTCTAGATAAAAATTCATTTGTCAACATCGCAACAGTCGCACCTAAACAAACAACTATATATGTTCTAAATCCAGCAGCATGCTGTTTAACCGCTCTTTCTAATCCGATTAATCCCCCACATAGAATTGCCAATAGCAATCGAATACTAATTGTAGCAAAACTGATATCTGCAAGCCATGATGCTTTTGTTAACTTTACAAAAGGATCAATGATTTCAAATAAAAACATAGTTCATCACCTATATTCATTTTATCATATTATCTATTGAATTGAAAGAAAGAAAAAGAATTTTGTCTAATTCCTCATTTTTCTTCCATTTTTTTAATTGAAAAAAGCAAAAAAACCAAAAAATTTGAAAAATTTTAAAAAAAATGTAAAAAAAGGCTTTACAAAGTAAAAAAAAAAGAGTAATATATATTCGTATAGTGGCTCTTATATATATTATCTCCCAATTTACTCAAGTCACTATATGGCATCGAAAGATGCCCTTTTTTTTCTTTTTACACAAAAACTCTTTACAAATTGACAAAATAAGTGTATGATATAGTTGTGGTAGCCGTATATTTATCTCCCAATTACTCCGGCTACCACGGCATCTTATGATGCCTTTTTAAATGTAGTCTTGTGACTACACCCAAATCAAAATGACATGTATAAAATAAATGAGGCACAAATTTTTTTCTGTGCCTCATTTATTTTATACTTCAAGTAATTCTGCATGATAGAGTTTATACCAATGAAATCGATCCAATCGATTTTGACTATTCGTGAAGGTATATAAACTACAGGCTTCCCATATGAACACCCAAGAGAAGATTTCAATGATTCCCTGAAAGATAAAATTTACTTTATACCAGTCCATCAGTCCATAGATAGCGAAAAGAAGAGCCCCAATCCCCAAAACAATACTTGCAATTCCATTTGTTTTATGAATCGTATAGGTTGCTTTTTTAAATTGGATAGCATAATGAAGATGAATCAATTGCTTAATTTTCTCTTTTTCTTCTCTATTCATTGTTTCTCCAAATTTAATTTGAATTTGAATGTTCTGTTTTTTCTTGATAAATTGATATGTCTTTTCTATAAAATCAAAAATATCTGGATTTAATAATGTTTGATTGCTAAATTCCTGATAGATTTCATTATTGCTTAAATCAAGAAAAATAGTTGAATTATTCTGATGTTCTAATAGATTAATCATGTGCTGATCGGCTTTGTAGGATTCTATTTCCCCATGGATTTTATTTAAGGTTTCTTTATATTTATTCATAAAATCAACTCCTTGTTTTTTATTATACAAAATTTATATCGTTTTTTCATGCTTTTTATTAAAAAATGAAAAATATTTTTGTAGATGACATAAATAGAATAAAAGGAAAAACTTATAATTAAACTTCATATTTTATTATCATAATTTAGTCTACGCCTTTTCATTACTACTAAAATATGATATCCTAAGATATAGAATAAATAAGAAGATATGTACAAATAGGTGAGGTTAAAATGAGTATTCAAGAAATAAGAGCATTACAAAAAAATTATTTTTATTCAGGTAAAACACTACCTTACAAATTTAGAATTACTGTTCTAGAAAAACTAAAATCTAGAATAATAGCAAATGAAAATGAAATTTATGCCGCTTTATATAAGGATTTAGGAAAAACAAAATCAGAAGCATACATGTGTGAGGTAGGATTAGTTCTCAGTGATTTAAATTACCAAATGAAGCATTTAAAAAAATTTATGAAAAGAAAAAAAGTTTCTACTCCCCTAGCCCAATTCAAATCTAAAAGTTATATTCAACCTGTGCCTTATGGCTTAACTTTGATTTTATCCCCCTGGAATTATCCTATACTTCTTACTCTTGGACCCTTATTAGGAGCAATAGCTGCAGGAAATACAGCAATCATAAAGCCTTCAGAATATGCAAAAGAAACTGCACTTGTTCTAAAAAAAATCATTGAAGAAACATTTGAACCACATCATGTAGCAATTCTTTTAGGGGATGCGAAAGTTGCAAAGACGTTACTAGAATATCCTTTTGATTATATATTCTTTACAGGCGGGAGCCATGTTGGAAAACTTGTTTATGAGGCTGCAAGTAAAAATTTAACACCAGTAACATTAGAATTAGGAGGGAAAAGTCCAGTCATCATAGAAGAAACGGCCAAAATATCTTTAGCTGCCAAACGAATTATATTTGGCAAATATATGAACTGCGGGCAAACCTGCGTGGCCCCAGATTACATTTTAGTCCCTCCTCAATTAAAGGAAGAACTAATATCAAAATTAATCTATTGGATTAAGCAACTATATCCCAATGGACATCTTTCTAAAGATTATGGAAAAATCATCAATGAAACGCATTTCAATCGTCTTTTAAGCTACTTAGAAGCGGAAAAGATTCTTTATGGCGGCCTTTATTCAAAAGCTGAATTAAAGCTAGAACCAACACTCCTAGAGGCTAATGTAGATTCTATATGTATGAAAGAAGAAATTTTTGGTCCAATTTTACCTATTTTAACCTACCAAACCGAAGAAGAACTCTTTTCAATCCTTCAAAGCCATCCCACACCTCTTGCTTTATATATATTTTCCAATAACAAAAAGAAAATTAAAGAATATACCACTCAAATTCAATTTGGCGGCGGATGTATCAATGATACAATTGTTCATCTTGCCACAAATACCCTGCCTTTTGGTGGTGTGGGGACCTCTGGAATTGGAAGTTATCATGGAAAGAAAAGTTTTGATACTTTCACTCATTACAAATCGATTTTACATAAAGCTACCTGGCTGGACTTATCGATTCGGTATGCACCCTATACAAAAGCTAAGGATAAAGAAATTCGTAAATTTTTAAAATAATATAGAAACTCTATTCGATTTTGGAATATTTAAAAAGAATATCACATATGATTCCTATGACTAACGAGGAGGAATTTATATGAATGATGAGGCATTAATTAGCTTATCAAATAGAATGAAGAGTGATTTATTTATTGGATTTGTTGGTTCATGCAGAAGTGGTAAGTCAAGCTTAATTAATTCATTTTTTAAACTATTGATCTTGCCAAATATAGAAGATGAGTTTTTAAAACATAAAATCTTAGACGAATTGCCACAAACGGCAGAGGGTAAGCAGATTATGACTGTTGAACCAAAATTTATTCCCTCAACTTCTATTGAATTAAATGTGAATAATACTTTAATGAATTTAAGATTTGTTGATTGTGTAGGTGAAATTATAGCATCAGCTGAAGGGTATGGTACTGAAGAAGAACCACGACTTGTTAAAACTCCATGGTATAATGAAGCCATTCCATTTAAAGAAGCAGCATCCATAGGTACAGAAAAAGTAATTTATAATCATTCCAATTTAGGAATTTATGTCACATCTGATGGATCATTTACAGAGTTTTCTAGAACAGAATACCAACAGATTGAAGAAAAATTAATTCCAAAACTAAAAGAAATGAACAAACCTTTTGTGATTGTTTTAAATACAAAAGATCCAAAAGATCCAAAAGCAATCGCACTAGCAAAAGATTTAGAAACAAAATATGAAACAAATGTTGTATGCTTATCTGCATTAACAATGAGTGTAGAAGATGCAAATTTAATTCTTTCTAAAGCATTAGAAGAGTTCCCTATTTCTGATCTAGAAATATCTTTACCAGATTATATTGATGCGATTGGAGAAGATATTCCTTTAAAGCATGATATTATGTGTGCAATTAAAGAAGTAGAAATGAAATACAAAAAAGTAAAAGATATTTCTAATATCTGCAAAGAATTAAAAAATACCAACCAATTTTCCGATGTCAAATTAGAATTATTAGAGGCCTCAACAGGTAAAGCAAGCATTCTTTTAGATTTAGATGATTCAAAATATAAAGAAATTGTAGATATGTTGCTTGGTAAATGCAGCGAAAGTAGAAAAGATTTCATTAGCTACCTATATCAGTCTAAAAAGGCCAATGAGGTATATGAAGAAGTCAATCAAGCGATTTTAGAAGCCAAGCAAACTGGCTATGGAGTATCTGTCCCAAGAATTGAAGATATGCGACTACTTCCCCCTGAGGTTGTAAAGAAAAATGGAATGTATGGAGTAAAGCTCTCCGCTAAAGCCTCCTGTATCCATATGATTGCCGTAGATCTAGAATCCTCTTTTACGCCAATTATAGGTTCCTTTGATCAGTCTAAGATGCTAATGGATAGCCTAAATGAAGGGGAAAATGAAGAAGAAGTATGGAACAAGGAGTTCTTTGGTAAAAAACTTTCTGATATCGTGAATGATTCTATGAAATCTAAAATTCATGGTTTACCTGATAAATCTAAAGATAAAATTAAAAATGTTTTAGATAAAATAATGAATTCCAATCATAATAATTTAATTGCTATAATTCTATAAATATAAAGATCCTACACTAAAGTAGGATTTTTTGCTTAACAAAAAAGGTAAAATATGGTATTCTGTTTCTAGAAATTAAATTCAAAACAAATCTAGTTTTCAATATTATATTTGCTATTTATTATAAAAATGAATTTAATTATAGCACAATTGTATATAATAATTAAAACTAGATTTATTAAGAAAGGAAATGAAACATATGAAATGGGTTACCATTTGGGGAAATGCACAATCTACAGTTTTACCAGCACCTGCAACCTATGCAAAAGATATAACACTAAGATACCCAATATTTGTCCCTTTTTCTGGAAAAAAACTACGGATAACCTTAGATAACTTTTGTTCTACTGAGGATATAGAAATTGAAGAACTCACAATTGGCTTTGGTAAAACTTTATCTGATGAACAAGGAGAAATCATTTCTTTGACTTATCAAAAGAAGAAACAAATGAGAATTCCTGCTCATCAATCGATTCAAACCGATCCAATCGAAATATTCATACCAGAAAATTGTTATCTAATTATTTCCTTTTATCTTAAGGAATATACACTTCTAACCTCTGGAGTTGATATTATCGGTCCTTTATCTAAAGGCTACTTTGCTTATGGGAATCAGCTTCTAAATAAAACTTTAGATATCAATACATCTAAATCAACCTCTTGGGTATATTTTTTAGCAAACATTGATCTTTATACAGAAGACCAAAACCATGCAATCATTTGCTATGGTGATTCTATTACAAGTCAAGATTGGCCAGACTATTTTTTACTTGAATTACGTAAAAGAAATATAAATCATATCTCTGTTGTGCGAAAAGCTGTTTCAGGCACTCGTATTTTAAGAGAGTACTCCTGTATAACCTATCAGTCCTATGGAAAATGTGGAAAAAAAAGATTTTCTCATGAAATTACATCAGTTTCAGGTGCAACCACGATTATCATACAACATGGCATAAATGACATTATCCATCCAGTAGGAACGAATATCAATCCATTTAGACCCCTCTCTGATCTTCCTACCGCAACTGAACTGATTGAAGGTTTAAAAGAATATAGCCAGTTTGCAAAAAAAGAAAATTTAACTGTGTTCTTTGGTACACTGCTTCCAATTTATAATTGGCGTACCTATGCTCCTTTCCGAGAAGTTTTAAAAAACGAAGTAAATTCTTGGATTCGGATGCAGCCTCACATTGATTTTGAGGCCATCGTTGGCTGTAAAATAGAAGATGCAGTACAATTTAAAGATTTCTATGATTCTGGGGACCATCTTCATCCTTCAAAAAAAGCATATCAAGCCATGGGAGAGGCAATGGCTTCCTTTCTTATCGAACAAAAAAAGATTTGAAATTGTATCTAGTATTTGAAACTATATTTCTTTTTTATTATAAACTTAACATTCATTTTTATAAATTATTTCAAAAAATAAATAAAACTAAATTAAAAATAAAAACAAGCGGTTTTTCTAAAAAAAACACGCTTTTTTTATTTTTACAAATGATTCTATTGTGGAAATAAGAGAATTTCACTTATTCCTAGTATTTTATCCATATCTGTTGTAAAATCGCTTAAAAACGCCTAAAAATAGGCTTATTTTAAATATAGGCAAAAGAATATAAAACTATTTAATTTTTATTATAAAACATTTCATTATTCTAATGGATATTCATTTTTAGCAATCGAGAAATCATTTTGTGGTACATTCTCCATCTCAATTGCTAAAAAAAAGGGGAATTTGAGAGAATTATTTTATTTTAAACACGAATCTAATATAAAATACTAAATCATTATAATTTTTAAATTCATAAAATATTTCAAGTTATTAAATAATGTAATATTTAAAATTAGATTTAAAAGAAAATATTTTTTATCAAAAGAACATAAAATAAAAAAGAAGGAAGAAAGAAAATTAGCAAAAGAAATATGACTAGTTTTTTTATTTTTTTTATGGTATAATTCATTAGCCAGTAAACTTTTAAGAAATCGGAAATAGGAAAAACAAAAAAAGTTTTAAAAAAAGAAATTTACTAAAGAAAGAAGGAATAATTTTGAAAATACAATTAGATGGAAAAACAATTGTAAAAAATGAAAAAATCAGAATCGCGGATTTAATAGAAGAAAATACATTTGATTATCAAGCAGCAAAAGTAAATAATCGAATTCGAGAGCTGGATTATATTCTTGATAAGGATTGCACAGTTGAACTTTTAACCTTATCTGATACAGAAGCAGTAACAATTTATCAATCTACTTTACGGTATCTCATTATTATGGCTTGTAAGAAAGTTTTCCCTAAAGCCAAGGTTATTTTTAATTATAGTGTTTCAAGATCAATCTTTGCAAGCATTTCTAACATCAAGCATGCTTTTTTACAGGAAGATCTAGATGCGATAAAGGCTGAACTCGATCGTATTATAGCCGCAAACCTGCCAATTAAACGTTCTAGTATTTCCAAAGAAGAAGCAATCGAATATTACAATTCCATTGGATATAAGGATAAAGCTAAAATCATTCAATATCGAAAGGAATCTACAGTCCATGTTTATGAATGTGGCGACTACAAGAATTATATGTTTGGATATATGCTTCCTTCTACAGGATACATTAAAAGTTATCGTTTGATGCTTTATGCTCCTGGATTTATCATCCAATATCCTAGGGCGGAAGAAAAAGGTCAAATTCCTTATTTTGAGGATGAAAAGGTCTTCCAAAATGCATTAAGAGAAGCAAATCGTTGGGGAAATATAACTACAGCTTCTTATATCTATCAAATGAATGAAATTGTAGAACAGGGAAAAGCCTTAGAATTCATTAATCTTTGTGAAACAAGGCATAACAATCAATTAAGTGAATTAGGAGATAAGATTGCTCGCAATATTGATCAAATTCGTTTAATTGCAGTTGCAGGGCCTTCATCAAGTGGGAAAACCACATTTACCAATCGTTTAAGAATCGAACTTAAAACATTAGGAATTGATCCACTTATGATCAGTGTAGATAACTTCTATAATCAAGGTCATTTGGCTCCTTTAGATGAAGAGGGGAAGCCTGATTTTGAGCATATTGATGCTTTAGATCGCAAATTATTTGATGAGGTTATATACAAATTAATTAATGGTGAAGAAGTTGCTTTACCAATCTATGACTTCAAAACTCAAAAAAGAACCTTTACAGAACCTGTTAAACTAGGGAAAACTCAACCTATCATGATTGAAGGGATTCACGCTTTAAATGATGATTTAACTCCTTCAATTCCAAGAGAAGTTAAATTTAGAATCTATATTGCTCCACAGGCACAATTACATATCGATGATCATAACCCAATTTCCTTATCCGATATAAGATTAATTAGAAGAATGGTACGGGATTATAAAACCAGAAATTCTAGCTGTGAACAAACAATTGAAATGTGGCCAAGTGTAAGAAGAGGAGAATTCAAATGGATATATCCTCATCAATCCAATGCTGATTTTGTATATAATTCCGAGCTTTCTTATGAACTTTGTGTTCTTAAGAAACATGCCTTACCTTTATTAGAAGCCGTAGATTCAAATAGTCCATATTTCATTCAGGCCAATCGTTTAGTCAAATTCTTAAAATACTTTAAAGATATTAGCGACAAATGGATTCCATGTAATTCCATTATTCGCGAATTTATTGGTGATTCTATCTTTTACACTGAAGATTTAATTTAATAAAAAAGACAGGGGAAATAGATACCATTTCCCTGTCTTTTTTTACTTAAGAAATCACTTGTTTTGCTTGGCGAACTTTGTTATAATTTAGTATAGAAATAAGGAGGCATACTATGAGCTGTCTTGAAAATATAAAGCGAATATCCTATCCAGCTGAACTGGTCATGGAATTAACAAAATTATATCGCTTTAAGGGTAAGGATTTTTACTATGAAGATATCTTTAAATCCGATATGCAAACCATAATAAAAGAAACGATAGAAAGAGAAACTTTCTTTGCTGCTAAGGCTCTAAATTTAGACATCAGTGAAAGTAGATTAAGGTTCTTAACTAAGAAGAACGGGACCCCAAAAACGAGTCATGAAAAAATCGTAAATAATCTAAAAGAAGTCTTCCAAATCTTACAAAAAAAAGGAAGCGAATTAGAGCTCAATTCCAACGAGTTTTTATCCCTTGCAAAACGAGTATTTGGAACGGTAAAAGAGGTGGGGTATCGCACGGAAACAATTGAAGTACAAATGAACCTTTTAAGAGAGAAGAAAAAGGTTTCTATGCGAATTAAATTTGATGAAATTTTACATCTATATAAAAAACTTTTAGACAGCAACCAAGTAGAAGCAACTCAGCTTGCGACCAACTTATTTGTTGATTTAAGCAATCTAAATGTTTTCGACCAAGAAAATGAATTCATGAATTTATTAATTTACTATTGTTTATTATTCAAAGAACAATTTAATGTTTTTAAATACATCAGCTTTTTTGAACTTTATTTAAAATACAAAGATCAATTTCATACAGCATTGGTTCAAGCAAACTATAACTGGGAGTCAGGATTCTCACAAACTGCGATTTTAAATAATCTTACAATCCAAATGCTTTTAGAAGGATATTCCATCATTGAAGGCAAAGAGGATGCTTACAGTTTTGATAAGGGCTTACGAAAAATAGATAACGTTGAATCAAGCATATTAAAATTGGGTGAGATATTTAAGAAGGAAGATATTAGAGCTAAGAATCCATATTTGTCTGATTCCACAATTAATCGAGCGTTAGAGAATTTAAAAAGAGAAAATAAAATACGTCCAAATGGCACAGGAAGATCTGCAACATGGATTCGGATTACCGGTGATGAGCCATTCGATCCAAGGAATAAACAGCTCAGTATTTTTGATATTTAAGCAAGTATAAAGATGAGAGTTTAAAATCTCTCATCTTTTTTTTGGCATTGCACGATGCCATATGCCAAGCAAAAATAAAGAAAAAACCACCCTTGCAGCAAAGCAGAAGAGGAAGAGAAGTGACAAATTTCTTTCTGCCATAAAATGCCTCAATTTTATACTTTATAAGCAAATTAGACAATAAGAAGCACAATCCCCCATAAAACGCTTTGTCGATTTGTATATTAATTTATCCAAAAATGTTTAACTACATCAATTGAATAATTTTGAAGTAGTTTATCAATAGAAATCTCCTTTAATTTCGCAATTAAATATTCTCATCAATAGAAAATAGTATATTTTCAATGCTCAAAAGAGGCCTTTTTAAATATTCAAACAACTTCCTATAATATATATTATGTTAACCATTAAAATATATTGATATTCTGCGATATTTCATTTATGTGTGGAAAAGTGAATTTCTTGATGTGTACTGCTTTTTTAGAGATTTCGATAAATGGCTATAAATTCACGACTGCATTTTACATATTTTATTTTTCTAATTTATAAATCGACAAACAATCATCAACGAACATACCTTTTCGATTTTTATAATTACTTATATATATTGGACTAATAAAAAATAGCAACGTGAAAAATATGTCATGAAATGGTATATCCAATACAAATAGAATTTCGTTTTGTCTTTACACATTCCTTTTTTTCATATCTATTTTAACTTTAAATATGACATAATTTATGTATATATTTTTCTTTCTTTATTTAATATATAAAATCACATATATAGGTCTATATATTGTTGTTATCTAGTTTTAATTACTAGTTAAAATTTGAAATTTATTTACATGCATAAAAAAACACCCTCTAGTAAAGAAGGTGTTTTATAGAGCTTCAGAATAAATTTTATAAGCCATTGCCTCATCAATTTCTATTACATCATGAAGGATTCTTTTATGCTCAAATGTTACATTAATGGATAGCTTCTGAATATCCTCTTCAGTAACATTGATCTCACGTAACGATGTGGGCATTCCTATACTTTTAAAAAAGGATTTTAATTTATGAATACCTGCTAGGATATCTTCATCGACTGAATTGCTCGGTTGAATTTCTAATACTTCATAGCTTAATTTTAAGAATCTATCTTTCGCATTTGGATAAGCGTATTTTGCCCAAGCTGGCCACAGAATTGCCAATCCTGCACCGTGAGCAACCTCATCAAACATACCACTTAGTTCATGTTCTAATTGATGTACAGACATTACAAAATCTCTTCCGCACGAAGTCAATCCATTATGAGATAAACTATTTGCCCATAAAAGTGTTGCTCGAGCATCATAGTTTTCGGGTGAATTCATAACAATTTCCCCTGCCTTATAAACAGCTTTTAATAAACCAATTGCGATTTCATCAGTAATCCATGTTTCAGTACTATTAGAAATAAATCGCTCTAAGGTATGCATCATAATATCTACGATACCACAAGCTGTTTGATATGGGGAAACGGTGTAGGTTAATTCTGGATTTAGAATCGCAAATTTTGGGCGATTATATTCACTTGTAAAGCCTCTTTTTTCTTTTGTGATTTCATTTGTAATTACACAAGAATTTGACATATCTGAACCACTAGCAGCAAGTGTTAAAATGACACCTAATGGAAGGGACTCTTTTGGCTGTTTTTCTCCAATGGAAAATAGCCATGGTGAAAACGAAACACAGGCTCCAGCACAGATCGATTTTGCTGAATCAATCACCGATCCTCCACCGATAGCTAAAACAAAATCAATTTGATTTTCTTTTACAATTTTTATTCCTTGTAAAACGAGAGATAATTTCGGATTGGGCTCTACGCCTCCAAGCTCAAAATAAGATAAATTAGAGGCTTTAAGCCCCTCTTTAATCTTTGCTAATAAACCACTTTTAATTATCGAATTTTTACCATAATGGATTAATATCTTATGAGCATGAAATGCACTTAATATTTCCCCAATTTTCTCCTCTTCTTTTTTACCAAAAAATACTTTTGTTGGGGTGTGATAAATAAAGTTGTTCATTATTTTAATTCCTCTAAAAATGAAGTTCCAATTCTTTGTTTTTTCACATTGAAATTCTCTGCAATCGTTTGTCCTAAATCGGCAAAAGATTTTCGGATTCCTAAATTTCCTCCCTTAAGGTTTGGATTATAAATCAAGAAAGGAACATACTCTCTTGTATGATCTGTTCCCGTCCATGTTGGATCGTTTCCATGATCTGCTGTAATCATGACTAAATCATCTTCTTGAACAAAATTTAAAAAAGTGGCTAAATCTTGATCAAATTCTTCTAAACATTGCTTATACCCTAGTGCATCTCTTCTGTGGCCATATAAAGCATCAAAATCAACAAGATTTAGAAAACATAATCCTGTAAAATCCTTTTTCGCAACTTCGTTTAGCACTTCCATTCCATGATGGTTAGAAACGGTTTTATGAGCCTCTGTAATCCCACAGGTATTAAATATATCATTAATTTTTCCAATTGAAATTACATCATATTTTGCTTCTTTTAAAGCATCTAGAGTCGTTGGATGAGCTGGAGATAATGCATAATCATGACGATTTGGTGTCCGCTTGAAATCATCCTTTGTTTCGCCAACAAATGGACGAGCAATAATTCTTCCCACTTTATATTTTTCATCTAAGCAAAGCTCTCGAGCAATTGCACAACACCGATATAATTCTTCTAACCCAAAATACGTTTCATGGGCAGCAATTTGAAGAACACTATCCGCTGATGTATAGACAATCATCGCCCCAGTTTTAATATGCTCTTCTCCTAATTCTTTTAAAATTTCTGTACCTGAAGCTGCAACATTTCCAATAACTTTATGCCCCGTTTTTTCCTCTAATAAATCAATTAATTCTTTAGGAAATCCTGTATCTGTGAAAGTTTTAAAGGGTTGAGTTGTATGAACCCCCATCATTTCAAAATGTCCTGTCATTGTATCCTTTCCTGTAGAAAGCTCATCTGCCTTAGCATAATATGCTTTTGGATGACTTATAGGGGATACTCCTTTTATTTCAGTTAAATTTCCATAACCAAAAGACTCTAATGTTGGTAATTTAATCCCATTACAAGAGCTTGCGATATGGGAGATGGTATTTGCACCATCATCGCCATATAAATGGCTTAAAGGGGCTGTTCCGCACCCCACAGAGTCCATTACTATTAAAAATATTCTTTTATACATATTATTCTATTCCTTCCTTTTTGTTTTTTACTGCAAGTGGATGTGTATTTTGATACATCTCTTTTAATCTAGACCGATCAATATGAGTATAGATTTGGGTTGTTGATATGTCCTCATGTCCTAAAAGTTCCTGTACAACCCTTAAATCAGTTCCCCCTTCTAATAGGTGAGTAGCAAAACTATGGCGAATGGTATGAGGAGAAATCTCTTTTGTAATACCGTTATCTTTCGCCAATTTTACAATAAATTTGTATACGGACTGTCTAGAGATTTGATTCCCCTGGTAATTGTAAAATAGGGTTGTCCCAGGCTTTTTAGATAAATAGGGTCTACCCTTTTCTAAATACGCTCTTAAAGCTATAACAGCCATATCTCCTAAAGGAACCATTCGCTCCTTATTTCCTTTACCAATGACAACGATATATTTTTCTCTTAAATGCAAATCAGCAGTTTTCAAATTTACCAGTTCACTAATCCGAAGCCCAGATGCATAAAGAGTTTCCATAATCGCTTTATCCCTAAGTCCTAGGGGAGAATCTGTTGAAATTGAATCCATCATCTTAAATATTTCTTCCTTACTTAAGACTATAGGTAAAGGCTTAGATGGCTTAGGGAGTTCAATAAATTTTGCCGCATCAGTATCTGTTATTTTTTCTGTATATAAAAATTTATGAAACTCTTTAATCGCAATAATTTTGCGAGCAATGGTTTGTTTTGATAATTCTGCACGTTTTAAAGAAGCGATATATTTATTGATATGCGTTTCATCTACATAAGCAATATCCGATATTTCTTGATATTTAATTAGGAATTCCCCATACCCTTCCAAATCAGTCATATAAGCAGAGATTGTGTTAAAACTCAATCTCTTATCAGTTTGTAAATGATATCGAAAATCAGAAAACTCATAAAAAAGAACTTCTTTTTCTTTTTTCAATTCTTCTCACCTCACAAATTCTTCAAAGACTAAATTTCCTAATAAAAGTTTATCTTCTTTAATCCGAATATATCCATCTACTTCCTCAATTAAATTTTTTTGGAAAAGATTTGATAAATCAAAATCCTCTTCAATAGAATGATGAAACCGAAGGAGATAATCTTCTTTTTTTATCCCCTGAGTCAGCCGAAATCCAAGCATCATATACTCACTTTTAGCTTCTTTAGATGAAATCCATTCTTTTATAAAAACCCGTTCTTTAAAATACTTTGGTAAAATAAAATGATTTTGGATTCGGTAAGAGTCGATAAAACTACATGCACCTGCACCAACACCGATATATTCCTCACATTTCCAATAGCCTATATTATGAATTGATTCATATCCTTCTAAAGCAAAATTACTAATCTCATAATGTTTAAACGCATTCAATTTCAATTTTTGAGTTATATAATTGGCCATATCTGCTACTAAATCATCATCAGGAAGCGTAATTTGATGATGATTTAGTTGATAAGAAAGGATCGTCTTTTCTTCTAAAATAAGACTATAATAAGAAATATGCTGAGGGTTAAGCTCTAGTAGCTCTTCTACATCCATCGCTACATCTTTTAATGTTTGACCTGGCAAACCATATATCATATCTAAATTGATATTATTAATCCCAACTCCCCTTAGAATCTTTATCGCATTTAAAACTGTATTTTTAGTGTGGTTTCTTCTAATCTTTTGAATTAAATCATTAGAAAAAGTTTGAACGCCTATACTAATTCGATTTATTCCAAATTGCTTAAACAAAACTGCCTGTTCTTTCGTTAAAAGTTCACTATTGATTTCAATTGTATTTTCTAAAGAGTTTTTAAAAAAAGGAGCCAGTTCTTCTAAAAGAGCGGTTAAAAGAGAAAGTGACAAATGATTAGGAGTCCCACCACCAATATATACACTTTGGATTTCATGGCAGCATGCATGATACTCCCTAAGTTCTTCTATCAAATGTTTTACATATTCTTCTTGCAATTGTTTTTTTGCTACTTGCTTTGGAAAATCACAATAACTACATATCTGCTTACAAAAGGGGATATGGACATATAAACCTTTCATTTTCTATAATCCTTTAGTAATCGTAAAGCATTCTCATATAAAATTGCTTGTTTTTCTTCTAAAGAAAAGAGGGAGCTTTCTTCAATATAACGATAGGCATTTGCATAGCTTGTATAATTCATAGCTGCAGGAAAATCACTTCCCCAAAGAATTTTATCTTTTCCAACAATATCCATCGCAGTACGAATATAGTTTTGAGCTTCTATAAAAGGATAAGGCTGTTTCGTATTATTTGGCAAACTTGCGATATCAAAATAAATATTAGGAAGATTTAGGAGATTCATATTTTTAGTAAGAATATCCATCTGTTCATGTTGAGGTGCTGTAAGATGACACACTACAAAAGTTATGTCTTTATATTTTTCTGCAACTCTTGCTACCGCTTCTACCTGATAACAATTATTTCCAGGTCGCCCAATATCTATAAAAAATAAGAGATGATGCTTTTGGGCCATTTGATAAACCTCATGCATAATTGGACCATCTAAATCAATGGTTGGATGATTTGCCATAAGTCCTGAGCCATTGGAAACTTCCATTTTAATGATTTGGATCTTGAGTTCATCAAATAAATGGTAAATAATTTTATCTTTATTTCTAAAAAAAGGATCATAGGTAGCTGCGGGAACAATTTGAAGAGGATACCGCTTTGATGCCTCATAGGTATAATGATTTTGAAAACCTGCATAATTTCCTTGTAAACAAACTGTAAATTCAACATCATGTTCTCTAAGGACACGTACTAAAACTTCAGGAGTAAGTTCCTTATCCCCATATTCTTCTGGAATAAGCTGGATAATTTTTCCACTTGCATAGATTCCTTTCCCCTTACCAATTGGAGTTAGTTCACCTTCAGATCCAATACCACAAATTGTTCCTATTAAATGTGTATGAATATCTATTTTTTTCATTGTTCTTCCTCCAACAACGCTTTTTTTTATTATACCATAAATATGGGGATTCCATAGAAAAAAATTAAAGAAAATCAGGAAAAAGAAAGATTGCCTTTACAAATATTGTCACTTTGACTATAATTAAGTAGAGGGTGGTGGAAAAATTGAAAAAATTAATTCAGGAATTTAAAAGTTTCATTACAAGAGGGAATATTTTAGATATGGCTGTCGGTGTAATTATTGGTGGAGCATTTAATACCATTGTTACAACATTAAATAAACAAATTCTTATGCCAGTAGTCAACTGGGCGTTATCTTATATTCCAGGAATGGAGTCCGGTCTTTATACGATTTTACCAAATTCAAAGCTCGCTACCACAAATACTGCAGCTGACGCAATCATTTTAGGACCAAATGGAAAAGGATATACCGTTTTGAACTATATTGATTGGAGTGCTTTTATTGAATCTATTTTGAACTTCTTCTTCATTGCTTTAACGTTGTTCATCATTTTAAAGGTGGTTACGTATTTAGGCAAAAAGAGAAAGGAACTAGAAGAAAAAGCAAAGGCTGATAAAGAGGCTGAAACCGAAGCTCTTGAGCCAGTTGTTGAAGAGGCTCCTGAGGAGGTTATAGAACCTGTGAAGGATCCAGTTGTAGAATTATTAGAAGAAATTAGGGATAGTCTTAAAAAACCTGAACCTCCTAAAAAGAGAACAAAAAAAGACTCTACAGAATAAAAAAGTGATTCATAATGAATCACTTTTTTATTTTTATTCTTCTGTTTGTTGATCAGATAAAAATTGAAATAATAAATAAGCAATCAGTCCAATCCCTAAAATGCCAATATATAAGTACTCTTGATACTCTAAAAAGGGCTTATGTTTAGACATTGCCTTAAAAAATACACCCAATGGATAAAAAGCAAGTAAAACAGAAATAACTCCAAAAGCACTATAATACGCCATTTTCAAATTTTTATTCTTATAATATCCAATTACACTATAGATACTATAACATAGCATTGCAATTCCACATAATAGGAATACGACATAATCCATATTAAAGGAAATATCTGTTCCATAGCCATCATCTGCATAGCCAAAACTTAAAGCGATAAAAGCTATTGATATTGCAAGGATAAATAAAGATAAGCCTACTAAAATCCATCGTTTTACAATTTCACTATTTTTTTTCAGGTTCTTCATTTAAATTTACCTCCGTTTCAATTGAATCTTCTACCTTTTCTTTTTTTGATGTTACACTAGGAACCAAAAATTGACCATAAAACCGAGCAATAACTAGCATTGTACCCGTACATAAAATCGTATTTGGTATACAATAAGCTCCATTATATAGGAAAGAATATCCCCAGCTAATTGATTTTACACCCATAAAGGAAGCAGCATCTTCTATAGATGCAGATAGCCAAAATACACCTCCGGCAACAACATGACAGGCATACTTCAAAAGACTTGCAAAAACCGTTCCAATGACAATCCACATCAACTTTTGCCCCATCGTTTTTCCATTTGCATATTTAGAAGCAAAAGCTCCAGATATTCCTACCACAGTATAGGCAAGAACATAATCCAATAGAATTTGGAAAAAAGGACCCATAATTCGCATAAATGAATTTTCAAAGGTTGTTGCGTTAATTACATAGATACCACCAAGCATTTGAACTAGACTTACAATTCCTCCACATAAAATGCCTGGTAAAAGACCTCTTCGATAGCCAATCAAAAAGATGGGCACCATAGCAAATCCAATGGAACCACCATTAAAGAACACACCTCTCCAAATTCCACCTTGAAGTGCGTCAAGTGCAAAAGCTAATGCGGCAAAAATTGCTACTTCAGCTAGCACTCTTGTTGAAAATTTTTCTCTTTTCATATTTTTCTCCTTTTTAAAATAAAAAATGTCCGCTAGGACATGCTTAAAAAGAATATTGATGAGATATATAAAAAACCTCTTCATATTATTCCCTACGCTAGCATTACCTAGATCAGGTTAAGGGTAGATCCTTATCCTCTCAGGCTTTCGCCTCCCCTTAATATGACATATTTAGTATACACCATTTTTTAAAAAGACACAAGAAAAAATAAAAATATAAAAAAGGATTCCCCTTTTTTATAGGAAAATCCAACAAATTTAAGCCTCGTAATTTTCAATAATTCTCTTGGCAACTTCCTTACAGGCCTCATCATCACTTAAATTTCCAGTATTCATAACAAAGGTGCCTCCCCATTCTGCTTCACCCTCATATTTAGGACATAAATGAAAATGCAAGTGACCAAGCGTATCACCATAAGCTCCATAATTGATTCGATTTGGATGATATGCCTTTTGAATTGCTCTTGCTACATCGGCAACATCTTTCATAAAAGCATTTCTTTCCTTTTCATTTAAATCCTGTATTTCAGCTACATGATCTTTTTTATAAGCTACAATCATTCTTCCAGGATGAGTTTGGTCCTTAAAAACAATCACCTCAGATGTCGTTGTTTCAAATGCCAAAAGACCAAATTTGGCAAGGGATTCACCATAAGTACAATATGGACAATTTTCTTTTTTCATTTTTTTCTCCTTTTCTTATTAATCCTCTGTGGATAATATTGCTAAAAAGGCCTCCTGTGGAACTTCAACATTCCCAATTGCCTTCATTTTCTTTTTTCCTTCTTTTTGTTTTTCTAAAAGTTTTTTCTTTCTTGAAATATCCCCTCCATAACATTTTGCTAAAACATCCTTACGCATCGCTTTAATATCACTTCTAGCAATTACTTTATGATTAATTACGGCTTGAACAGGAACTTCAAATAATTGTCGTGGAATTATTTCTTTTAATTTTTCAACGATAACTTTTCCTCTAGAATATGCAAAATCCTTATGGACAATTGTGGATAATGCATCTACAACATCGCCATTAAGCATAATATCCATTTTCACAAGTTTTGAGGCTTCATAATCTCCCAATTCATAATCAAAAGATGCATAACCTTTTGTATAGCTCTTGAGTTTATCAAAAAAATCAAAAACAATTTCTAATAAAGGCATATTGTAATGAATGACAACCCGAGTTTCTTCAATATATTCCATATCCATAAAGATTCCTCTTTTTTTCTGACACAAATCCATTACTGCCCCGACATATTCTGTTGGTGACATAATCGTTGCTCGAACAAAAGGCTCTTCAATGCGGTCAATGGTTTGAAGACTTGGTAATCCACTAGGATTATCTATTTTTAACATAGATCCATCAGTTAAATAAACATGATAGGAAACAGATGGGGCAGTAGCAATCAATTCTATGCCAAATTCTCTAGAAATTCGTTCTTTCACTATATCCATATGAAGTAATCCTAAAAAGCCTGTGCGGAATCCAAACCCAAGAGCTTGTGAGGTTTCAGGTTCAAAAACCAAAGCGGCATCGGATAATTTGAGTTTATCTAGTGCATCTCTTAAATCTGTATATTGCTTAGAATCAATTGGGTATAATCCACAAAATACCATCGGATTTAATTTTCGATACCCCTCTAAAGGTTCAACTGCCTGTTGTTCAATTGTTGTAATTGTATCACCAACTCGGACATCAGAAATATCTTTTATAGAGGCCGTAATAAATCCAACATCTCCAGCCATTAAATATTCTCTTTGAACCTCTTTTGGTGTTCGAACGCCAAGTTCTACAACTTGATATTTAGCTTTAGAAGCTAAAAATTGAATCGTATCCCCTTTACGAATAATTCCTTCCTTCACACATACGAGTACAACTACACCACGGTAAGCATCAAAAGCAGAATCAAAAATTAAAGCTCGAGTCGGAGCCAAAATATCTCCACTTGGTGGAGCAATATAGCTTACCACCTGCTCTAAGATATCTTCTACGCCTACTCCTGTCTTTGCAGAGGCTAAAACAGCTTCATAGGCAGGGATTCCAATAACCTCTTCAATTTCTTGTTTGGCACGTTCA
This sequence comes from uncultured Anaeroplasmataceae bacterium, assembly GCA_910584005.1. Taxonomy (GTDB): domain Bacteria; phylum Bacillota_I; class Bacilli_A; order Acholeplasmatales; family Anaeroplasmataceae; genus Pelethenecus. The sequence continues at coordinate 171,171 of CAJTXR010000001.1, read as the reverse complement.
GGGTCAGCTGAAGGTAAATCAATTTTATTAATTAAAGGTAAAATCTCTAAATTATTATCTAAAGCCAAATAGACATTCGCTAGCGTTTGAGCTTCCACACCTTGAGTTGCATCTACAACTAAAATTGCCCCTTCACACGCAGCTAAACTTCTAGAAACCTCATAGGTGAAGTCAACATGACCAGGAGTGTCAATTAAATGAAACTCATAATCTAACCCATTTTTAGCGTGGTATACCATGCTTACTGCATTGAGTTTAATTGTAATTCCACGTTCTCTTTCTAATTCCATAGAATCTAGGAGTTGTTCCTGCATCTGTCTTTTTTCAACGGATTCACAAATTTCCAAAATTCGATCAGCTAAGGTGGATTTACCATGATCTATATGAGCGATGATACAAAAATTCCGAATCATTCTTTGTCGCTTCTTCATTTCTTCAATTTCTTTCATGATAAACCTCCTTATCTAAATTTATTCTTCTTTATTCTATCAAAGAAAGAGGTATTTTTCAAGATTAGAAATCAAAGGGAAAAGAAAAACTCAGCATTATGCTGAGTTTTTATGCTCGACCATACGAAATCGTTTCCTTACCTGCATCGACTTCTGTGTCTAATATAACATGTACATACTCTTCTTTTTGACGGATTAAATCCAATTTTAATTGACCAGCACTCAAATAAATATGGGCACTAGAAAGGATATCACCATGAAAATTGAAGTTTCCTGCTGAAAAATCAATATTCATATCCTTTACTATAGTATTCTTTACTTTCATATTCCCCGCATCTACATCTGCCTTAAATAATTCAAAGGTACAATGATTGACCACTGAATTTCCAGCATTTATATCAACGAATACGCTCTGAACGTTTAAATCAGTAAGAATCATTTGGCCAGCATTCATCGTTATATTCAATTCTTTTAAATCTTGATTTACATAAATGGTGCATTTACTTGAACCAAAATTAAAGAAAGCAAAATTGAAAAAGTGATTTTTATAATCCTGAGAAATGACTAAATTTCCCTCTTCCTCTGTAATTTTATATTGTTTATATTTGCCCTCATAATAGATGATTTTACTTTCTTCTTCTGTATAAACAATTTCTAAATCTTCTGCACTACCAGAATAAGTAATTTCATCTACATTTTGAATGTTATATTCTTTTTTTTCTAAACTAGGATCAGTGTAAACCTCTTCTAATACAAAATCATCTCTTGTTGCTGCAAAACTACATATCCCAACTCCTGCTAGGCAAAGGAGTACTCCTACAATAATAAACCCTCTAATTTTCATATGCATAACTCCTCCTTTTCTTGCCAGATAAAGTGTTAAAGAAAGCACGGATTAACTTCCATAACCACTTCAATATCTTTATGATAAGTGGGATTGCAATGCAAGTTCCTCCCATCACTGCAATGCCAAATCCAATCCTAAATAATGTAATAGAAAAACCATCATCAAAGTTCAATACACTAACGATTATAAAATAAATTGCTCCGATAAATGCTGCAATTCCAGAAATAAAAATAAGGATACATGCAAAGGTAACCGCAAAGAAAAGAATCGCCTTTACGATGGTTAATATAACTTGCCATATCGTTTTAAAGAAACCATTAGATTGTTCTTTCCTTCTTGGTTTACTTCTTTTTTTAAGCTCTTCCTCCTTATCTTCTTCATATTCATCATATCTCATTTTTGAACGATGATAAGGGTCAACTCTTCGCACAATATCTTCAAGTTCTCCTAAATCATAAATGACCTCTGCTTCTGTTTTACCTGTACGATCAATTGAATCTTCAATCAATTCATCGTAATAATCTAATATATCTTCTCGTTCTTGCCGATCTAAGTGACTTAGCCGACTATTGAGCTTTCTTAAAAATTCTCTTTTTCTCATTTTATTTCCCCTTTCTGACTATAAAATCATAAACGCGTTCCATATCTCGCCATTCTTCTAAGAAATCACGAATTTTCTTTTCTCCTAACCGAGTGATTTCATAATACTTTCTTGTTCTACCATTAAAATCCTTCGTATAGGTTCGCAAAAGTTTTTGTCCTTCAAGCCTTCGCAAAATCGGATATAATGTCGATTCTGATATTTCAATTAATTCAGAAATATCACTAATAATCTTATATCCATAGGAAGCCTCTTTCCGCAAACTCGCCAAAACACAAACCTCCACAATTCCTTTCTTAATTTGAATATTCATTCCATCACTCCAATACTGTGTAATGCATAGTATTAACTCTAAAAAAATATACAAAATTATTTTTCACCTATAGTATACTATGCAATGTATAGTATGTCAATACATTTTTAAACATTTTTTTACAAAAAAGAAAAAGAGGAAAAATCCTCTTTTTAGCAGTCTATAAGCCATGTTCTGTACCTCATGTGAGGCGGTAACTATTTATCTGCAAATTTCTTTGCCCTCGGGATAGCTTCATTTCGCCTCCCAAAGCTCCCCTACCAAAATTTGGGTTTCTAGCTTGAGGGGTTTACCAACGTTTCATTTCTACATTTCTATAGAACTCGTTTCTGTGGCACGTTATAGAATACACCCTATCCAATGGACTTAGGTTTCTTCTGCCGTCATATTTCTATGCCTTAGCTTATTTTTTAGCTAAGCACAAACACTACAATCATCTCAGACTGTGCTAGCATGGACTTTCCTAACCGATTAAAAGGCTTGAGTTACCCAACTGCCTTTATAAGTATAGCATTTTTCTTTATGAATTACAAGAAAATCCATTTTTTAAAAATCACGAATTGATTTTTAGGACGGGTCGTATGTACTTCCAAAAACGATTAGGATCATGAAAGAAATAGAAAACTCTTTCCTCTTTTGTATCCAAAGCATAGCCTGCTTCCTCATAATTAAAATTTAACATTGCAGCCTCTATCTTTGCCTCTACACTTTGACTTTCCTTTGTAATATCAAAAGGACCATGTTCAAAAACGATGTATTCCCCTTCGGCAACATCCATCAACTGCATATTTGGAGGAATGGGGCCATTATAGTCGACAGGAAGTCGCACACCATATGCCTCTGCTAGAGGAATTCCCCAATTGCATATTCTTCCAGTTGGAGCATTGATCCAAGCCATTAATTGTCCACTAGAAGAATTATTTTCGGCACCAAATGTATCATCAAGTTTTCCTTTTATACTATCTAAAAACCCACAAATCGTTTCACAATCCTGTCCTTGAATTATACTTTGTTTCTGCCAAAAATCCCAGTAACCTCTACTATTATAATTCCTGATATGTAAAAATTTATGGGCTGGGATATGTACAAAATAGACCTTGACTTCATTTTTACTCTCTTCAGACATTAAATCTTGTCCTGTAGCTATGTAGCAATCAAATGGCTTTATAATTGTTTGTAATACTACTGGAATTAAAGTTTTACGATATTCACTTGGAGCTATATCATAGGCCTTCTTAAAAGCTCGAGTAAATGCTTCTGGTGAAGAAAATCCATATTTTAAAGCAATATCAATAATTTTAGAATTTTGATCTCTTAATTCCTTTAAAGCAAAAGAAAGTTTCCGTTTACAGAAATATTCTCTAAAATTCATTCCTGATATTTCCCTAAATTTTCTGGAACTATAATATTCGGAATAGCCCAATTTCTTAGAAAGCAGTTCTAATGTAATCGTTTCTGATTCTCCTTGGATTATACTTAAATCAATTAAATTAATGATATCCTCGATAATTTTACACCAATTCTTTAAATCTTCCATAATATACCTCTTTTCATCTTTCTTGACTATATTATAGGATACTACTCCTTTATTTACTTGATATAAATTGCGGTATTTCAAAAATTTCATTTAATTTTTTTAAAACAAAATATAAAAATGATTAAAATACACTTCTTTTAACAAAAAAAGGTATCCTATCATGAGGATACCTAGATTTTTTTATAAATTATTGGTCTTGTTTCTTTTCATTTCTTTTTTGAGCATCTCTTAAAGCATCCTTACGAGAAAGATCAATTTGACCCTTTTCATTTACCCCGATACATTTCACAATGATTTCATCATTTAAAGAAACAACATCTTCTGGCTTTTCTACTCGTTCTAATGCTAATTTTGAAATATGACATAATCCTTCTGCCCCATCCCATAGCTCAATAAAAACACCATATTTTTCAATTCTTGTAACACGACCTGTATAAATCGCACCAACTTCAGCTTCACGAATTGAATTTAAAATATAAGCTAAACATGCTTTTGCTGTATCCATGTTTTCATGCATTACATAAAGTCTTCCATCTTGTTCTAAATCAATTTTAACATTATCAAACTTTTCAATTGTAGCATTGATTGTTTTACCACCAGCCCCAATGACGTCTTTAATTTTGTCTGGATTGATCCTATCTGTAACAACTTTAGGAGCATATTCACTTAAAGTAGGACGAACTTCTGCAATCGTTGTTGCCATATGGTTTAAAATTTCTAAACGACCTTTTTTGGCTTGATACAATGCTTCTTTTAAAATTTCATAAGTAATTCCTTTAATTTTAATATCCATTTGTAAAGCAGTGATACCATCCTTAGTTCCTGCTACTTTGAAATCCATATCTCCTAAATGGTCCTCTAATCCTTGAATATCCGTTAAAATCGTATAATCATCTCCATAGGTAATTAATCCCATAGCGATACCTGCAACAGGGGCTTTAATAGGAACACCAGCTGCCATTAAAGCTAAAGTACCAGAACAAATGGTTGCTTGACTTGAAGAACCATTAGATTCTAGTATTTCAGATACTACTCGAATTGTATATGGGAATTCATCCTCATTAGGGATTACATAGGATAAAGCTCTTTCTCCTAAGGCACCATGTCCAATCTCTCTTCTACCTGGAGCCCCATATCTACCTGTTTCTCCTACAGAAAAGGCTGGAAAATTATAATGAAGCATGAATCGTTTATTGGATTCTTCGCCCAAACCATCGATAATTTGACTATCCACTAAAGATCCTAAGGTTACGGTTCCTAAACTTTGAGTCTGTCCACGAGTAAATAAAGCAGAACCATGCACTCTAGGCAATACATCTACACGACTAGATAATGGTCGGATTTCATCCGTTTTACGACCATCTGGACGTATCTTATCTACAGAGATTAATCTTCTTACCTCATTATGAAGAATATCATCTAATGTATACTGTACATGACGCAAATATTCTGTTTTTGCTTCTGTATCAATTATCTTAATTCCTTCAATTTCTTTAATGAATACTTTTTCTTCAAAATGAGCAATTGTTTCGGCATTAATAGAATCAATCGCTGCATATCGCTCTAGCTTATCCTCAATTCGAATTGCTTGAACAAGACGCTCTTCTGCATAGGCTTTAACGTCTTTCATAATCTCAGGATTTACTTGGAATAGGTCAACTTCAACCTTTTCTTTTCCACATGCAGAAACAATTTCTTTTTGGAAATCACAAAGGTTTTGAATTTCAGCATGACCAAATTTCAATGCCTCCCACATATCATCCTCACTAACGAAGCGAGCACCTGCTTCTACCATATTTATTGCAGTATGGGTGCCTGCCACAGTTAAATTAATATCAGATTTTTCTAATTCCTCTGGTGTTGGGTTAAGAATTAATTTTCCATCTACTTTACCTACAACAACTCCAGCAATTGGTCCTTCAAAAGGAATATCTGAAATCATTAACGCAATAGAAGATCCCAGCATTGCAGCCATTGCGGTTGTACAATCTGGATCACTAGATAGTACTGTATTTACAACCTGAACTTCATTTCGAAACCCCTCAGCAAATAAAGGTCGAATCGGACGGTCGATTAAACGTGAAACTAATGTTTCATGTTCAGAAGGTCTACCTTCTCTTCTTAAAAAGCCACCAGGAATTTTTCCTGCTGCATATAATTTTTCTTGGTATATCACCATTAATGGGAAGAAATCTGCGGTTGATGCGACATTATTAGAACAAACTGCTGATAAAACCGTACTTCCTCCATAAGTAACAACACAAGCACCATTTGCCTGTTTTGCTACTTCGCCAATCTCTACTACAAGAGGACGTCCTGCCCAATTGTATTCGAAGCGTTTTACTTCACTCATTCTTTTTCTCCTTAAATCTTACTTTTTTTATTCATAACATATTCATTATAACACAAAATCTCATAAATGATACAAAAAAAATAAAAAGGCACAAATTTGTGCCCCTCATTATCTACGTAATCCTAATTTCTTAATTAACTCTTCATATTTAGTTAAATCTTTACGCTTTAAATAATCTAATAATGCTCTTCTTTGACCAATTTTACTCATTAAACCGCGTTTAGAATGAAAATCATGAATATGAGTTTCAAAATGTGTGTTTAATAAATTGATTTCTTCTGTAAGAATAGCAATTTGAACTTCTGTAGAGCCGGTATCTTTTTCATTCTTACCATAAAGTTTTACTAATTCTGCTTTTCTTTCTTTAGCTAACATCTTTTTTTCCTCCTTTAAACTGTTTATTCATCGTATATCCTAGTATAGGTATCAGAGGATCATCCATATACAAAGAAAACGACCTTTTTTATTATATCAAAAATTAAATAGTAATTCAAGTATGAATCTATTATTTTGTAAAATTCATCGTAGAGGAAAGCATATAACATTGCTTTTTATCCCTTGTTAGTTGTTCAGTTAGTTCTTCTACAGAAGCAAAGGCACGTTCCTCTCTAATTTTTTCATGGAAAAAAACTTCGATATTTTCCCCATAAATATCCTCATCTAAGCCGAACACATTAACTTCCATACGTTTCTTTAAGGAAAAATTAAAAGTCGGATTGTTCCCGATATTACACATGCCATAATACAGCTTTTGTTGAAGAAAAATCGTTACAAAGTAAACTCCATTACCTGGCAAATAATAATTTTTGTACTCAATATTTGCAGTAGGAAACCCAATTTTTCTCCCCTTTTGAGAACCATAAATCACTTCCCCACGAATAGAAAAAGTTCTTCCCAACAAACGATTCGCCTTAGGAATATTCCCTAAAGACAACAGTTCTCTTGTATAAGTTGATGACACTCGAACATCTTCAAAGATGAACTTTTTCACTTCATAAAATTCAAATTCTTTACTTAAATCAAGGATTGTCCCCTCTGCCTTTCTGCCAAAAGTAAAATCGTATCCACAAACACAAGATTTTATATTTAAATTTTTCATCCATTGAATAAATTCATCTTTACTGATTCTTGCGACATCCTCATTAAATTCAATGATAATCAAATAATCGATTCCCATACGAGCAAAAATATCCGCCTTATGCTCCATAGGCGTAATTAATTTATAATCTGGGATTTTCTTTAAAAATACAGAAGGATGAGGATAAAAAGTCAAAACAGCAGACTTATATCCATGGCGTTTACATTCTTCAATTAATTTTTGATGCCCTAAATGCACCCCATCAAAATTCCCAATGGCTGCACAAAGAGGATCTAAAATACGCTCATGTTGAGCTCCTTTAACTTTAATTATTTTCATCTTCTGTTCTCCAATCTTTAAAAATGATGACTGGCTTATACTGATTTTTCTTTATAACCTCATATAACGCAATGATTTTGTTTTTATGTACAACATAGAATGGCTGATTCGTAACCCATTGTCTTTCATCTAGAATTACTCCATTTTGAACTAGTTTTGCAATATAATCATTGACCTCATATCTTGGAAAAGGGAATATATCTTCAATTTTCAATAGATCTTCTTCTTTAATATCGGCCAAAGGCACTGCAGAAAGCAAAGTAAAATCTCCACTTTGAATTCGCCGTAATTCTTTTAATATTGCAATTCCTCCTAAAGATTTCCCTAAATCTCTTGCTAAACTACGAACATAAAAGCCTTTAGAAACTTTTAAAAGCAAATCAACTTCAATATGATTATTTATTCTTCTTAGTTCTGAAAGCCTCTTAATATCATATATTTGCACTCGCCTTGCAGGAGGATCTATTTTTATATGCATACGCTCATATTCATATAGCTTTTTACCCGCAATTTTAATCGCAGAAACCATAGGGGGAACCTGTTCTTGTATTCCAATATATGATTTCAAGATATTATCTATTTCTACAGCTGAAAAATCCATAGATTCTTCTTTTAAAATTGTACCTGAAGTATCTAAAGTATTTGAATCATATCCAAAAATTATAGTCGCAATATAAGATTTATCATGCTCATTAATCCATTTCATCAGCTTTGTTGCTGAATCACACCCGACAACCAATACCCCTGTGGCATCTGGATCTAAAGTACCACTATGGCCACATTTTTTAAGATGGAATTGCTTTTTAATCTTGGAAACAACTGCTTGAGAAGTCATATTTTTAGGTTTATCTACAAGAAAAAAACCATCCATAAATCCCCCTCCTTTCATTTTCATTTTGTATCTGTTTTTTGAAAATATATAACATGTTTTTTGATTGTAAATATATTCATTATATTTAATGCAATATCTAGTTTATAATATTAGATGTGGTTTGAAATAATTTTTTCTCCTTTATCATCACTAAACTAAGGGAAATCAAGAATAAAGTGACTTGAACAAAAATGTACCCAATCCAAACTCCATAGAGTTTAAAAGGAAAGCAAAATAGTAAAAATCCAATTGGAGTTAGCACAAATGGCTCTAAAAACACAATAATATTGGCAAATAGTTTAGCATCTATAGCATAAAAATAACTTGCAGCAACTTTAATAAAGGAAACAAATAAGGCACCAATCACATAATAAATTAAGCCATCATAATAATAGGCCTTTGCGGTAGGAGATAAATTATAAAGATCCCCCAATTGCTTTTTAAAGATAAACATTATTAAGGAAGTTATCAAACAGATTAAAAAACTAATTAAAATACAGGTACAAAGCATTTTTTTATTCTCTTTATACTCCTTTCGGACTTGATTATAGGAGAATAAAGGTTGAATAGAATCCCCAACTGCACAAGCTAGGGCAATTAAAATATACGATAAATATGATAACAGTGTGTAGGCAGCAACTGCTTCATCCTTACCAAAAGATGTACAAACCAAATTCGTTATAATGATGACAATAGAATAAGAAAAGGATAGAATAAATGGAGCAATACTTGTCTTAGCCAAATCAATAAGAACTTCTTTTTTCATTGTAATTCCTTTAAATTCTTTAAAATAAGCAAGAATACAAACCGTAAAGGAAATGACTTGAGCAAGCACAGAGGCGAGAGCTGCCCCAGCTAAATCCAAATTTGCAACGTAAATGAACACATAATCTAGGCTCAAATTTGTAAATACGCTTAATAATGATGCGGCTGCCGCAATCTTTACTTTATTTGAATTTTTAAGCAAAGGCAATATCCCCATACCCAACATTTGAAATACAGAGCCAATTAAAATAATTTTTAAGTATTGATGAGCATAAGCAAAGGAAGTTTCAGTAGCTCCTAATCCCCACAATAGAGGAGTTCTCAAAAGATAAAATAAGAGCCCAAAGAAAACAGCTAAAATAATGATAACTACAATTGTTGTAAGTTTAATTTTTTGAGCTTTTTCAACTTCGTCTTTTCCCCTTAATTTTTGAATTGTGATTCCTCCAGCTAGTCCAAAAGCCGTTCCTATAGATTGAAGAAAGGAGGTAATCGGCCATGTTATGTTGATTGCAGCTAAGCCAGAATCTCCTATTTTTTGCCCCACAAATATTCCATCCACAATGGCATACATACTCATCAAAAGACTTGCGATTAACGATGGAATGAGATAACTGGCAAATTTCTTCATTTTACAGTACCTTATCCTCTTTGGATTGGATGACAAGAACTCGTCCACCCTGAATTGTCACAATTCCTCGACTGCTTGTTAATTCATTTGATATCGTTAATGGATCCATATTCTTTAAGGTATATTTGTTTAATGGATATCGAAAGCCTTCTAATGTGATAATTGTATCACTTAAAGCGAAAAAAGAAATAAACTTATATTCTGTTCGTTTAATGCTAAAGGATGAATCCATGACATACATATGAGAATTATTGTCTAACATTTCTACTTTAGGATATCTTTCCATTAATAATAAATTTGCAATAAAATGCTCGATTCTCTTTCCTTGAATTCCGCCTAAAATTATAATTCGTTCGGCATCCTTACAAAGTTTTAAGGCAGCCATCGTATCCGTATCGTTTTTTTCTTGTGGAAGCTCAATCACCTTTGTATTCTTCTTTAAATAGTCTACCTTGTCCATATCAATAGAATCAAAATCGCCAATGGCTACATCCACCTTTACACCATGTTGGAGGGCAACATATGCCCCCTCATCAACACCAATAATGTATCGGTTGGAAAAATTAAATTTTGAAAAATCCATATCATGTCCAATAATTAATACATATTCCATATTCCTTTACCCTCTTTCTTTTAACCACAGTTTTAAAGAGTAATAGTCTACATTTCCATCTCTTCTAGAAATGACCTCTCCATTCTTAATCAGTAAATATGAAGGGATTCGAGTAATCGAAAATCGATGCTTCAAACTACCATACTTTGTCACATTCACTCTATAAATGGGCAAGTTAAATTCTAAATTTAGTTTCTGTATTCGTTCTGCAAGAAGATTGCATTTGGAATTCCAGGAAGCATAGAAAAAATAGAGCCCATCTAAAATTTCTTGACCATTATACTCATAAATCAATGTTATCCATCCTTATTTTAGCTTTACGACAGTAACACCGTTTAATCCTTCTCCTTCTTGCCCATATCGATAACTTTTTACAAAAGGACAAGTTTTTAAATATTCCCAAACTGCCTTACGAATTGCACCCGTACCAAATCCATGAATAATAGATACAGACTCTAAATTTCCCAATAATGCTTGATCAAGATAGGTATCCATTAACTCCTTTACTTCTTCATATCGTTTCCCACGTAAATCTAAAGAAAGACCTACATGAGCCGTTGGATTATAACCAGAAAGCCTTTTTTCTCTAAGCTTTTTTTCCTTTGGCTTTGGAGCTCTAATTAAATCCTTTCGATCAAAATCCATGGAAAACTGTCCCATTTGAATAGAATATTTATCCTTCTTGATTTTAGTAATTGTTCCATTCTGCTGATAAGGCTTAATAAAAACATAATCTCCAACTGAAAGCTCATCCTCAAATAGATTACCAGTATCTGTATCCGCATTCAATTCTTTAAGTTTATGCTTAATTTCAGCAAGCTGATGATCCTTATATTCTTGGTGTTCCATCTTTTTTAACTGATCTAAAAGAGATTCTGCTTCTATTTTAGCCTTATGGATAAGTTCTGCTGCTTCTACTTTCGCTTTTTCAAGAATTTGATCATGCTGTTTAGAAAGTTTGAGTTTTTCATAAGAAAGCTCTTGATATACTCTGTCGTTCATTTCTAGTTTATGCTTTAGTTCCTCTTCTTGAACTTGTACAGCCAAAATTTTGTCCTCTAAATTCTCTAAAGCATCTTTAGATAAAGAAGAATCCATTCGCTCCATATAGGTTTTTGCTCCTTCAATTATTTCCTGGCAAATTCCTAATCGAGAAGCAATTTCAATTGCATTCGACCTACCTGGAACCCCAATCAGTAAACGATATGTAGGAAGTAAAGTAGTTGAATTAAATTCGACAGAAGCATTTAAAACATCATTTTGATGAAAAGCATAGGCCTTTAAATCACTATAATGCGTAGTGACAATGGTCTTTGCTCCTCGCCCTTTCAAATAATCAATCATTGCAATCGCAAGGCTGCTCCCTTCCTTAGGATCTGTCCCACTGCCTAGTTCATCTAATAAAACTAAAGAAAATGCATTTGCCGTTGAAAGAATTTCCTTCATATGTTTCATATGACTAGAAAAGGTAGATAAGGATTGCTCAATTGATTGCTCATCTCCTATATCCGCAAGAATATGATCAAAAATAGAAACAATAGAGTCTTTTGATGCTGGAATCCACATTCCACATAACGCCATAAGGTGTAATAAACCAACTGTCTTCATCGCAACCGTTTTTCCACCCGTATTTGGACCCGTTATGATAATTGTAGAATACGTTTTTCCCAATTCCACATCAATAGGAACGACCTGCTCTTTAGCAAGTAATGGATGCTTCGCTTTCTTTAAATTGAAATACCCAGTATCTACAATCTGTACTGGATTATACTCATATTCTTTTGCCATTTGAGCTTTGGCAAAAATAATATCTAACTTGGTCAAAGCATCTAAATTTCCTAATAATTCTTCTGCTTCTGCTCGAACAAGCAAACTTAAATTCTTTAAAATATTTTGAATTTCATTTTTTTCGGCAGCTCGGTAAGATTCAATTTGATTCGTTGTTTCTAATGTAGATTCTGGTTCAATATAACATGTTGTATTTGAAGAAGATACATCATGTACAATTCCCTTAAAACTATTTTTATATTCAATTTTGACAGGCAAGCACATCCGATTGTTCCGCAAAACAATTAAATTTTCAGTTAACATAGATGCTTTTGATGCCATTATCTCAGAAAGTTTACTTCTAAGCCGATTTTCTAAAGATGAAATGCTTTTCCGAATGGTAAACAACTCTCTTGAAGCTGAGTCATTGACTTTACCATCATCTGAAATCGCTAATGTAATATTTGTTTTTAAATTCTTAAATTGCTGAAACCGATTTTTATATTCTTCTAAAGCTGAAATATCAAGCTTCATAGAAACCAAAGTAGCAAAATAACGCTCAACATTGGCAGTACATTGAATTAATCCAACGATACGATTTAATTCCTCAGGAGCCAAGATCCCACCAATTTGAGCACGGCGAATACTTGGAAGCACCTCATATAACCCTCCTAAAGGAAGATCAGAAAGTTTTACAATCGCTTCAAACGCTTGCGAAGTTTGTTTTTGTAAGGTTAAAACTTCATCTAAAGAATGACTCGGATAAAGATCTGTTATACACTCTTTAGCGTAATTGGTTTTAGCAAACTGTTTTACAAGAAGTAAAACCTTTTGAAATTCCAGTGTATCTAAATCATATGGCATAACGATCCTTCTCCTTTCTTTTTAAACTTCTATCCAATCTGGATTTTCAACCAATCGCTTGTAGGAAACAACATTTGCACCATATACGTCTGTATCTGGATAAACAAAAACCATTTCACATTCATTAATAACCTTTAATAATGCTCGCGTATTGGGATATATAATAAAGAGCTTATGAGCTTTTTTACTCGTCTTTCCAAAATCAAATCGCATCAATGCTTCTATTCCCTCAACAAACATTGTTTTTTCTTGGTTTTCATTAATTCTTCTTAGTTGCCACTTGATAGCATTATTAATGCAAATTTCATGGTTGGCAAAATTATATATCACTTTCACAAAATAAATATGATTTGGTCCCTCAAAATAATAATCATAGGTTTCTTTTTTGGCATGTTCTAGTGTATATTCTGTAACATGGTTTCTTTCACATGCATCCGTAAAAAGTTTTAAAATATCATTTTTTCTTTTTTTCATTATTTCTTTTTTATAGATGACAATTCCCGTAATCATAAGCCCAATGAAAACAATGATTCCAAGACTCCAATATAAATATTGCATAAATACCTCCTATGATTCCAATTTTTTAGTTAAATAGATTCTAAGTCCTATAATCAATAAAACTGCATATCCAATTGTTCCTAAACAGAGTAGACTAATTCCTATATACATCAAAACAACATTTTTATTTATGGCAGCCAAAACAATAAATCCAAAGCCAATAAAAAAGAAAAGAAAGCATAAAATAAAACTAATGAGTATTTTTAATTTCATAGGCATTCACATCCTCATGGATTAAATTCATTACATGCTCGCCAATTTCTGTTGTATTCATAGTCCCATATTCTTCTACAGTCATCGGCTTATGAAAGATAATTGTGATTTTAACTCTATTAAAAATTGTCTTTCTTTTCTTTGTTTTAGAGGAGCCTAAAATCGCTGCAGGTAGTAAAATTGCTTCACTTTTTGTCACTAGCTTATACGCACCTGCTCTTAAATTTACCATTTCTTCTGTATCCCTGCTTTTAATCCCACCTTCTGGGAACACGATATAAGACATGCCTTCTTGAATCGCACGAATTCCTTTAATAATTTCTTTTGCCGCAGCACGATCATTTTCCCGGTCAATTGCAATAACACCAAAAACAGGCTTACATTGCTTTATAATAGGATACTGAAATAAATCCTTTTTCCCTACAGCAGAACATATCCGATGTAATCCATAATATAAGGCCACAGGATCAATATCGGATTTATGGTTAGCATAACAAACAAAAGGCTCATTTGGGATATTTTCTTTACCAATCACTTTTACTTTTACATTCGCAAAAAATAGCATCATATGACAAACCTGGTAAAGCATCTTATGCCTAAATTTGCCCTTTGGATCTGTCCTTTTCCAAAAGATAAAAAGAATTGCAACAAACAAAACAAAAGTTAGAAATGCTAAAAAAATTGAAACAAATACCCATAAAAAATTAAACCATAAGGATAACCCAATTAAATTAAATAAATAGCAATAAATTGCCGCAACTCCTAATATAATTCCTAATATAATCATGCCGTTACAACTCTTTCAAATAATGTATAAATAACTTCTTCTTTATCTTCTTTCCATATCATCTGATATTTAGAAAAATCAATTTGAGGAAAAAAAGTATCGCCTTCATAGTTCTTTTTTATGATAGATATATACAAACGATCTGCATAAGGAAGACATAATTTATAGATTGTTGCACCACCAACAACCCACAAATCCTCCTTTTGTGTTTTTAAAAATTCCTCAACATCATGAATTACTAACGCATCTTCTAAAACTAAATTTGGATTTAAAGATGCCACATAAATCGTACCATAGGGAAGAGGTCTAGTTTTATAATATCCCTTTAAAGAATAATAGGTTTGTTCTCCCATTAAAACTGTTTTCCCCTTTGTATGATTCTTATAATAAAGCAAATCCTCTTTAATATGCCAAGGAATTTGGTTGTTCTTCCCAATAACAAATTCTTTAGTCATTGCCCAAATTAAAGAAATCATTATACAGCCACCTTGCCTTTAATTCCTTTATGAGGATCATATCCAACTAATTCAAAATCTTCAAATTGGAAATCAAAAATAGAGGAAACCTGAGGATTAATTTTCATTTGTGGTAAAGCTCTAGGAGTACGCTTCATTTGACGATCAATTTGTTCTAAATGATTTAAGTAAATATGAGCATCTCCAATTGTATGTACAAAATCACCCAATTCTAAATGACATACTTGAGCAATCATCATTGTAAATAAAGCATAACTTGCAATATTAAAGGGTACCCCTAAAAAAACATCTGCACTTCTTTGATAAAGCTGGCAGGATAAACGATTCTCATTCACATAAAACTGCATAAAACAATGGCATGGGGGAAGAGCCATTCCAGATATTTCAGCAGGATTCCAAGCAGAAATAATTAATCTTCTAGATGTTGGATTATTTTTAATTTCTTCAATTAATTCTGTCAATTGATCCACTCCACCAAAGTTTCTCCATTGTTTTCCATAGACGGGACCTAAATTTCCCCAACGTTTTGCAAAAGCAGGATCCTCTTTTATTTTTACTGCAAATTCTTCAATTGTTTCATTCTGATATTCTTCTGATTTTTGATAACTTGCATATGGCCAATCATTCCAAATTCTTACATCATGATCGACCAAATATTTTATATTTGTATCCCCACTAATAAACCATAAAAGTTCATATATGATACTTTTTAAATGCACTCTCTTGGTTGTAAGCAAGGGAAAGCCTTCTTTTAAATTAAATCGCATTTGATACCCAAAATAAGAAATCGTTCCCGTTCCTGTACGATCTTCTTTTTTGATTCCCTTTTCTAATACTGTTTTGCATAATTCTAGATACTGCTTCATCTTTTATCACCTAATATTAATTATACAAAAAATATGCATTTTTTTCAATACAGCGTTTTAAAAACTCAAGAGTTTTCATTGCTTGTATCCAAACAATTTTAGCACAGGATTTAAAGAAAATAAAAAAGAGCCATTCTTGGCTCAATTCAAATCCATTTTACTTTCCTTTTAAGTCATCCGCAGTGATTTTTCTATAGGAAGCAGACATCGCATTTCCTGCAACAAATGTCACAATTAATCCTTCTACATCCTCATCATTTTCGATTTTAGTTTTTAAGTCCTCTAATGTCTTGCACCCTTTAACAGAGATAATAACTCCAGATTTTGCAAAAATAATCTCTACTCTTTCATCGCCGAGATCTTTTCTAACCTTATCTAATGTATAGTATTCATCGTCATCATCTTGTGCTTCTTTATTAATTTTATCTGCATAAGACTTAGATACATTAGAACAAGATGCCATCATGAACATACCAAAGCATAAACTTAAAGCAAAAAGTCCTCTTAAAAATTTTTTCATCATTTCACCTCCAATATAACATTATTATAGCAAAGGAATCCAAATATGGAAAGTTTAACCTTACCAAAAAACAAGAATATTAAACAAAATCAACACAAATGTAAATTAAATTTCGATCTTCTGGCTTGGAATCTCTAAATAAATTTTTTCTAACGCAAATCTTTGACGTTCTTCTTTGGTAAAAATAGAAACAATAACATCATTTAAATCAATCAATACCCATGGAGTTTGTTCTCCTTCAATTCCTCGTACTTGAAATCCCGCCTTTGTGGCTTCTTCTTTAATATAATTGACTCCTGCAGTAGCTTGCCGTTCTGAATCTACACTTGCCAAAATCATTTCATCGTAAAAAGGAGAATATCCCTTCATATCATAATCGATAATATCTTCTGCCTTTACCTTCCCTAAACTACTTAATACAATCTCTCTTATGGTCATAAATCACACAATCCTTCATAATATTTTAATACCTCTACCTGTAGAGGATGAGCTTTTTTATTCTTCTTTTCTAAATAAGCAATTGTGAATTTCATGGATTCATAAATGGCTTTATAAAACTCCCCCTTTAATAAAATTGCTCGACATTCCACACAATTATTATAAATTCGGTTCTCTTCTGTATAGTCACTAATAAGAATAATCTCTTCTAATCTAGACATATTTAACCGGCCAAAAACATGATTTTTAATGGCGTTGTAAATATCCTTATCATTTCCCACAAAAGTCTTATAATAGGCAGCAGAGCCATAAGAATGATATAAAACAGGATATTCTTCACATTCTTTTTTATCTTCTTCATCTAAAAGACTTTTAATGTAAACTTCTTCATCATATTTACAAAAATCATGCATATAAGCTGCAATCATGGCTTTCTTTTTATCGACTCCATATTTTTTAGCAAGTTTTTTAGACATCTTTACTACGCCAAGGGTATGAGTATACCGATCAGGATGATTTTCTTTTAATTTTTGTTTAACAAGTTTTTTAATTTTACCCAATGATAGCATTTGTCAAATATACCTCCGTATTCTTTATATATTTCACTGAAACTGATGTCTTCCCAATGATTTGGACAAATCCAAATCCTGAAAACCAAAGGTCCTTTTTCCCCTCAATAAAGAATTTTCTTTCCTCATATTCTATATTTTTCACCTCATCAAGAGTTGGAGGAACTAATAATTTACCAAGCTGATTTTGATATAGTTCTTCTACTCGATTTGTTTTTGTGCGGTGTAAATAGAGTGTTCTACTTACATACACAGTTACAGAGGTCATATCCTTACAAGAAAAACTCAAAGAGGCTAAACCTCCTAAAAATATTGAATTTCCATCTGTAATTTGATAAGTGACAGGTTTTAATTCAATATTAGGAATAATTTTTTTATAAGAAACTGGCAATATCTGATTTAAAATATCTTCTTTATTGATTAATCCTGGTGTATCTACTAAAAAGCAATTATCAATAAAATAAGAAATCCGAATTTCATTTAAAGTCGTTCCAGGAATCAAGGATGTCGCAATCGTGTCAGTATCCTTATTTGTTGTATACCTCAGTAATTTATTAATTAAAGAGGATTTGCCGACATTTGCACAACCCACAAAATATACATCTCTTCCTCTTCTAGCTAAATCAATTGTAGCGATAAATTCATTCATAAAATCGCCTCTTTTTGCAGAAGCAATTCCTATAGCTAGCGGAGAAAATGATGCTTTTTGGCATTCTTTACTCATCCATTCTACAATATGGTCCTTATTTACACTTCTCGGTAATACATCTACCTTATTTGCTACTAAAATGACATCTTTTCCTTTTAAACGATTGATCATCAAAGGATGAAATGTTGTTTTAAATGAAAATATATCGACAATATAAACAAATAAGACATTTTTCTTTACCACTGCATCAATGACCTTTTCGTAGTCTTCATTTGTAGCAACTATTTTTGGTAACTCATTATAGTGCTTCATCCGAAAGCATCGTTTACATATACAAGATTCTTCCGTTAGATTTGGAATAAATCCTGCCTTATTTTCATATTCTGTCTGCAAAACCGCACCACAGCCTAAACATTTTTTAATGATCATTTTTATCCCTCACATACTCCATAAGCCTTCTTTGATAAGAAAGCGGATATTTTCGTTCAATTCGACTCAAAAAGAACTCTTCTAGTTTTCGATTAATTTTGGTCGGTAAAATTTCTGTTTTTTTATCAATTGCTTTAACTAAAATGGTTAAAACGCCTAAACGTCTAGAACCAAAGACATCCGTCATAACTTGATCGCCAATTTCCATGACCTCATTTAATTCATAAGGACGGCTTGCAATCTTTAACGCTTTTTTCAAACCAAACTTTAGGGGTTTCTTGGCAAATTTAACAAAAGGCAACTGTAAAAGAGTTGCAAAATGTTCTACGCGATCTTTTCTTGAATTTGAAACAATAATTATTTCAAATCCCATTTTTTCTACTCGTTCTTTCCATGCCACAAGTTCTTTTGTTGGTTCTGTTTCTTTATATGAAATTAATGTATTATCTAAATCTGTAAGAATAAGTCGAATTCCTTGTTCATATAGTTTATTGTATGGAATATCTTCTATCGTTTTATAATAGTAGTCTGGAATTAATTTTTTTAACATAAAAAGTACCTCAATATGTATTATACCCTATTTCCATAATTTTTCAAATAAAGGAGTTTTAAAATGTTATTTTTCTTGCTTCCACTATTTGGGGCAATAAAAAGTGAGTCGTACCCGCAAAAATTATCGGATGAGGAGGAACGAATTTATTTAGAGCGATTTGCCCTTCATAAAGATGAAACTGCTCGAGCAAAATTAATTGAACATAATTTAAGGCTTGTTGCCCATATTGCCAAAAAATATGAAAACACACAAGAAGATAAAGATGACATTCTATCCATTGGAATCATAGGTTTAATGAAGGCTGTGGATTCCTATCAAATTACAGCTAGTAATAAACTTGCAACCTATGCAGCAAGATGTATAGAAAATGAAATTCTAATGCATTTAAGAGCAAATAAAAACAAAAGAAATTTAGTATATCTTCAATCCCCTGTTGCGATGGATAAAGATGGAAATGAAGTTGAATTATTAGATTTAATTGAAGATAAAAATGTAGATATCATGGCCTCATATGAAAAAAAAGCAATGCAAAAAGATTTAAATGATGCCTTAAAAAGTTTAAATAGTAGAGAATATGAAATCATTTCTAGACGTTATGGAATTGATCGTAGTTCTCAAACTCAAAAAGAAATCGCAAAAGAAATGAATATATCTCGTAGTTATGTATCTCGAATTGAAAAAAGAGCATTACTTAAATTATATTTTCTACTTAAAAAATAGGACACTAAGATAGTGTCCTATTCTCTTATTTTAATTCAACAAGTTCAACTCTTAGTTCTTTACCACTTTCCGTAGAAACATGGAAAATATCGCCCACTTTATGTCCTAAAACGGCTTTTCCAAGTGGGGAATCATTAGAAATTTTGCCAGCAAATGGGTCAGCCTCAATTGTACCAACAATTTGAAAGGTAGCTGTCTTTTTTAAATCAATATAGCGAACAGTAACCGTATTAACATCCATAATTTTGGCATGCTTTAAAATATTTTCAATTTCTAAAATACGGGCTTCAATATTTGCTTGTTGTTCTCTTGCTGATGAATAATCAGCATTCTCAGACAAATCTCCTTGCTCACGAGCTTCCTTAATTGCTTCTCTTATTTGTATTCTATCAACTGTTTTTAATTTTTCTAGTTCCGCATTTAATGCATCTGCACCTGCTCTAGATAATTCAAAAACTTCTTCTTTATTTATCATATATTGAATTCCTCCTTACAATACGCTTTATTATTATACAAAAAATCATATGAAAAATCAATCATTATTTTATATTAGTATTTATCATGATACTTTATACTTCTAAGCTGCTTTTGGACTGTTCTATAATTTGGAAACCGTTCTTCTAGATACTGATAAAATGCATCCTGATGATCTAAATATTTAAAATGAGCACATTCATGATATATAACAGATAGGATAAAATTGAGATCATATTTCGCTAGTTTTGTTGCAAGAATAATCTTATGCTTTTTGGGAAAGCATTCTCCATAATAGCCTTTCACATTTTTATATTCAAATTGAACTTCAAAATCAATATTAAATTTAGAAAATATTTCTTCTTTATAGGTTTCGACAATTTTTTGTAATGCATCTTTGTAAAATAGTTCTACTAGCTTAAAAGCTGAAGATATATCCATTGTTTCTATAATAAATTTATCTTCACATAGGTAAGCTAGGCTACAAGAAGATTCTTTATATTCAAGTAAATATTCTTTTCCTAAAAAATGAATTTTATCTTCTATTTTTTTAGTTTCATTCATAAGTTGAATTATAGAATTAAAATTACGACGGATCATATCTTCTATCGTATATATTGAAAGCTTCGTTGGAGTCGTAATTTGTATTCTTCCATCTTTCACTCTCAAATAGATTTTTTTATTGAATTTTTTATAAATAAGTTCAACAAAAAAATCTATTTGATTCACATGAACTAAAATCAAAACAATCACCACCAGAAAGGAGTTTTTTAAAAATGTTAAAAGCAAACACAACAATATCAGAGGTCTTTATTGAATCCTTAAACAATGCTTATGGTTCTAAACGTAATTTTGAAAAAGAATTGGTCTATAAGGCCTATCAATATGGAAACAAAGGTCGTTTATTTTTTGGAATTAATAAATTACTAAATTTTACAATGTCCCCTGAATCCAATCAATCTGACATACCTCTATTGGAGTGCAATTTGGATGCTTGCGATATCACAAATTTCATTGAAGACATTGATTATTCTAAACTTTCAAATGCTTACCTTCAAATTCGTAACTTATTTGAGTCTTAAAAGATCCTGCTTTTCTAAAGGAAAATCAGTATAAAAATAGACAATTTGTCTTGGATGCCTTGCCGCATCTATGCTACACCCATCCAAATCATAAAGATCCTGAATTTTGATTTCAGCAGTATGATTTGGACCAAAAACCTCTAAGCTACTAAAAGGAACAAAGTAATTTCTTTGCTCAATAGTGGCTTTTTTTGTTTTTGAATCATATTCTACCACAATCCCTACAAAATCTTTGCTGGGTAAAGTTAAATTTAAATCATAAAGTTGTTCAGAAATCGTTGGCAACCCAAATAAAAACCCTGTTGATGTTAAGCGATTCTCTGCTTTTGCAATCCTATTTTTATAAATGTCAAAATCTTTTACTTTATGGTGTTCTACATCATCAATTAAGGTCCGATAAGCCTTTACAATTGTAGCAATATAATGCAGACTTTTCATTCTCCCTTCAATTTTAAATGAATTAATTCCCATTTTGATTAATTGAGGAATTGCTTCTACAGCACATAAATCTTTACTGCTCATAGCAAAATAATCCCCTGTTGGATTTATTTTTATTCCATCCTCATAAAGCGAATAATTCCAACGACAACTATGGGCACACCCTCCTCGATTGGCATCTCGATTAGTCATATTATTTGAAAGCATACATCTACCTGAATAAGAAGCACACATTCCTCCATGAATAAAAACTTCTAAATCAATTTTTGTACTCTTTCGGATGCAGTCAATTTCTTCTAAAGATAATTCCCTACCTAAGACTACCCGATCCACATGATACTCCTCAAAAAAACGAATAGCTTCCTGATTTAAAGTTGAGGTTTGAGTAGAAACATGAGCTTCCATCTTTGTGTAGAGTTTTACCAACTTTAAAATCGATAAAGAGGAGGCAATAATACAATCTACTCCAGCCTCTTCTAACGCCTTTAAATACTCAATAATCCCTTCTATATCTGGTTCATGCATCACAATGTTACAAGTAACATGCACCTTAGCATGATGCCGATGAGCAAATGCACAGCCTTCTTTGATGTCCTCTAAAGTGAAATTAGAAGCTCTAGAGCGAAGGGAAAACTTTAGTCCCCCGATAAAAACAGCATCTGCACCATAAAGAATTGCAATTTTGAGTTTTTCTAAATCTCCTGCAGGAGCCAATAATTCTACCATTAGAACTCCTCCTTATGATAAACCGTATCTTGAAATAAAAAGCCATCCTGTATCGGTAAATTAAGCATTCTCATTTTTTCTATTGGAACCACTGTATTTGGATTTTTCTGATATTCATGATAGATCTTTAGGACTTCTAAAAATATTTCATTTTCAAGTTGAAGCCCTTCTAAATACAAGAAAGTAACAGGAAGCTCATGCATTACCTCTAAGAGAGAAATTAAATAATTTCGATAAATATAAGTTCCTGCTTCTGTTTCATAAATGGGATATTGATCCTGTCTTGTGGCTTCTTGGATGAACATATTTTTATGATTCCCCTTAGTTCCTATTTTTTCTTCATAAAGGCTAATGAGCTTTCTTCTAGAATAAAACATTTGGCGGTAGCCAAATCCTTGATAAAACCCTTTAATTTCTTTATGTTCAAGAATTTTTTTTACATCATTCAAAGGGATTTCATTACTAAGGCCAACAGCATAAAACCCATATGAACTATATTCTAAAGCATCTAAATGATTTGGTATCATTGTTATTGGGTCATATATGACTCTTGAAATTGCACCCAGTTCCTTTAAAATATGTGCCATCCCCAAATCTGTAATATAAAATAAACAATTCCAAGAAGTGTATTCTTTTAATCGCTTCTTCCAATCTTCAACCTCTAAAGGATGAAGAAAAATATTTAATTTTAAAATTGGTGTAATTTGTTCCTCCAATAAGGTTAAAACATTTTTTTTAGAAATTATAGGAGTATCTAAAAGCATATATGAAACATATTTCGCATAGGCTTTTGCATTTTTCATATCATAAAGACTACATACTAGCTGCATAATTATCAACTCCTAATTCCTTTAAGTACTGATGAAGCTTTTTTCTATTTTTAAAAATCAACCCCATTTTACTTTTTTTTGTAATTTCAATAAGACGTTTTCTTTTCTTCTGCTTTCTTCCCTTATAAAAAACTTGCCAAAGAAAAGGAAAATCAATTTTTTCTTGGCATCCTTCTGCCATAGACTCTCTTGTTTGATGTTTATTTTCCTTATACCGTTTAATTACACTTCTTAGACAAAACCAACGATTATAATCTAAAAAGATAATTTGATCTGCTTCTAAAAAACGGTTAGGAGCAACCTTAAGATAATTTCCTTCAATAATCCATGAATCATGGGAGTCCATGAAATCTAATATTTTTTTATTGAACTCCTCTTTAGGAATTTCTACCCAATTTGGCTTAAAAAAGATGGAGTCTAAATATAAAATATCCAAATGATAAAATTGTCCTAATTTTTTAGCAAGTGTCGATTTTCCACTCCCAGAAAAGCCAAGAATCACTATTTTCATACTTTCCTCCAAATAAGCGTTAAAACCCATGAATATACTCATGGATTTTTACACTAATATCTAAAATTACCTTTTCCTTTTCCTTTGCCCTTATACGCCTTTGGCTGAGCCATTCCAGAGTAATTTCCATTTTTCATTTGCGATTGCATCCGCATGGCATCCTCTTCTGTCATACCATTCATCTGCTTCATTGTTTTTTTCATTTGATCTAAGGATTGTCTTAATCGATTGACCTCTTGAATTGAACGACCAGAACCTTTCGCAATTCGTTCTCTTCTTTTAAAATCACGATCGATTAACTCGGGATGTATTCTTTCTTTTTCCGTCATGGAATAAATAATACATTCCACCTTTTCAAAAGCATTATCATCCACTTGATTCATGGCTTGCTTAATTCCTTTAAACCCTGGTAAAAAACCTAAGATCTTTGATAGGGAGCCCATCCGTTTAATCATTTTAAATTGCTTGAGCATATCATTATAATTAAACTTATTACTCATCATTTTTTCTGCCATGGATTTCATTTCATCTTCATCAATATTTTCGGTGACTGTATCAATTAAAGATAAAACATCCCCCATTCCTAAAATACGATCTGCCAAACGATCTGGATAAAAAATTTCCATTGCATCTAATTTTTCACCCGTTGACATAATCTTAATTGGTATACCCGTCATTTCTTTAATTGAAAGAGCAGCACCACCACGAGTATCTCCATCAAGTTTAGTTAATATACAGCCTGTAATATGAAGTTTTTCATGGAAAGCTAATGCAACATTGACTGCATTTTGACCTGCCATTGCATCAACAGTAAGTAAAACTTCATTTGGATTCGCTATTTTTTCGATATCCAAAAGCTCATTCATTAAATCCTCATTAATTTCTAAGCGTCCTGCTGTATCAATAAATACTAAATTACAGCCTTCCTCTTTAGCCTTTTTTAATCCTTCAGTTACAATTTTTTGAGCAGATACTTTTGTTCCCATTTCAAACACAGGAACATCAATTTGCTTACCTAAAGTAACTAATTGATCTACCGCAGCAGGACGGTAAATATCAGCAGCAATCAACATTGGTCTTTTCTTTAATTTTTTACGGTAAAACAAAGCCATTTTTCCTACAGCGGTTGTCTTACCAGCACCTTGTAAACCAACCGCCATAACTACGGTCATCCCACTTGGAGCCATTGTTAATTCTACTGCTTCATCCCCTAAGGTCTTTTTTAATTCTTCACGAACAATTTTAACAACTTGTTGTCCTGGATTTAATCCCTTTAAGATGTTTTCTCCTAGGGCAGATTCCTTTATGTTCGCTAAAAACTTCTTAACCACCTTATAATTTACATCTGCCTCTAATAAAGATAAGCGAACCTCACGAAGCATTTCATCTATATCATTCTCATTTAATTTACCTTTGCCTGTCAAACGGCGTAATCCCATTTGCAAACGTGAGCTTAAATTATCAAATGCCATCCTCTTCCCCCCTTAAAATTGCTAAGATTTTTTCTTTTATATCTATTGGTATTTCTAGATTTATAATTGTGGAACAATGAGCAATATTGTGCAGCTTTGCCTCATATTCTTCTAAGTTTTGGATTCCTCGCTTCAATTGATCAAAAACAGCATTTCTAGAGATTTGATAGTTATCCGCAATTTCTGAAATGGACAAATCCGCAAAATAATAATCCTCAAAATATCTTTTTTGTTTTTCCGTTAATAAACTACCATACATATCATATAGTTCAATAATCGATTCTCTTTTTTCTATTGTCATAGATTATTCCTCAAATAAATCCGCAAAAAGCCCATATAAATACTGTTCAATATCAAAAACCTCTAAATCATCTACCGTTTCTCCTAAACCGATATACTTAATTGGAATTCCCATTTCATGCCTGATAGCAAGAACAATTCCACCTTTAGAGGTTCCATCTAGTTTCGTTAAAATAACTCCTGTAACCCGTGTTGCTTCTTTAAAAGCCTTCGCTTGACTCATTCCATTTTGACCTGTTGTTGCGTCAATAACAAGTAGAGTTTCCTCAGGAGAGCCAGGACAAACATTTTCAATTACGCGATGCATCTTTGCAAGCTCATTCATCAAATTTACTTTATTTTGTAAACGCCCTGCTGTATCACACAACAATAAATCGTATTTCTCATCCTTGGCTTTTTTACAAGCCTCATAGATTACACTAGAAGGGTCAGAGCCTGCCTCTTTCGTTACAATATCCACCCCAACACGCTTTGCCCAAACGGCCAATTGTTCGATTGCTCCAGCACGGAAGGTATCCCCTGCCGCAAGTAAAACTTTCTTCCCTTGTTTTTTATATGAATAAGCGATTTTAGCAATGGAAGTTGTTTTTCCAACTCCATTTACCCCCACAAATAAAATTACAGATAAGCCCTCTTTTTTTAAATTCAAGTTGGCATTTACAATCTCTCCATTTAAATAGATTTCAAACATTTTATCCATAATCATTTCTTGTAATAACAGTGGATCAGATATCTTCTTGTGATATACTTCATCTCGAAGTTCTTCAATAAAATCAACTACAGTATCTACCCCGATATCCGCCATAATAAATACTTCTTCTAAGGCATCAAATAGTTCGTCATCTATCTTAGAGCTTTTGGAAAGAATTTCTTTTAAGCTCGCTAAGGCTCCTTCTCTTGTCTTATGAAGGCCTAATTTATATTTTTTGCTTTTTTCTTTATCTTTACGCTTAAACAAATCAAAAAATCCCATACATTTCACTCCGTATTCTCTTTAAGAATTATATCATAAATACCCATTCGTTTTCAACAAAAAAAGGAATTTGTAAAAACAAACCCCTCTTGTTCATCAATTAGAAAAAGACATCTCTTGCCTTTTCTTTAATTTCCTTTGTTGTAGAAAATGGTATTCTTGTCGTATAGCCTTGTTTTGCTGCAACAATCATCTTTGTTGGCCAAACCTGAATTTCTTTATTCCAGGTAGCTACTGTATCATTGTATACCTCTCTAGCAGCTGTAATCTCCTTTTGAAGATATGAATTTTGCTGCATTGCATCAGCAAGTTCATGATGGGCTTTTAAATCTGGATAATTTTCAAAAGTCATCGTTAAGTTTGTACTTAAGTTATCCACCTTACTTGCAAGCTCATTTCGCTCAATGTCGTTAGGATGGAAGCCAGAACGGCTTGCAGCAATTTGAGTGAATGTAGATTTATCCAAATCAATTGCTTTATTTACTAAACCTACTACATTAGATAAAATAACTACTCTTTGTTCTAAATAATTATCAATTTGAGAGGCATCATGCTGAAGTTTTTGTTCTAACTGTCTTAAATAAGAAGCTGCTTTAATTTTCATAAATAAGAAGATAAGTCCAGGAAGAATTCCTAAAACCCACAAAATAATTTGAAAAATTAAAGATCCTACACCTACCTCCACCTTAATCTGCTTGTGAATTACATTCACATCTCTACCAGCCTCATTTACTGGTCCTTCAAGTTCATCTAATTGATTTCCCATTTTTCTTTTCCTCCTTATATTAGTTTTTCCTTGAATTTATTTTTTCTTTTTCTGATTCTTCAAAAAAAGGGGATACATCGTTTAAATCCACATTTGCGGTTTGTTCTTTCAAAAGGGCAGCCATTAACCCTCTTTCAAATAGAATTGCAGTTTTTCTTTGACTGTTGGTCATAAACTTTTGAAATGCCTCTGTTTGTGAAATATGATTAAATTGAGGGCGTGAGCCATTTTGAGCCTTAACTTCCATCCAAGTATCTTGGTAAATTGGCTCATATTCAATCCATGGAACTGGAACACTATGAACTCTCCCATCCCCACCAAATACTGGGATAAATTCGATTCGTTCTGTGGCTTTAAAAGAATTAGCTCTGATTTTTACTAAATCGACTGTCTTATTCTTTTTTTCAAAAGTTGCTTTTAATATTGAATCTGTAGCTGATGCAGGATTCTTCAATAAATCACAATCAAAAGAGTTTGCTAGAGCTTCATGTTCAAAACTTGTTATATTTGAACGATATTCTTCTTTATATATGTATTCCTTAGGCTTATGCTGCTGATATAATGGAATCGATAATAATGGCATAAAATCAAAAAACAAGGATTGAAAATATTTGTCATTAAACTGAACAAATTTTTCTTTCATTTGATCTACTGAAAAACCTATGAATTGATTTGGATCCGCATAATAATCTTGAGTCTGAGAATGATTTGATTTTATATAATTTAAATTCTTTGCTTTTTCAAAATAAAAATCATCCCCATAAGGAACTTGACTTTTAATCAATTTCACTTCATTTTTTTGGGCTAGTGGTGTAAATAAAAGACGAAACTCCACTTCGTTGTCGCGATTTTCTCCGCCAAATAATACCTCAAACTCATCGCTATTCAACCGAGTATAATTTTGATTTTTTTCTACAGCCTCTCTTGCAAGTCGATCTAATTTTTTCACTCCTGAAGAAACCATTTTTGCAATTGCCTTTTCTGATTTGCCATTAGCCTCAGAAGGATAGCGGTAAAAATTCAAATTTGGTGCTGCATCATTTCCATATACCAAATAGGTTTCATAATCATAGTTCGGAGCGGGTTTAATGATACTTGCATGAAGGATTTCTGATCGGTGCACAGTTTGAGTTTTCCCATCAGAACCACGAACTTGTTCGGTCCAATGGATTGTCAGAGTACCTGTATACGTTTTATTGATCCATAGCTGCTTATACGTTCGACAAAGAAGAAATGGATTTCCCAATATTGAGCCTGATTGAACAAATATCGTAGAAATATTTTCTTTATCATTTTCTGCAAAATGATATTTTTCCTTTAGATATTGAAGTTTCTTTGCATCAAAATATGGATCCAATTGAATTAGTGGTGTTGTCCTCGTTATGATCTCAGCAGGCATGTTCCAATCAAATAATGCATTTAAGGCAGCCATTTGGGACCAGGCTTTATCTAATAGGTTTTGAAGTTCCTCTTCTAAAGACAAACGCTTAGCTTCAATATTTTTACATACAGGATTAATTTTTTTCTTTATTAAAATAAACCCTATAATTGCTAAAGCAAAGGAAATGCACAAAAATAGAATACCTAAATATAGGGGAATCTGCTTTTTCACTCCAGTATAAATTGCAATTATCCCCAATATAATGAATAGGATAGATCCTAGAATCAAACCTGTTTTTATCATTTGGTATTTTCTTAAAGTCCTTTTAATGTGACCTAGTTTTTTATTTTTTGCATCATAGACTTTTATCGTTTCACGGTTTTCCGCAACTGAAATCCCAGATTTTTTGACCAGTTCATCAAAATATTTACTTGCATTTTCATGATGTAAACTTTTCAGCCTTGTATGATATAAGTCTAATGGTTCTAAAATACTATCCTCCATATTTTTTCCCTACACTTTGCTTTATTTATCCTAATTATATATTTTTTCTACAAGTTTTGCAATTCCTTCTTGTAAATATCTCACATTAAAAATAAAAATGCCTATTCTGTAATATCAAAATAAGCACTTTGTTTTTATTTTAATTGATTAAATTCTTCTTCTGGGATTATGTTCTTACATCTAGGGAAATTGGAACAGCCATAAAATACATTTCCTTTATTTTTACCCTTGCTTGCGATTCTTTTAACCATATGTCCTTTTTTACATAAAGGACACAAAACATCACTAGCTTCAATTGCTTTATCCTCACAATGCTTTGAACAATAAAGTTCTCCTTGTTCCGTTTTAAGCATCATAGCTCCACATGATGGACATTTTTCCATTGTCGGAATATCACTAAAAGTAACTTTACAATGCGGATAATTATTGCAAGCATAGAACACATTTCCTTTATTCTTGCCCTTAGTAGCAACCCGTTCAACCAAATGCCCTGTTTTACATTCTGGGCAAAGAATTCCTGTATCTACAGGCTCGGTTTCTTCTTTTTCTTCTTTAAGTACATATTTACATGTAGGGTAATTACTGCAAGAAATAAATTCACCAAATTTAGATTTCCGTATGACTAGCATATGCCCACAATTTGGACAAATTTGATCCGTAGGAATTGGATAAATTGCCTCCATTTGAAGAGAAGCCGTATCATAAAGAGGAATAAAATCATCATAAAAGGATTGTAATTCCTTTAATTTATCCTTTTCCCCTTTCGCTATTTCATCTAAGTTGGTTTCCATGTCTGCAGTATAGGCCACATTGATAATGCTAGAGAAAAATTTATCTAATTTATCTACAGTTAAAATTCCCTGTTCAGTAGGAATAAGACATTTCTTCTCTACTTCAATGTATTTTCTTTCCTTTAAAGTTAAAATGGTTTGGGCATACGTTGAAGGACGACCAATACCTAAAGTTTCCATTTCTTTAATAATACTTGCTTCTGTATATCTAGCCTTGGGAAGAGTTTCCTTATCTAAAATTTCAATATCTAATGCATTGTACCCATCCCCAAGCGTAAAGGCAGGAAGCATTTTATTTTCATCTTCTTCTGTTTTACCATACACTCTTAAATAGCCATCAAATTCCATGGTTTGACCAGTTGTAGCCCATAATGAATCCGTATTTGTAAATTCTACTCTAACCTGATTAAATCGAGCAGGAGCCATCAAAGAAGCCACTGTACGATTATAGATTAGTTTATAAATCATTAATTCCTCTAGACTTAAATATTCTCTTAAAGAGTCTGGTGTCCGCTCAATTGAAGTTGGACGAATTGCCTCATGAGCATCCTGCATATTTTTTGCATTTTTAATTTTTACAGCTCCTAAATATTTATCCCCATAATTCCGAACAATATATTGATTTGCGGAAGCTACAAACTCATCTGCAAGTCGAGTGGAATCTGTACGCATATATGTAATTAATCCCACGGTTTCTGAACCTATATTCTTACCTTCATATAGTCCTTGAGCAATCCGCATTGTATGGTTTGGAGAGAAACCTAATTTATTAGAGGCTTCCTGCTGTAAAGTTGAGGTTGTAAACGCTGGTTGGCTATTTCTTCTTACGAGTTTATTTGATATATTGCTAACGATAAAACTCATTAATCTTGGCAATAACATTTCTAAGACATGGCGATCTGTAATTCTATTCTTAGAATCAATTGTCATCCCTTCTAATTCGATGAGTTTCAATTTGAATGTATTAAAAACAGCTTCAGCTTCATAGTAGGAAACAGGAACAAATGCTTTAATTTCTTTTTCTAGATCTACAATCAACTTCAGTACGACACTTTGTACACGTCCTGCACTCTTAGAACCAATCTTCTTTTGCAATAATTTAGATAGTTTAAAGCCTAAAATTCGATCGATCATTCTTCGACATTCTTGGGAATCTACCATTTTTAAATTAATTTTATGAGGAGTTTCTAAAGCCTTTCTTACTGCTTGCTTTGTAATCTCATGAAATTCAATTCGATTGAAAGCATTGAAATCTAACCCAAGTACATTCGCCAAATGATAAGCTATCGCCTCTCCTTCACGGTCTGGGTCGGTTGCCAAAAAGACTTGTTTGCCTTTACAACTTGTCTGCAAAGACTTTACAAGATCTTCTTTTTCTTTCATAATCTTATAATTAGGTTTAAAATGATCCTCAATATCAATTCCTAATCCATCTTTTCCTGTCGTTGCTAAATCGCAAATATGACCTTTAGAAGATAGGACTGTGTATCCTTTACCTAAATAGGAACGAATTGTTTTTGATTTACTTGGTGATTCAACAATGATTACATTATCCAAAACAATGCACCTTCCTTACATTTTAAAAGTTTAGACTAAAATTTTCAAATTGTCAATCCTTAATTTTTAAAACCGCCATGAAGAAAACCTCTTCTATTTATAATAGAACATAAATGAAAAAAGTATAAAAACTTCGTCTTATACTTTATGTTCTTCTTCAATTTTCAAATCTAAGGAGAGTTGTTTAGAAAAAAATTTACTCACAGGAGCATATGTTTTTCTGTGAATTTCACAAGGACCAAATTTATCTAAAGCCTCCATATGTCTTTTTGTTCCATATCCTTTATTCTTTCTAAACCCATAATTTGGATATTTCACATCCATTTTATTCATATAATCATCTCTCGTCACTTTAGCTAAAATAGAAGCTGCAGCCACACTTGCACATCTCGCATCGCCATGAATTATAGAATCATGTTCCAATTTAAGTTCACCTAAAGGCATGGCATCAATTAAAACATAATCTGGCTTGATATTTAACCCCTCTACTGCCATAAGCATTCCTTTTTTTGTGGCTTGATAAATGTTTAGTTGATCAATTTCTGCTTCATCAATAAAAACAATTTGATAGTCTAAAGCATTTTTAATTATAATTTTATACAACTCTTCTCTTTTCTTGGCAGTTAGCTTTTTTGAATCATTGATTCCCTCTATTCTTAAAAAAGGGGGGAGAATGCATGCAGCAACGACAACTGGACCAGCAAGAGGGCCTCTTCCTGCCTCGTCAATTCCACAAATCGCATGGTACCCTCGATCATATAATGCTTCCTCATATTCATATAAGTTCATCTTCTGGTCGCTCATAACTCACCGCCCCTATCTTCATTCCTCTAAGTTCATTTAAAAACATACGATGCGTTCGTTCAAGATCGACAACCCCACCCTTTAATAAAAAGCCTCTATTTTTCCCAATTTGATTTACAATATCTTCTGGGGTTGTGATGATTACATTATATCTTGAAATTAGTTTTTCAGGATAAATATTGGATAAATAACGAATACTTTCTAAAACAATATTTTCTAAATCCAGAATTTCATCCTTGATGGATCCACACATCGCAAGATGTAATCCTGTAATTTGATCCTCAAATTTTGGCCATAAAATTCCTGGAGTATCTAAGAAAAATAAATCCTCATTTACTTTAATCCATGTTTGATTTTTTGTTACTCCTGGCCGATCTCCTACAATTGTTGCTTTCCTTTTAGCGATTGTATTGATAAAAGTTGATTTTCCTACATTAGGAATTCCAAGAATAATTGCCTTAATTGTTTTTGATTTTATCCCTTTTTTAAGACGAGCTTCAAATACTTCTTTCAAAGCCTCATTTGCATAAGAACTCACATTTTTCATATGATATCCTGTAATTGAATCGATGTCTAACGCAAGAATATTCTCTTTTTTAAAATGAGTAATCCAAGAAGCCGTTACATTAGGGTCGGCAATGCTACTCTTACATAAGAGGATTAATCTTGGCTTATTCCCAACAATTTCTTTAATCATTGGATTACTAGAAGCTCTTGGAATTCTAGCATCTCGTAACTCAATTACTAAATCCACTTGCTTTATTTTTTCAATTATTTCTCTTTTTGCCTTAGCCATATGACCAGGATACCACTGAATTACTTGCATAAAACCACCTAACGATTGAGATCTGGAGATGGATTTCCAATTTTAGTAAAAGGATAAAACCGGAATAATACCTTCCCAATAATCTCACTTTCATCTATAAAACCAAAGGCTCTTGAATCTGTACTGTTCCCCCGGTTATCTCCAAAGACAAGAACTTTATCTTTGGGTACTTCAAAATTTGTCACATTCAATTCCAATTGTAAAGAATATAAAATTCTTGACATCTCAAAAATAGTTATATTTTCTACAAATTCATCATTCACATATAAGTTATGTGTTTCTAAATCATAATGGATTTGATCTTTTTCTTTGGCCACAATTCGCTTAATATAAAATTTAGATTCTCGTTCTGTACTACTGGAAGTATAATCTGTATGAAGTTTTTTGGTTTCCCAATCATAAAGCTGTTGATTGGTGATTGGGGCGTATCTAGATGAGTCAAAAACAATCACATCCCCATCTACTGGATGATATCCGATATTCCATAGTAAGACTCGATCTCCATCCTCGTAAGTATTATGCATAGAAACCCCTGAGATATTACATGGGGTTATTAAAATCATAATGATAAAAAACAAACATACAAATGTAGAGAAAATAAAGATGACTAAATCATAAATTGAATAAATTTGATATGCATTTCTTAAAATTTTTATGCTTGACAAATTGATATTCGATTTTGCTATCAAAGATAATAAGGATACGACAAAGCATAATCCAATCGTTATACCTAAAATCGTATAATATGTTCGATGTCCTAAAATATGTTCCGAATTAAAAAACGCATTTGAGGTCAAAGAAGCAAGTCGCTTAATCCGTTCATTATTAATCAATGAAAAAATTAAAAGAATCAATAATCCTCCAGCTCTAAGCAAAGGATTAAATATTAATTTTTTAAAAATGAGTTCATTATTTTGATCAATATATTCCTCATTTGCAATTGCTTCTTTCAACTGCCTTTTCTCTTTTTTTGTCATTCAATCATGTCCTTTTTAAAGTATTTCATCAAACATCTGTTTTAATTGATAAGAATCAACTAAAATTTCTCTACCTTTAGTCCCATTCTTTGGGGAAACTATATTTCTTTCTTCTAATATTGCAACAATACGAGATGCTCGATTAAAACCTAAACCAAAACTATTTTGAATTGAATTGATTGAGCATCCCCCAGACTCTACACAGTATAATGCAATTTGATATAAAAGCTCTTCAGATTCCTGAGCGGACTCTCTACCAGCACCACCACTCATACCAGAGGAAGCTTTTCGCTTTAAATCCTCATGGGTAAATAAGAAATCAGGTTCATATCGTTCACAAATATAATCGCATATCTCAGCAATTTCATCATCTGAAATATAGGCCCCCTGTACACGCTCTGGTAAGCCATTATTCTTGATGAGCATATCTCCACGACCCAATAGATTTTCAGCACCCATCTCATCTAAAATAATTCGGCTATCGGCATCTGTAGCCACTCTAAAGGCGATACGACAAGTAATGTTTGCCTTAATCGTACCATTCACGACATTTACTGTAGGTCGCTGAGTAGCCAAAATAATATGAAGTCCTGCCGCTCTTGCTTTTTGAGCCAAACGAACAATCGCATCATTCGCTTCTACTCCACACTGCATAACTAAATCATTAAATTCATCTACAACAATGACAATAAAAGGTAGATTTTCCATCTCTGGTTTCATTGCCCGCTTTTTATTGTAGTCTTCAATATTTCTAACTCGAGAGTTAGCTAAAAGCTCATATCTTCTCTCCATTTCATTTACAGCCCATTTTAAAGCCTCTGTTGCGATAAGGGGATCATCGATAACAGGAGTCGCCAAATGAGGCAAATTATTATAAAATGATAACTCAACTTTTTTTGGATCGACTAAAATCAGTTTTAAAGAATCAGGAGAGTTTTTGATTAATAAAGAAACAAGTAGTGTATTGATACATACAGATTTACCAGATTTCGTCGCACCTGCAATCAAAGCATGTGGCATATCAATAATATTTTGGAAAACAGGACTACCATCTATATTCTTTCCCATTGCAACTAATAAATTCTTAGAACTTGCAATATATTCATCCGTTAAAATATCTCCAAAACTTACGACATCTGCTTTATCATTTGGAACCTCAATACCTACTGTATTTTTCCCAGGAATTGGGGCTTGAATTCGCAAGGATTTCGCTTGTAAGGCCATTTGAATATTGTCATAAATACTATTAATTTTTTTAACATTTACGTTTTGAGCAAGCATAATCTCATAACGTGTAAAGGCAGGCCCTTTTGTATAGGTAATGACTTCCCCATCAATTCCAAAGGCTTCCAAAGAATTATTGATAATTTCCTTTTTCTCTTCTAACCATGCTGGAACTTCATCTAAAGCTGAATCGGTTATCGCAAAAAGTTTTTTGTAGGGTATGGAATAATTCTCATATTTTGGTTTTTGAATAACTGATTTTTCAATGACTGGCTTTTTAGGGACATCAAAGGTTTCTTCTTCAATAAACACCTCTTCTTCAACAGGTTCTTCCTCTACAATAGAAATTGGCTCTTCCTCATACTGAATTTCTTCCAATTTCTCTTCTTGAACATTCGGTTTTACATAGGACGGTTTACGTAAAGGAGGTTCTTTTTCTGTATGTAAATAAGGGGGAACATACGTTTGTTCAGGCTTCGGTAAATCCTCAGAAAAGGTATTATAGGTATAAGCATCCTCTTCTTCGGCTTGCTCATCTAAGGAAATATGGAAATCAAATTCCGCATCTTCATCTAGAATATCAGTTTGTTCTGTATTTTGATTCACAACATAATCTGCTTCATTTTCTGCCTTAACCAAAGAAGAAAGTTCATCTGTATCCACAAAAAAGGAATTTAGGGTATGGTCTTCTTTTACAGGAACAACTTCCTCTTTTTGATTTTTCTTAGAATAATCAGAGCCTTTCTTTTCTTCTTCTGTTAGTTGCTGATTCACAAAACTAAACTCATAGTATTTGGTTCCATGACGCTTAATCTGCTCTTCATCAGAAATATGCTTTTTATCTCGAATGAAATCATAGCCATAATCTATATCTACTTTTCCACTATTATCTAAATAGTGGATTTTATCCACTACATGTGTTCCATGAATTGGAGAAACAATATCACTTCTTTTAAATTTTTGTCTGCCCTTAATCAGTCCTTCTAATGTATAACTGATTTGAGGGATTTGAAATTCTTCTTCAAATTCAATTTTCCGAATATTCTTCTTTTTCATCCAAAATAACCTCCATCTTTTGTTTTAAAGGAAATGTAGTAGAATATGTTTTACATAGAGGTATTGCCTCATGTGCCACATATAGTTTTGATTTTAATCGATAACCCTCTTTTGATTCAAAAACTGGTTTCTTTTCTTCCATTTCCAAAACTGCATTTTTAATTGAATCTGTCATCTCTTCTAACAATTCATCTGTACCTGTATCAATTTCAACGTCTGTATTAAAAACTTTTTTAGAATATATTTTATATGTTTCTTCACCGACAATAGAAATAACGGCTAGACAAATCTGATCAATGACAATATTTAAAATACGATCTACTATAAACTTTCTTCCCCATGTAATTGGGTTAATTAAATTTAAAACATATTTTGCTTTACTTAAACTCTGACTAATCGTTTTTGTGGTTTGAAAAGCCTTAGACTCCTCAATCTCTTTTTTTCGATTGGATAAATTTACAATTGTAGAAACCTTTAATTTCCGAAGCATCCGAACGCCTCGATGATTTAATATATCGTTTACTCTAGAAGTAATATACCCCGTAAGTAAAGTCAATTCATTGATGGATAATTCTAAAAAAGGATACTTACTTTTAGGATAAAATCGAACTGCAATTCCATAAGCCAAATCCTTACAAAGTCGGTAACAATGGGGGACTCTAGAGAGTTCTGCTCTTAGCTCCTTATCTTTATAACTCTTTTGAGTTTGAATGACCATATCCTTAACCTCTATTGTAGTTAAATCATCCTCTTCTGTTTTTGTAAAAAAGTTTTTTGTTTTCATACTAGAAACAACAGCGAGGGCATAGATAAGAAGCAATATAATAAACCCAATAAATACGCCAACCAAAAAACTGATGATGGTAGAAAATTCTATTTTAAATATTCCCAATTGAAATAAAAAGTAAGAATTCATCTAAATCACCACCTATTCTTTATTATTATATAATAATAATCTAATTTTTTAAAGTTTTTCTTTTAATTATTTCTAGGATATGCGATAATAAAAAAAAAAAAAGAGGGGATCAAAATGGAAGTTTATCTTGATTTTGAAAATACACTATTAAATGATCAAAATTTATTAAATAAAAAAGATAAAATAAAACTTGATGCTTTAGCACAAAAGTATCAAATTACAATTTTAACTCAATCTACCTTATCAGAAGTCGACCAGATTTTACAAAATAAAGATATAAAAATAGTATCTGTTTTAGAAAATAAAATGAAATATAAAAATAAAGAATTTACTCATTTTCTTCCTCTTGAACAATGCAATAAAATTTTAAAAAATCCATTTCTGTATACTGCATATACAATTGAAGAAATTACACTCATCTATAGCTATCAATATCGGCTTCGCTTCTTTTATCCCAATCATACATTTAAGCTCATTTCTCATTTAAAACAACCCGTATCTTTTTTATGGGTTTCTGTATATAATGAAGGGCTTAAAGAACTCTATAAGCAAGGGCAAGGACTCTTTATAGAAGTCTTATTTCAGGATGCAACAAAAACAACCGTAAAAATAACAGCTGAGCCTTCTACTAAAAAAGACTGGCTCTTAAAAATTAAAAAATCACCGGCCATTGCGATCGGTGATTCCATATCAGATTATGAATTTATGAAATACTGTGAAATTCCTGTTGCGATGAAAAATGCAGATAAAGAGTTAATAGCGTTATGTCCTTATCAAACCCAATTTACCAATGCACAAGCAGGAGCAATACAGTTCCTTATTGATTATCTAAAACGCCAGCCATCCTAAGAAGGTATATGGCATTTGTCCTTTGACATTTGCCATTTTTTATTTGGTAATCAAAAGTAATTTTATCCTCAATGTATTCCTCATCAAAATGATAATTTTTAATATGTTCTACTTCGCATAATTCAAAATCATGAGTAGTTATTAAAAATAAGCATTGCATAGAATTTAGCTTTTTAATAATTTCCTTAGATGCAAAAATACGATCCTTTGCATTTGTTCCCTTAAAGATTTCATCAACAAGAACTAAAGTTTTTTCTTTTTCACTACTAGAAATAATCGTTTTCATCCGATGAATTTCGGCATAAAAAGTAGAGATTCCCTCTTGGAGCATATCATTTGCTCGTAAGGAAGTCACAACTTTTAGTCTTGGAGCACGAAAATAAGAAGCACACACAAGGCCTCCTGCATTAGCTAAAATTTGATTTACACCAAGCATTCTCATGAATGTTGTTTTACCAGACATATTACTTCCTGTAAGTATAACACCACTTTGAAACGTAAAATCATTTGCTACACAGTTTTTTACTAATGGGTGATATCCACCTTGAATTTCAATTGTTAATTCCTCATTTGCAAGAGGAATAGAATAAACTTCATTATCTAAACCAATTGTTGCTAAAGACAATAAAAGTTCAACTTCAGATAAAGCATCCAAACTTTTTTCAATAGAACCTATTTTTTTATTTGTATGATTCAAGATTGCAATCAAAATGTAATCCATATATAAAAGCCCGTTTCCTAAAATAGATAAGATTACATTTTTTCGATAACTAAGCATTTCAAAATTCCGTTTAAATTGAATTAGAAAAGGAAGTTCTTCTTTTA
This sequence comes from uncultured Anaeroplasmataceae bacterium, assembly GCA_910584005.1. Taxonomy (GTDB): domain Bacteria; phylum Bacillota_I; class Bacilli_A; order Acholeplasmatales; family Anaeroplasmataceae; genus Pelethenecus. The sequence goes on along the minus strand of CAJTXR010000001.1, from coordinate 132,083 downwards.
ATACACTTTTAAGTTCATCAAAATAAGGATTTTCAAATTGCAAATCAATTACATCTTTTGCAAGTTCTACATAGCTTTCTAAAAAATTCATATATTTAGTAGAATTGATAGAAAACACATCATTTTTCGTAAATACCTTTGCAATGAAAAAATTTAACACTACAAATCCTAAAAGATAATAAGGGGCAATATGGTTGAGTAAAAAGAAAACCAGTAATCCAATACAAGCCACATAAGAAAGAGCCATAAGACATAACCCTAAAGGCTGAATTTTAATTTGCTTTTTTGCTATACCTAAAATTTCTGTTGAATCACAATCCTTAGCTTCTGCTGAAATTGTGGCAATAGAAGCCTCTAATTTTAAAGCATCCGTTGTTTGACTCAATTGATATACACAGTCTTGAAATTCTTTTGTTTTTTGTTCTGGATTTGTTAGTTGTTTAGCAAGTTTTTCTCTACCAGCCTTTGATTTTGCCACACAAAGATATTGAAACAAAGATCTAGGTCCTAATAAATCTAAATCAAGTTGTTTATAATCCTCATATATAACATGTTCTCTTCCATCAGGAGAAAAACTTTGGTAAGAAAGGTTTCTTCTATTCTCATGCTTCTTAAATACCAATTCCCTATTTTTTAAATTTTTAACCTTTTGAAAATAGGGGTTCCCTATTTCTGATACTAATAAAAATAAGACAATTGCTCCTGCGGATAAACATAAATAAAGTTTGAATTGATCTAAAGTAATCAAACAAATCACTAAAACAATAAACCCTATTCCAATCAATAATCTTCCAAATGAAAACCATTTTGTAATTTTATTTAAATGCAGTAATTCATTTTTGACCGTTTCTTTTTCATCTAAACTTAACATGATTTCCTCCTAAAAAGATAAGGGGATAGAATCCCCTTTCTTACTTATTGATTTCAATAGGACTCAATTTCCATATATCTTCGTTATATTGACGCATTGTCCTGTCTGTTGTAAAGAAACCAGATTTAGCAACATTAACAATTGACATATGAGTCCACTTCTTTTGGTCCTTATATAGTTCATTAATTTTTTCTTGAGCAAAAGCAAAAGAATCAAAATCCTTTAATATAAAATAATTATCTTTTTCTAATAAATTATCACGAATCATTTGGAATTCGTTAGGAGCCACATTATCAAAGAATCCATTTGTAAGTTGATCTAAAACTTCCTTTAGAACTGGATTTGATTCATATATCTCCTTTGAATTATAGCCTCCTTGAGCGTATAAATCCGTTACTTCTTTGGCGTTCATTCCAAAAATAACGATATTATCCTCACCAACAAGCTCCCCAATTTCAACATTCGCTCCATCTAATGTACCACAAGTGACAGCACCATTCATCATAAATTTCATGTTTCCTGTACCAGATGCTTCTTTAGAAGCGGTTGAAATTTGTTCAGACACATTAGCTGCTGGCATAATCGTTTCCGCATAAGTTACATTATAATTTACGACAAAAACAACCTTCAACAAAGAATTTGTTTCATAATCATTATTGACCTTTTCAGCAATTGTATTAATCAATTTGATAACCTTTTTGGCAAATACATAACTTGGGGCACTCTTAGCACCAAAGATAAAGGAATGAGGATGATAATTCTTTCTGAACTCGGCATCCCTCTTTAAGCGATTATAAACAGATAAGACATATAACGCATTCATTAATTGCCGCTTATATTCATGAAGTCTTTTAACCTGAATATCAAAAATAGAATTTGTATCTAAGCTGACTCCCTGAGATTTATATATCATATTTGCTAGAGCCTGTTTACGAGCTCGTTTCATCGCCATAAACTTGCTTTGTAACTTCTCATCATCCGCATAAGGTAATAGTTTTTCAAATAAAGTTGGATCTTTTACCCATTCTTTACCACAATATTCATTTAAAATTTCAACTAATTCTGGATTGATATGTAAGCACCAACGACGATGAGTAATTCCATTTGTCTTATTATTAAACTTTCCTGGATAGTAGTCATTAAATACCTTCATTTCAATATTCTTCAGAATTTCTGTATGAAGGGCAGCAACACCATTAACACTAAATGAACCAGCAATAGCCATATTTGCCATATGGACTGTATTATCCTTAACGATAGCCATTTGATAGATTTCAGGAGCATTTTCCCCATATTTGTGAGCGATCTCAATTAACAAACGTCGATTAATTTCTTCTGTGATTGTATAAATTCTTGGTAAAAGTTTTTTGAATAAATGAACTGGCCATTTTTCTAATGCTTCTGCAAGAATGGTATGGTTGGTGTATGCACAACAATTTTTCGTAATTCTCCAAGCATCATCCCACTCAATTCCTTCTTCATCCACTAAGATTCTCATAAGTTCTGGGACAATTAAAGCTGGATGTGTATCATTGATATGGAAGCATAGTTTCTTATCTAAGTTTTTACAAGTTTTGAAAATACTCTTGTGTCTACGTAGTGCAGATTTCACTCCTGCAGAAACAAAGAAATATTGTTGCTTCAAACGAAGAATTTTTCCCTCATCTGTTTCATCATTTGGATAAAGCATAGAAGAAATTTCACGTAAATTTCTATGATATTCAAACGCATTATCTGGATAAACAGAGGCTGGCTCTGCACTCCATAAGCGAAGTGTATTGACAATATGATTTCCATCCCCAATAATTGGTACATCATAAGGAACTGCCTTTACATTCTCAGCATTTCTATGTTTAACAACCAATTTCCCATTTTCACTAGACATTTCAATATATCCATAGAATGGAATTTCAACAGATTCCTCATCCTTACGAATTTCCCAAACATTGACATCTTTTAGCCAACGGTCTGGATGTTCTACCTGATATCCATTTCTAATTCCTTGTTCAAAAAAACCATAGCGATACCGAATACAGTTCCCATGAACAGGCAAACCTAAGGAAGCAACAGAATCCATAAAACATGCGGCAAGTCTTCCAAGTCCACCATTTCCTAAACCAGCATCCGTTTCTTGATGCTCTACTTCATTTAAATCAATTCCTAACTCATCAAAAGCTTTTTTAACAATTGGATAAACACCAGCATTCATCAAGTTATTGGTAATCATTCTCCCCATTAAAAATTCCATAGAAAAATAATATACCTGACGAGCTTTGCTTGCCTTAGTTTCTTTAATTGTATCATGCCAATCCTTCGCAATATATAAGCGAAGCATTTCTCCTAATACAACATATTGTTGATAGCTTGTTGAATCAGCAAAATCAATTGCATACTTATTTTCAACATTTTGAATAAATGCTTCTTTAAAAGTTTTAACATCCTTAAAATTTGGATAATTCATTTTTAATCCTCCGACAAAATCTTTTAATTTTACACTTGATTATATCACATCAAAAAATCTTCTTTCAACAAAGAAAAGAGCGAAAGCCTTTTCACTATTTTACAATTGGAGAAATTTTAGGTTGTATTCCTTTAGGTTTCCCTTTCTTTTTGGCTTTTAAAATGGTTATTCCTAGAGGGGGAATATTTACAAATATAACATTAGTTTCATTCTTCCAAGACTCCTCTTGACTGACCAAAAGGTTGGGATTGATGCAGTTTGATCCACCATAAATATCCTTGTCACTATTTAAAATTTCTAAATAATCATATTTACCAGGACAACCGATTTTATATCCATGATAGGTATTTGGAGTACAGTTCATTACAATGAGATAATGGTCTTCCTTCTTTTTCGCAAAACGGGCATAAATATAAAGGCTTTGATCGGCATTATCAGCATCAATATAGCGGAACCCTTCAGGCTGATAATCGAGTTCATATAAACACTTAGATGATTTATATAATTTGGTTAAATCCTGCATATAATGGTATGCAGAGTCATGGCTAGGGAACTTCAATAAATGCCAATCCAAATTCTTATTAAACGCCCATTCACTATATGGGGCAAGTTCATTGCCCATAAATAAAAGTTTCTTTCCTGGGTGAGTCATCATATATCCCATTATTAAACGATAATTGGCAAATTGCTGCCAATAATCTCCTGGCATTTTATTCAAGATTGAGCCTTTCATATGCACAACTTCATCATGAGAAAAAGGCAATACAAATTGTTCATTATAAAAATACATCATACTAAAAGTTAATTGATGATGATGATATTTACGATAAATTGGATCTAATTTAAAATATTTGAGTGTATCATTCATCCACCCCATATCCCATTTATAGTTAAATCCAATCCCACCAATATCTGTGGGCTTTGTGACATTGGCAAAGCTAGAAGAGTCTTCTGCCATAAACAAAATCCGATCATCTTTCCCAAATAAAATATTGGATAGTTCTCTTAAAAAGCTACAAGCCCCATCATTTACTCCTCGATTGGGATTGCCCATATAATATAATAAATTACTAACAGCATCCACTCTAAATCCATCTACATGAAAATACTTCATATAAAATAACGCATTTGAATAAAGAAAAGATCGAGTAATCCCTTTTCCTAAATCCAAATTAGCTGTTCCCCATTCCACATTTTCACGAATAGAGGCATCCTGATAATCATAAAGAAAAGACCCATCAAATTGATATAGTCCATGAGCATCTTTACAAATATGGCCTGGTACCCAATCCATAATCACACCAATACCATTTTGATGAAGCTGATCAACAAACCACATAAAATCCTTAGGCACACCATATCTTGCCGATACGGAATAATAAGAAACTCCTTGGTATCCCCAGGAAGCATCTAATGGGTGCTCATAGATTGGCATTACTTCAACATGCGTGTATCCAAAATGCTTTAAATAATCAATGAGCATAGGTGCAATTTCATTCGCACTATAAAAATCGTTTTCTCCTTCACCTTTTCTTCGCCAAGACCCTAAATGCATCTCATAAATAAGGACAGGCTGATCGTATGTCTTAGGATGCGTATACATCCAATCTGCATCATGCCATTCATATCCTTCAATATCATACACTTTTGAATCGGTTGAGGGTCTAAGTTCAGAATAAAAAGCATAAGGGTCAGCCTTATATTTTTCTTCGCCATTTTTTGTAATAATAAAATATTTATACCTCTTCCATTCAAAATTGCCCTCTAAATAAAGATACCAAATTCCTTTAGAATCAATTTTTTTCATTGGATCTTTAGTTTTATTAAAATAGTTCCATTCTCCCACAACTGAAACAGATTTGGCATTTGGAGCATATAAACAGAATTCAACACCCAGGATATTTCCTTGTTCATCCTTATTCAAATGAGCTCCAAAAACATTGTAAGATTCTAAGCTCTTTCCTTGATCAAAATAATAGAGAAAGGTAGAATCTATCATATCTTTTACCATCATTTTTATTCTTCACCTCTTTTTATTTTTTAAACGTTCTTTATTCTTTCATTATACAAAATAAATCAGAAAAAAACAAGAAAAAAAGAGGATTACATCCCCTTATTTTCATTATAAGAGATCAGTATTAGGATACCCATGCTGATAAAATAAATTCTTGATTTTTATTTTTTGCTGAAACTCATCTAACTTTTGGTATTTTTGAAGCCCCTTTTTGTAAAGTTTATCTACACCTAAGTTATAATCTTCTGGTTCAATTTGTTCTACTACTTTAGAAATTAAATCCTCAGAAAATAAATGATTTTTCAATTTATAAATGATTTGTTTAGGACCATTACTATTTCTAGCCAAGGATCCAGCGATTCCCTTAGCTAGACAATAATCATCTATATATTTGTTATTTACCAAATCCTGAATCATTTGCTGAGCCAAAGATTTGGTAATTCCTTTTTGAATCAAATAATTTTGAACCTCTTGACTTGATTTTAAATATCTCAAGTGATAGGAAAGAGCCTTTTTTTTAAATTCTTCGTATGTATTCGCTTTTAATATATCCTCAATATGACTTTCTTCTATGAATTTTCCTTCAAAAAGGCGAAATTTCAAAATGACTTCTTCTTCTAAAATAAAAGGCTGTTCCTCAATAAAAACTTCATATCCTTTTGCTGTCTTGGTCAATGATTTTACAATCATAGGTATTCTCCTACAATTTCTTTTGTTGCACTCACATAACAAAAGGCATGTGGATCAATTCCCTTCAAGGCTTCCGTTATTTTATAAGCCTCATTTTTTTCCATCGTACAAATGACCATTGTCTTATGTGCACCAGTATATCCACCACTTGCATCTACAAATGTAACTCCTCGATCCGTGAGTTCATAGATTAAATTTTTGATTTCTTCTGGTTTTTCCGTAATGATATATGCAGTACGGCGATTTCTAGCATTTAACGCAATCGCATCGGTAATTTGCGAAATTGCAAGAACCCCTAAAACACCATAAATGACCATTTCAATATTATAAGAAAAACGTCCAATAAAAGAGAATCCGGAAATAAACACGATTACCCAATCTGTCAAATACATCGTTTTAGAGTAGGGGATATGAAGATATTTACTCATTATCTTTTGAACGACATCTAAACCGCCTGTGCTTCCGTTATGCTTTAACGCAAGTCCTAATCCTAATCCAGATAGGATAGAACTACAAACTAAGGCAATGATATAATATCCACTTTCAGATACTTCTTTTAAGAAGAAATTGGGATCACAGGTTTGTTCAAATAATAAAATAATTAATGGAGAAAAAACACTAGAAAAAATCGTTTTAAGAAAAAAATCTTTTCCAAGTAAAATTCCCCCAATAATTAAGACCACTCCATTAGCAATAAATAAAAATATTGAGTCTGTAAACCAACTCCCTAGTTTAGAATAAAATGGTTCTAAAATTACAGAAACACCCATCATTCCTCCTAAAACCAATCTTGCTGGACTGATAAAAAAGTAAAAACCAATATCAAGTAAAATGACACCTACCGCAATATAAATATATTGAATTAATCTTTTCTTTATATACTCCTTATTCATTCTTCTTCCCCGCTATCATTTTTAAATATGCAATCATAAACCCTTCAATATCGCCATCCATTACTGCCGTTATATTTCCCATTTCATACCCTGTCCGATGATCCTTAACTAAAGTATAAGGACAAAATACATAGGATCGAATTTGACTTCCAAAATTAATCCCCATTTGTTCACCCTTTAGTTCTTTCATCTCTGTTTCTTGACGTTTAATTTCAAGTTCCAGTAATTTGGATTTTAAAACTCGCATAGCCACTTCTCTATTCTTAATCTGACTTCGTTCATTTTGACAAGTAACTACAATACCTGTAGGCTTATGTGTAATTCTAACCGCCGAATCGGTCGTATTTACCGATTGTCCACCTGCACCTGAAGAATGGTAAACATCAATTTTTAAATCTTCATCTTGAATTTTAATCTCATCTGTCGTTTCAATTTGAGGAGATACATCACAAGATACAAATGATGTATGCCGTCTAGCATTAGAATCAAAAGGGGAAATTCGCACTAGCCTGTGAACTCCACGCTCGGCCTTAAATAATCCATAAGCATAAGGACCAGACACCGATAAGGTAACAGATTTAATTCCAGCCTCATCGCCAGCCAAATAATCTAAAACTGTAATCTTAAATCCCTTAATCGCACAAAACCGATTGTACATTCGGTAAAGCATATCTGCCCAATCCATTGATTCTGTTCCTCCAGCACCTGGATGAAGTTCAACGATACAATCAAAGTAGTCATATTTTCCACTCAATAAAGCCTGTTCTTCTACTTTAGCTACATCTTTTTTTACTTCTTCAACCATGCTTTCAAATAAAGACATCGCATCTGGATCTTCTAATGCTACCTCAATGAATTCCTTTAAATCTACATACTTTTTTTCTATGCTATCATACTGTAGTAACGTTTCTTTAATCGCATTAGCTTTAGTTAAAATTCCCTTGGCCTTTTCTTGATCTAACCAAAAATCATTATCATTAATTTCTGCTTCTAATTGAGCCAAAATTGGTCGCTTTCCTTCCACATTTAACGCAATTTTTAAATCTAAAAGTTTAGCATCATATTCAGTTATAAATTTATTAATTTCATATTTTTCCATATTATCACCTAAACAAAAGAAAAGACTCATGGATAGAGTCTTTATAATTTAGCGGTTGCTAGCTTTACTATTTATAATTATACATTAAATAAAAAAAGATTACTAGTAGTATAAAACAGAAAATAAAAATAATCCCCTCATATTCAAAGGGGAATTTAAGTTCAGTCTTATTTTTTATAAGCAGTTTCCTTTAAAGCCGCTGTTATTTTTTCTACTGCTTTGGCACAAGGATTCTCTAAAGTCTTATCACAATATTTACAAAAATCATATGTACCGCACATGTCCTTATGCTTTTTCTCGCTTTCCAGCCACTTATCATAATCAATTTTTTGTTGTTTATCATTTGTCATAATTCTTCACTCTTTACTTTCCTTTATTTCTACTATAAGTATAATCCTAAAAAAAAAGAAAATCTACATGAAAACGCTTAACACGAAATTTTTTCTTATTTCAAACTAAAAATTTTAGTTTTTATCATAGATTTTTCTGCTATTTCCCCTTATAATATAACATATGGAAGTGAGAAATAATGGATATAATTAGAGAGTATGACAATCCATACTATAAAGAAAAATCACGAATATTAGGCAATTGCTATACCATTCTTACGGGAAAAACATCGTTTCACTATGAGTTTATAATATCAGGTAAAGAAGCTAAAATTAAAACAGATTCATTAGAATACATTTTAGATGCGGTAGAGGCATTCCGTAAAGACAATCGCTATATTAGCATTTTTTATACTGAGGATCATTCTTTTTATCAATCATATGAAGATCAAATGACCTTCAAGCTCCCTATTTCTATTTTACAAGTCAGTTCTTTCTTTTTATGTAAAGAAAAACTGAAACTGATGGATAAATATATTTCAAATGAGGAAACCTATCTTCCAGTATGTATTATTGATGATGAATATGTTCTATTAGATGGACATCATCGACTTTACCTTGCCTATAAAAATGAAGAAAAGATGGTTAATGTTTATCTAGAGGAGCCAAAGCCTTTCATTCATGATATGATCTATATTGCTAAGGAGCAAAATCTCAGATGGATTAAGGATTTACAAATCCTCAATAAAAAAGAATATCAAGAAATCTATAATGAATTAAAGGCCTCTATCCCAAGTAAATAAAAAAAATGCTTATAGAGATAAAAAGCATCTATAAGCATTTTTTTATTTTTCAGGACGTTCTTTTCTTCCCAAATAAATATCTAGTTCTTCTATCATATTCGCTGGGATAATTGGGGAAACAGGGAAAAAGATGCTATCAATCATACGAGATGCAAAAGAAATAATAAATTCACAAGTAGCATAATAATTCTTACTATCCAAAAAATCAAGGACATCTCTACGACTATGAATTTCTGCTCCTCCCTTACCACAAACACGAGCAAAACTTATCGCTGGAACGGAATGATCAGCAAATGGTGTTGAATCTGAGGAGTAAACTCCTTGTTTGGCTTGAATTGGAAAACCAACTTCTTTTCCTAAATAATTTATATAGTTTGGTAAAGAAGCCTCACTTGTACAACAAGCAATATCACTACCAATTACAACTCCTGTCATATCCACATTAATATTTAACTTATATTGTTTAAGTTCTTCTTTATGTTGTTCAGTATAGGCTTTAGATCCCATTAATCCAATTTCTTCTGATCCACACCAAACAAACTTCAATGTACGTTTTGGCTGATGTTTAGAAAAATAAGCTAGTACTTCTAAAATCGTTGTTGTTCCAGTTCCATTATCATAAGCCCCTGTGGAAAAAGGTACAGAATCATAATGAGCAGTAAAACAGATTATCTCATCTTTTAAGGTTGTTCCAGAAATTGTTGCAACAACGTTATGACTCATCTTCTTGATTTCATCTTGAATTAAAGTTAATTTAACTTCTTTTGGATTTGATAAAAGTAATTTTTGAGCATCAATACGACGAATCGCAACTCCAGGCACCTTTCCGTGAACATAATGTCTTTCCCGAATTGCCATTTGTTCAAGATCAGAGGTAGCTTTATCATCATATAACGAACCACTTGCACATATAAAACCACTCGCCTTTTTTTCACATAAAAGTTTGTATGTTTTCACTAATACGCGAGAGGGTAGAAATACAATTTTTCCTTCTAAACTTGGATAACTAGATAAATGATCATCAGATTCTATCGCCAAGAATTCGCCAACAATTCCTTCTGGGCTTGTCTGACCACTCATTCCGATTCCTGTCACTTCATATGCTCCATCCATTGCTTCTAAAGCCGCTTGATGAACTACATATCGATCAATTTCAAACTCTTCTAAATGAGCCTCGACTTGATATTTATGACATTCGGTAATAATCATGTTTGCTACCTTATGTTCTTCTTCTGATCCTGCAATACGTTCAAAAGCAATTTTCTTTAAAAATTCAAAGCTACCAAAATTTTCCATACCAATATACCTCATACTATATTATACTCTTTTTTTATTATACACTATATTCTTGCTTTTTTTTACATTTTTTTAAAAAAACTATATTTTGGCAGTAGAATAAAATTCTAATAATTCTTTTTCTGAAATATATTTACCAGCAATGTTCATTTCAATTTGAAAATATTTATAAATATGATTTTTCACTTTATCATGAAAGCGAATGCTTTTAATGGGATAATCAAAAGAGTAAAGCTGTCGTTCTAAAATAAATTTATTGAATATTATTTTTTGATGAAAGCCTAAGGATAGATTTAGAAACAATAAATAAAAATAATTGATGATAAGTACAAGATCCATATGATTATAAAAAAGAATACATAGAACAAATATATTTGTAATTAAACTAAAGATACAACTGATTTTTAAACTATAATAATAACTGAAGAAATAAGAAAGAACTGATTTAAAGAGGTTATATCCATCTAATGGATAGATTGGTATTGCATTAATAACAATTAAGAATAAATTAATATATCTCATACTTGGAATAGGAACAATCAAATAGACAATCCCATTCATTATAATTCCTCCAGAATATAAGAATAAATCTTTAATAAAACTTTCCTTTTTCTTTTCAAGTTCTAAGAAAAAACCAAATACAGAGATCCTTAATTTTTGAATTTTCAAGCGAAATAGAAAAACGAAAAAAAGATGGCCAAGTTCATGAAGAAATAGGCAAAAGAAAAATTGAAAAATTAAATTCTGCTTAGGAGAAAAGAATAATAGAATAAATAGAATTAAAAAACTATAATCTATTTTAAATTTTTTCATAATAAATAACCAGTCTAGAAGCAATTTCTTCTACTGCAGTCCCTTCTACCACAAAAAAATCATTTGTTGTTCCTAACGAATTTAAACTATATACATATTGATACAAATTTTTAGAATGCTCTTTTAAATTTCTAATTATAAATCGTTCATCTAAGGTAATGACCTCCATTTGTCCTTCTTCAATCTTGACAACCATAACATCCACTGGTAAGCTCACCTCATTTGTTAAAGGAAAAATGTAAAGACAATCCTCTTTTAATATATAATCTTTGACATATAATGGAATTGCAGCCACACTTTCATCTTTTTTGAATAAACTTTCAGATAAAAATCGATTTAGCCCTATAATGTTGAATTCATAATTAAAAATGCTTTGAATAGGTTGAATAAATAAATAACAACTAATGATAAGAGCCAGACTTAACCACTTGAAAATCTTTTTCATAATTCTCACCTATTCTACTATATTCTTCTGACTCGTTTAGTAGTCCATTTTCAAAGAATGAAAAAAATGTTTTTCCTGATACAATTAAATGATCTAGGATTTGAATTTCCAATTCTTTTGCTAAAGAACATAAATGAAAGGTAGAATCGATATCTTCATAGGAAGGCTCTACCTCTCCAGAAGGATGATTGTGTATTAAAAGAATACCATAGGCTTTTAATTCTAAAGCCTCTCCTAATATTCCCTTAGTGGATAAACTTACACTATGACTCCCTTCAGAAGTGTATATTTTTTTCTTTATTGGGTGTAATTTACAATCTACATAAATTGTAATGACAATTTCATAGGAAAGCAAATAAACATCAGAATAAATATAAGAATAAATCTTATCAGGAGTATCTAGGGTTGGCTTAGAATCATCTACTCGACATGAACGTTTTGCTAGTTCAAAACAAGCCATAAGTAAAGAGGCTTTTGCTTTTTTAATTCCCTTAATCTCACATAATTTTTGATAACTTAAGTTTTTTAATTCCTGTATACTTGTATTTTTTAGGATTTCAGAAGCGAGCATAAATACATCCTTAGCTTTAGTACCACTGCCAATTAATATTGCTAAAAGCTCCACATCACTTAAAGCTGAACTTCCTTCACGAATTAAGCGTTCTCTTGGACGGTCGTTTTCTATTAAATCTTTTACTTTCAAAATAAACACCTCATAAAATAGTACCCAAAGAACAGATTTTTTTAAAAAGAAAAAAGGACTTTTCGTCCTTTCCTTTATGCTTGAAACAATGTATTTAAGATTTCACTAATATGAGATACCGGATGAATTTTTAAAACACTACGTACTTCTTCAGGAATATCTTCAATATCACGTTCATTGTCCTTTGGAATGAAAATAGTAGTTAATCCACTTCGATGAGCCGCAATAGACTTCTCTCTTAATCCGCCAATTGCTAACACCTGTCCTCTAAGTGTGATTTCGCCAGTCATTCCTACATGACAATCTACAGGAAGATTAGCTACTGCGGAAACAATCGCTGTAGTAAGAGTTACTCCTGCTGAAGGACCATCCTTAGGAACTGCTCCTTCAGGGACATGAATATGAATATCATTTTTTTCAAATACACTTGGATCTATTTTATAGTCTTTGCTGTGACTTCTAACATAAGAGTAGGCAGCTTGAGCAGATTCCTTCATCACATCTCCGAGCTTACCTGTCAATTGTAATCCACCCTTACCTGGATATGTTGTAACTTCAATATCTAATGTATCGCCACCAAATTGAGTATATGCAAGCCCTGTTACAATTCCTACTTGATTCACTTCCCGATTTTTATTATTGGTGAACCGAATCTTTCCTAAAAATTCACTCAAATTATCACAAGTAACAACGATTTCAGATATATGATCCATTAAAATTTTCTTAACTGTTTTTCTGCATATTGTTGCAATCATACGATTTAATTCCCGTACTCCTGCTTCTCTAGTGTAGTTTTGAATGATGGCATACATCGCATCCTCTTCAATTTTCACTTGTGCTCCGGCTAGACCATGTTCTTCTAAATTTCGAGGTAATAAATGCTTAAACCCAATATTGAATTTTTCAATTTCTGTATAGCTGGATAGTTCAATAATTTCCATACGATCTCGTAAAGGAGCAGCGATATTGGATAAATCATTGGCTGTAGTTATAAACATAACTTGAGATAAATCATAAGGCTCCTCTAAATAATTATCGGAAAAGAATTTATTTTGTTCTGGATCAAGAACCTCAAGCATTGCCGCAGCGGGATCTCCTCGATAATCGGCTGTCATTTTATCAATTTCATCTAGTAAGAAGACTGGATTAACTGTACCTGCATCCTTCATTCCCTTTAATATCCGTCCAGGTAAAGCTCCAATATAGGTTCTACGATGGCCTCTAATCTCAGATTCATCACGCACACCACCTAATGACTGCTTTACAAAATTTCGACCTAAAGCCTCACTAATTGATTTGGCAAGAGAGGTTTTTCCTACTCCTGGAGGACCTGCAAAACAAAGAATCGTATTTGGATTTTTTCCAGTCATCATCTTTACTGCCAAATATTCAATGATACGATCTTTAACCTTCTCTAAACCATAATGGTTCTTATCTAGACTTTCAGCAACTTTTTTAAGATCAGTTGTATCTTCACTTTGCTTATACCAAGGCAAATTTACAATCCATTCCAAATAGGTCCGAATCACACCTGATTCTGCCATTTGATTGTTTGTTTGTGCATATTTTTGAAGTTCATTTTTTGCCTTTTCATATACTTTAGGAGGCAAATGTGCTTCATCAATTGCTTTTCTAAAGGCTTCAACATCTTCTTCTTGGCGAGCTTTATCCCCAAGTTCATTTTGGATCGCCTTCATTTTTTCTCTTAAGAAATATTCCTTTTGAGCTTCATCCATTGACTTTTTCACTTCAGAAGAAAGTTTATTTTCAATTTCCTGAATATTCTTTTCCCGTTCAATATCTTCTAAAATATACTCTAACCGTTTCGTTGCATCTAGTTCTTCTAAATATCGATACCGGTTTGCAAACTGAGTAGTTAGCTTGATATTATTTGCAATCACATCAGAAATTACAGCTGCATTACTCGCATTTTGGAGTTGCCTAGATACCTCATCTGGATTAGAAAGTAAGTTTAATCCAGAATGCGTAATACTACTTATTACATTTTTAATTAATGCAGCCTCCTGCTCATCATTATGTAAGACAGATTGCATCTTTTCATAAGCACAAACAAAATAAGGATCTAATGAAGTATACTCTTCAATTAATATACGATCTGTAACTTTAAACTTAACCTTATAATTGCCATTTTGAAGTTTTAATTTTAGGGTAATTTTGGCTAAAACACCCATTTTTTCTATATCCTCTTCCCGAACTTCTGTAGCTGTAGAATCCTTTTGAATTAAAAGTAATACATTTCCACCATACATTTTTTCTGAAGCATCTAAAGCCAAAACAGAATTCGCACGTCCAACCTCTATTCTAAAATCATTATTAGGAAATGGAATAACGCCACGAACCGCAATGGCAGGTAAAACTAATTTATTTTCTTCCATTATACCATCCTTTCAGCTTGAATCCTTTCAAGCAAATATAATCATATACTATTTTTGGCACTTTTGCAAGCGATTTGCCAAAAATAATGTTTTTTTTAAGAAAAAGGAAAGCCTTACGACCTTCCTTAAAAATTTTTATATCATCTTTGCATTAGATAATAATACATCTATTACTGCCTTATAAGCCAAATCACTATAATAGCGAGGTGCATTCTGTTGAAGCATTTGTTCTTTAGTAGAACCATGTGCCTTTGCTTCTGCTATAGCTACCTCTTCTAAAGCCTCTTTAGAAGGAGCTAAATTTTCAACCTCAATAATCTTACTTACAACCACATTAAATAATGCTTGTCGTTTGCCTTGCTTTGTCGTTTCTTCATCAAACTTTTCTTTTGTAATATTCATCAATCCTAAGAAAGTTTCAAATGGAATATTGTACATTTTTGCTTGATTTTCATATTGAGCACGTATTTGATTAATCCGTTCATTTTCTAGACTTGCTGGCATATCTACAACTGCATTATCTAATATCTTATTGATGATTTCATCAACTTGACGATCTTTTTCAGATTTTTCTTTTGTAGAGGAAAGCTCTGCTTTCTTAGTTATTTTTAATTGTTCAACTGTTTCAACACCATCTAACTTTAAATTCTTAACATATTCATCTGTAAGTTCTGGATAGGTCATTACCTTAACTTCATGAACTGTAACCTTAAATACTGCAGGTTTACCAGCCAAACTTTTTTCACCATAATTTTCTGGGAAAGTTACAGAAACATCCTTTACTTCTTCAGCTTTCATGCCAATCATTTGATCTTCAAAACCAGGAATGAATTGCCCTGAACCGATTTGAAGTTCATAGTTTTCAGCCTTTCCGCCTTCAAATTCTACTCCATCTACTGTACCGACAAAGTCAAATACTGCATAATCGCCAGATTCAATAACTTGAGTTTCTTTTAAAGTTTTTGAAGAATCCTTATTCATCAGTTGTTTTATTGCAGCATCAACTTCATCATCTGTTACTTCTAATTCTGCTTTTTTACACTCTACACCTTTATATTGTGGTAATTCTACAGTAGGATATACATCAAAGGTTAAAGAAACCTTAAAATCTTTCCCTCTTTCTAATTTTTCATCACTTTCAAAATCAGGTGTAAAAGGCCCACATATTTCTTTTGATAAAGTTTCATCTTTATAAATTTCACTTGCTTTCGCATTTAAAATAACATTTAATGCTTCATCATATAAAGATTCAACACCATAAGTTTTTTCATATACACTTCTTGGAGCTTTTCCTTTACGGAAGCCCTTAATGGTAACTTCACCATTTTTCTTTTCAAAAGCCTGATCAATTGCCTTTTCAAATTCTTCTGCTGTAACATCAAAGACAACTTTATTTTGGCTATGTTCTAATTTTTCAACATTCATCTTACTCACATGTAGACTATCGTCTACTCCTCCTAATATATTCTAACGTTCTTTATAAACAAAACGCACTTTTTATTATACCATTAAAAATCAAAAAGTAAAGAAAAAACAGGAATGTTAAAATTAAAGCAGAATTTTTTTGTCTTTTCATAGTAAAATTTATGAATAAAGAGTATAATAAACATGCAAAATGAGGTGATTTTATGCAAAAAATCCTGTTACTTACGACTGGTGGTACAATTTCAAGCATTCCTACACATGATGGATTAAAGCCCACAAATGCGAATTCAATATTAAAAGAAATTTTAGAAGATGAAACAACGAAAGTAGATTGCGAATCCTTATTCACATTAGACAGTTCTAATATACAGCCTGAAGAATGGATTATTCTTGCTGAAAAAATATTTAAAAATCTAAATCAATATGATGGAATCATCATTACCCATGGTACAGACACTATGAGTTATACTGCATCTATGATCTCCTTTATGGTTCAAAATCCCAATATACCGATTGTTTTTACAGGATCACAGCTTCCAATCAAGCACCCACTAACCGATGCGGTAGACAACCTCAGATGTGCCTTTGCGATGGCAAAATCTAAAGTCAAAGGAATATTTTTAGCTTTCAACCGTAAAATTATGTTTGGGTGTCGTTCTGTGAAAGCTAGAACCTCAAGCTTTGATGCTTTTGAATCCATCAATCTTAAGACCTTTGGAACAATTTCAGCAACTGGACTAAGCCTGCATAAAGAAATGATAAAAGAAAATGATTTACCACCAATTTTAAATACTAAGATAGACACCAATGTTTTTCTTTTAAAGCTCACTCCAACGACAAACCCTAATATTCTTCCTCTACTCATTAAAAACGGCAGTAAAGGAATTGTAATTGAGGCGTATGGAGCAGGGGGAATCTCTTTTATCCGTAGAGATTTCGCTACTGAAATTCTAAAAGCAACAAAAAAAGGGATTCCTGTTATTGTATGTAGTCAGTGCCTTTACGAACGAGCAAATTTTAATATTTATGAAGTAGGAACTAAAGTTTTAGCTAGTGGAGCTATAGAAGCCATTGATATGACTACTGAAACTACAGTTACAAAGTTAATGTATGCCTTAGGGCAAACTTCCGATCTTAAGGAAATAAAGAAAATATTCTTAACGCCTATTTCTTATGAAATGAATCCTAAAAAATCATAAGAATTGAATAAATATATATAATAAAAGTCGGCTTAAAATGAAGCCGACTTTGCTCTTTATTTATGTACTTACTCTTATTCTATTGAATCATCAAAACTGTAAATTAAATTAGGACAAACATAATCGATAAAATCTAATTTTTCACAGATTCTAATTGCTTTAATTACATTTTCTTTTCCTTTGTTTTTTAAAATTAAAAAATAAATATGATGAAAATTTTTAGGGAGATTGCCTTCTTCTTTTTTCTTATCATATAATGCCTGAGTCTTACATTCTATTTTTTCTAATTCAAGATCTGGAAAATCGGTTGCGGTAAAAATAGAATCACAGTATTCGCTTTTAATGTAAACTAATACTCCATCATCCGTAAAATCATCTTCAATGCTTCCATTCCACTTTTGTTTCTCCTCTGATCCTGTTCCTAAGTTGTTTTGATTCGGATTACTAGTTTCTTTCTTAGAACAGGAAATACAAAGAAAGGCTGGTAAACAAAAGATAAATATAAAAACACCCTTAAAAAATTTACTCATAAACTTATTCTCCTTTTCATATGAAGTCAATTTACATAAATAGTATATCATATTTCATTACTATATACTAGATACTTTTAAACAAATTAACATTCAATCATTTAATTTTATGCATAATAATAGCCTTTATTCTAGGCATTGGTTCTACAGAAAAAATTTTTTCAAATTAATCTAATGATTATTTATTTATTTTCAGAATTCAAAAATATCAATTTATTAGAAAAGTAATCCTCAATGTCACCCGAATCCAAAACCAAAATTCCATTTGAAAGATAATAACTACCATTAGTAGTTGTTATTTGAGGCAATAACGATAAAATCCCTTGACCGATATCAGTTCTCAAATCCAATCTTCCATGGCAATCCATGCAAAATGCAAAAGGCATTAAAATATCCTCTTTTCTTACTGTATGTGCTTCTAAAGTTCCTTCCGTTAAACCACAAGAACATGTTAAAATATGTTGTCTATTATTACAATATTTATATTCAAACTTATGGGAATGAACAAGTGATTCTAACGCTTTTTTCGCATTAATCCTTCCACCAGAAACACAACAACTTTCTAAATCAGATATTTCATCAGCATATAGCATTATAGTGGATTTTATTCCTTCTCTAGAAATATTTGGACTATACGATTTTATTAATGCTGCCAATCCTGTAACAAATGGTGTAGCCATAGAAGTTCCAGACATTGATGCATATCCAGAACTGTTTAATGCAAGTGGATAGGTACTTAAAATATCCTCACCAGGTGCAAAAACATCCACATGATTTGCAGAATAATTTGAAAAGCCACATTTTTTATCATTCTTATCAGATGCTCCCACAGATAAAATATGATCATATCCAAAATTAGATGGATAAGAATTCGTAGCATGTAATGGTTTTCCATCATTACCAGCCGCGCAAATCAATAAACCTGAATACTGTTCTACAGCCTTTTGAAAATTCGGACTAGTTGCCAAACTTGTAGAGCTTAAATTCAATAGTGGGATTTTTTGTTCTTCTGCATATAGCAAAGCATCAACAAGTCTAAAAAAATCATAATATTTAGAATTTGAAATTTTAATAGAAATCAAATTTATATTCCAACATACTCCTGATACACCGATATTATTATTTCCTACTGCACCTATTATTCCAGCGACATGCGTTCCATGCCCATTTCTATCTACCAAAGGTTCTGCATTACCAGCTTCTGCTTCCTCAGAAAAATCGACGCTCAATTGAGTATCTATATTATTTTTCAAATCTGGATGTGTACCATCTATACCAGTATCTATAATGCCAACATTTAGCTTTGCCGAACCAGTAGAAATATTCCAAGCATCATAGAGAGATATTTGAGATAATGCCCATTGCTGAGAAGATTGATAATCATTCATTTCTATTGCCGAAAACTCTTGATAGTAATTAGGCGAAGCACTATATATATCTCCACGTTCTTCTAATTTATAAATTTTAGATAAAAGTTCTCTTTTATTTGATGAAGAAACAGTTAATTTGAAAATTCGATTTATATTTCTATTTTTTTCCCATAATTCTTTTGTTATTTCTTTTGCTTCAATACAATTTATTTCACTAAAATCACTTGCTGTATAAATTTTATTTTTATTAGCTCTTTGACTCAAAGTAACTAATATTTCATTTGTACTAAATTCTTCTTCAACAGTTGCATCGCAATAAACCTTATCTTCCGCAAATGCTCTCAAGCCGCCAAAAGATAGAATCGTAAGTGAAAAAAGTAAAATAAAAAATGCTGATAATTTTACTACTTTTTTCATATTTCTCTCCTTTTACCTTTGATAAATTAATAATAAAAGATTTATTATTATATTGTCAAGAAAAATCGTACGCTAAAATTTGACAAGTTTTTTAGTTTTTAAAATGGCGATATGTATATAAAACAGATGGCCTATGTCCGCCATCATTTTTAACCATATCTGTAGGAATGACATTATCCTTAATGGTTCTTCTAAAAACAGAATCCAATTAATTTTTTTATATAATCAAAAAAGATGTTCATAAACAATAATACAGCTTTTAATGTCTACAAACATCTTATCATTTCATTCATTTTGAACTGAATTTCAACTTTATTTATGTACTTTCTCTTATTCTATTGGATCATCAAAACTACCAATTAAATTAGGGCTTGCTGAATCAATAAACTCTAGATTCTCACATATCCTAATCGCTTTAATTACATTTTCTTTACTCTTATTTTTAAGGGTCAAAGTATATATATGATGAAAATTATCTGGATAATCGCCATTACTATATCTTTCATATGCGTATTCTGTTAAACACTCAACTTTTTCCAATTCCAAACCAGTAAAATCATCAATAGTAAATACATGATCTTGATATTTTTTGTTTATAGAAATAAGAACCATATCATCTGTGAAATCATCATTAATAGTTCCTTCCCATTTTTTCTTTTCAGGAGTTTCTTGTCCCAATACATTTTTATTTGGATCCTCTTTTTCCGTATTTGAACAAGAGATTAAAGATAAGGAAGCAAAACAACATAGACTTAAAAATGCTCCTTTTAAATATTTACTCAATTTACTCATAATTTTATTCTCCTTTTTAAAGATGTTAACTTCTATTTATAGTATAACAAAAAAAATTATAAATTACTATACTTTTATTAAAGAATTTTATACATCTTTTCTCTAAATTATATGTTTTATTTTATTACTTATACTAGGCAATAATAATTTAATAAAATAAATTTATTTTTCAAAACTATTATTTGGATTTGTACTAAAAATTAAAGTCCCATTTAAATAACCTTCAATATCTTCTTCTGCTAAAACAAGGATGCCATTAGATAAATAATAACTTCCGTTCTTAGTCATATTTTTTGGCGTGAAAGATAGTATTCCTTGGCCTATATCAGTTCTCAAATCCAATCTGCCATGACAATCCATACAGAATGCGAAAGGCATTAAAATATCTTCTTTTCTTACTGTATGAGATTCCAATGTACCTTGAGTTGAACCACATATGCATGTCAATATATGAAATTTATTATCTCGATACTTATAATGATATTCATGAGTATGTATGAAATACTTTAAAGAATTTAAAGCATTTATTCTCCCTTCTGATACACAACAGTCTTTTAAATCTTCTATCAAATCTGTACGTGTTAATATCGCAGATTTTATATCATCTCTTGTGATATCAGGCTTGTAAGATTTTAACAAAGCAGCCAATCCTGTAACATATGGAGTGGCCATAGATGTTCCAGACATTACTTTATATCCTGAACTATCTAATGCCAAAGGAAATGTACTTAATATATCTTTCCCCGGAGCAAATACATCTACATGATTTTTTGAATAATTAGAAAAACTACTTTTTTTGTCATTACTATCTGAAGACCCTACAACGAATATATTGTCATATTGCAAAGTTGCTGGATATGAATTGACAGCATACAAAGGTTTACCATCATTACCTGCGGCACATACTAATAATCCAGAATAATTTTTTATTGCATCTTCTAATGTACTTGATGTCATATTTGCAACAGAACTTAAATTTAACAATGGGATACCCACACTTTCAGCATATGTAATTGCTTTAATTAATCTTGATGTATCATATTCTTTAGAATTAGAAACTTTTATTGAAATCAAATTTACATTCCAGCAAACTCCAGATACCCCTATTCCGTTATTTCCTACTGCCCCAATAATTCCAGCAACATGTGTGCCATGCCCATTTTTATCAATAAGCGGATTAGACTCATATTCTCCTTCTTTAGAAAAATCCACGCTATTTAAATAATCAATGTTATTTTTCAGATCTGGGTGCGTTCCATCAATACCCGTATCAATTATACCTACACTTACTTCCTTTGAACCAGTTGTGATTTCCCATGCTTCTGGTAAAGAAATAGCATCCAATGCCCATTGTTCAGAAGCTCTTTCATCGCAAACTTGTGTTGAAGAAAACTCCTCAAAATAATTTGGAGAAGCACAGTAAATGTCATCACGTTCTTCCAATTTATGAAGTTTAGTTAGTAATGTTTTTTTATTTGAACAAGATACTCTCAATTCAATTATTCGATTTATATTTCTATTTTTTTCCCATAATTCTTTTGTTATCTCTTTTGCTTCAATACAATTTATTTCACTAAAATCACTTGCTGTATAAATTTTATTTTTATTAGCTCTTTGACTCAAAGTAACTAATATTTCATTTGTACTAAATTCTTCTTCAACAGTTGCATCGCAATAAACCTTATCTTCCGCAAATGCTCTCAAGCCGCCAAAAGATAGAATCGTAAGTGAAAAAAGTAAAATAAAAAATGCTGATAATTTTACTACTTTTTTCATATTTCTCTCCTTTTACCTTTGATAAATTAATAATAAAAGATTTATTATTATATTGTCAAGAAAAATCGTACGCTAAAATTTGACAAGTTTTTTAGTTTTTAAAATGGCGATATGTATATAAAACAGATGGCCTATGTCCGCCATCATTTTTAACCATATCTGTAGGAATGACATTATCCTTAATGGTTCTTCTAAAAACAGAATCAATTAATTTTTTCCCTAAAATTGTTTCATAAACCAATTGAAGTTCTTTCAAAGTAAAATATTTTGGAAGCATATGGAAGACAAAATCATTATGGGATAAATTCTGTTTAAGATAATCAATGGAATGCATCAACATCTTTAGATTATCAAAGGCAATATATGAATTCTCTATTTCTTTATAAGATATAATCCCATATATATCTACCTCTCTTAGAAGTTTACAAGAAAATGAATCTTTTTCATTTGAAAAGGATAGCGTAATATATTGCTGATCTTCTGTCAATGTCAAATCAAAAAAAGAAGCTTGTTCTTTTAAAGAAGACTCAATTAAGTTTTTGTCAATCAATCCCAAATAGGAAACAGATAACACTCTACCTCTTATATCCCGATCAATATCAGAAAAGGTATGAATTTGATTTAAATAAATATTTTCTAGATTAGCTTCAACAAACAAAACCCGTTTTGCACAATCTAATAACTTTTCATCTAAGGATAAAAAACCCCCTGGAATACAATATCGATTGATAAAAGGAGGGGTGGAACGTTTCACAAGTAGAACACTAAAACTTTTTGCTGCTTTTTTACGGTAATTCTCCTGTTTTTTGTCACTGATACTAAATAATGTAATATCCGTAGTAATACTCATTTTCTCATAATCATCACTATTATAATTTTTTAAAAATTCTTCATCAGATTGATATAAAATCGGTTCTTCAATATAATGTTTAGAATAAAGTTTTTTCTTTTTAATATAATCTAATACATATGGATCTAAGGATGAAGCTACTTTATCATATTGCTCATCATATAAGAAAGTCCTAATTTGATTAGAAGAAAGTTCTAATAAATCAAGATCAATGAATTTTATATCTCCATGATATCCTTGATACTTTTCCAATGTGTTCCCAATATCTATTCCTTTTCTTTGAATAATAAGTAAATTGTACGTATTTAATATATATTCATATCTTTTCCACTGCTGAAAGGTAAGAAGATTATCACTTCCCATTATAAAATATAGGGTATCTGCCTTATACATTCCTTGCAAGTAATCTAGACTTCGGTAAGTACAAATCAAATTATTTTTAAATTCATAATCACAAATGATAACTCTTGGTTGGTCCTGAAACATGAATTCCAGCATTTTTTTTCTTTCTTCTCCCTTCAAAAGATTACTTTTATTATAAAAATTTCCTGTAGGAAGTACTACAATTCGATCAAAAATATTCTTTTCAAGTAATGTAAGTACGATTTGCTTATGCATTAAATGACATGGATTAAATGATCCTCCATAAACTCCAATTTTCATAAGTCCTCTAATTCCTTTAAATACATTTGATAGCTTACATCTGAACTCATTCTAAAATCTCCGCGTGGG
This sequence comes from uncultured Anaeroplasmataceae bacterium, assembly GCA_910584005.1. Lineage (GTDB taxonomy): Bacteria > Bacillota_I > Bacilli_A > Acholeplasmatales > Anaeroplasmataceae > Pelethenecus. The sequence continues at coordinate 108,179 of CAJTXR010000001.1, read as the reverse complement.
GATAATGAAATGGATCCAACCTTCACTCCATCAGGCATACAGCTTCGTTTAAAGGCTTGAGTGAAAAAACGTTTAATAAAAATTGTAAGATATTTTTTAATTTCTGCTTTGTCTAATGAAAAAGTTCTTAAAGCCAAGAAATAAAGTTTTTTCACAGATGCCCCATAACGCATAAAATGATAAAGAAAGAAATCATGTAAAATATATGGGCCTACACTTGCTTCACTTTTTTGAGCTATATTCCCATTAGAATCTAAAGGTAATAGTTCTGGAGAAATTGGAGTGTCCAAAATATCAGCTAAAGTATCCTTAAATATTCCTTCTTCTGCATCATCTTTTATTTTCCGAATTAACCGTGTAACGAGTGTCTTAGGAATGGATGCATTAACACAATAATTGGACATATGATCCCCATTATATGTAGCCCATCCTAATGCAATTTCGGATAAATCGCCTGTTCCTATAACAATACCTGAAACTTGATTAGCTAAATCAAAAAGGATTTGTGTACGCTCTCTTGCTTGAGAATTCTCATAGGTAACATCATACACATTTGGATCATGGCCGATATCTTTATAATGCTGTAGACATGCCTCCTTAATGGAAATCTCCTTTAAGGTTGCTCCTGTGGATTGAATTAAACGAATTGCATTTTGGTAAGTACGATTGGAAGTACCAAAACCTGGCATCGTAACAGCAATCAAAGATTTGCTATCCATTTTTAATACTTTTATTACTCGTAAAGCAATCAAAAATGCTAAGGTAGAATCTGCTCCACCACTGATGCCGATGACCATTTTTGTATTTCCTAAATACTGAACTCGTTTTGCTAAAGCATAGGTTTGAATATTTAATATTTCTTCTAATGTAGATAAATCATCCGTTAAAAAAGGAGTCTGACTATATGTCCGGCAAAGTTCATTATTTTTCAAAGGCAAATCAAAATATACTGTTTGATATTCCATTTCTAATTTCTTTTGTTCATAGCACCGATTTTTAATCCGATCTTGATTGATTCTAGAAATATCAATATCCTGATAGATGAGATTAGATTCAAATTGAAACCTTTGATTTTCAATGATTGGACCACTAGGCTCTGCAATCATTAAATGACCTGAAAATAGTAAATCTGTTGTAGATTCAGATAACCCTGCAGATGCATAGACATATCCACATAGATTGCTGGTTGCTTGAACTTGAACTAAATTTTTCCGATATTCATATTTACCTACAATTTCATTTGAACAGCTTAGATTAAAGATAAGGTTGGCTCCTTTTAAGCAAGCATAATTGGAAGGAGGCGTATTGACCCATAAATCCTCACATAGTTCAACTGCGTAACAAATATCATAGGTACTCGCCTTATATAATAAACGATTAGAAACGGCAACCCTTTCATCTAAGAATAATATCTCATTTACAGTTAACTGTTCCGCACTAGAAAAATAACGATATTCATAAAATTCAGAATAATTTGGGATAAAAGTTTTTGGGGTAATTCCAAGTACTTTTCCATTAGAAATACTGATGGCACAATTATAAAGAGAACTGCCAATTTTAATCGGAGCTCCTACAATAAAAACAATATCCTTATTGCGACTAAATTCCTTTAGATCTGCCAATGCTTGCATTGTATGAGTAATTAAATCTTCATTTAAAAACAAATCCTGACATGTATACCCCGTTAAGGATAATTCAGGAAAACAAAGAATTTCAATTCCTTTTTCAATTGCCAAACAAATATTTTTCTTAATTTCCTCAACATTGTAAAAGACGTCTGTAATTCTTAGTTCATTTACACAAGCTCCTACCCTTACATATCCATATTGCTTTAACATATTTTCACCTTCTATTTCACTTTCATTATATCTCTTTTTTATTATTTGTCAATTTGTTATTATCATTCTGCTAAAAAGAAAAAAGCTGGACATCCAGCTAAATTTCTTCCAATGTATTTAAAAAATCCGTAAAATATGAAGGAAGTAGAGAATCAAATTCAAGCCACTTATCTGTAGAAGGTGAACGAAATCCAATCACTTTTGCATGTAAAAACTGTCCGTCCTCTCCAATGACCTTTCTTCTTCCATATACTTTATCCCCAACTAATGGGTGTCCGATATAGGATAAGTGAACCCGAATTTGATGGGTCCTACCCGTTTCTAATTCACATTCAATTAATGTGAATCCCTTATACCGCTTTAATACCTTAAAATGTGTAATTGCATCTTTTCCATCTTTTACAACAGCCATCTTTTTTCGGTCCTTAGGATCTCTTGCGATAGGAGCGTGAATTTTCCCTTTATCCTCTTGAATTGTACCATAGACTAATGCGATATATTTTCTTTTACAACTATGATTTTTTAGTTGTTCTGTTAAAGAAAGGCTCGCTTTATCGTTTTTAGCAATCATTAATAATCCGGAAGTATCCTTATCAATACGATGAACGATTCCTGGACGAATGATTCCATTAATTGTTGATAAATCCTCTAACTCATATAAAAGCCCATGTACTAATGTTGTATCATAATTCCCACAAGCAGGATGGACAACCAATCCCTTCGGTTTATTAACTACCGCAACATCCTCATCCTCATACACAATTTCTAAGTTTAAATTCTTGGCTTCAATTGATAAATTCTGTTCTTCTAAAAGTTCATATTCAATAGAATCGCCAATTTTTAAAAGATAAGCTGCTTTCTCCCATTTTTGATTGACTTTCACTTTTTGCTGTTCAATTAACTTTAAACAATAGCTTCTTGACTTTCCCTCTAAAATAGAACTAAGTGCCTTGTCTAACCGAAATCCAGCCAGGGATTCTTCTACTTTATATATCATGCTTTAACTGCTCTCTTTTCTTGAAAAAATAGAACATCTATCATTAAAAATACAATTCCTATGACAAGGCACATATCTGCAACATTAAAAATAGGAAAACTAGAGTTTGTCATTTTCTCCCATAGAAAATCTAAAGGAACAAAAATAATCATATCAACAACGCCATCCCGTACATGAAATAAGGAAAGAAACCGATCAATAAAATTTCCAAATGTTCCTGCAAGCATTAATGTAAGTGCAATTGAATAACACTTCTTCTTTTTCCAGTTATTTTTGGTTATAAAATAAATCATAACACACGAAGCCAATAAGCTAAGCAAAGCCAGTAGCCAGGTCGCATTATCCAACATAGACCAAGCTGCCCCAGTATTATAAGTAAGTGTGGCATCTAAGACATGAGGAATCAATGTTTTTACTTGTCCAGTTGAGATAAAGGATTCAGCAAGCCATTTGGTAAGCTGATCTCCAACAAGTAAAATGGTGAGTAATGCTAGTGTAATCCACATATATACTCCTCCCCTTTAAAAAATATAAATAAATACAAGTAAAAATATAAATCCAACAAGATACATCATTAAATTAGCTAAATGATATAACCCCATTCCTTCCACCTTTTTATCAGCAATAAAATTACTATTAAAGAAATTGGTTAATAAAATAATGCCAAATACACAGAAATATAATCCATATAGAACCAAATTCATAAAATCATGGAATATAAAACAATTGAACAATAAGACAATCGGTCCAGAAAAAATAAGTAAAGCAAGTAAAAAACTAAATAATCCGATTAGAAAAGGATTTTTAACCTCTTTTCTAAGTTCTCTAAGCTCAGCTCTTACTTTGGCCTGATGTTCCCAAATACTCGTTTTATTCTGCATTTTTCAGTTCCTCCAATGCTTCTTTAAAGGTAGAAACTCGAATGAGCTTCATTTTTTCTTTTTTAGAAAGCTTGTTATAGGCAATTAATGCTTCTTCATAGTTATCTGCTGGACATAAGAAAATTTCCATTTTATCATCAAAGGCAGTATAAATTTTTTGTTGAATTCCACCAATTGCTCCAACTGATCCATCTGGTTCAATCGTGCCTGTACCAGCAATTTTACGCCCCTTTGTAATATCTTCTTCAATTAATGCATTATATAAAGAAAGGGTCTGTAATAATCCACCAGATGGCCCTCCTACATTTGTAGCCTTAATAGTAAACTTAGGAGAGGTTTTAGATGAATCAATTTCATAGATTGCATATCCATAAGGACGATTTAATGCTGAATAAGGAATACTTAATATATCATTTCCTCTTTTCACTTGATAGATATCGCCTTCCTTTAAAGAATTAAATGCTTGAATAAATTCTTCTTCATGATCCTTAATGGTATAAGAATTGATCCCAAGAATGTCATCTCCAATTCTCAAATCGGATCCTGCTCGATAGTATTCAATTTTAAAGGAGATGAGTTGATATGAAATTTGAATAGTAGAATCAATTTCACAAGCTGCCTTGTAGGAATGAATTAATGCATAAGTTATACTAGAACTATGCTGAATTCTTCCCATTTGATTGAGCTCGGCATCCGTTAAATGTAGGTAGCTTTCTGGCAAATCTGAAAGTTCTGATGTCTTACTTAATTTGACAAGTAAATTTTGTAGAATTGTAGAGTGATCCATAGAGATAACATAAATTGAGGATAAAGATCCTTTTTGTGAATGTGCTCCTTCAATCTCTACAAAATCTTCTATAAGCGTAGTATCCCCCTTTAACGTTACAGTTTTATTCGTTCGGTAAGCACCTGTAATGACAATTGGAAGGTTAATTGCCATAGCAATTAAGATAACTAAAAGATATTTTTTTAAAAATTTTTTCATATTTATTATTCCTTCTGCTCTATTTTTATATCAATGGCAGGCATTTTTTCATAAAGGATGCCTGCAGCATCAAACATTTTTCTTGAAGCAACAGCAGACTCTCCATCATGGTATTTATCTGAACCATAAACTACTTTTTTAATTCCGGATTGAATAATCAATTTTGCACATTCATTACAAGGAAATAAAGTTACATATAAAGTAGCTCCTTTTAATGAGGAGGTACAATTTAAAATTGCGTTTGGCTCAGCATGCACAACATACGGATACTTAGTAGCTAAATAATTTGCATTTTCCTTTCCCCAAGGAAAAACAGCATCATCACATCCCGTAGGAAATCCGTTATAGCCGATTCCAATAATCCGTTGATCCGTATTTACTACACAAGCTCCAACTTTAGTATTTGGATCCTTGCTTCGCATTGCGGATAGGGCAGCAACACCCATAAAGTATTCATTCCAACTAATATGACTCATTGGGGCTTACCTCTATGGATTTAAACGGTCAGGTCCACGGAAGATGAACATAGCATCTTTAATTCCCTGATTAAAAATCAACATTGTAATTCGATCCACACCAATTCCAAAACCACCATGAGGAGGACATCCATATTTAAAGAAATCTAAATAGAATTCCACATCCTTATCCAATCCTTTTTCTTCGGCTTGTTTCTTTAATATTTCATACCGATGCTCTCTTTGAGCTCCAGTAGTAATTTCACAGCCCTTCCAAATTAAATCATATCCACATGGAACCCCATGCTCATCTCGCATATGATAAAAGGCTCTATTTTCTTTAGAATATCCAGTAACAAATAAGAATTCATGGCCATATTTTTCTAAAGAAAATTTTTGGCACATTCTTTCTCCTTCTGTGGTTAAATCCCCTTTCTCACTTTCAGGTACAACATATCCATATCGTTCTTCTAATTCATTATATAACTCATGTAAATCAATGCGTGGAAAAGGAAGTGTCGGAACAACGAAATCTATATCATAAACTTCTTTAATTTCTTCTTTATATTTTAAAGCAACTTCAGATAAAGCATAGGTCAACATTTCTTCTTCCATATGCATTACATCTTCATAAGATTCAATATATGAAAACTCTAAATCAAAGCCTGTAAATTCTGTAGCATGCTTCCGAGAAGCAAATTTCTCAGCTCTAAATACAGGACCTGATTCAAAAATACGTTCAAAACCAGCAGCCATTGCCATTTGCTTATAGAATTGAGGAGATTGAGCCAAATAAGCATTGCGATCAAAATAATCGACCTTAAATACACCAGCTCCAGATTCAGATTCAGCTCCAATCAATTTTGGGGAATGAATCTCAATAAAATTCCGTTTTAATAAAAATTCTCTACATTTCCCAATAAAATAAGATTGAACCTTAAACATTAAAGCATTTTTATCTGTTCTTAAGTCAATCCAACGATAGTCCAATCTTAAATCTATATTGGTTTCTTCTCCCTTAGGAGCAACAATTGGAGATGGGGCAGCTATACTATCAATTTGAATGGTATCTGGATACATTTCCATATGATTTAATTTCACATATTCACTTTCTAAAATTAAACCCTTAGCCTCAATAACAGAATCGACTGTAATTTGGTCTAATACCTCATTTAATTCAGGATGCTTTTCCTTTTCAATTGTAAGCTGGAGTTTCCCACTGATATCCTTAACAACAATGAAGCACATGGTTTTTTTATTTCTAATATTTTCCACAAATCCAGCAATATGATTGACATTTCCTAATTGAATATCCTTTATTAAAACTCTACTCATCTTTTTTTACCTCTTTTTCTTTACAGCTTGTACAAGCAGATTTACTATTTAATTTATTTAAAACATAAGGATAAACCTCATATAAAGAAATCGTTTCTTGTTCATCGGTTTCATTATTCTTGATATTAATCTTAAATTCCTTAAGTTCATTTTCTCCTAAAATACATGTAAACATCGCCCGATGTTCATCTGCAGCCTTAAACTGTGCCTTAATTCCTCGATTTAAATAATCCATATCACAGTATAAACCGCCCAACCTACATACATTCATTTGAGCAAGAGCGGCCTTCTTAGCTTCCTCCCCTAAAACAATGAAATATATATGAAGATAATTAGGAACAACTAAATTTTTACCCCCATATGCACACGCAAGGAGTAATCGTTCCATACCAAAAGCCATTCCAACTCCTGGAGTTATAGGTCCATCCAAATCAGAAACTAAAGAATCATATCGGCCACCGCCACCAATAACATTTTGGGCTCCAAATTCAGGAATATCAACCTCTAGTTCAAAGACCGTATGAGCATAATAATCTAATCCTCGAACTAAATTATCCTCCACTTCATAAGGGATTTTCATTGCTTCTAAAGCTTGTAATACGGCATTAAAATGTTGTTTTGAAGCTTCATTTAAATAGGATTTTATTTTGGGTGCATTCTTAAAGAATTCCTTGTCCTTATCTACTTTACAATCCAAAATTCTAAGGGGATTTTTTCCTAATCGATTTAAGCAATCCTCACATAATTCCTTTTTATAAGCACTAAAATACTCTACACATGCGATTCGGTACTGATCCCTAGATTCTTTATCCCCTATACTATTGACCTTAACCTTCACATTCTTTAACCCCAAGGCTTTGATGAGGCTTGTCCCTAACGCAATGACCTCTGCATCTACATATGGGTCATTAGAACCTAATACCTCAACTCCAAACTGGCTAAATTGTCGAGTTCTTCCTTTTTGAGGACGTTCATATCGAAACATTGGTCCAATGTAAAACAATTTATTGATTCTGTTCATTGCATAAAGTTTATTTTCAATAAATGCTCGAACAACTCCAGCAGTTCCTTCAGGACGAAGCGTAATTTCTCTGTTGGAGCGATCCACAAAATCATAGGTTTCTTTGTTGACCATATCTGATGTATCATTTCCATCACGATGAAATACAGACGCAGCTTCAAATATTGGAGTTCTAATTTCTTGATAATTATAAATTTGACAGATTTTTCGGATGGTGGATTCTAATTTTGTCCATGCCTTTACCTCTTGTGGTAAGACATCATATGTTCCTTTTGGACGACTGATCATAACTTCTACTTCCCTTCATATTCATATCGATATAAACTATAATACATTGCAATTCTTTCATGATTTTTGATTTTAATTAAAGATTGATATTCATAATGGTATCCACACTGTAAAATGACTTGCTTAGAGGATTGATTTCCTAATGTATGGCCAACTAAAATTTTATCATATTTACAAATTTCAAAACCAATTTTAGTCATTTCTTTTAAGCACATAGTCATAATTCCCTGATTCCAATACTCCCGATGGAGAATATAGCCAATTTCAGCAGTATGAATTCCTTCATAATAAGTATGAAAATCAATCATGCCAATCATCTTATATCCATTTTCTTTATCAATAATGGCATATCCCACAGGAAGATTGGATAAAGGGCGTTTTAAAAACACCTCTTCAATACACCAAAGAGCTTCTTTCGGTCTTTGAAAGGGTCCCCAATTTAAATGTCTACAGGTTTCCTCATCTTTTCCAATTTCAAAATAATCTAAATAATCTTCTCGTACAACATCTCTTAAAAGATATCTTCCGAGATGAACTACAGGTAAGCTCGTAACCATTCACATTTTCCTTCCTAATGATAAAAAAAGTCCTTAAAAAAACTTTTTAAGGACGTATTTTTCCGCGGTGCCACCTTACTTCTAGTATTTCACTAGCACTTTTTCCGTTAACGCCTGGTACGTCTTTCTTTTAAAAAGCTCTCAAAAGTGTCCTTCATTTCATCTCATATGAATGCTTTCACCAACCATTCTCGCTTCTTTATAGAAAATGAAATTACTCTTCTTTATCATCAATTTATCATACGTTATCATTTTATCATTTATGCTCCAATTTTGCAAGTTTTTTATTCTTTATAAATGATAGCTTTTGAGTTTTAAATTCACATGAATCAAGTAGTAAGCATATATTGCCTCTAAAATATCTGAATAAGAAAGTTCTAAATGAGGCACTTCTTCATATTTTTTATGATTATATAATAGATAAAACGATTGATATAGACTCATATGAACTAAATTTTTAGAAGAACATTGGTCACATAAGGCTCCCCCATCTAAAATAGAAAAATCCACTATCGATAATCTTCCACAACGCACACAAGCAGTTAAGCCTGGCTTTACTCCAAATACACTGAGCATTTTAACTAAAAATAAAGATAAAATATACTCAGGCTCTTTATCATTTAAAAGGGTTAAACATTCTAAAAAAAAGGGATAAATTCTATGATGAGGAGCATCGACATCTAAGTGCTTAAGAATATCAATCATAGGTGCTGTTATACTTAGTTTTTCTAAATGTTCGTAATATGAATAATAGCTTTTTTTTACTATATAATCCACGACCGTTGGGAGTTTTGCCTTTGTGGTTTCAAAATCAACCACATTGAATGTGGTAACAAAACCCAACTTTTTTTTTGCTGCATCTAATGCCTTTACACTTTGAATACCAAAAGGAGTATATAGATATACCAATTTTGATTTCTCTTTATACTCAATGGCTTGAAGTACAATTCCTTCCATATTTACAAATTCTCTTCACTATAGCCTAAGGCTCTTAAATCATTCGGACGGTCCTTCCAATCCTTTTTGACTTTAACCCATAAATCAAGATGAACCTTATGATTTAGAAGTTTTCGTATATCCATAAGACTTTTTTCCTTAATGGTCTTTATCATTTCTCCATTTTTTCCGATAATAATCTTTTTTTGGCTTTCCCGTTCTACATAAATTGTTGCGTAAACATCTTTATAATTTTCTATTTCTATACTATCCTTTATGTCATCGACTACACAGGCAATACTATGAGGAATTTCTTCTTTCGTTAAATTTAAAATCTTTTCCCGAATGGCTTCCGCAATCAAAAAAGAAATGGAATGATCTGAAGCCATATCATCTGGATAATATTTTGGTCCAAAAGGAAGTATAGTTTGAATCCCAGATAATAAATGATCTACATTTTTATTTTCTAAAATAGAGATTGGATATACCCCAGCAAAAGGATAAAGATCCTTGTATAAAGCAATGGTTAAATCAATATCATTAAATCGTTTTAATTGATCTACCTTATTAATCACTAAGAAAACAGGTAATTTTGAATTCTTCAAATTGGATAAAATAATTTCATCCCCCTTTAAAACTTTCTTAACAGGGGTGGTCATAAACATAATGCAATCTACTCCATGAGTTGCCTCATAAGAAGCATTGACCATTCTTCGGCCGAGTTCTGTTTGGGCTTTATGAATTCCTGGAGTATCCGTAAAAGCAATTTGATATTTTTCCGTTGTTAAAATACCTAAGATTCGATTTCGAGTCGTTTGAGGCTTATTAGAAATAATAGCTACTTTTTTACCAATCAGATGATTTAATAATGTGGATTTCCCTACATTAGGTCTACCAATAACTGCCACAAAACCTGATTTATATGTATCAATCTGCATTTTCAATTTCCTCAAAACAATAAGGCAATAATTCTTTGATGTTTGTTTCTTTATAATCTTTATTAAGATTTGCTAAAAAAATGGGAGTATCGGGCTTTAAAAATTCAGCAATTACCTGCCGGCATGCTCCACAAGGGCTAACAGGCTCCTTCGTATCTGCAACAACAGCCATAGCTACAATATCTTCTTTTGTATACCCTTCAGAGATCACTTTGAATAAGGTTGTCCGCTCCGCACAATTGCTTAACCCATAGCTTATATTTTCAATATTACAGCCAGAAATATAAGTTCCGTTCTTCAATAATATTGCGGCACCTACTTTAAAATGCGAATAAGGAGAATAAGACTTTTCTCTTCCTAAAATTGCTTGTTCAATTAATTCATTATACTTCATTATTTTATTTCCTTTCTAGCTTTGCCATAGTTAAAATCTCTTCTTGTTTTGCAAACATTATCTCTTCATCTTCTTTAGTCATATGATCATATCCGCATAAATGTAAGTACCCATGAACTGCTAAAAATGCGATTTCACGGGAAATCCCATGTCCATATTCTTCTGCCTGTCGATGAGCTTGTTTCACATCAATAAAGATATCTCCAAGTTCCTTTTCTAATTCAGGTTCTAGATTAGAATCATCACATAACGCAAAAGAAATTACATCTGTAATTCGATCTATATTTCGATAGGTTTTGTTTATTTCTTGGATTCGATCATCTTCAACAAAGATAATATTAAATATTTTTTTTGATTTAATTTTTTTGAAAACACGAGTAATAATTTTTTGATATTCGATTGTATCGTTTTTGGTTTCATTAAAGAAATTAATTTTCATTTCTTTCTCCCATCATTTTCGTAAAACTTTGTAATTGTTTTTCTTCTCTACTCTTTAAATTTTCAATCATAGCCATGTTCTCGATCATTAATTTAACAATTTTTTCAAGATTTGAATTGGTAGAATAATCAGCAACACATACATAATTTACTCTTCCATCATCAACTAAAGGAAGTACCTTATGCATATACTGAGGCTGATATAAAGCGATGGATTTTCCACCTTTATCCTTTAAAAGTTGCATACAAGGAATATCTGTCAATCCATCTCCAATATAAATCATATTCCGATATTGAATTGCTCTAGCTACATCCTTCATTTCCATATTTAGTTTTTCCTCATCTACCTCATCTAATGCACCTTTACTAATTCTAAATATGTATTGTGTTTTTTGCGTATAATTAATCGCCATTGCAGGCCAAATTGCTTCTTTTGTTTTCGGATCATATAAGAATTTACAACCATAGATTTTCTTAAAATACTTCGCAATAGAGCTTCCTTCTATAATTTCTTTTGTTCCTGAAGAAATAATATAATGCTCAATATTTACACCTAGTTCAGCTCCAAACGTATTAATTCGTTCAAACCATGTTTGAACCCCACGAAAATACTCTATGGAACTTCCTAATGATTTCAAATACTCTTCTGTAAGCTTGATTCCTTTTTCTTTACATTCCCTTACCATGACATACATATAAGATAAAATTTTATCCATCGAATTTTTTTTCGTGTTTATGGAAGCAAGTTCCCAAAATTCTTCAGGTTCCATTCCTAATAATTTTATAAATGCATAATTTTGCATATCGGTTGTGCATAATGTTTTATCAAAATCATACATTATACCTATTGTTGTTTTTGCCATTTTCATCACCCATTTCTAGTATAGATTATTATATCATATATTTTTTAAAAATACAAATTACAAGTTGAGTATAAATAAGGAGAAAAAGTCTTTTGAGGTCGTATATTACAAAACTAGAAAAAAATACTTTATCTAAATGGATAAAGCATTTTTATAGTAATAAAGATTTAATTTTCCATATAGTGAACCATCTTACCTGTTTTTGTAGCATATTCTATTTCTGATTTTGTGCTTGAACCAATATAGCCATCTTTATTGATAACAAAGATTTCATCTGCCATATCAATTTTTCTTTTATGCATGTCATCCAGCATTTCTTTCGTATTTTTTGTCCATACTTCATCCTCTTTAGAGTGCTCAAAAAATCCAACAGAAATTACAATATTTCCTTCTAATGTTAAGCGTTTCTGTTCATTTAAGAATTCATCTTTAAATTTAGTACTCCCACAAAGAGTTATAACTTTATATTTATCTACCACTATGTAACCTCTTTTACACCATAAATTATTTGATTATTGGAAGATTATTATTCCTCTTGTGCATTTGCAAACTGACTATTATATAAATCGGCATAGAAACCATTTTTCGCAATTAATGTATCATGATTACCTTGTTCAATGATATTTCCATCTTTCAACACAAGAATAATATCTGCATTTTTTATTGTAGATAAACGGTGTGCAATGACAAAGGAGGTTCTCCCCTGCATCAAATTATCCATTGCTTTTTGGATTAATTCCTCTGTTCTCGTATCCACACTTGAAGTAGCTTCATCTAATATAAGCATAGGAGAATCTTCTACCATGGCTCTTGTAATTGTCAAAAGCTGTTTTTGCCCTGCAGATATATTCGCCGATTCATCAAACACATAATCTAGGCCACCAGGTAAGGATTTCACATAGTGATCCATATGGCAGGCCTCTAATGCATGTAAGATTTCTTCATCTGTTGCATTTGCATTCCCATATTTCAAATTATCCCTAAGGGTTCCTTCAAATAACCAAGTATCCTGTAAAACCATTCCAAACAAACTAGCAACATTACTTCTTGTTAACTCTTGCGTTGAAATTCCATCAATTGTAATACTTCCAGCATTTACTTCATAAAACCGCATTAACAAATTAACTAAAGTAGTTTTTCCTGCTCCTGTTGGACCAACAATTGCAATTTTCATTCCCGGTTCAACCTTACAATTAAAATCAAAAATAATTTGTTTATCAGGTAAATATCCGAAATCAACATGCTCAAATTCTACATGCCCCAAAACTTCGGTTTTATCTAATACTTGCGTTGCTGTTTCTAAGGATAACTCTTCTTCTTCTAAAAATTCAAAAACACGTTCACTTGCTGCTGCACAGGATTGTAAGACATTCGCAATTTGACCAATGGTTTGTAATGGTTGATTTGCCATTCTAGAATATTGAATAAACATTTGAATAAATTCTACTCCAGCAGCTCCACTGACAACCAATATTCCACCTAGAAAACAAATACTGATATAGGATAAATTTCCAATAAACATCATAATTGGCATCATCAATCCAGAAGCGAACTGGCTTTTCCAAGCACTTGCTTTCATTGCCTGATTACAACGATCAAAATCTTGATATGTCATTTCTTCTTGATGATAAGCAAGGATAACTTGATGTCCAGAATAGGCTTCTTCAATATGGGCATTTAAATCACCTAGACTTCTTTGCTGGGCTTTAAAATACTTTTGAGAGTGCTTTATAATGATAATCATACAAATTAAAGATAAGGGAATTGAAACAACACAAATAAAGGTCATTTGCCATGATATTGTAAACATCATTACAAAAACACCAATCAGTAAAATCACAGATGAGAATGTATTTACCATGCTTTGATTTAAATTTTGACTAATACTATCTACATCATTTGTTACTCTAGATAGCAAATCTCCATAACTGGTTCGATCAAAGTATCGTAAAGGTACTCGATTGATTTTTTTAGAAATATCTTCTCGTAATTTATAGGATATTTTTTGAGTAACACCCGTAAGTAAAAAGGAAGCAATATAAGAACCAAAAGCGGCCAAACAATAAATACAAACTAAAGTAATTCCAATTTTGAAAATATAGTCAAAACGAATGGCTTGCCCACTAACAACTCTTTGGCATTCTTTTGTAATTTCACCTAAAAGTTTTGGTCCAAATAAAGAACCAAAGGCTCCAATGATAGAAAATAGAATCGCAATAACAACAAACAACATATAAGGTTTAATATAAGGAATGAGCTTCCCTAATCCCTTTTTTATACTTTTGGGTTTTTGATTCATAGTCATAGGTCTAGGCATGATCAATCTCCTCCTTTGAAAGTTGTGAATAAGCAATTTCTTGATAAACACTACAATTCTTGATTAATTCTTTGTGCGTTCCTGCACCAACAATTTTACCTTTTTCCAATACCAAGATTAAATCGGCATCAAGTATGGTTCCAATTCTTTGAGCTACGATAACTTTCGTTGGCTGATAGGTAAGTTGTTTTAAATTTTCTCGTAGTGTCTTATCCGTTTTAAAATCTAATGCTGAGAAAGAATCATCAAAAACAATAATTTCTGGTTTTTTTATGAGTGCTCTTGCGATAGACAATCTCTGTTTTTGACCCCCAGAAAAATTGGATCCACCCTGTGAAACCTCTTGATCTAATCCTGCTGGACTGGACATAACAAAATCATAAGCCATTGCCATCTTTAACGCTTCAAACATTTCTTCTTCTGTGGCATCTTCTTTGCCATATTTAAGATTAGAACGAATTGTTCCTTTAAATAAAAGTGCCTTTTGAGCAATAAATGCAATTTTCTCACGTAAGACTTCTAAATCATAGTGCTTCGTATTCACTCCATCAACATATACTTCCCCTTCTGTTGCATCAAAGAATCTTGGAAGAAGCTGAATTAATGAACTTTTTCCAGATCCAGTAGAACCGATAATAGCGATGGTATCTCCTTTCTTAGCGGTAAAAGAGATATGATCTAGTACGTTTTCCTTAGAATTTGGATAACTAAAACAAACATCTGAATAAATAATTTCTCCTTTTACATTTGGATTAGGAGTTGTAACTTCATCTGGAGTTCTGATTGTAGGAACTACATCTAAAACATCTCTTACACGACGAGCAGAAACCAAACCTCTTGGAACCATAATAAAAATCATTATTAATTGCATAAACGCCATAACAATCATCATTGTAATCTGCTGAAATCCAAATACACTACCTAAGAATAAAGGATTTTTATGAATCAAATAAGCTCCAATCCATAAAATAGCTAAACTCGTTCCATTCATAATGATGTTCATTCCTGGCATCATTAAATTCATCATTCGGTTGACAAAAATATTGGTTTTCGTTACTTTTTGATTTACTTCTGCAAACTTTTGTTCTTGATAGCCTTGTGCATTGTTAGCTCTAACAACACGAATTCCTGTTAAGTTTTCTCTTGTAACTAAATTTAAGCGATCTGTAAATTCTTGGATACGTTTAAATTTTGGTAAAACAATTAAAAATATAGAAACAACTAACGAAACTAATGCAATAACAGAAATTACAACAATCCAACTGAGCTCAGCAGCTTGTTCAATACGTCCTGCCTTTATAATCCCTAAAATTGCAGTTGTAGGTGCTGCAATTCCCATTCGTAGTGTCATAATGACAACCATTTGAACTTGAGTAATATCGTTTGTGGTTCTTGTAATTAAGGATGCAGTTGAAAATTGGTCAATTTCATTTGAAGAAAATTGCTGAATATGAGAATATACTTCTTTCCTCAAATTATATGAAAAACTTGCTGCAATCCTACTGGCCAAAAAACAAACCAAAATTGAAGAAAGCATCGATAAACTAGCAAATCCCAACATCTCTAAACCATTTTTCAAAATATCCTTTTGGAATTCTTTTTTTAAAGGATCTGTCAATAATCCCTGTGATAAAAGTCCTTCTGATTTTGACGCAGTTGTTAAGATGTTGGTTAATCTTGTAGGCAATTCCAAATCAGAATACACTTGCAAAATAATTAGGCCAATGACAAGGATTATAAATAAATAGGCCCATTTATTTAAATGCTTTAATAATTTAATCATTTTGTATCCTCCATAAACTGAATTGTTAAATCTAAAATACGAAATAGATGCTCTTTTTCTTCTCCCAATGCCTCAAAATATGCTTCCATTGCTTTATCATATTCTAAGTGCAACCACTCACAAGTCTTCTTTGCTTGATCTGTTAGAGAATAATACTTAATTCTTTTATCAGATTCTTTGATAATTTTAGTTAGAAATTCTTTTTTTTCTAAGGCATCTAACTTATGTAAAATCGCAGGTAAAGAAACTTGAAAATCCTTCGCTAACTCCGTAGCTTTGGTCTGCTTATTTAAAAAAAATATACGGTTTAAAATTTCAAATTCAATTTTTGTCAAATTGGCTTTTTGTAAAGGTAACATCATCTTTTCAAAAAACTTATTCTGTATAATTCTAATTTTTATAGCATACTCTTTGTATTGCATCTAATCATCTCCTCTAATATAGTTTACCTAGTTAACTATTTTAATCGTTTCCTTTTTATTTTGCAAGATGTCTATTATATTTTTCACAATTTCACATATTTATAAAAAAGCTGTTAACAAATTCTACTTTGTTAACAGCTTTATATTCCTTTATTCTATGCATTCTTCTTGATTTAAATTCTGCTCTTTTTTGATTTTTCTGTGTCTTCTTGCGATAACCTGTTCAAAGATAAAATAGCAGATCAAACTAACAAACATTAAAAAATAATAAGTAATCAATCGCCATATCAGCATTCCAGATGCAGCAACAGATGAAGTCATTGCCGGAATTAAAGTCACAAATAAGGACTGAAAGGCAAATTCAATTCCACCAGAAGCTCCAGGAGTTGGAATATAACATGTCATAGCAATAGCGAAAGTAGTCATTGCAGTAATCAATGCAATATCTTTTGCTTTTACTTCTATATCTAATGCAAGTAAGATAAAAAATGGAATCATGTAATAACAAATTAATCCTATTAGTTTAGCAAGAAGACTAATCAAAAATTTAAGTTTCATCCCAAACAAACTTTTAAAAGTATTTTGAGCTCCTTGACAGTATTCTTCAAACACTGATATATACTTTTCTAATTTTCCCTTAAACATTTTTCTAGTTAAGAAGAATCGTACAATACGATTTAATAAATTTCGTATTGTTTTTGATATTCCTACGGAACAAAATATTGTTAAAATGAGTATATTTATGAATAAACCAACCAAAATCATAACGATTAAATGGGGTACTCCTTGTGTTAAGGTATTGAAGAAAAAAAGGGAGCATAAACATAATATTACAATAGCGATTTGATTAATAACGAAATTCATTAAAATCAAGCCTGAACCTCTAGACAAGCTAACTCCTATTTTTTTATAAGAATAGATTTGAAAAGGTTGTCCTCCTGAAGAAAACGGAGTTAATCCATTAAAAAAATATTCAATTGTCCCAATCATGTAAGAATCCAAAGTAGATACACTTTCATTTGTCTTAGAATGACCTAGTAAAACCAAAGGAACTGGGTTGAACAATAAGTAAAACAGCAAAAACAAAAAGCAAAAGGAAAGCCATCGCCACTGAACATTTTGAAGTACTTTTCCTATCTCTTCAATATCATTTAAGGAAAACAAAACAATTAAAACTACAATAGAAATCACAAGAAAAAAGATCAACTTGGGAAGTATTTTTTTTAAGTTTTTCATGTTTTTTCCTCCTTATCGAAAAATAGGCTTCATGAAGAAGCCTACTTATGCATCATATTTTTTAATAAAGGCAATTCCAATTGGATATGGTCCTGTATGAACAGATATCGTAGCTCCAATTTGATCCATTAATTCTATCTTTTTATGAAAGATTTCTTCAAATTTAATAGCCAAATCCTTGCCTTCTTCTAATGAATATCCATATCCCACTTCAATGAGGTAATCCTCTAAATTCAAATTATGTTTTTTAATAATACTTGCAAATTTATCAAATATTTTCATAATTGCTCGTTTTCTTGAAAGAGCAATCCCTCCCGAATGAATTTCTCCATCCTTTGCAATAATTAAAGGGGCCACTTTAAAGATATTTCCCACAATGGAAGTCAATTTTCCAATTCTTCCGCCATGTTGTAAGTAAGACAATCCATTAATCGTAAAATAGCATCGTCCTGTATCTTTTAATTCGTTTGCTCGTTTAATAGTTTCATTAAAAGATAACCCATCCTTCTTCATTCTTGCCATCTCCCGAACGAGAAGTCCCTGTGGGCAGGAAAGCAATGTTGAATCTATAATTTCAACTTTGGCATCTGCATGTTCCTCTAAGAACATATCTCGTGCCATTAAAGCGGAATTCAGTGAGCCACTAAATTTTTTTGAAATGGTGACACAAACAATATCATATCCCTCTTGATACGCTTTGTCAAACTCACTCATATAGTCATTTGCTGTAGGCATAGATGTCTTAGGAAATACAGAAGGCTGATCCACTAACATTTGGTAAAACTCCTGCACACCAACATCTACTTTTTCTTTTAAATATTTATCTTGTTCAAAAGCAACATAAAATGGTACAACTCTAACCCCTAGTTCTTTTACGGCATCATCAGATAAGTCACATGCCCCATCTGAAATAATAACAAAATCTTTCATTCATATTCCTCCTAGGATATTTCTATTATAGCATAAAGGATTATGCTTGAAAAGCCTAAACCAAAAATTCTACGATGTCTAAAGAATTTAAATACGCATTATTTTTTAAATTTGGAGATTTTACAATAATTTTCTTCAAATTACTACATTGATAAAAGGCATCTACTCCTAGGGTATGGCAAGTGGAAGGAATGATAATCTCCTCAATGTTTGTATATGCAAAAGCATAAGATCCGATTATAGAGGTTCGATTTAAAGTAATAGTTGATAAATTCTTACATTCCATAAATGCTCCCCCATCAATATATCTTGCTTCTATACTCACATCTTCAAGACTGATACAACCCTGAAACGCATTTCTACCAATGGTTTCAATATGAGTAAGATCTATTTTTTCAAGTTTCTTGCAATTCTTAAAACTCATTCGTTCAACTTCTGTTATCGTTTCTTTCAATTCTATCTTTCGTAGATTGGTTTTATCCATAAAGGCACGAGCATTGATTTTAGTTATCGGTTTTGATTGAATATCGGACTGAATTGTATAACTCTTCGCATTTCCATAAACCTTATGGACAGAATAGCTTTCTGTAGTTTGTTCATAGTGATAAGTTATGCGGGGAATCAAGAAAAAACATAGAACGCCTACTAAAATAAGAATGAGAAAGGAAATAAGAGTACTCCCATAGATAATTCTTCTTTTCTTCATCTTTTCTCCCCCTTTAATTTTCCATATTTTTATACTGGATCTCATACAAGTTGTAATATAATCCTTTTTTTGCTAACAAATCTTGATGAGTTCCCATTTCCATAATTCTTCCCTTATGTAAGACAATAATATTATCTGCATGTTGAACCGTAGATAAACGGTGAGCTACAATTAACATTGTTCCTACATTCATCATTTTTTCTAAAGAATCCTGAATTAGAACCTCGGTTTCCGTATCAATATTCGCAGTAGCTTCATCCAAAATCATAATGTTTGGCTTATGCAGTATTGTACGAGCAAAACTCAAAAGCTGACGTTGCCCAGAAGAAAAATTATTTCCTCGCTCTAATACTTCATATTCATAGCCCTTATCCAATTTTTCAATAAAATGAGATGCATTTACATATTTACATGCTTCAACAACTTCTTCATTCGTAAACTGTTCATCACGCATCGTAATATTTGATTTGATAGTACCACTAAATAAAAATACATCTTGGAGCATTTGACCAATATGACGGCGTAAACTCTCTAATTTTATTTTCTTGACATTGATTCCATCAATCCGAATTTCACCTTTTTGAATTTCATAATTTCTGACGATGAGTGCTAAGATTGTCGTTTTTCCTGCTCCCGTAGCACCAACAAAGGCTACCGTTTGTTTGGGTTCAATCGTAAAAGTGACATCCTTTAAAATCCAATTTCCCTCATGATAAGCAAACCAAACATGATCAAATTCAATTTTGCCTTCTATATGATCAAGTTCAATCGCATCCTCTTCATCTAGGATTTGAGTTTTCATGTCTAAAATTTCAAAGATTCGTTCTGAAGAAGCAAAGGCAGATTGAAGTTGATTAAACTGATCGGCAAGCTGTTGAATCGGATTAAAAAACTGACCATTATATTGGTAAAATTTCACTAAATTTTTGGATTCAAGGGTTCCCGCAATAACCATAGAAAACCCATTCCATAAGATAATGATTTGACAAACAACAAATAAAACATAAATAGCAGGTCGAAACACGCCAAAAATTAGAACCTCTTTAATGCTGTTCATTTTTAATTCTTTATTTTTTTGCTGAAATTCCAACTTCTTTTTAGGCTCTTGATTAAAAATTTGGGTAATTTTCATTCCACTTAAATTCTCTGATAAGAAAGCATTCACATTAGATACAGACCCTCTTACCTTACGATATTGTTTCCGAGAGATTTTATTAAATAGTAACGTTATAATAAGCAATACAGGAATAACACATAATACATAGGCTGTTATTATTGGCGAAATGATGATCATCATAATAAATACAAATAGAATCGTCAAAATATAACGAATCAAATTGACAATCACATTCGTATATAATTCATTGACCATATTTACATCTGAAGTAACCCGTGTAACCAGTTTTCCAACTGGAGTTGCGTTGATTTGGGCAATGGCTAGCCCCTCTATTTTAACAAATACTTCTTTTCTAATTGTCATAACAATCTTTTGTCCTGCCTTTTGAAGAAGCATTGTGTTAAAGTAATTAAGGAGGGCCGCTCCTGCAATTACAATGGCATAGGAAGAAACTAAAAGAATGGTAAACTGAGTTTTTTCCTGAGCAGTTGCTGTTTTAGAATCTAAAATTCCTACAAGTTCACCTTCTAAAAAAGCAGGAAGTAAATCCACCATAACCAGTAAAATTGTAAAGCATAAGGAAAGGATTAAGGAAAGCCGAACTGGTTTTGCATAATGCAATAGTCGTTTTAAAATTGCCTTATCTTTATAGGTCTTAATGTTCTTATTATCATCAAAGCGTTCCATTATTCTCCACCCCCATTCATTTCTTCTTCTAGGGATTGAAGCCGAACCATTTCCTGATATTCCTTACAATTTTCTAAAAGTTCTTCGTGGTTCCCCTGGCCAACAATCTTACCTTCATCCATTACAACAATTAAATCTAAAGATTGAACAGTTGAAATTCGATGAGCAATCATAATTGTTGTCTTACCTTTTCTAAGCTCTCGTAAGTTTTTCAAAATTGTTTCTTCTGTTTTGGTATCTACTGCTGAAACTGAATCATCAAAAATCAAAATTGCTGGATTTTTCACTAAAGCTCTAGCAATTGAAACTCTTTGCTTCTGCCCACCAGATAGTGTCACTCCACGCTCCCCTAAAATTGTATTATATTGTTCTTGAAATTCAACAATATTATTATGAACATCAGCTAATTTTGCAGCAGATACGACACATTCTTCATCTATAGTTTCATACGCAAAAGCAATATTATTCGATATCGTATCACTAAATAAGAAATTATCCTGCGGAACATAACCAATATGATCTCTTACCTTTTTATAAGGAATATGCATTATATCTTTATCATCAATAAAAATTTGTCCATCCTCTAAGTTGTATGTTCTAAGTAAGAGATCAACAATCGTAGTTTTGCCACACCCCGTCCGACCAATAATTCCAACCATTGTTCCTTTTGGAATAACAAATGATATATTTTTTAATACCTGCTCCTGCCCATCTGGGTAATGAAAGGTTAAATCCCTAAATTCTATTTTGCCATTGATTTGATCTATATCTTCTACATCTGTATCACAAATTTCTATTTTTTCATCTAAGAATTCATCAATTCTAGATAAGGAGGCTTTAGCCTGAGCTCGCATATTGATTAACTGTGCAACCGCCATGAACGGCCATATCACAGCATCAAAATAACCAATAAATTCGAGCATCTGTCCTGTCGAAAAAGGCTTTCCCATATAGCCATGGATAACAAAGTAAGCTCCTCCAGCAAATAAAACAACAAATATAGAGGAAATAATTGCTGTCAATAAAACATTGAGTAGCGTAGCAAATTTCACAAAGTTAATATTTTTCGTACGATTTTCCTCATTGATTTTATCAAAATGACGTATTTCATGAATCTCTTTTACAAAGGCTTTAACAACCGCAATACCGCTAAAATTTTCTTGTGTAAAATCAGATAATGCTTCGTATGCTTCCTGACGCTCTTTAAACTTTTGTTTCATAATTCTTCCCACTAGCACAGAAACTACAGCAATTAAAGTCATAGGAACAATGCTAAAACAAGCCAATATCCAATTGGACATAAACATTTTTACTAAAGCCATACTTCCTAAAAAAACAGCATCTATTGTCATGACTGTTCCGCTTGCAAAAGATTGACGTATCACTTGTAAATCATTCGTAAATAGAGCCATAAGTGCCCCTGTTTTATGATGCTTATAGTATGCATTAGATAAGAGTAAGGAATGACTAAACATATCATCTCTAATATCTGCTTCTACTCTAGCACCAACCCCAAAAATACAGTAACGCCAAGTAAACCGCCCAATGAACATGATTCCAGCAATGATTCCTAATTCAAGCATTAAAATCTTTATGCCTTCGGGATTATGAAACAATGAATCCGGGTTTCCTTTAGCCTCATCACTGATTCCATCTATGATGGTTCCATAGATTTTAGGAATTTCTAATTGGACCCAGTTTACAGCAAGCAATGCTAAAATTCCAAATAGAAAAAACAAAAAATATTTATAATAATATTTATTGACATGCTTCCCAAAAATCATTTTTGATTCCTCCTCTTTCTTATTTCATATTTTTTGAAAGAAATTCTTTCATATCATAAGGAATATCCTTAATTAAATGAATTTCTTTTTTGGTTACGGGATGAATAAACTCCACCTCATAAGAATGGAGCATCGGACGTTCTGCTGCTACTCCTCCATACAATTGATCCCCCACAATTGCATGGCCAGTATATGCCATATGAACCCGGATTTGATGGGTTCTTCCTGTTTCTAATTGAACCTTTACTAAACTAAACTTAGAATATTCTTTCAGTACGGTATAATGTGTAATTGCAGGTTTACCTGTCTTAGATACTCGTTTTCTTTGTTGATGATGACGATCTTCCCCGATAGGAGCGTTGATAGTACCATTTTTTTCTTTAAAGTGTCCCCAAACAATGCATAAATATTTTCTAGCTAGTTCATGAGTTGAAATCATTAAATCTAGTTTCGCTAGAGTTAAACTATCTTTCGCAAAAATTAAAATACCCGTTGTATCTATATCCAAACGATGAGCATATTTAATAGATAAATCTATATTTTTATTTTGATAATAATAACTAACAATATTGCACATCGTGCCCTGCTTAGACTTATCATCTGGATGAACTAAGATATGCTTAGGCTTATTGACAATAAGTAAGTATTCATCTTCATATAAAAGATCTAATTTCTTTTTATCAGGTAAAAAATCGCGTTGTTCTTGATAATCAATTTGGATAATATCTTCAGCCTGTAATCTATATGTTTTTGATGGTATAACTCCATGAATTTGAATTCTTTTTTCGCAAAAAAGCATATAAATTTTAGGTTTCCCCAAACCAAACCCTTCAATGTAGGAAAGGAGTGTTTTTCCAATGGATTCTGAATTAACTGGATAAGAGATCTTCATATATATATTTACTTTCAATTAAACCAATTACGCCATTATGCTTAATTAAACTATATGGCTTTGCCTTTTTGATTATTGAAATCTCTTCTCCTTTTTTCAAACTCAAAAATGTATTCGACCCATCATAACAATAATACTTATGCTCCTTCTTAATTATGAATTCCTCATGAACCCATAATAAATCTTCGCTTCCTATAGGCTGAATCAAATAGAAGTCTAAGTCCTTAGAAATAATATTTACTTCATTTTTACCAAAACAAATATTAAACAGATTCTTTGGATGATCATAATAAATATTTTCGGTTATTTTGTATTTTGGATAATGGTCCACACATTCAAAAGAAAAATTCATCTTTTGAAGATTATCTAACATAACGATATTGATTTGTCCACCTTTAACAATATTATTTCCCCCATCAATAGAAATAATATTTTTACGCCGATCAAAAATCGGATTGACACTTGCAATATCTGTCCGATAATTGCGGGTTGGATAATGACCAACAATCATCGTTTTAGGTTGGGGCTTACTCACCTCTAAAAACCGATCAAATTTCAAAACTTGAATCGATTGTTTTGGAATTTGAGTAATATCCTCAATTCCTCCATGAACCAACACTAGAGTATCATTGATAAAAATTACATCAGGTAACTGATCAATAAATTCATAATATTGAGGGTAAGATTGTTGAACTTTTTGAATAAAGTCTTCTATATCCATATCCTCAGATAAAGTATAATTTAAACGATATGCCAAATCATTGATGATCGATTTTTGTTTATCTAAAGCATAATACAAAAATTCATCTTTATCTAGAGGAGGCAAAATAAAGCGAAAAACCTCATCACAATTTCCAGACATAAAGTATACATTCGGCTTTTGATTCAGTTTTATAATAAAATCAAGCATTGCAATATTATCTAAATAATCCCCTTTTTCTATCATATCTCCTAGAACAAATAAATAATCCCTATCGGAAAAATGAACGTGATCTAAGGCCTGCTGAAATAATTTTATATCGCCATGAATATCACTCATAAATAAAATTCTACGATCTGTTGGAATGGATAAATATAAAATTTTAGTTTCTTTTTCTTTATTCATGGTTCAGGCTCCTTTCTTTTAAAGAATATTCACATCCACAATATTCCTGCCGATATAATCCATATTCCTTAGATAATAGGATAGAATGCTTATACCCCTCTTCTTTTTTAAAATCAGAATAGATAAAGGGAATCTGATATTTTTTTTCTAATTCCTCGCCAAGCTCATTAATCCAAGATGTGACCTTGTAAGGTGAAATTGATAATGTTGTTGTAAAACAATCAAAATTTAGTTCCTTTGCTTTTAGAGCTGTTTTTTCTAGTCTAAGTTTATAACACTGATAACATCGTTTACTTCTTTCCCCAAGAGTAGCAAGTCCTTCAATCTCACGATAAAAATCATCTGCACAATAAGGATCAAAAAGAATTGGAATCTCTAAGGCTTTACAAAGTTTCATTTGTTCTGAAAGTCGAGTTTGATACTCTTCTTGAGGATAAATATTGTCATTGGTATAAAAAATTGTAATATCAAAATATGATTTTAATAACAAAAGGACATGGGAAGAGCAAGGAGCACAACAACTATGAAGAAGTAACCGCTGTTTAGGCAAATTATTTTGTAATGCTTTTTTTAATTCTTTATAACTTTTATACATGCTCTTCACTCCTTTTTGACAAAATTCTTTATTATTATATAATAAAAAAACGGATTTCACAATAAAGAAACAAAATATCCTCTGTTTTCAAGAGGATATTTTATACACTTAGAATTCACTTTCTAAGAATTGCTGTAAATTCGGATAATAAGGCTCTAAATATGCTTTGGTGTTTAAAACCATTTCTTTAAATAATTTTTTCCCATCTTCAATCGTTAAAGAACTACATAATGCTTGATTCATGAAGCAAGCAAATATTTCTTTAAAATCACGATGTCTAATTCCTTCATATAAACTATCAATATTATTTGCTGCACGGTAAACCATGTTCACAACCGCAAGAGGTAATGGCTTAGAAACAACGGGTTTTACTTGATCATGAGCAAAAATACAATTCGTTTCTACAATGCTTCCTAAAGGCATTTGAGGGCATTGTCCCATATTAGGAAGATTCACATTAGAAATCAAACTTTTATGACCTAAAATAGCCTTCATTAAATCTGTTGCTTCTTCACCTGAAGGAGCAAGTTCAATTTCTTTTTTTCCTTCTGCAAGCAAAATAGAATCCGCAATTCGTTCTTTCATTTGTTGGATTCGGAAATCAACCGTTGTCAAATTAAATTTCCATTTTTTCACCCACGCTGGACTTTTTAAATACCAGTGGGAAGGAACAAATTCAGCCAAGTGGCGATCGCCTGCTGCCGCTAAAGCACCATATCGTTGATATAAGTCCATTTTCACTTTATTCCCATAAGCAAAACAATCTTTTTTAAATAAAAATCGTGAAATATATTCATAATACCCATCTTGATAGTATTTATCCATAAAACTTGGAAGTAATGAAAGTATATCAATATTCTTATATTTAGCTTCTGTAATCCAAGTAAAATGGTTCACTCCACAAGCATCTGTATAAATATCATGACGATGAGCATTTATGCCTAGTTCTTTCTTGAGCACAAGGCATAAAAATTCTTGAGCATGAAACACCTCATGACAACAACCAAAGGCCTTAATTTCTGGGAATACATCATATAGCGTTTTTACACATATACTCATTGGATTTGTAAAATTAATTACCCAAGCTGTCGGACATATCTCTTTAATTTTTCTAGCAAATTCTTCGTAAATTGGAACGGTACGCATTGCCCTAAGAACACCGCCAGGTCCCGCCGTATCTCCAACAGATTGGTATATTCCATATGGTTCTCCTGCATGAACATCGCTTCTCATTTCTTCAAATGTTGCTGGTAAAATAGAAATAACTACAAATGTAGCATTTTTTAAAGCATCTTCTAGCTTCTCATATACCTGATATGAAAATTTAGATTTTGTATTAGAATGTTCATTAATTCGATTTCCAATTTTTTGATTTCTTTTGGCAGCCTCAATATCAATATCATATAATGCAATTTCACCAGATAAATCTTCAGATAAAGCTAAATCCGTCATAAAGGTTCTTGCCCATTGTTTTGAACCTCCACCAATATAAGCAATTTTAAAATTTTCCATTTTGATATTCCTCTTTTCTAATCACATATTCTAAAGTTTTAAACTTCCCTGTAGCTCCTTCATATTCACCCTCACACATAAACTGAAGGCCACTTTTCTCAATTACTCTTTTACTTTGTGAATTCGTAATAAAATGAGAGCAGGTGATAAAGTCAAGTTCTTGTTCCTCAAATAAATATTGGATAACTCTTCTTACTGCCTCTGGCATAAGTCCCTTTCCCCAAAATTTTTTAGATAAGACATACCCTAATTCTACTCCTCTTTGTGTTTCAAATTCTTTAAAGTACTTCTCATCATAGGTTTCTAAACCTAAAGAACCAATAACCTGCTTTGTTTCTTTATCATAAAGAGCGAAGGTTTTCTTTTCTTCTATAAACATTTTTAAAACTCTTTGACTCTCTTTTATAGAAGAATGATGGCACCAGCCGGCCATTTCACCTACACCTTCCACACTGGCATAAGCATATAAATCCTTTAAATCCCTTTCCATAAAAGGTCTTAAAATGAGTCGGTCCGTTTCAAGAAATATACGACTAACATCTATTCTAACGTTCATCATCTTCACCTACAATCTTCATAGCAGTTAATAGACCATCCAAACTTGCACTTATAATTCCACCTGCATATCCTGCTCCTTCTCCGATTGGATAAATTCCTGAAAAACTAGATTCTCGATTTTCATTTCTTAAAATCCGGACAGGAGAGGAGCTCCTTGATTCAATTCCTATAAGAACTGCATCGGGATGATAAAACCCTTTTAATTTTTGATTAAATTCTAAAATCCCCGCTTGAATTCCTTCTACAACAAATTCAGGAAGACAGGATCTTAAATCACAGAAATGAATTCCATGGGGATAAGTTGCTTCTACACTTCGTAAAGAAGTAGCAACCTCATTGTTCATAAATTCCTTCATCAAATTTGCAGGTGCCTTATAGTTCCCCGCCTGTTTAAATGCAAGTTCCTCATATTTTCTTTGAAATTCTAAACCAGCTAAAGTAGAATTCCCATAATCTTCTGGTCTTACATCTACTAAGATAGCACTATTTGAGTTTTTCCCCTCTCTTTTTTGATTGCTCATACCATTTGTCACAATCGTATGTTCATCTGAGGCGGATGCCATAACATAACCACCTGGACACATACAAAAAGTATAAATTCCTCTGCCATTTTTATGACAACTCAACTTATAATACGCCTTAGGCAAATCAGAAGCAAATTTCCCATATTGGCACTGATCTATATAGGAAGCTAGATGCTCTACTCTTACTCCCATAGAGAAGGCTTTGGGTTCCATTTTCAAATGCATTTGATGATATAAATGCTTTATTGTATCCTTTGCCGAATGACCAATTCCTAAAAGTAAATGCTTTGTTTGAAAAGTTTGATTTTGCTTTGTTTCAATAAGAAGATAATCCTCTTTTGGAACCGCATTGGTAAATTGTGTTTGAAAATAAAAATGTCCCCCTAAACTTTTAATTTCCTCTCTAATGTTTTTAATTACCTTCCGCAAGCAATCTGTTCCAACATGAGGCATAGCATCATATAAAATATCTTCATTTGCTCCATGTGACACTAACTCCTTAAAAATAAATTGAATCCAAGGGTTTTTTACATTCGTTGTTAATTTCCCATCTGAAAAAGTGCCTGCTCCTCCTTCTCCAAACTGTATATTGCTGTTGGATTTAAGCGTTTTGTTTTGGATAAATTCTTCCACATCTTTAATTCGTTCATCCATGGCAGATCCGCGTTCTAAAATAATCGGAGTTGCTCCACATCTAGCCAAATATAAACTAGCAAAAATTCCTGCTGGACCAAACCCTACTACAACAGGTGGATATGGTTTTTTCCATGATGGATATAAAATTTTTTCTTCTTTAGATTCATATTTTGTTAAAAGCGAATGTCTTTGGATTCTTTCATTTGTTTCAATCAATAAATGATAAACATAATAGATTGCCTCTTTATTTCTAGCATCAATGGATCTAGATAAAATTTTATAAGTAAATCTATAAATTTTAAATTTAGCTTGGATAAGTTCTTCTAATGATTTGGAAGTGCCAACTAAGACTTTAAACGATTGGATTTGATATTGCATATTTCTTCTCCTATTTTTAATCCACAAGCGAAAGCAAACATTAAATTATATCCTCCACACATTCCATCAACATCTAAGAGCTCTCCACCAATGTAGAAATTTGAATCTTGTTTTAAAGTTAAATTGGGATTGACCTCATCTAAAGGAACGCCTCCAGATACAACTTGAGCAAATTCAAAATCATACACATCCTTAATTAAAAATTTAAAATGATGAACTTGATCTAAATTCAGATGATGTTCCTTAAAATAATTGACCAATTTCGGATGAAGAATTCCTTCTAAATCTGAATATCCTTCTTCAAAAGGATGAACATCTGGTAGCAAATCTAAAGATATAAAGCAATTGGATTTATCCTTTAGTCTAGCATACTTACTGGACAAATTTAAAATACAAATTCCAGATATACCATCTGTTTTTAAAATCACCTCTCCAGCCTCCTGATGAATTCGTTGTTCATCTTTGAGTAAGGAAGCCCTGCACTTCACTCGAACACCTGCAATCTTTTTAAAGTCACAATCCAATTGAAACCCAACTAAACTTGGAGTTGGTTTACGGATAGGCAAATGAATTGTATCCAAATAAGAATAAAATCCATCCTGTTTTTTAGGCAAAAAGGAAGCCATCGATCCAGTGGCCAATACAACAAGATCAAAAGGTCCCCGAACAGAGTTGATATAATATTTATGATTTATTTTAGTAATTGAAGTTACAGCAAAATTCTCTACTAGTTTTAATTTATTCTTTAATAAACAATTAAGTACAGATAAAGAAGATTCACTATAAGGATAAATTCTTCCCTCTTCATCTTTTTTGGTCAATAAATGAATTGATTTAAAAAATTGAAACAAA
Organism: uncultured Anaeroplasmataceae bacterium; assembly: GCA_910584005.1. Classification (GTDB taxonomy): domain Bacteria; phylum Bacillota_I; class Bacilli_A; order Acholeplasmatales; family Anaeroplasmataceae; genus Pelethenecus. The sequence continues at coordinate 78,219 of CAJTXR010000001.1, read as the reverse complement.
CGATCTTGATATTCCTTAACAAGTTCATATCCAAATCTTTGATTATATGAATCTAGAGTAACATTTAGGTTAGCAATATTCGCTTTGCCATTCCCACTTGCCAAAATCTTTCGTCCAACTAAACTTTTTTCAAACACTTCATATTCAATTTGATTTTGTTCTAAAATGTTTGCAAGGACAAGTCCACAGGCACCACCACCTAAGATTGCAACCTTCATATTACCACCTACTTTTGTTCTTATTTTACCATTTTATTTAAAAAAAGGAAAGAAGCTATACCATCTTCTTTCCTTTAAATTAATTTCTTCTTCTATATTCCTCTAATTTGGATTCTAATTGATTTACTTTGTTTTCTAGTTCTTCTTTACTTTCCTCTAATAATTCAATCTTAGCTTCTAATTCAATAATTGCATGACCATAATACATAGAAAAATATTTCTCTTTTCGTTTTAAGTAGGTTTCATAAGTATATGATCTTGGCATACAAAAATAAAACAAAATCGCAATTAAAATGAATATACCACCCATGCTGAAAAAAATAATTGCCATAATGTTGTCATCATTGGTTGAATCTTCTCCTATAGTTATTACAAAAAATAAAATCCCAAAGAAGATAAATATCAAACCTATTGGAAGGAAAACAGATAATAAGATTTTTCTACTATATTTATATTGTTTATTGATCCGTTCCTCAAATTTAGTTTTCAGGTGTTCTTGATCGATTTCTTCTTTTGTTTTTTCTAAATTTTCCATATAAATCTCCTAGTATAATTAAAATATAAACCAGCCTTAAAAATAAAAGCTGGTTTATATCCTAAAAAATCATTTAGATTGTTTCATTTCTTCTATCGCAAGCGTAAATACATCCTCAAGTTGACTTACACAATTATCAATAGAATACTGCTTGGCATATTCTATGTATTCTAAACTTCTCTGCTTTTTTTCTAAAGGATGTTCTATATAATATTCTATTTTTTCTTTTAAAGAATGATAATTTCCATGTTCAAATAAATTATGCTCATCTAAAGCAAACTGATTGGTAGCAGAAATCTTACTGTCTGAAATAACTGGAACAAGCCCACAAGTAAAAGCCTCCATACAGCTAATTGCTTCTATTTCTGCATCAGAAGCATGCACATATAGATCACTATAATTGATGACATCAATCAATTCCTTCTCATTATAAAATCCAAAAATAGGAGGATTCGTAAGTTCATTTCCTAAAGCCTCAAGATGAGATTTCCATGGACCTTTCCCTGCTAGAATCAATTGAATCTTTGCTTCATATTTGGATTCTTTAATGGCATGTATTATCAAATCCTGACGTTTTTCTACACTGTATCTACCAATCATTAAAATGACAAACTTATCCTTTAAAAGCTCTGGCTTACTTACCTCTTGTTTTTTAAAAGCATCACTGACTCCATTAGAAATTACATGTAAATTGGCTTTGTAGCCATGCTCCCGTAATTGATCCGCAATCATATTAGAAGGACAATGAACATGCTTGAATTTATTATAAAATTTTTTAAATTTATGATATATATAGTTATTTACAAACTTCATCTTATTCATATGAATCGTTGAAGTAATGTTTTCTGGCTGAAGATGAAATGCCGCAGTAGATGGAATATGAAGCTGATCGCATATCTTCTTTCCATACCTTTGACATCCAAATGGCAAAAGAAAATGAACAACATCACTGCCTTTTATTGCTTCTTGGATAACCTTCTTATTTTTTTTAGCAAAAATAAATCCTTGTGATTTAGATACTTGATATAATACAGGTATTTTAGAAATACCTAATTCAAAAGAATTCTCTGGATCTATATTATCAACCGTTGATGCGGCAATGCGAACGGTATGTCCGTGCTTCATTAATACTTCAGCAAAGCGTCTAGTAGTCATCGTTGTTCCGTTAGATGCTGAAGCATAAGAATCAACAATTAACGTTATAATCATAAAACTCACCCTTTTTCTATTATCCTAATTATACAATATCTATAAAAAATAGACAAGTTTTTTTTAATTAAGAAAGGGAAATGCAAAAGATAATTTACATTTCCCTTTCTCTTGTTAACATAATTCTAAAATTGCATTGCTCATATCTTCATCATCAAGGACAATATAAGATACAGTTTTATTTGTATTTCCTTCGTAAATGTAATCCACATTCATTTCAACTGCAACATGATCAATTGCATTTTGGATATTTACTGCCACTTCATTTTTAAGAAGGTCCTGAGGTAGACTAACGAGCAGTGGCCGAACATTATTTTTTAATAATTCTTGAATAATTTCTTTTAATGTTCCTTCAAAAGCGGATGGATTTTCCATATCCCATTCTCCTAACGCAAGAATACAATCATTGTATAATTCTTGAATTGGAATTGCTTTGATTAAACGCAGTGCCCTAGAGGCAGTCAGTCCCTGAACAGAATAATTTTCTATGTCATAATTTTTAGATAATTTTATAGATACTTGATTGTGAGTAATAATAAACTTTTTATTTTCTAATTTGATGTCTTGAAATAAACTACCACCAAATATAGCTATTCTCTTTCTCATGTTTTAATTCCTCCTGTTATCTAGTTTACAATACTAGTTTACATCAATAAATTTAACTTGTCAACCTTTTTTTATAAAATAATTGTAATTTTAAATAATTTGTGATAAAATATCAAATGTGGGGTGGTATGATGGAATCAATTAATACAGTATTAAACAATTGGCTCAAGGAATTAGATAATTTTTCCTATAAAGACTATAAGGAACTACCAGATATTGATCTATATATGGATCAGGTTGTCACTTTTTTAGAAAAGCAGTTGGCAATTTTCCAAACTTCTTCTTTGGATAAACAAATCACATCCTCAATGATTAATAATTATGTAAAAGGCGAAGTCATTTCTGCACCAATTACTAAAAAATATAACCGCAAACATTTAGCTCTAATTGAAGAGGTATGTACATTAAAGCAAGTCCTTACGATTGCTGAAATTAAGCAAATCATTGATGAGCTCTATCAAAAAGAAAACATTGTGATGGATGAGGCTTTTAATTCTTTTAAAGATTTAGTTAGTGAAAAAAATAAAGAAGCCATTCATAATACAACAGAAATGCTAAATCAAATTGAAGATAATGATTTAACTGGGCTTACCAATTTGGCTGTAGATCTAGCAGTTACAGCGAGCACTTGCATCTCTATCAGTAAGCGAATCCTCTTTTTAAATAAACTATTTTTAGAACAACAAAATAATAAAAAGAAAGATAAGCCAGAGGAAGAATAAAACAAAGAAAATGGGTACAAAATACCCATTTTTTTATTGTGTACTGGAAGTTGTTGTCAGCTTCACCGTATACGTATTTGAAAACTTTTCATTTGCTAGACGTGAAATACTAATAAATGTGGCTTTAGTAAGTTCTTTATCTGTGTATAAATCAATCACAAGAATATCATCTTCTAAAAGAACTAAAACATCTTCAAAACTTAAGGAAGCCATAATCATTTCTTCTAATGCGATTTCATTTACCTTTGTTTGTCTTAAGCTAGTTATTTTCGCATTTTCAGCTTCTACTTCTGCCACAGATAACCCACCTGCAGCTATTTTTGCTTCAGCCTCTTCAATTAAAGCATTTACTTCTTCAATGCTTTTCATACGAGCTTCTGAAAAATCTGGGTTGGTTGTTGATGTATCAAGTCCTGGTGATGTAACTGGAGCTGATGGCTTATTGGCTTCATGGATATAGAAGATAGACATCATGACTACAACCGCCAAAAGTAATATTGGTAATCTCAATTTCTTTTTCATACAATTTCCCTCTCTTATAGTAAATTATATGAAATCAAAAATTGAATTATGATAACTTTTCAATGACTTTTTTCATTCGTATTGTTTTTTTATAATAGGGGCCATATAGATACTGAATTCCCATATCCTTAAGCTTTTGTAATTCCTCTTTTTCTTTTACATTGGATACAATAAGACATACTTTTTTCTCTTTACATAATGAAATGATTTCTTTTAATACTTCAAATCCTTTAGATATGTCATATACATAATAAGAAATAATCCCTTTATAAATATCAAATACATCTTCACTTGCAAATTGGTATCCTAAAAGATGAGCAGCCTCAATTTGTTTTGATTGAGTATCTGACACAAAAAAGATAATGTTCCTCTTAGTTGTTTTATAAAATGTATTTTGAGTTTCTAAAAAAGAAACAAAATTTTGCTGAATCGTTTTTGGATGCACATCGACTAAAATTGCAAGTTCTCCCTTAGCTGTAGTCTTAAGCATTTTTAAATCTTTTGAAGCATTTGATATCAAATACTTATTTAATACTTCTTCTAACCCTCTACGAGCAATAACTTGTTTGACATAAGATGCATCAATATCATAATTATCTAAAGATAAATACGCATCAAAAGCAAAAACTTCTCCTTCTGTAATATCTACAATCTGCTTATAACATACACCGATACGATTATGATCAATTGCCTCACTAATGTGAGTGATTAAGGAATTTTCATTAAATTTGAGTTTCGCTTCCTCACTATCATAATGCTTGATTTGATTGGATAATAAAAGGTTATCCTTGGCAAGTGTTAAAGCATCGTAAGCATATTGAATAATTTTATTAGAATCTAACTGAGTTGCACTTTTTGAAACGCGATATACTCCACATCGAAATAGTAAGGATACGCGATGATTTTTATCATGAATCTGGGTAGATATTTTTGTAAATGCTTCTAATAAAATATGATCTACCGTTCTTTTATCATTACAATCTAGGATAACTACAGCAAATCGTTCTTTTTCTAAATGATAAGAAAGCACATTAAATTGATTAATAAAAACCTCTTTTAATGTTTTTGCAATCGCATAAATGAGTTGATTAGAAAAATTAATTCCATATAATTCCTCATATAGTTTAAAATCATATACTTCAAATACAGCAAGACTAAGTTTGCGATGATTGCTGAGTTCATTTAAATCAACAGTAAGTTTTAATTCTGTAAATAATTTTGTTGTGGGATTCATATAAGCAAGATTCATCAATTCATCTCTAATTTTGATTTCAGAACTTATATTTTCTAACAAGGAATAAATTAAAATCATTCCATTTTCAAAAGAAGGAAAAATGCTTTCTTTTATATGGATATATTCTGCACCCTTTTTATATCGGTAAGAAATGGTTTTGGAATTTAACGTTTTAAATACTTCTTCTAGCGTACTTGTATAGATAGGTAAATCTTCTGGGTGAATATGTAAGCTATATTCATGAAGCGTTGTATCTTCTAAACTTCCTAACATTTCTTTTGCTTGATAGGAAAGATGAATATTTTCATCTACAATTTCTTTTACACCTGAACTCATATTTTCATATAAAAAGAACATTTTTTTGTTTGCAGAGCGAACTTCATTTTGTTCTAATTCTAAAATAAAAGATCGATTGAGCATTTGGGAAATTAAACGTAAAGTTTCATAAACCATAGGTTCTTGTAAAAATGGAGTTGAACTGAGAAAAGCCAAAGAGCCATAAACAGTATCCTCTTTCCATAAAGGAAAGGCAATGCCATTTGGAATCGTTAGATAAGGAGCTGAATCTACAATGTTTTTCGTATATTCACTAGAATCAGGGGATAAATATATTTCTTGTTCTAAAGAAATAGCTGCTTGATTTAATGTATTTTCAATATCTTCAAAAAGAAGTTTCTTATCATAAACTCTTTCTTTTTTATATTGAAAGCCCGCATATTGCTGATCATAATAAAGAAAATAAGCCTCTTCAAAGGATATCAGTTTCGTTAATTCAATACAGGTTAGACGTAAAATTTCTCTAAATTTTGTTGTCCCTTCTAACTGATTAATAATCGAATAGATTTTTTCTAGTTTAATATACATATTAGATACATAGACCTGTGGTATATCTTTAGCAACGACTTGAATCTGTTCTTGAGGTTTATAGACTGGTTCTGATTCTGCTTGTTCTTCCTTTATTTTAGGAATTATAATTGCATTCTTATTCTGTTTCTTTTTATGATTTTCTTTCTTTTTTTCTTGACTGTATTCATTAATTTTATCTTGATAATGCTTGATAGAAACTAAGGAATTGGTTTGTTTATAAAGTTCTAGACTTACTTTAGAAAATTCTAATGCCGTATTGGATGAAACTTCCTTTAATTCTTCTTCATAATTACTTTCCATTATCGCTGCTTTTCGATAATCCTTACTTTTTAAGTAACAATCCATCAATAAGGTCACAGTTTTTATTTTAATTTCCTTTGGTAAATCATATTCATTTAATAACCGATTTGCATCACATATTACCTTAACATGATTTCCAGCCTCATAAGCTAGTTTCAACCGAATAGAATAAATTTCAATTAACTTATTTGTATTTAAACTTTCAGAATAGATTTTTTCTAATCGATTGGTAATATCTAAAAATTTTGCTGGCTCATGAATTTCATAATAAATCTTCGCTAGCTGTTCATATCCCCATATCATATCATCTCTTGTGATATCATCGGCCAAATAAGCATTTAAACCCAAAATGGCAGAACTATACTCTTTTTTGGCCATAGATAAATGAATTTCATCAATTGTATTTAAAATCGCATTAGAAACTCTTAAATGATGTTTTTTGATTTGAATATATTTTGAAGCTTCATCTAGACGGTGGACATCCATTGTAATAGAGATGATAGCATCACAAACACTGATGACCGCATCATCCTCCATTTTAGCAAAATCAATAACCATGCCATATAGGGACTTAAGAGCTTCGTTTGTTTTTCCTATTTCATGTAAAACTAAATTTCGATAACAATAAGCCTTATAATACTCTAGACTTTTTTTATTACAACCAGCTAAAAATAAGTCTATTTTTTTAATAGAGCCCGATACTTTATCTAATTGTAATACTTCATTAATATACATGAATTCATCACCACTTCATCTGTTTAGTTTCTTTTCTTCCGTTATGATATAAATGAACTGCATCTTCCGTTATTAAAACATAAGAGGGAAAAGCACCTGGATTAATAAATCTAATGTTTTCCTCCTCAAAATAAGTTTGAGTATGCGTATGGCCGAAAAAGCAATAATCTACCTCTAGTTCCATCGCTTTATAAATTAAAGATTCAAAGCCATACTTTACATTTTCGATATTGCCATGCGTAAGTAAAATCTTTTTCCCAAAGCATTCAATTACCTTGTATTTTTCCCCAATCAAATCACAATTTCCTCTAACATAGACTATCTTATTTTGTTCTAAAGAAGCAATACTTCTACCGTAATCTCCAGCATGAAACACAAAATCATATTTTTGAAAGGATATATCTGATAGGTCATAAGAATGAGAATCACTAATAAGGAGGAGTTTCATAATAAATACTCCTTTATTTTTTGAATCGCTTTAAACCGATGAGAAACTTTATTTTTTTCTTCTATTGATATTTCTCCAAATCCTTTTTCAAGTTCAGTAGAATAAAAATATGGATCATAGCCAAATCCTTCATTTCCTCTGGCAGTTTCTAATATTTCTCCTTCACAAATGCCTTCTACAATGTGAAAGGTATCATCAGGATAATATAGACAAATCACACAAATATAACGAGCCTTACGATTTTTTATTCCTTTCAAATTTTGAATTAAAAGTTGATTATTGGCTTCTTCATCTTGTTCAACTCCTGCATAACGTGCAGAATAGATTCCAGGTGCTCCATGCAAAGCATCTACTTCTAAGCCAGAATCATCAGCTAAAGCTGGTATACCATATTTTTTGGCAATCCGCTTTGCTTTTATTTTGGCATTTTCATAAAAAGTTGTTCCTGACTCTATGATTTCTTCTTGATCCCCGATTGCTTCTAAGTCTAAAATTTGGATTGGATCTAATATTTTTTTAAATTCTTTCAGTTTCCCCTTATTTCTTGTGGCCAATACTATAGTATCCATAATTTACCTCATCTATTTTCTATAGTTTCTATTTTACCACAAAACATTTATATTATAGATATAATTTTAGAAATATTTTGTCATTTTATTTTATTTCTATTATTTTTATAATTCTTTCAGCAAATGAAGAATGTGAATTTGATCATAGCCATAAAGCTGTGAGGTTTTTTGTAAAACTTCCTTAAATACCGCAATATTTGAAACATAAATAAATTGATTGACTGTATAAAAAATTTCTTGCTGAACCTGCTTCACTTCTAATAGTTCCACATTAGGACTCGCAGGAGATATATAGCCAACAGGTAAATGGTTTTGATAGATAGTATATAAATGAAATATAGAGGATATATCTGTAATTGGATACTCAACTTCAACTAGCTCAACTTGGAAGCTCTTTTCATGAACTGCATATACCTGATATAATTTAGAGTTTTCATAGTTCACTGCAATATCTGCCTTACAACCAACAAGGAATAATAAAAACAAACTGATAAACCATAATTTTTTCATTTAAGCTCACCAAATAAATTTATGTTCAAAATAAAAATTTTATGCTATAATAAAAAGGAGGTGGTATATATGAAAAAAGCAGTTTATCCAGGAAGTTTTGATCCCTTTTCAAATGGACATTTAGACATCATTAAAAGAGCAAGTTTAATCTTTGATGAACTCTATATCTTAGTATCAAATAATATTCATAAGAAAACAAATTTCACATCAATAGAACGAGTAGAAATGATAAAAAAATGTGTTCAAGATATTCCAAATGTTATTGTAGAAAGTTATGATGGTTTGGTAGTATCCTACTGTAAAGAAAAAGATATTTCCATCATCGTTAGAGGGTTAAGAAATTATAGTGACTATGAAAGTGAATTTAATTTAGCCCAATTCAATAAAGATATTTCTGCTAATATTGAAACAATATTTCTTCTTCCTTCAACAAAGACACAATTTGTTTCTTCTTCTGCCATAAAAGAACTCGTAAAATTTAATTGTGATATTTCAAAATATGTACCAAAACCAATTCTAAAAGAAGTTAAGCGAGGTTTATTAAAAGAATAACAGCATACCAGTCGGTATGCTGTTATTCTTTTAGAAAGGAACAAATAGAATCTACTGTATATTCAATTTGTTCATCATTTGTAATTGTAGGTTCGCCATCTTTTAACTGTTTTCCATATTTTCCAAAATAGGCATGACACCCTCCAGCAATTACATATTCTTTTGTATTTTTAGGTAAATTTTTCTTATTTGCTAGATATTTCTTTTGATTTAATACTTGATCATTTTCTCCATAAAGAGAAATTACCTTAAGATCTGTATTTGATAGATCTGCCGTGCTATAGGAAGCTAGTAGAATTAAACCCTGATAGTCATCCACATTTTTTGCAAGATATGAGGCTGCCATAGAACCTCCTAAGGAATGACCAGCAAGATACCAATGTTCCACTTCATATTTATGATAAAATTGTTTGGCAGCTTCAGATTTAAAAACAGCCAATCGAAAAGGCATTTCACATAGAATGCATAAAATCCCCTCACTCGCAAGAGTATGAAGTAAAGGTGCATATGCAGCCTCTTCCACTTTTCCCCCAGGATAAAAAAGAATCCCTGTATTATATTCTATAGGCTTAAAGATATAAGCCCCTTTGATTTTTTCTACTGTGACTTGATCATCAGATTCTAATCTAGATTTTGCCTCATCCGTTGCATGATAGTATGTATTTACATACATCGCTCCACATACTGTAAGAAAAAAGAAAAAAACCAAAATACTTCCTAAAATAATCCATAGCTTTTTAAATTTTTTCATTCTTTTACGCTCTAGATACATAATTTCCATCAATCGTTGAAACGATAATTTCAGTTCCAATTTCTAAAAATGCAGGAACATTTAACTCTAATCCTGTTTCTAAAATTGCTTTTTTACGATCTGTTGATGCTCCTTTAACTGCAGGAGTTGTATCCGTAATTTTTAAGGTTACTTTATCAGGTAGACTCACACCTAAGATCTCTCCTTCATAGAAGGTAATGTTTACATTAGCACCTTCAACTATGAATTTCTTTTCCCAAGCTAGCCTTGAAAGGGGAATCTCAATTTGTTCATAGGTTTCCATATCCATAAACGCTAAAGCATCTCCAGTGTTATAAATGTATTGCATTTCCTTACGCTCTATATAGCACCGTTTAAATGCAGAATCACTTCCCTTTAGAGCCGTTTCTGTTACTGTTCCTGAACGTAAATCCTTCATTTTTACTCGAACATAGGCAACCTTATTTTGTAATACATGCATAAATTCTAAAATTTGCATAAGTTTTCCATCATATTCGATTACCATGCCATTTTTTAAATCATTTGTTGAAATCATATTCTTTTCTCCTCGATTTTAAGAAACAAAAAGGAGGAAGTTTCCTCCTTGATGTTAAAATTGCTTTTCTTACTTTATACAGTAAATAGAATCCTTACCAGCAAATACGCTTGTACCTGCAAATTCTCCACGACCATTTAAATCATCTTCAATTCGCATTAATTGGTTATATTTAGCAATACGATCTGTACGGCTTGCAGAACCAGTCTTAATTTGACCAGCATTTAAACCAACAACAATATCAGCAATTGTAGTATCTTCTGTTTCACCAGATCTATGACTTACTACAGCAGTATATCCAGCACGTTTTGCCATTTCAATTGCATCAAAAGTTTCAGTTAAAGTACCAATTTGATTAACTTTAATTAAAATAGAGTTAGCAACTCCCATTTGAATACCCTTAGCCAAACGCTTTGTATTTGTAACAAATAAGTCATCTCCAACAAGCTGAATCTTTGATCCTAACTTTTCAGTTAGATATTTCCAACCTTCCCAGTCATCTTCAGCAAGACCATCTTCAATTGTAATAATAGGGAACTTTTCAGTTAGAGGTACATAGTATTTATCTACCATATCCTTAGAATTGAATACACCCTTATCTGCTTTTAAAGTATACATACCTGTTTTTTCATCATAGAATTCAGATGCAGCTACATCGATACCTAAGCAGATATCCTTACCTGGAACATATCCAGCTGCCTTAATTGCTTCTACAACACGCTCAAATGCTTCTGTGTTTGAACCTAATTTAGGGGCATAACCACCTTCATCGCCAACACTAGTTACATATCCATTAGCTTTTAAAATTTTCTTTAAAGCATGGAATACTTCTGCACCCATACGTACAGCTTCTTTTAAAGATGGGGCACCAACAGGTAAAATCATGATTTCTTGGAAATCAATACAGAAGTCTGCATGAGCACCACCATTTAAAATGTTCATCATAGGTAATGGTAATTGCTTAGCATTTGATCCACCAAAATAATTATATAAAGGCATTCCATAATAATCTGCTGCTGCACGAGCACAAGCCATAGATACACCTAAAGTAGCGTTTGCACCTAAATGACCTTTGTTTTCTGTTCCATCAAGTTCAATCATTTTCTTATCAATGACAACTTGAGAACGAACATCATAACCGATTAATGCAGGAGCAATGATTTCATTTACATTTGCTACAGCCTTTGTAGTACCCTTTCCTAAATAACGTGACTTATCTCCATCACGTAATTCTAATGCTTCATGCTCACCAGTAGATGCACCACTAGGTACTAAAGCACGTCCAAATGCTCCACTTTCTGTAACAACTTCTACCTCAACAGTTGGATTACCACGTGAGTCTAAAACTTCTCTAGCATAAATGCTTTGAATAAATGGCATAAAAATTTACATCTCCTTAAAATTATTATTTTTTATAGTATTTTTTCTACCGGAGATATTATACAATATTTTGATATAAATTTCCTAGTATCTTAAAATCATTTTTTAAGAAAACGTTTTACTACCCCTGATTTTCACTCTATATTTCCTTCTTCTTTGACATTTCCAATTTGATTATATAAAATTTTCAATCTTTTATGAACAGGCCATGTAATTAATAAAACAATCAAAGAAAGGATTGCATTAAAAGGAATAACCGCACAGGTTAAATAATAAAACATAAAGTTCTTTTCTGTGATATTTACGAGTTTTCCTCCACTAATCAGTTTAAAAGCATCCCTTGATGCTCCTATAATCGCATTCATTCCTCCAGGAATCATTGTCTTATAGAAAGGAATATTTATCACTGCATTCGTAAACACACTCATGATTTCCCAAATAAGAAAGGCAAGCAAAAACGCCCACAATTCCTTATACTTCCATTTTGTATGATGATACACCACACCTGTTACTACTGCAACAGGTAATCCAATTAGTAAATCTGCAGTTTCTCCCACACACATAGTCCCACTCATAGGGAGTTTTACTAAAAACCGAACCAGTACACAAATTCCGCCATCAATAGGTCCCAACATAAAAGAACAAATTACAATAGGAATCATTGAAAAATTAAGTTCTAGAAATGTCGGGAATATCGGTAATTTAATTTTTGGCACAACGGTATAAAAAATTACAGAAAGTGCCGCAAAAATGCCAATAAAGCACATTCGCTTTACGGAAAAGAAATTTTTTTTCATTTGTTTATCCTTCTTTCTAATAAATTAAATATCCCCATATTTCTACGGGGATAATTTACAAATTAAAAAGAATTTAATTTATACATTACTTCTTTCATCCAGACTATACTGTCGGTATAGGAATCACACCTATTCATGCATAACGCTCGCGGACTTTACCGCCGATATGGAATTTCACCAAACCCCGAAGTAATATGAAATTTTATAATAACTAGGAAGCCCTAGGTATTACTTAACGATTAATGACTTAGAAGTCATTTCTTTTGGTATATCAATACCTAATAATTCTAATAACGTAGGAGCAATATCAGATAGGATACCATCTCTTAATTTAATGTTTTTATCGGTTACAACTACAGGAACTAAATTTGTAGTATGAGCTGTAAATGGTTTGCCATCCTCATCTAATAATTTTTCAGCATTTCCATGGTCCGCTGTGATTAAAGCAACGCCACCCACTTGTTCTAAAGCTGCAACACATTTACCAACACAAGTATCTACTGCTTCAACAGCCTTTATCGCTGCAGGGATTACGCCCGTATGTCCAACCATATCACAGTTAGCAAAGTTTAAAATTATCGCATCATATTTTTCACTTAAAATGGCAGCACAAACTTTATCACATACTTCATAAGCACTCATTTCAGGCTGTAAATCATAGGTGGCAACTTTAGGAGAATTAACTAAAATTCGATCAGCTCCTGCAATTTCCCGATCGGCACCGCCATCAAAAAAGAATGTTACATGAGCATATTTTTCTGTTTCCGCGATACGTAATTGTTTTAATCCAGCCGTAGATACAACATCTCCAAATAAATTATCTAACTTTTGAAGACCAAAAGCTAAAGGTCCTTTTACTGAATCTGCATATTTCATCATAGAAACAAAGAATACATCCTTAGGAGCATGAGTAAGATTCATTCGATAAGGTTTTTCATTGTTATATACAATCCCCGTAGGATTAGAAATACAGGTTGCAATTTGGATTGCTCGATCGGGTCTAAAGTTTGCAAAAACAACAGAATCCCCACTTTCAACCATTCCCTCTTTTGAACATACAAAAGGGACCATAAATTCATCAGTTACTCCTTTTGCATAAGATGCTTCTATTCCAGCAAAAGGATCACTATAATATTCCCCTGTAGCAGTGGTCATCGCATCAAAAGCAACTTGAATACGATCATAGTTTTTATCTCTATCCATACCATAATATCTACCACCAACAGTGGCTACAGTAACGTTACCTTCATCTATAATTTTCTTTAAATAAATACTTGCACTCTTAGGAGCAACATCACGACCATCTAAAAAAGCATGATAATAAACTTTCTCTATTCCCATTTGATGAGCTAATTTTGCAATCGCAATAATGTGAGAGGTATGAGAATGAACTCCTCCATCACTACATAAACCAAAAATATGGAATTTTTTGTTTGTATTTTTTGCTCGAGTTATCGCTTCAACAATGGCTTCATTTTGATTTAATTCTTTTGTTTTAATTGCATTATTAATGCGAGATAAAGATTGCCATACAATTCTTCCAGCACCAATATTCATATGTCCAACTTCTGAATTTCCCATTTGTCCATCTGGAAGACCAACAGCCTCACCACTGGCATTTAAAGTTTTCATATCATATTCTTTGAAAATACGATCTAAATTCGGATGGTTCGCCATACTTACTGCATTACTACTAGATGCTTCCGCAAGCCCATATCCATCCATAATAATTAACATAACAGGTCTTTTTTTCATCATTTTATTAACTCCTTAATTCCAAACTTTATTATATCGCAATTCTAGTTAAAGTTCCATATTTTTTTTATTTTTCTTTTTTGCTTACTTTTTGAAAAATCAACATTTTTTTGATTTTTCACAATTATATCGATTGGTTTCGACAAATTTTGCGAAATGTATTTGTAAAATTAAGCAATGTGTATATAAAAAATAATATTATATAAATATTGGAGGAATTAAAATGAAAAAAATAATGTTATCTTTATGTTGTTTTATAGGATTATTGTCAATCTCTTTACTTTTCATTCCACTAACAGCAAATGCGGAAGCTACAAATGATATCAATGAACTATGGGGCGAAATGACAAGAGATTATCTAGGAAGAAACTATAGTGATTATAATGGTAAAAAAATAACAGGGAAATATTACAAAGTAGGAATTATGGGACACCATATAGTTACAAATATAAATAACGTGAAGTTAAATGCTTATCGGATGGAGGATTTAATCCCTAGTAAAAGTGTTGGCTTAGCCAGTGAAACTAAAGTTACTACCACTTCTTCCTACACAGTAGTAAATCAAATTATATCAAGTGCAAAAGTCAAAGTTGGAACTTGTGATGAAATAAAAGCTGTAGTAAATTTAGAGGATGTTGGAAGTGTTGGTACAAAAACCTCTTTTACAACAGAATATACTTTCGCAATAGAAAAAACTTTTTCTGAATCCTTATATAAAAGTTTAACCATTGAAGATACGCTAGATTATACAACAATACCTTCAGACAAAAAAACATTTTCTGTAAGCAGAGTTGCATGCGTATTAGAGTTTGACATTGCTAGTACTTATACAGAAGAACAAAACATGTGGGGAAAATGGAAAGTTCTAGCTTCTACTAAAGTAGAAAATTTTAAAATACGCTTCTACATTGCAGATGTTATCTGCTATTGTTATAATGATAATACTTTTGGAGATACAAAAATGGGTGTTTATCCCCTATCAGTGATAAAAGAATATTAAAAATACTTCTTTTGGGAGGAAAAAGAAATGAACCAAAATGCAAAGAAAAATAGACGTATGATACATCTATCTTTTATTTTCATCAATTTCTTATTTATAGGAATTATATTTGGAGTCATTTTTATGCTGGCCAAACAATTTAATCCTGTGTTAGAACTATCTGATTCCATTCATGACTCCTATTTTTATAGCTATAACTATAATGAAGTAGATAAAAAATATACAGATGAACAAAAAAAGGATACTTGTTATTATTTCATTGACTATGTTGAAGTAGATGGAACATATCTACCCATTATCTATTTTAATGAAGCTGCATTGAAAAATGGACTACCTTACTTATATAATGCGACAATTCTATTTTTCCCGTTAAAGCAAACTTCTTTACCGAAAAATCAAATTGTAACAAACCAAACTAGTCTAGCAACCTCTTCTATACCCTATTTAGATTATTTTAAGGATGATAAAATAAAAAATTACTTTCTAAATTTAAATATAGAATTTCCATATATATGTTTAACGGATCAATTTGAAGATGTTACTCTTGCAGTCTACACTTCCTATCCGAAGCATGATAGCCTAGATTCTTCTTGGTATAATACGGCATGGGAAAATTCAATTTGTCAAGAAGGAAAATATCTAAAAAAAGTATTCTTTAATTACCATGAGTTTCAAATGAAACTTTTTGTAATTTTAAGTATCCTTCCAATTTTATTTACAATGATTGCTGTAGGGAATTATTATTCATATTATATTTCTTCCCAAAAAGATGATATCATTATCCATCATATTTATTATGCAACAAAAAAGAAATTAATTTGGAAATATTTTATGAAATTAGCAATTCTTTCTATGCCTGCTTCTATACTAGCAATTGTCCTTATGTGGAGTATTATTCTCCATCAATTTGGATCTTTAATTGGTCTTGGGATACTGTGTACATTGCTGTTAGAAGGAATCTCTATTTTTTGGATTGTAAAAAAGCAAATAAAGAAAAATTTAAATTATAATTTATGGAGGCAAATTCATGATTAATTTAAGTATTGATAAAAAAGCATATGGTGAACATATTATCTTTGAACAAACTGAAATAAAAATTCAAGAAAAAGATTTTGTTGCAATTAAGGGAAAATCAGGTTGTGGGAAAAGTACACTTCTTTCAATGATTGGTTTACTTGAAAATTTTGATGGAGATTATGAATTTCAATCTGAAAAAATAACAGAAAAAACAAAAGAAAAAATTAGAGTAGGACACTTCTCTTATGTATTTCAAAAGGCTTATCTTATTCCCTACATTACCGTAAAAGAAAATATTTTAATGCCTTTAAAAAATTTAAAAGAATCTATCAATTTGGACAAATACAGTGAAGTCATAGAATTATTAGATTTAAAAGATTTAGAAAACCGTTACCCAGATAATCTATCTGGTGGGGAGGCACAAAGAGTAGCCATCGCAAGAGCTGTTTTATCAAATCGAAATATTCTTCTTTGTGATGAACCTACAGGATCTTTAGATCCAATAAATGCTAAAATTGTAATGGATTGTCTTAAAGAAATTCATCAAAAATTAAATCGCACCATTTTCATTGTTACTCATAGTAGTGAATTTGATTCTTATTTTCATAAAATCTATAAAATCGAAAATCAGAAGGTAATTCCATATGAAGCGAGTTAAACCATTGTTTAAAAAATTGTTTTATCCAAACAAAGAAAGTTTGGCCATCTTTTTTCAGTCCTTGATTACCTTTTTATTACTTGGTGCTATTCTACTAACGAAAAGTTTTATTATCAATTTTACAAACCAAAAATATGACTTCTTACCAAATACTTCCTTTATGGAAAATAATGAGGAACGATACTCTATTGCGGATTTAGCAGATATAAAACAAGAACAGCAAGAAAAACTTAAAAAATATCAGTCTTTATTTGAAGATGAAAAAATGATAAGTGATATCAATTATTGGACAAGTTTCTATATGAAACCTGAACATTCCCAAACAATTGGAACCTATAATTTTCTTATTTCTGAGCATGTAAAAGAGGCATTTCATTACACTTCAAATGAAGAATTTATTGTTGATAATCTCAAAGGAAAAAAAGGGATTTATATTTCTAATTCTTTAGCCAAACAAGAAAAAATCCAAATTGGAGATTTTGTTACCATTTATAAGGATACCTACTTTAACGAAAATTTCAAATGCCAAGTTGTTGGAATCTATACCACAAATAATATAGATATTGAGCAAAGAATATACTGCGATGAAAATCTATTTGCTAAAGATGAAATTGATAAGGAGAATAAAAATTTTTCAGTTCAATATTTATTTATGGGTTCTAAGTCTATATCTACAAATTTACTAAAATCCATTGCTAAAAATTCAAACTATACTTTTCATTCTAAAGGAATATATATTGAAGATGAAAAATTAGTTTTTGAAAATTTCTTTAAAGTTGCAGATGTATACCTTTACTTAAGTACGGGTATTATGGGAATCAGTTTATCTCTTTTAACGATAATTAAAGGCATAAAAACACAGGAAGTGTATTATATTGAAAATATTTATTATAGGGACAATAAGAAAATTCTTTTGAATATTATATTCAAAAATTTATGCCTTATTGGAATTGGATTTGTTTTATCTTCTATTCTATTGGTATTATCTAGTTTATTCCTATTTGCAATTTTTAAATTCTTCTTCTTTGTAAGTATTGAATATCTAATTTTCTCTATTATTGAATTTTTAGTTTTAATCATTAGTTCTATTCTATCTTTTGCTTTCATAAACCGTAAGCAGATTTCCTTCAAAAAAATATAAGAATCCCTCTTTAAAAAGGGATTTTTTTTATTTATACTGCGATTTTTTTATTGCTTTATTCCATCCATCTAATAAAATCTTTCTCTTATCTTCATTCATTGTTGGTGGGTAAATTTTTTCAATTGGATTGACTTGCTTAATATCTTCAAGACCTGAATAAAGTTTTTGTTGTAAGGCAGCCAAATAAAATGCCCCCAATGCTGTAACTTCCTTATTGAGAGGAGAAAGAATAGATGCATTTGAAATATTTGCTTGAAATTCCATTAAAAATTGATTTGCAGAAGCTCCTCCATCCACTTTTATAAAATGAACTTGCTGGTTCATATCTTTGGTCATTGAGGTAGAAACATCATTGACTTGATAAGCAATTCCTTCCAAAGCCGCTCTTACAATATGAGAACGATTTGTTCCTCTTGTAATTCCTGTAATTAGTCCTTCAGCATCAAAATTCCAATATGGAGCACCAAGACCTACAAATGCGGGCACAAGATAAACTCCATTCGTACTGTCGACACTTTGAGCTAAAACTTCTGACTCTGCAGAGGTTGAAATCAAATGAAGCTCATCTCTAAGCCACTGAATAACAGCTCCACCAACAAATACGCTTCCTTCTAATGCATAAGAAGGAGTATCCACCGTTTGACAGTTTAAAGTAGTAATCAATCCATTCTTTGACTGATAAGCCTCTTTTCCTGTATTTAATAAAAGAAAACATCCTGTACCATAGGTTACTTTAAGGTCCCCTTTTTCAAAACAACATTGACCAAATAATGAAGATTGCTGATCTCCTGCTATACTAGATATAGGAACTTCAAATCCTAATACTTCTTTATCTGTATACCCATATAAATGGCTAGATGGGCATACCTCTGGTAGAATCTCTACAGGGACTTGAAATAAAGCACATAGTTCTTCATCCCAACGTAGTTCATGAATATTGTAAAGCATTGTTCTTGAAGCGTTGGTATAATCCGTTTTATAAATCTTCCCACCTGATAATTGCCATAAAAGATAGGTATCTATTGTACCAATACATAGTTGATTTTTTTGAAGGAGAGATTTGGCTTTATCTATATGCTGTAAAATCCATTCCATTTTGCTTGCTGAAAAATAAGAATCAATTTGTAAACCTGTCTTCTTTTGAACCATCGGTTCATACCCTAACTGCTTCAATTGAAGACAGCGATCTTTTGTTCTTCTGCACTGCCAAACTAACGCATTATATATAGGCTCTCCTGTTTGCTTATCCCATGCAACTACCGTTTCTCTTTGATTGGTTATTCCTAGGCATAAGATTTGTGAATACTTCACTCTTGCCTTTGTTAAAGCCGTAGAAATTACACTTCTTACACTGGATAATATATCAATTGGATCATGCTCTACATATCCTGGTTGCGGATAGATTTGCTTAAATTCTTCTTGGGATTGAGCAATGACTTCTCCTCCTGTATTATATATAATTGCTCTAGTGGATGTAGTTCCTTGATCAATAATGACAATATACTTCATAAAATCACATATAATTAATCTAGTAATAAATGTAACAAAATTAATTATTACTCCTTTCTGAAACTTAATAGGTTATATCATCCACCTATCAAGGATGTTATAATATAAAAGCACTATGTTTTTTTCTGTTTCAAAATTGACAGCAAAACTTTTGATTGATTATTACCATAGTCTTTTTTTTGATTTTTTTAGCATTACAACAAAGTATTTCATTCATAAAAAAACAGATTAAAATGTAATCTAGTAAATTAAATACCAGCATTAAAAATATTATTTAATCTAATTTTCATTGATTGAATAAAGAATTTTTTTTGAACGTCACTCATCACTTTTAGAGATTGATCTTTATTAGGAATTCCATAAATAAACTGAGTAATATCTTTCCACTTCTTTTTAAACTTAGGAACAACTCTTTGAATTGCTAATTTTAAATCTTCATCTAATTGTTTTAATTCTAGTTTTTTAAAAAAGTTTTTAAAGTTCATACCTTCGTTATCTATGGTATAATAACACATCCCATTTAAGACTGAATTCTTCATTTTAGAATCTGAGGACATAATCCCTAATAGCTTTTCATCTGAATGTTTTGAAACAAAGGATGCTCCATTATCATATATTGGAGCAAGACTATATGTGTTAGATAGAGTATCATATAATAATCCCCAATTATTTTTGTTTCGATCATTATTATTTATAATGCAATCAATTACTAACATATCCCAAAATAAATTTTTCATTCCAGGATTCACTTTAAATATATTGTTTTCTTTAAATTGAAGAATGATTTCTTCAATTTAAATACTATATTGTGATAAAGTGATTGATTTACTTTTTGGTAAATTTCCGTTTAACTCAATAAGTTTAATTTGTAAATCATCACTATAATAGTTTTTTATACTTTCATAATCTAGTAATTTATATCTGCCATTTTCTGTGAAATCTTCGCACGCTACTACTATTTGCTTCTTAGCTATTTTTTCATTCATAAAGAAACCTAATTGTGTATTGTGGACTCTATAACCTAAGATTTCATAAATGTGACTTCCTACATATTCTGACAAAGGAGATGTTGTAAATGAGATGTTCACATTATCAAAACTTGATGTTTCTTGTGGAAACTTTATGAGCCAATTTTTATCTTTCCATACAATTCCTTTTTTTAAACCAGCATTTCCACCATATAGTAAATCATTGCATTTTAAGTTTGTAAAATCAATTAAAAAGGGCATGATTTTTCTCCTTTATTGAAAAAAAAGTGCCGCTATTCGCGGCTTCTTATCAACAATACTACCTGTGAGATTGTGATAAGTACAAAATATCTTTCATTTACTGCCTGCGAGAAATGAAACAATTAGGTATCTTGTGCTTTAATTATAACATTATTTTTATTTCTTTTCAATCCAAATACGAAAAACTTGCAAATAAATATAATATTATCATTTTATTATATGGTTATTTCTACCTTTTTATTGATAATCGAAATTATATTTTTCAATTTAAATTTTAAAACTAAATGATATAGTGATCATAGCAATCTATATTCTGTGTAATCATTTTCAATCATGATTTTTATTTTAATTTCTCTTTTTTCACTTTACTTCTCATCATTCTACTATATATACAATCCCTCTTACGATGGTAATTTATAATAGAACAAACAAACTGATAAATAAAGAAACTTGAGCAATTAAAGCGAGCATATTATTTAAAGGAAAATACCAATGATGCGTTTTATGTCGTACAGCATAAATCCCCATAAATCCGCCAATTCCACCCATAAGCCATGGAAATAGTAAAAGAGTTACTTCCTTGATTCGCCATTTGCGATGCTTTGCTCTATTTTTATCTATCTTATATAAAAGTAAAGTGAAAATGGACATGACAACTTCAAGAATACCTAAAATTAAGATAATAATTTCTTTATTAGTCAATGAATTCAAACTCAAAATCAAAGATGCGAACTGAATCTCCATTTTGTACTCCTAACTTTCTTAAGGCATCATCTAAGCCATAAGTTCTAAGCTGTCTTGCAAACCGCATACGACCATAATCAGAATCAAAATCGGTCATATCAAATAAACGTTTTAATTTTGCACCTGTCACATTATAAACACCATCGGATTGTTTTTCAATTGTAAAGAAAGGCTCGGTTTCTTCAAAATTATATTCCACCTCTTCTTCCTCATCCTCTTCAAATAGAGAAAACTCTTTTGTAACAGCCAAAGTATCTGCAATTCTATATAATAATTCATCCAAATTTGTTTTCGTAAATGCTGAAATTTCTAGAATAGGTTCATGAACCTTCTTTTTAAATTCTTTTAGATTTTCCTTAGCTTGTGGATCATCCATTTTATTCGCAACCAAGATCATTGGACGCTTCGTTAAATTCATTTTATAATTTTCAAGTTCCTTTAAAATCGTTACATAATCCTCATATGGATCTCTACCATCAATGGAGGCCATATCAATAATATGGACAATAACTCTACAGCGTTCAATGTGTCTTAAAAATTGAAGCCCTAATCCCGCTCCCTCATGAGCACCAGCGATAATACCTGGTAAATCTGCCATAACAAAACTTCTGCCATCTGGTACCTCTACCATACCTAGATTTGGAACAATTGTGGTAAAATGATACGCTGCAATTTTAGGGCGAGCTTTAGATACCGCAGCAATAAGCGTTGATTTACCAACACTAGGAAAACCAACCAATCCACAATCGGCTAAAATTTTCAACTCACAACGAATCATACGTTTTTGACCAGGTTCTCCCTTTTCACAAAAGTCAGGACATTTTAATACCCCAGTAGCAAAAGCCATATTTCCTCTTCCACCACGTCCGCCTTTACAGACAACCACTTCTTGTTCATGGGCCGTAATATCCCCTATAACACGCCCTGTTGATTCATCATAAATGATAGTTCCAACAGGTACTCTTACATAAGTATGCTCTGCACAAGCACCCGTTTGTCCTTTATTTCGCCCCTTTTCCCCAGGGTTTCCTTTTAATTCCTTCTTATATTTTAAGTCTAAAAGCGTAGAAAGTCCTTCATCACCAATAAAAATAATAGAACCACCATTGCCTCCACTACCACCAAAAGGGCCACCACGTTCTACTTTTAACTCTCTTCGGTATGCGACAATGCCATCGCCACCTTTACCAGCTTCAACTTCCATTTTTGCTAGATCAACAAACATTTTACTACCTCCAATCTGAAATTAAAAATAAAAAGTACCCAAAGAGTCCTTGGGTACATCCTTTTTTTACTCAGCAACTGGATAAACAGAAACCTGCTTTTTATCGCGGCCCTTACGTTCAAATTTAACTAAACCTGTTACCTTTGAATATAATGTATCATCGCCACCACGTCCAACATTATTGCCTGGGAATATTTTAGTACCTCTTTGACGATATAAAATTGAACCAGCAGTTACATATTCACCATCACTTGCCTTAGCTCCTAAACGTTTTGCTTCTGAGTCACGGCCGTTTTTTGTAGAACCTACACCTTTTTTAGATGCAAATAACTGTAAATTAAAATTTAGCATAGTTAATCCTCCTATTTTTTATATTGTAAATATTTAGGATATTGCTTAGAAATTTCTTCTAATGTATACTCCAAATTTTCAAATATTGCGTTGGCAGTAAAATCATTAGTTTTTACCTGTAAGCGAAAGTATCCTTCCTCACAAACTAAATCGACAATGTTGTAACTTAAATTTAATTTCTCGATTAAATTCGCGGTATAAATACAAGCCGTTGAGATGCTAGCACATACAATATCTGATCCATAAGCATCATAGTTTGCATGTCCTTTTACTTCAATGGTTGCATCAGTTCCTTTATAAACTACATTATAGGTTGTCATAGTTAAGCGTTAATCGCTTCAACAACTAATTTAGTATATGATTGACGATGACCTTTCTTAGTTGCAGAATGCTTCTTAGGACGATATTTAAAAATTACTAATTTCTTTCCTCTTCCTTGTTTTTCACATTTTGCAGTTACAGTAGCACCCTTTACATACGGAGCACCAACTAAAGGCTTATCTTCACCAGATACAAACAAAACTTTATCAAAAGTATAAGTTTCTCCTTCAGCTACATCTAGTTTCTCAACATAAACTGCTTGGCCAACTTCTACTTGAATTTGTTTTCCGCCTGTTTCTACAATTGCATACATGTCGTATTACCTCCTTGTTTAATATAAGACACACTATTAAGGTAGATTTTTCATCATTTGAAACCTTTTCTATGTGGTGCATGTTACAACATTATAATGATACCTTATTTTACTTCAATAGTCAAGAAAAAAAGCATAAACCATATAAAAAATTTTTAAATGGCCGTTAATAAAACTTTGACTGACCTACAAATCCAATCATCATTTCCTTTGCCATGGGCTCCCCATCTGATACAAACCATATCGCTTTTGATTTCATCTAATTTACACGTTAAGCATTCTTCTTCAGAAGAAAATGAAGTTTGCTTCTTGCCAGGGGTTAATTCAAAAACAGTGGTATTTAATTTTTTTGAATTAGAAGATGCACCATCATATAAATAAATTTCTTGATAACCATCATCAATTTCTTTTCCTCTAAACCGAACTGTTATATGTAAAGAATTATACCCTTCCCCTTTTAGTTGAGCTGTTGTTTTACCTAAAATAGAAGATATATTGACAATATCATCCACTCCTTTTGTATAAGGATCATCAGCTATAATCTTCTTCTCTTCTTCTCGAATCAATACAAATAACGATTCATCATCCGCAAAGGCTTTTGTCCCATTTCCAAATAGGAACAAAAAAAGAACAAAACAACCAAATAAAGCAAATATTTTTTTCATTTTTCTACAATCTCCTTTCATTTTAATTATAACTTTTCTTTGTTTTGTGAGCAATCCGTTAAATTTAAAAAGTTTCTCTCATTTTCGACATTTTTTTCATTTTTTTAAGCATATAGTATTGTTGAATTACCTTGAAATATTAAAAATATTTCATTTTATTGAATCAATATGGGAGGTGTCACTTATGAAACTGGAACATATAACAAAAATATATACATCCAAAAAAGGAATAAAAACCAAAGCACTTGATGATGTTTCTCTTTCTCTTCCCTCAAAAGGACTCATCTTTCTTACAGGAAAAAGTGGAGCTGGAAAAACAACCTTAATTGAATTGATTTCAGGATTAAATACCGACTATAAAGGAAATATTGATTATCATGGAACTTCATTAAAAGAATTATCCTCATCTCAGTTAGATGCTTACCGGAATAGTGAAATTGGTTTTATCTTTCAAAATTATGCATTATTTGAAGATAAAACTGTATTTGAAAATTTAGAATTCGTATTAAGAATGAATCAAAGAACAGATATAAAAAAGATTGATGAGGTTCTTTCTTCTATTGGTTTACTTAGTCATAAGGATAAGTATCCTCATGAGCTTTCTGGGGGAGAACAACAAAGGGTAGCCATCGCAAGAGCGTTACTGAAAAATCCTTCTGTTATTATTGCTGATGAACCTACGGCAGCCTTAGATGAAGAGAATGCTATAATTGTTTTTGAACTATTAAAACAAATTGCTTCTTCTAAGTTGGTATTGGTGGTTTGTCATCAAGATGAGTTCATTCAAAAGTATGCAGATGGAGTAATTCATTTAGATGAGGGGAAGATAAAAGAGGCTTCTCTTCCTACTGTCATAGAAGATATACATCCTATTTCTACCTTTACGAAAGCCAAACTTTCCTTAAAAGATATCCTCCACATGACTTTCAAATTAGAATCTAAACTTTCTCATCTTTTGTTTAATCTTTTTTTACTTATTTTTGGTATAACTTTTTTAATTATTTCTCTATCTTTAACCTTTTATGATGAAAAAAAAGCTATATTAAATACAATGTATAAGAATCAGCAAGAAATTGCTTCTTTTGAAGTTACTCCGCGAAGTAAAAAAAGAATAGACACGCTTCATCCAATTTCACCTTATGCAAAAGCTATCCCTTTATCAACAATGAATGAAATTGAAAAAACCTCTCCTTATTCTATTTTAAAAGTGAATAGTCAAAATGAATCAAATAATATTTATACTATTAAATTTGGTACTCTGGAAGAAGACTATATTTCTTCTTATTTTGAGGGATATATCCAATCAAATTCAATTCCAAGTAATTTTAATTTTAGTCTTCTTTATGGAACTATGCCACAAAATAAAAATGAAATTGTCTTACCGATGATTCTATTTAACGATTTAAAAGCCCAAGCTCAAATTAATGAAATTAAAAATCTAGAAACATATGAAGATATTGCCAAATACCCTGTAATACTAGAGGGTAATGAGTATCATGTAACTGGAATTTACACCTTAGAAAATTTAAATTTAGAACGATATTTTAAAGTAAAATATTTATCTACTCCTATAGAAACTGAAAAAGATGCACTCCTACAATCTGCAAGTTGTGCAATCATTGTTCATGAAGATTTTGAGTATCCAAAGCTATCTCACTTCTATCATCTGAATTTTTCAAGTGATTTGAAAGGAGAAGTTTATTCTCCTGGATCTACCTTTTTCTATACAGATGAGGAAAAGCCTTTATCATCAATTCAAAATGATATTTATTGGTTCGATAAAGAACAAACCGCACTATCCCAAAATGAAATTATTTTACCTGCCTCACTGCTTTCAAATTATGAGATAAAAAATATAGAAGAGATAAAAAACCTAGCGATTGATGCCCTATATTTTAATAATAGCCTATCCTATTATAAAACATCAGAATTTGATACTTATCCTGTAAAAGTTGTTGGCGTTTATACAGGAAATAAAGAAACTACAATTATTTCTAAAGAAATTTCAGAAATCATTTCTGAGCGATTGGCTTATGATGGCATTCCAAGCATTGCGGTTCAATTGAGTGGAAATCTTCATCAAGATTTAAAAATGATTGAATGGATGGAAACCTATGATTTAATCTTAAGAAATAATATCACCGTAATGACAGGTCGAATTCATGAACCTTTATCCATACTTCAATTGGTTTTCTTTGGTTTAAGTGCTATTCTATTTTTATTATTGATTTTCATGATGTTAGAATATGTAAATCATCTCTTGAAAAAAAATAAATATAATATTGGACTATTCAGGGTACTTGGATATAATGTAAAACAATTAGTTTTACCATTTCTCTGTCACAATGCTATTCTTATTTTTCTTGCTTGTTTCGGCTCTTCAGTATTATCATTTTTAGGATCCACCCTTTTATATCAGTTATTCCAATATTTCACCTCTACAAATATAAGCATGATGAATACCTATTGGTTATCTTTTGGCGTTGTGATCCCAATCAGTTTTATCGTATTCATCTTTATGAGTTATCTTCTTTACTATCTTAAAATTAAAAAGAAAAATGCGATTGAACTTATAAAGGATAAAGAACTATGAAACTAGAACATATAACAAAAATATATACATCCAAAAAAGGAATAAAAACCAAAGCACTGGATGATGTTTCTCTTTCTCTTCCCTCAAAAGGACTCATCTTTCTTACAGGAAAAAGTGGAGCTGGAAAAACAACCTTAATTGAATTGATTTCAGGATTAAATACCGACTATAAAGGAAATATTGATTATCATGGAACTTCATTAAAAGAATTATCCTCATCTCAGTTAGATGCTTACCGGAATAGTGAAATTGGTTTTATCTTTCAAAATTATGCATTATTTGAAGATAAAACTGTATTTGAAAATTTAGAATTCGTATTAAGAATGAATCAAAGAACAGATATAAAAAAGATTGATGAGGTTCTTTCTTCTATTGGTTTACTTAGTCATAAGGATAAGTATCCTCATGAGCTTTCTGGGGGAGAACAACAAAGGGTAGCCATCGCAAGAGCGTTACTGAAAAATCCTTCTGTTATTATTGCTGATGAGCCTACGGCAGCCTTAGATGAAGAAAATGCAATTCTAGTTTTTGATTTTTTAAAACAAATTGCTTCTTCTAAGTTGGTATTGGTGGTTTGTCATCATGAGGAGCTCATTCAAAAGTATGCAGATGGAGTTATTCTTTTAGATGAGGGGAAGATAAAGGAGGCTTCTCTTCCTTCTTCTAAAGAGGATTCATTCCCTTTAGCCTGTAAGCCTACCCATTGTTCATTTCGGTTTATCTTATCCTTAATCGCTAGAGAGTTTCATCAACGTTTAAAAAGTGTTTTACTGCCTCTTTTAATTTGTTTATTTTCAATTCTTATATTTGGGTTTTCTTTTACGATTGCCACTACAAATAAAATTGATTTAATTCAAGAAACGATGAAAAAAAATAATGCAATGAATCTAACAGTTTATAAAGAAGATAAAACAAATCCTGAAGCCATTTTACAACTATCAGATGTATGGGAAAGCCCAATTCTAGAAATTAAAAATCATCCGCAAGAATCAATTGAAACGAATATATCTAAGCAAATCTTTCAAGGAGATCAAGAATTATACACAACAGATTTTTGTGGCTTATTAGACACTACTTCTCTTCCTTCTAGTCATTCTCTTACGTATGGAAAATGGCCTGAAAAGGAAAATGAAGTTGCGATTAGCTCTTACATGTATTCTGCATTTCAATCTTTAGGATGTTTAGATAATATTAAAATAAATACATATGAAGATATACCGAAAATAGAATTAGAAATTGGAAAAGTTAAATTAAAAATTGTTGGAATATTAGATACAAAACTCGATTTAAATAAGTATAAAGAAAGATTAAAGCAAGGAAATAAAGCCTATGAAATGGTTATGCAAGAAATATCCGCTCTTGCAATGAGCATCCATACTTCTCTTTATACGTTAAGTTCTACCATTACAAATATAGGAGCAAGTGATTGTACAGCTCTTCTTCTTCAATTCTCTAAAGATAAGCCACTTACCAAAGAACTTATTCAATATTTAAAAACCAATCAGTTCTATTTTGATAATGAGGCTATTACCATCGTTAATCAAATCTATGAAACGTTTTATATTATTAAAAATATTTTACTCTGGGTTTCAATTGTACTTTTAATTTTTGTTGGTCTTTATATATATAAGTATACATTTGAAACAATGGATAAAGAAAAAAAGGATATCGCTATATATAAATCCATTGGTTTATCTACTAAAGACACTACTAAAATATATTTAATTAAGGCCATAATTTCTTCTATTATTGTAAGTGGTATTTCCATTGGATGTTCGATTCCGATAGTTCTACTTATAAATAAACTCTTTAATCAATTTATGGCAATAGAGATTTCATTCTTATTATGGACATTACCATCAATATGCTTACAAGTTATTTTTCCTTTAGTAATTTTTATTGGTAGTTTGATTTATCCACTATTTAAATACAATTATAAATATACGCCAATTGAAATTTTAAAAGTAGGTAAATAATAAAAAAAGCATCGTCATTTATTTGACAATGCTTTTTTTGCTTGTTAAAAGATTCAAAACTCCAAGTATATTAATGAATCATCTTTCCTTTATCATTACATAATTTGTAAGAAAAATCCCTTGTCGTTCAACTTGTTGTTCTTTTATAACCTTATATCCTCTTTTTTCAAAAAAAGGTCTTGCCGTAATAGAAGCATGAGTGGTTATATTTCCTAAAACTGCTTGTTCTAATTGATTGCAAATTTCAGTAGCAATCCCCTTCCTTTGATAATCCGCATGGATATATAAATGGTCTAGATACCCCGTATGATCGATGTCCCCAAAACCTACAATCCTTTGATTTTCTACCGCAACAATACTGTAATTCTTTTGGAGGGACTCATTCCATTTTTCCAGATCTATTTCTTCTTTTGCCCAAACATCTAGTTGTTCTTGGGTATAATCTTTTGCATTTACTATATGAACTGTGTTATAAAATAATTCTGTCAATTCTTTACAATCCTTTGATTGATACTTTCTAATTCTCATTTGCTACCTCATCAATATGGTTCTATTATTTTCATTATAGCATACTTTTAAAGATGTGAAAATACTTAGTGTTCTAGCCACTACGATAAGAACAACTCTCTATATTCTTCAGTAAAGGATTATGGATTATAAAATAAATTTATATCTCCTAAGACAACTCTTCCTCTATTCCAATCCCCTGATGGAATCGTTGTTGAAACAATAAAACGAATTAAAGATACTTGTTCTGTAAAGGAAGTATAATAGGTATAGGGATGATCCTTTAAAGTAGAAAGTTTATCAATTGAAAAATTAATTTGATCTACCCAATTTCCAGAAGCATCCTTATATTGTAATTTGACATAAGAATTTCCTAATCCAAGCCGTTCTAATCCACCCCATAAGCCAAGTTCAAATGTCATAGCAGTAATATTAAAATCGCAATTCATTTCTAGAAATGCAGTACCTGCATTTTCTCTATATGCAGAAAGTACGATATATTGATTTTCAATATACCCACATCTAAGCCGATTTGTTTGAAATGACATTCCTTTAGAGGTTGTAATATCGGCTTGCTTTTCATAAAAGAAATATTGCCCTTGTCCTTGATTATTCACAAAATCATCAGCAAAATCTAATGGTTTTATAAGTTGATTCTCATTTTTTACAGTGTAAACAATGATGCCAGATAGAAAATGATCTAAGACATCCGCATCAATCCAAATTTCAGATGGTTCTTCATAGTCCTTATTTATACAAGCACTAAAAATAACCTGTGTCACTTTTTTATTAAAAATATCTATACCCTGATGGATTTCATACCCATAAACATTGACATAATGTTCGCTCACTTCTCCATCTCCACAGCCTACTCCTGTATATAGAGTCACAGGAACACCTTTGTCTATTGATTTAACGACTCTTTCTATTAATGCATTCTTACTAGAAAATAGATAATTTTGGGCGGTGATTTGATCGTTTAAACCATATAAATTCATAACATCGCTGAATCCTTTTACATAATCATTTGGCAATGTCATCGTAGATTTATCACCGCCAGATAGCATTGATTTTTCTTTTGGATTGGATATTTCTATCGTTTTGGTGTTCTTTAGTACATCATAAGCGAGTTGGATTCGATGTTTTTCATTGGTAGGATCTTTCATAATTGATGAGTAATCACAATACCTTGCAAAATAGTCTAGGATTCCCATCATTGCGATAGGACCACAACCTCCATAGCTACTAGCAACTCCTGAAGTTTCTATCGCAGTTAATATGTCTTTTTCTGGAAACTTTTGTCCTTGCATCTCTACTGGCTGGTAAGGAGTTGAATTTTTGCTTGTAATAATCCAATTTGATGAATTATGATATTTTTTTCTTAAATATTGATATATATTATTTTCAGTAGATGTCTTATCATCAAACCAATAACTCTCTCCTGTTATCTCATTTGCATTAATCAAATGAGAACAATCCCAATTCCAATGCGCATATAAGGTTATATCTTCAGTAATAATATTATCAAAACTCCATAGTTTTCCTTCATAAGTATACCAGCCACCAAATGTACTATTTGGTTTTTCTAATTTGGACTTTTCTAATGGTTCTACAGAAGTTCCTATCTCTACTGGAATCTGCCTTTCTGCTATATAACCATCATAGCTTCCACCATTAAAATCGAAAGTAACTATGACTATATTTTCATAATTTTCGATAAAATCATTCTGTTTTGAAATAGTATTCTCCATAGTTCTTTGATAATAATTTAAATTTTGTGCATATGTTTTTGATTCTTTTTGTTGAGTATGATTCGGTAAAACGCATAAGCTTAATGTTAATATGCTTGTAAATACTCCCATAACTATCCTCCTTTTTATATAGTATTATTCTCTTCTATCCTAGTAAAGTAAGCATCAATTCCTAAAAGTAATGTAAAATCATAGGATTCACCTTTAGTAACTTGCAAATCAAATCCTATAATGATTGTAGTTGTTCCTTTTTGATATAAAAGTCCCATATATCTTTCTTTCCTAATACGATAAGTACATTCTTTTAATTCACATTCAATCCATTTTTCTTGAATATGGTCATAAATTGAAACTAAAATTAAACAATACTTTCTTATCCCTTGTCTACCTGATATATCTGCTACAACGTTTATTCCATTAGCTTCATTATATTCTTCTTCTGAAATTTCTTTAATTTCAACAATACAATAGGAATACAGATGATTTGGATATCCACTATTTTCTTTTAAGTCATTTGAACGAAATTTTCCTAAAGGAATTGAATCATTAAATTTGATTTTATCTATTGGAATATAGTAACCCCCAAAATCCATATCTCCAAAAGTTAAATCAATGGAAAGAATATCGTTTCCCAAGAAATTAACCCAAATAACTTCAGGGGAAACATCTGAATTTGATTCAGAAAATAAAATTGCAGAATACCAATAGGCTCTATTATCTAAATGTTTTAATTTAAAGTCTTTTATATCGTAATATTCAAATTCATTGGTTTCTCCATTATAAAATCCTAAATTAAAATGAAAACTTCGATTCGATTTGTCTTCTTTTCCAACATTGATTCCATTAGCTTTTTCATATTCTTCATCCGTAATCTCTTTGCTTTCAATTCTTCCATATAAATAGTTCTTTTCATTAGGTTTAAATGATTCTGATTCAAATATTCCAGTTGAAATAGATGCTCTTGGTTTATCGTTTTTTACAAAACATGAAGTCAAGAGGAAAACAGATAAAACCACAAAAAGATATCTAATATGTTTCATTCTATCACCTCTTTTCTTATTCATTCTTTTTTATCCTAGTAAAGTAAGCATCAATTCCTAAAAGTAATGTAAAATCATAAGACTCCCCTTTGGTAATATTCATCTCAAATCTTTCTTTAATTATAGTTGTTCCTTTTTCGTATAAAAGTCCTATATACTTTCCATTACAAATATAATAATTACAATCCTTTAAATCACATTCAATCCATTTCTCCTGTTCTATTTCATAAAAAGATACAAAAATAAAACAATACTTCCTTATCCCTTGCCTACCTGATATATCAGCTACGGCATTAATTCCATTTGCTTTATTATATTCTTCCTCTGAAATTTCTTTAATTTCGATAATACAATGTGAATACCATCGATTTGGATATCTATAATCTTCTTCAAAATCATTAGAACGAAATTTTCCTAGAGGAATTGAATCATTATATTTGATTTCTTCCACTGGTATAAATAAATTACTAAAATTTAGATCTCCAATATTCATGTGAATGGAACAACTATTGTCACGACCAATGATGGAAAATAACCCTACCTTTTTTTCGGAATCATATTTTGCATATAATTCTCCTCTATAGCGATTGATATTATTATGATTTGTTGGCATTTTTAAATCTTTTATATCGTAATATTCAAATTCATTGGTTTCTCCGTTATAAAATCCTAAATTTAAATAAATATGTTTATTTGTTCCATCTTCTATGCATACATTAGTCCCATTGGCATTTTCATATTCTTCATCTGTAATCTCTTTGATTTCAATTCTTCCATATAAATAGTTCTTTCCATTAGAACTAAATGATTCTGATTCAAATATTCCAATTGGAATTTCCGCTCTTGGTTTATTGTTTTTTACAAAACATGAGGTCAAAATAAAAACAGATAAAATTACAAAAAGATATCTAATATGTTTCATTCTATCACCTCTTTTCTTATTCATTCTCTTCTATCCTAGTAAAGTAAGCTTCTGTATGATAAAATTTCATATAAAAAGCATACTTTTCTTGTGTATCACATTTTAATTCAAGTGAAGTAAAATAATCATTCTTAGCAATATCATACAGTCCACCAAAATAATCGGAATTCGATATTAAATAATATAAATATCTAATCTCATACTGAACTAGTTTTTCTTCTTCGGAATGATATAAATAAAAATCAATAGAACAATACTTTCTTATTTTTTGTCTATCTGATAAATCAACTATAGCATTTATTCCGTTCGTATTTCTATATTCCTCTTCTGAAATTTCTTTAATTTCAACAATACTAAAGCTGAAAAAGGGATCATTTTCAAAATCATTAGAACGGAATTTTCCTAAAGGGAGTGGATCATTATATTCAATTTTATCTATAGGAATGTAGTAACTTCCAAAATCCATATCTTCAAAAGTTAAATCAATAGAGAGTATATCGTTTTCCATTGATTTAAACCAAATCCCTTCAGGCAAAACATCTGAATTAGATTCAGAAAATAAAATTGCAGAATACCAAAAAAACCGATTATTTAAATGACTTAATTTAAAATCTTTAATATCGTAATGTTCAAATTCTGATGTTTCTTCATTATAAAATCTGAAATTGAGATGAACACATTTATTGGTTCTATCTTCAATTCCTACATTAATTCCATCAGCACCATTATATTCTTCATCTGTAATCTCTTTGATTTCAATTCTTCCATATAAATAGTTCTTTTCATTCAGTTTAAATGAGTCAGATTCATATATCCCAATTGGAATTACTACTCTTGGTTTGTTGTTTTTCACAAAACATGAGGTCAAGATAAAAATAAATAAAATAATAAAAAGATATTTGATACGTTTCACTTTATTACCTCCTTATTAAATTCTAAATATAATCTGTTGTTTCTATACTTATATTATAATAAATTTAATTATAAAATTCAAAACCAATCGCAAGACAAAATATGACAAAATAAAACACCAAAACTCATTATTTAACAAATGATGTTTTGGTGTTTTTCCTTTTTATTCTACAGATTTTAAAGATTCTACCATTTCAACCTTACGAGTCAAATACGCAAAAAATAAATTAATCACTAAGCTACTTCCACAAGTAATGAGTATCGTAAATAAGTAAGAGCTCCATTTCACATGGTAAATATAGCTTAAAAGTGGATTTTCGTTAATAGATAAAACTGCTACAAGTAATGGATACCCAAAGAAAAGACCAATCAATGCTCCAACAAAGGTTAAAAATAAGATTTCTATGATAAAAGAGGTTGCAATCTCAAATCTTGAAAATCCCAGCACTTTTAAAGTTGCAATATCTTTAACACGTTCTTTAAAATTCAATAGAGCCAAATTATATAATACAACAACCGCTAATAAAATAGCAAAAATCTTTACTGTCCATGTCATAACCTTTATAGAAGCAATCGTTTCATCTGCATGGGCTTTCATTTCTTTCATTGTTATTGATGAAGACACACCTGACAATTCTTTTATTGTGGTAGCAACCTTCTCATTTTGACTTGAATTGGAGGTTTTAACCCAAGCCCCTGTTGGAACGAAATCAACTGAAACTGCATTTTTAGATAGGAATATTCCCTGACTTAAACAAAAATCAATGATATCACTAATCACACAAGTATAATGTTGATTGTTATAAATGAAATGAATTTCATCTCCTACTTTAGCTCCAATCTCTTCTGCAACTTTTGAAGAAATCAAGCAGCTTTCATCTGTATAGGGCAAAGTAAATACAGTTGCTTCTTCTGGCAACAAATATAGATATGAAGAAATCAAATGATCCTTTTCTATATGAATTGTATATTTGGCATATTCATCTACATCTAAAACATTTTCTAAATTTTTGATTTGACTTTTTTTCGATTCATACGAACTATAGGAAACTGATACATCATAAGGAATAAATTCTTCAAACTCCAAATCCAATCCATAATAAATGGTATCCTCTATTCCAAAACCACATACCAATAGAGCACTACAGCCAAGTACACCTAAAATCACCATTAAAGTCCTACTCATTTTACGTTTCATATTCCGAAATGCCATCAACATAGATAATGGAAGTTTAGAAAATAGTTTCAATCGGCTTAAAAAAGTCAGCTTCATCTGTATAGAGTTATCCCCTCTTAAACTAGAGGCTGGAACTTGATTCACAGCACTATGACATACAAATAAACTTGTACAAAGTGTAATACACAATAATATAACAATACTTATCAAATATTCCCATCTGAAAAAGGGGAGTTTGATTTTAGGTAATTGATATAAAATATCATATTTATGTCCCATAACATTTGGAACAATTATTGGTCCAAGAATAATTCCTAAAATAGAACCGATACATCCTAAAACAATAAAAATTTTTGTATAATGAATTATAATTTCTTTTTTTGAAAAGCCTAACGCTTTAAGAATCCCTATGTTTTTAGATTCTCGGTGAATTAGCTGAGAAATAGAGGTCAAAATAATGAGGACAGCAACCAAATAAAAAATGACAGGGAAAATATAAATTAACTGCTTTGCCTGTTGTACATCTGCATCAACGGTCATATTTGAAGGTAAGTCCGAACGCTTTAATGCATAAACAAATGTATCCTTTTGTTGATACTTTTCTTTTATTTGGGATAACACTTCTATGTTGCCTTGAACTAGAAACTGATTAACATAAGACTTTAAAACTTCATCTGCTACATATTCAGTAATGTGAGCACTCATCATTACTGCATTCCTCAATGCTTTATATCCAACATAAATGAATGCTGGGTTATACACCGAATTTTCTAAGGATTCTGGATGAGTCATCGTTCCACTGATTGTAAGGTCAATTGTAATATTTTGGGATAAAAATGAAAAATCACAGGAAATTTTATCGCCAATTAAAAGGGAGTTTCGATTCAAAAAATTAGAATCAGCCAATACCATTGTATCTTCTACTTTTTCTAAAGAAGTAGAGTAAGGAAGGTTCAGCTTAGAATTTTCTTTAAAGGTGGCTAAATAAATAGAGTTATTTTTATATTTTGTAGGATAATAAATTCTTTTTTCATAATAAACATTTTCCCGTTTTAAATCCGCTTCTACTTCTGAATCATAATTTTTAAGCATAATGATTCCGTCACACATATTTGCCTCTTGATATATGTGATCTAACCGATCATTAAAGTTTTTATAATTCGCATAAATACCCGTAAAAAGAGTAACAGCTAAAGTTGCGATAAGGATGACAGATAAATAGGTTTTAAAATTATTTTTTATTTCTCTTAAAACCTTGATATTTAAAACGTTTTTCACCACTCGATTTCCTCAATATCTAGAGGCTTAGGATTAATTTCATTTTTCACAATTTTTCCATCACTCAAATGAATTACACGATCTGCCACATACGCAATATTCGCATTATGAGTAACAATGATTACGCTTTGATTTCCTTGTTCACTAATCCGCTTTAAGAGCTTTAAAATACTTTTTCCAGTTTTACTATCTAAGGCTCCTGTTGGCTCATCACATAAAAGAATCTCTGGTTTTTTTACAATGGCTCTCGCGATTGCTACTCTTTGCTGTTCTCCTCCAGAAAGGCTTGAAGGAAAATTATTTAATCGTTGATCAAGCCCTACTAAAGATAGTGCCTCTTTAGGATCTATAAAATCCTTAGCATGAGCAATGGAAAGTTTTACATTTTCATATGCAGTTAAATTTGGCATAAGATTATAAAATTGGAAAACAAAGCCAACATGATTTCTCCGAAATAAAGCCAATTCCTTTTCTTTCATTTTCGTTACTTCTATACCATTCACAAAGTAGTTTCCACTACTTGCATAATCCATACCACCCAAAAGATTCAAAAGTGTAGATTTACCAGCTCCACTCGCTCCTAGAATAACAACGAGCTCATGTTGCTCTAGTTCAAATGAAACATCATCTAAAGCATATATACAGGTATCCTTTATACCATAAGTTTTTTTTAAATTTTTAACTTCTATAAAAGCCATACTTTCACTTCCAACTGCAATTTTATTTTTATTATAACATTTTTTCATAAAAATGTATTTATAATTTCAATTTTTGTTATATAATAAAAGCATGAGAAAAAAATACGAACTAACGAAAGAGGATAAATCCTTTTTCTTTACAACAATACATAAAATTATTCATACACAAGACTTCTTAAGATTAAAGCAATTTTACCATCATGGAACAATTACGACCTACACGCATGTCCTTAAAGTTGCTTATTTATCCTACACTTATGCAAAAAAGAAAAAAATCAAACTCAATTATGAAGAATTAATACGTTCAGCATTACTCCATGATTTATATTTTTATGATTGGCATGATAAACATAATGGGGTTCATTTACACGGCTTGTTTCATCCTGCAAAGGCGGTAAAAAATGCAAAAAAACTATATCAAATCAATCAAAGAGAAAAAAGAAACATGGCTCACCATATGTTTCCTCTTACCTTGATTCCTCCAACAACCAAAGCTGGATGGTTGATTTGCATTTTTGATAAAGTGGCAGCAAGACAAGACTATAAGGCTTTAAAATTAAGAAAGAAAGTAGTAAAAAGGCTAAGAAAAAAATCTTAGCCTTTTTACTATTTATTCATTTTCTTTTCCTTCCCCCTCTTCTTTTTGAGGGACTGTAGGCGGATTAAAGAACATAATACGTTCTCCAATTAAAGTCGGATAGTTTAGCATGTATCCACCTGCCATTTCTGCCTTAGTCGTTTGAATACGTCCTTTAATTAATACTGGAAGTCCTTTCTTTAAATTATCTTTCGCATAATCCACAAGATAATCCCAAAATACTATAGTGAAAAAATCTGTTTCATATTCTCCTTTGATATTTTGAAATCCTCTAGCTACTGCCAAACGAACATTCATGACCTTTTTTCCTTCAGCAAGTTCTTTTACTTCAGGATCTGCGACTAAACGTCCCATCAACATAAAATAATTGTACATATGTTCCTCCTTTCTTTTAATTCTGTATTCGGATAAGGATATTTTCCTTATGAGGTAGTTATATCAAAATTTTAAAGATTCTCCCAATTTCTAAAATCGAAATTTTAAAGGATTTAAATATCAATTTTTTTAAAAAGAGCGTTATTTTATAAATTTAAAAAAAGATTACAAACGTAATCTTTAAAAGAATAAGAAACATAAGATGAAAACTTATTTATTTTCATTTTTTTTACAAATTCCATAACTATAAAAAGCGTTATGAAATTCGACTAAGAATTTGATGATTTCATCATATGTGAGTTTTAAACATACATTTTCTTCTTTAAAATAAGATAAGCCTTCTAATGCTAAGCTCAAAATCTCATCTCCTAAAACTGATATATCATCTAAATTTGTAATATATTTTGCTTTTAAATACTTTAGAGTACGAATGATGGAGTTTTTATCAATTTCTTTAGTACTCAAATTTTTCAACTTCTCTATAACCCGCTTGATAAAGACTTCAGGTTGTAAAGAATAGGTAGTAATCATAACATAGCTTGCATCCTTAGATTGATGAACCATATAATCAATATCGGCATAAAAGAGATTGTCTTGATAAAGTTCTTGATAAAATTTAGATGTAGGAGATAAAATGCTATCTAGAATGGCAATAATCGCATTACAAAATTGAGGTGTTCTTCTTTGGTTTCTAAAGCGAATCCCTACTGATACCATCGTTTGAGAACTAGAGGAGGTCATCGTAAATGATGGTTTAGGAGCATCAGATATAACCATAGGAGCATGACGAACCCCTTTTTGAGAACAGGGAAGATGATCCATAATGGTTTTTATTCTATCAAAAATATCTTGATAACTTTCAGGTGTAATAAGAACTAATACTGAATTTTTCGTTGTATAATATCTTTTATATCCCGCCAATAAAATATTCTCATTCATCTTTTTTATACTAGAGGTTTCTCCAACCACCTTTGAAGAAAATGGATCCTTTGGATATAAATGCTTCAGCATTTGAATTGCAAATTCAGACTGGATATCATCCAAAACTTCTTCAATTTCTGATAGTATAATTCCCTTTTCCTTTTCGACTGCTTCTTTTTTAAAATAAGGGGTAAAATACATTGTCAATAATAATTCTAAAGGCTTATATATAGAATGGATTGTTGTAAAGTAATATATCGTTTTATCAATTGTGGTGTAGGCGTTGGCTTTGGCGTTCTGTTTTGCAAAACCTTCAAATGCATCTCCAGTAGGCATTTGAAAGAGCTGGTGCTCAATAAAATGAGCAAGACCACTATAATGAAAGGAAGAGTTTAAAAAATCTCCACCACCAAAGCGTGTTCCGATACCAACATAACTTTTTTTAAAAGATTTTTGTTCTACACAGATGATGTTTAATCCTTTATAAGTATGCTCAAATACATTATGCATTTTCATCACCTCCAAAGGTGTAAATTAAGCTACATTTCATTTTTTCGTACGCTTGTTGTAAAGATTTTAAAGTTACTAACTTTATAGATTCGATTTCTTTAACTGCAGAAGGATAATCTAAAAAGAAATGATCTGTTAAATATGAATAAACAGCTGTTTCAATATAATCCTCTTCTTCTAGTTTTAAAGAAAGAATGCTTTCCTTAATTTCTTTTAAAGAAATAGAATTAAATAATGTTTTAAAAACTTTTTCAACTGATTTTAAAACTTTAGGAACTAGATTTTTTTCAGTACTACAGGAAAGAATGAGAATTCCACTTGTAGCTAGATAAGATGAAGATATTGAATAGCATAATCCTTCTTGTTCTCGCACCTCATAAAAAAGTTTAGAAAAAGGACTACCCCCTAAAATATAGTTTAATACAAGCATAGATGGGTACAATGGATCATCTGCAAATATTTGAGGATCATAAATTACTTCTAAATAACATTGCTTGGAGATAAACGGCTCATGAATCCTTTGACTTACTGGATTTCGTTTTTTAAATTGAAAGTCCTTTTTGAAAGAAATATGACCTATGGTTTCTTTCGTTTGAACTCCACGACCAGTCATAATGGTGAGTATTTCATCCTTTTGAATCTTTAAATAATATTGATAAAGATCTTTAGGGGTAATCTTTTCTATTTCTGAGAGGCTTCCTAATTTGCTATATTCTCTTAAAGTTCCCTTAAAGTAGGTTTTAATAGCTTGATCAAACGCTCGCATTTCAAAGGAATCTAAATAAGAATAAAGATCACTTTGATAGATTTCTAGAGCTCGTTTAAATGCCATAGGTTCTGCACACCCATTTTTAAAATAAGGAATTGTAAGCAAATCAAAAGCATCAATTAGAACATCTAGTGTATAGGTTTGATCTTCAATATAGAATGGATCTACGCATTCTAACGAATATTCAAATAAGGAATATGTTCCATAATGAAGGATATCCACCTTGAATTTTGCATCATATAATTCTTCTAGAAATTGAAGCATCTGTTCTTCTTGAGGATACTTTTTACATATAAGCTCTTGATAGTAACATAATAGATTTCGGATTGCGATCTCCTTTATATCTAATGGACGAATCAAAAATTTTTTTAATAGAATTCTATGAAATTTAGTCTGTTCTATAATAATATCCATTTTTAAATCCTTTCTAAAATAAAAAGAAGATTTACATCTTCTTTCTACTTATTGCTTGCTAATTCTAAAGCAATTTTCATCATATTTGTGAAATTCTTTTGACGCTCTTCACTAGTTGTAACTTTATGATTTACAAACGAATCCGAAATGGTAAGTAAGCAAGCTGCTTTTTTACCAAACGCCTTTGCATTTGCAAATAAGGCAAAACTTTCCATTTCCACACATTTGCATCCGTATTGATCCCGAACCTCTTGCCATAAATTCGGATTATTAGAATAGAATACATCACTTGAATGAACTTTTGCATCCTTTAACTCAATGTTCAATTTAGAAGCAGCGGCCCGTAATTTATTATTCACAGAAGCGGAACTCTTTAAAGTTTTGCCTCTCATTCCAAATGCAACTTTTGCATAACTTGATTCTGAAAATGCCTCTGTAACTAATACTGTATCATAAATATCTAAGGAAACATCGTAAGATCCAGCAGAACCAATACGAATGATGGTTTCCACACCATAGAATTGATAGAGTTCAGCTGAATAAATTCCAATAGATGGCATCCCCATACCAGATCCCATAACTGAAATTCGTTTTCCCATATACTTTCCTGTATATCCATACATATTTCTAGTTTCAGTAAAGCATTCAACATCTGTTAAAAAGTGTTCTGCAATAAACTTTGCCCGTAATGGATCTCCAGGCATTAGAACTGTTTTAGCAATTTTAGATGCATCTGCACATTGAATATGTGGTGTAGGTATTTTACTCATTTTCGTATTCCTCCATAATTTTTACGCCACAGCTACAACCAATACGGTCTGCCCCTGCAGCAATCATATCTTCAAACGTTTTGCGATCTCGAATTCCACCTGCAGCCTTAACCTTACAAGCAGTACCTACCGTTTTTTTCATCAATTGAACATCTTCTACAGTAGCACCACCTGTACCAAAGCCAGTCGATGTTTTAACAAAATCTGCTCCTGCCTTA
Source organism: uncultured Anaeroplasmataceae bacterium (assembly GCA_910584005.1). Taxonomy (GTDB): domain Bacteria; phylum Bacillota_I; class Bacilli_A; order Acholeplasmatales; family Anaeroplasmataceae; genus Pelethenecus. The sequence goes on along the minus strand of CAJTXR010000001.1, from coordinate 36,351 downwards.
ATAGATGCCTTACAGGCTTCAACTTTTTCCTCATCAGTTAAATAGCAACATTCAATGATTACTTTAACTAATACCCCATGGGCTGCATCTACAACAGCCTTAATATCTTCATATACATATTCCCAGTTATGAGCTTTTGCCATACCGATGTTAATGACCATGTCAATTTCATCTGCTCCATCAGCAATCGCTCTTGTGGTTTCATAGGCTTTTACATCACTAGGTGTTGCCCCTAAAGGAAAACCAACCACTGTACAAGTTAACACATCAGACCCATTTAATAGCCGATGAGCTAAAGATACATTACTTGGATTTACACATACTGAGGCAAAATGATATTTATTAGCTTCATTACACAAGGTCAAAATATCATCGTATGTAGCAACTGCTTTTAAAATTGTATGATCAATATATTTCGCTTTTTCCATATTGTTATTATCCTTTCTTTTTTTCATTCTTATACTTAAATATCTAAAATCTCATTTAAATTAATTTCTTTTAATTCCACTGTGAGAGGTGCAAATTTGTTTTTTGTAATAATCTTTTTTACTTTATTCACGGATTTTCCATCAACCATTTTAATACTGCCATATCCATCAATAGGTTTCAAAAATTTGTCTGCTTTACTACTAAGTTCATCCATCGCAATATATTTCTGATTTTTTGGTTCACTATAATATAAAATATCAATTCCAGGTGGGATAATAAAAGGTGTATTTCCATCCCATGACATACAAACAAAAGCCGTTCTAGAGCGATCCGTTCTCATAAAAAAGTAATCTGATATTTGAATTTTATTCTTATCTAATAGAACTTCCAATTTGGGTTTCCGAAGAATATAATTATAAATTTGGGATAAACTTGTAGGATCAATCCGACTATAAGAAGCTACCTCTTCTTCATTTTTATTCTTGTAAGCATTTTTCCATATTTCAAATGTTTTAGCTAAAGCATTTTTACGGAAAGGGACTGCATTTTCATAGGATTCATTGTAAACTACAAATTTAAAAATTTTAGCCAACTCTTCAGCAATATCTAAAATCAACTCTACACAATATGTAGGAAGTTTAATGTCAAATTCAACTCTAAAATTCACATCATAATATTTTGGATCTAAACGTTCTAAATGAGGAATTGCACTCTTAGAAGATAATATAAAATGGGCAGTAAAATCTAAGATAGGGTGATGAAAAATAAAATCACGTTCTTCTCCCCTTTTTTCTATAGATATATTTGGATTTGCTTGAAAATAAGTTAAAAGATCTGTACGATCAAAAATTCTCGTACCTTCTTTTAAATAATAAAATTTAAATAACATGCAATTCACCGCCTATATTCCTTTTAATATTTTAACATTTTAATAGAAAAATGTCAAAATAATCCTTCAAGAGCTCAATTTCTTAATTCAGTTGATTCCTTTTTTACTTGATTCACAATCGTTTGGCATCTTGGGCATAACCCATTTTCATTGATATGAGGTACAATCATCCAACAGCGTTCACAAGTAAAGCCTTCTGCTTTAGTAACTTCAATTCCAAATTCTTTACCATCTTTTAATTCAAGTTGAGAAACAATTAATACTTGAGCAATATCTATATTTAATTGTTCAAACAAAGCCTTTGTTTTTCCATCTAAGGTCAATGTCAACTTCGCATTAAAACTTTTTCCTATAATTTTTTCTGCCCGTGCCTCTTCTAATGCCTTTAATATTTGGTCCCGATATTCCATAAATTCATCAAATAAATTCTCAATAGAATCATTTATATGCATTGGTTCTGGGAAATCAGTAAGATATATATCTTCTGCTTCTTTAAATGGGAGCAAATCATAGGCTTCACTCATCGTATGAGGAAGAATTGGGGATAATACCTTCATTAAAGCAAGCAAGATTTCATAAAATACAGTTTGACAAGAAAGTCGTTTCTTGCTCGTTGGATGCTCAATATATAAAATATCCTTAGTAAAATCCAAATAAAAGGCTGATAATGTATTTGCAATATAGGTGTTCGTCAAACGATATACCTCACCAAAATCAAAATGATCATAATGCTTTTTTATTTCAGTAATAAATCGTTGCAATTTTAGATACATATATTTGTCTACATTTAATAATTGATCATAAGATAGTGCATTTTTAGGATCAAAATCAGAGGTATTTGCCATTAAAAAGCGTAAAGTATTTCTAATCTTACGATATGCTTCAGAAACCTGTTTTAAAATATCCTTAGATAGTGGCATATCCGCACGATACTCAATTGAAGCTACCCACAAACGTAAAATATCAGCTCCATATTCATTACAAATTTTAATTGGGTCTACTGTATTTCCTAAGGATTTACTCATTTTTCTTCCTTCGCCATCTAGTGTAAAACCGTGAGATACAACTGTCTTATATGGAGCGATGCCAGTTGTAGCTACTGCTGTAATAATAGAGGAATTAAACCACCCACGATACTGATCAGACCCTTCTAAATATAAATCTGCAGGATAAGAGATTCCTCTTCGGTTTAAAAGTCGATAAGAAGAACCACTATCAAACCAAACATCCATGATATCCGTTTCTTTTCTAAATATCCCGTTTGGACTACCTTTATGTGTATAGCCTTCTGGTAAAAGATCTTTAGCATCCTTTATAAACCAAATATTTGATCCATATTTTCCAAATAAATCTGCAATATGAGCAAAGACATTTTGATCTAAAATAGCATCACCATTTTCTGCATAGAAAATTGGAATTGGAACTCCCCAAGCCCTTTGTCTTGATATACACCAGTCATGGCGATCCTTAATCATATTGGATATACGGATATCGCCCCACTTAGGATTCCAAGTGATTTGATCAATTGCAGATAAGATTTGATCTTTAATTGGGTCAATTGAGGCAAACCACTGTGGAGTTGCTCTAAAGATAACCGGCTTTTTGGTTCGCCAATCATGTGGATAGCTGTGAACAATTTTAACCACTTTCATTAGACATCCACAAGCATCCATATCTTTCATGACCTCTTCATTACAAACAGAATAGAATAGTCCTTCATATTTCCCTGCTTCTTTTGTCATATACCCTTTAGAATCTACTGGACATAAAATATCTAAATGATAGGTTTTTCCAACCATAAAGTCATCTTCCCCGTGTCCAGGAGCGATATGAACAAGTCCTGTACCATCAGAAGTCGATACATAATCCCCTAAAATACAAGGAGAAATGCGATCATAAAGGGGGTGTTTATACTGAATTCCTTCCAATTCACTTCCTTTATACTCCTTTAGAATTTTGACATCTTTCAATTCTAATAACTCAGTTAATTTTTCTTTTAATTCTAAGCCAAAAATGAATTTCCCTTTATCTGTATCCGCTAAAACATATTCAATGTTTGGTCCTGCACATACAGCTAGGTTTGCTGGTAATGTCCACGGAGTTGTGGTCCATACTAAGAAACTTACCCCCTGTAACTCAGAAGAATTTACAATAGGTAATTTAAAATAGATGGAAAAATCCTCTTTATCTTGATATTCTATTTCTGCTTCTGCTAGTGCGGACTCACTAGATGGGGACCAATATACTGGCTTTAATCCTTTATAAATCAACCCTTTTTCTGCCATCTTTGCAAAAACAAGAATTTGATCTTTTTCAAACTCAGGTTGAAGGGTAATGTAAGGATGATCAAAATCCCCCAATACGCCTAATCTCTTAAATCCAATTTTCTGCCGTTCTACCTGCTTATAAGCATAAGCCTCACATAACTCACGAAATTCTGCAATACTTTTTTCTTTACGATTGATACCTGATTTTTGTAACGCATTTTCAATTGGTAACCCATGAGTATCCCAACCTGGAATATAAACAGATTTAAATCCATTCATATTTTTATAACGAACAACAAAATCTTTAAGAATTTTATTTAAAGCATGTCCTAAATGAATATCTCCATTTGCATATGGAGGTCCATCATGAAGAGTATACTCCCGTTTTCCTTCATTTTTCTTTATAACCTTGTTATATAAATCCATATCTTCCCATTTTTTTTGAATGTTAGGTTCTTTATTACTCAAATTCCCTCGCATTTCAAATTCTGTTTTCCCCATAAATAACGTGTCTTTATAATCCATAAAAAATCTCCTCCTAAAAAATAAAAAGCATCCTTACTCAAAGGACGCTTGCTTACACGTGTTACCACCCTTGTTCAAAAAATTACTTTTTTGCACTCATTTCTCTTTAACGCAGAGTCCACTCGAATACACTTTGCATGTATCATCTCCATTAGGGATCCAAATTATACGCTTCTTTTACTTTTCACCTACCAGTAAATCTCTAAAACTGCAATATAATTTCGTCTAACATCTTAGATTTTAACACTCATATCATACTATATTTTTTCAAAAAAGTAAATATTTTTCCTTAATCCAATTTGAAAAACATAGGAATTTCATTTCTTCAAAATCATTTTATTGAACTCGTTTTTTAATTTTTTCAATCAAAATAGGAATTTGAAGTTTTTGTGGACACTCTTTCATGCATTTTCCACAGGCTTTACAATCGATTGTTCCAAGAGTTTCTATATCTTTTTTAAATAGAAGTAAATCATGATGAATTCCATATAAATTAAAGGTTCTAAAAATTCTTGGAATATCTACTCCAAATGGACATGGCATACAGTATTTACATCCTGTACAAGCAATAAACTCATTCCCTAAAATATGCTTTTTAGCTTCTAGAATAATATTCTCTTCTTTTTTGGATAAAGGCTCATAAGAAGTAAAAGTATTAATATTATCCTGTAATTGTTCAAGAGAAGACATCCCAGATAAGATTACCTTAACATTTGGAAAGTTAGCAACATAACGTAATGCCCATGAAGCAATACTCGCTTGAGGTCGCTCTTCTTTAAATAGGTGGGTCGCAGGTTCACATACTTCTGCAAGCATCCCACCACGAACAGGCTCCATAACAACAACGGAAGCACCATACTTCGTAATGAGTTCATACTGCTGTTTTGCATCCTGCATATCATAATCTAAATAATTGAGTTGAATTTGGGCAAAATCCCATGGCAATTCTTTTAAAATTACTTCAATGTTTTGGGCAGCATCATGAAAAGAAAAGCCTAAATGTCGAATTTTACCCTGTTTCTTTAAATCCAACAAATAAGGAAAAACATTGAACTCCTTATATAGTTTCAACCGTTCTAAATTCATCGCATGGCACAAATAAAAATCAAAGTAATCTACTTGACATTTACGTAATTGTTCTTCAAAAATGGATTGTACATCTTGAAGGGATTTACAATTCCAAATCGGAAGTTTATCCGCTAAATAAAAGGATTTTCTTGGATATTTTTTTAAAATATTTCCGATTACAATTTCACTTTTTCCTTCATGATAAGGATACGCAGTATCAAAGTAAGTTATCCCCGATTGAAGAGCTAAATCTATCATTTTTTCTGTAGTTTTAATATCAATTTCATTTGCTGTTTCTTTTCTAGGTAGACGCATACAGCCCATACCAAGAAGAGAAACTTTACAATCCTTTATATAACGTTCTTCCATAATATTTCCTCTCTTTTTATTTTATTATACATTTTTTTAGTTCTATTTACAATTATACAAACAATTTCTTACAATCTATAAAATTTATATCTAAAAAACCTTTTAGTTATGATATACTATTAAAAGGTGATGATATGCATAAAGGAAGAGTGAAATCCATTCTAAATCAACAAAACGGATTTAATTTATATCGCGGGTGTGAACATGGCTGTATTTATTGTGATTCTAGAAGCAAATGCTACAATATGGATCACGATTTTGAAGATATTTTAGTAAAAGAAAATGCCTTAGAACTATTAGAAAATGAATTAAAGAAAAAAAGAAAAAAAATCATGCTTTCTACGGGTTCTATGTCAGATCCATATATGCCCTGCGAAGCACAATTGGAAATGACGAAAAAAATGCTTGAACTCATTTACCAATATGGCCACGGAATCCATTTACAAACAAAATCCACACTCATTTTAAGAGATATAGAGTTATTAAAAAAAATAAATAAACAAGCAAAGGTTAGAGTTTCCATTACCCTAACAACCTATGATGAAGAACTATGTAAAATTATTGAACCAAAAGTCGCAACAACAAAGGCTCGCGTAGAGGTATTAAAGAAATTAAATGAGGCTGGAATTGATACATATGTGTGGTTATCTCCAATTCTTCCTTGGATTAATGATTCTTTAGATAATTTAAGAGGAATCCTTAATTATTGTAAGGAGGTCAAAGTAAAAGGAATCTTCTGTTTTGGATTTGGACTAACCCTTAGAGAAGGAAACCGAGAATACTTTTATCAGCAATTAGATCAATATTTTCCTAAATTAAAAAAAGAGTATATAAAAAAATATGGCACTTCCTATGAATGTAATTCCATTTATCATAAATATCTTATGGATTATTTCATTCGGTTTTGTAAAGAAAATCAAATCAAATATGATCTTACTCAATTATTTAAAGAACTTCATACGCTTTATGAAGATCCTTCCTATGAACAATTATCTCTTTTTTGAGTTGACAAAATAAAAAGATACAAATTTGTATCTTTTTATTTTTTATTCTAATTCAAAAGCTCCTGTATATAATTGATAATATGTTCCCTTTTGTTCAATTAAATCTTTATGCGTACCACGCTCAATAATATTTCCATGATCTAATACCATAATACAATCTGAATTCTGAACTGTTGAAAGACGATGGGCAATTACAAACACAGTTCTTCCTTCCATTAACTGATCCGTTCCTTTTTGAACTAACCGTTCTGTTCTTGTATCAATGGAAGAGGTTGCCTCATCTAAGATCATAACTGGAGCATCTGCCACAGCCGCTCTTGCAATACTTAATAACTGACGCTGTCCTTGAGAAAGATTTGCTCCATCTCCTGTTAACATCGTCTGAAAGCCATCTGGTAAGCGAGTAATAAAATCGTATGCGTTCGCAATTTTAGCAGCTTCAAACACTTCTTCATCCGTTGCATCTAAGCGACCATACCGAATATTTTCCATTACTGTACCTGTAAAAAGATTGGTATCTTGTAAAACAATTCCTAAACTTTTTCTAAGATCATCCTTTTTAATATCGCGGATATTAATTCCATCATATAAAATCGTTCCATTCTGGATTTCATAGAACCGATTAATTAAATTGGTAATGGTGGTTTTTCCAGCACCTGTAGCTCCTACAAACGCAATTTTTTCTCCAGGATTTGCAAAAACATTTACCTTATGTAAAACAATCTTTTCAGGAAAATAACCAAAATCCACTTCTTTTAATTCAATATCTCCTGCAAGTTTAACGTATGTAGGGTCTTCCATCCCTTTTGTTATCTTCCAAGCCCATGAATTGCTTCTAGTTTCAACCTCAACTAGTTTTCCATCCTCTTCTAAAACATGAACTAAGGTAATTGTTCCTTCATCAACTTCCTCAGTTTCATTTAGAAGATCTAAAATACGCTGTGTACCTGCCATTGCCATCGCAATCATGGATACCTGTTGAGATAAGTTGGATACACTTTGACTAAACTGCTTTGACATCGGCAAAAAAGCTACAATAATGGACATGTTCATGGCTGCAATACCTGTAATTGAAACATTGGGTACAGCAAAAATATAAAATAAGACTCCTAGAATTGAAATTAGGGAATATTGCAAATTACCTATATTTCCTAAAATTGGCATCAATATATTAGAAAAATGGTTAGCTGTTTTAGTATCATAAAAGAGTTGTTCATTAATCTGATCAAATTCCTGTTTTGCCTTTTCCTCATGTGAAAATACCTTAACAACTTTTGCACCATGCATCATTTCCTCGATAAAACCTTCTACCTTACCTGTACTTATTTGCATTTTCATAAAGTATTTAGCTGAATTACCACCAATTCGGCGAGTTACCAAAAGCATTGCACAAACGCCTAAAAGAACAACTAAGAATAACCATAAGCTGTAGGTTAGCATGATCCCAATCGCAAATACAATACTCAACATTGTAGAAAGACATTGAGGCAAGGATTGACATACAAACTGTCTTAAAGCATCAACATCATTTGTATAATGGCTCATAATATCGCCATGCTGATGTCGATCAAAATATTGAATTGGTAAGGACTCCATTTTATTAAACATTTCTAATCGGATTTTATTTAAAAAACCCTGTCCTACTACGGCCATAATTTGATTATATAAAATGGAAGCTAAAATTCCTGTCGTATATACAATTCCCATCATTCCCATAATCTTAAAAAGATTAGGTTGAATGATCTTAAAGATTTCAGCTCCTTCTAAACCTTTATGTTCATCTAATGCTCCATCAATTAAAGATACAATTTGTTGAAGAAATATTGAAGAAGAAATCGTTCCAATTGCAGTTAAAATCAAACAAAGGATAACAAGAATACACGGAATTTTATATACACAAAACAATCGTTTCACAATTGGAAAAAGAGTTTTAAATTGAATTCTTTTTTTCTTCATATTATTCTTCCTCCTTCTTATTTTGAATTGCATAAATTTCTTGATAGATGGAATTGCTTTTTAGTAGTTCTTCATGTGTTCCAACTGCCTGAATATATCCACCATCCAAAACAATAATTTGATCTGACTCCTCAATTGAAGAAATTCTTTGAGCAATGATGATTTTCGTCGTATTTGGAATATTTTCTTTAAACGCTTTACGAATCATAGAATCCGTTTTGGTATCTACAGCACTTGTAGAATCATCTAATATTAAAATTTTAGGATTCTTTAATAATGCTCTAGCAATACAAAGCCTTTGTTTCTGTCCTCCGGAAACATTTGTTCCACCCTGCTCAATATAAGTATCATACTGATTTGGAAAAGACTCAATAAATTCATCTGCACAAGCAAGCCGACAGGCCTCTTTTGCTTCTTCTAAAGAAAGCTCCTCTTTCCCCCAACGTAAATTATCCAATATCGTTCCTGAGAATAAAACATTCTTCTGTAGTACAACCGCAACATTATCGCGTAATGTCTTTAAATCATAATCCTTAACATTGACTCCTCCAACAAAAACTTCTCCTTCTGTGGCATCATATAAACGTGATAAAAGATTAACAAATGTTGTTTTAGATGATCCTGTCCCACCTAAAATACCAATCGTTTTTCCAGCTTCTATTTTGATATTTACATCTGCCAAAGCATATTTTTTCGCATTCAATGAATATTTAAAAGAAACATTTTTAAATTCAATAGACCCATCTAAAACCTCATAAACGGGTTCTAATGGATTCGTTATTGTACTTTCTTCGCATAAAACCTCATGCACCCGACGCATAGAGGATATAGATAAAGACAACATAACAAAAATCATAGAAAGCATCATTAAACTCATTAATATCTGAGTTCCATACGTAATGATTGCTGAAATTTCTCCTATGTTTAATTCCGTTTGTTTTGTAGTTACAATTAAATACCCACTAAAAAAAGATACTGCTGTTAAAGATGCATACATAAAAAACATCATGACCGGCTGATTCCATGCAACGATTCGTTCAGCTTTAACAAAATCTCTTCTTACCTCTTCTGAAGATTTTTGGAATTTATTTTTTTCATAATCCTCACGTACATAAGTCTTTACAACACGGATTCCTTTAATATTTTCCTCAACGGATTCATTTAAACGATCATATTTATGGAATACTTTATCAAATACAGGCATAGCAAGTTTTATTATCAAGAATAAAATGCTTGCTAAAACTGGAACAATAACCACATAGATAAGAGCCATTTTCCAAGATATAATAAAGGATAAAACAATGGAGAAAATCATCATTAATGGAACTCGAACTGTAATCCTTATAATCATGCCATAAGCCATTTGAATGTTTGTTATATCTGTAGTCATTCGAGTAACTAAACTCGCTGAAGAAAACTTATCTATATTTTCAAAGGAAAATTCTAAAGACTTATAATATAAATCTTTTCGTAAGTTTTTTGCAAATCCAGCTGCCGCAAGGGCTCCATATTTGCCTGACAATACACCAAATAGTAAAGAAAATGCTCCTAAACCAATGATACTCGCACTTAAAAGTAAAATCAAAGTTGTGTCAGGTACTTCTTCTTGTGCACGCTTTAATATATAAGACATAACTAAAGGAATTAAACACTCCATCACGACCTCTAAAGAAATAAAAACAGGGGTTAATAGGGATGCCTTCTTATATTCCCGAATACTTTTCATTAATGTTTTAATCATATATGATTACCTCCTTCTACATTATTTTTTATACGATCAAAGAAAGAAAAAAGGGTAGCTATTTCTTCAGTTGTAAAACCAGCAATTAAACTTTGATCGAAAACTTTTATTTCTTTTTCCGTTTGAATTGCTAAATCTATCCCTTTTTCTGTTATTTTAATTTGCTTTTTTCGACTATCATTTTCTAGAGTTTCGCGAACAATTAATTCTTTTTTCTCCATTCGAGTTAGGATAGTTGAAGCAGTAGATCGTGTAATTCCCAACTGTTTTTCAATTGATTTTTGCGTAATGATTTGTTTTTGGTTCTTATGTAGAAAACTTAAAATATATCCATTACTTCCTGTTATTTCATCTAATAATTTTATGCTCGGAAGATTTTTCAAATTCCGATTAATTCGATTATTTAAATGTTTTATTTCTAATCCTACTTCTTTCATTATTCTCACCCATTCTTACTAAAAAAGCAAATCTTATTATACAATTATAATTGTTTGATGTCAATCATTTTCAACTGAGAAAATGCTTACTTTTTCAAAACAAAAAAAAGCAAACGAATTCGTTTGCTTTTTACTATAAGTGCTTATTTTTTTGATCATATGTATCAAGAAAAGTCGTATACTCATCTTGATGCTTATACCCAACAATTTTATCTAAATTAACATTAAATGGAGCTTTAAAAATGTTTTTTTCTACTAAAGGATTATAAGTTAAAAGCATCTTAATCAGCTTTTTTGTATCTGCCCGCTTAGATCCTGTATTTATAGAATTCAAATTCATTTCTTCTGTAAATTTACAAGCACAATTTAAAAACTTTAATTCATTATAATTACTCCAACGAATAATATCCCGTTCTCTAATATAGTACATTGGACGGATGAGTTCCATACCTGCATAATTTTCGGAATGTAATTTTGGAAGCATCGTTTGAAATGACCCGCTATTGAGCATATTCATTAAAGTGGTTTCTATTACATCATCATAATGATGTCCTAAGGCAATTTTATTACATCCCATTTCTTTTGCTAGCTTATATAGTGCACCTCTTCGCATTTTTGCACATAAATAGCAGGGATTCTTTTCTTGAATTGTTGCGATAGCAAAAATATCAGTATTTACTATAACCGCATCTATATTTAAAAGTTTTAAATTTTCTAAAATTCGTTTCAAATTATCTTCATTATACCCTGGATTCATAACCAAATACTTTGCCTCAAACGGAAAATCGGAATGGCGACTAAGTTCTTGGAATAGTTTTGCCAATAGCATAGAATCCTTTCCTCCTGAAATGCATACACAAATTTTATCATTTTCTTTTAATAACTGAAATTCTTTTAATGCTTTTACAAAAGGAGCCCATAAATGTGCTCGGTAAGTCTTTATAATTGTCCGTTCTATTTCTTTATACTTTTCCATGAATTTCCTCCAAAATTAAATCAAGCTGTAGATAATTTTTCCATTAAGAATATCCTTAACAAACAAAGCCATATGGTATCTTAAATTTTTATTCACCAAACATTTTAAAATCACTGCATGATCAAACAAAAAGCAGGTGAGAAATACTTTCATATTCCTTGCCCTATCCATTCTACCATAAAAGAAAGAAAAAGTAAAAAAGCGTTATGAAAATGTTATAACGCTTTATCTTATTTTTATATAAAAGTTTCTTTAAATATAGAAAACCATAGTTCTATAAAATTTTTTTTCTTTATCTCATCTTGAGTTCCTAATTTTCCCTTTTTTAATAATTTATCATTTAAGTATATGTAGGCTTCCCCTTCACATTTGTTCGCATTGAGTTCATAATTATACTTTATATCATAACTAAATTTATCCGCTTTCTTGGTCAAATGATAAACATCCTCTTCCACTTTTATATTAATTCTATTTTTATATAGAATATGGTCTATAGAATCAACCACAGTATCTTTAGCCAATACTTTCTCTAAACGATAATTTGCATATCCGTATCTTAATAACTCTAAAGATTCCGCATTTCTAGTTGTTGGCTTATCATAGCCAAACACAACAGTAATTAGCCCCATATTGTCTTGCTTCATATGAAGCGTAATACAATATCCAGAAAAAGAGGTGTATCCTGTTTTTAAACCATCTAAGTATTTAACCCTACCAATCATTTTATTGGTATTGACTAACCAAAAAGGCTTTGGACTATCCTTTCTTATATAATCCTCTTTTACATTCGTATAAGTTAACACATCTGGAAAACGATCAATCAACTCATCTGAAATGATAGCCAGATCATAAGCTGAAGTATAATGATTCTTGCTTGATAGACCTGTACAATCTGAAAAATGAGTATTTTTCAGTCCTAAAGCATTCACTTTCTCATTCATTTTTTTTACAAATTCTTCTTCTGAACCCGCTAAATGTATAGCAAGAGCTATGGCAGCATCATTCGCAGAAGCGATACATATACATTTTAATAATTCATCAACGCTAATTTCATCGCCTATAGATAAAAAAGCCTTAGATCCTTCTACTTTGGTAGGTTCTTCTCCAATGGTTAGCATTGTAGTTTTGGTGATTTGATTGGCTTCTAACGCCTCATATATTAAAAGTAATGTCATAATTTTTGTCATAGAAGCTGGTGGTAATCTGCGATCTTTTTCTTTATCAAAGAGAACCGTATTACTACTTGTTTCAAATAGAATTGCAGCTTGACTCCCTTTTGCTAAATTCACTTCCTGATCCACAGCTTCTGTTGGCTCTTCTACTTTGGCTTCAATCGCAAAGCCACATAAACCATATCCTGCAAATAATCCGATAATACTTAATATAATCCAATATTTTTTCATATGCTTCACCTATTTAATTTTATGTCAAGGATTTAAAAATAGAACAAAAAAACTAAGAAGATTCTATTGCTTCTTAGTTTTAGATATTTTCTTTTTAATTTTTGTCTTATGCTTTGCAAGTCCATAGAAGAAAACTTCCATTTCTTTAGAACTTTTAAATCCATCTTTCTTGCAAATAAATATTTCTGTAGAAGAAAGCATAAAAATGATTTTATCATCATATTCGATAATTTTCTTTAAACTTGTATAGGGCAAATCCAGCCTAGTTACTTTTTGTTTTATTGTAATATTTAAAAGAAAACTCTCCTCTTTAAAAGTAAAAGAGTTGAGAATGCCATCAGGTTCAATGTTTGAATTCTTCTTTTTAACCATCTTTGGAGTTCTTAATATGGTTGTTATATTCATCGCAAGAAATAGAATAGCAACAATCATAAAAATAAAGCCGATGACCATAGTATCTGTAGAATTTTTGTTTATTGCTGAAACAGTAACAATAATAATTCCAAAAATCATAATAAATAGAAAAAAGATATATCTTGAACGATAATTTTTACGTGTTATTTTAATTAAAGAATCATAGGCTTCATTTGCTGTAAGTCTTGTTTCATTTTTAACAACCATAGGAACCTCCATTGTTCTTTTCTTCTAATAAGAAAAAAACTTTCTCTATATAGTTTAGAAAAAGTAATTCAATAAACTGGTGCTCACTGCCAGAATCGAACTAGCCTTTTATCCTTACCATGGATACGTTCTACCGATGAACTAAGCAAGCATATTGGCAGCAGTTATAGGGATCGAACCTATGAATAACGGGGTCAGAGTCCGTTGCCTTACCACTTGGCTAAACTGCTATTGTTTTACCCTCTTGAATTTTATCATAATTTGCATAGATTGTAAAGTTGTTTTATCATTTAAAATTGATTTAAAAAAAATAGACCATTTGAAATGGTCTATTATGTTTTTGCGTTATTAAAAGTCGTATTAATTTGATTGATGTAATTCCGTTCAAAGCATGGAAGAATATTCCCACGATATTTCTTTATTGAACCATCTGGAAGTAAAATGTGCTCTTCTGCCTTATAATACTTACCAAAAGAAATTCCAATTGCCATATCGTATATTTTCCAATATAGGCTAGAATCATATGCATCTACACCACTCGTTTTTTCAGTTTGAAATAAGGTGGCATCTTCATTTGTAAACTCGACATTTTCTAAATTCCTGATATCCTTATAAACATCCATATATGGAGTATTGTAGCTTACATAATATGTGTTTGCAAACCCAGGATCTACCTCATGCTTTCCTTCCTTTCTTCCAATCATGAAATCAATGAATTGATGAGCAAGCTCCTTATGGGAAGAATCCTTTGGAATCACAAAATTATCACAGAAAGCAACCGTATCTTTGGGAATAAAAATATCGAATCCAATTTGGTATTTATCTTTATAAATGCGACTCGTTCCCGTTAATACTTCAACCATATCATGAACCTCTTGAATTGAAATATCATTTGCCAAATACGCATCCATAACTACATTTGCAGTATTTTCAGAATAATAATATAAGAAATCTCCTGTCCACATAAAACCTAAATCTTTGTTTTTAGCAACAATATCCTTCTTAATGTCATCTGTTCCCCATGCATCATATTTCATAGATTTAATTAAAGATGAAATTTGATTCAATTTCTTTTTTTCTAAGGGTTGATCTGGATCTATTCCTAAATATCTGCATGCAGCATAATAGGCATGTAAATGAGAATCATACATAGCCACTCTAGTCCCTGATGGTAAAGAGGATCGGTCAAATAAAGAACTCCACTCATTTTCGGACCGTATAACTGCTTGTTCTAATCCTTCTTTAAGCGTAGAATACATAATTCCCCATGTTCCCCATAAATAAGGAACATATGAATTTGTTATTCCTGGAGCCTTTTGTTCTAAAGTTTCTGCGATGCCTTTTACTCCTGGCATTACATTTTCTTTAGAAAAATTCTTTAGTTTTGTAAAATCAATTTCAGCAAGCATATCATTTTTATACATCTTTTCTACCATGTAATCCGATGGAACAACGACATCATATGAAGTTGTTCCTCCTCTTACCTTAGAATAAAAAATCTCATTTGATTCCCCTAAATCCATATAAACTTCACAATTATACATGGATTCAAATTCTTCTAGCATCTGCTCATCTATATACTCTCCCCAATTCAAAAACAATAAAACATCACGTTTGGTACAAGAGGTGCATAAAGAAAGGAATACAGCAAACAGAAATAAAATGCTAATTTTTTTTCGCATGTGGCTTTCTTCCTTTCTTAAATAATGCATAGATAATGATCAAGATCATAGAAACAACAGTTAATGCCGTTGAAAATGCATAAACTCCGGGAAATAAAGACTTCTTTCCAATAGAGGTATAAATCCATATAGAAAGTGTATTAAATCCATTCCCAGTTGTAAAATATCCAACAACGAAGTCCTCAAAACTAATTGTAAAAGCTAAAATTACGCCTGAAAAGATTCCACCACGAATAGCTGGGATAATAACACGAATAACAGAGCGAATTGGTCGAACACCTAAATCCATACTTGCATCCATAAGATTTGGATCAATTTCCTTCATTTTAGGTAATACAGACAAAATGATATACGGAAATATAAAGAAAATATGAGCAATCAATATTGTCCAAAAACCAAATATCTGACGATGAATTGGTAAAAGCAAGGAAAAAATAAGCATTAAGGATACGCCTGTTACAATATCTGCATTTAATAGCGGAATATTGTTTAAAAGCATAACTCTGCTTTTTAGTTTTGGTGGAAGATAAAAAATACCAATTGCAATAAAAGTTCCAAAAAAGGCCGCAATTATCGTTGCGATTATAGAAACTAAGAATGTATTTTTAATCGAATTATTTAAAGTTCTTCTGCTAAACATTTGCAAATAGTTATCAAAGGTAAACCCTTGAAATTCCGAAGTAGATGCACTTGAATTAAAAGATTGAATAGCAATGACAATCACCGCAATATAAAGCATAAAAATTGCAAATAGGATTAAAATTACTTTAATGATTTTCCAAATAATATTTAAGGCTTTATACTCTTTATATCCATATTCTTCTAAAGTAGCTTTGGGATAATTCTTTACTTCATTCATCATATTAAAGTTTCTCCTTCCTTATCCACTTTATTGATAATAAAGATAGAACCTAATATAATAATAAGCAAAATAATAGCAAGCACCGCACCATGATTATAACTCATATTGATGAAATTCTGCTCAATAATATTGCCAATTAAAAGGATTTTACCGCCTCCTAATACCTTAGGAATGGCAAATCCAGATAAACAAGGTAATAATACCATCATTGACCCCGAAAGGACACCTTTACTAGATAAAGGGACAATGACCTTCCAAAAAGTTGTCATTTTTGTCATACCCAAATCGGAAGAGGCTTCTTCTAAAGAAGGATCTATTTTTTCTAATGAAGTATAAATTGGAAGAACAATAAATGGCAAATAGGTAAACGTCATACCTAGTAAAATTGCCAAATCTGTACCTATAATATTGATTCCTTTGATTCCCAAAAGATCCGTTATAATATTTTCAGGTTTAAAAATAGAAGCTAAAGCATTAATTCTAAGAAGAATATTGGTCCACATAGGTAAAACCAACAATAATAATACTAAATATTTATTTTTAATTTTTGATTTATGAAGATTATATGCAAGCAAATAACCAAAAAAGATACAAATCAAAGTGGTTAATACACTATATTTTAATGAATTCCAAAAGGCAACTATGGTGTGTTCTGAGGCTAGGGTTGTAAAATTTGTAAAAGTAAACTTCATACCTTCAAAACGGATTCCTTCCGCATCAACAAACATCAAGCAAAACATAATGAGTAAAGGTAGGCACGCAAGTATGTATAGCCAAATTAAATATGGCTTAGCAAGACGATCTAAATGATGCGTACTGGCTGGCTTATGCTTCTCTAAACTTCTACTATGGTTTTGCATGAGCCATCCACCTTCATTAAACAAATTTCATAAGGATCCACAGATAATCCTACCTTTTGACCTGTTTTTACATCCTCATAGGTATGAACAACAAATTCCATACCATGTAAATCCACACAAAGCTCATAATGAACTCCTTTAAATATAGAGGAGGTAACATCTCCAATTAGCTTCGCTTTTTTTAGTGGTACTACATCCCAATCTTCTGGGCGTATCACGACATCTACAGGTTCCATATCCGCAAACTCATATCCAACACATTCAAAATCGACATTTAAGAAACGGACTAAATTCTTTTTCACATAAACCCCTTGAACGATATTAGATTCGCCAATAAAATTGGCAACAAACTTGTTTATTGGCTCATTATAAATATCTTTAGGAGTACCTAACTGCTGAATCAGTCCATCTCTCATGACAACAATCCGATCGGACATAACCATAGCTTCTTCTTGATCATGAGTAACAAAGATAAAAGTAATCCCTAAACTTCTTTGCATTTCCTTAAGCTCATATTGCATATTTTGACGAAGTTTCAAATCCAAAGCGGAAAGAGGCTCATCTAACAAAAGAATTTTCGGCTTTAAGATTATTGCTCTTGCAATAGCCACTCTCTGCATTTGCCCACCCGACATATTGGCAATTTTTCGGTCCTCAAAGCCTGATAAATTCACCATTTCTAACGCATGCTTTACTGCTTCATTTAATTTTTGTTTTAATTTCCATCGCATATCTCGGAAAGTAACTTTCTCTGCTTTCTTTCCTTCTACGCCTAAAGAAAGTTTATCCTGTTTGATTT
Source organism: uncultured Anaeroplasmataceae bacterium (assembly GCA_910584005.1). GTDB lineage: Bacteria > Bacillota_I > Bacilli_A > Acholeplasmatales > Anaeroplasmataceae > Pelethenecus. The sequence goes on along the minus strand of CAJTXR010000001.1, from coordinate 18,463 downwards.
CTTCTTTTAAAGCGTCTAGTCCGCCAAAGAACTGAATCATAAATTTTCTACCACGATTTTTAAGACCAAAAGCGACGTTATTAAATACATTTAAATGTGGAAATAAAGCATATCTTTGAAATACCGTATTTATAGGTCTTGCATAAGATGGTAAATCATTAATTACTTTTCCGTTAACAATAATCTCGCCTGAATCAGGGTTTTCAAAACCGCCAATCATCCTAAGTGTAGTGGTCTTACCACACCCGGAAGGACCTAAAAGAGTAACAAACTCATTTTCGTAGATGGTTAAATTAATGTGATCTACGACTGTTACTGCACCATATTGTTTAACAATATCATGCAATTCGATAATTGGTTTAGCCAACGCAGTTTACCGAACTTGAAGAATAACAAAATATTCTTCTCCTTTTTTTCCTTTCCCCATTATTTCTTTGGATAATATTACCCTTTACTATCTAATATTTTTTTAGACGACATAATTATACAACAAATATATAAATTAGCAATATAAAAATTTAATTTTTTTAAAACAATTTTATTTCAGTTGTTTTTAAAAAAATTAATAGAAAAGACTTTGATTTAAAATCATAAATCCATATCTTCTAAGAAGTGGTTCATTCATTTTTGTCATATCCCTTATTTTTTTATATCATCATGTCAAATTTATTTTTTTCTTGTCAGGTATTGTTGAATAAATAAAAAATGTTGATTCACACAAACAAGTGCTTATCAACATTCTATGTAAGTTTTTTTTAAAACAATATCTTTTTATTCATCCAATATATGATATAAAAAATATGGAGTTTGTTCTAACCAACTTGGCCAATCATGAGGCTTATCGTACCCCCAATAGTCACACCAAACAGGTACATGGTGCTGATGGAATAAAAAATCCATTGTCCTTGTATCATTTAAACATTCTTCTTCCCAAGAACCTTGACCCACACATAAAATAATTCTACTTCTTCGATATAAATCCAAATAATTGTGATGTTCATCCATGCATCTAAGAGAATCAATAGGCGAATTCAAAAAGGTTAAGTCATCCGCGTAATCTTTAACAAAGAAACTTGAATGATAGATTCCAGATAAAGCTAACACAGCATCAAATATATCTGGTTTTCGCAAGAAAAAATTGACTGCATGATATGCTCCCATTGAGCAACCATAAGTTAAAATTCCACTGGCAACGCCACCTCCATTGCCATAGGTGTTAATCTCATATACACGATGAACAATTTCTTGAATAATATAATTAAAATATGCTTCTTGTGCTTCCATTCGATGACGAGGGTTTTTCCAATCTGCACTCCAAGATTCCATATCAATGGAATCAACACAGAACACCTGAATTTTACCTTGATCAATGTACCACCGCATTGCCTCTATAATTCCACGATTTTCATAATCATAGAACCGGCCATTTTGACTAGGAAACGCAATACAAGGCTTGCCTGCATGACCATACACCTTATATTCCATGTCCCGTTTTAAAATTGAACTATATTCCTTGTAATATTCTACCTTCATTCTTTTATCCTCTATTCAAAGATATATTGGTTTAAAAGCATTTCTAAAACTTCTTGTCGCCCAGAAGTATTGTTCACTTGATCATGTTTGATTGCATAATCACTTAACTCTTCTAAAGTCACTTCTTTTGCTTCTATTTTCTTACCAATTCCTGTTTCATAGGATTGATATCGCTCTCTTATAAATGATTCCAACACCTGATCCTCTATAAGTTTTGCTGCAATCCTAAGTCCTTTAGCAAAAGTATCCATCCCTGCAATATATGCTAAAAATAAATCTTCATCTGTAAAACTCTGTCTACGAACTTTGGCATCAAAATTTAAACCACCAGCTCCAAGACCCCCATTTTTTAAAACTTCATACATTGCCAAAGTTGCATCATAAATATTGGTTGGAAATTGATCTGTATCCCATCCAAGAAGCATATCTCCTTGATTGGCATCAATAGATCCTAACACGCCATGAATTCTTGCCATATTTAATTCATGTTGGAAAGTGTGAATGGCAAGAGTCGCATGATTTGCTTCAATATTCATTTTAAAATCAGATTCAAGTCCATATGTTTTTAGAAACCCTAACACTGTTTGCACATCAAAATCATATTGATGTTTGGTAGGCTCTTTGGGTTTGGGTTCGATTAAAAGTTGAGCATTCAATCCACTTTTTTTATTATAATCTCTCGCGATAGTAAGCAAAGTTGCATAATGGTCTAATTCCATTTTCGTATTTGTATTTAGCAGTGTATCATATCCTTCTCTACCACCCCAAAATACATAGTTTTTTCCACCAAGTTTTTTGGTTGTATCCATTGCTTGTTTGATTTGGGCAGCAGCATATGCAAATGCATCTGCATTAGGACTTGTCCCAGCTCCTGCTAAATAGCGTTTATGGTTAAAACAATTTGCAGTTCCCCATAAACATTTAATATTGGTTTGTTTCATCTTTTCTAAGACATAATCAGATACTTTGTCCAAAGCCTCGTTAGATTCCTTTAACGTTGGCATTTCAGGAGCCATATCTCGATCATGAAAACAAAAATATTCAATTCCTAATTTTTCCATAAATTCAAAGCCTGCATCTACCTTTTGATAAGCCTCTTCCATTGGGTCTTTAGCCTCAAAGGTACGTTCCATGGTGTTGCCACCAAACTGATCAGAACCCTTAGCACATAGTGTATGCCACCAACTCATTGCAAACTTTAAATGCTCTTTCATTGGTTTTCCTAAAATCATTTCCTCTTTATTATAATACTTAAAAGCAAGTGGATTTTTTGATTTTGCTCCCTCATACTCTACTTTTCCTACTTTAAAATACTCTTTCATTGTTCTTCCTCCTTATATTTTAAATGCTTTTTTGTAAAATTCTTTTAATGATTGATAAATGTTTTGATATAATGGATGGCCTTTTTTATAAAGATCTACCCAAGTAAGATTAGGCTTTACAACATCTAATGGTCTGATGATATGAGCAATCGCATCTTTTATGGATGGATAAACCTGGTCTGCAACCATAGCCAATATAGCAACTCCTAAAGCTCCGCCCTCATCCTGCTGAATTCGAGTTACAGGACAATTTAAAACAGAGGCAATAATTTCCCGCCATAAATCCCCTTTAGCTCCACCACCTGTAATGTGAATATGATACTCTGTCTTTGGAAGGCATGTAAAACAATCTTTAAGACTATATGCAACCCCTTCTAAAACGGAACGAATCAAATCCTTTTGCGTAGTATTTTGCCTTATTCCTATCCATGTACCTGTTGCATAAGGATCCATATGGGGAGTTCGTTCTCCATTTAAGTAAGGTAAATAAAAGACTCCATTAGATAAAGGAGGGGATTGGCAAGCAAATTCATTTAATTCTAAATAGCTTTTATCCTGAATCACTTCTTCTTTGACCCATTTATAAGAAAGCCCACATCCGTTCGTAACTCCCATCACATGATAGGTATCGGGAATTGCATGCATAAATATTTGTAAATTCGTTTGTTTGGCTTGTCCTTTCAATATTGGTGAAAAAACTACCCCAGATGAGCCTAAAACAAGGCTTACATCCCCAAATTCAACAATTCCGTTACCAAGAGCTGCCGCAGCTTGATCTCCAGCACCTCCAACGACAAAGCAATGCTCTTTAAGATTTAGTTCCCTAACCAAATCTTTACATACATATCCAGAAATTTCATAAGATTCTTTTAAGATCGGTAATTGTTCTTCTTTAATTTCTAAATAATCAAGAATTGGTTTTGCATACTTCTTTTGAAAGATGTCAACCATCTGCATCCCTGATGCATCTGAATACTCTGTAGTAAAGGAATGGGTTAACATATATCGAACATAATCCTTTGGTAGCATAATCTTATGGATTTTTTGAAAAATCTCGGGTTCATTGTTTTTTACCCATAACAATTTTGCTAAAGTAAAAGAGGGCACAACCTCATTTCCAGTATATTGTAAAACTAAATTACCAATATTCTTTTTTAGCTCCTCTGCTTCCAAAATCGCTCGATTATCACACCAAATAATAGAGTTTCTTAAGATTTGATCTTTATCGTCTAATAGGACAAGTCCATGCATTTGCCCTGAAAGTCCAATTCCAGAAATTTCATAGCCCTGATTTGTAATATAAGAAATTACCTTTTTCGTTGCGGTAAACCAATCAAACGGATTTTCTTCTGCATAGCCTGGCTTTAAAACAAACATCTCATATTCTTCAGTTTTAGAACAGCACGCTTTTCCCTGTTCATCAAAGCAAACTGCTTTTGTTCCACTCGTTCCAATATCGATTCCTAAATAATACTTCATATCTACCTCACACTTTATAAAATATCTTTTTTAACACCTTCGGGAATACTCTTAGTAATAAAGGCATTGCTGCCAATGGTTACATTTGGACCAATGATGGTATCGCCACCAAAAATAGAGGCCTCTGAATAGATCGTTACATGATCTAAAATTGTTGGGTGTCGTTTAGTGCCCTTTAATTTATTTCCTTCTTTTAAAGATAAAGCTCCCAAGGTTACCCCTTGATAAAGTTTAACATAGTTGCCGATTCTTGTGGTTTCTCCAATTACAATTCCTGTGCCATGATCAATGAAAAAATGATGTCCAATTTCGGCTCCTGGATGAATATCAATTCCTGTTTTACTATGAGCATATTCCGTTAGAAGTCGAGGCAAAATAGGGATTTCTTTTTGATAAAAGAAATGAGCTATACGATATAAAAATATCGCATAAAAGCCTGGATAACAAAGAATAATTTCTTCCTTTGAATTGGCAGCTGGATCCCCATTTAAAATTGCATCTAAATCCAACCCAAGTAATTCATCTAAATTTGGAATTTGTTCTAAAAAACTTTGAATGCTATTTGGAATTTCCATATCCTTTTTAGATATCATTTGGCAATGCTTAAGCAATGAAGATAGACTCTTCTTCATATCCTCTAAGGAATTGGAATAATCTTGATCTATATCCTTAATTTCTTTAAAATATCCTGGAAAAAAGATATGAAGAACAGAATTAATAAATACTTCAAGCATTTCTTTAGGAAGCGTATGGCCTTCTACAATATTCATCTTTTTCTTTTCAACCCATTCTGAAAAACTCATATGCAATATTATCACTCCTAATGATACTATTATTATATTATTTTTTGAATGATATTGGAATATAAAAAAGAGCAAAAATAAAAAAACCTTTCTAAAAAATATTAGAAAGGCTTGTTTTTCTAATAAACTCCTTGAGCAAGCATTGCAGTAGCAACCTTTTCAAATCCTGCAATATTAGCTCCTGCAAGCGTATCAAATGGATTGCCTAAAGCAGAGGCCGTATGGTATGTGTTTTGAAAAATTTGAACCATAATTTCTTTTAATTTTTGATCTACCTCAGCAAAACTCCAATTCAATCGCATTGAATTTTGACTCATTTCTAATCCTGAAGTTGCAACACCACCTGCATTGGCAGCTTTAGCAGGACCAAATACAACCTTATGCTCAATAAAATATTTGGCAGCTTCCAAAGTAGAAGGCATATTCGCCCCTTCACAAACAGCTAAAACACCATTCTTTACTAATGCTTTTGCATCCTCTAAATCCAATTCATTTTGGGTTGCACAAGGAAGAGCAATATCACAAGGAATTTGCCATATTCCTTTTGCCCCCTCATGATATGTAGCCTTAGGAACTTGAAGGAGATACTCTTTAATTCTTCCTCTTTTTATTTCTTTTATCTCTTTGATGATATCTAATTTGATTCCATCAGCATCATAAATATAGCCATTAGAATCACTCATTGCCACAACTTTTGCTCCAAGTTCTGTAGCCTTTTGACATGCGTATATTGCAACATTACCAGAGCCTGATACAACTACTGTTTTCCCTTGAAATGAATCCTTTTTCATTGTTTTTAAGGCCTCTTCAGTAAAGTAACATAATCCATATCCAGTTGCTTCTGTTCGAGCAAGAGAGCCACCAAAGGATAATCCTTTACCCGTTAAAACACCTACAGATTCATTTTTAATTCGTTTATATTGACCATAAAGGTATCCAACTTCTCTTCCGCCAACACCAATATCTCCAGCAGGAACATCTGTATCTGCACCAATATGCCGATATAATTCTGTCATAAACGCTTGACAAAACGCCATTACTTCGCGATCTGATTTTCCTTTAGGATCAAAATCAGACCCTCCTTTTCCACCTCCCATTGGAAGAGAAGTTAACGAATTTTTTAAAACCTGTTCTAAACCTAAAAATTTAATAATAGAGGCATTAACACTTGGATGAAATCGCAAGCCCCCCTTATATGGTCCAATACTGGAATTATATTGAACACGATATCCCCGATTTACCTGAACCTCTCCTTTATCATCAATCCAAGAAACACGGAATTGAACGAAACGTTCTGGTTCAACAAAACGCTCTAATATTTTATTCTTTTCTAACTCTGGATGTTTTAAAACATAAGGTTCTATTGATTCTAATATTTCTAAAGCCGCTTGTAAGAATTCTTTTTCATTTGGATTCTTTTGTTCTAACTCCTCATATACCTTTTTAACATACTCCGTTTTAAACATGCTATCATTTCCTCTCTTGTTCTATCATAGCACTAAATACATTAAAAATCCATATTTTTTTGAATTTGTTTTAAGAAAATATGATAATATAAAACTTTATTCTATTTTTTGGTAAAAAAATGAATATTTTTTAAAAATTCAATATTAATTAGTAAAATTCTGTAGTAGAAAGTTTATTTTCCTCCTTAATTATGCATAAATTATTATGGGAATACAAATAATTACTAGAATAAAAAGAATAAGAAAAATATAACTATATAATTTAAGTTGATTTGTATGATAAATTTTATACAGACCACTTCTACTTGCATCTAGTAATTTCATCACTTGATAGAGATGCAATAATAAACTACTGATACATCCTAACACTACAAGAAAATAAATTATATAGTTCAAGATATTATTGTTAGATTCATGACCATGAGCCATAACAAGTATAGAAAATAAAACTGGAATAAGAAACAATAAAATATAAGAAATAATAGTATATTTTTTGAATATCCAAATCAAAGATAAACTTTTTTCATCATTATACATTATTTGTTCTTTTTTGGAATCATTCAACCTAGAAATAGAAACATGATATAATGTTGAAAGTTCTTTTATTTTTTCATCATTTGGCAATGAATATCCTGATTCCCAACTATCAACTTCTTCTACGCTACATTTTAATTGTTCTGCCACCTCCTCTTGTCTTAAACTCTTTTTTTGTCGTAGCATTATTATTCTTTTACTAAACAACATATTTTGTGGCCTCCTTTTGATTTTATTATATCATACAAAATATTTTCCCTTTGTCCGTTTTTGTCGAAGAAAAGAAATTGATATTATAAATTAAATAAATGCTTTTCTTTTCTATAAAAATAAAAAAATATAATTCATCTGATAATTTTAATTACATTCATTTTCAATAGAAATATTTACTTTTAGTTCTAATATAAGTGATAAGGACTGTTAACTTTGTCAACAGTCCTTATTATTTTCTATAGCGGTCTAAATCCCAAACAAATTCCTCACTCTTTTGCCAATCATGTTTAGATAATGATTCACTTGCCTGATCAAATTCATAGATAATATGTAATAAATCATCATCACTTATCCAACCAGATTTATAAGCATTTTCTATATAATCCATTTCTGTTGTAGAACGATTATATACCATAATAACAGTTTGAGCACAAGGTTTTCTTACCACATACGATCCAATATAAAAATTAAATAATATTGAAATTCTACCTCCATCCTCATGTTTTTCATGAAAACAGGCAACATCGCATGTTTTATATTGTCCTAACGGAATGATATCTGCATTATTTGAAACCATTTTATCTGAGCTTAGTTGGTATTTTTCAAACATTTCATTTGCATAATCATTTTTACAGGATACCAGGAACACAAGGAGCATTAGATTTATTAAAACAATTCCTCCGTATCGCCTTTTCATATTCATTTGCCTCCTTTTCGCATTCTATTTTAATTATTATACCATTATTTTTAACACGACCATGTCATTTCTTGTTGAATAAAATAATATTATTTGATTTCATTTATTTTGATTGGAATTTGATTTTTTGATGGAATATCCAAACTTACCCATGTTTTTCCCTAGTCCATAGTATTGACCATGAGAGTATGCAATTGGATGGGTCCATTCCAAATGGAATCGATTTTCTTTATCTAGATACTTTTCTTCCACTGTAACTCCCAATACCTCAGCTAAAAACATATCATGTGAACCAAGAGATAAAATATCTTTCACTCGACATTCAATATTTACAGGGGATTCTTGAATACTAGGAGCCTCAACATATTTAGATGGGATTGGGGTTAAATGAAGTATTTCAAATTTACTTATATCTTTCCCTGAGGTAACTCCACAGTAATCAGTAGCATACGCTAAATCCTCTGTTGTTAAATTAATGACAAATTCCTTTGTTTTCTTTAATAGCGAATAAGAATAGCGTTCCTTACGAACAGAGATATATACCATAGGTGGATTTGTACAACAGGTTCCAGTCCATGCGATAGTAATGATATTAGGTTTTCCTTCTTCATCTACTAAACTGACTAAAACAGCAGGGAGTGGATATAACATATTCCCTGCCTTCCAATATTGTTTGGCCATAAGTATCCTCCTTATTTATGTTGCTGATATTGTTCTTTTATTTCTTCTATTTCAAATAGTCTTGTGATGGCTTGATCTAATTTAATTTCAATCGTTTTCTTTTCTTGTTCTAGTTCCATTAATTTTTTATAATCTGTTATCGTTTGTTCTAAACTTAAAGAAATTTCTTTTAATTGAGTTTCATATTGTTTAATTTCTTCATTTAATTTCTCATATTCATTTCTTAATGAAGCTGGAAATTTATTTTTCGGTTTTTCACCTTTTGAATAAGAACCTTGTGATGTAGGCTTTTCTCGTTGTTCTAAATACTCGCTAAAGCTACAGATATAGGGTATGATTTGTTCATTTTGGTAGACTAAAAGTTGATTTACAATTTTATCCAAGAAATAACGGTCATGACTAACAACTAAAACAGGACCTTTAAAATTCTCAATATAATCCTCTAAAATTTCAATTGTGTAAATATCTAAATCATTCGTAGGTTCATCTAAGATTAAAAGATTCGGATTTTTCATTAATATACGGACCAATTGTAATCTTCTTTTTTCGCCACCTGAAAGCATTTTAACCTTAGAATATTGTAAGGTAGAATCAAATAAAAACTGTTCTAATAGTTCACTTGCAGATAGGTTTCCATCTAAAGTTTCAATAATGGATTGTTCTTCTTTTATATAATCAATCACACGAACTTCAGGATTCATTAAATCTAAATTCTGAGAAAAATATCCAATGCGTAAAGTTTCTCCTAAAATGAGTTCTCCACCTGTCAAAGGTTCTTCTTTCATTAAAATCCGAAATAATGTTGTTTTCCCAGCTCCATTATCGCCAACAACCCCAATAATATCGTTTCTGTTTAATGTGAAATTAAAATCTTTAAAAAGGATTTTATCTCCATAGGCTTTACTCCCATTTTTAATTTCAATTAACTTTTTACCTAAATAAGTTGTCTTAGACGAAAAAGACATTTCCTTACGTTCCTCAAAACTAATTTTAGAGAGTTTTTCAAAGCGTTCTATCCGACTTTTACTTTTAGTTCTTCTAGCTTCTACTCCCCGATGAATCCATTCCGTTTCCTTTTTTAAAATTGATTTTAGCTTTTGCATATGCTTAAAGGATTGTTCTAATCGTTCAGCCTTGAGAGCTAAAAATGCTTCATAGTTGGCTTCATATAAATAGACATTTCCAAATTCAAGCTCCATCATTTTATTACAAACCCTTTGTAAAAAATATCGATCATGTGTTACCATTAAAAGTCCTTTTTTATATTTAATCAAATATTTTTCTAACCATAAAATCATATCATTATCTAAATGATTGGTAGGCTCATCTAAAATTAATAAATCTGAATACCCAATCAAAACACACGCAAGAGCGAGTCGTTTTTTTTGCCCACCAGATAACAGGTTTACTTCTTGATGATAGTCTGTAAAACCAAAACGACTTAAAATTGTTTTAGCCTCATATTCTAAAATCGGATGCTCCTTTGTACTATGGGACATTACAATATCAAAAATCGTGGCGGACAAAGGAAATTCAGGGTTTTGAGGTAAATACCCAATTTGCATTCCACCACTCTTTATGATTCGGCCACTATTTGGCACTTCTTCTTCCATAATGAGTTTTAACAAAGTGGTTTTTCCTGTACCATTTACACCAACCAAACCAATTTTATCCTGATCTGTTATGGAAAATGAAACATTATTTAAAAGCTGTTTTTCGATATATTTAAATTTGACATTTTCAAATGTAATAACCATAAAAACCCTCCAATAATGGTTTAATTATACCATAAGATCAATAAAAAAAATAGAAGCATAATCAATTGCTTCTATTTTTCATTTTATTCTACTTTTGTATATTTCACATACCCAATTCCATAAAATCTTGGATCCATATCTATTTCTATAATGTATTTCCCTATATCAAATTCATACCCATCATATATATAAAGTGGTAAACCTTCCATATCTTTCACTATAAAATTGAAAGAACTATATTCACTTTTTTCTATAAATTTCGTATCAAAACGGTACTTTCCTTTTTCTTGAACTTCAAAGATAAATTGAGCATTTTTCGTATAGCCTAATCCAGCAAAATATGGAAGAATCGAATACGTGTTTGTAAGAACGGGTAATTCAGTAATATCTAGCGAAGAAACATTGTTTATTTCCAGTGGACTTACCGTAAATTCATATTCATAAGCGTAATTTTTTTGGTCAGGATCACTACAAATATAAAAATAATTGACCCCTTCATTCATATGAATATAGGTATAATCTTCAACAATGATATAATCCCACCGATGATATGTAACTTCTGTATAAACCAACATTCGTAATGGTGTTTCATTTGGATTGGTTAATTTTATAATGCATTCTTCTGCTGCTTCATATAAATAGCACTTAAAATCAAACCTTCCATCGATTGAGCCTATAGAATTCTGAATATTTAAAGGATTATCTTTATAATGACTATTTTGGTAAGGAAGACGTGTTACCTGACAATTGACATATGAGCCCCCTCCACCCATAAAAAGATAATAGGTCCCTGGCTCATCAATATGAAATACAACTTGAGTAAAATAATAAGAACTGGATTGAATTCCTATTCCCATTGGAAGCTGTTGTTGATTTGCATCGTATAAAGCAAGCCCATGGCTAAGGGAATAAAGGTCATGCTCCGTTGGAGCTGTAATTGCATAATAGCCTTCTGTCAGTTCAAAGGCGTAAAATGTATTATGATATTCTAGTACAATATCTTTATCTACTTCCGTGAGTTCTGTAACCTCATCCATACTTGTTGGTCCTGGAATATAATACTTGGTTGTATCTTTCATATTCTCTTTTTCAAAATTTGCTCGAGTGATTATATTTTTTATCCTTATTTGGACAGGATAGATTTCTCCATTTCCAGAAATCAAAAATTCAGTTAGAAATTCTTCTTGAATATATGTATTTCCTACAATCACTTGAGAAGTAAAATAAGATTTTTTTATTTCTTTTGCGTATTGTTCTGCTCCTTCAAAGATTTCATTCAATTCTTCATCAGAAATCATTTCTTCTAACACACAATCCAGTTGATAAGTATCTGAAGTTTCCTTGGATGCACTTCTCAAAGAATCAGCATTTAAAGGAAATAAATAAAGAGAATCTGATTTTAAGAAATCACAATATGGATTTTCAAAAGAATCGAGTGGCCCCAGATACTCTTTTTCAACTTCTTGTATCCCTTCTCTTGATAAATCTATCGTATACTGAAATATTTTCTTTTTTTCTTCTTGGATAACTACTTTTTCATTTTTACTTGAATTTGTAACTTCAATATAGAGGGGATTTAAAGAGATATGAACCACTTCATTTGTGCTTTCAGTTGCTATTATTGCTCCCTCTTTTGTTTTCATGGCAACTTCAAGATGTGTATTGATGGAATAGCTTTTCCACTCATCCTCAAAAAAGCTTTCCAATTTTTTAGAGAGTTCTTTGACTACATTTTCCTTTTGTTCAGGCAAAGTATTTGTCAATTGATATTCATTCAATTTAATCTTTTCAAAGGAACCAAAGGATAAATCAAAGGATAAATCCATTGTCATTACTTTTTTATTTTTTCCATTTTTTACATCCACATGCCAAGCTACTAGAGCTTGATTATCATCAAATTTCGTTTCTACTTTACATGGAGAAGTATATAAATATTCTAATTCTTCAAGATTATGAAAAAGGGAATTCAATACTTCTTTTTCATCTTTCGTAAGGAAATTTTGAAAGGGTCCTTTAAATGTAAAGATATCGTTTTTTTGGGTTGCTGTAATTTGTGGGTTTTTAGGATCTAATACATATAATTTTTGAGCGATCTTGGCATACTGAAATCCCAAAAATCCCTCGTTCAGTCCAACATATGTTTTTTTTGCTTGTAAGGCTGTACTTTCTTGATTTAGTTCATACTGAAATAAATTTCCTTTTTCAGATTGAAAAATGATGAGCTGATCATTAAGATTATCCCAAAACTCTAAATAAGAAATTAATTCTGTCTTTAATTTGAAATTAAAATTTAAATCATCTGTTTCTTCTTCTAAATTGTGAAATTTGGCATCCATTTGTACTGTAAAAGAATCTGTTTGTTTTTGTTCAAATTCCTTAAGTTCATTTTTATAATTATCCTTAGCAGTCAAACCAGTTTCTTTTTTATCACAAGAAAATAAGAAAAAACAAAGTAAAAGAATAAAAACATATTTTAATTTTTTCATAAATTGATTCCTTCCTTTTTTTAATTATAGCATATCCTTATTCCTAATGCAAAAAAAAGAAAACGTACTAATTTTATTTTTCGCTAAAAAAACAATAGGGTTTATGATATAATAGATTTAATTATGAAATAAAGGAGAAGGTTTATGAATATAGAATTAAATCACAATATTAGAAAAGTTCAAACCTCTGAAATTAGACAATTTAATGACTATGCCAAATCAGTAGGAGCCAACATCATTTTAACTCTGGGAGAACCTGATTTTGATACGCCTGAAGAGATTACTAACGAGGCCATTCAAGCATTAAAGGATCACAAAACAAAATATGGTCCCACTCTAGGTAATCTTGATCTAAGAAAGAAAATTGCAGAATTTGAAAAAAAACAAAATCATTTTTCTTGTGATGCAGATGAAATTATCATTACCCATGGTTCCACAGAAGCCTTAACCTCCTGTTTATTTACAATGATTAATCCAAAGGATGAAATTATAATTCCAATGCCTGCATATCCGATGTATCGGCAAATGATTGAATTTATGGGTGGAGTTGTCGTTCCTATTGATACAACAAAACATCATTTTCAAATCACTCAAGAGGAATTGAATATGGCAATTACACCAAAAACAAAAGCCATTATTTTAACTTCTCCAAACAATCCTACCGGATCTATTTTTACAGATGAAAGTTATGAAGCAGTCTACCAAGCAGTTAAAGGTAAACCCATTTATGTCATCTGTGATGATGTATATTCACAAATAATTTATGATCAAAGAAAGCCTGGATTTGTGCGATATTCCGATATGAAAGATCAAATTATTGTCTGTCAATCCTATTCTAAATCTTATGCTATGCCAGGATGGCGATGTGGATATATGATTGCCCCTAAGGAGTTTTGCCTTCAAGCATGTAAAATTCATCAATATATGATTGTTGCTTTAAATACTTTTATTCAACCTGCAATGATAAGAGCTTTATCCTATGATTCTTCTTCTATGGTTGAATCCTATAAAATGCGAAGAGATTATATTTATCAAAGACTCTTAGCTATGGGATTTGAAGTAGAACTTCCTATGGGAGCATTTTACATATTCCCATCCATAAAAAAATATGGATTATCTAGTCTAGAATTTTGTTCTCGGTTTGCCAAAGAATATCAAGTTGCAATTATTCCAGGACACTGTTTTGAAGCGGATGATTATATTAGAATTAGCTATTGTGTAGATTTTGAAACTATAAAAATTGCTTGTGATCGTTTAGAATTATTTTTAAAAGAATTGAAAGGGTAGATTTTATTAAAAAAATGAGTAGATGATTTCATTTTATATCTTTACTAATTCTTCGCTTTAATTGTATTTATTACTAAATTCAAATCAAAAAGAAATCCTAAATAGAAAAAGACCTTGAATTAGGACTATTCTACTTCTCCTACATTCAAGGTCTTTTTATTTAGATAATTTGTATTTTCTTTGTAACTCGTAAATAATATATCTTTTCTATCTTATGGATATAAAATTTTTTTCTAAATACATAACTATATTAGTGCTTTTGACCTTATTCTTTATTCCAGGTATAATGACCTCTGCATTAGCATAATAATTACAATATGTACATCTTTGTCCTAATTTCTCTGGAATAAAATTATGAGATTGTTCAAAAGATTCACCACATCCGCAAGTCACTTGATGGATTCTAGAATTAATTGATTTATAAGTATAAATATGAATGTGTTGTGCATCTTCTGGTCTTAGTACTTCCAATTGTCTAGAGTAATATGGTCCTGTCATAGGACTAGACGTTTGATAGGATATAACTGCTACATAAAACTTTATAGCTTCTAAATCCAAAATTTTTTCCCATAGTTCTTTAGATAATGTCAATGTTGTTTCAGTTTGTCTTTCTGTTGTTAGAAGAGAAATCATTTGATTTGAATTATAAAATACTAATTGAAACTCATTATATTCACAAGAAGTTGATCCACCAGCCTCCCAACAAAAAGTTGGTGGTGTTAAAGAAGATAAGGTACCACTACTAATCCTAAAATCCGTTGATGCCATTCCATATTCTGCTAAAATCTTCCCCACTGCTCCATCATTTGCACTATAATAATTACTAATAAAATAGTTTAAAAATTCTGAAAATGTAGTGGCTCCAGACTGAATTACTGCTGCAAAAATTTCACTATGAGAAAAAGAAATAGTATCCCATGGTTCATTTGCTGAATATGGATCATATAAATCGTATAATACAGCCGCAATGGATAATTCATTTCCTTCACATAAAACAGTTTCTGAAGGTTTTTCAAGCGATTTTTTCCAACCCCCACTTGAATTATATTTCTCATCATTTACATT
Source organism: uncultured Anaeroplasmataceae bacterium (assembly GCA_910584005.1). GTDB lineage: Bacteria > Bacillota_I > Bacilli_A > Acholeplasmatales > Anaeroplasmataceae > Pelethenecus. Next base: position 3,140 of record CAJTXR010000001.1, on the reverse strand, counting down.
TGATATATTTTCTAATTCATCCCCAAAATATTGTGTTACTAATACACTGAAAAAGGTCGGCCACCCCTCACTCCAAGCCAATTTTATTCCCTTATTCTTTCCATATCTTGTAATTAAATCCTCAGTTATAGAATGATGACCTCCTGGACTATCTGTTATTCCATAATAATGCTGAATTTTATGTCCAAATTCATGTAATATTACATCCCAATATAGATAATCCTCCTCTTCTAATTCTATGACATCTAAGGAGGAATCATACTGACTTCCATCCTTTGGATATAGGCAAGTTACTGATGGAGAATATTGTGTGGTTATGCTTTCTACATATCTTACTCCGATATTTAATGCTTGGCAAACTTGAAATGCTTTCCAAATGAGGGAATTAGTATTAGTTTCATCAATACAAAAATTAAATGATATTGTTTCATTTGGATTTAAAATTTTTGATTCTGTCTTTACAGAATAAGAACTAGAAATAACATTATTTTTAACTATGCTATTCTTTCCTTCTGTATGAATTTGAAGACAAACAGTATGAGTTTCTGACAATTTAATAGTTGTAGAAAAACAACCATTCTTATCTGTATAAACAAACTGAGGAAAAGTTACCCCCGCTCTATTCGTATACTTTATCCTAACCAATGTGTTTTTTAATGGATATTTCTTATCTCCATGTCCCCAGCTTAACTCTCCACATACAAAAGAGTCTAGAGGTTCACTAGGAAGTAATTCATTTTGATTATTGGAACTAAAAATAGTTTCTCTTACCAATTCTTCTTTTATACTTAAATCTTCTAATTCATCTTTAGAATCAAAAGGAATAGTTAACTGATTTATTTCTAAATTATCTTCACTATATTGCTCTACAAATGAATGTAAAGAGTCTTCCCTTGTTTTTGATTTTGCTAAAGATTTTATAGGGAAAAATAAGAATAATAAAATTAAAAATAATAAAACGATGGATATTTTAAACTTCTTCTTCATAATTACATCATCCGATTAATAACATAATTATAACTTATGAATAATGATTTACCTTGTTTTTTATAGGTAAAATCAATAGCACTTTCTCGTTCCAAGTAGCAATGAAGACCATTTGAATTTGTAGACCATAGATAAATACAAAACTTTCCAGAAGAATTATTGAAAACCTCTTTATCTATTTTAAATTGTTCACTAAAATGATATATAATTTCATTATTCTCTATAGTATAATAATATTTATCATCCCAAAAATCTGTAATTATAAGTAATGTCATTTGGTCTTCGCTAAAATCATTGTATTTTTTAGGTGCATATGCCAATCCCATTTTATAATATTTATCTTGAACATATACTTCTTGAAGTCTTTGATGAATTCCTATAGAAATTGTTAATGTAACATCTTCATTAACATTATAACTATCCTCTAAATCTACTTTAAGGCTATAATTTCTAGGTCTATAGGTTTCCGCCGTTTGAATTACTAAAGATTCCCCTTGCTTTTCATAAACATAAGTAGCATACAGCATAGTTCCCCAACCACTTCCATCCAAATAAGAAGCACCTAAGAAAACTAGAAACTCCCCATAAGAATCACGGAAAAAATTGGTTTCACTAAAGAACTCTTTCGGTATGACAAATTGCTCATTAAAATGATACATAATTTCCTTTTTCTTCTTTGTGTAGTAATATTTTTCATCCATAAAATCTGTAAACGTATAGAATATCGTTGCTTTAGCTCGGTCAAGTTTTTTGGAATTTGGTACACACCCCAATTCAAATTTAGTATCTCCAGTTTGACAATACATTTCTTGATCTTTTTTATCAAATCCTACAGAAATCTTTAATTTCACATCTTTATTAACATTATAGCTGTCTTCAAATTGTACTTCCATTCTTTCGCCTGGAGGAAGCATATATCCAGGTGATTTACAAGAAGAAAATAAACAAGTAAAAAAAATTAATAAAATAGACAAACAACATATTTTTTTTCTCATCAGTAATTATCTCCTTTCTTTACTTTATTTTAACATTTAATTTATCTATTTACAATCCCCCTTTGAATCCACTCTACAATGTGATTTACCCACATAAGTGATTCTTTTGACTTCTGGGCTAGTTGTAAATTTAAATTCTATCCAAATCGCTATGTTTCTTTTTAAATGCTATTAAGATTTTAAGAAAGGAGTGGATTTAATTATTCCTCATTTTATTTGTTCATAGAAAAAAAGGCTTATCTAAAGTGCTACTTAAGCACTCTTGATAAGCCTTTTTACTTTCCTTTGACAATAGCAAGTTAAACTTAATTTTCTGCTATATTACATCATAAAATCTAATTTATTACTTTTTATCAATTCATCTAAAACATCAAAATTTGTTTGTTCAACAGACAAAGGAACAAATGTAATAAATCCTTGAGTTGATAGGCAGACATCTGTATCTTCATCTGGATCTAAATAAATTTCTTTATCTTCATTAAAATATGTTCCATCTTCATTTTGAATAAAACGTGAAAAATATATTTTTTTCCCTTGCTTTGTAAAACGGTATCCCTTAGATTTTAAAAAAGAATGAGTAGGAAAATTGATATTTAAAACATAATGCTTTGAGTAGAGCTTTTTTTCAAAAACGAATTTAAGAAGAGAATCTATTTCTTCCTCAACAATCAAAAAAGAATCAAAGTCAGTTGAAATAGCTATAGCGGGACATCCTTCTAGCATTGCTTCTCTAGCTGCAGAAACCGTTCCCGAATACACGATATCAGTTCCTACGTTTAGGCCATTATTAATACCTGAAAAAACAAGATCAAATTGCACAGGGATTAGATCAAAAGCCAATCGCACACAATCTGCAGGCATGCCACTGGTTTTATACCAAAATATGCCTTCTTCCTTTACATATTCAAAAGATAAAGAATGATGTAATAAAATACAGTGACTAGAAGCACTTCTTCCTTGATCTGGAGCACAAACATAAACCGTACCGTATGCTTTTAATTTTTCTGCTAACAGATGGATTCCTTTCGCTTCAATTCCATCATCATTTACAACAAGTATATTCATCTTTTTTCTCCTTCTTTATCTAGTTTATTTTGATTTAAAATATAGGTTTCTTCTCTATTTTTTTTAGTAATCTTCAAATACTCTAACTCCGTT